>CANRBF010000006.1 GCA_947628795.1 uncultured Monoglobus sp.
ACAACGTTGACCCCTCTCAGTCAGCTTCGCTGACAGCTCTCCCCAAGGGGCGAGCCAAGCGGGCGGATATATCCGCCACTACAGGATCATACAAAACGACGCGGGAACGCGGCAAAGAAATCCGCCGAATTATTCCCGCGTATTTTCTATTATCTAATCACAACGTTGACCCCTCTCAGTCAGCTTCGCTGACAGCTCTCCCCAAGGGGCGAGCCAAGCGGGCGGATATATCCGCCCCTACTCCCGCAAAGCGCCAACGCAGTGCGCTTTGTGGGAAAGAGGAGCCGACCCGAAGCGGATGAGCCTTCCCGCTTGCGGGAAGGCGATTAAGCGTAGGGATCGGCGCACAGGGCTCCCGCAAAGCGCCAACGCAGTGCGCTTTGTGGGAAAAAGGAGCAAACCCGAAGCGGGCGCAGCTCCCGACGCAGCGCGTCGGGACAAGCAAGCGCAGGGATTTGCGACGTCAGCATGCCGTATATATCTGCTTATACTGGTTCTTGCTGTCGGGGGTCAGGACGAAAAAGTTTTTCTTCATGATTATCGCCTTATCGCCGCCAAACATTTCTATATACTCGTCGATGTAGCACTCTATCTCGTCAAGGTCGGCCTTTTCGGCCTTGCGCGCGTTGACCTGGGGCGGAATGTCAAACGGCAGCTCCTCGCAGCGCAGGAATATCTTACCGCCGTGCATGCCCGTAGCGCAGAACCGCTCCACGACCGTCTTTCTGTCGTCGTGTCCCAGACCCAGCACGATTATATATCCGCCCGCCTGGTACTCGCCGAGAAAGCTTCCGGCCTTGCCGCCGATCACCAGCACCGGCACCTTGTCCTTATACGCCTTCATATGGATGCCCGCGCGGTAGCCCGCGTCGCCCTGCACGAAGATCTTGCCGCCGCGCATGGCGTAGCCCGTGGCGTCGCCCGACGAGCCGTGTATCGAGATCACGCCGTCGTTCATGGTGTCGCCGGTGGCGTCCTGCGCGTTTCCGTAGACCGTCACGGTGCCGCCGTTTAAGTAGGCTCCCAGCGCGTTGCCGGGCGTGCCGTTTACCACAAGCTCCTTGCCGGAAATTCCGCAGCCGATATATCTCTGACCCAGGCAGTTGTCGACCTCGACTTTTTTGTCGCGTGTGGCGCGGATCTTTTTGTTTATCTCATCGTAGTATGTGAGTCCCGCGTTGATTTTCATTACTTGACACCTCCTAAGTCGTCTTTTCTGACCGCTCTTGAGAACGCCATTTCCTGCGGCCTTTCTTTTATCGCCTCGAAATCTATCTCGTCAAGCGGCGTCTTTTCGCGCACAAGACGGGTGTAAATTCCGGCTCTTTCGATATCGTCGATCAGTATGAAACCGCGCAGATTGTTGTTCGCGGTAACCAGCTTTTTGTACTTGGTCCCCTCGCGCTTCACATAGACCTCGCCCTCGTAGTCTCCCGCGGTTATGATATGCAGACCCCAGAAGCCGATGGCGTTCATCGGAATGGCGTCGTCGTATAATTCCTCGCCGCCGCTCATGTTGACGCCCGCCGCGTGCCCCATCATGTAGGCGTTTGGCAGCAGCGCCAAAACTTGATTCTTGCCCGTTATACTGTTAAGGCACTCGGCGCAGTCGCCCGCGGCGTACACGTCGGGGATCGTGGTCGCGCATTTTAAGTCGGTGGTGATTCCGCGGTTCACCTCTCCGCCCGCGTCAGCCGCGAGAGCGGTGTTGGGCCGCACGCCCACCGCGATAACCACCGCGTCGTACTCTATCTTTTTGCCGCTTGAAAGCGTCGCTGTTCCGTCTTTAAACTCGGCCACGCTGTCGTTTAGGTAAAACTTAACGCCGCGGCGCTCGATGTGCTTCTGCACTATGGCGGAGCCCTTTTCGTCCAGAATGCTCGGGAGTATCCTGTTCGCAAGATCGACAACGGTCAGGCTGCCCGCGCGGTCGCTTATGCCCTCGGCGCACTTGAGGCCGATAAGACCGGCGCCGACTATCAGCACGCGGCTGTCTTTGTCTATCGCGTCCGCCAGAGCCTTGGCGTCGTCCAGAGTCATAAAGCTGAATTTCTTTTCAACGCCGTCGAGCCCCTTCATGGGCGGCACAAACGGCGATGAGCCCGCGGCGATCAGCAGCTTGCCGTAGCCGATCTCGCGGCCGCCGCTGAGGCCGACCGTTTTCTTTTCGGGGGTTATCTTTTCGGCCCGCGCGCCGAGCATAAGCTCAACGTCATTTTTCTTATAAAAATTATCCGGCCTGTAGCTCAGCATCTTTTTCTCGGTGGTCTTGTTCCACAGATAATACGATATCAGAGGCCGTCCGTAAACTTTGTAATTCTCATCGGTAACAACGCAGATACTGCCCTCGGTGTCGTTCTCCCTTATGCCCTCGATGCAGCCGACAGCGGCGATAGAGTTACCGATTATCAAGTAATCATATTTCATAATAATATCACCCTAAATCCTTTCCTCATATACTATCGCTCTGTTGGGGCAGCCCTTGACGCAGGCGGGTTCTCCCGACGCGTTGTCCATGCAAAGCTGGCACTTCTGCACGACCGAATGGTCGCTTGACGGCATAATCGCGCCGTATGGGCAGGACAGTATGCAGGTGAAGCAGCCCACGCACTTGTCGGTGTCTATCACCACGACTCCGTCCTTGTCGCGTGACAGGGCGCCCGAAATGCAGCCCTTGACGCAGCGGGCGTCGGAGCAGTGGCGGCAGTTGACCGCGAAGCTTATCTTATTGTCGCCCTCGACCTGTATTCTCGGGTGGATAGTCTTGCCCTTTAGAGCCTTGACCATATCGTCCATTCCGGAGTTGGCGAAAGCGCATTGGTATTCACACAAATGGCAGCCGAGGCACCATTCCTCATTAACATAAATTCTTTTCATAACGGCATTCCCTCCTTATTCGCCCGCGTGTTTGATACCCAGGATCTCAAGCTCCTTGTTTGTGAGCCCTATTCCTCTGAGCATAAGCCTGTTTCCGCGCAGAGCCTCGATCGAGTTGATGCCCATGCCGCCCATCATTTCTTTGATCTCATGGGTCCAGGCGTGGACCAGATTCACAAGCCTTTCCTTGCCGTCCGCCGGGTTGAGGCGCTTTACCAGCTCGGGCACCTGGGTCGCGATGCCCCAGTTGCACTTGCCGGCCTGGCAGCTGCGGCAGAGGTGGCAGCCCAGCGCGATAAGTGCCGAGGTCGCGATATAGACCGCGTCGGCGCCCAGCGCTATCGCCTTTACCACGTCGGTGCTGCTTCTGATGCTTCCGCCGACGACCACGGACACCTCGTCGCGGATGCCCTCGTCGCGGAGGCGCTGATCGACGCTGGCGAGCGCCAGCTCAATGGGAATACCCACGTTGTCGCGTATTCTTTTTGGAGCCGCTCCCGTGCCGCCGCGATAGCCGTCGATGGCAATTATGTCCGCGCCGCTTCTGGCTATGCCGCTGGCGATCGCTGCCACATTATGCACGGCCGCGATCTTTACGATGACCGGCTTTTTGTAGTCGCTGGCCTCTTTCAGCGAGAACACCAGCTGACGCAGGTCCTCGATCGAATATATGTCGTGATGGGGCGCCGGCGATATCGCGTCGGTTCCCTCGGGGATCATTCTGGTCTTTGAAATGTCGTCGACTATTTTCTCACCCGGCAGGTGTCCGCCTATGCCGGGCTTGGCGCCCTGACCCATTTTGATCTCTATGGCGGCGCCCGCGTTCAAGTAGTCCTCGTGCACGCCGAATCTTCCCGACGCGACCTGAACGATCGTGTTGGGGCCGTACTGGTAAAAATCCTCGTGCAGTCCGCCCTCGCCGGTGTTGTATAAGATACCCAGCTCCTCGGCCGCCGTCGCGAGACTCTTGTGAGCGTTGTAGCTTATCGAGCCGTAGGACATGGCGGAGAACATGATCGGCGTCTCCAGCTCAAGCTGAGGCGAGGTCTCGGGAATAATGTTTCCGTTTCTGTCTCTTTGTATCTCCTCGGACTTTTTGCCGAGATATGTTTTTGTCTCCATAGGCTCGCGCAGCGGGTCGATCGAGGGATTGGTCACCTGAGACGCGTTGATGAGCATTTTGTCCCAGTAGACCGGATATTCCTTCGGATTGCCCATGGCGGAAAGCAGCACAGCTCCGGTGCCCGCCTGACGGATAACGTCGGTTATCGCCTCCTGTGTCCAGTTGGCGTTGAGCTTGAATGTATGGTCGCTCTTTACAATTTTAAGGGCGTGGGTCGGGCAGAGGCAAACGCATCTTTGACAGTCAACGCAATTTGTGCTGTCGCTCACCATCTTGCCCAGGTCGCTGTCATAGCGATGAACCTCGTTTGAGCACTGGCGCTCACAGGCGCGGCAGCCGATACACAGATCGGGGTTGCGCACCGCCTCGTATTCGGGATATAAGTAGTCACGCAGCATTATTCGTCACCTCCGATCTCTTCCATTGCCTCGTCGTAAAGCCGCACGATCACCGGCTCGCCGCCTCTGGGCGACCAGATCGTGTCAAGGTTGGGCTCTATCACGCGCATGGCGCACTCCTCGCTGGCGATATAGACCATGTCATCCTTCTCGCCAACGACCATGCTGCGCAGCTTGAGCCTGTCGTTCAGCGCCATCATGCCTCCGGTAAAGCCCAGCAATATCGAGAACGGGCCTGTGATAAGCAGACTGCTGAACTTGTTGCGCAGGAACTTGAGTCTGCTTTTTTCCGGCTCCTCCATGTGGTCTATGGTCGACCAGAAGGGCGCGGCCACGACGCTCGCCATTTCCTCAAGGCTCAGCTTCTGCTTGCGGAGCAAGTAGTCGGTTATGTAGGTGATGACCTCGGTATCGGTCAAAAGATTGCATTTGTAGCCGTACATCTCGATAAAGCGGCGGTTCGCGTCGTATGATGAGATCTCGCCGTTGTGCACGATCGAGTAATCCAGCATCGCGAACGGGTGCGCTCCGCCCCACCAGCCGGGGGTGTTTGTGGGGTAGCGTCCGTGCGCCGTCCAGCAGTAGCCGTCGTATTCGTTTAATCTGTAGAATCTGCCCACGTCCTCGGGGAATCCCACCGCCTTGAACACGCCCATGTTCTTTCCGCAGGAAAAAACATAGCAGCCGTCAAGCTTGGTATTGATCCTGTTGACGCAGCGCACAACGTACTCCTTCTCGTCAAGCTGCGAGGCCGCCAGACGCGTGCGCAGGGGGTCGACAAAATACCTCCAGATCAGGGGCTCGTCCTTGATCTCGGGGATCCTTCTGATGGGTATTTTCGAAAGGTTGATAACGTCAAAATGACGGTCGAGGTACCTTTCGCAGATCTCTTTCGCCTCGTTTGTTTCGTAGAAAACGTGGAAGGCATACTGATTCTTGTATTCGGGATAAATGCCGTAACCCGCGAATCCGCCGCCGAGACCGTTTGAGCGGTCGTGCATAACGGAAATCGAATCGATGATTTGCTTGCCGTTGATTCTCGTTCCGCTTTTCGAGAAAATACCGGATATAGCGCATCCCGCCGGAATCCTGTTGCCGTTTTCGCCTTCTCTGAGTAGCATAGCTCTTTCTCCTTCCAACATAGCGATCGGGGATATCCGCGCGGTTCCGCGAAAATGATCTCCCGACGCCCGTATTCCGAGCAAAAAAACAGGCGTTCGCCGCTCATTGAGCAGACGAACGCCTTTGTTCGGTTTATACAGTATACCACTGTATGAGAAAAAAGTCAACAAAAAAATTATACAAAACAGCCGCCGAAATACGCGGCTTTTTTGTAAAACCGTCTCCGGCCTTGACATAATGCCGTATTTTATGTAAAATATATACAATAATATTTTTAGGAGGAAACCAAATGAAAAACACAAAATTTTTAAAGCGGCTTTGTCTGGTCGCGGCGCTCGCTCTGGCGCTGTCGGCGCTGACTGCCTGCGGCTCGCAAAGCTCGTCAAAATCAAGCGGCTCAAAAACCGAAAGCGCGCCAAAGACCGAGGGCGAGGCCTTCGAGTTTGACGGCAAGGTCCCCGAGGACGGACCGACCGTTAAGTTCACTATGAGCGACGGCGGAACATTCACCGTAGTTTGCGCGCCCGAATACGCGCCCGAGACGGTCGAGAACTTCCTGAGTCTGGTAAAAAGCGGTTTTTACGACGGCCTGACCTTCCACCGCGTGATCGACGCGTTTGTGGCGCAGGGCGGCGATCCTGACGGCAACGGCACCGGCGGCAGCGACAAAACGATCAAAGGCGAATTCTATTCAAACGGCTTTGAGCAAAACACCCTTCCGCACCTGCGCGGCAGCGTGGCGATGGCGCGCTCGCAGGCTCCCGACTCGGCGTCCAGCCAGTTCTATATCTGCTATGATGATCTGCCGAACCTCGACGGCAACTACGCCGTGTTCGGACAGGTGACCGAAGGCATGGAAGTCATTGACGGATTTCTTGATGTTCCCCGCGACTCTCAGGGAATGCCGCAGACCCCGATAGTTATCGAAAAAGCCGAGGTCATTTCGGAATAATATAATAACTTTAATACGGAAACGATAAAAGACCCGAGCCGCGCGGCTCGGGTCTTTCTGAGGGTTTTATTAATAAAACTCACCAAGTCGGCCGCCGCACCCGCCCGCGTCCGCTGATTATATTATAACACAAAAACAGCGCCAAAAATCCCTACACGGTAAAACTGGTCTGTTTTTCGGGAAAAATGGACCGCTCGCGCAGATCAATCAAAAATTTATTCAATAAAAATCAAATTTTCGGATATAAAAACTCCGTTTTCATATTTTTGAACCGACTCTCCGTTATATTTATTCACAATGCGCTTTATATTTTTAAGGCCTATACCGTGAGAGTCCGCGTCCGCCTTTGACGTTTTTAAAAAACCGCGTCCGATTTTGACCGGATCCGACGTGTTTTCAACGACGCAGAGCAGATAGCTGTTTCTGTATTTCAGCGTCAGCTTTATCCGCTTTTCCGCCGCGGCCGCTCTCGCGCAGCCCTCGACGGCGTTGTCCAGCAGATTGCCCAGAAGCATCACCGCGTCGACATTGCTTATTTTCAGATTTTCGGGAATAATTATTTTCTCATGAAAATCTATTCCGAGGCGCAGCGCGGCGCTCTTTTTTCCGCTGACTAAAATATCTATCGCCGTGTTCCCGGTGTCGATCAGCCCGTCGGCGCCATCAAAATCAAGATCCAGCTCGTCTATGTATCGAGCCGCCGCTTCCGGATCGCCGCGCCGTATCAGCGATTGAATTACCCGCATATGATTTATTATATCATGCCTGACCGACATAATATGCTCCTCTTTTTTATCAATTTCAACATTCCGCCGCTTCTGTCCGCCCACCTGCTCGCTCAGCGTGTCGCGCTCCGAGAGCAGCGCCGTCAGTTTATCGAAAAGATAAAACACAAGCAGGGTCGAATACATGGCGGAGACCGTCAGTATAACAAGAGAATACGAAAATTCCGCGTTGAGGCTGTAGAGATAGCGGGTGTAATGAAGTATGAAAATAATATTCACAACAGGGATACTGAGAAGCAATATCCAATAACTCACGCTGATTTTCGCGCGGCTTCTGTTAAAAAACAGTCCCGCGGCTTTAACCATAATAGTCATCAGGATCATAACGATAACCAGACCCATGATATTGTACATGCTTTTGTCTCTTAACATTTCCTCAATGGGGATCCCAAACGCCAGCCCCGCCAAAACAAAAACAAAATTGGATACCGCTATAAAGAGCATATAAAGCAGCGACATCAATAATTTTTTAAGCACGCTGTCTTTGTAAACGGCGGTGCACATAAACGTCAGAAGCAGCATAATTACAAAAGACAAAACAAACGACTCGATATAAAGATTATAAAGCCATGTCAGGACGCAGTATGCCGCGCCTACCGCCGCGCGCGCCAAAGCGCCGCCCCTGCGCGAATCAAGCACAGCGTCAAAAAACATATATGTAATTATTATCTCAAACACCAATGTGATCAAGTCAATCGCCGTATATATCATAATTATCTCCGCTCACATACTCAAGAAAATCCTTTTTGAACTGCTGCCGCCTTGACTTGCTGACGGGTATATGCTCTCCTCCGCTCAGTATCACTTCTTTTGGATTAAAGGTCTCCACCTTGTCAAGATTAACAAAGTATGACTTATGGGGAGATGAAAAGCCCCGCGGTCCGAGCCGCTCCGAAATTCCCTTCAGAGTGCCGTATATTTCAAAGTTCCCGTTCTCCGTATGGATCAGCACCTTTTTCGCGCTGCTTGTGATATAATTCACGCTTCCGCGCGGGATCTTTTTGTATTCGCCGCGGCATTTAAAGATCAGTTCTTTTTTCATGTCGGCCGATTTTCGGATAACTTCTTCAAAATCATCGCGCAAAACCTCATACTCGACAGGCTTGACCCAAAAATTCGCGGGCGCGGGCTTAAAGCAGTCGTAAACATATTTCGTGTGAGACGTCATGAAAAAAATAGCGGCTTTCTTGTCCGCCTCGCGAATCTTTAAAGCGGTCTCGATACCCGACAGCTCTTTAAGCTCAATATCAAGTATAAGAATATCAAAAAGTCTTTCCCCGCGGGAATAATGCTCAACAAGCTGCTCACCCGAATAGAATACCTCCCATTCGATATCCTTGTGAGACTTCTTGAATCTGAGCAGATGTTCTTCGATCCTGTTCACCCAAACATTCTCGTCGTCACAAATCGCAACACGCACATGCCTCACCCTTTGATAAGCGCTTTCTAAAAGCTATAATATTAAATTATAACAGCGTCCTCAAAAAGTGTCAATAATTAAATTCAAAAAACGCCTCCGAATTGATTCGGAAGGCGTTTTTATAAGCGCTTTACATGCCAAGCATGTTCTGAAGGATCAATTGGTTTATGCGCTCCTGCGTCAGACGGTTGTCGAGGCGGTCTCCCTCCAGCTGCGCGCGAAGCATATCCTCGTAATAGCCCATATAGATCCCCTGCATAATATTCTCGTTCGCCGCGTTTTCAAGCCCCAGCATGTTGGACTGCGACTTTTGGCCGTTCAGCACGTCGGTCCAATTGTAGTCCTGGCTGTTCTGTTTCTCGGCCCAGTTGTATTTCTGTTTATTCAAAAGCTCGGTCCAATTGTAGTCCTGAGAGTTCATCGCTTCCTCCCAGCGGCGCTCGAAAGCGTTTTGGTCTCTCGAGGCGTTGCTCGACAGTGATGAATTGGCGTTGCTTATCGTCTTGTTGTTCGCGGCGTACGCGTTGCCCCAAACCGTGTCGTAAAGCCCGATCATATCGCCAAGCAGTTCCGAGTCGCGGCTCAGGCCGTCCGAGTAACGCTCATACGCCTGCTGCGCCAGCTCGGGTATCATTCCCGAAAGCTGACTCATATAATACTGCTGAGCCAGTCCCGCCGCGGTGACCGCGGCCGAGTTTGAATATCCTCCGGTCATGGCGGAATACGCGGCCATCGTATCCTCGGCGGCGCGTTCGGCGTTGAGAAGATATTGGTCACGGTAAGCCCCGTATACCGGATCGGTCTCGGGATCATACGAAAATTCCTTTCGGTTCATGATCGAATCGCTGAGACTCTCGATCCGCGGCAGGTACATATCGTTGTACTGCTCGAGCAGCTCATTCGGCGAAACGGCTCCTATCGAGTTAACATAATCGTCAACCGCTGACCGCACGTCGTTTTGAAACGCCCACGCCTTGCCGTCATCATCTATATACAGCGTGTCAAGGGGTATCCCGCCGATGGTGACGATTCCGTTCGAGTATCCCAGCGCGTCGGCGGACAGGCCGTATCTGCCCGCGTAGCCGCTGTAGGCGTCCGAAACTCTGACGACCGGATTGCTCGTGTTTGAATAAAACTGAGCAACGCTGCGCTGAATATCCGACGGCATTGAAAAAGATATTCCCGCCTGCTCGTTTATGTACTGCGGCCTCATCAGCTCTTTACCGCCCAGAGTGACCGTTTTGTTCGCCTCGTTGTATCCTATCAGGCTGTTGTCTATCCCCATATTGCGCAGAGTGGCGCGGACTCCGACCATGCCGTCGGGACGCCTCGGGACCTCGACCTTTATCTGATTGGTTTTTGTTCTACCTGATGTCTTCGACATTTGTTTTACCTCCTGTGTAGGTTATCATTTCTATATCATGGACGACCGCCTTTCCCTCGCCTTCCAGCATGATGCGGAAGCTGTCGCACTTCTTGAGCCGTATCGGTATGCGATGGACCGAAAATCCCTTTTCTCCTTTGATCTCGCCTCGAGCGGTGAAATCCTCGCCGTCGGCCGAAAAGCTGACTGTGACCTTGGTATCGGACTCGGACTCCAGACGGATATAGACGGCGTTCACGCTCTTGAAGTCAAAATCGTCAAGCGTGAATTTTTTGGATACCACGCACCATCTTATTATCTCCTCCGCTTCCTCGTCTCCCAGCAGGTACATGTCGGTCTCGGTCGCGCCGTACAACCTTTCACCCAAACGGACAAAGTCAACGAATTTCGTGTCATCCTCTCTGTGCCAGACGCCCATATCGGGGTCATACACCAGCAGCGACGTTTTGCCGCTCTTGTCCGCGGCGCAGGCGTAGTAACGCCTGCCGTCGGTGCCGCTCTTGCACGTCTTGAACAGAGTTTTGATCGGGCGGCTTATCCTCTCGGGCTCGCCGCCGGTATACTCATAGAAACCGTCCGCCGCCATGTAGTAGAGAATGCCGCCAACCTCGGCGACGCTCTTTCCGTCAAGAGCGCCGCTCAGCGTCTGCTTCGGCACCGAAAAATTGGTCGGCGAATCGCCGTACACATGGTGGATATAGTCGCGTTTGAACGCCACGACCGAAGTTCTGTAGCTGACAATTCCGGTAAAGGCGCCGGGAGTGCCGATCTCGGCGAACCAGCTGTCGTCGGCAAGACCGCGGAACGACGAGAAATTAAAGCAGTCGCCCAGCTTTGAGGCGAAAATATACTCGCCGTTTTCCGAGGCTCCGAACAGGCGGTTATTGTGCACGCAGGCGCAGGCAATGTCGGGAATATAAACCTCGATCTTGACCTCCGCGCTCTCGTGCCCGTTTTCAAAAAAAGCGTAGCCCCCCTTTTTGTTATACAGCAGCAGATCCAGATCGCTTATGCCCGCCTCTTTGACGATCGCGCTGACTATGCTTTCGTCCGAAGCGATATCTTTTTTGCTGTCAAGCACGCGCGTGTTGTTTTGCGCATTTGAGCAGCCCGATATCACAAGGCTGTCGCCCGGCTTGAAATACAAATCGAACCGCGCGCTGGCGTCTCGGCTGATCCTCGCTCTGTATCTGCCGCTTATCTCGTCATAGTAGGAATAAAACGACGCGTTCGTCACCGTCATGCTTTTGCCCATCGGCCTGAGTTCGCTTTTGACCTCTCCGTCCTCGGGGTCGGGCAAATAACGGTAGTACACCTTGTCGGGAAAAATGCAGATGTTGCCGCCGAAATCCACGATCGACTTCTCACCCTTGCTCAAGGCAATATTGTCAATGCGTTTGCCCTTGTAGTAAAAACGGCCGTCCGCAACGCCGGTGAACGAGTCAAGACCGCCCGGAGCGTACTCCGGAAGAGCCAGCGCGGTGATGCCCTTTTGCGAGGCGATATGCCGTCTGGGTTTTCGGGGCGTCAAACACGGCGCCGCATCCGATGACATATTGAGCATTTCCGCGAGCTGTCTGTCGTCTATCTTGTCTCTTTGGTCATATCCGAAAAAACTCAGGATATCGACCTTTTTGTTTTTGCTCTTTTGAGCCGCAATCGGCATATACATATTTCCGCCTCCTACCAGTAATTTTTAAAACGCGCCAAATCGTTCAGCGGGTTTCGAGTTTTGTAGTCCCTTTTATACTCATCGTAGATGTTGTTGTACTGTATCATGTGGCTCGAGTACGTGTCGTAGTCGTGCTGATACAGAGCGATCTTCGCCAGCAGATATTCGATGTACATGCGGTCATAGGGGGCTTCCGCCTCTGTCTCATCGTCTATCACCCTTTTTATCACAAGCTTCGCGCCCGTTTCGGGAGTGAAAATATCATCGGTCAGGCGCACTTTTTCACCGTCGTTTTCATAGACATAGGTGCGCGCAGGCTCAAACTCCGGATCATCGGGCATCTCGCAGATGATCTCATCGCCCTGCTCAAAGGGCAGCATCCATCCCTCGATAACGTTCTCGCTTATGTTGAACTCGCCCTCGATGCAGATATCCCGCACCTCGCCCGGAGTTGTGAGATAAATGATCTTGAGCAGTTTGGGCGAGCCGAATGTCAGTCCGAATCTGCGGCGGAGATCGGCGCCCGCCAGATACGGCAGGCTCCTGAGATCCGCCTTTGTCAGCGGTCTGCCGCCGAGGTAAGCCGCCTCTATATTGTCGATCGAGATATCCTCGGGCAGCTCCAGCTCCTCGCGGCAGGTCACAACAGTCTCGATAATGTCATAATACTTTTTAATATGGCGGCGCAGGGACAGCGACACCTCGCCGCACCAGCCCAGCTTTTCCTCAAAGTCAAAGCTGTTGGGGCTGAGGGCGTCCGCCGCCTCTATCGCGTTTAAAAGCTTCAATCACATCACCGTCCTACGCCTTCAGGCTGTCGATATATTTTTCGGCGGCAAGCTCCTGGCTGTGAGCGCGCTCCACTACAAGCGCGACCTTTCGAGGTACCGTGACGGTCTCGCCGCGCTTTATCTGATAATTGGTGCCGTTTACCGTCACGGTCAGATCGTCCTTGTTTTTCCAGTTGTCCTTCACCAGCATAAGGGGCACCGGCTCGTTATAGAACGCCTCAAGCTCCGCCTCATATTTCTGTTTTTTTGTCATTGCCATTTGTCTCGCCTCCCGATTTAGTAGCTGCACGCAGTCTCGACTCTCACCATAAACTCGGGAGAAAGAATTTCCGCCGTCTGCGTCGCCTTCCAGCCCACGGTGCTCCTCTGGTCGAGAGGATCGCCCGTTCCGGCGCTGCCCTTCTGTTTGATGATGGTCTCAAGACCGCCGCCTGTGATATTCGTAACGCCGTAGGCGTTTTGACCGATAAACAGCGTGGAGTAAATATCTCTGCCGTTCTTGCCCGCGCCCGCGGGATAGATTATCGAGCCCGCCGTCACCGTGGGGCTCAGGGTTTCGCTCACGGTTATCTTGGCCGCTCCGGGCTCGCCGGACGCCGCGGATGTGATCGAATAGTCAAAGCCGTTTATCTGGATCGTTCTGCCCGACAGAGCGGTCGCGTCGCTCGACGAGATCTCCTCGGCAACGGTTATGACCTTGCCGGAAACCGCCGCCACGGTCAGACTCTCGGGGTCTCCGATCGTGATATTTGCCATATTGCGCAGAGGCTCGGCTCTGAAAATTTTCGCCTCGGTAGACTCGACGAACACAACGCCGTGTATCTTGCCGATCGTGCCGTTGTACCAATCCTTGGGATCCACATTCTGCTTGACGGCCTTCCAGTCGGGATCGTTTGTCAGGTCGTTCGCCACATCGGGATGAATGATCGCCACATAGCAGCCGTCCTTGATGGGCTGTGCGTTGTTGCGCTTGAGCGTGGCGACCGCCCTTTTTACCGCGGCCACGCTGAGATAGTCGTTGCCGCTTGCCTGACCGCCAACAAGCACGTTTCTGTCAGCCTTGCCGTCGCCGTACTGCACGTTGGTTCCCGCGTTGATCTTCTCGCGGATGACCGTGTCGAGCGTTCTGCCCGCCTGGTCGCCCAGCACGTTCTGAGTCTCGACTATAACGTTGTCGATGGCCGAAAGCGTCAGCATATCGGAAAGGGTAACATAGTCGCCGTACTGATCGACAGTGGACTCAACGGTGGTCACATTCAGCTGATTGCCCTTGGGCGTAACGCCCTCGGTCAGGGGCTTCATCGCCTTGGGCAGAGGACTGAATCTGCGGAACTCGATGGTCTTGCCGGAGCCCTTGGGGATCGGCTTGCTCTGTCCGAACTGAGCGTGAACCAGTTTGGGAGAGGCGAAGCGGATCATCTGTCTGTCGTAGTACGCCTTCATCTCGGGGGTAACGTTGTTGCCCACGCGGTTTGTGGTCGTTGTCTGGGTGTTGTAATTAATACTCATTAAAAATACCTCCGTTTAAAATTTTTGTTTGTTGTATCGGACTAAAACGAGATCTTCTCGCCGCGGCGGACGCGTCTTATGATGTCGTCAACTTCCTCGTCGCTCATGTCCTCGGGGTTCTTTTTCACCATGCCGCTGCCGCCGGGCTTTGAGGTCCCGTTCTCCGATATCCTCTTTTCGGGCTCCTCGGGCTTTGCGCGGTCGTTTTCGGCCTGCTCCTCGCCGCGGTGGGCCAGATAGTAGGCGTCCTCGACGCTGAGCCCGTTGCCCCACAGATAGTTGCAGAACTTGGGGTCCCGGAGCTCGCGTCTGATGTCAAAATCGGGATTCTTTCTCGAGAACTCCCTTACCTGCGCGTCGATCTCCGCGGTTCTTTTGGCTATGTACGCCTCAAGCCGCGGATCGGCTCCGCCGCGCATACCCTGAGCGGGCATCGGCATGCCGTACTGCATGGGCGCGGCTCCGGGCATCATTCCGGGCATCATTCCCTGTGCTCCGTTCTGAGGCTGCGCGGGGTACCCCTGCGCCTGAACGGGATATCCGCCGCGCGCGGCCTCGGGATACTCCCGCTCCTCCGGATTCTGTTTTCTGTTTCCAAATCCAAGCATAATTATGCTCCTTTCATAATAATTTCGCGCCGTTTTCCTCGGCACAATTTTATTATAAACGGGTTTAAGTGCCGCAAAGTGCCAACGTTAAAAGCGCTATATTTAAATGACAAGTCATTTAAATATAGCGCTTTAAAATTCCCGCGGCTATGTTCGCCCGGCTCTCGCGTTTGTCCATCGCCTGCTTTTCTATAAATCGGTGGGCTTCTTTTTCGGTCATTCTCTCCCGCTCTATCAGCACGCATTTGGCTCGGGATATTATCCGCAGTTCTTCATATTTCTTTTCCTGCTTCGCCATCTTTTTGTCGATCTCGGCGATTCGGGCGGAAAACGCCAGCCCAAGCCTCACCGCGCTCCAGAACTGCCGCTGCTGCAGCGGCTTCGGGACCACGAACACTCCGTCTCCCTCAACCTTTGACGCCAGCACGTCGGCGATATCGTTCTTGGCGATCAATATCACCGACGACCTTGTGCCGCGTATCATGTCCGCCGCCAGGTCGTTTCCCTGCTCGTCTTTGAGCGGCGCGTTTATGATGATCAAAGCGTAGCCGACGCGCAGCACCGCGCGTCTGGTCTCGGCTCCGCCCGAGGCAAAATCTATGTTGTTTATCGCGTATCTTCGCAGAATACGCGCCAACGCGTCGGAGCTTTTTTCCGACGCGGAAACAATCAGAATCCTGTCATTCAATCGCTATCACATTCTTTCCCGTTATGAATTCGTGAATTAAACTCAAATCCGCGTCTATTTTTTATCCGCTTTAAGATATTCTTTATATTCGCGGCGCTTTTCGTTAATATATGTCGCCGTTATGTTGCGCGGCAGCACCCGTTTCACAAACTCGCTGCTTTCGGCAAAGCGCACGGCCTCCTCAAGGTTCCGCGGCAGGCGCACGAGCCCCTCGATGCCTTCCTTATAGGTAACGTTAACGGGGTCGGCGAGCCTCATCTCGTTTTTGATGCCGTCGATGCCCGCGTAGATCATAAGCGCGATAACCAGATACGGATTCGAGCATCCGTCGGGCGAGCGCAGCTCGAGACGGCTCTCTCCCACCGTATTTGTGGGGATGCGCATAAGCTGCTGTCGGTTCTGGTGCGACCATGTCACGAACTTCGGCGCCTCGAACTGACCCAACCTGCTGTATGAATTCACGGTCGGGCACAGGAACAGGCTTATCTCATTGATGTGAGCCAGAATTCCCGCGATGAAGCGGCGACCCGTCTCGCAGCCTATGTCAATAAGGCTCTTTCCGGTCTTGCTCTCATATAAAGACAAATGTACGTGCATTCCGTTTCCGCTCTTGTCGGGAATGGGGCGTGGCATAAACGAGGCGTACAGTCCGTTCATATCGGCTATGGTCCGAACCAGATTTTTAAATGTCATCACATGGTCTGCCGCCTCGACGGGCGCGCCGTGGTTGTACACGATCTGGTGCTGGCCGGGGCCGCCCGCGTGCTTTGAGCTTCTGGGCTGTATCCCCATTTCCTCAAGCGTCAGGCATATCTCGCGTCGGATATTCTCGCCCCTGTCGGACGGAGCCACGTCGTAGTAAGTTCCGTTGTCGTGGGGGATGTCGGTCATCTCGCCGTGCTCGTCAAGATTGAACAGGTAGAACTTGCACTCGGTCCCTATCTCGCAGTAAAGGCCGTTCTCCCCCAGATCGTCGATCGACTTTTTGAGTATGTTGCGCGAATCGCCCTCAAACATCTTGCCGTCGGGATAGCATATATCGCAGAATATTCTGAGGACTCTGGCGTGCTGCGGGCGCCACGGCAGTATCTCGGCGGTGGTCGGGTCGGGACGCAGCATAAGGTCGCTCTCGCCCACATTCATGAATCCGTTGATCTCCGAGACGTCAAAGGTCACGCCGTACTCCAGCGCCCTCGGCAGCTCGGACGCGAAAATCGAGATATTCTTCATATTTCCGAATATGTCAAAAAACACCAGACGTATGAACTTAACGTCGTTATCCTCGATATACTCCATTATATCATCCAAAGAAAACAGCATACTCATTACCCTTTCTATATTAAAATTTTGCGAATCAATAAACCGAACGAACGCGGTAACATCTTAACGTTTTAGGATAAATTATATCCGCGTATTCGCTATTCGCTAATCGCTAATCCCTATGTTAGCACAAAACTCAAAATATGTCAATTAAAAAGGCAAGGCCAAACTCGGCTCGATAACTGTGTAAAACCGACAAAAAATCAAAAGGACGACCGCAGCCGTCCCGTAATGAACCGTTTACGAAAAATACTCAACCAGCACATTCACCGCGTCGTGCCTTATCATGATCTCGCCCAGCTCATTGAGCCTGCCGTGGGATATCAACGTGCGGTTCTGCTTGTCGGAAAACTCGAGCATTATTTTTTCAACGCTCAGCATAATTCTTATGTCATCGGGCGCGAGCAGCATATAATAGCTGCCGTCGCACTTATACAGCATGCTGTCGCCCGAAAAATCTCTATGTATCGCCTCGGCCGCGCGGCAAACGTTGTCAAAATCGCCGAAGCGGAATATGCGGCAGCTTTTTATTTTGTTCTCCGCGTTCTCCGGATAGAGACAGCGCTTTTTGATCTTGCCTCTGTAGGAGCAGTTGGCTACCGCGGCGTTTAAGTCCTTGTCGCTGAAAATTCTGGTGATCAACATCCCGAATCCGTCGGTATGCTCCGGAATGGCCTCCACAAACAGCTTGGCGCCGTCGATGCTGAACCGCACCTCCTCCTGCGCGAGGCGTATGGCCGTTCTGAACATCTCTCGAACCGCCGGGGAATCGGACGCCATGTTGCCGGCGCTGATGTTCCATTCCCGCGCCTCGTCGGTGTCGATCAGAACCTTTATTTTATTTTCGTTAATTTTTTCGATTCTCATATTTTTTCTCCTGATTTTTCGAAAACCGTATCAATATAAAAGCTTATCAATATATTTATAATCAAAAATATGCGCTCACAATTTTAATTATACCTAAATAAAATATAATTTCAATGCAAAAAATATGGAAACAAGAAATTGTTAATTCTCTGTAAACCGCCCGAAAAAACTTGTAACAAAACAGAAACGTTTGTAACAATAATCAATTAAAATTGTTATAAAAAGAACATAAATATGTGTTGTAATTTCATGTTTTATATGATATAATATGAACATAAAATAATTCCCTGCGTTGTGCGTAATTATGACACTAATGTAAAACCAACAAAATTATTAAGGGATTTTAATCTTCGGGGGCGGCGCACATGCCTCACACCCTTCGGGGTCGTCCAGTGGACTTGTAAAGTTTCCGAGAAAATCCCACCTGGTTTCCAGGTTTTTACCTTAGTCATTCTACGGCAATCGCGGGGTTTATTTATGTCGGCAAATAATTTGTTAAAATCGCTGTATTTTTACAAATTTATTTAAAACCCTTGACAAATTTACAATTTTGATATATAAATATAAGGTGAATGTAATTATTTTGAAAAATTCTTTCGTTTGGAGGCTTGTTTTGCGAATAATATCGGGCAAAAGACGAGGATACAAATTAAAGGCTCCCGACGGGCTTGACACCCGACCCACCACCGACAGGGTAAAGGAATCGGTCTTTAATATAATTCAGTCTCATCTGCCCTGCGGCTTTGTGCTTGACATGTTCGCGGGCAGCGGAGCGATGGGGATCGAGGCTTTGAGCCGAGGCGCCGAGGGCGCCGTGTTCATAGAGCAAAACCCCTCGTCATATAAAATCGTTGAGTCGAATCTCATCGGCTCCGGCCTGATGGACGGTGCCGCGCTGTTTAAGACCGACGCGTACCCGCTGATCGACCGCCTCGCAAACGGAACTGCGACCGCCGTGACAGCCGGCGGGACCCGATTTGACACAAATCGCGGCTTTGACATAATATTCCTTGACCCGCCCTACAATAAAGGGCACGTCGCAAAGGCGCTCGGCGAGATCGGCAGGCTCGGTCTGCTTAGCGAAAACGGCGTTATTGTGGCCGAGACCGAGGTCGGAGGAGAGGAAATTTCGCGGTGCGGCTTCAATGTCATAAGAGAGGCGCGGTACGGCAAGACTACAATAACGGTTATGCAGAGGTGAAACTATGAAAACTGCTGTGTATCCGGGCAGCTTTGACCCATGCACCAACGGGCATCTTGACGTTATAAAGAGAGCATCCCGCCTGTTTGACAAACTCGTCGTGGCGGTACTTATAAACAGCTCAAAGCAGCCGTCTTTTTCGGTTGAGGAACGGGTGGATATGCTCAAGAGCGTGACAAAAGATATAGACAACGTTGAGATCCGTTCATTTTCCGGGCTGCTCGCGGATTTTATGAAAAATATTAATTCTAGTATAATTATTAAGGGAATTAGAGCGGTATCTGATTTCGAGTACGAATTCCAGATGGCATTGACCAACCGTACGCTGAACCCGGAGCTTGAAACCTTGTTCCTGCACACCAGTCAGGACTACATGTTTTTAAGTTCCAGCATCGTTAAGGAGATCGCGAAGTACGGCGGATGTCTTGACGGGCTCGTTCCGGACGATTTAATCCCTATTATTAAAAGCCGTTTTGAAAACGCGGACGCATAATTCGGCTTTATATTTTTAAGGAGGTATTTGCAAATGGATGCATTAGAACTGTTGGATGAACTGGAGGATATAATTGATAAAGGCGCTTCGGTGCCGTTTTCGGGCCGCTGCATTCTCGACAAGGACGAACTGCTTGATGTGCTTCAGGAGATAAAGCTGAAGCTTCCCGATGATCTCAAGCAGGCCAAATGGATAAAAGAAGAGCGTCAGAGGATCCTTCAGGAGGCGCAGACCGAGTCCGACAATCTTATCAAGAGCGCCGAGGACAAGATCATCGCCATGGTGAACGAGAACGAGATCACCAAAAAGGCGATCGTTCAGGGCAACCAGATCATCGAGAATGCGCGCAGCAACGCTCAGCAGATCTCGGATTCTTCATACAACTACGCCGACAGTCTGCTTGAGACAGTCGAGAAGGTTGTTATGTCGTCGATGAAAGACCTGGAGCAGTGCGTGAATATAGTTCGCAGCAACAGAAGCGAGATGCGCAGCAACGGCAATGTTGTTCCCACGGCCGCCGCGGGAGTTCCCGCCGACAACGCCCAGCCCATTGAGTAAGACAAAATCAAGCCTTCGGGAAAAACCCGAAGGTTTTTTCTTTTTTAAATTATCTTACAAAATTTATTATTTTGGCTTGAAATATGTAATTTTATATGTTAAAATAGTTAGATGACAATTTGTGAAAACACTATTGGGAGGTTATATAATGAAAGACCGGTTAAACAGTATAAAGCTGAGCGCCGAAAGCGAGCTTCAAAACGCGGCGGACTTAAACGCCCTTGAGACGCTCAGAGTCAAATATCTCGGCAAGAAAGGCGAGCTCACGGCCGTTATGAAAGGCATGGGTAAGCTCTCCAAAGAGGAGCGCCCCGTGATCGGACAGCTGGCGAACAAAGTTCGCTCGGGGATCGAGAGCGCTCTTGAGGAAAAGAAAAAAGCGCTTACCGAGCTGGCTAAGGAAATGAAGCTCAAGGCCGAGACGATCGACGTGGCGCTCCCCGGCAGAAAGCCCGAGACGGGCGCCAAGCACCCGCTCACCACGGTGCTTGACGATCTGCAGGACATTTTTATCGGCATGGGATTCTCGATCGTCGAGGGCCCCGAGGTCGAGCTTGACTACTATAACTTCGAGGCGCTGAACCTGCCGCCCGACCACCCCGCGAGAGACACGCAGGACACGTTCTATATCAGCGACAACGTGCTGCTCAGAACACAGACCTCTCCGGTGCAGGTGCGCGTTATGGAAAAGCAAAAGCCGCCCATACGCATAATCTCGCCCGGCAGAGTTTACAGAAGCGACACGGTCGACGCCACCCACTCGCCTGTGTTCCATCAGGTCGAGGGTCTCGTTATCGACAAGGGCATCACGATGGCCGACCTTAAAGGCACTCTTGAGGTGTTCGCCAAAAAGCTGTACGGCGACGACACAAGGCTCCGTTTCCGTCCGCACCATTTCCCGTTCACCGAGCCCAGCGCCGAGGTCGACATCTCTTGCTTCAACTGCAAGGGCAAAGGCTGCAACATCTGCAAGGGCGAGGGCTGGATCGAGATATTGGGCTGCGGAATGGTCCACCCCAAGGTGCTGCGCAACTGCGGCATCGACCCCGAGGTATATTCGGGCTTCGCGTTCGGCATGGGTCTTGAGCGCGTGACCATGTTCCGCTACGGAATAAAGGATCTGCGCCTGTTCTATGAGAACGATCTTCAGTTCTTAAAGCAATTTAAGATATAAAATATTTATGATATAAAACGTTTATTCGGAATGATTATATGAAACGAGTAATGATATTCGGATTTTCGGGCGCGGGCAAATCCACGCTGGCGCGGAGGATAGCCGAAAAAATCGGGATCGAGCCGACCCATCTGGACGCGCTCCACTGGCTGCCCGGCTGGGTCGAAAGCGGCAGAGAACACAAACGGAACGCCCTGCGCCCCGTTCTCGAGAGGGATAAATGGGTCATAGACGGCAACTATTTGAAAGTGCTGTTTGACGAGCGCCTTGATATGGCGGACACGGTCGTGTTTTTGGACTTTAACCGATTCATCTGCCTGTTTCGTGTGATAAAGCGGTATTTTAACTACCGCGGAAGATCCCGCCCCGACATGGGCGAGGGCTGCCCCGAAAAGCTTGACGCCGAGTTTTTGCGCTGGGTGCTACTCGACGGGCGGAAAAACCGCGGGAAATACCGCTCCGCGATCCGCGAGGCGGCCGCTTCGGGCAAGCGTGCCAAAACGCTTAAAAACCCGCGCGAGGTCAGAGATTTTCTGAATAATCTTTAAAATCAAGACATATAACAGTAGGAGGAATATATATGAACTTACCACTTTCATGGCTCAAGGACTACATGAACACCGACGGCATATCCGAAAAGGAATACGCCGATCGGCTCACCATGAGCGGCTCGATCGTTGAAGGTATCAAAAACCTCGGAGCCGAGTTTAAAAATGTGGTCGTTGGCAAGATCACCAAGATAGAAAAGCATCCCGACGCGGACAAACTGGTCGTGTGCCAAGTTGACGTCGGAGACGAGGAAATACAGATAGTCACCGGAGCGCCCAACGTGTTCGAGGGCGCGGTAGTTCCGGTCGCCAAGCACAAAAGCGCCCTGCCCGGCGGCGTTAAGATCACCAAGGGCAAGCTCAGAGGCGTTATGAGCTTCGGAATGATGTGCTCGACCGACGAGCTGGGAATATCCAAGGAGCGGGCCACCGGAATACTTATCCTTCCCGACGACACTCCGATAGGCGAGGACATCACCCACACCCTGGGTCTTGACGAGAGCGTGGCGGAATTTGAGATAACATCAAACCGCCCCGACTGCATGAGCATAATCGGCCTCGCCCGCGAGACCGCCGCAACCTTCGCGAGGGATTTTAAAATTCCCGAAATAAAGGCCACGGGCAACAAAGAGGACGTGAACGACTACGCCGCCGTTGAGATAGCGGACAGCAAGCTCTGCTCCAGATTCACGGCAAGAGCGGTCAAAAACGTCAAGATCGGCCCCTCGCCCAAATGGATGCAGAACCGCCTGACGGCCGCGGGACTCCGCGCCATCAACAACGTGGTCGACATAACCAACTATATCATGCTGGAATACGGCCAGCCGATGCACGCCTATGACCTTGACCATGTTGAGGGCAGAAAGATAATCGTGCGCGACGCCGGAAACGGCGAAATGCTTGAAACTCTGGATGACAAGCCAAGAGAGCTGAAGTCGGGCATGATCGCCATATCCGACGAAAAGCGCGCCATCGGCGTGGCGGGCGTTATGGGCGGCGCCAACTCCGAAGTGACCGACGACACCACGACCGTGCTGTTTGAAAGCGCGTGCTTCAATCCGGTGCTGGTTCGCCGCGGCGCAAAAGCGCTGGGCATGAGGACCGACGCGTCCGCGCTGTTTGAAAAGGGACTGGACAGCGAGAACTGTCTGCCCGCTATCAACCGCGCCTGCGAGCTGCTTCAAGACATGGGCGGCGGCGAGGTCGTCGGCGGCGTGATCGACGTGTATCCCGTGAAAAAGCAAAACACCGTGCTTCCGTTTGAGCCCGAAAAAATAAACAAGTTCCTGGGAACCGACATTCCCGAGAGCGATATGATCGAGTACCTCGGCCGCCTCGAGTTTGAAGTTAAGGACGGTAATGTGATAGTTCCCACCTTCCGCGGCGACATAGAGAGCATGGCGGACATCGCCGAGGAAGTCGCCAGACTGTACGGCTACGACAACCTGCCCGTCACAATGATGCAGGGCCGAGTGGTCGTCGGCGGCAAGACCTTTAAACAGAAGATCGTTGACAGCATCAAAAACACGCTGACAGGCTGCGGACTGTACGAGGCGATGACCTACTCGTTCATCGACCCCAAAGAGTTTAAGCAGACCCGCGTTCCCATGGATAACGTTGTGAAGATCACCAATCCTCTGGGCGAGGAAAACAGTGTTATGAGGACCTCAATGCTCTCGTCGATAATAAAAACGCTCAAGGTCAACTACAACCGCAGAGCCTCATCAGCCAAGATCTTCGAGCTTGGCATGACATACAACCCGATCGGCGAGACCCTGCCCGATGAGCGGCAGATCGTGGCGATCGGCATGTACGGCAAAACCGATTTCTTTGACCTCAAGGGCATAGTCCAGAATCTTTTGAGCCGTCTCGGTGTTTCGGACGTCGTGTTTGAGACCGAAAAAGAAAATCCGTCATACCACCCCGGCAGATGCGCCAAGGTAACGGCGGGCGGCGACCTCATCGGCTATATCGGCCAGATACATCCCGTGGTGGCCGACAGCTTTAAGATAGACACCGAGATATACGCCGCGGAGCTTGACCTCAACACGATAATCGGGCATGCCTCGTTTGACAGGACATACAAGCCGCTGCCCAAGTTCCCGTCCTCAAGCCGCGACATAGCGCTGGTTGTTGAGAAGGACATAAGCGTCGGCGAGATCGAGAAAATTATAAACAGCGTGAGCAGCGATATTCTCGAAAAAGTCAAGCTGTTCGACGTGTACGAGGGCGAGCAGGTCGGCGAAAACAAAAAGAGCGTGGCATACTCGCTGAAATTTAGAGCCGCCGACAGGACCCTGACCGACGACGAAGTAAGCGGCATGACCGAAAAAATACTCGCCGCACTCAAGGACGGCGTGAACGCCGAGCTGAGATAAAGCTCTCTGATCACTATTCACTAATCGCTAATCACTATGTTAGGAGGTGTTTTTAAATGGAAAATCAGGAAACCAAAAAATTTCAAATAGACATGGAGCGGCCCGACCCGAAAAAGATAATCATGACGGTATATGAGGCGCTGAACGAAAAGGGCTACAATCCGATAAATCAGATCGTGGGATATATTCTGTCAGGCGATCCCTCCTACATCACATCCTACGGCGGAGCCAGAAGTCTTATCCGCAAGCTTGAGCGCGACGAGATCCTCGACGAGCTTGTCTCGTTCTATGTGAACAACAATTAAACCGCAAAAAAGACGCCCTCTGCCGGGCGTCTTTCTTTATTACTTTCCGAATTAGCTCCATGCGTAGTGGTCAACAGAGATCTCAGCGTCGTTCTTCATGAAGTTGTCATAGAAAGGAATCGTGTTCGTGTTCGTTCCGTCTAAGATGGGATCGTCCCAAGTTACATCAACGTGGTACGCAGCTCCGTTAACTTCGATAACGTTCCAGCTGTGATTCATAGCTTCGCTCTCTACAACTGTGCAGGGAATACCAACCGCGTTCATAACATGCTGATAAGCGGAAGAATACGCCTGGCATACGCCCGTCTTGTTCACGATCGCGTCATAAGCGGTTCTTGCCGTGTAGGACAGATCGTAAGAGCAGTTCTCGATAAAGTAATTGTGGATAATTTTTGCTTTTTCTTCTGCCGCCATTGAACCGTCAACGAGGGCTGTGATCTTCGCAACCTCTGCGTCGAAAGCCGCAAGCTTCGCGTTGATGGCTTCGGGGCTGTCAACATAAGTGATCGTCAGCTTCGTAGCCTTGTTTGTCGTCTTTGAATAAGCGCAATCAACAGTCTTGGAAACGAAGAAGTTTCTCGGCGTCTTGTTCAAATAAGCCAGGAACGCGGTCATAGCGTCGTTGGCTGTAACATTGAACTCGCTAACGTCTACCGTTGTTGCATAGTTGGCGATAGCGGTCTCAAAAGCCGCGTCAAGCGCCGTGTTTTCCTCGGCAGCATAAGCAGATACGCTGCAAACAGCAACAACCGCGATCAACAGAACAAAAATGCTCTTCAAAGTCTTTGTCATGATAATCCTCCAATCTTTCACAAACCATTGCCGGGTGGCAATGACACTTATCACCTTGCGGTGACTCGACTTAATAATTAAGTAGGTGGCCGGGCTGTCATAGCAAGCAAGCTTGCTTTAGACCCCATAGCTTTGCGTCCCCGGCTTTCGCCGAGTTTGCCGTTTGTTCAAGTTTTTATGGATTAAAACGATCAAACTTTCCTGTGGTATACCGCGATAAATCGCAGAGCGCGAAACGCGCCCACTGCTTGTATACCAAAGCAGGCGGCCGGGCTGTCATGACCGAAACGCGCGCGTCCGCGCGAAACTGTTTTAGACCCCATAGCTTTGCGTCCCCGGCTTTCGCCGGGTTTGCTCAATTATTAAATTGTAGTTCGATATGTCTTGTGATTCGGGTCCGCGGCAAGCCGCTTATCCTTCGTCTCTGCCGGCATATCAGAAGCAGGCGGCCGGGCTGTCATTGTCAGCCGCGCGCGTCCGCGCGTCTCACTTTAGACCCCATAGCTTTGCGTCCCCGGCTTTCGCCGGGTTTGCTACAATCGTTCATTGACGTTTAATGTTTTAAACATAAAAGTCTTAAACGCGGAAAATGTGAACTTTGAAAAACACATCTCCCGGCTGAAGTGAAAATCCACTTCCGCATTGTCATTGTATCACAGCACTCTTAAGTTTGTCAATAAAATAACATAAAAAGTGTATTCAAATTTTGGAAATAAACTTATAACATTTTACTAAATAATCAAATCAAATAATAATTTTTACGAAAGCCGCAAAATAAACCTTGACAACGGCTCAAACCTATTGTATAATATATTCTTGTGAGTGCCGATATAGCTCAGTCGGTAGAGCGATTCACTCGTAATGAATAGGTCAGCGGTTCGAATCCGCTTATCGGCTCCAGCGGAGCGATCCGCCTCATTTTGCGAACACCTTGCTCCGCAAGGTGTTCTTTTTTTACGGCGGTCGCTCCGCTTTTTCCCTAATCAGCAAGCTTGCTTGCGGGTTCAGAGCGACCGTTCAAAATCGCTTGCGATTTTGACCAAGCGCTTCCTTAATAGAAACGCACTCCGTTGGCGTTTCGCGGGAGCCCTATACAACTCAAAGCGCACGGCTTTGAGTTGAGAGGAGCCGACACGAAGCGGGTGAGTCTTTCGCGCTTGTGCGAAAGCGAACAAATGCAGATTTCGGCGACGAGACGGAACAGGGTACGGCTATCATATAAGAGCTATTTTTAGCCCGAGACTTTATTATAGCTTTATTTAAAACACTTTTTTGACAATCTGTATCTCACATTTTGTCAAGGGGAATTTTAATTTATATTAAAATTTATATTTATTTATTATTTAAATATTTTGTCGAAATTTGTTTTAATGTTTTTGTTTACTTATGTTGCGGTCTGTGATATAATAAGAATCGCCAAATTAGTAATATAATTTTTTACTTGCGCAGTATGTTTTTTTGTTTCGGCAAAAATGCATGCTCTGCTTCACATACTGTGCGGTAAAAATAATACTAATTTGGCGATTAGGAGCATTGCGTTTTTGGGCGCGGCGCTATGCTTCGCGCCTTTTTATTTTACTTAAATTTACGGAGGTATTATTATGATCGTCAAAATTGATTCTATAGGAAGGATAACCATTCCCAAAAAATATAGGGAAGAATTTAACTTAAAGCCTGATTCCGAGGCTAATATGCTGCCGCTGCCCGACGGGATCGGAGTATCGCTGTTCAGACTGACGCCCAGATGCGCCAACTGCGGAGAAGAGAAGGGACTTGAAAAATTTGATAATATATCGCTGTGTGATAATTGCAAAAAGATTTTGAAGTATGCGATAATGTAGGGACTAGGAAATAGGAACTAGTAACTAGGCGGGCGGCCGAGGTCGTCCGCCTGCCTCGCCCCATACCGTAGGGCCGGATGCCCACATCCGGCCGGCGGCTTGCAGGCAAGCCGCCCTACGGCACTAAACTTTTTTCAAAAAATATTCCTGTATCTATCAATATATTGAGATATATCCTCGCATTTCATAAAGCCCGACATGACGCAGACGCCGTCGGCGCCGGCGAATAACGCTTCTTGCGCGTTCTCGGGCGAGATACCGCCCAAGGCGTACACCGGAATGTCAACCTCGTTTTTTATATCCGTTAGCAGGCCCGTTCCGCGCGGGGCGAGCCCTTTTTTGCAGTCGGTGGCGAACACGTGCCCTGCCGTTATATAGGAAGCGCCAAGCTCCCGCGCACGGATCGCTTCCCGCACGGAATGTGTCGAAGCTCCAACCTCGGCAAAGCCCGAGATGTCCGCCGTCTCAAGCAGCGGCAGCGGCAGATGTATTTTCTCGCAGCCGAAATCCCGCGCCGCGCGGACAAAGCTGTGCGGTATGATATTTCCGCGGTCGATAGCGCACAGCAGCTTATAATACTCGCCCTCGGCAAGATCTTTTTCGCGCAGAATAACGGGAATACCCGCGTCGATAATATCCCTGACACGCTTTATGAAATCCGTGCCGCACAGCGCGCGGTTTGAAAAACAGATCAGCTTGCTACACATAGATATAGTCACTCATGACAGGCTGCATGCCCATTTCCTCGATCTCTCGGTAAACATCATTGACCGACGCGCTGTCGTTGATCTTAAACTGGGCGTCGCCCTTTGCCTCCTCGCCCTCTATATGACCGCCTATCCCGGTGGACACTCCTGCGGAGATCTTGGTCGCGGCGATTGAGATCACATGCTTTCGGAACACATTGCTTTCGCGCGTAGAAATGGTTATGCTCGCGAACGGCAGAAACAGTCTGTACGCGCATATCACCTGCAGCAGCTGACGCTCATGCACATCCTTCGGATTGATCTTGTCGTTATTTATAATCGGTCTGAGCCTCGGGCATGATATGGCGATTTCCGCGTGGGGATACTTCTGCTGCAAAAGATACGCGTGATAACCCGTCGCGAACCCGTCCTTTCTGAAATCGTCAAGTCCCAGCAGAGCTGCGAATCCCACGCCCCGCATCCCGCCGAGTATGGCGCGCTCCTGCGCGTTGAACCGGTACGGCCAAATGCGCTTGTGCCCGGCAAGGTGAAGAGTTTCGTATTTGTCGCTGTTATAGGTTTCCTGAAACACCGTAACATAATCCGCCCCGCATTCGTGAAGGTATTTGTATTCGTCGGAGTTCATCGGATAGACCTCAAGCCCTATGACCTTGAAGTATTTGCGAGCAAGCCTGCACGCTTCGCCGATATACCGAACATCCGAACCCTTGCGGCTTTCGCCCGTGAGAATAAGCACCTCCTGCAATCCCGTTTTCGCGATAGCCTCAAACTCTCTTTTCATTTCCTCAAGGTCAAGTTTTGCTCTGCGTATTTTATTATGTCGGTTAAAGCCGCAATATACGCAGAAATTCTCGCAGTAATTCGCGATATACACCGGTGTGAACATCATGACGGAATTTCCGAAATGCTTTCGCGTTTCTGTCTGCGCACGCCGCGCGATCCGTTCAAGCAGCGGTTCGGCCGCCGGCGAGAGCAGGGCCCCGAAATCGCGCGGAGACAGCACATCCTTTTTAAGCGCCGCAAGCACATCATTTTCGGTAAAGAGCGTATAGTCATATTCGTTCATCGCGTTAACGACCCGTTTATCAAGATCCGAGTCTATTACTTCCATATCCGGCAGATATGTCATATGGTCGATCCTGTTTTTCGGGTCAAGTTCCTTGATTTTTTCCATGTCGCGCCCTCCTTAATCGGCGAGAAATCCCGTAAGCGGCGATGACGCCGCCGCGCCCGTTTCAAGCACGCGGCCCGTGCCCGCCAGGTATGCTCCGCGGCCGGCCTCGATCGCGCGCCTGAACGCTTCGGCCATCGCGGGAATGTCGCCCGCCGTGGCTATGGCGGTATTCGCCATGACCGCAGCCGCGCCCATCTCCATAGCCTCGCACGCCTGTGACGGTTTGCCGATGCCCGCGTCGACGATCACCGGCAGGTCGATCTCATCTATCAGTATTTTGATAAATTCTTTTGTCGCGAGGCCTTTGTTGGTGCCGATCGGCGCGCCCAGCGGCATGATGCAGGCGGCGCCGGCGTTTGCCATGTCGCGCGCCGCGTTAAGGTCGGGATACATATACGGCATTACGACAAATCCCTCCTTTGCCAAGGTCTCCGTAGCCTTTGCGGTTTCGTAGTTATCCGGCAGAAGATATTTTGAATCCCTTATGCACTCGATCTTGATAAAGTCGCCGCAGCCAACCTCTCTCGCCAAATGCGCGATGCGCACGGCCTCCTCGGCGTTTCTCGCGCCCGAGGTGTTCGGCAGCAGGGTCACGCCCTTTGGTATGTAATCAAGAATATTCGCGACATTGCCCGTTGCCGCGCGGCGCAGGGCGAGCGTTATTATCTGCGCGCCCGCGTTCTCGACCGCCGCCTTTATGAGATCGAGCGAATATTTACCCGATCCGAGAATAAAACGGGACGTGAATTCGTGGTCCCCTAATTTCCATGTGTCTTTCATTTATACTTCCCTCTCTCCCAAAATTAATCTGATAATCATATTTGCCTGATGATTCGCGCATATCGCGACGCGCGGCGCCATGAGCCCGTTCACATCCGCGCTGTCGGTCACGCCGTCGCCGCATATGTACAGCCTATCAAACGCGCGCTTTGTCTGTATCATGTTTGAGCTGAGATAACCCGCCATGCCTGAACCCGACACGATCACGGTATTGCGACATTCGCCGAGCAGCGCGCTTATCAGCATCGCCTTTCTGTCCGCGCGGTCGAACGCCTCGCAAACGATGCCGAATCCGCCGAATATTCCGGCGGCGTTTTCCGCCGTGACTTTTATTGTTTTGCGGGTCAGTTTCACGTAGGGATTGATTCGCGTCAATCTCTCGGAAAGCGCCTCGGTTTTGTATCTCCCAAGATCCGCGATCTCATACTGCTGGCGGTTAAGATTGCTCAAATCGACCCTGTCAAAATCGACCAGCATAAGCTCGCCCACGCCCGCGCGGGTAAGGGACACGGCGACGTTTGAGCCGAGGCCGCCAAGCCCCGCGACGGCGACCCGCGCCGATTTCAGCTTATCATAAACCGGACGGGTGTGGCGCTCGGTCATGACCCGTTCAAAATCTTCATATGAAGGCGTCATAAAATCAACCCCCTCCGACAAAACTTACAACTTCCAAGCGGTCTCCGTCCTTTAGCACGACGGCGCCGTAGCTGTCTTTTTTCACGATATCGCCGTTCAGTTCGACCGCGATATATGATTCTTTATATCCAAGCCCGCAAAGCAGCTCCGACAGAGTTTTGCCGACAAAGCCCTCGCGGTTTTCGCCGTTTACTTTTACCATTTTGCCCCGCCTTTCTGTAATGATCTATAAAATAAAAAATCAAAAGAAGTCGTACCCGTGGTGGTGCGCCCCTTTTGATTTAATTCAGTATACCATATGTTTCGGGTTTTGTCAAGAGCGTTTTATCCGCATTTCCAAGCGTAAAACCCGAACACTATATTACTCGATCAGATCCGCGTCGGGATCGTCGTCATCTTCCGAGGACGTGTCCGCGCGATCGCTGTCGTTTGAGATTTCGTCCTCATCGGAGGAAGAATCCTCAACATTCGATTTTGATTTCGGCCTCGGAGTCGCCGTCGCTTTGGGCGATTTGGTCGATTTAGGATTTGCTGTGGATTTTGATCCCCTTTCCTCATCGCTTTCGTCGTCATTTTTATTTGATTTCTTTGCATCCTCCTCGTCAAGTTCCTCGTCCGGGTCGGGCGTGGCATCGCTTTCGATAACTATCGGCGTCCTGTAGTTCGCAGAACGGACGTACAGCTTTGAGTCGCGGAAATCAATTATCGCGTGCTCATACGGAGAAAGATTATTGTTTATCACCGTGGCGGTAAATTTCGCCTTATACTCGAAATCGTCAAATGCGCCGAACCATACCTCCAGTCTGTCTTCTATTGTAAATTTTACATCATTCACATTTTCGGCGTCAAACTTGGTCGTTCGTTCAAGGAGCCCCGCGCCGGCAAGCGCTTTGAGCGCGCTCAATACCGACTCAAGTTTTTCATTGTCGCTGCTCTCGATTCTTTTTCCGACGTCATATTTTTTTAGCTCCACGCCGTAAACCACCGGCGCGCTGTATATAACGGCCCCGCTCTGAGTGCGCTGCACTCCCCCGTCCTTTGGCTCAGCGTCCTTCGGTTCGTCACTTGGCTCGGGCGTGTCCTCGGGAGTATCGTCCACAAAAAATCTGTTCCCGTCCTCGTCAAACTCATAATGTCCTCCGTTTACGCGGTAGATCGGGTCGCCGTCGTCGTCATAACCCCAGATGGTGCCGTCGGCTGTTGAATTCGGATCGGGCTCGTCCGAATCATTCTCGTCATCCTCGTCATCGGGCGCGGGCGTTCCGGACGGCTCCGGCTGCTCGGTTATTTTTGTCTTTATGATCTCCTCCGCGTCCGCGGAATTCAGCACATCCAGAACTCCGCCGTTCATGTCGGTCACCGCCAGGCCGCCCGTCAAATTAAAATACGCGGACGGGTGCCTCTCCACGACGGTGATCCTGATCGTGTCGGGCAGTTCTCGAGTTATCTCGCAGCTTTCGATGTAATCAAGCTCCTCGATATGTTTTTTCTTATCCGAAAGGGATGTCAGAAAAATATTCTTTCCCGTTTGTATCCCGGAGGTCTGAGCGAGGACATCGGAGCTGATTTTGGTGTTTCCCTCGCATGCCACAGTGTCTATATCAAAAGCGGGAGCGAATAAAAAAACGCATACCAAAATCACCGCAAGCGCCGCCGCTCCGGCCGCGCACATCGCGATCACGCGCGTTTTTATCGGATCGCGTCTTCGCGCTCGGCGCCTCGGCCGTTTTTTTCTGTTTGCGTTGTTTGCTCGTCCGATGTTTCTTTCGTTCATGACAATTCTCCTATATTATATTCTGAATTTTTCTAATAGCTCTTTTTTATGTCCGCTCCAAGCGCCTCAAAGTCGGCGGCTATATTCTCATATCCGCGCTCAATATAGTCCGCCCCGTATACGCGCGTGGTTCCGTCCGCGATCAATCCCCCGATCACCATAGCGGCTCCTCCTCTTAAATCAAAGGCTCTGACCTCGGCCCCGCTCAAACATTCTCTGCCCCGCACAATGGCGTGGCATATGTTCACGTCTATATCGGCTCCCAGCTTGACAAGCTCCGGCGCGTGCCTGAATCGGTTCTCAAAAATCGACTCGACAAACACGGTGGCGCCTTTCGCTATCGTCATAGCCGCCATAAAAGCGGGCTGCGCGTCGGTGGGGAAACCGGGGTAGTACAAGGTCTTGATCCTCTTGACCGCCTTCGGGCGTCCGTTCATTTCTATCACGGCTCCGTCCGCAGTTATTTTGATATCCGCGCCCATATCTCTCAGAACCGCCAAACAAATCGACAAATGTTCCGGATTCACGCCATGCAGATCGATTTTTCCTCCGCATGCCGCCGCGGCGGACATATATGTAAGCGCGGCTATTCGATCGGGCATTATTTCAAACTCCGCGCCGCGCAGACATTTTACTCCGTTTATCACAATAACATCGCTGCCGGCGCCTCGGATATCAGCGCCCATCGCGTTGAGAAAATTCTGCAGATCAACGATCTCAGGCTCTCTGGCGGCGTTCCTGATGACCGTCTCGCCATCCGATTTAGCCATGAGCAGCATTATGTTTTCGGTGGCTCCCACGCTCGGGCAAAGAAGCGGCACCTGCGCGGGTTTTAGTCCCGAATGAACGCGGCAGCGGATCCTTCCGCCTTCTTCATCTATCCTCACGCCCAGTCTCCTGAACGCGCCGAGATGCATATCTATCGGTCTTAACCCGATCTCGCACCCTCCGGGATAACCCAGCTCGGCCTCTCCGTTTCGCGAGAGCATAGCTCCCATAAACAATATCGAGGACCGCATGCGGTTCATCATATCATTCTCGATAACCGTGCCGAACACGTTTTCCGCGTCGGTCTCGACAGCTTTCTCCTTTTCGTAATAAGCGCATCTGCAGCCAAGTCTTTCCAAGATCTCGACAGTGTTTTCCACATCGGTGAGACACGGGCAGTTTTTCAGACGGCAGCGGCCTTTTTCGCACAGCAGACATGCGGTCAGGCATGGAAGCGCGGCGTTTTTGCAGCCCTGAACTCGTATCTCTCCCGACAGCTTTCTTCTTCCGTTAACGCTTAAACAGCTTGTCACATAAATCCCTCCGTTTTTACGCATATTAAATCCCTTTTAAAGATATAGTATGCGCCTCAAACGGGTTTGTGATTAAGCCGTAAGCCGTTTTACCTCGTTATATATATCCTCGGTGGCGGTGACAGTCCCGGCATTTTTCGCCGCTCGCCGCATCTCCGCGAGCTTTTGCTTATCAAAGGCCAGCTCTTCGATCACTCCGCTAAGCGCCTCGGGCGTGAATTCCTTTTCAAGGATCACTCCGGCCCCGCCTTCTTTTTCAACCGCTCTGGCGTTGTGCTCCTGATGGTTGGCGGTCACATAAGGCGACGGAACAAGCACCGACGGCTTGCCGAGAGCTGTCAGCTCGCTGAGCGTGCTGGCGCCCGCGCGGCAGACCACCAAATCGGCAGCCGCCATAACGATGTCCATGTCATATATATATTCGTTGACATCGATATCGGGATATTTCTCGATATCGACTCCGTTTTGTTTGAATCTCTCTATAACCGCGTCATATTGATGAAACTTTCCGGTACCCATCATTATGCGGTATTTTTTGCTCTCGGCGACGCTTGATATCCAGTCAACAACCGTTTTGTTAAAGTCCTTAGCGCCCAGACTGCCGCCGAAAAACACAATAAAAGGCCGCTCGTCAAGCTTAAGTCTGCGGCGCGCGTCAAACGGATCCGCGGACAAGATCGACGGCCGCACCGGATTTCCCGTATACAGCACGCGCTTTGCTTTGCGCATATAATCCGCCGCGGGCCTGGCTCCGATCGCCACAGTGTCGACATAGGGCGCCAGCATACGGGTGGTCACGCCCGGATAGGCGTTTGACTCATGCACCAATGTGGGGATACCCGTTTTTGCGGCCGCAAGCAATACCGGCCCGCAGACATAACCCCCGGTGCCGATCACCATATCCGGCTTAAACTCCTTAATGATTTTTTTTGAAGCCGCGTAGCTCATGGGCAGCTCAAAAATATTTTTAAAGTTCTGCAAATTAAGCGTCCGCTCAAAGCCGTGTATTTTTATAAGATAGAGCTTATGGTTAAGTCTCGGTATAAGCTCAGCCTCAAGGCCTTCCTTTGTACCTACGAAAGCTATATCCGTTTTTTCCTGTCCGCAAATATAATTGGCGATGGCAAGAGCGGGATTAATATGTCCCGCGGTGCCGCCGCCCGCAAATAAAATTCTCATATCACAGCACCCTCTCCTGTCTTGAGACATTCAAAATTAGTCCGATCTCCGCCATCGTTATGGCAAGGGCCGTTCCGCCGTAGCTGAAAAACGGCATCGGCATTCCGGTAACAGGAAACGAAGCCGACACAACTCCTATGTTGAGCAAAGCCTGAACGCCTATTAATCCTATACAGCCGACCACAATAAGCGTGCCAAGCATATCGGGAGCTTTTTGCGCTATTCTTATTCCCCGCCAAACAAGACAGATAAACAGAATAATAACAACTATGACCCCGAACCAACCGAGCTCCTCGGCGAGAACCGAAAAAATAAAGTCGTTGTGAGGCTCGGGCAAAGACATATACTTTTGACGGCTCTGACCGAAACCAACGCCGAAAATTCCGCCGGAGCCGATGGCGTACAGCGACTGCACTATCTGCCAGCCGGAACCTTGCTTATCGCCGAACGGGTCCATAAAAGCGGTGATCCTCTGAAGTCTGTATGGCGATGTTATGACCATCACTATTAATCCAACCACAACAGGAATACACATTATTCCGAAATGACGATATTTTGCTCCCGCCGCGAACATCATCAAAAGGCCGGTGAAAACAATAAGGATCGTGGCGCTGAAATGCGGCTCCATCAGCAGAAGCACGACCACAACAGCCAAAATTCCCAAACACGGCAAAAATCCGGTAAAGAAGTGTCCCAATTTTGCCTGATATTTGTCTAGATACATAGCCACAACAAGTATAGTGGCAAGCTTCATGATCTCGGACGGCTGGAAACCGAACAGCCATCTTGTCGCGCCTCCGGCGGTTGTTCCCACGCCCGGTATAAGCACCATGATCAGCATGATTATTCCGGCGCAATACATGATTGGCGAAATTTTCGCCAAAACATGATAATCGATCATCATAAAGAAAAACATTAAAATAACTCCCAGCCCGAGGCCGCCCAGCTGTTTTTTTACATAATACAAGCTGTCGCCTTTCTGGGTGGCATACGCGCGCGAACTGCTGGCGCTGTAAAGCATTATTATGCCGAAGGCCACAAGTATGATCGTAAACATCAAAAACTGATAGTCAAATGCGCCCAGTCTGATTTTTTTGTCACCTATTCTAAGTATATTTTTCGCGGTCACGCGCACGCCGACAGGCCCGGCAGTTCCGCGATCCGCGCGGGCGCGTCCTTCCGGCTCGAGCCGCCGCGCCTCGTTATACGAATAACCCCGCTCTCCGCCGGGTCTCCGTCCATTATTCATATTTCTGTTATGATCCGCCAATAAAATCACCTCACAGGGTATAAACCATCGAAATAATCCAATTATATCCTAACCGAAGAAATACATGACCGCGCAAAGCAGCAACGTCACAAGCGAGAACACGCACACGATCTTTTCTTCGCTCCAGCCGCACATTTCAAAATGATGATGAATGGGCGACATTTTGAATATTCGCTTGCCGGTCAGCTTGTAGGACGTCACCTGCATGATGACCGATAATGTCTCGATCACATAAACAAGACCGACAATAAGCAGCGTAAGAGGCTGACGCAGAGTTATGGCGAGACCGCAAACGGCGCCGCCGAGAAACAGCGAGCCCGTGTCGCCCATAAAAACCTTTGCCGGCTTTCTGTTATAAAACAAAAATCCCGCAAGCGCGCCCAGCATAATCGCGGCGAAAAGCGCCATCGCGCTGTTTTTTATCCTCAATGAGATCAAAAGATAAAACAGCATGACCACCATGGTTATGGTCGTGGCAAGGCCGTCAAGACCGTCTGTAAGATTAACGCTGTTGACCGTCGCGAGCATAACAAATATAATAAACGGGATATAGAACCAGTTCAAATCAATATTTGTCTTGGCAAACGGCAGGTCAATAACCGTTCCGGTATCTCCGAACACCGCGACAAAGGTCGCGAAAACCAACGACACCAAAAACTGCAAACTGAATTTCTGAACCGCGGTCAAACCCAGATTACGCTTTTTCACTACTTTTATATAGTCGTCAATAAATCCGATAACGCCGAACGACAGCGAAAGCAGCTCCACGATCAAAAGCTCGGTAAAACCGCCGCTTCTTCCGCCGAACAGAAAACCCCACAGGCAGGTGATAATGAGCGCCGCCGCCGAGGATATAATAAAAATTACTCCTCCCATAGTGGGGGTCCCGGATTTTGACGCGTGCCAGGACGGTCCGATCTCACGAATTTCCTGACCGAATTTAAGGCGTCTGAGCATGGGAATGGTAAACATTCCCAGCAAAAGCGACAGCGCTAGCGCCGCGATGCCTCCGATTATATAATACATAAGTTTCTCTCCCATCAAATAAATTCAGAATTGCTCCAAATTCAAATTTATTCCTTGTTTCCCAATTTATCGAGCGCCTCCGCGATTTTTTCAAGACGCATGCCTCTTGATCCCTTTATCCATACAACATCGCCTTTTCGGATGATCGAGCCGATTTTTTCTATGGCGTCAGGGCCGGATTCAAACTCATAAATATCATTGGTATTCATTCCGTGTTCAGCGGCGCCGCGCGCGATGTTTCGCGCCATTTCTCCTATCGTGATCAGACAGTCGATATTTTTCTCGGCGCACATTCCGCCCACCTTGTAATGAGCCTCGACCGACTTGTCTCCAAGTTCAAGCATATCGCCCAGGCACGCCACCCTGCGCGCTCCGCCTCCGTTTTCCTCGGCGGTGAGTCTGAGAACGTCCATTCCGGACTCCATTGAGTCGGGACAGGCGTTGTAGCAATCGTTTATAACCGTAAAATCACGGTATTTGCTGACCGACTGCCTGAATCCCTCGGGCGCGAAATCATGCACGCCCTTGATCATATTCTTGACGCTGACATTATATCTGTAACCCGTCAAAATAGCGGCAAGCGCGTTATAAATATGATGCACTCCGGGAACATTTGTTTCAAATCTGTGATCCTCGCCGTCTATGCGGACGGTGAACTCGCTTCCCGAAGAGAACAGCCGGATATCTTTGGCGACCAAGTCGCATGCCTTGTTTTCGATCCCGTAATACAAAGTCTCATATTCAAGCTCGCCGTTTTTTGACCAAAGCAGATCGTCGTCGCCGTTTAAAATAACGGTTCCGTCGATCGAAAGGCCGTCCAATATCTCGGTTTTTGCCTTTAAAATCCCCTCTCGGCTGCCCAGATGCTCAATATGCGATATTCCGATATTGGTGATAACCGCGGTGTCGGGCTTCACTATCCTCGACAGCCGCGAGATCTCGCCGAACGCGCTCATGCCCATCTCTATAACGGCGGCCTCGTCGTCATCGGACAGACGGAAAAGCGTCAGGGGAACGCCTACCTCGTTGTTATAATTTCCCTCGGTTTTGAGAGTGGCAAATTCGGTGCTCATGACCGACGCTATCATGCCTTTGGTCGATGTTTTTCCGACGCTGCCCGTTATTCCTATCACCGGAATATTAAATCGGTCGCGATAGGCGGACGCTATATCGCGAAGCGCCTTAAAGGTGTCGTCCACCGCCACCACGGGCAGACCGCCGAAATCGCCTTCATCTTTATTCACAACGCAGCAGACAGCACCGTTTTCCACCGCTCTCTCCACAAATCTGTGGCCGTTGTTGTTCTCGCCTCTGAGAGCCACAAACACTGTGCCCTCCTCAACTTCTCTGTCGTCGCGCACGATGTTTTTAACGATCTCGTCGCCGCTCAGATTACGGACCTCTCCGCCCGAGGCTTTCGCTATCGCGCTGACGTTCATACACCATTTCATAACTCTCTCTCCTTAATTTGCCTATATCTTAAAATTCAGACCCCGAGAAGCTTTGTAACTATCTCACGCTCGTCAAATTTTATCGTGTCGGTCCCGAGTATCTGATATGTCTCATGGCCCTTGCCCGCAAGCAATATTATATCATCTTTTTGGGCATGGTCAAGAGCGTATTCGATAGCCTCAAACCTGTTTGTTATCACAACATAATCGCAGTCTGTCTGCTTCACGCCCTCGACGACCTGCCGCACGATCTTTTCGGGATCCTCGGTGCGCGGATTATCGCTGGTGACAATGCAAAAATCCGAAAGCTCCGCCGCGATCTTACCCATCTTGGGGCGTTTGGTCGCGTCACGGTCGCCTCCGCAGCCGAACAGCGTCACGACACGTCCTTTGGCAAAACCTCTGATCGCGTTTATAACGTTCAGAAGTCCGTCGGGCGTGTGAGCGTAATCAATGATCACCGTGTAATCCGTGCCGGGTGTTTTAACGATCTCGATCCTGCCCTTTACTCCGTGGGCGGTGTGTATTCCGTCGACCGCGTCTTTAAGAGATATCCCGTCCGCCAGACAGCAGCCTATGGCGGTCATGGCGTTGTACACCGAAAATCTGCCGGGTATCGGCAGATCTACCCTTTGAGTCTCGCCTTTAAAGCTCAGGTCAAACTTAACGCCGTCGCTTCTGAGTTCAATATTCGACGCCTTGAGGTCGCAGTCGCTGTCGATTCCGTAGGTTATAACGCTGTCGCAGGTCTCTTTTTCAAGCAGCAGCTTGCTGCCGCTGTCGTCGGCGTTTATCACGCCGTTTTTACAGATGTTAAAGAGTATGCTTTTAGCGGCGAGATATTCCTCCATCGTCTTATGAAAGTCCAGGTGGTCCTGGGTTATATTGGTGAACGCTCCCACGTTAAACTCGCACGAGGTCACTCGGTCAAGAGCGAGCGCGTGGGACGAGACCTCCATGACAACATAGTCAACATTGTGTTTCGCTATCTCGTCAAAAAGCTGCATAAGCTCCAGAGAATCCGGAGTGGTGCGCGATGTTGGAATAACCATATCGCCTATCATATTCTGGTTCGTGCCGATAAGGCCGACCTTTTTGCCCATATGCTCAAGAATGGCCTTTATCAAATAAGTTGACGTGGTCTTGCCGTTGGTTCCGGTTATTCCTATAAGATTAAATTTTTTAAACGGATAATCATAATATGTGGCGGCGATATGCGCCATTGCCTTTCTGGTGTTTTCGACGACCACGCAGGGCACGTCGACCGTGGGAAGATCATGCTCCGCCACAACCGCCACCGCTCCGTTCTCCACCGCGGAGCGCGCAAACTTGTGCCCGTCGGTCGCGTATCCGGTTATGCAGACAAAAACATAACCCTGCTTCACTTTTCTGGAATCATAGGCGACTCCGCTTATTTTCATTCCGCCGCCGCCCGACATTTTTTTGATTTTCACATCTTTAAGCAATTCCGATAAAGTCATAACCCTTCTCCTTTTCCTGTCAATCGCGTAAATTTATTTTAATCTAATCATTGGTCGTTTCCGACTCGTCATATCTGAAATTAAGCGTCACGACCGTTCCCGGCTCGACCATGGTTCCCTCCACAGGCGACTGACCTATGCAGGTCGCGTTTTTGCCGAACTTGGAAACGCCTTTTATTCTTGCGTTCAGCCCGTTATTTTCAAGGGTCGCGTTGGCCGAGGCCGGAGTCTCTCCCGTCACATTCGGGACCGCCACAGTCCGCTCGGCTCCGCCGCTTTCGGTATACGCGACGATCGTGCTGCCCTGCGTTACTCTGGTGTGAGGCTTGGGGATCTGATCGACGACCGTATCTCCGTTTCCGCTGATCTTTATCACAAGTCCGTTCTCATCCGCCGCGATACCGGCGTCTGCCTTGCTCATTCCCGCCACATCGGGCACCTCAACATCTATATACTCCTCCTCGTCGGAATTATACATGGGTTCGACTCCCAGATACTGCAAAGTCTCGCCCAGAATATCGCGCACGACCGGAGCCGCTATCTGTCCGCCGTAATAGCTGTCGCCGTTCGGCTCATCCATAATGACCAGACACAGCACGCGCGGATCGTCAGCCGGAGCGAATCCGATAAACGAGGCGATATATTTTCCGTTTCCTCTGGGAATTTTTTCGGAAGTTCCGGTCTTGCCGGCTATTCTGTATCCCGCGAGATACGCGTTTTTGCCGCCGCCCTCGGAAACGACCGATTCGAGGATCTTGCACATTTCCTCGCTGGTCTCTTTAGAGATTACCTGGCGCACGATCTCGGGCTCGGTGCTTTCAACGATCCCCATATCGGAATTAACTATCTGCTTTACGATATGCGGTTTCATCAATGTGCCGCCGTTAGCGACCGCACTGACCGCCGCGGCCATTTGAAGAGGCGTGACCGTTATGGACTGACCGAACGACTCGGTGGCAAGGTCCACGTCGCTCATGCTGGCGTCGTATCCCATACCCGCGGCCTCACCGGGTATCTCGATCCCGGTTTTGCTTAAAAAGCCGAACGCCTTTACTCCGCTTACAAATCTTTCCTTGCCGATTTTTTGGCCTATCTGAATAAACGCCGGGTTGCAGGAATTCTGCACCGCCTGCGAAAAATCCTGTGTGCCGTGGCCCGAGGTGTTTGCGCAGTTTATGGTTCTGTCCGCCACCTGATACGAGCCGCCGCATGTAAACATATCGGTCAGCGCGCAGGCGCGCGTATCAAGCGCGATCGACGCGGTTACCGACTTGAACGTCGAGCCGGGCTCGTACGAGTCGACCACCGCCTTGTTTCGGCGCACCGTCTGCATTACCTCTCCCAGCTTTTCATTATACTCCTCGCCTTCCAATTTTTCAAGCTCTTGTTCAATATCCGGATATTTTTCTTTAATGGCGTCGGTAATTTCAAAGGGCTCGTTCAGATTATAGTCCGGTTCGGTGCACATCGCGAGAATTTCGGCTGTATCGACGTCCATAACTATCGCCGCGGCCCCCTCGGCCAATCTGTTGTCCGCCGCCGCCGCTTCCAGATTTTTCTGAGCATAGTTCTGGATCGTCTCGTCTATCGTGAGCACAACGCTGTTGCCGTCCTGAGCGGCGATATAGTTTTCATATCCGCTGTTTCCCTCAAGGCCAGTGGACTGCTGCGCGGAAACGACTCTTCCGGGCACTCCGCTGAGCTGATCGTCGTATATGCTCTCGATACCCTCAAGGCCCTGATTGTCTGTTCCGCAAAATCCTATGACCTGCGCGGCAAAATTGTTATACGGATAGTAACGCTTCACATCCTCGGTAAACACAACGCCGCTCAAATCGACCGACTTCACATATTCGCGCAGAGTATCGGCGACCTCTTTGTCCACCTTCTTTTTCAGAGTCTCGCTTTGTATCTTTTTGTCTATCTTGTCCTTGACAGTCTCCATATCCATATCGAGAATATCGCCGATGTTCTTAGCCACATTATCCACGCTGAGATTCTTATCCTCAATGGACTTTCTGACTACATCGGGGCTGATGCTTATCGACTCAACGGTTATGTTTGACGCCAGTATCTTATAGTTTCGGTCATATATATTTCCACGTTTCGCGCTCACAGTGTTGTCGCTGGTCTGCTGGTCCAAAGCCTGCCGCGACAGATCTTTGCCGCGCACGATCTGGATCCATCCTACGCGCAAACAAAGCAGAACCATTAAAAACGCAAAGGCAGCGGCTATAAAAATAAGTCTGCCGCTTGTTCCGCTTTTCTTTTTTGCTTTTTTTGCTTTTTTCGCCGCCATACGCTTTCCTCCATAAATCCAATAAGGCGACCGTGCGCGGCCGCCGTTTTTTTGAGTAAACGCTGATCCGTACCGCTCCGCTGCCTGACATGGCCGATTTAATCAGCACTCGCCCGAACACACGCCGATCAACCGACGTTTACTTGGAAAGTTTATTTCAAGTTTCACTGCTTTAGAACAGTTCGGTTATATAAAATCCGAAACCGACGCTATTTTGATGATGAAGATTTGACTACCTCGTCGCCCGCACCCATATCAACATAAAAAATTTGTGACGAGTCGGGATTGATCATTCCCAATCGGTTCTTCGCGTAGGTTTCAAGATTTCCGAGCTCGATAGACCTGTCTATGTTCGATCGGATACTCTCGTTTGTCACAAGTATTCCGGACAGGTCGTTATTCAGTTTTTCGATCTCTCTGTTTTTTCCGAAGATCGCTGTCTGTCTGTATATCATAACCGCGCTGAGCAGAAATATGAATCCGATAACCCCGATCATTTTCATTCTGGCCCGCACCTTTTTGCGCCCCTCCTCGCGCTGCTCGCGCGTGAGGATCCGTCTTTGCGCCGGCCCGGTATCGCTAGTTCCGGGTCGCGTTTCCCTCGCGGGATGATCGTAGTTCCGTCTCGGCGGCGCCGCCTGCGGATAATCGGTATATGCCCCGTATCTCTGCGTCGAATAACCCGAAACCCGCGGGTCTCTGTCGGGATAAGACCGAACAGGCGCCGAATAATTCGCTCCGTTATAGCCCGTGTATCCGTTATATCCGCCCGCGCCGTTGTACGAGCCGCTCGAATACCGACGGCTGTCTGACGCGTGGCGTCCGGCTTGAGTATTATCGACGTAACGGGAACGCTGCGAAGTACGCGCGGTATACGCGCGTCTCGGATCCTCTGTCCGTTTTTGATTATCATATCTGTTATCGTATCGGGACGGCGCGGCTGCCCGGTATTCGTTTCGATAACTGTAATTTCGATTCGGCGCCGACTGACGCCTATACGACTCTCTTTGCTTGGTTGGCACCTGCCCCATCCCTTTCGATAAATTTTAAAGTTTTCTCGCGGCTCTCAGCTTGGCGCTGTGGGCGCGGTTGTTTTTTTCGAGCTCGTCCGCCGCCGCGGTTATCGGCTTGCGGTTCACAAGCTCTATTTTCGGTTTGTTTCCGCAGACGCACACCGGGAAATCCTTCGGACACGTGCATCCGGTTTTGAGCTTATTAAATGTATTTTTAACTATCCGGTCCTCCAAAGAATGGAATGTTATGACCGCCAGAACTCCGCCGGGTCTCAGCGCTTCGATAAAATCCTCAAGGGCTTTGTCAAGTCCTTTGAGCTCGCCGTTGACCTCGATCCTGATCGCCTGAAAGCTCCGCTTCGCGGGGTGCTTGTCCCCATAGCGCTTTTGCGGCGGAAACGAGTACTTTATTATGTCGCTCAGCTCGATCGTGGTTTCTATCGGCTTTTTCTCACGAGCCTTCACGATCGAGCGCGCAATTTTCGCCGCGTTTTTTTCCTCTCCGTATTCTCTGAGTATCCGATGCAGCTCCTCTTCGGAATATGTGTTGACGACATCAGCCGCGGTCAGAATATCCTCTCGGTCCATTCTCATGTCAAGAGGCGCGTCCATATTGTAGCTGAAGCCGCGCCCGGCTTCGTCGAGCTGGTGAGACGACACTCCCAGATCCAAAACTGCGCCGTCGATTTTTTCAACGCCCAAACTTTCAAGTATCGCTTTTATATTAAAGAAATTGTCGTGTCGGATTATAACTTCGCAATTATATTTTCGGAGCCGCTCTTTCGCAGCCTCCAACGCTTCAAGATCTCGGTCTATCCCGATCAAAGTTCCGTTTTCGCCGAGCTTCTCGCAAATAAGCGACGCGTGTCCGCCGCCTCCGAGCGTGCCGTCCGCGTAAACGCCGCCGGGCCTTATGCCGAGCATTCTGACGCTCTCGTCGGGCAGCACGGAAATATGATTAAATTCCATATTTATATAAGCTCATGCTCCTCCATAATCTTCCCGATATTCTCGGCGCTGTATTCATCATCTTCAAAATATTCCTTCCACGCGTCTCTGTTCCAGATCTCAACATGTCTGAAAGTTCCGACGACCGCTATCTCCTTCTTGAGCCCCAGATATTCGCGCAGATCGGGCGGTATTACCACTCTTCCCTGAGTGTCAAGCTCGCACTCCTTAGAGCCCGAGGTGAAAAACAGCAGTTTTTTTCTCTCTTTTATCTTATTGAGAAAACCTTCCCATTCGGAGCGCGGATAGAGGGCGATACAGTTGACGCCCTTGGCAACGACGAATGTCTGACCAAGCTCCGCGCGGAAACCCGCGGGAACATTAACTCTGAACTTAGCGTCCACAGTCTGTAAATATTCGCCAATAAACATGTCGTCGCTCCTCCTTCGTCGCAAATTTCTCCGCTTATCGTAAAATACGCAAGCGTATTTTACTCACCGCTACGAATTTGCTCCTCTTTCCCACAAAACGCACTCCGTTGGCGCTTTGCGGGAGCCCTGCGCGCTCTGCGCGCTGTCTCGCCTCTTGGCTCGTTCCGACGCAAGCGTCGGAAGCTTCGCCTTGCCGGCAGCCGCTCCTCTTCCCACAAAACGCACTCCGTTGGCGTTTTGCGGGAGCCCTATTTACTATTCGCTAATTGCTAATCACTATGTTGCGGGAGCCCTTCTATCTCGCTTATCGAAAATCCCGCTTCAAGGCTTTGGCTCCCCTTCCTTTAGGAGGGGATAATCAGCAAGCTTGCTTGCGGGTTCAAAGCTATCTTTCAAAATTGCTTGCAATTTTGACCAAGAGCTTCCTTAATGCTGTCTGCGGTTTATCCGCAGACTGAGGGGGAGGAATATTCCCGCCTCGCCTATTCGATACATTTCGATACATTTCGATACACTTTTCTTTATTTTACTACATCTCGCGACAATATGCAAGTGTTTTTTGCAGAATTATTACAATTTTTTAAAAAAGATAATATAATCGTATTTTGTAATATCAAGCGGGCAATTATACCTCGAAAAAGCGGAATTTATCGCTCATTCTCGGAATATACTGTGCAATATATCTGTAATATTACATAACAAAACACCGCTGTCTTTTTCGTAATTATACAGCGTTTCGCGGGATAAAAAACGTGAATTTTGAGAACCGTGGCTTACAAAAAGTTAAAAATAATATTACAAATTGATAAAAAAACGGGGTGATACAAAATGATGAATTATATATGGGGCGGAATGATAATAATTTCTCTGGTCGTGTCGGTCTTCACGGGGCGGGTCGAGCAGATAGCGGCGGCCGCGGTAAGCGGCGCGGGCGAGGCGGTTAACCTCACGGTGTCGCTGCTGGGGATCATGTGTCTGTGGACGGGAATTTCAAAAATAGGAGAAGAAGCCGGCCTGATAAAAATTATCGCCAAGGCGATGAGCCCCGTGCTGCGCCGCCTGTTTCCCCGGCTCAAGCCGGACAGCGAGGCCTTCGGCGGGATCGTGATGAATATTGTGGCAAACCTTCTGGGCATGGGAAACGCCGCCACGCCTCTCGGCATAAGCGCGGTGCGCAAGCTTAACGAGCTGAACCGCGACAAAAAACAAGCCACAAACGAGATGTGTATGCTGGTCGTGCTGAACACCGCCTCGCTGCAGCTTATACCCACAACTCTGATCTCGCTGCGGCAAAGCTGCGGCGCCCAAAGTCCGGGCGAAGTTATCCCGGCGATCTGGATCTGCGAGATATGCGCCCTCGCTGTCGGCATCACGGCGGTAAAGCTCTTGGAAAAGAAATTTTAACAAACAAGGTGATGAAAACATGGAGCTGATCTCGGCATACTCTGTGCCCTTTTTTATATTTATATTTCTGATGTACGGCTTTATCAAAAAAACGGATATCTACGACGCTTTCACTTTAGGCGCGAAAAACGGCCTCGAATCCGTATTTAACATAATCCCGTCGCTCGTCGGTCTGATGGCGGCGATATATATGTTCCGCGAAAGCGGCTGCCTTGATCTCATCGCGAAAGCCGCCAAGCCTCTGACCGATCTCATACATATGCCGTCCGAGCTGGTGCCGCTCGGGCTGCTGCGCCCGGTGTCGGGCAGCGCGTCGCTTGCTCTGGTGACCGATATTTTCAAAAACTCGGGCCCCGACTCGGTTCAGGGAAAGATCGCCTCGATAATGATGGGCTCAACCGAGACCACTTTTTACACAATAGCGGTATATTTCGGCAGCGCGGGGATAAAAAACGTGCGCCACACGCTTTTCGCCGCCCTCGCCGCCGACCTCACCGGCATACTGATGTCGGTAGCCTTAGTGCAGTTTTTCGGATTTTAAAGCTTAATGACGCCCATCGCGTTCAGCACCGAGGATATAAGTATCGCTGCTATCAGCACCGGCGCGATATATTTTATCATAACGTTAAACATTTTTTCGCGCTTGAATTTAGACGACAGCTTCACCTCGTCGGCTATAACGTTCACGCCGATGACCCACGCAACAAACACGCAGGTAAGCAGCGCCAGGATCGGCATAAGCACGGAATTTGTGATAAAGTCCATAATGTCGAGTATCGTCATGCCGCCAACCGTGACGTCGCTCCACACGCTGTAGCCCAATATCGGCGGAACACCCAGCAAAAACGAGCAGATACCCGCGCCGATAGTTGTTTTTGTTCTTCCCCAGCCGAATCTGTCGCAAAGTGATGACACTATCGCCTCAAGTATCGAGATCGACGAGGTGAGCGCAGCAAGCAGCACCAGGATAAAGAAGGCGGAGCCGATAAGCGTTGACATCCCCATGCTGTCGAAAACCTTAGGCAGCGTTATGAACATCAGACCGGGACCCGCGCCCAGAGCCGACTCGTCGCCGCCCGAGAACGCGAACACCGCGGGAATTATCATAAGCGCCGCAAGTATGGCTATGCCCGTGTCGAATATCTCAATGCGGCCCACGTTTTTTTCAAGGTCGCTGTTTTTGGGCAGATACGAGCCGTAGGCTATCATGATTCCCATAGCCAGCGACAGCGAGTAGAACATTTGGCCCAGCGCCGCCAGTATGGCCGACACCGAAAAATGCTTAAAATCGGGCACAAACAAATATTTAAGACCCACAAGCGAGCCCGGCAGCGTGATCGAGTAGACCGCGACGGCTATCGCCAAGATTATCAGCAGCGGCATGAGTATCGTGCTGACCCTTTCGACGCCGCCTTGAACTCCGCGCATGATAACGGCCGTGGTGACAAACGAGAATATAAACTGGAACAGCAGCTGCTGTCCGGGCGACGCCAGCATAGCGTCAAAAAATCCGTCGCCCGCGGCCTGCGCGTGTCCGCCCGTGACAAACGTCACGGCGTACTTTATGACCCAGCCGCCTATAACGTTGTAGTACGGCAGGATTATCGCGGGCACTATCGTGGCGATAACGCCGAGGAACGCCCATTTTCTGCTGAGCTCGCCGAATGCCGAAAGCGCGCTCTTGCCCGTTTTTCTGCCGATCGCGTTCTCGGCTATCATCAGCGTGTAACCGAACGACAGCACCAACAGAATATAAAACAACAGAAACAGACCGCCGCCGTATTTCGCGGTCAGGTACGGGAACCTCCAGATATTGCCCAGACCCACTGCGGAACCCGCCGCGGCCAGAACAAATCCGAGACCGTGCGAAAATTTACCCCTGTTTTTCATAACATAACCCCCAAATTTTTGTGATTTTATTCGATTATAGCAGGAAAATATCAAAATGTAAACACTTTTTTGATATTATGAAGTAAATTTTTTTCGGCGAAAATTCAAAGCTTTTGACAAAACCGAAATTTAATGATAAAATAAATATATCAAACCTTTATCGGGAGATGATCTTATGAAATTATTTAAAAAGCAAAAGACCGAGCCTATCCCCGAGGGCTACACCGCCGACTCTGTCAGGATCGAGAAAAGCACCTGCACCGGAGAGCGCACTATCGGATTTTACAACCCCAAAGACAAAAAGCTCGTCGGCGCCGAGCTGGTCCGCACCGACGCCGATATCACCGCCTTCCGCCAAAAATACGGCATAAAACAAATGAGCAAGTAGAGGCAACGCAGTGATTAGCGATTAGCGAATAGTTATTAGGATACCCCCTCAGTCGCCTTCGGCGACAGCTCCCCCGAGGGGGCGCCTCTCAAATTTGCCCCACACCGCAGGGGCGGGCATACAAAAAGGCGCGGATCATGACCCGCGCCGCCAATTTTTTATTTTTCTATAAGGCTCTCGCCGGTCATTTCTTCGGGCTGAGCTATTCCCATCATGTCAAGCAAGGTGGGGGTCAGGTCGGCCAGGCGGCCGGTCTTGAGCTTGACGCCCGATCTGCCGATCAGTATCAGCGGCACCACGTTGGTGGTGTGCGCCGTGAACGGCTCGCCTGTGCTATAGTCTATCATCTGGTCGGCGTTTCCGTGGTCGGCGGTGATAAGCGCCTCGCCGCCCATCTCGAGCAGCGCGTCAACCACTCTGCCGACGCAGGTGTCGACCGTCTCGACAGCCTTCACTGCCGCGTCGAACACTCCGGTGTGGCCCACCATGTCGCAGTTGGCAAAATTCAGGATAACCGCGTCGTACTTGCCGCTCTTTATCCGCTCCACCACCGCGTCGGTGACCTCGGGGGCGCTCATTTCGGGCTGCAGATCATAGGTCGCGACCTTGGGCGAGTTTATCAGAACTCTGTCCTCGCCCTCGTAGGGCGCCTCGACGCCGCCGTTAAAGAAAAACGTGACGTGGGCGTATTTCTCGGTCTCGGCTATCCTCAGCTGGGTCTTGCCCAGCTTGCTCATATACTCACCGAAGGTGTTTGTCAGGCTCTCGGGCTTAAACGCGATATTCACGTTTGGCATGGTCGCGTCGTACTGGGTCATGGTCACGTAGTATGTTTCAAAGAACTTTCTCTCAAAGCCGTTAAAGTCGGGATCGACGATCGTTCTTGTCAGCTCTCTGGCTCTGTCGGGGCGGAAGTTATAGAAAATAACCGAATCGTGCTCCTTGAGCCTGCCGACGGGCTCGCCGTCCTTTGTGATGACCGAGGGCACAACGAACTCGTCGGTGACCTTATCGTTATAGCTCTCCTCTATCGCGGTGACCGCGCTGTCAAACAGCTTGCCCTCGCCCTTGACTATCGCGTCGTAGGCCTTGCTGACTCGCTCCCAGCGGTTGTCGCGGTCCATTGCGTAGTATCTGCCGCTTATCGTGGCGATGTCGCCCACGCCGATCTCGCGCTCCTTGGCGATAAGCTCCTTTATGTATTCCTCGGCCGAGGCGGGCGGAACGTCGCGTCCGTCCAGAAAGCCGTGAACATGCACGTCGCTGAGGCCGTGCTCCTTCGCCATTTTGAGCAGGCCGTAGAGGTGATTCTGATGACTGTGAACGCCGCCGGGCGACAGCAGTCCCATCAGGTGCAGGGCCGAGCCGTGCTTTTTACAATTCTCCATCGCGCCCAAAAGCGCCTCGTTTTCAAACAGCGTGCCGTCCTCGATCGCCTTGGTGATGCGGGTCAGCTCCTGATACACTATCCTGCCGGCGCCTATGTTGGTGTGGCCCACCTCCGAGTTTCCCATCTGTCCGTCGGGCAGACCCACGTCCATGCCGGACGCGTGAATGACGGTGTTGGGGCACTCGCTCATGTACTTGTCAAGGTTCGGCGTTTTAGCCGCGTATATGGCGTTGCCGTCGTGCCGCTTGTTTACGCCGAAACCGTCCATTATAATCAAAGCGTAAGGTTTTTTGCTCATGATCTTGTCTCCTATTAATTTTTTATTTATTAGCTACTCGGCGGCTTTGACTATAACGTCAAAGTCCTCGGCCGTGAGGCTCGCGCCTCCGATCAGGCCGCCGTCTATATTAGGCTTGGAAAGCAGCTCGGCCGCGTTTCCGGCGTTCATGCTGCCGCCGTACTGGATCCTGATTTTCTCGGCCGCGTCCTCGCCGTAGAGCGAGCCTATCGTGTCGCGGATGATTCCGCATACCTCGTCGGCCTGCTCGGCCGTGGCGGTCTTTCCGGTGCCGATGGCCCAAACGGGCTCATAGGCTATAACGACCTTTTCGGCGTCCGCCTTGTCGATCCCCAAAAACGCCAGCTTTACCTGACGGCAGACCGTCTCGGACGTCACGCCGTTTTCGCGCTCGGTAAGGCTCTCGCCCACGCACACGATCGGCAGCAGTCCGCCGCTCAGCGCGGCCTTGGTTCTCAGGTTGACCGTCTCGTCGGTCTCGCCGAAATACTGGCGTCTCTCGCTGTGGCCTATTATCACGTATTTAACCCCGATATCGGTCAGCATGTTCGCCGCCAGTTCTCCGGTATATGCGCCGCTCTCCATAAAGTGAACGTTCTGCGCTCCGACCTCAACATTGCTGCCGCTCGTCTTTTCCACAACTCCGGGCAGGCATACCGCCGTGGGGCATACCACAACGTCGCAGCCCGCGCCCGCGGAATTCTTAACGATAGCCGCCGCCAGCTCCGCCGCCTCGGACGGGGTCTTGTTCATTTTCCAGTTTCCGGCAATTATCTTTTTTCTCATGCTGCGCCCTCCTTATTTGTCGTCAAGCGCCGCGCAGCCGGGCAGAACTTTGCCCTCGAGCAGTTCCATCGAGGCGCCGCCGCCCGTCGAGATGTGGGTCATCTTATCGCCGAAGCCCAAAGTGTTGATAGCCGCCGCGCTGTCGCCGCCGCCGATGATTGTCGTGGCGTCGGTGTCGGCCAGAGCCTGAGCCACAGCCACGGTGCCCGCGGCAAGGATCGGGTTCTCAAACACGCCCATGGGGCCGTTCCATACGACCGTCTTGGCTGTCTTTACCGTGTCGGCAAACAGGGCGCGCGTCTTTTCGCCTATATCCAGACCCATCTTGTCGGCCGGGATCTTGTCGGAGGGAACCGTCTCGATCTCGATCTCCGCGTCGATAGGATCCGGGAAGTCGGACGTGATAACCGTGTCGATGGGCAGCTGCAGGGTCTTGCCGAGCTTTTCAGCCTTCTCTATCATATCCTTGCAGTAGCCGATCTTGTCCTCGTCGACCAGCGATGTGCCGACCTCGTAGCCCTTGGCCTTGAGGAAGGTGTATGCCATGCCGCCGCCGATTATCAGCGTGTCGCATTTTTCAAGCAGCGTTGATATAACGTTCAGCTTATCCGAAACCTTGGCACCGCCCAGGATAGCAACCAGAGGACGAACGGGATTGTCGATCGCGTTGCCCACAAAGTCGATCTCCTTGGCCATAAGGTAGCCCGAAACGCAGGGGCTCAAATACTCGGTCACGCCGACCGTCGAGCAGTGCGCTCTGTGGGCGCTGCCGAACGCGTCGTTAACATACGCCTCGGCCAGCGACGCCAGCTCTTTGCTGAAGTTCTCCTCGTTCTTGGTCTCCTCGGCTCTGAATCTGGTGTTCTGGAGCAGAACCACGTCGCCGTCCTTCATATCGGCGACCGCGGCCTTGGCGTTCTCGCCCACAACGTTGTCATCATTCGCGAAAACAACGGGCTTGCCGAGCTTTTCGGAAAGCGAGACCGCGACCGGAGCCAGAGAAAGCGACTCAACGACCTGTCCCTTGGGCTTGCCCATGTGCGAGCAGAGTATAACCTTCGCGCCGTCGCCCACCAGCTTTTTGATAGTGGGCATAGCGCCGTTTATTCTGGTCTCGTCCGTGATCTTGCCGTCCTTGATCGGAACGTTGAAATCGCAGCGGACCAACACTTTCTTGCCTTTCAGATTAACGTCGTCAACAGTTTTTTTGTTCATGATCATACCTCCAAATATATGTTAAATTATTATTTTTAAATTGATATATTTATATCGGACAGGAAAAATTATCTTCCAAACTTAATTTTACCCCATTGTTTAAAATTTATCAAGAGGTTTTTACCAAAAAATCACATTAAATTTAGGCAAAGCTCCCCTTCTATTTTGTTAATTTGACAATTGACATAACGCGCCGCATGTATTAATATAAAACATATATCACGGTTTTGTAAAAAAGGAGTGTTATATTTTGAACAGCAAGCTGAAAACAAAAGATCTCGTGATCTCCGCTCTGCTCATAGCGATAGGGATCATGATCCCCATGATATTCACCGGCCCGCCCTTCAGGATAGTGGTCGGCCCGTACTCGGCGACCCTTATGGCCCACGTCCCCGTGATCCTGGCGATGTTCATCTCGCCCTGGACGGCGGTGTTCACCGCTGTGGGAACAACGATCGGCTTCTTTTTCACCGCCCCGCTCGTGGTCGCGGTCAGAGCCGCGTCTCATATCCTGTTCGCCCTGCTCGGCGCCTATATGATAAAGAAAAACATAAACCTGATACTGACAGCCCTGTCGACCGGGATCGTCCACGCGGTGTTTGAGGGAATTGTGGTGCTGTTGTTTTTCGCGGGCGGCCTCTCGACGAGCGACACCTATTCCGCCTCGGTCATGATGTGGATAACCGTCGCCGGCACCTTCGCGCACCATGTAGTTGATTTTATAATTTCGTACATCGTGGCAATGGCGCTCTCAAAAGCGAAAATGATGCCGTCGCTTCCGCCTGTTTGGGGCAAAAAATAAAGGCATTTTTGGAAAAATCAAAAAAATTTTAAAATTTTTCAAAAAAAGGCTTGCTTTTTTGTAAAACATAGGATATAATATATTTGAATTTAGCGGAATAAATATTCCGCGTCTCCGCAAAGCGGAGATTTGAGCTTAGTTAATTGCTTTAAAGCAATTAAAGTTTTTCATATAATCCATTCACCTAAGAAAGTAGAGACGCCTCGCGCGTCTCTATTTTCATAATTAAATAAATTTCTGCTTTGCCTCCTCCCGGGAGGAGGTGGCAGGCGTAAGCCTGACGGAGGTGGGAACGTAGGGACTAGAGAATAGGTTCTAGGGACTAGGCCCCCTCAGTCGAGCGTTGCCCGACAGCTCCCCCAAGGGGGCGCCTATTTATTGCCTCCTCCCGGGAGGAGGTGGCAGGCGTAAGCCTGACGGAGGTGGGAACGCAGGGACTAGAGAATAGGTTCTAGGGACTAGGCCCCCTCAGTCGGGCTTTGCCCGACAGCTCCCCCAAGGGGGCGCCTATTTATTGCCTCCTCCCGAGGGCGCCTACCCGAATTTGCCTCCTCCGGGGATCCGGGGTTTTACTCCACGTCTTTGACTTCGATGATCTGACCCTCGGTGTTGGAGAACTTGCTGAGGGCGTTTAATGTCTGGCCGGCGCCTATGTATCTGTTGGCATCGGTATAGTGGCCGAGACTGTTGTACTTGCCGTCTACCTCGATCGTGACGTAGGCGTCGTATCTCTCGGGCACGGTCACAACGGCGTACTCACCGCTTATTTTGCTTATTTCCATCTTCGCGTCCTCGGCCGACACGCTCACAACGTCGCCGATATATTCTTTGGTCTCTCTGTCGTAGACCGGGCCGCCCTTGCGCAGAGCCTCGAGAGTGTATTCTCTCACGCCCTCGACCTTGTAGACATACTGAAACTTCGAACGCTCGGTCGCCGTGTTGGCGTCGCTGTCCGAGGTGTATCTGGCATAGATGCCGAAGGCGAGCGCGGCGATACACAGGACAACCAAAATATCTATTATGCTTATTACCCCAAACAGCTTGCCCGTCTTTTTGAAGCTTCCGTTTTGGGATCTTGAATTGTTATTCTTAGCCATATTATCGTCTCCTTTCTGCTCCGCCGCGATTATTCGCTTATCTCAAGCCGCGTCACGTAGCCGTAGCTGGCCCAGTTTCTGGTGCGCACCGCCGTGGCGTCGCCCACGCGTATCGGGCTGTCGCTTATCGTCACCGCGTCTTTGCCGTCTACCGCGTCGGCTTCCATCTCGACATACACGTCGTACTGATCGGGTATCTCCTGAACCGACGCCGAGCCCTGCTCCAGGTCATACGCGGTCACTCTGGCGTTCTCGTATCTCACGTTTGTCACAACGGCGGGCATTTTTTCTTTAACGCCGATCGTGACGTTGTCGCCCACCTGAGGCAGTTCGGTCAAAAACTTATCCTCTCTGGCAAACTCGACCTCGACCGTGGCGGTAACGCTCTGTCCGCTGGCCTTTTCCGCGTCGGTGTCGGCGGCCGTTGACGAGATAAAGAAGTACCCCGCCGCGGCTACCACAAGCACAACGGCCAGAATAATCAAAAAGTCCATAATGTTAAATTTTGCTTTCATAATATTACTCCATTTCTGTTATTTTCCAATCAGCGATTGGTACACGTTTTCGATTTTTCTCGTGTTGACCTCCGCGGTGAAGGCCGACTTATATATCTCTCCGCTCGCGCGGCTCATTTTTTCGTATAAATTTTTATCGGTCATAAGGCGCTCGATCCTGTCCGCCATGGCCTTCGGCTCCTTTATCGGAACCAGAAATCCGTTTACGCCGTCTTTGATGACCCCGGGATTTCCGCCGAAATCGGTGACGACGGCGGGCTTTTTAAGGCTCATGCCCTGAAGCAGCGAGAGGCTTGTGGCCTCGGTGCCGAACGAGCAGTTGACCTGAATGTCCATCGCGTTCATAAGCGGCTCCACATCTGTCAGGAACCCGAGCATTTTCACATAATCGCCGAGTTTTTCCGCCTCGATCCGGCGCTTGATATCGCTCTCCGTATCGCCCGTGCCCGCGATCAAAAACTTTGCCTTGACGCCCCGCGCTTTAAGCAGCTTGGCGGTCTCAACAAAATATTTGTGCCCCTTGACCTCGGTCAGGCGGGCGATTATCGCCGCCGCCTTCTCATCGGGCGCAATGCCGAGAGCCGCTCTCGCCTTTTCGCGCTCGTCGGGCGAATATTCCCGAAGAGGCTCCACGCCGTTTAAAATAACGTCTATCTTTTTTTCGGGCACTCCGGTGGCGACCAGGTTGTCCTTCGCGGCCTCGGCGACCGCGATTATCCGATCGGCCGCCCAACTGTTGACCGCGCCGTTTATCAGCTTGCCTATGCCCCGCGACAGCCTTGCCGAGGGTTCGAACACGCTGTGCCGCGTGTACACGACCTTTATTCCGCAGAGCTTTGCCGCTATCCTGGCCGACATACAGCCGTGAGTGTGAACTATGTCGGGCCTGAGCCGCTTAAACAGCTTTTTGAGCAGCTTCACCGCGCCCGCGTCGAGGGATTTTTCCGCCAGTCGGTCAAGCTCGTAGGTCTTGACCCCGAGCGCCTCGATCTCGGGCAGCAGCTTTGAGCCGGTCGGCACCACGGCGCCGACGTCGAACTTGCCGCGGTCGTAATGCTTCAAAAAAGTGACGATGCACTTTCCGGCGCCGCCGATATTCGAGTCGGACGACACCTCCAAAACCTTTATCAAGCTTTCTTCACCGCCTTTTGCTCAGCTTTGGCAAGGTTGACCGCCGCCATTCCCAGCGCCAGCACGTACCAGAAGATGAGGAAAACTCTGTAATTATAGAAGCAGTTGTCAAACATACCCTGCACGCAGAAGCCCGCGACGCCCGCGGCGATCGCCACGATCATGGCGCCGAGCTTGCTGCCCTTCTTTGAGGTAGCCTGATATCCGCCGACCATTTTCTTGAAAAACATAAACAGCAGGACCAGGAATATCGAAATTCCCACTATGCCCGACTCCACAAATATCTGAAGGAACATGTTGTGGGAGTGGGGCGCCACTATTCCGCTGTATGAATAGAACGGGTAAACCGACTGGAACGCCTTTGTTCCGGGGCCTATGCCCGACGCCCAGAAGTCCTTGAGCATTCCGAAGGTGCCGAACCAGATATAAACTCTGTAGGACGTGGACGAGTCTGTCATGTCGCCCACACTGACAAATCTGTTGATTATGCTCTCGGGAATGACCATGGGCACAAAGGGCAGCGCGATCAGCGCCAGTCCCCACAGCTTGCCGCAGACAAACGTCACATAGATACCCGCGACGATTATGAATCCTATCCAGCAGCCGCGGGAGAACGTCAGTATAAGCGTCAGGAACATCAGACCCGCTATAGCTAAGTACATCGCCTTGGAGAGCTTTTTGGAGCGCTCCCACAAAAGGCCGACGCAGACCGGGACCACAAGCAGTATGTACTCGCCCAGAACGTTGGGGTTCTCGAGAGTTGAATATACGCGCATCTTTATATCGGTGAACATCTCCTCATCCATCCACGCCGAGGCGGTGTCCCAGCCGAACACATACTGCGCCACGCCGTAGAGGCAGACCAGCGCGCCCGACAGCACAAACAGCGCCAGCGCGTCGAACAGCTGCTTGCGGGTCTTTACCGTGTTGATAACAACGAAGTAGAACAGCATAAACGCCATATACACCAAGAATATGCTCAGGCTGTTAAGCATCGCGAAAGAGAACACGCTCGCTATAAGATACATGATGAGCATCCCGAGGATCAAAAAGCCCATTCCGTCGAACTTCCATCTGAATTTTCTGTCGCACACGCCCTTGACAAGCAGCGAGAACAAACTCAGAAGCGACAGACCGACCATGACCATGGTGGGCGCAAGCGGCGCCAAAAATATCGTGAAATAAACTCCTGCCAAAGGCGCGCGGAGCACGACGAACAGCCCGAACAGTCCGCCCAGAACAAGCAAAGGCAGCAGCGGGCTCACGAACGCCGAAAGACCCGCGGCCGCGCCCAAAATCCCCGCGAGCCAAAGGCGAGACGCGGGCTTTGTGTATCTTTGGGCGAACACCTTATTGAAATCCATATCAATGCCGGTCAGGTGCGAAAAGGCCTTGACCAGCCACGAGCCTCTTAAATAAGCCGTCAGATTGACGTCGATCAGCATAAACAGAGCGCCGACAACGGCCGCCGCGCAAAGCAGCGCGCTTATGCCCGAGCCCGACGCGATCCCCGCCGCGGATGCTCCGAGCGCCGCAAACAGCATGAGCGTGCCGATAAAGCGGGTGTTGAGAGCCAGCAGATTGTGCAGATAAATATTCGCCGCCCGAACAACGCGGCTTGTTGCGATCTTTTCCGAAAGCGCGCCGCCTATCGTCCTCTGAAGCCATGAGAGAAACGTGAACGGACAGCCTAAAACTCTTCCCGCCAGGCTGTTTTTAAGCGTCTCGGCGGAAAAATGCTCGCGCCTAAAAAAGTTGGTTATAAGTCCGCGCTGCCACGCGCCGGAAATGCCGCTGTATATCTTTGTCAGCAGCTTATAAACAAAGCTCTGTTTTATCAGACCCCATATGTACATCCAAAGGGTCTCAAAATATCCCATTTCGCCCATAAATTCAGTCCTTTCTTAAAACAAATCCTATAGCGGTCTTAAACTCGCTCACCTTAAATATCCACGCCAAAGCCGCGTACACGACGCACGCGGGAACCGCGGCTATGCAGAGCTTAACGAGCGTCATCACAACGCCCGAGCCGGGCAGCATGTCCGCGGGGATATATATAAGCTTCGCCGCGGCAAACGCGGCGGCGCCGCAGATCAGCGTCTTTACAGTGTTCAAAACAAACTCGCGGGTCACCACTCCCGCGCGTCTGCGGTTTATCATAACAAGCAGCGCCAGCGCGATAGCGGTGGAGCTGATCGCGCTCGCCAGCGCCAGTCCGTTTATGCCGAGACCCAGCCCGAGCACGAACAGCGCCGCGCAGCCCACGTTTACCACGACCCCGAAGATCGAGGTGAACATCGGCGTCTTGCCGTCGCGTATGGCGTAAAAGCTCTTGTTGAGCACCTCGCAGATCGAGTAACCCACCATGCCGAACGAGTAGAAAAACAGCGCCGACGCCGTGATCTTTGTGTTATCGGCGGTAAACGCGCCGCGCTCGAACACGACCCTGATGATCGGGTCGCTGAGCGCCAGAAACAGCGCCGAAATTATCGTTATTATAAATATTATCCAGCCCACCGAGGTCCGCGTGGTCTCGGCGAATTTCTCGTCGCTGCCGCCGGCGCTGAGCCGAGACAGCCGCGGGAAAATAAAGTTTGTTATGGCGTAGGCGAAAACGCCCACCATTATTATATATATCTTATTCGCCCAGTTAAGCGCCGACACCGCGCCGTCGCCCAGACCCGAGCCGAACGACATATTTATCACGTTGCAGAGCGGCTGCACCCACGAGCTTATCAGCACGGGCAGCGCCAGCAGCGCGACCTCCTTCATGGTGCCGTCGCTGAAATTCATTCGGGGGCGGTATCTGTATCCGGTCTTTATCAGCCACGGGAGCTGGAAAAACAGCTGCAGCGCCCAGGCGATAAGCATCGAGACAGCCACGCCCGCAAGGCCCATTTTGTCGCCGAATATGATCAGATACGCTATCATCACGCCGTTTGACACGACGCTTATCAGCGACGGGACGGTGAACTGCCCGTGGGACTGGAGTATGCCCACGACCACATAGGCGATCGCGGTAAACGCGATCGAGGGGAACAATATTCGAAGCAGCCGGGCGGTTTCCTCGACCTTTCCGGGCACGTCGGCGTAGCCGGGCACCATCAGGCGCACGATCGGCTCCGAGAACACGGCGCCGAGTATTGCCGCAAGCACCGAGACCGAGCCGACGACCGTGATAAAGTTATTGGCGAACGCGTCCGCCGCGCCCTGTCCCTTTTGCTCCAAATTTTTATTGTATATAGGCACAAACGTGGACAAGATCGCCACGCCAAGCACCATGTCAAAAAACAACAGAGGGATCTGCGTGGCGCTGTTGATGACGTCGCTGGCATAGCCCTGGCCGTATATCCCGGCAATAAGCATCTCGCGCAGCAGACCCATAAACTTTGCGAGCATGATCAAAACGGCCATTATGCCGATTGACCGCACCGCCTTTCCGCCTTTGTTCTCCGCCATATCAATTCTCCCGTTTATAAATTCATGAAATCATTTAAAGACATTATATACCAAAATAAAAATAAAGTCAACATAGTAAATTAGTAAACATAGTGATTAGTGATTAGTGATTAGTGATTAGTAAATAGCGATTAGGATCATCTCCCCCCTCAGTCGGCTCCGCCGACAGCTCCCCCGAGGGGGAGCCTGATTAAAGCCTCCTCCCGGGAGGAGGTGGATTTTCGCCGATGTTATTCAACGTAGTCGAATTCGCAGTCATATATCTCGACCGGGTCGCCATTCTTAATGCCGGCCTCTTTGAGCTTGTCGATTATGCCGCTCTTTATCAGCGCGCGCTGGAAATATTGAAGCGACTCGTAGTCGTCAAGGTTGGTGGAGCCCACAATCAGGAAGGCCTTGCGGCCCTCGACATGATAAACTCCGTCCTCATCGCGGGTGACGGTTATGGTCTCGTCGGCTTTGCGCTCCGCCTCCATGTCAAACATCTCGTACTCTTCCTCGAATTCCTCGGGCGGGATCTTTGACAATTCCTCGTAGGTGTATTTTAATACCTCGTCTATGCCCTGTTTGGTGGCCGCGGAAATTTTGAACACCTTGAGGCCGCGGCTTTCCATCTCCCGTTTAAATATCTCAAAATTCTCGTCAAAGCCCGGTATATCGCACTTGTTGGCGAGCACGATCTGACGCTTTTTCGCCAGCTTTTCACTGTGCAGAGCCAGCTCGCGGTTTATCGTGTCGAAGTCCTCTATAGGGTCGCGCCCCTCGATACCCGACACGTCCACCACATGCAGCAGCAGCTTTGTCCGCTCCACATGCCGAAGGAACTCGTGGCCTAGACCCACTCCCTCGTGGGCGCCCTCGATTATGCCGGGTATGTCGGCCACGACAAAAGAGCCGTCGCCCATGTTGACAACGCCCAAATTCGGCTCAAGGGTTGTGAAATGGTAGTTCGCTATCTTTGGCCGCGCGTCGCTGACGATAGACAAAAACGTCGATTTTCCCACATTGGGAAAGCCCAGCAGACCCACGTCGGCGATCAGCTTGAGCTCAAGAGTCACGTATCTCTCGTCTCCGGGGTTTCCCGGCTTGGCGAATCTCGGCACCTGCCTGGTGGCGGTGGCGAATCTCTTGTTGCCCCAGCCGCCAATGCCGCCCTTCGCGACAACGAACTCCTCGCCTTCCTCTTTGAGGTCGCAGATGACCAAACCGCTCTCCTCGTCGCGCACGATAGTGCCGACAGGAACGGGAACGCGGAGATCATCGCCGTTTTTGCCGTATCGGTTGGCGTCCCGTCCGGGGCCGCCGTTTTCCGCTTTGAACTTGCGCCTGTAGCGGAAGTCGATCAGGGTGTTGACGTTTTTGTCGGCGACAAATATGACGCTGCCGCCTCTTCCGCCGTCGCCGCCGTCGGGGCCGCCCGCCGCCACGTATTTTTCGCGGTGGAAGGTAACCGCGCCGTCGCCGCCGTCGCCGCCCTTTATAAAAACTCTCGCTCTGTCAGAAAACATAAGCCGCTCCTTTCAAATCACAAATTACGAAAAAGGGACGGACAACGTCCGCCCCCAAAAATCCAAAACTATTGAGCTATCTCGTACACAGAGACCTGCTTTTTGTCTCTGCCCTTGCGCTCGAACTTAACCCTGCCGTCGATAAGCGCGAACAGTGTGTCGTCGCCGCCCTTTTTAACGTTAAGTCCCGGATAGATTTTGGTTCCTCTCTGTCTTACGATGATGTTTCCCGCGAGACAGGGCTGACCGTCACCCAGCTTCACGCCGAGACGTTTCGACTCGGAGTCTCTGCCGTTTTTGGTGCTTCCCATACCTTTCTTATGAGCCATTAAATATCACTCCTTATTATCAAAATCATGTAAAATCTTACGCGTTGATCGCTGTAATCTTAACCTTTGTGTAGGGCTGTCTGTGACCCTGCTTCTTGTGATAATGCTTCTTAGGCTTGTACTTGTAGACAATGATCTTCTTGGACTTGCCGTTCTTCTCGACCGTGGCCGAAACCGTGGCTCCGTCAACATAAGGAGCGCCTATTTTCAGCTCGCCGCCGCCGACAGCCAAAACCTTGTCAAAAGTAACAGTCTCGCCGGCCTCAACGTCCAGCTTCTCGATGAACAAAACGTCGTCCTGCTCAACCTTGTACTGCTTGCCGCCTGTTTCAATAACTGCGTACATTAAGTCGTATACCTCCTATTACCCAAGACTCGCCATTGGGGCGCGCATGCGCGTCTTAAAAAAGCCCCTTCTGCGCGGTTACCGAAACAGTATAACAGATTTATCCGCGTATGTCAAGCTTTTTTTGAAAATTTTTCGCGATGTTTGGCTCTAGTCCCTACGTTCCCACCTCCGTCTGCGGCAAACCGCAGCCACCTCCTCCCGGGAGGAGGCTTTAATTAGGCGCCCCCTTGGGGGAGCTGTCGGGCAAAGCCCGACTGAGGGGGATACCTAGTCCCTAGTCCCTATTCTCTAGTCCCTACGTTGATTATCAGGCTCAATATATTTTTCGCGGCGCGGCGCAGCTCGTCCGCGCTCAGATTGCCGTTTTTAAGCTCTTTTAAGGTGTTGTCGCCGCCGCTGTTTTTCTCGGCGCTTTTCGCAACCATGTATATGTCGCCGCCCGCCCGCAGCATGGCCGCCGAATTTCTCCGCGATGGCGCCGAGCAGGAGCCCAGCGACGCCCACCAGTCGGTCATGACTATGCCCGAAAACCCGAGCTCGCCGCGGATAATCCCGGATATCAGCTCGTAATTTGAGCCGCACATCTCTCCGTTTATTCCGTTGTAGGCCGTCATTATCGCTTGCGGCTCCGACAGTTCCATCGCGTATTCAAGCGGCCGCAGATATATCTCTCTGAGCGCCCGCTCGGACAGAACGGTGTCGAGACTTTTTCTGCCTTCCTCTCGGTTATTAGCCGCGATATGCTTGAGCGTTCCGCGCACTCCGCGGCTCTCAAGGCCTCTCAAAGCGGCGGCCGCGGCCGCGCCGCTTATGTACGGGTCCTCGGAATAATACTCGAAGTTTCGGCCGCAGAGCGGGTTTCGATGAATATTGAACCCCGGGCCAAGCAGCAGGTCGATATCGTTTTCGATCATCTCGCCGCCGATACACGAATATACTTCCTCGATCAGCTCAATATCCCATGTGCAGGCAAGCATGGTGCCGATCGGCGCCAGAGCCGCCTTGTCACCGTTGTCGAGCCGCAGCCCCGAAGGGCCGTCGGTGGCGGAGGCGCAGGGTATGCCGAGCTTTTGAAGTCCTTTTGATACTCCTCCGAACGCCGCGCCGGTTCCGGGGCGCACCAGCCTGCTGCCCATGCCCTCGCCGCGGCAGAGGCGCGCCAGTTCCTTTTCGGGAATAGCGCTCACAAACTCATCCAAAGTTATTTGTCCGTTTTTCACATCTTCAAATTTATAACTTCGCGGCCGAACGATATCCGCTATACCCGAAAACACCTTCCGTTTTGTTTTTCCGTCCTCGCCGCCGCTTTTGCCGCTTTGCGCCGTCGGCGCGTCCTCATATATCGGACCGCCGTCAAAACCTATAAGCCGCTTAAACGGCTCTTTGGGCGCCGCCAATCTATCGCATTTTTTAATAATATCCTTTGACAATTTCATTCTTACCGAGCAGCTTTTGTCGCGAACGTTTTTGCCGATTATCAGCTTGTATTCTCCGCGGTCAATGCGCCATTCGGAATTTTTGTCATCGTAATATTTCAGTCTGCTCAGCGGAAATTTTATCCTGAGCGTTTGCGTCTCCCCGGGAGCCAGCGTTTTTGTTTTGGCGAACTCGACCAAGATATGCTTCGGCCGCGGCGTTTTCGATTTCGGCGGTTCGGCGTAGATTTGAACGATCTCGCGTCCCGACGCGCCGCCGATATTTTTCACGTCCGCGGTCAGGCTGATCTTTTGGTCCGCGAACACAGCCGCTCGGCACGATATCTCAGAATCGGTGTAGGACAGACCGAACCCGAAGGGGTACAAAACCTGATCGGGGCAGAATGTTTCGAAATATCTGTAGCCTGCGAAAACGTCCTCATTATAATATATCTTATTCTTAGCGTCAAAGCCGTCGGACGACGGATAGTCGGCGTATGAGGCGGCGATCGTGTCGGTCAGTCTGCCGCCGGGCGACGCTCCGCAAAGCGCCTCCGCCGCCGCGGCTCCGCCCTCCTGTCCGCCCTGCCAGATATACAACACGGCGTCGGGCCCGATCTCGCCCACAAAGCTCATGTCGATCACAGACGGAACGTTGAGCAGAACAATGAGCTTTTTAAAAAGCCCGCGCGCCGTTTTTAAAAGCTCGGTCTCGGCCTCGGTCAGCAGAAATCCGCCGGGAGCGTTGACGCTGTCCTGCTCCTCGCCCGCCGAGCGTCCGATCACAACTATCGCGGTTTCAGACTCGTCGGAAACTTTTTTCATGAGATAATCATCTATCTGCGGCTCCTTTTGAAAAAGCGGACGGGAAGCCCACATTCCGCCGCCGCTTAATACGGGATTTTTTGAGACCCAATCTCTGTAAAACCGCGCGAGAGTTCGGTTCACCTCTACGTCCGACTTTTCAAGAGACGACAAAATATCGGTTTGGTACTCGGTGTTAACGCTGCCGCCAGAGCCCGTGCCGCCCGCGTTGTAGTCTATCTGCGAGCGTCCGAAAACCGCGATTTTTTCACCGCAGCCGAGGGGCAGCGCGCCGTTTTTGTTCTCAAGCATCACTATGCCGTCGATGGCGGCTCGGTGCGCCGCGGCGAGAGTTTTTTTCGTAGCGTCGGTCATATTATCACGCTTTCTTAATTGTTAAAATATTTGTCAATGCCGTTCGCGATCGCCTTTCCGATCTGCTCATATTCGGAATTCAGTATGGCGCGGTCCGAAGAATTGTCAAAGAATCCGCACTCGATATAGGCGATCGGGATCGGGCTTTTGCAGAACAGGATAAGTTCGGGCATATACGGATAGCATCCGCCCATATACGCCGAAAGGCTTGTTGTAGATGTTATCTCATCGTTTATCAGCCTGCCCGCGTAATTGCCGATATCCGCGTAGTTTGACGGGATACCCGCCTGGTCGTAAACGCCCGACAGCTCAATATAGGCGCTGCCTCTGCCGCCGCCCGCGTTTGAGTGTATGCAGACAAACAGATCCGCGTCGGGAGCGGCGGACGTGTCATTATTCGGATAACAATATATGAGCCGCTTTGTCATCGAAGGATTCTCGTCGTTCGTGTTTCTTGTCATGCGCACCTCGTAGCCCATTTCCTCAAGATATTTTTTCGCGAACATGCAGTTGCGCAAAGTTATCTCGGGCTCAAGCTCGCGGTCGCCCGCGCCGATCGAATACCAGCAGCTTCCGCCCTCGGTAACTCTGCCCGAGCAGCCGGATCCGCCGCAGTCCTGCCAGGTCGTGCCGCTCTTCCAGTGGCGCCACTCGCCCCAGCCGCCTTTTGCGGAATTATATATCCAGCCGTCGGCTGTCTTTTGCTCGTCGCTCATGTTTCCCGAAAGCCTGCCGTGACCCGGGTCGAGCACGATCACTCCGCGCGAGACCTTTTTGGGCTCAACGGGATTCGGATTATTATTTATCGGTATCCACGAGAGCTTCACATCGGCGCGGCGCAGCTCCTGGCTGAAGCTCACCTCGCCGCAGGCCTTGAGCGCGTTCAGCGGTATCATGGTGCTGCCGTCGATGCTGAACGCCGTGATCGGCTCGCCCTCAAGATAGGTCGTGATGTCGGTATAGATCACGTCCGCGAATTTGACGCCGGTACCGTCGTATTTATACACCACTCCGGTGCCCGCCGCGAAAGCCTGATCATCCGCGGGCGCGATAGAGAGGGAGCGCGTGCCGTTGTCCCAGATCACGTCAAAGCCGTATTTTCTCAAATCCTCGGCGATGACCACGGTGTAGCCGCCCACGTTGCATGACGGTATCGGCTGGTCGTTTATATAGGCCACAATGTCGGTGTAAACCGCCTCGCCTATAACGTCTCCCGGCTCCGAGGCCGAGACCGCCGCGCCGCCCAAACACAGCGCGAAAATTAAAAATAAGCATAAAAATCTTTTTGTCATAATATTCCTCCTTGTATTAAATTGGAAACCCCTCTCAGTCAGCTTCGCTGACAGCTCTCCCCAAGGGGCGAGCCTGACGGGCGGCCGAGGTCGTCCGCCCCTACGGCGTTTTGCGCAAAATGCCACAGGGAGGCCAATATAACTCCCAAATCCATCATAACATAAAAAAGAAAAAATTGCAAGGACCCGCGGGGTGTTCCGCGGGTCCTTGCTTGGATCAATTATTGGGAAGATTATTAATTTTTCGCGCTATTTGAGCTTTACGTAGCTGCCGAGGTTGTAAACGTTCGCGTATCCGAGATCCTTTGCCGTCTCGACCGCCTTGGCGGCCCTTCCGCCGCTCGCGCAGCAGAATATCAATGTTTCGTCTTTTTCGTAGGCAGCAAGCCCGTTCTTAAGCTCGTCGATCGGGATATTAACGGAACCTTCGACATGATCCTCGGCGTATTCCTCGGCGGTGCGCACGTCGATCAGCTTTGCTCCGCCCGCGAGCAGAACGCCCGCCTCGTCGGCCTCGATCGAATCACCGCCCAGCTCGCTCATAGGAATCCTTACCTCGCTTTCGCCGTCGCCCGCGATCATTGTGCCGTCCTCGATCGTCATGTACTTTAAGTCGATATCCGCAGCCTTTTTGAGCTGATAACACTTCGCGCAGTCGGTAAACATGATAACCAGTCCGCCGTCGCAGGCCGCGTACAGCCTGCCGTTGTATTCGGCCAGAGCGTTTATGTTATACTTGTCGCCGTAGCTGTACGGAACATCCGAGGCGTAAAATGTGTCGGTTTGAAGCTGAAGGCGCATGCCCTCGGGGAGTTCTGCCCATACTTTGGATTCGCCGGTTCTGTCGTTTCTTGTAAGCGTAACGTCCTTTCCGTTCCACGTTGCGTACTGCACCGGTCTGTCAAAATCCTCGGGCTCATCGTCTTGTTTATCCGCCGCGTCTGCCGCTTTCGCCGAGCCGTAATACTCGACAATGATCGCGTAAAGCTGCTTATTGGAGCTGCCGCCGTAGACATATACCGGCAGCTTTTCGGTTATCTCAAGGCTCGCCGCCGCGGTTCCGGTACCTCCGGGCGTCTCGGCGTTAACATCCTCGCTCTGCCAGATCTTCATGCTTCTGGCCGCCTCGCTGCCTTGGAATATCGCCGAGACCTTGCAGGGCACCTTCTTGGGCGTGAAATAGAAGTTCCTGTTGGTCGTGTTTCCTCCGCCCGCCTGCCATGCCTGAGTGAACTCGTAGCTATACTCGGTCTCGTTGATATCCTTATAAGTGTATTTCGCGGTTGAATCAACTACTTTCCATGAGCCGAAGCCCGACACGCCGTTTACGGTCGAGTCCAGCGGCGTGCTGTCGGCGTTGGTGCCCGACGTGAGCTGGCTGTAATCAAAGTTTGTGTAATCCTTGTTGAGCGTGATAACCTCGATCTCGCTGGGCACGGGCTCCTCGTAAACATGCTCCGCGGTCTCTGAAAGATGTTTGTTTTCCGATGTGTTGTTTATCACATAGAGCTTGACGGTGTCGCCGTCGGACGCTTTAAGTCCGTTTACGTCATAGTCGCCGCCGCCCTTGACCGCCGTGCTTGTGCTTGTCGATTTGAGAGCGCCGTCCGCTCCGTATACCTCGGCCGCGAGCACTGCGTCTGTCGGGGCCGCGCTGCCGCGATATGTCAGCTCGACTTTTATGTCGCCTTCCTGCTTGTTGAGCACTCTGCCCACGATATACGGAGTGTCGTCGTTAGGCACATAATGATTTATTCTGAAGTAGTCAAGGTTTACCCCGTTTGTCTGAATATATATGTCGCCTCTGCCGTCCTTGTCGATCTTGCCCGAGGCTTTCGCCGCGTCGATAACGCTCGGGTTAAGATCAAGCGATACTTCGGTCCATGCGGCCCAGCCGCCCGTCGCGTCCGCCTGAACGGAGGCTATCAGGTTTTCGGCCTTTGAGTTCTTGTCAAGGCTCACGTAGATCATACCCGCGTTTCTGCCCGCTATTCTGGCTATAAAGCTGTCGATATACTCAAGGTTGACCGACTTATAGAGCATCCACTCATTCGCCGTGCTGCCCGCGTCAAATCCGCCGCTGGCTCCGTTTTGAGCGTCTTTGAGATTGGCCTTGCCGCCGTCGTCCGCGGTCTCGGCCTCGATCTGGGTCTCGACTTTGACAATAAGTCTGCCGCAGGTCCCCGCCGCGATATCCGCCGCGGTTATCTGAACAATACCGTTGCCGTATACCGTCAGAGCGCCGGTGTCGTTATCTATATCCGCCACCTTGCGCGACGAAGGATCGACTTTTTTGATCTGCCATGTGAGCTTTGACGCGTCGACCGTGTTTCCGGAAGCGTCTTTGGCGATAAGCTCACCCGTGTAGGGGTTCGCCTCATTTACTGTCCCCGTGCCGTTTTCGTACATCGGTATTCCGCCGTCTCGGTAATCTATAACGCCGTCTACTATAAACTGCGGATTTACCGACTCGATCGTGTAGGTCTCGCTCAGGTTATCCATCGTGATGTTCTTCATTCCCGAAACAACGCCGGGAATAATATTATCTATATCGGCCTTTGTCACGGCGTCGTTTACCGCCTTTACGCCGTCTGTGTATATCTTCTCGATCTCAGCCCAGCTCTCGGCAGTATACGCCGTCTTGGGCAGCGAGTCGCGGATCTCGGTCAACTGCGCGATAGCCGCCGTCTTGTCGGCGTCGCTCGCCTTGATCTGCAGCTCGTTCACCATCGGGAATGACGCGGTCTTGGTCTCGCCGCCGTATGTAACGGTAGCCGTGATCGTTGTGACGCCGGTCTTTGTTCCGGATTTAACGGTGCCGTCCGCGTCCACAGCCGCGATCTCGCTGTCAGCGCTCACGTAGGTTATATCGGCTTCGCTCGGGTCGAGCACGGTCTCGTCGCTCATAACTATGCTGATATTTGAATCAACGCTGTTCACCGCCTCGTGGCCGTTGCCGTTTTCGTCAACTCTGCCTAAAACGGTCACGCCGTTCGGGTTCGCTCTTACCGTCTTTAATGTTGAGGCAAGCGTTCCCGTTACCTCAAACTGCGCCGAGTTCTTTGTGTCGGCCGAGCTTGACGCCATGTAGGCCGTGTATGTGCCCTCGGGAACTATATCCTTCTGAGCCGCCTCGTCAAACAGGTACATGTCTCTTATGTTAAGCTCGATCGAAACTGTCTTGGTCTCGCCGGGCCGAAGCTCGATCTTTTCAAATCCCTTGAGCTGCTTGGCGGGAGTGGTTCCCTCGCCCGCGTTCGGATGTGACACATAGAGCTGAACAGCCTCTTTTCCGGCGGCGCTTCCGGTATTGGTAACGTCTACCGAGAACGTCAGCGCGCCGTTTGCGTCCGCGCCCGACGCGGGAGCGGCGGTATCAGCCTCGCCTACCGTTTTGGTATAGCTCAAAGGCTTGACCGAATCGGTGTTCTCCCAGATATAAACCTTTGTCTTGCCGCCCTGAGGCTCGGCGATCTCTATGCTTTGGCTGCCGCTGCCGTCTATTTTAACGCTCTCGCTCTCAACCAAATTTGTCTCTTCCTGATCCGAGTACGCCGCGGCTATGAGCGTCGCCTCGGGGGCGCCGTCTTTCTTGGTGTATGTGACATTCAGCTTTCCGCCCGAATATTCCGCTCCGGTGATAGTGTATGGGTTTGAGTCCGGGGCAGGCGCGCCGCCGCTCACCTTCATATTTGAATACTCGAAGTTTGTGTAGCTCAGGCCGTAGCCGAACGGATAGATCGGCGTTCCGCCGTAATACTGATATGTGTGGCCCGGGTTGGTGCCGTCAGCCTGGATGTTGTAATCGGTATAGCCGCCGGTAATGTCGCCTATCTTTTTGTTTCCGCCGTATAGCTCCATTTTCTTTACGTCGTCGTTTTTATACCATGTGGTCGTCAGCTTTCCGGAGGGATTGACCTGACCCGTCAAAACCTTGCCCAGCGCGGTGCCCTGGGTCTGGCCGTTGTAAGCCGTCCACAGAACAGCCTTGCACTTATCAATAAACGGCTCAACATTGATCTGTCCGACCGTCGACATAACAACGACAGTTTTGTCGGGATACGCGTCGCAAATCGACTGAACATGAGCCTGCGACGCGGGCAGGTCGATATTCGCGCGGTCGTGGCTCTCGGAGGAGTCGCCCGTGTTTGTGCCGGCGTAGGCGATGATGACGTCCGCGGCGTCGAACTCGGCCTTATATCTTTCGGCCGTTATCTCGGGAGTGTTGGCCTCAAAGGTCAGCTCCATCAGCTCGGTGCCGCTGTAGCCGCCGTCGGCTCCGGTGTACTCGCCCGAGCACTCGGCATACGCGTCAAGGCCCGCGGTATCCTGCGACTTGATATACGCGCCCTCGGGGCCGCCTTCTCCGTAGTGCACCGCCACCGTTCCGCCCGGCGCGCTGCCGGTCGAGATCTCCATTGTTATCGTCGCCGCTTTCGCGAAATCGATTTGAGGTATATGCACCTTGGAAACGCGGGTAATTCCCGTGATCACGCCGTTTGTCACCGAACCGCCGCCGATAACCTCCGCCTTCGAAAGATCGACCTGCGTCCTGCCGCCCTTTTCGTCGACCAGCGTTATGCTCTTGATATTCATAAGCGCGGTGTCGTTTTCAACAACTCCGACCTGCTGCACCGTCGATCCCGGGTACTGCGCCGCGACCTCCGCGGTGATGCCGTCTATGGGAGTGACGCTCTTGTCGGGGGTTCCGGAATAATCGCCCAGCGTTACCTCGGCCGCTCTCGGGCCCGCCACAACGATCTTCTTGTCATTTGCGTCAAGCGGCAGGGCGTTGTCGTCGTTCTTCAAAAGCACCCATGATTCCTCTGCCGCCGCCTCGGCCTTTGCCACGTTCGCGTCGGACTCAAGATCCGCGGCGTTTGTGTTTCTGTACGAAACGTCGCTATCGAACTCTCCGGTCCTGAATCTCTGGAGGAAAAGCTCATACACCGCTCTCTCGATCTCGTTCTCGGTAATATATCCGTTTTCAACCGCCGCGATGCCGTAGCTCTGGGTCCTGTTGTCATTTGAGGGAGCTGATCTGTCGCCCAGGTTGCACTCGGTGTTAAGACCGTTTTTGACGGCCTCGGCAATATATCTGTCCATATCGTATGAGGAGTCGCCCAGTATTCCCTGCTTGAACTGGCTGCTGCCCTCAAGGTTCGCGCCGGCTCCGCAGTCGGTCGTCACATAGCCGTCAAAGCCCCAGTCCTTTCTTAAAAGGTCGTTTAAGAGATAGCCGTTCGCCATCGACGGAATGAAGTTATAGAGAAGCTCGTTGTTTCTGTATACCGTGGTTCCGTTGTACGACGCCATGACCGACGCGGGCATGACCTGCTCGGTAACGTTCTGGAACACCTTGGCGTAGTAATTTCTCATGTTGAACTCGGTCATAACCGAACTGCCGCCGCCTCTGTTGTTCTCGTTGTTGTTGGCCGCGTAATGCTTGAGCGTCGCGATGACCTTTAAATATTTCTCGTCGTCGCCCTGCATGCCGTCAACAAACTGAGCCGCCAGCTGGCCGGTGAGATACGGGTCCTCGCCCATGGTCTCCTCGTTGCGGCCCCAGCGCGGGTCGCGCGCCATGTTGATAGTCGGGCTCCAGTATGACAGATCGGTCCTTGAGTTCTTTATTCTCGCCTCGGTTGAGGTAACGTCGCCCATATCAAACGCCAAAGCTCTGTTCCATGTGTTCGAGAGAGACAAAGGCGAGGGGAAAGAGGTGGCCTTGCCCTGACGGGCGACGCCGTGGAGACCCTCGCGCCAATAATTATAGGACGCGACGCCCAGTCTGTCGATCGCGGGAGCCATCATTCCCATCTGATAAACCTTTTCCTCAAGCGTCATGCGCGACACCAGATCGGCCGCCCTCTCCTCAAACGAAAGGCTCTCGTCCTGATAGGGGAGCACCACGGGTTTGGCGGTGCTGTTATAAAATCTGAAAGTGTGATAGTTTCCGGCGTAACTATTTTTCACCTTATTTGTCACATTAAACTCGATCGTGACGGGGCCGGAAGCCTCGGTCGTCGTCAGATCGGCGGTGAACAGCTGATAATTCTCCCAGTCGCCGGTGGTGACGCCTTCCAAAGACGCCACGGAAACTCCTCCGACCTTGAACGTGACCGTCGTGGTGTTCGTGTTTCCCGCGTAGAACTCGACTTTGTCATAACCCGAGCCGTTAAGGTCGATCTCTGGCAAAGTGACCGTGGCTCCGTCTCCCAGCCTGTCTGTAACGGGTGTGCCGTCCGTCACTCCGTTAGCGCCGCTCGTCTTGACCGAGCCGCCTCCGCTGACAGAGTTCGCGCCGAGCGCCAGCGTGACCGAACCGTCCGCGTTCTTTGTCGCCGTGCCGTAATCCGCCGCGGCAAACGCCGGAACGTAAACGCAGCTCAGCGCCATTAAAAATACAAGCGCGAGAGCTAAGATCCTGCCGTGTTTCATAAAAAATTCCTCCTTTAAATGATTTGCGTAAAATATACTTTTCGTGTTTTATACCCTAATTCTAACACTCTGCGCGAATCAAATAAAGTCATATCAAACACAAAACAAGCCAAAAATTGCTGTGCCCGAAAACAAAAAAGAGCGCTCAATGCGCTCTCCTGCCGCACACGCGGCGCAGTTATGCTAAATTAATTATAAATTCGGTTTCTTCCTTTGTCGGGAACTCCGATTTATTAATAAATCTATATTTTATTGTATACCTGACCTCTGTTGTCGATATTAACTATACATATCACCTTAATTTCATTATGAACAGAATATAAAACTCTATAATTTCCGACACGCAAACGATATAAATCATAACCTTTAAGCTTTTTTATATCGCTTCCCGACGGAAGCTTATAAATCGCCTTATACAGCCTTAATCGCTGACTCTTATCCTGTTTTTCCAAAAATTTCTGAGCGGCACGTTCGAACTTAATTTTGTAGATCGGCATAGGTCAGTCCGTCCCTTTCAAGCATTTCTTCAAACGAGACGCCAAAACCGTTATTTTCCTCTTTTGCTTTTGCAATCATCAACAAATCCCAACTGTCGGGCTCGGTTTCGCGGCTGTCTTTAATCCCCTGTAAATACGCGATAATATTTCCGAACTCCTGCTCGGGAATACTGTCAAGCATATTTATGATCCTCTCTTTTTCAGACATATTACCACCTCGCTTTTCTTATATTTTATCACATTCCGCTCCGTAAATCAAGCTTTATTTAAGCGAGGCCGCGATTTACGCCGCGCAAATTTTATCGAAAATCCCCGCGAAAGCCTTCCCATTAAGTAAGCCTCGCCCCTTGGGGAGAGGTGGCAGGCGAAGCCTGACGGAGAGGTGCCAACGTAGTGATTAGCGATTAGTAAATAGTGATTAGGACGGGCAGGCTGCGGCGGAGCCGCGAAGCGGGTTCGTGGCACTAACGTATTTCGTTTGCACAAATAAAGAGGCCACAAATCATTAAATCATATAGGACATGCGAGATTGCCGCCCCTACGGGTTTGAAGCAAATCATGCGGATTGGCGATCAAATGCACCAACTACACCTGTAGGGGCGGATATTATCCGCCCGCAACGTAGGTACTAGAAATTAGTAACCGGGGGCTAGGCATATGACGCGGTAATAAACCAATGATTTTTGCCAAATCATCTCCGCGTAGTTCCTAGGCCCTATTCCCTAGTTCCTACGTTCCCACCTCCGTCTTTCCGCCTTTGGCGGAAATCCACCTCCTCCCGGGAGGAGGCATAAAATAGGCGCCCCTAGGGGGGGAGCTGTCGGGCAAAGCCCGACTGAGGGGGGATCTATTTACTAATCACTAATCACTACGTTGGGGCGAGCCTGACCTCACATTCGCGGGTAATTCTGTGTTTTTATTTTTAAATAATACTTGCTATTTTACGCAAAGTATGGTATATTAAATATGCCACGTAACTGAATATTTTTTGATACAAGTATGTCATTTTGTTTTTGTTAAAAATGCATACTCTCCGTTAAAGTTGTAAGTTATGATATGAACGTAAGCTCGGGCGACACCATAAACGGCGTTGCGGAAAACCTATCCGAAACCGAAAGCACCTACGCGATCGAAGTAAACGGAAGCGCGGTCGCGCCGACAGTTGACACAAAAGAGGCGGCTCCGGTCAGCGTTGATTTAAGCTGCGAGGGCAACGGCAGAGCTTTAGGCAGCGGAACCGTGTACACGGGAGAAAGTGTGAGGATATCCGCAGTTCCGTTTGAAGGCGAAGATTTCCTCGGTTGGTATGAAAACGGAACGCTTGTATCATCGGAAACCGAATATGATATGCTGGCGTCGCAGGATATTGACCTTAGCGCAAAGTTCACCGAAAATACTTGTGAAATTACCGTGTCTGACGGAAATGACATAATTTCGGCGTACAGAATAAATAAGGGCGGCACGGTTCCTCTTGAGGAAAATCCGAGAAAAACGAAAGGAATATTCAAAGGCTATTTTGCCGACGAAAATTTCACAAGGAAGTTTGACAAAAACACCACTTTCAATACAGATTCCACAATATACGCCGAGTTTGAGAGTGCGAAACGATCCGGCGATTGGTTCTACTTTGTAAACAATGACGGCAACGCGGTGATCGCGGGCCGCGACAACTGCGGCGAGGTTTTGAGAATTCCGTCCGAGATCGACGGGCATACTGTGACATCAATATATTTCGGGGCGTTTAATGCCGAATCAGATATCAAATCGGCAGTTCTTCCGAACACGATCAATGTAATTGATGACACGGCCTTTATGAACTGCGAAATGATTAAAACGGTTTGCTATGACGGATCGAAAGATCAATGGAACTCAATAAACATAGGAGAAAACAACGAAGCTTTAACGAGCGCCAAACTTGTCGCGAATTTTGATTCCGATTATGACGCCGATATTTCGCAAATATCCGTTGACAGCGGAACGGTTACAGCAAACTTAGGCTTTACGCTCAGAGACGGAGAAGCGTATTGTGCGCTTTATGATTCAAGCGGCGTGCTTGCCGCGGTTAAACAAGCCGACGCCGCAGCTGGAGACGAACAAATAAAGTTTGACATATCCGATGTTGGCAAGGAATTTGAAACCTTAAAAATATTTATATGGGAAAGCGAAACATTGAAACCGTTGAGTATAGCGAATGTTTTCCCCAACAACGGACACGAGGATCCTCCCGCTCCCACTTTGACGCCCGCTCCTACCGAGGCGCCGACGGCACTGCCTCCGAGAGAGACCGAGCAGCCCGGGGATAATTCTCTAAAAATCAGCGTAAGGCTTGACAAAACCGAGCTCGCGCCCGGAGAGAGCGCGGTGGTTAGCCTCATCGCTGACAGGGATTTTGAAACCGACTTGTTTATGTTTGACTGGACGCTCGACAACGATTTTGAGTTTTTCGATATTGACGAAAACAGCGATGTTTATTGTTTCCCAAACACATATGACGGGGTCCTTTCGGTGTTTATAGGCAGAACGACAATAAGCGTCAAAGCGGGAGAACCGTTTTACAGCTTCGGTATCAAGGCCAATGAGAACGCGCGAAAAGGGCGGCACAGCTTACCGCTCGTCGAGAGCACCGTTTGGGACACGGATATTAACAACTTTGATACCGCGGTTGACGACATCGTGATCGACGTAAAATAAAAAATCGGGCGGCGCAGCCGAAGCTGCGCCGCCTGTGTTTTATTTTATGTCGAAGCCGTTTTCGGAGGCGTCCACGACCGCAGTCTCGCCGGGCTTTATCTTGCCCTCGAGCATCTTTTCGGCGATCATGTCCTCGATTCCGGACTGTATCGCTCTTCTGAGCGGACGCGCGCCGTAGGTCGCGTCGAATCCGTTTTCGGAGATCTTGTCGATCGCCGCGTCTGTGAACTCGGCCTTGATGCCGTTTTCCTCAAGTCTCGCGGCCAGGGTTCCCAGCATCATGCCCGCGATCTTCTTTATGTCGTCGCGGCTGAGCTTGCGGAACACGATTATCTCGTCGATCCTGTTGAGGAACTCGGGCCTGAACGCCTGCTTGAGCTCGCCGAGAACGCTCTCCTTGATCTTGTCGTAGTCCTTATCCTCCTCCGCGCTCTCATCGGCCGCCGAGAATCCCAAAGACTTGGTTCCGCCGGTTATGAGCCGCGCGCCCAGATTCGAGGTCATGATTATGATCGTGTTGCGGAAATCGACCCGTCTGCCCTGGCTGTCGGTCAGGATTCCGTCCTCCAGTATCTGGAGCATGATGTTGAACACATCGGGGTGCGCCTTTTCGATCTCGTCGAACAGGATGACCGAGTAGGGCTTGGTCCTGACTTTGTCGGTCAGCTGGCCGCCCTCGTCGTAGCCGATATATCCCGGAGGCGAGCCTACCAGTCTGGACACCGAGTGCTTTTCCATATACTCGGACATATCAACGCGGATAACCGCGTCCTCGTCGCCGAACATGGCCTCGGCCAGAGCCTTGGAAAGCTCGGTCTTGCCGACGCCCGTGGGGCCCAGGAATATGAACGAGCCTATGGGACGCTTGGGGTCCTTGAGGCCCACTCTGCCGCGGCGGATGGCCTTTGCGACCGCCGTTACGGCCTCGTCCTGACCCACGACTCTCTTGTGCAGTATCTCCTCGAGCTTGAGCAGACGCTCGCTCTCGGTCTCCTCCAGGGTCTTTACGGGGATACCCGTCCAGAGCGACACTATCTCGGCTATCTCGTTCTCGGTAACGACCGCCTGATCGCCCGAGCTGCCCTGGGTCCAGTTTTCCTTGGTCTCGCGCAGCTTTTCGCGCAGTTCGCGCTCCTTGTCGCGCAGTTTCGCGGCCTTCTCGTATTCCTGAGTGGTGATGGCGGATTCCTTCTCGGTCTTGACCGACTCGATCTGCTCCTCAAGACTGCGCACGTCGGGCGGCGCGGTCATGTTTTTGAGCTTGAGGCGGGACGCCGCCTCGTCGACCAGGTCGATCGACTTGTCGGGCTGGAACCTGTCGGAAATATATCTGGACGACAGCGACACGGCCGCCTCCAACGCTTTGTCGGATATCTTCACGCGGTGGTGCGCCTCGTACTTGTCGCGGATGCCCTTGAGTATCTCCAGAGTTTCCTCCTGAGTGGGCTCGTCCAGCGTGATGGGCTGGAACCTGCGCTCGAGCGCCGCGTCCTTTTCGATGTGCTTTCTGTATTCGCCCAGAGTTGTGGCGCCCACTATCTGTATCTCGCCTCTTGAGAGCGCGGGCTTTAGGATATTCGCCGCGTCTATCGCGCCCTCGGCGGCGCCCGCGCCGATTATCGTGTGAATCTCGTCGATGAACAGGATGACCCTGCCCGACTTGCGGACCTCGTCCATAGCCTTTTTGAGGCGCTCCTCAAACTCGCCGCGGTACTTGGCGCCCGCCAGCATCGAGGACATCTCAAGGGTCACGATCCTCTTGTTTCTGAGTATCTCGGGCACCTGTCCCGAGGCGATCTTCTGCGCAAGGCCCTCGGCCACGGCGGTCTTTCCCACGCCGGGCTCGCCGATAAGGCAGGGGTTGTTTTTCGAGCGGCGGCTCAGCACCTGGATCACGCGCTCTATCGCGCTGTCGCGGCCGATGACCGGGTCCAGCTTGCCTTCCTTGGCCATCTGCGTCAGGTCCTTGCCGAACTTCATCAGGGTCGGACAGTCGTCCTTTCCGCCGCGGCCTCTGCCCGGTCTGCCGCCCTGCGAATATCCGCCGTAGGACGGCGAAGGCTCCGCCTCGTCACTGTCGCTGAGCATATTCAGAATGTCGTTGTAGAGCTTCTGGGGGTTGGCGTTCAGCGTTATCAATATCTTCGCCGCAATGCTGCTGCTCTCGCGGAGCAGAGCGATGAGAAGATGCTCGGTTCCCACATAGTTGTGGCCCAGCCTCGCGGCCTCGGCGGCGCTGCGCTCGATCACATACTTGGTCCGGGGGGTGAAGCTTGCGGGCAGCTCGCTGAGGGGCCTGCCGATATTGAGTATCTCATGGATAACGCCGTCGACGCTCTCCTCGGTGATGTCGTTGGACTCGAGTATCTTCGCCGCGACGCCCTCGCCCTCTTTTATGAGACCCAGCAGCATATGCTCGGTTCCCACATAGTTGTGGCCCAGCTCCATGGCGCTCTCGGCCGCCAAATTTATCGCCTTTTGGGCGCTTTCCGTAAATCTGTTTTCATACATAGTGAACACATCCTTTCAAACTGTTTCATATAATCCTTTTTATTTTAAGTAGCTTTTGATTATCTCACCGCGCTTTAAGTCGCGGGAGAACTCGTTTGCCGTGTTGTGATTTTTCACTATATTCGCCGGCAGTATCGAATATGTGATCTCGTTGACCGTCTCGGGCTTAACGCCGTCGATTATTCCCAGAGCTATACCCAGACGCAGGTCGGACAGACGCTTCATCGCCTCGTCGGTCGTCATCATCACCGCCCGCTCAAGGGTTCCCAGCGAGCGCATGACCCTGTCCTCCAGACGGAACTTGTCGTTTTTATAGAGCAGATTCCTGAGCTGTCTCTCGTTCGCGACCACCTCGGACACGATCTGCTTCAGTCTGTCGATTATGTCCTGCTCGGTCATGCCAAGCGTCAGCTGATTGGATATCTGGAATATGTTGCCGAGGCCCTTGCTGCCCTCGCCGTATATGCCGCGGACCGTGAGACCAAGCTGCGACAGCGTGTTCGACAGCTCGCCGAACTTTCCTGTCAGCACATAGCCGGGCAGGTGCACCATGACGGACGCTCTGAGCCCGGTGCCGACATTTGTGGGGCAGCAGGTCAGATAGCCGAAGTCCTTGTCAAACGCGTAGTCCAGCTTTTCCTCGGCGAAGTCGTCTATCAGATTTGCGGCGGCGCAGCACTTGTCTATCTCAAATCCCGCCTCCATGCACTGAATCCTCAGATGATCCTCCTCGTTTATCATAATGCTGACGCGGCTGTCCGAGCTTAAGATCAGTCCGCGCCGCATGCTTCCGTCAATTAGCTGCGGGCTTATCAGATGGCACTCCGATATGGCCTGTTTTTCAACGTCGCTCATGTTCGCCATGTCGATAAACTTGAGCTTCATGTCCTTGACCTTTTCGGCTCTCTCTCCGTCCTCACGGTTCGTCAGCGCCGAAACGCATTTTTCGATTATCTCGTCCCGCTCCTTTTTGTCCGCGGCGGCGGGGAAGGGCAGGCCTTTTATGTTTCTGGCGAGGCGCACTCTCGACGAGAGCACCACGTCGCCGTCCTTGCCGTAATCATAATACCACATACTATTTCTCCCCCTTTATCGCCTTGATCTCGTCGCGGATCTCCGCCGCTTTTTCAAACTCCTGCTCGCGGACCGCCTTGTCGAGGCTCATTTTGAGCTTGTCGAGTCTGCGCGAGTTTTTGAGCTCGCCGCCGCCCCGCTCGGGGATCTTGCCCACATGCTCGTAGGTCCCGTGTATCTGCTTGAGCGGCCGCAGCAGCCGATCGTGGAACGCGGAATAGCACTCGCCGCAGCCCAGCTTGCCCTTTGACACGAACTCGTCGTAGGTCATGCCGCAAAGCGGACACTTGCTCACAGCTTTAAGTATCTCGGGTCCGGCCGAACTCTGAGACGGCGCTCCGGCCAGACCGTAGAGAGCCGACGCCAGATTGCCCAGCCCGGCGCTCTCGTAAATCGAGCCGCCGCCTTTAAACAGACTGCCCGCCACCTTTTGGGCGCACTCGGGGCAAACCGACATCATGCTCACCTTTCCGTTAATATTAAGATGCATTTCTTCAACGGCCTCATTCTTGCCGCAAATTTGACATTTCATAAAAATCACCCTCCTTCGTCGCAAATCCCTCCGCTTGTTCGCGCTGCCGCAAGCGGCACCGCTCTCCCGCTCCGGGTTTGCTCCTCTTTCCCAAAAAGCGTTTTCGCTTTTTGGGAGCCCTGTGCCTTTCGGCACCTTTTAAAATCTCTCCGCTCATTAAGCGACGCTCACGAGCGCGTTTTTAAGGATCCGCGCCCGCACTTGATCCTGCTCGGGCTGCTTGAGAGGCAGCGCCTTTTCGCTTATGACGCTCATTATTATCTTTGCCTCTCTCTCGCTGATCAAACCGTAGTCATAACAGTTTTTGACGATCGCCTCCGCGCTGCCCGCGCCTATGCTGTTCCCCACGGAATTTATCACGTGCATCAGCTTGGCTCCGCTGCTGTCGTACGCCACGCGGCTTATGCGAATATAACCTCCGCCGCCCCTGCGGCTCTCCACCAGGTACCCCTTTTCGGGAGAAAACCGAGTGGATATTACATAGTTGATCTGAGACGGCACGCAGCTGAACCTGTCCGCCAGCTCCTTGCGCCGAAGCTCGATCTCGCCCGCTTCCGCCTGCTTCAACATGTCGTTGATAAAATCCTCTATAACATTGCTGAGTTTCACTTTTTAATCACTTCCCGACATATTATTATCAAATTTGACTTTGACTTTCTTTGACTTACAATCCTATTATAGCACGATTTTTTTATTTGTCAATAGTTTTTTCAAAAAAAGTCAAAAAATTTTTTATTCGGGAAAATCACGAATTTTCGGCACTTGCGGGACTTGAGCCGTATTTTTCGGAAATATTGGTCAGAAAATTCAGCAATATCAGAGCGAGGAAATAATAAAGCACCGATGCAAAAAATCCCGGAGTGTACATCGTCTCGTATGAAAATTTTGAAAAGATATTCGCCAAGGCGATAATAATTTTAAGGAACGGATAGACCGCGACAAAGCTGAGCATCGCGGAAATATTCGGGCTCAAGCAGTAAACCGCGGCGCAGATCAGTCCCGCCACAAACACGACCATCGTACAGGGGACCACAACGATGTTGCCGATAAACGACAACAAAGACGCGCGCCCGAAATAGTGCAGAATTATCGGCGTTATTCCTAACTGGCACGCCAGCGACACGGCCGCGGAGGTCAAGACCGCGAGGCACGCGCCGTATATGATATTGCCCGCCCTCTCGGACGAAAAGAATTTGCGTTTACCCAAAAGCCGCGCCGCTCCCGAACTGAGTCTCTTGAGCAGCGGTTCAAGCGGCGGCATAAACAGGATCAGCGCCAGCGTTGCCATGTATGACATCATAAAGCTGACGCTCGCGGTCACAAAAGGGTTTATCAGGCACTGGATAAGCGCCGAGGCAAAAAGAGAAGTGGGCAGGTCGGGAGTTTTTTCAAAAAGCCACGACGCCAGAACGATACATGTCATAATAACCGCGCGGACGACCGAAGGCGAAAAATCCGCGACCGCCATATAAAAAATCAAGATCGGCGCGGCGAAAAGCGCCCTTGTCTTTCGCCCGAAAACTCTCAGCATGAAAAACACAAAGCCGCACAGAAAACCTATATGCAGGCCCGACACCGCCGCGACGTGCATAAAACCCGAGCCGGACATAAGCCCGTAAAACTCATCTGAAAAATCATCGCGGCTGCCGGTCAAAATGCCCATCATCAGCGCCGCGGCGTCGGCTTCGGGAAAGGCCGTGTCGCAGTAATCAAAAATCTTTTTCCGCACGGCAGCGGCGGCGCCCAAAAACCTGTCACAGGCCGTCATCCTAAGCTCCGTCTCCTCCGCCTCGGTCGCGAACATATTTAAGCAGCTGCCGCTGCTCAAGCGGTAGCGGCGGTAATCAAACCCGCCCAAATCATCGGTCGGGACCGTCAGCTTTCCTTTAAGATAAAACCCGTCGCCGCGCTCCGCCCGGGTTTCAAGCGGCATTGAAACAAAAATCTTGCCGCTTGGCTCAAATTCCGCGCCATCAACAGTTATCGACGCGGGTCTGACCTCGGCGGTAAGGGTCTTGCCCGACCTGCTCGGCGTCGGCTCCGAGGCAATGCGGCAGTAAACCTCGGCGGTCCTGCCGTCTAAAGCTTCTGCGGTTTTCATTTTGTACCCGTAATATCCCGACGCGGTCCCCAGCCCCAGCAGCAGAGCCGCAAGATAAACGGCGCACAGCGCCGCCGCTCCGGATCGCGGCGTTTTTCTCAGTGCGAAAACAAAGGCGGCGATGAGGCACGCCGCTCCGCCGACCAAAAAACACGCAAAAAAGCGCGGCCCGCCGCCTGCGAGCCCGCCGAACACCGCCAGAGAATCGCCGATTATAAAAAGCGTCACAAAAGCAACCAGATAGCGGTATCTGAAAAACCGCGCCCCGCGCCCAAACATCTCCATCCCGCCTTTACTTTATAATATAAAACCGCCTTATTCGGCCTTTGAAGAATCGTCAAGATTATCCAGCGCGTATTTACAGCACTGCAGCACAAGATAATTAAACGATATATTGTTTTTTGCCGCATACATACTGAGCTCGTCGAAAAGCTTTTCAGTAAATCTTATCGTCCTTGAAATATTGGCATTTTGAAATTCGTTATCTATTTTAAACATGACCGCACCTCGCTTATTTTCTGTCCTGCAAAGCCTTGGCTGCTGCCATTATCACGCTTAAATCTTTATCGTCCAGCGTGTCAAGAACCGCGTCCACTCTGCCTCGCAATTCCGATTTGCCGTCCTGCGCTTCAGGATAAAAATATTTGTCCACCGATAAATTCAGTTCGGTTATAATATCATAAAAAATTTGCAGACTTGGGTGCTGACCGTTGTTTTCGATCGATGCGATATATCTCGGCGAAATATATACCAGATCCGCCAATCCGTTTCTGGACAGACCCCGATCACATCTCGCCGCTTTTATCGCTTTTCCGATCGGTTTAAAATCAAACTTTTTTCTGTTCATAATTATTTCACCCTATTACATTGTACAATTCATATTTTGTTTTATATATGATTTATTAATTCATATACATAATGTAAATATTTCACAATAATCAATTGACGATATTTTAATATAGGAATAATTTTAAGACAGAAAATTGGTCTTATTTGGTAGTTTTTCTTGACAATGTTTCAATAAAATGGTAAAATAAATTTTAGGCGAAATTAAATAAAAATTTTTCCAAAAGGAGCTTATGTTTTATGAAAAAAATGAAAAAGTTACTGGCAATTCTGGCCGCTTCCGCTCTCACGGTTATGTCTCTGGCGGGCTGCGGCGGCACCACCGGAGGAACCACAAGCGGCACATCGGGCGACAGCGCCGAATCCAAGGCCGATTCCGCCGAGAGCTACAGCATCGGTCTCATTCAGCTGGTCCAGCACGAGGCTCTCGACAAGGCGACCGAGGGATTTATGGACACGCTCAAGGAAAAGCTGGGCGACAAAGTCGAGTTTGACCTTCAGAACGCCGCGGGCGACAGCGCCACCTGCGCCACGATCGCCAATCAGCAGGTTTCCTCAAACGTTGACCTGATCTTTGCCAACGCGACGCCCGCGCTTCAGGCAGCGGCGGCCGCCACAGACTCGATCCCGATCGTGGGCACATCCATCACGGACTACGCCACGGCTCTCGATATCGACGACTGGACGGGCACGACCGGCAGAAATATCACGGGCACAGCCGATCTGGCGCCTCTGGAGGAGCAGGCGGCTATGTTCAAAGAGCTGCTTCCTGACGCGAAAAACATCGGTCTGCTCTATTGCTCAAACGAGGCCAACTCGAAGTATCAGATCGACATCGTCGCGGCTGAGCTCGCAAAACTGGGCTATACCACGACCGAGTATCCCTTCGCGGACTCCAACGACATTGCGGCGGTAACCACAACGGCCTGCGGCAGCGCGGACGCGCTCTATATTCCCACAGACAACACGGTTGCGGCCAACGGCGAGATCGTCGCTAACATCGCGGTTCCCGCAAACATTCCGGTTATCGCCGGTGAGGAAGGCATCTGCAGGGCCTGCGGCATCGCCACTCTCTCTATCTCTTACTACAACCTCGGCCAGGCCGCGGGCGAGATGGCTTATGACATTCTCGTGAACGGCAAGGACCCCGCCGAGATGGAGATCAGATACGCCGAGGATCTCACAAAGATGTATTCTCCCGAGCGCGCCGAGGCGCTGGGAATCACGATCCCCGATGATTACGAGGCTCTGGCCGAGGAAGCCGCCGAGTAATCAAAATCAAACCGAATACGGATTTGCAATGGGGCGGAACCGCCTCATTGCAAATTTCTTTGCTAAACACAAACGGTAAACACAAACGGAAGGATGATATAAATGCTAAGTATTTTTGCCCCCATGCCGGGCGCGATAGCGCAGGGCATAATCTGGGGCATTATGGCGATGGGCGTTTACATAACGTTCAGGATACTGGATGTCGCCGACCTCACGGTCGACGGCACCATGGCCACAGGCGGCGCGACGCTGGTCGTCTGCGTGACCGGAGGCATGAACGTGTGGCTCGCTCTGCTTATCGCCTTTATCGCGGGCTGTCTGGCGGGTCTGATAACCGGAATTTTCCACACCAAGTTCGGCATACCGGCCATACTCGCGGGTATTTTGACCCAGTTTATTCTGTACTCGGTAAACCTGCGCATCATGTCCCAGAAGGCGAACCTGCCGCTCTCAGTCGAAAAGTATGACCTTATGATCTCGCTGCGCAACATTTCCGGCGCGATACTCACGGGCGCGATATTCGTTGTCGTTATCATCGCGGTCATGTACTGGTTCTTCGGCACCGAGTTGGGCCACTCGCTGCGCGCCACGGGCTGCAACCAGAAAATGGCGAGAGCCAACGGAATCAACACCGAGACCAACAAGATAATCGGCCTTGTGCTGTCAAACGGCATGGTCGCTCTGTCGGGCGCGCTGCTGGCGCAGTATCAGGGCTTCGCCGACATCAACATGGGCCGCGGTGCGATCGTTATCGGCCTTGCGGCGGTCATTATCGGCGAGGTGCTGCTGAGCCGGATATTCAAGAACTTCGCGTTGAAGCTTATGGCGGCGGTCATCGGCGGCATAATATATTATATGGTTATCACCCTTATTCTCCAAGCGGGTCTTGACGCCAACGACCTGAAGATGCTGTCGGCTCTGGTTGTCGCGGTATTCCTGGGCGTGCCGTATTGGAAACACAAAATAGCCGAAAGAAAAACGGATAAGGAGGCGGCGCAGGATGCTTAAAGTAACAAATATCCACAAGACGTTCAACAAGGGCACCGTCAACGAGAAACAGGCTTTGCGCGGCGTTGACCTGACACTTAACGAAGGCGACTTTGTGACGATAATCGGCGGCAACGGCGCAGGAAAATCCACGCTGCTCAACAGCATTTGCGGCGTGTTCCGCGTGGACCGCGGCAGCATCGTTATCGACGGAGCAGACGTGACGCGCCTGCCGGAGCACAAGCGCGCCAAGTACCTCGGCCGCGTGTTCCAGGACCCGATGATGGGCACCGCCGCGGACATGTGGATCGAGGAAAACATGTCGATCGCCTACCGCAGAGGAAAATCCCACGGCCTTAAATGGGCGATAACCAACAAGGAGCGCAAGGTATACAAAGAGATGCTGTCCCACCTGGGCCTCGGCCTTGAGTACAGGCTGTCCACCAAGGTCGGACTGCTGTCGGGCGGCCAGCGCCAGGCGCTGACGCTTCTGATGGCGGTAATGCAGAAGCCCAAGCTGCTGCTGCTCGACGAGCACACGGCGGCTCTCGACCCCAAGACCGCGGCGACCGTGCTGGAGCTTTCGGACAAGTTTATCCGCGAGGAAGGCCTGACCGCGATGATGATAACCCACAACATGAAGGACGCCATAACCCACGGCAACAAGCTTATCATGATGCACGAAGGCAGGATAATTTACAGCGCCGAAGGCGACGAGAAAAAGTCGCTCACGGTCGACGACCTGCTAAAAAAATTCGCCGACATCAGCGGCGAGGAATTCGCCAACGACAGAGCTCTTTTAAACTAAACACCCCCGCGGGAATAGCCAAAGCCTATTCCCGCGCTTTTTGTTTTGGAATATAATATTTATTTCTTGACATACGTAATATTACGTGTTACAATAAATTCGAGGCGGGAATATGACCAAACGTGAACTTGAGCGTATTTTAAAAAAGGCGGGTTGGCAAATTATCAGCGGCGCTAACCACGACATGGCGGTAAAACACGGAACAAGCACAAAAATTCCGATTCCGAGACATAAAGGTGATATTCCTGTCGGAACGGCTAATAATATTTTAAAAGACGCAGGTTTAAAATAATTTTGAGGTGATTTTATGAAATACGTATATCCTGTTATATTCACTCAAGAGGACAACAAATATTTGGTTTCGGTGCCAGACCTGTCGGGCTGCCATACATTCGGCGATGATTTGTCGGATGCGATCGAAATGGCGCGTGACGCAATGGCAATGTGGCTTTGCATAGCCGAGAACAATAAAGAAGAGATCCCGACGCCCTCGATCAATTTGAAGTCGGACAGCGGAATAGTCAGCCTTATAGACATCGACACGGAAGCCTACAGAAAAAAGACAGACAGCCGCGCCGTGAAAAAGACGCTGTCTCTGCCAAGCTGGCTTAACACAAGGGCGGAACTTGAAGGCATCAACTTCTCCGCGGTTTTGCAGGAAGCACTAAAAGAGAGGCTCTCGCACCACGCTTGAAAAACAACAAAATTTGATTTAAACAGAGGTACGGCCGTGCCTCTGTTTTTTTATATTTTTCAATTCCGCATTGACCTTTTTGGAATATTATGATATACTGATTATGCCACATATCTGAATATATAGCAATGAAAGCTGTTTTTTTCATACACAGTTTTATTTGTGCAATAATAAGCTAAAAATGTTGGCTTTGACGTGCACAAATAAAACAGTATGTCTTGTTGTATTTGTTTTCGGATGTGTGGCAGCATTGAAGTCTTAGCCGCGTTTTTATGTGCAGCTCAGACTCGGGCTGCACATTTTTTATTTGAAATTTTTGTCGGAAAGGCGGGAAGAGAACATGACGCTCGGATAAAAGTGTCAGCTATAATAATATAAAATATCGGAGGGTTATAAAATGAAACCAATAATAAAAGAAAGATTAAAAGGCATGGTCTCCGGCCTCATTATCGGAGCCCTGGTCGTAAGCGGCGGAGTTTTCGCGAAGCAGAAATTTGAAACGATCGAAGTGGAGTACAACAATATCAAAGTTTACAAGGACAATGTTTTATGTGAATTAAAGGACGCGAACGGCAGCACCATTGAGCCGTTTATCTACAACGGAACGACCTATATGCCCGTAAGAGGCACGGCAAATCTTGCCGATATGCAGGTAACATGGGACGGAGCGACCCAGAGCGTGTATTTGTGGGACGAAATGGTCCCGAGCGGAACACCGTTTTTGGAAGCCTGCCCGCCGTATGATGGTTATTGTGACATATATTTGGCAACCGAAGGCCAAAGTTTTTCCATGGCAGGAGAAAAATACAGTAACGGAATAACTTCTCGTTATAATTCCAGTTATGAGCTTTTTAACTTAAACGGAAAGTATTCGGCCATCGAGTGCACGATCGGACATATCTATAACGAACAATATGAAGGAAAATCCGTTTCGTTTATCGTTGACGGAAGAGTGGTAAAGGAAATAGAGCTTGAGCCTGAGTGTCTCCCCAAAAAGGTTTCGATCCCAATCTCCTACGGACTCCAGCTGAAAATCCAGTTTAGTGGTTCTGCCATAGGCATCGGCAACATGATGGTGCAATAAGCAAAAACATATTATCAAAGATAAAGATATGGAGAGAATAAATTATGAAAAAGAAAATTTTAGCAATACTATTAGCATTAGTGACAATACTGATACTGGCATCATGCGAACAAAAAAACAGTCTTGTCGGAGTATGGGATGTTGTTGATAGTACCTCATCCACTTATGATGATTGGGAATTAGAATTATATGAAGACGGGACTGCTATATATGAATACGGCACAGGCCGATATGTTTCGACAGCTAATACTTTGACCCTGCTCAATATGGGTGTAATGGGAACAAAAAGCGAATATAGTTATGAACTTAAGGGTGATTATTTAACTCTAATCGACGAAGATGGAGATTCTATAAAACTTGAACGGGTTGAATAATATTCAATAAAGTTATAACTGCGACAAGGTATGTCTGTTCAGCAACCTGCAAGGTGAGTAGGGGACGACGACCTCGACGTCCCGGCTCGCCTCCTTTTAAGGAGGCGAGCTGCCAACGTAGGAACTAGGATCTAGGGACTAGGCTCGCCCCTTGGGGAGAGCTGGCTGCGGCTTGTCCGCAGACTGAGAGGGGTTCCTAGTCCCTAGTCACTAATCTCAAGTACCTACGTTAACCCCTCTCCGTCTTTCCGCCTGCGGCGGAAATCCACCTCTCCCCAAGGGGTGAGGCAAACGCAGGACATTTTGTTTCACCGACGCTTTGTTTTGATCATATTATACCTCGGGAGGTAATAATATGGCTAAAAATAACACATGCTCCGCCGCGTGGGCGGAAGTGAAAGGGAGCGGTGATTTCCCGGACATTCACGGAACCGTGACCTTTGGGCAGATGACAAACGGCGTGCTGGTCACCGCCAAAATATGCGGTCTGCCGACCGATGACGGCTGCGGCATATTCGCGTTTCATATTCACGGCGGAGCAAGCTGCTCGGGAGACGCGGACGACCCGTTTGCCGACGCGGGCACGCATTACAACCCGGACGAAAGTCCGCATCCGTGCCACGCCGGCGATCTGCCGCCGCTTTTCGGAAACCGGGGATACGCGTACATGTCGGTGCTGACCGACCGATTTACAGTAAAGGAGATTATCGGAAAAGTGATAATTATTCACAGCAAGCCGGACGATTTTAAGACCCAACCGTCCGGAAACTCGGGAATAAAAATAGCCTGCGGCAAGATCCGCCGCTGAATATAAAAAAGAAATCCCAACGGATTTCTTTTTTTATATTCATTCTGTGCCGTTCTCAATGGCTTCATTACAAAATTCAAGCAAGCGCGGTATATCATTGACCACTGTTTCCCATATAATATGTTCGTCCATTTCCGCATACGCGTGAGCCATCCAATTTCGCATACCGCGTATCATTTTCCAAGGAATTTTCTTTTGCGTTTCCTCGCGAAATTCATCGGAAAGTCCGTTTGCAAGCTCGCCGATTTGCAGTATGCACATTGAAACGGCACTGAAATACGCCCGATCTCCGACAAACGTATCATAGTCTTTGCCGAATCTTTCAATAAATTCCGCAATATCCCTGCAATATGTTCGAATATGAAGCAGTCTTTGAAAATCACTCTTATTCATATATTTTTATCCTCTCCGCGTTTACGTTTTCAATAAAATACGGCGTGCGCTGTTTTGTGCTCTGCTGCTCCAAGGTATGGGAAGTAACAAGATCGATATTTTTCCCTATGCTGTCGCAAAGGTCGTTGTATAAAGCCCCCATATCAAACATACCGCGGATCTTGGAGCCGGTTCTGTCAATAAGAATATCGACGTCGCTGCTGTCCGTGGCCTCGTTTCTGGCATATGATCCGAAAACATACACGGCGTTTAGGTTATACTTTTTTGCCACAGGCGCGACGCATTTTTTTAACTCGTCAACCGTCAATACCATCACAGTGCACCTCCTTTATTTATCCAATAATATATACTCATTATTCCTCATCATTATGTTTGCCGAAATGTATATGGTGCTTATGCTTTTTCGGGGGCGGCTTTTCCTCGCGGGGCGGGCTGGGGATACCGGCCTTGGCCTCGCGGTACTCCATAAAGTCAATGATTATGCTGCGCCCAAGCGCGGCGATGGGCACCGCCAGGAAAATTCCGATGGTTCCGCAGAGACCGCCGCCCACAAACACCGCGAAGATGACCCACAGCGGCTTTACCTGCAGCGAGCCCGCGAACAGCTTTGGCTGGATAAGGTTGGCGTCGAGCTGCTGAACGACTATCATTGAGATGACCGCCACGATCGCCAGAGTCAGCGAGCCTGTGAACACGGTGATAACGCCGATGGCCGCGGTGGCTATGATCGCGCCGAAATAGGGGATCAGGTTGAACACGCCCAGCATAAGACCCAGCAGCGGCGCGTATTTGACGCCCTCGACCGTCATAACCAAAAAGCCGAGCACAAAGATTATCACCGCGTCGACCAGCATGCAATAGATATACTTGTTGGCGAACTCGTTTATGCGGCGCAGATATTTTACCACAAACGAGCGTGTCTTTTCTTTGAATATGTCCCGCGACAGGCGCGCCAGTCCGCGTTTTAAGTTCGCGCGGTCAAGCAGCATGTAGATCGAGACGATAAGGCCCATAAACACGTGCACAACGCCCGAACCGAAGTTTATGACGCCCTGGGCGTAGCGGTTCATGTTGGCCAGATCGAAAAACTTTAAAAGCTGCTGCACCGAAAAATACTCGTTCTCAAACAATTGCGACAGCGTGTTCTCTCCGAGCGTGACGCCCAAATCGAGGGAGTTGAACCAGTTCACAAACTCGCCTATAAGCTCGGGCAGGTTGTTATAGAAATCGATCAGGTTCGACACGATAGCGGGCACGATCGCCACAAGCACCAGAACGATCAGCAGGATAAACGCCGCGTATATCGTCACGACCGCGATAGGGCGGCGGTGCTCCTTGAGCCATTTGTTTCCGCGCTTTTCCAGAAATTTTTCAATAAAGCGGCAGGGCGCCATAAGTATGTACGCTATGACAAAGCCGATTATAAACGGCCGCACCAGCGTCACCAAACCGCCCAGCCACTTAAAGATCGTGCCGATATTGTCAAAGGTCTTGTATACCGCGATGACCGCCACCGCGAACACAAACAATCCCAAATATTTAGATACGTCTTTCCATTTCATAATATGATTCCCCCCCTCAGCCGCCTTCGGCGACAGCTCCCCCAAGGGGAGCCGATATAAGTTTAATCATTATTTTTATGTTACCATATTTTATCAAATAAGTAAATACCGAATTTTTAAAATCCGGCGGGAAAACCGCGCTTTTTTCGACATTTCTGCCCGAAATCCAAATCCGCTCAAACTCGGCAAAAAAATTTTCAAAATTTTTGTAATTTTTTTATAAAAACATTTGAAATTAATTTAATCTTATGTTATACTCATAAAGAGGTATGGTGCGCCTCGGATTTTGCTGTGCTTGAGAGCGCAAAATACCTGTAAAATTCACAAAAAATAACAATATATTATAATCCCCAAAGGAGGACAAAAACAATGGCTAAATTTAAGACCATGGATGGTAACTGCGCTGCCGCTCACGTTGCGTACGCGTTCACGGAAGTTGCGGCTATCTATCCTATCACGCCTTCCTCGCCGATGGCCGAGTACGTTGACGAGTGGAGCGCGCAGGGCCAAAAGAACATTTTTGGCGAGACAGTAGAGTTGGTTGAGATGCAGTCCGAGGCGGGCGCGGCAGGCGCCGTTCACGGCTCGCTTCAGGCGGGCGCTCTGACCACAACATTCACAGCGTCGCAGGGTCTGCTTCTTATGATCCCGAACATGTACAAGATCGCCGGCGAGCTTCTGCCGACGGTATTCCACGTAAGCGCGAGAGCTATCGCGGCTCACGCTCTTAACATCTTCGGCGACCATCAGGACGTTATGGCCTGCCGTCAGACAGGTTTCGCGATGCTGGCTTCGGGCAGCGTTCAGGAAGTTATGGACCTGGGCGGCGTTGCTCATCTGGCAGCGATCAAGGGCAGAGTTCCTTTCCTGCACTTCTTTGACGGTTTCAGAACCTCTCACGAGATCCAGAAGATCGAGGTCATGGACTATGAGGACCTCAAGAAGCTGGTTGATTGGGACGCTGTAAAGGCATTCAAGGACAACGCTCTGAACCCCGAGCATCCCGTGCTCAGAGGTACCGCGCAGAACGGCGATATCTACTTCCAGGGCAGAGAGGCCTCGAACAAGTTCTATGACGATATCCCCGACATCGTTAACGAGTACATGCAGGAGATCTCCAAGATCACAGGCAGAGAATACAAGCCCTTCAACTACTACGGCGCGCCCGACGCGACCAAGGTTATCATCGCTATGGGCAGCGTTTGCCAGGCGGCCGAAGAGACTGTTGACTACCTGATCTCAAAGGGCGAGAAGGTCGGCGTTCTGAACGTTCATCTGTACAGACCTTTCTCGGCCAAGTATTTCTTCGACGCTATCCCCGAGACGGTTGAAAAGATCGCTGTTCTCGACAGAACAAAGGAGCCCGGCTCACTGGGCGAGCCTCTGTTCCTCGACATCTGCAACGTTTACAAAGACTGCGAGAACGCTCCCAAGATCGTTGGCGGACGTTACGGCCTGGGTTCAAAGGACACCACGCCCACGCAGCTCGTTGCGGTATTTGACAATTTGGACGCAGACGAGCCCAAAACAAACTTCACGATAGGTATCGTGGACGACGTTACAGGCCTGTCGCTGCCTCTCGGCGAGACAGTCAACTGCGCACCCGAAGGCACCACGCGCTGCAAGTTCTGGGGCTTCGGAAGCGACGGTACTGTCGGCGCCAACAAGGACGCCATCAAGATCATCGGCGACAACACCGATCTCTATGCTCAGGCGTACTTTGATTACGACTCCAAGAAGTCGGGCGGCGTGACGATGTCTCACTTGAGATTCGGCAAAAAGCCCATCAAGTCCACATATCTGCTTGACGAGGCCGATTACATAGCCTGCCACAAGCCCGCGTATGTTCATCAGTATGACATACTCGAGGGTCTCCGCGAGGGCGGAACATTCCTGCTCAACTGCGTATGGTCGGACGAGGAGCTCGACAAGAACCTGCCCGCCAACGTTAAGAAGTATATCGCCGAGAAGAACATCAACTTCTACACCATCAACGCCGTTGACGTTGCTGTAAAAGTAGGCCTCGGCCCCACAAGAATCAACATGGTTACACAGAGCGCGTTCTTCAAACTCTCGAACGTTATCCCGTTTGACGAGGCTGTCGGCTACATCAAGGCCGCCATAAAGCACACCTACGGCAGAAAGGGCGACGAGATCGTTAAGATGAACTGCGACGCGGTTGACGGCGCTATCGACGCTCTGCACAAGGTCGACGTTCCCGCCTCATGGAAAGACGTGACAGACGCTCCCGCGGCCGACACCGGCAGACCCGAGTTCGTTACAAAGGTCGTTGATCCGGTCAACGCTCAGCGCGGCAACAAGCTGCCCGTCAGCACATTCGCGGGCCGCGAGGACGGCACATTCGAGACAGGCACATCACGCTACGAGAAGCGCGGCGTTGCCGTTCTGGTTCCCGAGTGGGATGTTACAAAGTGCATCCAGTGTAACCAGTGCTCGGCCGTATGTCCCCACGCCGCTATCCGTCCCGTTCTGCTCACAGACGAGGAAGCGGCCGCGGCTCCGGAAGGATTCGCCACAAAGCCCGCTATGGGTCCCGAGCTCAAGGGTCTCAAGTTCAGAATGCAGGTATCTCCGCTTGACTGCTTAGGCTGCGGAGTTTGCGCGAATGTTTGCCCGGAGAAAGTACACGCTCTCGACATGAAGCCCATTGACGACGTTCTGGCCAAGGGCGAAGCCGCCAACTGGGATTACGGAATGTCCGTTCCCAACAAGGCTAATTTGGTTGACAAGACAAAGAGCATCAAGAACTCTCAGTTCGCAATGCCTTATCTCGAGTTCTCGGGCGCATGCGCAGGCTGCGGCGAGACGCCTTATATCAAGCTGATCACTCAGCTGTTCGGCGACAGAATGATGGTTGCCAACGCTACCGGATGTACTTCTATCTGGGGCGGCTCGGCTCCCTCGATGCCTTACTGCAAGGACGAGAACGGCAGAGGTCCCGCATGGGCCAACTCGCTGTTTGAGGACAACGCGGAGTACGGTCTCGGTATGGTTGTTGCCAACAAGAAGATCAGAGAGACTCTGGCAAACAGAATGAACGAGGCTATGGACGCTGTTGATCCCAAGCTGGCCGACGCCTTTAAGGCATGGATCGCCGGCAAGGACGACACCGAGGCTTCAAAGGCCGCCGCTAAGGATATTGAGGCGCTGATCAAAGACGCCGACATGTCCAATCCCGCGATCAAGGATATCGCTGACAGAACCGACTTCCTGGTTAAGCGTTCGCAGTGGGTATTCGGCGGAGACGGCTGGGCTTATGACATCGGTTACGGCGGACTTGACCACGTTATCGCCGCCGACATGGACATCAACCTGTTCGTTGTTGACACAGAGGTTTACTCCAACACCGGCGGTCAGGCTTCAAAGGCCACCCCCACAGCCGCTATCGCTCAGTTCGCGGCATCCGGTAAGAGAGTTAAGAAAAAGGATCTCGGCATGATCGCCACGACCTACGGCTATGTATACGTTGCTCAGATAGCTCTGGGCGCCAACATGCAGCAGGCTCTGACGGCTATCAAAGAGGCCGAGGCTTATCCCGGACCGTCACTGGTGATCGCCTACGCTCCGTGTATCAACCACGGAATCAAGGCTCGCGGCGGCATGGGCAACTCGATCGCCGAGGAGAAGAAGGCCGTAGACGCCGGTTACTGGCATCTGTGGAGATACAATCCGCAGGCTCCCGAAGGCACAAATCCGTTCACGCTCGACTCCAAGCCGCCTCAGGGCAGCATCCAGGAGTTCATGAAGGGCGAGAACAGATATCTGCAGCTCCTCAGAGCTTTCCCGGACGAGGCTCCCGGACTGTTCGACAAGGCCGAAAAAGACCTTACCGACAGATACAAGACCTATCTCAGAAAGGCCGCGGAGGATTACTCCGAATAATGCAAAACTCAAGGGCTGCCTTCGGGCAGCCCTTTTTGTTAACTGTAGTATTTTTGGTTTTTGCTTTTCGGCTTTTCGGGGAGCGTCATTTTAAGTTTCCCCCGATCAACCAACGGCCGTACTGTCATTCTCATAAGATACGCTATGGATATCATACCCTTAAACCGCTGTTCAAGCTCGGCGCGGCTCCTGGGCTTTTTGCAAAACTCAAGAACTTCCGCCTCATAGGGGACCCGTGTTTCTGACTCGGTCGTTTCGACTTCGACCCTGTTATACAAAGTAGCTCTGAAAACGCCGCGGTCATTTTCAAAAAGCGGCTCGGGCAGCATAAATTCCTTCATCGCGTTCCTGATAGTCGGTATGCCGCTGAATCTGTTCTCGGTCTGCTCCATGACCTCCATAGCGTTGGCGATCGCGGGATTTCTGGTATCGGCGGACATCTCACCCAATCTGTCGAGAGTCATCCTTCCGTACAGTCCGCCCGGGTTTTCGATCATAAACCTGTCGCTGTACATTTCTATAACGATAGGCGAATTTTCGGTGTGAACACTGTAATCCCTGTGTATCAGCGCGTTTAAGATAAGCTCCCTGAGCGCGACAACGGGATACTCGGTTCTGTCGGCCCGCTTACCCGTGTTCGGTTCGATGATAGTCCGCGTTTTCATGTTCCTGCGAACAAAGCTCACAGCCGCGTCAAGCATTTGCGGAATGTTTCCCTCAAGCCTCGCGTTGTCAATGAACCGCTCGCCGACCGAGCCCGATGCGCTTTTTTGAGTTCCGGGCACAACCACCGCGGCGATCGAAAGCTGCGGAAAAAACGCCTGCGGATAATCGCAAAACAGCATTATCGCCGCCAGCGTCGGCTTTCCCGATACCTCGAGACTTTGGAGCCGCATCAGCTTTTTTTCGGGAAGCTCGGCCAGATTGGGCTTTTTCTCCCTCAAGATAGTCATATATCTGTCGAACGACTCGGACTCAAGATCTTCTCCCTCCGCGTTAAAATCGGTCCGAAGCTCATCGCGGATCGACCTTTTAAACGCCTCGTAGCTGTAAACCTCATACTCGTTCATTTTGCGGTCGCCGTCGCCGACTCTGATGTACGAGCCTTTCATGCGCCCCACTCCGCCGTAAAAACACGGCTTTTCAAAATTATCTATTTCCTGTATTTCGGCGCAAACGACAAGCTTGTCGCCAAACCTAGCCGTAGTGCATAGGGGCCGCACCTGCGGGACCATCTGAAGGCTCTGCTCCATTATCTTCTTTTGCAGATCATCGGCGCTGTACACTCCGCAGATCTCATAATTTTCGTCGATCCCGAAAACAATTTTTCCTCCGCCGCTTTGATTGGAAAAAGCGGATAATGTGTCAATAATTTTCGGGCAGCCTTCTTTTGCCGCCTTTACCTCAATATAATTATTCTCGCATTTTTGCTTTAATATCTCGGCGACAAGATCTTTTAACTCGTTTTCAACCATCGGATCACCTCCTCGTTTTATTTAATTATACATATTTTAGGCGAAAAAGTCAAGAATTATTCTTCTAATTTTCTTCTAATTTTATCTAATTTTCTTCTAATTTTATAATTTTTCTTCTAAATTCATCTTATTTTCTCATAAATTCATCTAAATTCTTCTAATTTTCTTCTAAATTCTTCTAAAATATAATCTTTCACCTAATTTAAAAATTATTGTGTTTTAAAATAAAAACAATCGTATGCCGAGACGCGTATTGGTTATTGACTAAATAACAAAAATGCGGTATAATATACACATATTATTTTCGCAAAAAGAGGGATGTTTATGAAAATCAAAAAACTGAGCTTTGTTGTTTGGCTCGTCATACTGTGCGTGGCGCTTTCGGCTGTTTATGTGCCGGTATTTGCCGCGGACACGGCGGTTTATTACACATCGGAGCCGACGGTTTCGGGAAACACCGTTTCGGCAAAGGTCATGAACACAAGCGGTTCCGACGTTATGTTCATCGCGGCCGTATACAAAGGCAATTACGTTGCGGACGCCGAGATCAAGACCGTGCCGAGCGGCGGCGAAACGGCTGTATCTGCAAAACTGAACGGTGCTTCGTACGGCGTCAAATGCTATCTCTGGTCGGATAATTCGATCGCGCCTTACGGAGAACCCGTGGCGGCGGTGTTTGACAAGCTGCCCGCTTTTCCGGGAGCCGAGGGCGGCGGAATGTGGACGACAGGCGCCAGAGGCGGAGACAAGCCCGAGGTTTACCACGTTTACAAGCTGACCGACGACGGCAGCTACGGCACGTTCCGCGACGCGGTCTCTCAGCCGAACAGGATAATCGTGTTCGATGTCGCGGGAAACATTGAACTTTCCGACACGCTGACGATCAAGGCGGACAATCTGACGATTTTGGGCCAGACAGCACCCGGCGACGGCGTGTGCGTAAAAAACTGCAACACAACGATCACCGGAAACAACGTTATTCTGCGCTACATGAGATTCAGAATGGGCGACGAAAAGACTATGGAAGAGGACACGATCGGAAGCCGCGGCAGACACAATATAATCGTTGACCACTGCTCGTTCAGCTGGAGCGTTGACGAATGCGCCTCGTTCTATGAGGTTACCGACTTTACCATGCAGTGGTGCATAGTCGCCGAGAGCCTCAAGCACTCGGTCCACGCCAAGGAAGCCCACGGCTACGCGGGAATCTGGGGCGGCACAAACGCCAGCTTCCACCACAATCTGCTGGCGCATCACGACAGCAGGAACCCGAGGATCGCCGAGGGTCCGTTTGTGGGCGAACCCGATTACGACATGAGCAAACAAACAAGCCTGACCGATCTTCGAAACAACGTTATCTACAACTGGGGCGGCAACTCGGCGTACGGCGGACAGGGCGCCGCGGCAGCGAACATAATAAACAGCTACTACAAATACGGCCCGTCAACGTCAAGCGGCGTGAAAAGCAGGATATTCCAGACCACCTCCACGGGCAATGACATCACCTCTCCGTGGAGCACCGACATCTATGTTGACGGAAACTATGTTGACGGAAACGCCGATGTCACCGCCGACAACTCAAAAGGAGTTGACGAGGACAGCAAAATATCCAAAAAATACGTTTGGACAAAGAATAACATAACCGACGAAGCGAAGGCGGTTCACTTTAAGTTCGAAGACGATTATCCTGTCATGACCCAAACCGCCGAAGAAGCCTATCAATCGGTGCTTGAAAGTGCGGGCGCCAGCATCGCGCGCGATTCCGCGGACCAAAGAGTTATAGACGACACCAAGAACCGCACGGGAATAAAAATAGTCAAGGACTATGATGATAACGGCGTTATGAAGACCGACACGACCTACGGCATAATCAACTCGCCCTCCGATGTTGGCGGATACCCCGTTCTCACCGGAACCAAATCCAAAGACAGCGACGGAGACGGAATGCCCAACAAATGGGAGGACGAAAACGGCCTTGACAAAAATAACGCCGATGACGGTCTCGCCTTATCCGCAAGCGGCTATACCAATCTTGAGGCATACGCCAACGCGCTGGCCGACAAGAGCTATGTTCAGGATCCCGAGTACGATCCCGACGCGCAGGACTATGACCCGTCGGTAAACGAGCCCGAGCCAACAGCGGAACCCTCAACGCAGCCGACTCTTGAGCTTGTGAACGAATGGAAAGCGGCAAGCGGCGATGAGACCAAGTCAGCGGGATATGAATTTATGCCCGGTCTCTCGGCAACGACAACCTTGGAACGCACAATGTCCGATACTAAAGTTTACGCGGACGGCTTTACTCATAATTTTGCCATAACCTGCAAAGAGACCAACAGCAAATGGGCAGACGGCAAAGCCACGGGCTGCGCCATGAAATACACCGCTGCCGAAAGCGGCAGATTTACGCTCTACGCTTACGGAGTTGAACCCAAAGCGCCCGACAAACCTCCCGCGGTATTCTACGCCGTAAAAGAAGGCGTTGCCGATCCATCGGCCGATAATCTATACTCGGATATTATTGACGAAACAGGAAAGCGTGAAATGTGCGTGATAGACGTTGAGGCGGGCAGCACATATTACTTCTATATCAGCGGATCAAAAACCAGATATCAAGCGGCAAAATTCGAAAAATATGTGACGCCGTCCGAGCCGAAATACGAAACGGTCAGTGAGTGGACCGCTAAAAACGGCGAGGAAAAAGAGCCCGCCGGATATGAATATATGCCCGGTCTCACCTCAATGATAACCTTGGAAAGAACCATGTCGGATTCTAAAACCTTTTCTGACGGTTTTAGCGCAAGCTTTGCTCTGACCAGCAAAACAAACGGAAGATGGGAAAACGGAGCCGCCATAGGCTGCGCGATGAAATTCGCGGCTCCCGAGGACGGAAGGATCACGATACACGCCTACGGCGTTGACCCCAAACCGGCAAACCAAAACCCCTCGGTATTCTACGCGGTCCTTGAGGGAACACAGGATCCGGCTGCGAATAATCTGTATTCCGACATTATAGACGAAACCGGCAAAAAAGAGCTTTGCCAAATTGATGTAAACGCCGGATCGGTATATTATTTCCTGATCCCCGGCTCCAAGGCCCGATTCATGCATGCCAAGTTCGAAAAACTTATAAAATAAATAAAAATTTATTCCCCCGATCCGCAAAGGTCGGGGGAATTTTTTATATTTTTTTAAATCATCTCCCTGTTTTGACAAATTTCTTTATGTTACTTTATTATAATATTTTTGTAAAACAAATGAAAAATAAGGCGCTAGCCTTGAAGTTACGGAGGTATTATAATGAGAAACACAAAACTTGTGCCCGTGAACACGGCGCTTGAGGTCGTTCCTGCGAAAGAGCGCAAAAAAATCGACATACGGCTTTGGGACGTGCCGCTCAGAATGTTGGGAATATTTTTGGCGGGAGCCATGCCCGTCAGCGGCCTGGCGCCGTTCGGACTGTCTTTTTTGACGATCGACCGAAAATTTTCACTGAAAAGCGTGCTGAATCTGCTCCTGGTCTGCGCGGGATACATACTGATGCTGGACTTATACCGCGCTATAGCCTGCGTGTCCGCCTGCGTTTTGTTTGAGACTACGCTTTTTGTGCTCAAGCGCAGCGATAATTTGTCGGTCTACTTTATATGCGCAGCCGCGGGAGCGGCAATGTTCCTTTGCGAGACCGCGATGCTGTTTCTTGTCGGCTTCACGGCGGCGGGACTGATCTTGATCTTTTGCGACGTTACGCTGATGCTGATGGGCGTTCTTGTATTTGACCGCTGCCGCGGCGTGCTGCTGAGCGGAGGCTTTATGAGCCGCGGCCTGCTGCTCGACGAGAAAATATGTCTCTGCGTTGTGGCCGGGATCGTTCTGCTCAGCACAAGATATCTGACCGTGTTCAATATTTTCAATCTTTCAAACTTTCTCGCGTGTCTGTTTCTGGGGATCATAGCCCTTACCGGAAAAAACATCACTCGCTGCGCCGTGAGCGGTATTCTTGCCGGAATAGTTTTGGGACTGTCGGGCAGCTTTCCCGACTACACGGCCATGTTCGCACTGTGCGGCCTGATTCTGGGTATCGCCGCGCAATTCGGCAAAAAAATCATATGTCTCGCCCTTTGTCTGTTCGGCGGCGCGTCTCTTTTGTATCTGGGAATCCCCGCGGGATACGAGCATCTGCCGAATATATACGAGATCATTCCCGCGGCGCTTTTGGTCTGCTTAATCCCGCGCCGGGTGATAATGTCCGCCGAAAGAATAGTTGATTTTGACATGCGCAAGAAAGACGAGACAAAACGCTTCAGACAATATGTCAAAGATAAGCTGAACTGCATATCAGATTCTTTTATGGACATATCCTCCACCTTTGACGAAATATCCGACGGGCCGGACAACACCGACATGACCGAGATCGCGCTGATGTTTGACACCGCCGCCGACCGCATATGCAAAAACTGCGAGCGAGCGGGATTCTGCTGGGAAAAGGATTTTTCCTCTACCTACGCCGCCATGTTCAAATTCCTGGAGATAATGGAGCGCAAAGGATTTCTGCTGCGCGGAGACGTGCCGAGATCGTTTTCGGATAAATGCGTGCATCTTTTGCCGCTGATCTCCGAGATCAACCGCCTGTTTGAGATATACAAAATAAACACCACATGGAAACACAAGCTTCAGGAGAGCCGCGAGCTGAACTCTCAACAGTTTAAAGGAATATCCGAGATAATAAAAAACGCCTCGGATGAAATTTGCGGCGAAAGCACTTTTGACATAGACGCGGCGGACGAGCTCAAGCTGAAGCTTTCGGACATGGGTGTGAGCGCCGAAAGGGTCGACGTTGTGTGCGGCAAAAACCAAAAATACACGGTCGAGATCCGGGTCACGGGCTGCGCCGATTTTTCGGCCTGCCGAAGCAAGATCAAGTCGGCCATAAAGCAGGTTTTGGGGATCTCGGTCTCGACTCCGTATAACCTGTGCGAAAACAAAAAGGAAAACAAATGCAAAATAAGATTCTGCCAGCTTGAGGGCTTCGAGCCGCTTGTCGGGATCGCGTCGCTCGGAGCGGGCGCGGAATGCGGCGACAGACATTTTACCGATTATCTGAGCGGAGGAAAGCTGGCCGTTACCATAAGCGACGGAATGGGAACGGGACACGGCGCCGCCCTTGAGAGCGGAGCGATCGTCAGCCTTTTGAGCAGCTTTCTGGACGCGGGCTTTGACAAAAAAATCGCGGTAAAGCTTGTGAATTCAATAATGGTAATGAAATCGGCCCGCGACGTTTTCGCCACGATAGACATGTGCATAATCGACCTGTACACGGGACAGATCGAATTTATAAAAAACGGCGCCGAGCCCAGCTATATCAAGCACCCGAGCTACACCGAAACGGTCAGAGCCGCCTCGCTGCCCATAGGTATCGTGCCGATCGGCGATATAGAGGCCTTTGCCAGAACGCTCGAAAACGGCTCGATAGTCGTCATGACCAGCGACGGCGTGACCTCTCCGCCGGACAACCCATGGATAAAAGAAATGGTTGAGCATATTGATATCGACATGTCGCCCGGGGAGCTGGCGCAGCTCATACTCGACGAGGCTGTGCGCCGCGGCAAAGACAACAACGCTCAAAACGACGATATGACTGTGGTCTGCGTAAAGCTGGAGCCGGGCGCCGCTGCCTAACTCAAGCTTATCCTGAGTCCCCGCTTTATCGAAAGTATCAGCCGCGATATTTCCCTGACGCTTTGGCGGCGCAGAATATCGCCGCAGTGGTTCAAACTGAGACTGTCGTAAACCACAGGCACGACGTCGCGGCTCATGCCGTTTTTTGACAAAAATTCGCAGGCGATCGCCGAAAGCTCGGCGCAGGCGGTAAATCTAAGCGAATCGAGCGCGGCTGCCGCGTACGCGGTCTGCGCGGCGGCGGCTCTCGGGTTTTCCTCTCCGGGATCGGCGATCGAGCCGTCCGTCCTCACGCATTGCAGCAGCGCGGCGCACGCGGCGCGAACGATCTTTTCGGCCTGCGCCGCAGTGGTAAAGCCCGTGTCCGAAAGCGCTCCGCGCCCGGGAAGCGCGATTCCCTCGCGCCACATAGAAACGGTGACCGTTTTTTCCGGAACTCCCGAACCGGCGTATTCTATCACGCAGCTGTTTTCGGGGCACAGCGTTTCGGTCTCAAACGCCAGCGCGGCGGCCTGCTTTTTGAGCTTTATGACGGATTCGGCGCTCAGCTCTCCAAGGCTGCGCGCCCCTATCATTCCGTACATCGCGTCTATGGTCCGCGCGGCGAAGGCGCGGGCCATCTCTTTATTGTTGACTTTAATAAACTCGTCGATAACTATTTCGCGCTCGGCTCCGCCGCCCTCCGCGTAAAACCTGTCGGGAAACGCGGTCTCGGAGCCGAGGGTTATGATAAGGGGATATTGACCGCGGTAGATCCGCGGCACCATATAAAACGTCCCGGGCGCGTATTCCCTTATCGCGAGAGCTTTTTCGCCCGCTAAATTTTCAAGTCCCGAGCGTATGACATACATGCAGTAAAATCCGCCGCCCGGCTTTTTGCTTATATATCCGATATTTCTTTTGTCGGGATCGGACATCCGCAGTCTGAAATCGCCGCCCGCCTTCGGTTCGGAAAACAAGACCGTTCCGCTCCGCCCGTTCCACACAACGGGCTTCATAGCGCTCGCGCCGTTTAACGGCGCGCCGTATCCGCCACCCAAAAACGCGGTCACGGAAAAACGCGGCCGCGCCTCTATGTCGGCGGTTTTTTCTCCGCCTCCGTTTTCTGTGTAAAGGGGCAGGTCGATATAATACTCATCGTCCGCGCGGTCGTATTCCATTATCGAAGCGGAGCAAACGCTCACCGAAAATTCCCCGCCGCGCGCCGGCAGACCGCTTACAGACAACTCATAAAGCCGCGGCCCTTTTTGGACGATCGACGCGCCCGATTTCGCCGCGGCTCGGCTCAGCTCGCTTTTTACCCTAAATTTTCCGCCGCTTATCTCAAAGGCGGATATGACCGAGTTTTTCGGCAGACTGAATAATATCCGCGCGGTAAAAAAGTCCTCGCCGCGAGCCCTAAGCGCGAACTCGTGCTTAAGGCTCACAACGGGACCGAATTCCGTTTTTAAATGTATGTTAACTTTTTTTATCTCAAATAAATCCTTCATGATCTAAAATCAATTTTCGGCGGTTTCGCCCTCTTCCAAAAACAGATCCTTTGTGTAGGGCAGGGTCAGTATCCAGTCGCAGTATTCCCGCCACTCGCTGAGCTTGTGGTTCCTGCGGGCAAAATACATATTGAGCAGATTTTCATAATTCATCGTGACCGTGCGCTTCTGATTATACGACGAGGGCAGCAGCTGGATAATATCGTCCCAGTCCGCCTTGTCCTTGGTCTCGACAAAATGCCTGCGCTTGAGCTCCAGGAACTCCATATAGGCGGTGAAGGCCTCCATGGCCGACTTGCTCAGCTTTTCGCACGAAAAATCTTTGTGCTCAAAGGGCTTGGCGTGAATTTTGTGCATGGTGCTGGTCGAGTTCGCCACGGTGCCCACCTTGTAGGTGTCAAATTCCTTCCACCAGTAAAGCGGCGCGGTGATGTCAACGCTCACGATTATCTGGCGTATGAATTTGCGGTGATCGCTGCCCGCTTTGCACAAACGCTTTGCCAGATCAAGATCGTTGGGGCCGAGCGCGTATCTGCCCTTTTCGTCATATTTACTGTCGCTTCTGGCCCAGCTGTTCATAGGATTCCGCGCTCCGCGGAGCGCTCCCTCAAAATTCATCACTCCGGTTTTTTCAATCAAAATCATAACTCCGCCTCCGAATTGATTTTATATGCCTCTATATATCAAGATTAATTACCGACGTGCCGTAGTCCTCTATGAATTGGCGGCGGGGCTCGACCTTGTCGCCCATAAGGATAGTGAACGTCTCGTCGGCTTGGCGCGCGTCGTCGAGATCAACGCGCAGCATGATGCGTGTCTCGGGGTTCATGGTGGTCTCCCAAAGCTGCTCGGGGTTCATCTCGCCCAGACCCTTATAGCGCTGTATTGTGGGCGCTCTGCCGTCGCCCATCTCGGACAGTATCTTTTGAAGCTCGTCGTCCGAATAGGCGTAGCGGTCGGTTTTGCCCTTGCTGATCTTATAAAGGGGCGGCTGTGCTATATACACATGCCCGTCCTCGATCAGCGGACGCATATATCTGAAAAAGAACGTCAGCAACAGCGTTCTGATATGAGCGCCGTCCACATCGGCATCTGCCATGATAACCACCTTGCCGTATCTCAGCTTTTCGAGATCAAACTCGTCGCCCAGTCCCGCTCCGAGAGCGGTTATAACGGGCGTCAGCTTGTCGTTTCCGTATATTTTGTCTATCCTGGCCTTTTCGACGTTGAGCATCTTGCCCCAGAGCGGAAGTATCGCCTGGAACCGTCTGTCTCTGCCCTGCTTTGCCGAGCCTCCCGCCGAGTCACCCTCGACGATGTATATCTCGGTGTAGGTATTGTCGCGGTCCGAACAGTCGGCCAGCTTTCCCGGCAGCGAGCTGCTCTCAAGCGCCGACTTGCGGCGGGTGTTTTCTCTGGCGCGCTTTGCCGCCTCGCGTGCGCGGGAGGCCGTCAGCGCCTTGTCGACGATAGTTTTGGCGATCGACGGATTCTCGTCAAAAAACTCGGTCAGCTTTTCGTTTATCATTTTCTCAACGACGTTTCTGATCTCGCTGTTGCCCAGCTTGGTCTTGGTCTGTCCCTCAAACTGCGCCTCGGTGACCTTGACGCTGATTATGCACGCGAGACCCTCGCGGGTGTCCTCGCCCTTTAGGTTTGCGTCGCTCTCCTTGAGCATGCCGTTCTTTCGGGCGTAGTCGTTTATGACCTTGGTGAGCGCCGACTTGAAGCCGGTCTCGTGGGTTCCGCCCTCGGTGGTGTTGATGTTGTTGGCGAAGCTGATTATCATCTCACTGTAGCCGTCGTTGTACTGCATGGCGACCTCCGCCTCACAGGTCTCGCGAACCGCGTTGACATAGATGACCTCTTGGTGTATGGGCTCCTTGTTGCGGTTCAAAAACTCAACAAACTCGCGGATTCCGCCGTCGTATCTCAGCTTTATTTCTTTTTTGTCCTCGGGAGCGTCCTCGCGTTTGTCGCGCAGGATTATCGTTATGCCCGCGTTAAGGAAAGCCTGCTCGCGGAGCCTGCGGCGCAGGATGTCGTAATCGTAGACCAAGTCCTCGAAAACCTCGGGGTCGGGCTTAAAGTGGACCTTGGTTCCGGTCTCTGTCGTGTCGCCGACCACCTTGAGCTTTCCGCAGCTGTTTCCGCGCTCGTACTTCTGATAGTGAACGTGCTCGCCGTCTCTTATCCAGACCTCAAGGTACTCCGACAGCGCGTTAACGACCGACGCGCCGACGCCGTGGAGACCGCCCGACACCTTGTATCCGCCGCCGCCGAACTTTCCGCCCGCGTGAAGCTGGGTAAACACCACCTCGACCGCCGGTATTCCCATTTTGGGATGGATACCGGTGGGTATTCCGCGGCCGTTGTCGATAACGGTTATCGAGTTATCCGGCTCGATCTCGACCAGTATCTCGGTGCAGAATCCCGCCAGAGCCTCGTCGATCGAGTTGTCGACTATCTCGTAAACCAGATGATGAAGTCCCCGCGATGTGGTAGAGCCGATATACATTCCGGGTCTTTTTCTGACCGCCTCAAGACCCTCAAGCACCTGTATCTGATTCTCGTCGTATGATTCCTCTATCGGAACGCTTGTGATATGTTGTTCTTCCTGCATAACTTGTTTGCCTTTCTGCCCAAAATATTTATCTGAACCGACCTTCCGCCCGGGCAAGGCGGAGACGATAGGGTTTGTGTCCGTTTAAAACTTAAAGTCCGGCAGAGCGTAGGCCGAGTAGTCGTTTATTCTTTCGGCTCTGCCCGCCAGCGCTCTTGATGAGATATTGGTTATATACACCTTGTTGACATGGTTCTGCCGCACCAGCACCACAGACTTGGGCACATCCTCCGCCACGGTTATCACCGAGCCGTTGTCCTGCGCTCTGCGCAAAAATTCTCTGGAATTTTTGGCGATAGTCAGGTTGTCCATGTCCAGTATCGCGATAATATCGTCGGTATCGACCGCGGTGTTTTTTCCCAGATGAAGGTACATATAACCATTCCTTTTTTGTTTGTTGATTTATTTACGACAGCCGCTCCGCGGAGCCGTTTTTCACATATATCTTGCTGATATCTCCGCCGCTTTCCATGCTCTCGGAAAATTCCTCAAGATCGGTGCAGGTGATTATTATCTGCATATCGTCTATGCTCTTCAGCACAAACCTGCGGCGGTTTTTGTCAAGCTCGCTCATTATATCGTCAAGCAGCAGTACGGGCGTCTCGCTTATCTCGTCTTTTATAAGGCGGACCTCCGCCAGCTTCTGCACCAGAACGATCGTTTTCTGCTGCCCCTGCGAGGCGAACGAGCGCGCGTCCTTGCCGTTTATCTCATAGACTATATCCTCGCGGTGGGGGCTGACAACCGTCTCGCGGTACTCCGACTCTCTCGCGGCGGCGGCTTTGAGCTTGTCGCGCAGCGCGGCCTCTATCTCAGCGCGGCCGTATTTTTTATCAAGGCCTATCCTGCCCGCGCAGGACATATATTTTATCGTAAGCTCCTCACTTCCGCCGGATATCTCATTTTGGATCTCCGCCGAGAGCTTTTCGAGCCTGCTCAAAAACTCTATGCGATACCCGATTATCTCGGTCGAGTAGGCGACCAGCTTCTCGTTCATGATCTCAAGCAGCGTGGCGTTCGGCTCGGGCATTCTGAGAAGGGCGTTCTTGCTGTCGACCACCTTGCGCAAATTCGACAGCGCCGAAAAATAGTTCGGTCTGAGCTGACTTATCAGCATATCAAGGTTCCGCCGTCTGCCCCGCGGGCCTTCCTTCACCAAGCCCATGAGCTCGGGCCCGAAATAAACGACGTTGAACTTACCCAAAAGCTCGCTGTTTTTTCGAACGGGTATCTCGTTGTAGGTTATGCTCTTGCGGCGGCCGCGGCTCAGCTCTATCTCAAAAACGCTGTCGCGGTCGTAGGCGTTAAAGTCAAGCCCGATCTTGGCGCCGCTCTCGCCGTGGCGGATCAGTTCTCCGTCCTTGCCGGTTCGGTTCGAGCGCCCCAGCGAGAATATATGCACCGCCTCTAAAATATTGGTCTTGCCCTGAGCGTTGTCGCCGTATATCACGTTTATGCCCGCTCCGAACTCTATCTCCTGCTTTTCGTAATTGCGGAAGTTTTCAAGCCTCAGTTTATTCGCTCTCATCCGCCGCGTTTAGTAGGAGCTTCTCAGTCTGATGGGCAGGATCATGTACATATAATCGTCGCCCTCCTTGGGTGTTATTATAAGCGGGTTAACGCTCTTGTTGAACCTCATCACTATCTCATCATCGGGCACCACGCTGAACACGTCCTGCAAATATCTGTTATAGAATCCGATCTCCAGCATCGTGTCGGGCGGCGTCTCGACAGCTATGTTGTCGTCGACCGAGCCGGCCGCCGTGGCGCACGAAACGTTGATGTTGCCGTCGGTTATGGTGAACTTGATGGGGCCCTTGATAACGTCGTTTATAATGATAAGCGACGCTCTGCGAACCGACTCGGCGATCATCGCGGTCGAGCACTCGAACTCGAGCTCAAACGACGTCGGTATGATCCTCTCGTAGTTGGTGTAGGCGCCCTCGATCAGCCGCGTCACCATGCGGCAGTTGTCTATTATAAACATGGCGTGGCCGGGCGCGGCTATTACCTTTATCTCATCATCGGCATCGCCTATGATCCTCGCCAGCTCGGTCAGCGACTTTTCGGGTATGATCATTTCCTTAGGCTCAAACTCGCCCTCAAGGCTCACGCTGCGCTTCGCTATCCTGTAGCCGTCCAGCGCGACCATCGACAGTCCGTGGCTCATTATTTTAAGCTGCGCGCCGGTCCTGGTGGGATCGTTGTCGGTCTTGGCCGCCGCGAACGCCGTGGTCTCTATCATATTTTTGAGCACCGCCGCGGGAAGGCTCACCGAGTATTCCTCGTCAACTCTGGGCAGATCGGGAAAATCGTCGGCCGGGATACCGGGGATCTCGATCTTGGCGTTGCCCGCCTTTATAAGCGTCAAATTGTTTTCATCGGTCTCGACCGAAACCGAAGGGCTGCCCGAAGCCGCAACGATCCTCGCGAGAAGCTTGGCGTTTAAAACGACCTCGCCCGGCTCGCGCACGTCCGCCTCTATGACCGACTCTATGGCTATTTCCAGATCGTTGCCCGTTACCGTGAGCCGTCCGCCGGCCTCGGCCTTTAAATAAATTCCCTCAAGGACCGCCATGCTGGAGCGGGTCGAAACCGCTCTTGAAGCGTCGGTTATCACCGCGTTTAACGCGTCTCTGCTGCAAATAAATTTCATAAAAACTTTCCTTTCGCACTCCGATTTTTCTCTTGTTTCAGGTAAATATTTCACTTTTATAATTATACCATAACGGTTTTTTTAACGCAACATTTTTTTAAAATTTTTCAAAGTTTTTCCGCGCTGAAAAGTGCCGAAAATACGCCGTTTTTTCGGAATTATTTAGTCACAATTCCCACCCATCGGACGGCGCGCATTTTCACGCGCCGCGGCCGTCTTTTTTCACGCGAGCGCTGTAATTTATTTCAAAAAAATATTGACCTTTGAAAAAATAGTGGTATAATAGAAAAAGAATTTTTTGGAGGTGCAAATTTATGAAATACAGTGATATTATTGTGACCGACTCGGTCAAATACGTCGGCGTTCAGGATTACGACCTCGATCTGTTCGAGGGTCAGTATATAATCCCCAACGGCGTGGCGTATAACTCTTATGTTATCATGGACGAAAAAACCGCGGTCATGGACACGGTCGACAAGCGCGCGTGCGACGAGTGGCTCGGCAATCTCGACGAGGTTTTGGGCGGCAAATCCCCCGACTATCTGGTGGTCCAGCACATGGAGCCCGACCATTCGGCGAGCATCAAGGCCGCCGCGGAAAAATATCCCGACATGAAGATCGTGGGCAACGCCAAGACCTTTGTGATGATCGACCAATTTTTTGACATTGATATCGAGGACCGCAAGGTCGTTGTAAAGGAAGGCGATACCCTTGAGCTCGGCAGCCACACTCTGACGTTCGTTATGGCGCCGATGGTACACTGGCCCGAGGTCATGGTGACCTACGAGAGCTCGGAAAAAATTCTGTTCGCCGCCGACGGATTCGGCAAGTTCGGCGCGCTTGACACCGACGAGGACTGGGACTGCGAGGCCAGACGCTACTACTTCAACATAGTCGGCAAATACGGCGCGCAGGTCCAGGCGCTGCTTAAAAAGGCGGCCGCCCTCGACATTCAAATCATCTGCCCGCTCCACGGCCCGATCCTCAAAGAGGACCTCGGCCACTACATCGGCCTTTACGACACCTGGAGCAAGTACGAGCCCGAGAGCCGCGGCGTGTTTATCGCCTACGCCTCGATCTACGGCAACACAAAAAAGGCCGCCGAAAAGCTGGCGGAGCTGCTCAAGGAAAAGGGCGCGGAAAAAGTCTCGATCGCCGATCTGGCGCGCGACGACTGGGCCGAGTGCGTTGAGGACGCGTTCCGCTACGACCGTCTGGTTATCGCCTCGCCCACATACGACGGCGGCATCTTCACTCCGGCGGACGAGTTTATCCACCATCTTATCGCAAAGACCTACAGGAACCGCAAGGTCGGCATAATCGAAAACGGCACCTGGGCCCCCTCGGCGGGTCAAAAAATCAAGGCCGCGATGGAAAGCCTCAAAGGCATCGAGATAATCGAGCCGATCGTTACCGTCAAATCATCCGTGAAGCCCGAAACGGTGGAAGCGTTAAACGCTCTGGCGGACGCGTTGGTAAAATAAATAAACGCAGCAAGCGGCGCGGTTTTTAACCGCGCCGCAAAAATTTTTATTTAACTTTTCTGCGGATCAGCATCAGACACAGCGCGCCGATAACCACAACAAACATTAAATATTTGCGCACCTCGGCCTGTTTCACCGCGTCCGCGCCGGGCAAAAAGCTGCCCGCCGCCGCTATTATCAGCAGCACGAACCATATCGCCGCTATTATATAAAATGTTTTTCTTTTCATAACGCACCTCTTTTACATGATCTCTCTCATAACCGCGTAAACCATATACGCCGCGTACATCAGCACCATGCAGATACCCGGCAGCCGCTCGATCTTGTTGCGCGCCCGCACCACTATGTACACGATAACGCTGAAGCTCAGAAACAGACAAAGGTCTATGATCGAAAGACTTCCGACTTTATAAGGGCTGATAGCTCCCGAAAGTCCCGCAACGCCCAGAATATTGAAAATATTCGATCCTATAACGTTGCCCATCGCCAGATCGTTTTCGCCCTTTCGGGTGGCGACAAGCGAGGTCACCAGCTCCGGAAGAGACGTGCCGACCGCCAGGATCGTGAGGCCTATGATAACGTCGCTGAGGCCGAAGGCTTTTGCTATATCGGTCGCCGCGTCAACGGTCATATCGCCGCCGATAACTATACCCGCGATCCCGATGATCGTGAAAATAATACTTTTAAGAGGCGACATGACCTTGATCTCATCGCCGCCCTCGGTCCTGTTTTTCATCGCCGCGAACACCAGATATATCAGATACGCGATAAGCAGAGCAAACAATATTGTTCCCTCGATCCTGCCGATCATGAATTGTCCGCCGCCCAAAAACAGACTGTCAACTATGAACAGAAGAAGCAGCAGAGCGATCAAAATAGAAAACGGAAAATCGCGTTTTTTCAGGTCCTTTGAAACGGGCAGATTTTTTATCACCGCGCAGCCGCCGGCAACAACCAAAAGGTTGAACAAATTGGAACCCAGCACATTGCTGATAACTATATCGTTGCTGCCCTTGAGCGCCGCTGACACCGACACCGCCATCTCGGGCGCGCTGGTGCCCATAGCGACGATGGTAAGACCGACCACAATGCTCGGTACCTTGAGCAGTCTCGCGATCGACGATGTGCCGTCAACAAAAAAATCCGCGCCCTTGATGAGCAGCACAAAACCCACCAAAAGCCATACGTACATTAATACATTTCCCATAGCCTTCCTCCGTTTTAGCAGATTGCATATTATTCTATTATTATTTTAACATATATTAACATATATTACAAGTTATTTTTTTGTCATATGACCAATTTTATAAAATAATTATCAAATAATAAAAATTCCTTGAAATCCCGCGAATTATAGTGTATAATATTTCAAAAACTAAACATACGAGGTGATTTAATTGAAAAATAAAATTATAGCGGCGATGATGCTGCTGAGCATGACGCTTCTTTGCGCCGCGCCGGCTTTCGCGTTCAGCTTTCCCGAACCCGACTGGGGAGCTCTGCTTCGGGAGCGTGAAAACATGGTAAACCAAACCGATTTTGAGCTTTACGCCGAGGGCGCTGTTCAGTCGGCCCCGTTTTACGGAGCGAAGTTCGAGCCACGCGGCGGCGCTTATCTGGGAATGATAGCCGAGACATCGGAAGAGTTCGCGCCGGTGGGCTGCTATCTGACATATATCGACAACATGAATCAGGACGACCTGTATTATCCGGCAGACAGAATGACCGAAAACGGAAATTCCGTAGTCATGGCGGGCTGGACAATATCCGACCTGGATTCGGTCGACTATTCGTGGGTCGACTCGGTGCTGCAAACGCTGAACAGCTATAATAAACCCATGTTTGTGAGATTTGCCAACGAGATGAATGAGTCCTCGATCGGCAATGACCCCAACAAATATGTCGAGGTTTTTCGCAGAGTCGCGGACATGATACATTCATATCCCAACCTTGCCGTGGTATGGTCGCCAATGGATATCGGCGCTCTTGACCGACCGTTTGAATATTACTATCCGGGCGACGCTTATGTTGACTGGGTCGGCATAAGCTGCTATTCCATGATGTATTTTCTGGGCAACCCCAACACCACATACAAGGACAGCGTGTACTTTATGACGGGCGATTACGCCTGGGCAACCAACAAAGTAAAGCCGTTTATGAATTTCCTGAGCCGCAACAACATAAACAAGCCTATAATGATAAGCGAGGGCGGGGTCGCGACCAACACCGACCGCGGCCCGACTCCGGATTATTGGACAGCGCCCAGGCTTCGCAGCTTTATGTGGAACCTGGTTATGAAATATCCGCAGATCAAGATGGTGAATTATTTCAACACCCACCGCGCCGACGAGACCTCAAGATACGATCTGGACGGATACCCGTACGCCAAGGATATTTACAAAGAGGCGGCCAACAGCGGCGCGTATATCAGATCGGCGGACGGTTCACCGGACTTTGTATTTCAGCCCGCGAACAGCGCCGGAACTCTCGCGGCAAAAAACGGATTTGTCAAGCTGTATACTCTGGCGTATATGCCGGGTCAGCCGGACATTACCGTGAATTATTATATAGACGGAGGCTGGACACACTCGTCAAATCAAATACCGTATATTTACAACCTTGATATTTCCGCGCTGACGGACGGAGCGCACACGCTGAAAATATCCGCCTCGGGAAAGGAAAAGACGTATACCTTCTACAAGAGGGGCGGAGCGATACAGTTCGGCGCCGAACCGGAGTATGTGCCCGCCGCGCGGGTGATCAGCGTCACGCTGAACGGCAGAAAACTCACCTTTGACCAAGACCCCGTTATGGAGAGCGACCGCGTGCTGGTTCCGATGCGCGCCATATTTGAGGCGCTGGGAGCCAACGTTTTATGGAACAGTGAGGAGCAGGCCGCCCTCGCCGAGAAGGACGGCAAAATAATAATTATAACCATCGATTCTCCTTATATGACCGCCGGCGGCAAGCAAATAACTCTCGACGTGCCCGCCCGCCTGATAGGCGACCGCACAATGGTTCCCGTCCGAGCGGTAAGCGAGGCGTTTGACTGCGATGTCGGCTGGGACGACGCCGCGCAAACCGTGATCATCACCGATTAAAAAAATCCCGCGGACATGATACGCACCCCAAAAGTTAAACACTTTTGGGGTGCGTATCACATATCCCGCAGGGCGTTTTTTTATTTGACAAAAGATTCCGCGTGTGCTATAATACCTTTACTATAGATATATAATTATTTAAGAAGGGAGTGTTTCGAAATGAAATTCAAAAAATTAATTGCGGTGATATGCTCGGCCGCGGTTTTGTTTAACTGCGCCGTGTTCGCCGCGGAAACGGAACAGGAGGAAGCCGCGGCCGATGACCTCGGGATAGAGCTCGCGGCTGAGACCCAGATATTCTCCGGGGGCTCGGGAACCAAGGAAGACCCGTTTTTGATATCGACCGAGGATCAGTTTGATCTGATGAATGATTTCCTCTCATACTCATATAAGCTGACAAACGATATAGAGCTTACGTCGGACCGAGAGCCGATAGAATTCAACGGAAATGTTTTCAGCGGAACATTTGACGGAGCGGGTCACACGATAAGCGGATTGAATATCGATTCCAATAAAAATAATGTCGGCTTTTTCGGCATAAATAAAGGAATAATAAAAAATCTTTGTGTCAGAACAAAACCGGGCGGAAAAGTCGCTTCCTCTTATTATGGCGGTTATGGCGGAATTATAGCCGGATATAATTACGGAACAATTGAAAATTGCTATGTTTTCGGTGAAGTTTCGGCTTATTATGCCGGCAGCATTTGCGGCGGAAACAACGGCAGTATCAAAAACTGTTATTCGGTAGTAAATTTTAGCAGCTGTCACTATACAGGCGGTATATGTTATTATGGAGGTACAGTATCAAACTGCTATTATGACAGAGATGTAAGCGGCTTTTCAAGCGATTCTACAGGCGTAAAATCAAAGGGCACTCTCGCCATGAAAATGAAGATCACATACGAGGGCTGGGACTTTGACAACACATGGGGCATTGACTCAAACATAAACGACGGTTATCCCTACCTTCTCGCGGGCGCCGAGAGCAGCTCCGGAGGCTCGGGTACCCAGATATTCTCCGGGGGCTCGGGAACCAAGGAAGACCCGTTTTTGATATCGACCGAGGATCAGTTTGATCTGATGAATGATTTCCTCTCATACTCATATAAGCTGACAAACGATATAGAGCTTACGTCGGACCGAGAGCCGATAGAATTCAACGGAAATGTTTTCAGCGGAACATTTGACGGAGCGGGTCACACGATAAGCGGATTGAATATCGATTCCAATAAAAATAATGTCGGCTTTTTCGGCATAAATAAAGGAATAATAAAAAATCTTTGTGTCAGAACAAAACCGGGCGGAAAAGTCGCTTCCTCTTATTATGGCGGTTATGGCGGAATTATAGCCGGATATAATTACGGAACAATTGAAAATTGCTATGTTTTCGGTGAAGTTTCGGCTTATTATGCCGGCAGCATTTGCGGCGGAAACAACGGCAGTATCAAAAACTGTTATTCGGTAGTAAATTTTAGCAGCTGTCACTATACAGGCGGTATATGTTATTATGGAGGTACAGTATCAAACTGCTATTATGACAGAGATGTAAGCGGCTTTTCAAGCGATTCTACAGGCGTAAAATCAAAGGGCACTCTCGCCATGAAAATGAAGATCACATACGAGGGCTGGGACTTTGACAGCACATGGGGCATCGACTCGAACATAAACGACGGTTATCCCTACCTTCTCGCGGGCGCCGAGAACAGACCGGAGAGCATAGTTCTCAATCAAACCGGGCTCACTTTGGCGGTGGGAGAGACCTTCGGACTTAACGCCGCCGTTACTCCCGCGGATTACAGCGGAAAGATCTTGTGGAAGTCGAGCAACGGCTCGGTAGCGTCTGTCTCGGACACCGGCACGGTCACGGCAAAAGCTGTGGGCAGCGCCGTTATCACCGCCTCGACGGGCGGTCTGAGCGCGAGCTGCAATGTTCAAGTCGCGGACAACGCGGTGCGCGTTACGGGAATGACCCTGAATAAAACAAGTCTGGATCTCGTTGTCGGCGAAGAGACAACTCTCACCGCGACCATAACCCCGGATAATGCCACAAACAAAACCGTAAACTGGAAAAACCTGAACCCCGAAACGGTAAGCTTTGACGCAAACACAGGCAGGCTCACCGCCCTGGCCGTGGGACACGCGCGAATAACCGCGGCAACGGCGGACGGAGGTTTTGAAAGCGCCTGCGATATCAACGTGTATGACAATTCCGTGAAGGTGACTTCCGTAACACTCGACAAGAGCGAGACCGGCATCGGCATAGGCGAAACAGTGCAGCTGAAAGCGACGGTTTTGCCGGAAAACGCGACAAACAAAAATATAAAATGGACAACGCTCAATCCCGGCGTGGCGACCGTCTCCGATCAAGGCCTTGTGACGGGTATCGCAGAGGGAACCACTCAGATATACGCCACATCGGCGAGCAATTCTCAGTGCTACGCCATATGCCGTATAACCGTGGCAAAGCAAAAAGTTCCGGTAACCGGAATAGAGCTCGCGAACAACGCGTTCGGAATACCCTTTGAGGTGAATATAGGAAAATCGCTTATACTGTCTCCGACGGTGAAGCCCGCAAACGCCACAAACAAAGACATTATCTGGACATCGAGCGATTCCGGTGTGGCCGATGTCAAAAACGGAATGGTGACGGGCATCTCGGAAGGCAGCGTCACGATAACCGCGACGACGGTCGACGGCGGATTCAGCGCGAGCTGCGCGGTAAACGTCACAAAGCCGACCGTATATGTCACAGGCATAAGTGTCAACACCGAGCAAATGACGGTCAACATAAAGGAGCAGAAAAAACTTCAGGCGGCCGTAACACCGGCTGACGCCACCGATAAAACGATAACGTTTAAGTCCAATAATAACGCTATCGCGACCGTAACGACAGACGGAACAGTGACCGGGATCTCGCCGGGAACAACGCTTATCCAAGCAATATCCGACACAAACGCGGGTAAATTTATCGCATTCTGCTCCGTCACGGTACCGAAGCCCGTCGTTGAAGTAACAAACATAAAGCTCAACAAGAGCCGCCTCGAGATCGTTGAAGGCAAAACAGTGCCGCTCAAAGCCGTCATAAAACCCTCCAATGCTACATACAAAAATATCACATGGTCGCAGGGCGACGAGAGCGTGGCGACCGTTGACCAAGAGGGCAACGTGACCGCGCGAGGCGTCGGCGAGACCGCGGTAAGCGCCACGGCCGCGAACGGTATAACCACGGCATGCAATATAACCGTGCTTCCGTCCGACACGCCGGCGCAGCTCAAAGTTGAGAACGCGACGGTAAAAGCGGGCAAGCAGGTGCCGATCACCGTTTCGATCGCGTCAAATCCGGGCATATCAACCTTCCAGTTCAATCTCAGCTATGACAAAACGAAGATGTATCCGGTATCGTACAGCATAGGCGACGCGCTTAAAAACGGCACGGTAACATCGCTGCTCGACGATACATACAAGGACAAGGATTCGGTCGGATTCCTTTGCCAGACTAAGAATCTGCAAAACACAGACACCGACGGCGAGCTGGTAACGATCATATTCCAAACTCTCAGCAGCGCCGCGTACGGAGACTGCACAATAGGAATAGAACCGACAGCGTTTACAAATATAAACAACGACAAACTTAACTTTATCGCGAACGACTGCACGCTGAGCATTACGGATTACACCATAGGCGATGTGAATTGCGACGATGTTATAGATTTGAAGGATTCGCTCGCGCTCGGACGCTCTCTGCTTGGAGAGACGCTCAGCGACACGGGCAGAAAAGCCGCGGTGAGCATTTATCCCGACCAAGGCGACGACGTTAACACATCACAGCCGTCCATACAGGATTTCCAGCGCCTTTGCCAATACCTTGCCGACTGGCAGGTAGAGCTTGGCGAAATATGAGCGAGGTGACATAAAATGAAAAAAATAAATAAAACCATATCAAGAATAATAACTACAATAACGGCGCTCGCCATTTTGCTTATGTGCGCGCCGGCATCCGCGGCAGGCTGCGTGATATCCGTTGACGATACAACAGTGACAGAAGCCGGAACGGTTATCGCGGCGCTTCGAATGGAAAACAACCCCGGCATGGCCGTCGGCAAGGTGACCCTGAGCTTCGACAAGACCAAGCTTCTGCCCGTGTCGGTTTCGCGCGATAACGGAATTTTGCAGAACAGCTATTCGTTTTTCACTAATCTGGATGACGAGAACATCGACGCGTCCGAGCTTGACTCGATCACGATAACATGGGTCAACATGACAAATATCCAAGGTGACGGCGTGCTCGCGACCGTGGAATTTACAACGGTCGGCGAACAAACCGGAGACACGGATATCAAAGTGGCTGTGAACGAGCTGGCAAACGCCTCTCAAGCCGATATAACGGCCGATACCAAAAACGGCAAGGTTTCATTCGCCGGGGGCGGAGAAGAGGCTCCGAACAACGGCATTGAGCTCGGCATAGCAAACAGCACGATCACAAAGACCGACACAAAGCTTGAGGGCTCGATGAAGCTGTCGGTATATTCTCCGGAGGCTATCACGGCGGCGTTTATATTCGCGGTGTACGACAGCTCCGGAAAGCTTACCGCGATAAAACTGAAGCAGGACGCCGCGTTAAAATCGGGCATCAACGAGGTCCAGCTCGACGAGATAAGCTCGACCGTGGCTCCGAATACGAATTACGTGGTCAAAGTGTATATGTGGAACAATATGAACGGTATAGTCCCACTCACCGATGAGACCATAACGCAGCAATACAGCTGACGCGCAAACAACCACCCTGCGGCTATGCCGCGGGGTGGTTTATTATTTGCTGAGCTTATACAGAGCGTATTGATTGAGGGAAACGCCTTCTCTCTCCGCGGCCGCGACAAGGGAGCGATGAAAAAATTTCAGTCATTTAAACCTCCATTTTTCGCGGACAATTATATGTCATACACGTTTTACAATACTTCTTATAATCCTCGGAAATGCAGCATAAATAATAATCACACTCGTTACAACATGCGTAAGGATGCGTTATCTCATTATAATTGTTATCATTGCCGGGACAATCTTTTCCAAAATTACCCGGGATCAATTCAACGCCTGTTACATCAAATATCATTTTATCAACCTCATAATGAAAAATGCGCAGCCGGAGCCGCGCAAAAAAATGCACAAACTCCAATTGCTGCAACACAATTTCACAACAATGTCAAGAACAGACAACGCGTAAACAGAGCGTGCATTTTTATCAATGATAAAAATGGCACACGTTATCTGTTCTGTTAAACTGTGAAATTATGTTGCAAGATTATTTTAGCATAACACTGTTAAAAATGCAATATTTATATTTTATAAACCGAAAAAGAGTTGTAAATTTGAATATATTGTGATATAATTAAAGCAGTTAAATTTATAGATTGGGTATTGTTATGAAAAATATAAGGTATTCAAAGCAAGCAATAAAGACTATTAACGCTATGGATCGACCAACAAAGCTAAGGATTAAAACCGCCGTCGAAAAATTACCTGACGGTGACGTTAAACCTTTGAAGGGTACGAAAGACAGTTTTCGGGTTCGCGTTGGAAACTGGCGTATATTATTCTCGTACATGTCGCAAGACGAAGTGTTAATTGAAAAGATTGCGCCGCGCGGAGAAGTTTATAAGGGGGTACAATAATATGTCACCAATCAAAAATCAACTCTTGGAAATAATAGATTATATGCCTATGCGCGAGCAGATTTTACTTCTTGAAATAGCTCAGCGATTTGTTCCCGATGATATTGCAACGCCCGACGATCTGGCAGCTATAAAGGCGGCGCGATCCGAATACCAAAACGGTGAGACAATATCGCACGAAGACATTAATTGGGATTAAACAAATCCCCGCGAGGCCGCGGGGATTTTGTTATTTGCTGAGCTTATACAGCGCGTATTGATTGAGCGAAACGCCTTCTCTCTCCGCCGCCGCGGCAAGGGAGCGATGAAGCGATTTCGGGACTCTGACAACAAATTTGCCGCTGTACCGGTCAGCGCTGTTCGGCAGCGGCACATCAAACCTCATAATGAAAAATGCGTAGCCGGAGCCGCGCAAAAAAATGCACAAACTCCAATTGCTGCAACACAATTTCACAACAATGTCAAGAACAGACAACGCGTAAACAGAGCGTGCATTTTTATCAATGATAAAAATGGCACACGTTATCTGTTCTGTTAAACTGTGAAATTATGTTGCAAGATTATTTTAGCATAACACCGACAAAAATTCAATATTTATATTTTATAAACCGAAAAAGAGTTGTAAATTTGAATACATTGTGATATAATTAAATTAACATCGGATTATTGAAAGGGTGATAGTATGTCAAACAGAGAGATAGCGATTGATTTGATAAATAATCTTCCCGAGTATAAACTGGCATATATTATAACATTTCTTAAAGGCGTTACCTATGATGATGATATTGAGGATGACATTTATTGCCGCAAATTGGTTGATGAATATTTAAACGACAAAAGTCCCGACAAGCACGAGACAGTTTCGATTGAAGATTTGGCAAACGAATTGGACATCGCCTTATGAAATATCATGTTGTAATTGAGAAAAAACCTTTGAAATTCATAATGAAACAGCCGCGTAATCAACAAGAACGGTTGCTCAGGGCAATTTACAAGCTTCCGGATAACGGAGACATTGCCGCGATAACTGACAGAGAAGGTTTTTTCAGACTGCGTGTTGGAGATTATCGTATTATATTCACTGTTGATAACGGCAAATATATTGTTTGTGTTGTCGACGCGGGAAACCGCGGTCAAATTTATAAAAAGTATTAAAAAACAACCCCGCGGCATATCAAGCCGCGGGGATCTTGTTTTTTGATTAAACCAGCTCCAGAACGGAAACTTCGGCTGCGTCGCCGCGGCGGGGTCCGATCTTGATGATTCTTGTGTATCCGCCGTTTCTGCTTTGATACTTGGGAGCGATTTCGTCGAACAGCTTCGTTACGACTTCTCTCTTTGTGATGTAAGAGAGCGCCTGTCTCTTGGTGTGAAGCGTGTTCTTTTTACCGAGTGTTATCATTTTATCCGCCATTCTCTTAACCTCTTTGGCTCTGGTAGTGGTGGTCTCGATCTTGCCGTTCTCCAGAAGCGAGGTCGTGAGATTTCTGAGCATAGCGCGTCTGTGAGCGGTCGGTCTGCCCAGCTTTCTCTGCTGTGCCATATAAATCACCTCTTCCTGTAATTCTTAAACTATTAATCGTCGCTGGCGAGGCTCAGGTCCATGGCCTGAAGCTTCGACATAACTTCCTCAAGCGACTTTCTGCCCAGGTTTCTTACCTTCATCATGTCGCTTTCGCTGCGGGTCGTCAGGTCCTGAACGGTGTTGATGCCCGCGCGTTTCAGACAGTTGTAGGAACGGACTGACAGATCCAGCTCCTCGATCGTTGTCTCGAGGACTTTCTCCTTCTGTCCCTCTTCCTTTTCTATCATGATCTCAACATTTTTCGCGTCGTCGGACAAATCAATGAACAGGCTTAAATGCTCGCTGATTATCTTTGCCGCGAGTGACACCGCCTCGGCGGGGGTTATGGTTCCGTTTGTCCAAATCTCGATCGTGAGTTTGTCGTAGTCGGTAACGTTGCCCACGCGGGTCGTGTCGGTAAAATAATTAACTTTTTCAACCGGTGTGAATATAGAGTCTGTCGCTATAACGCCGATCTGACCCTGAATAAGCTCCTTGTTCTGGTCCGACGAGATATAGCCGCGGCCTTTGTCTATGGTGATCTCCATAAACAGCTTGGCATCGTCGTCCAGCGTCGCAATATGAAGATCCTCGTTGAGGATCTCCACGTCCGCGTCATGCTTTATGTCGCGGGCGCAAACCTCTCCGGCGCCCTCCTGATTGATATATATCGTTTTGGGGCCGTCAGAGTGAAGCTTGATCACCAGATTCTTTATGTTCAGTATGATCTCGGTAACGTCCTCTTTTACTCCGGGTATCGTGGAAAACTCGTGAAGCACTCCGTCGATCTTGACCGATGTGGAAGCCACGCCGGGCAGCGATGACAGGAGCATTCTTCTCAGGGAGTTACCGAGGGTCGTGCCGTAGCCCCGCTCGAGGGGCTCGATGACGAACTTCGCGTATCTGTCGTCATCCGACGCCTCAACACATTCTATTCTCGGCTTTTCAATTTCAATCATTGTTCACCCTCCTATAAAATTAGGACTATAGGCTGAGCCTATTATTTGCTGTAATACTCGACTATCAAGTGCTCCTCTACAGGGAAGTCGATATCCTCTCTGTCAGCAAGCGCAATGATCTTACCTTCCAATGTGTCTTTGTTCATGTCGATCCACTTGGGAACCAGTCTGTTGGAATTTCTCTCAACGATGTCCTTCATTCTGTCGGCCGTTCTGCTCTTTTCCTTCAGGCTGATGACCTCGCCCGGCTTAACCAGGTATGAGGGAATGTTTACTCTCTTGCCGTTCACGGTAACGTGGCCGTGGTTTACTATCTGTCTCGCCTCGCGTCTTGTGTTGGCAAGACCCATGCGGTAGATAACGTTGTCAAGTCTCGACTCAAGGATGCTCAGCAGGCATTCGCCCGTAACGCCGTTCATCTTTGTAGCCATTACATAATATTTAGCGAACTGCTTCTCGAGAACGCCGTAGATGAATCTGACCTTCTGCTTCTCGTTAAGCTGCATGCCATATTCGCTCTGCTTTTTGCGTCTCTGGTCAAACGTTCTGTTAGAGCTCTTGTCAATACCCATAACGGTAGGCTCTATGCCCAGAGTGCGGCATCTTTTAAGAACAGGCTGCATATTTTTAGCCATTTTATTTCCTCCTTCAAATCTAATTTAAAAAATCGCGATACGCGCCAAACTACACGCGTCTTCTCTTGGGCGGTCTGCATCCGTTGTGGGGGATGGGCGTAACGTCCTTGATCATGTTTACCTCAAGACCTGCGACCTGAAGCGCTCTGATAGCGGCCTCGCGTCCCGAGCCGGGACCCTTAACGTATACCTCGACCGTCTTTAAACCATGTTCCATTGCTGCTCTCGCCGCGGTCTCGGCGGCCATCTGCGCCGCGAAGGGTGTGCTCTTCTTGGAGCCCTTGAATCCCAGTCCGCCCGCGCTTGCCCACGAGATCGCGTTGCCGGCAACGTCTGTAATTGTAACAATGGTGTTGTTAAATGTAGATTTGATATGTGCAGCGCCGCGCTCGATATGCTTTTTCTCTCTGCGGCGTCTGGTTCTCTTTACTGCTTTTGCCATTGTATCTTTCACCTCCTATAAGAAATACGGCATCTTTTGACATATCATCAAAAGAAAATTCAAAATCAATAAACCAATCGCTTATTTCTTCTTATTGGCGATGGTTCTCTTGGGACCCTTGCGGGTTCTGGCGTTTGTCTTGCTGCGCTGTCCGCGAACGGGGAGACCCTTTCTGTGACGGATCCCTCTGTAGCAGTTGATCTCCATCAAGCGCTTGATGTCAAGAGCGATGTCTCGTCTCAGATCACCTTCAACGTTGTAGTTGTCGATCTCGTTTCTGAGCTTCTGAACGTCTTCCTCCGTCAGATCGCGGACTCTGGTGTCCGGATCAACGCCTGTTGCCGCCAAAATCTTTCTGGAAGTGGAGAAACCGATTCCGAAAATGTATGTGAGGCCTGCCTCAACTCTTTTGTCATTCGGTAAATCCACACCTGCGATACGTGCCATAATTATTTCACCTCCATAAATTTTTCAATGAAAAAGCGGAGCAGAATTTCACCCATACTGCTTGCATATGGCATCGGCAAAAAATAAAGTGGTTTTGATGCCTGACCCTGCTCCCGCGGTTTGATCATCTGTTAGCCCTGCTTCTGCTTGTGGCGGGGGTTCTCGCAGATAACCATTACCTTGCCTTTTCTTTTAATTATTTTGCACTTTTCACAAATAGGTTTAACTGAAGGTCTTACTTTCATTTCCTTCACCTCCTAAATTTGTATTATGTCCGAAAATATGACTTCCCATACTAACGAACCGTAATATTTTACCATAATTTCTTTTCAAAGTCAAGTAATTTCGTTAATTCCGACTATGTAAATCTTCAACAAACTTTGATATTTTTTACCTGAATTTTAAGTCAAGATTTTCGGTTTTGGTGATTTGACGGACCTGCTCCGACCTGTCGATTATTTTCTTCTCGACTCTCGTCTTTTGCTCGCCCTCGAGGACCTTGGGCTGATAGTTGTTGTCGGACTTTGAGGTTATAGAGCAGGGGATTATCTCATACTCGTCGGTGTTGGCCGCCATGCCTTCCCTGAACCTGAACGTCTGTCGGAAGATCATCGTGTCGGTGTCGCTCGGATTGGGGTTCCCGCCGAAGCAGAAATTGCCCAGGCTGTAGCATATATACTTGCCGTTATATTTTTCTACGCCCTGAAGCACATGCGGATGGTGTCCGATCACCAGATCGGCTCCCATATCGACCGCTTTGTGAGCCAGCTCGATCTGCTCATCACTCGGCTTTTCGGCCTTTTCCTCGCCCCAATGAATCTCAACTATAACCAGATCGTCGTCCCGGGTCTCACGCATCACGGGATCAATAAGCTTGTCCGCCGACTCGTCCAGCTGATACAGGCCAACGACCGCCACCTTCGCGCCGTTTATGTTAAACCTCGCGATCTCGCTGTCTTTGGCGTATTTTATGCCGGCCTTATCAAGCGCCTCTTTCGTGTCTCTGAGCGAGACTTCGCCGTAGTCGCTGCTGTGATTGTTCGCCAGCGTCACACCCTCGACGCTGCCGCTTTTGAGGATCTCGGTATACTCGGGCTTGCCTCTGAAGGCGTAGGTCTTGTCCGCCCTCTCTCCGTTTTCGGAAAGAGTGCCCTCGAGATTCACAATTGTCAGATCATCTTCCTCAAAAATGTTCTTTACGTTTTTGAAAAAGTAGGAATAATCATCGTTCTCCGCCTCGAGCACTTCCTCGAATGTGCCGCCAGAAAAGCTCGCGTCGGACGCGAGCGTGCAGTCGCCCGCGCAGCTGACCGTGACCGTGGTCTCGGGAGCCGAAACCGGCTCCGTCTCATCCGCTCCGCAGGATACGAGCATAAACGCCGCGAGACACAGCGCCGACGCCAAAAATCTCCTCATAAAATCAACTCCCCCAAATTATGCGAGCGCCTTAATTATTTCGCTCTCCAGGTTATTCTGCCTTTTGTCAGGTCATAGGGCGATATCTCGACCGTCACCTTGTCGCCGGGCAGTATCTTGATAAAGTGCATTCTGAGCTTGCCCGAAATATGAGCCAGTATCTGGTGTCCGTTCTCGAGCTCGACCTTGAACATCGCGTTAGGCAGCGCGTCCACGACTTTGCCTTCGACCTCCAGCATATCCTCTTTTGACATTAACCTACACCTCCTTGTTGTTATATTTATCCAGTATTTTTCGTATCTCGGAATCGGCGGTGCCGCCGGGTGCGGTCAAAAAATCCGTGTCATCAATATGAGTAATCCGTCTGAGATGCAGATTTTTCTTCAGCTTGGCGCGGCCGAGCTTTCTGGTGTCGCCGTCCGACACGCGGACATACTCGTGATCGATTTTTTCGACCACCAGAAATTTTCTGCCCCTGCCGCGTCCCGCAGCCGCCTCGACTATGTCGCCGACGTCAAGCGCCGGCCTTGAGTTTTTGTTCATAACACACCTATAATTTATTTGAGTAATTTAAGCATATACAAATTTTGGCTTTTTTATTCTTAATTCGCGTTATCCGATGTCGGGACAACCGTCCGGCAGAGTGAGCAGCACCGGATCGCCGGACGTTATCAGCACCGTGTTCTCATAATGCGCCGACTTCTCGCCGTCGCAGGTGATGACCGCCCATTCGTTATCGTCGACATATATGTCCTTCTTGCCGCCGCAGACCATCGGCTCGATGGCTATCACCATGCCGGGGCGCAGACGTATTCCTCGGCTGCGTGTCACATAGTTGGGAACCTCCGGGTCCTCGTGAAGGTCGGAGCCCACGCCGTGGCCGCAATAATTTCTCAGAACCGAGAAGCCGTTTGCCTCCACGTGGTCCTGGACAGCCTTTGAAATATCCGATATCCTGTATCCGCTTCTGGCGAATTTCAGCGCCTTATAAAAGCTCTCGCGGGTCACGCGCACCAGTTTTTCGGTCTTTTCATCGGACTTGCCTCCGACTATGAACGTGCGGCAGGCGTCGCCGTGGTAGCCCTCGAAGCATGCTCCCACGTCCACGCTCACCACATCGCCCTCTTTGAGCGGAACATCATCGGGAAAGCCGTGGATCACCGTGTCGTTGACGCTGGCGCAGATCGTTCCGGGAAAGCCGCCGTAGCCCTTAAACGATCCCGTGCAGCCCTTGGAATGGATATAATGCTCGGCGACCTTGTCGAGCTGTCTTGTGGTGACGCCGGGACGGACCGCCTCTCCGACGGCCTTTAAGGTCTCGTATGTATAGCGTCCCGCGATCCTCATTTTGTCAATCTCGGACTTTGATTTGATTTTAACCAAAACTACGCCTCCAATGCCTCAAGCACGGCCTTGCTCGTGTCGGCGATCTCGCTTCTGCCCTTCGCCACGCAAAGCAGACCCTTTTGTCTGTAGTATTCGATAAGAGGCTCCGTCTGGGCGTGATATGTTTTGAGTCTCTCGCGCACAGTCTCTGGCTTGTCGTCCGAGCGGACTCCCAGCCGGCCGCCGCACTTGTCGCATTTTCCCTCGATTTTGGGGGTTCTGTGCTCAGTGTGGTAAGTGGCGCCGCAGGACTTGCACTCAAGACGTCCGCCGAGCCTTTCAACGATCGTCTCGTCGTCTACCTCAAGGGACAGCACCTTGTCTATCACGATATCCGACGCGCTCAGCGCTTCGGCCTGCGCGATGGTTCTGGGAAATCCGTCAAGGATAAATCCGTTTTTGCAGTCGTCCTGCTTGAATCTATCGTCCATGACCTTGATCATCAGGTCGTCGGGGATAAGCTTTCCGTCGTTTATATATTCCGCCGCGATCTTGCCGAGCTCTGTGCCCTCGCTTATGTTTTTCCTCAGGATCGCGCCCGTGGAAATACTCGGAATACCGTAATGCTCGCTGAGCATTTCGGCCTGGGTGCCCTTGCCCGCACCGGGTGCCGCCAATAATATTAATCTCATAAACCGTGCCTCCTTAAACTAAAACTTAAATAATCGCGCTATGCCCCGATCGGGGCTTATCAATGACGTAAGAGCAGGCATACGCCCACGCTTTGCGGACCGCACCTGCTCATACGTAAAATAATTTTCGTTGTCCTTATTCCAGGAAACCTTTGTAATGACGCATCAGCATCTGCGACTCGATGCTCTTGACTGTCTCAAGGGCAACGCCCACAACGATCAGCAGCGATGTGCCGCCGATGGCGAAATTGCTGATGCCCACGCCGAGGTTGATTATAATAGGCAGGATCGCGATTAATCCGAGGAAAATAGCGCCTACCAGAGTTACTCTCGAAAGAACTCTCGAGATATACTCGGATGTGGGACGGCCGGGTCTGATACCCGGGATAAATCCGCCGTTTCTCTTCATGTTATTTGACATTTCAATAGGATTGAACTGGATCGCAGTATAGAAATACGTGAAGAATATTATCAGCAAGAAATAAAGTATGGCGTATACTATCGAATCCGATGAGAATATCTTCAGGAATGTTCCCCAGAATCCGCTCTGACCCGCCTGCACGCCGAAGAATCCGGCGATCGTGCCCGGGAATGACATTATCGACATCGCGAAAATGATGGGGATAACGCCGGCCGAAGCGACCTTGATGGGGATATGGGTGCTCTGACCGCCGTACATCTTTCTGCCTACCATACGCTTGGCGTACTGAACGGGAATACGTCTTTCTGCCTCGTTCATGGCAACAACCAGAGCAACGGCAACGATTATCAGGATGATAACCGCGATAACGCCGATAAGTCCGAGGCTGCCGCCCTTGGAATAGGCGTAAAGTGACTGCGCCATGCTGGGGAATCTTGAAACGATACCCGCGAAGATGATCAGCGATATGCCGTTGCCGACGCCCTTTTCGGTTATCTGCTCGCCCAGCCACATCAGGAACGAGGTTCCCGCGGTGAACGTGAAGATTACCACAATGGCGGTGAGGAATCCGGGATTCTCAACCGCGTGATAGCTTGCCAGCATAAAGTACAGACCGATGGCCTGTATCAGAGCCAGAACGACCGTGCCGTATCTCGTGAACTGAGCGATCTTCTTTCTGCCGTCCTCGCCCTGCTTTGAAAGTCTTTCAAGGGCGGGGATAGCAACTGTCAGAAGCTGCATGATAATTGACGAGTTGATGTACGGCGTGATGCTCATGGCGAATATTGTCGCGTTCTGGAACGCGCCGCCGGAAATAATATCAATAAATCCGAATATCGAGTTGTCGCCTGTGAATATTTCTCTCATTGCCGCCGGGTCCAGAAGCGGAACCGGTATACATGAACCAAGACGGAAGATTATGATCATTACCACGGTGTATATAAGCTTCTTTCTGAGGTCGGTAATCTTCCACGCATTACGAATGGTTTCAAACATTACTTAATCACCTCAGCCTTTCCGCCTGCCGCGTTAATTTTTTCTTCCGCGCTCTTGCTGAATCTCGACGCCTTAACGGTCAGCTTTTTGTCAAGCTCGCCGCGGCCCAATATAACCACGCCGTCGTTGATCTTGCTGATAACGCCGCTCTCTTTGAGAAGCTCGGGCGTTACCTCTGCGCCGTCGTCGAATTTGTTGAGCTTTTCAATGTTTATCGAAGTGTATTTCTTTGCAAAAATATTTGTGAAGCCGCGCTTTGGCAGTCTTCTGTAGATGGGCATCTGTCCGCCTTCAAAGCCGGGACGAACATGACCGCCGCTGCGGGATTTCTGACCCTTCTGACCTTTGCCCGAAGTCTTACCGTTGCCGCTTCCGTGGCCTCTGCCGACTCTGAAAGCCTTCTTCTTCGCGCCCTCGGCCGGAGATAATTCGTGAAGTTTCATAGAGTCCACCTCCTCCTTTTTTATCAAAATAATAGTTTACGGCTTTCGCCTTATTCAGCTACAGTCACAAGGTGCTTTACCTTGAAAACCATTCCTCTTATCTGAGGATTGTCAGGCAGCTCTGCTGTCTGATGCATCTTACGAAGACCCAGCGCCTTAACTGTGGCTACCTGGTCCGGTTTTGCACCGATGGTGCTCTTGGTTAAAGTTACTTTAATTGTATTAGCCAAGGATCTTACCTCCTGTTTTTAAACTTTTAGCCAAGAATCTCCTCGGGCTTCTTACCTCTCAGTCTGGCAACCTCCTCAAGACTCTTGAGTGAAGCCAGCGCCTCGATAGTAGCAGCCACAACGTTCTTGGGATTATTGCTGCGCAGGCACTTTGTTCTTATATCCTTAATGCCCGCGAGCTCAAGCACGGCACGCGCCGCGCCTCCGGCGATAACTCCGGTACCTTGCGCGGCAGGCTTGAGCAGAACTCTGCCCGCGCCGTATTCGCCGATAATTTCATGGGGGATCGTTGTCTCAAGGATGGGAACGGTTATCATATTCTTCTTGGCGTCGTCTATACCCTTGCGTATAGCGTCGGGAATTTCAGCCGCCTTGCCCATGCCGCAGCCCACGTGACCGTTGTTGTCACCGACTACGACCAGAGCGCTGAATCTGAAGTTTCTGCCGCCCTTTACAACCTTTGCAACACGATTTAAATAAACCACTTTCTCCTCAAGCTCAAGCACATCGGCGTCGATGCGCTCCTGCTTTCTGGTTCTTTCGCCCTTTTCTGCCATTTATCGTTTCACCTCTTTCTTTAACGCTAAAACTTCAGGCCGCCTTCGCGAGCGCCTGCGGCGAGCTCCGCTACTCTGCCGTGATACAAATATCCGCCTCTGTCAAACACAACGTTTGTTATGCCCTTGTCGAGCGCCTTCTTGGCGATCAGCTCTCCAACGGCCTTTGCCGCGTCCTTGTTTCCGCCGTATGATGCTTTAAGCTCGGCGTCAAGGGAAGATGCGGCTGCCAGGGTGTTGCCGGTCGTGTCGTCAATTACCTGAGCATAGATATTTTTAAGACTTCTGAAAACACAGAGTCTGGGACGATCGGGCGTGCCCGATATCTTTTTGCGGACTCTCTGGTGTCTTGCCTGTCTTGCTACATTACTGCTTTTCTTTTTTATCATATTCGCACCTCCTTGCGGCCACTATTTCTTAGCGCCGGTCTTACCTTCCTTACGTCTGATATGCTCATCGACGTATTTGATACCCTTGCCCTTATAAGGCTCGGGAGGTCTCTTCTCTCTGACTTCCGCGGCAAACTGACCTACCTTCTGTTTGTCGGGACCCGAGATAATGATCTGGTTCGGCTTGGGAACGTCGATCGTGATACCGTCGATCTCCTCGACCTCCACCTGATGCGAGTAGCCCAGGTTCATGACCAGCTTGTTGCCCTGCTTCTGGGCTCTGTAGCCGACACCGTTTATCTCAAGTTCTTTCTTGAATCCCTCGCTTGCGCCGACAACCATATTGTGCAGCAGAGAACGAGTAAGACCATGAAGAGCTTTATGTCTCTTGATGTCCGAAGGACGCGTTACGTCGATCGTGTCACCGTTTTTCGCGATGGCCATCTCGGCGGGCATGACCTGGTGAAGCTCACCCTTGGGGCCCTTGACGGTCACCTCATTGTTTGCGCCGATCGTTACCTCCACTCCCGCGGGAATGGTAACCGGCATCTTTCCTATACGTGACAATGAATTCTCCTCCTTTCTCCTGTTACCAAATGAATGCCAACACTTCTCCGCCAACGTTCTGGCGGCGCGCTTCTTTATCTGTCATAACGCCTTTGGATGTTGAGATTATCGCGATACCGAGACCTTTTAACACTCTCGGCAGCTCATCCTTCGACGCGTATGATCTCAGGCCGGGCTTTGAGACCCTCTTGAGGCCTGTTAATACCTTCTGCTTGTTTTCCGCATATTTAAGTGTGATACGGATTACACCCTGAACGCCGTCGTCGATGTATTCGGCGCTCTTAACATATCCCTCGTTTACCAAAATCTCCGCGATAGCCTTTTTCATGTTCGACGCGGGAATATCAACAGTCTCGTGTCTCGCGTTGTTCGCGTTTCTGATTCTGGTCAGCATATCAGCTATAGGATCTGTAATATGCATTTAGACTTACCTCCTTATTATCGGACTTCCTTTTTATCGGACATCGGGGCCGGTTTGGTTTTCCGTCTCATAAGACCACCTGACCCCTGCGTGTTTATACTGTGTTAACTGTATCGCGCCGGGCGCGGCAACTCTTACCAGGAAGCTTTCTTAACGCCCGGGATCTGGCCCTTGTAAGCAAGCTCGCGGAAGCAGATCCTGCAAATACCGAATTTGCGAAGATAAGCATGCGGTCTGCCGCAAATCTTGCATCTGTTGTATTCGCGCGTCGAATACTTCTGCTTTTTCTGCTGCTTATTTATCATTGCCTTTTTAGCCATAAGCTTTTTTCCTCCTTATTCGCTTATTCGGTACTACCTTGTAAACGGCGCGCCCATCAGAGTGAGAAGCTCTTTTGCCTCCTCGTCGGTCTTGGCGGTTGTTACAAATGTTATATCCATACCTCTGATCTTATCGATCTTATCATATTCGATCTCAGGGAAAATCAGCTGCTCCTTGACTCCGAGGTTATAATTGCCTCTGCCGTCAAAGGAATTGGGATTGATTCCTCTGAAGTCACGTACGCGGGGCAGAGCCGCGTTAAAGAGTCTGTCAACGAACTCGTACATGCGCGAACGTCTGAGGGTGACCTTGCAGCCCAGGTTCATGCCTTCTCTTACCTTGAACTGCGCAACGGACTTCTTTGCCTTTGTTATAACGGCCTTCTGGCCCGTGATAACGGCAAGGTCTCCGGCCGCGCTGTCGCAGGCCTTCGAGTTCTCTCTGGCGTCGCTGACGCCCATATTGATGACCACCTTAACGAGCTTGGGAATCTCCATAACGCTCTTGTAGCTGAACTTGGCCATCATAGCGTCCTTGATCTCGTTGTTATATCTCTCTTCAAGTCTCATATCAGACTTTTACCTCCTTCCTGAAGTTTAGGTTAAAACGTTTCTCCGCACTTCTTGCAGTAGCGCACATGTGAGCCGTCCTCAAGAACCTTGCGGCCTACTCTTGTGGGAGATCCGCACTTGTCGCAGAGGTGCATAACCTTGCTGGCGTATATAGGCGTCTCCTGCTGGATAATGCCTCCGACCTCGCCCATTCTGCGGGGCTTCTTGTGCTTTGTGGCTATAGATACGCCTTCTACGATAACGGTGCGCTTATCCGTGTCAACGGATAAAACCTTGCCTTTTTTGCCTTTGTCTTTGCCGCTGCGAACTATTACCTGATCGCCGGTTCTGACATGCATTTTTGTAGACATCGTATTCCTCCTATTCATATTCTGCCGGACATGCCGGCCTTAGCTCAAATATTCTCTGTCCGCCGCCTTACAGTACTTCGGGGGCAAGAGACAGGATCTTCATGTAGTCCTTATCTCTCAGCTCTCTGGCGACAGGGCCGAATATACGTGTTCCTCTCGGGGTCTTGTCATCCCTGATCAAAACAGCGGCATTCTCGTCAAATCTGATCTTTGAACCGTCGTTTCTCTGTATACCCTTCTTGGTGCGGACGATAACGGCCTTGACAACGTCGCCCTTCTTGACACCGCCGCCGGGCGTTGCTTTTTTGACCGAAGCGGTTATAACGTCGCCTATATTTCCGTATCTTCTGAAAGAACCGCCCATAACGCGGATGCACAGGATCTCCTTAGCACCGCTGTTGTCAGCAACCTTTAATATAGTTTGCTGTTGTACCATAACGGATTTCCTCCTATCTGATTTCTAAAATTAAATTGCGGGCAGGCAAAATTATTTCGCCTTCTCAATTATCTCAACCAGTCTCCATCTCTTGTCTTTAGAGAGAGGTCTGGTCTCCATAACCCTTACTCTGTCGCCAATGCCGCACTCGTTGTTCTCGTCGTGCGCCTTGAGCTTATAGGTCCTCTTCATTACCTTGTTATAGAGGGGGTGCTTTATGTTCTCCTTGATGGTAACGACGATCGTCTTGTCCATCTTGTCGCTTGTTACCTCGCCGACGCGGGTCTTACGATAATTACGCTCTTCCATTTATCCGCACCTCCTACGCGTTAATGCCGGTGTTCAAACCCAGCTGCTTTTCTTTTATAACTGTTTTGCATCTCGCGATTTCTTTCTTTACGCTAACCATTCTCATCGGATTGTCAAGCTGGTTGGTAGCGTTTTGAAAACGTAAGTTGAACAGCTCTTCCTTTAAGTCCTGAACCTTATCCTCAAGCTCCTGGGGAGAAAGATCTCTAATTTCATTTATTTTCATTAACTATCACCTTCCGTTTCTTGGTCAGCCTTTCTGACAAACTTGCACTTCATCGGCAGTTTGTGCATGGCAAGACGCAGCGCCTCTCGGGCGACATTCTCCGATACTCCTCCGATCTCGAACATAACCTTTCCGGGCTTTACGACCGCTACCCAGTACTCGGGCGCGCCCTTACCTTTACCCATACGGGTTTCGGCGGGCTTCTTGGTCACGCTCTTGTCGGGGAATATTTTTATCCATACTTTACCGCCTCTCTTGGTGTAACGGGTCATCGCTACACGGGCAGCCTCTATCTGATTGCTTGTCACCCACGCGGGGGCCGCCGCCATCAGGCCGTACTCACCGTAGGACACACGGTTTCCTCTGTGTGCCGCGCCCTTCATGCGGCCGCGGTGAACTCTTCTGTATTTAACTCTTTTGGGAGATAACATTATCTTCTGCCTCCTCTCTGATCGGCGTTTCTGCGCTGTCTGGGAGCATCCGATCTGTTTCTTCTGCGAGGACGGCGGTCGTTATTCTCGGCCGATCTGGCGGTCACCGCCTTGTCGGTGAGGACCTCGCCCTTATAGATCCATGTCTTTACGCCGATTTTGCCGTAGGTTGTGTTGGCCTCGGCAAAGCCGTAGTCGATGTCCGCTCTCAGTGTCTGCAGCGGAATCGTGCCCTCGTGGTAATGCTCAACTCTGGCGATCTCGGCTCCGCCAACGCGGCCCGATACCTGAGTCTTGATACCCTTGGCGCCCAGCTTCATGGCTCTGCCCATGCACTGCTTCATAGCTTTTCTGAAAGAGATACGTCTCTCAAGCTGCGAGGCGATGTTCTCGGCGACCAGCTGCGCGTCGAGGTCGGGGCTTCTGACCTCGATAACGTTTAAGATGATGGTCTTGCCCGTCATCTTCTCAAGCTCTTTCTTGAGCTTCTCTATCTCGCTGCCGCCCTTGCCGATAACTATGCCCGGCTTGCCGGCATGGATAGAGATGCGAACCTTGTTCGCGAATTTTTCAATTTCTATTTTAGAAACTCCGGCCTGGAATAACTTCTCTTTCAAGAATTTTCTGAGGTTATAGTCCTCAACGAGGCTGTCGCCGAAGTCTTTTTTGCTTGCAAACCAACGTGAATCCCAGTCTTTGATTATACCTACTCTGAGACCATGCGGATTAACTTTCTGACCCATGCTGTTTTCCTCCTATCTTATTCCTTCTCCTGAAGTTTTACTGTTATGTGGCTTGTTTTCTTGTTTATTCTGAACGCGCGTCCCTGGGCTCTCGCCTGGATCCTCTTGAGTGTCGGGCCCTGATCGGCGTAAATTTCCGAGATATACAGCTTTTCAACATCCATGTGATGGTTGTTTTCGGCATTGGCTATCGCGGAGTTTAAAAGCTTCTCAACAACGGGGCTCGCCGCCTTGGGCGTGTGTCTCAGGATACCGATTGCCTCGCCTACCGGCTTGTTTCTGATAAGGTCGATAACAATGCGGACTTTGCGCGGCGCAATACGCACATGAGTAACCTTTGCTACTGCTTCCATATCTGTATGGCTCCTTTCAATTCAATTCAATACTTTCGTTCTCTCAAGCCTTAGCCTGTCGTCTTGGCGCCGGCATGGCCTCTGAATGTTCTTGTGGGAGCAAACTCGCCCAGCTTGTGGCCGACCATATCCTCACTCACATACACAGGAACGTGCTTTCTTCCGTCATAAACCGCTATGGTATGACCTACCATCTCAGGGAATATAGTGGAAGCTCTTGACCATGTCTTGAGAACGTTCTTTTCGTTTTTCTCGTTCATGGCGACGATCCTCGCCAGGAGCTTTTTGTCAACGAAAGGTCCTTTTTTAATACTTCTGCCCATTCTCTATTCCCTCCTTATTTACTGTTGCGTCTCTTAACGATAAACTTGTTGGACGCCTTCTTCTTGTTTCTGGTCTTGTAACCCAACGTGGGCTTACCCCAGGGGGTAACGGGGCTGGGCATACCGATGGGGGACTTTCCTTCGCCGCCGCCGTGGGGGTGGTCGTTAGGATTCATAACGACGCCTCGAACGGTGGGACGCCAGCCCATGTGGCGCTTTCTGCCCGCCTTGCCCAGATTGATGTTCTCGTAATCCGCGTTGCCGACCTGTCCGATAGTGGCGCGGCAGTTAAGTCTTACCATTCTTACCTCGCCGCTGGGCAGTCTTACCTGCGCGTATCCGTTTTCCTTAGCCATCAGCTGAGCCGTGTTGCCGGCGCTTCTGACCATCTGGCCGCCCTTTCCGGGGCTGAGCTCGATGTTGTAGATCATTGTGCCGACAGGAATGTTCTTGATCTCCATGGCGTTGCCGGGTTTGATGTCGGCGCCGTCGCCGGAGATGACCTTGTCGCCCTTTTTGAGGCCGAGGGGAGCGATGATATAATTTCTTACTCCGTCCTCGTACTCGATGAGAGCGATGTTTGCCGATCTGTTGGGATCGTACTCGATGGACTGAACGGTGGCCTCCATTCCGTCCTTGTTTCTCTTAAAGTCAATGATTCTGTACTTTCTCTTTGTGCCGCCGCCGCGGTGTCTCACAGTGATCCTGCCGTATGAGTTGCGTCCCGCCTTGCTCTTTAAGGGGCGGAGCAGAGATTTCTCAGGCGCTACCTTGTCGATCTCCTCAAACGTGGAACATGTCATCTGACGCAGCGAAGGTGTTGTTGGATTATATTTTTTTATACCCATTTTTCAAATCTCCTTATCTGCTATTTTTCAAGGTTTATTACGCTTCGAACAGCTCGATCGTCTTGCTGCCGGGAGTGAGCTTTACAACGGCCTTTTTCCAGTCGGCTCTCTTGCCGAGATGAACGCCCTGTCTCTTGGGCTTTCCGTTATAGTTCATCGTTGTGACTCTCTCGACCTCAACGTTGAATATCTCCTCAACGGCCTTTTTGATCTCGATCTTGTTAGCGCCTTTCGCAACCTCGAAAGTGTACTTTCTGTCCGCAACCTGATCCATACTCTTTTCTGTTATGATAGGTTTTCTGATAATATCGTGTGCTACCATTACGCGTACACCTCCTCAAGCTTTGCTACCGCATCTTTTAATACGATGCACTTTGTGTGATTAAGCACCGCGTAGGTGTTGATCTCGCCGACATATGTGGCATCAACGCCCTTGATGTTTCTCGCCGAGTTAACGATCTTTTTGTCGTTCTCGGGAAGAACGATCAGCGCCTTCTCGGTAACGCCCAGCTTCTTGAGCATGTCCGCGATCTGCTTTGTCTTGTACTCGTCGCACTTGAGCGAGTCCAGAACGATGATGTCGCTGTCCTCTACCTTAGACGAAAGCGCGGACTTGAGCGCCAGTCTCTTAACCTTCTTGTTTACTCTGTAGCTGTAGTCTCTGGGCTTGGGGCCGAGAGCAACGCCGCCGCCTACCCACTGGGGAGCGCGGATACTGCCCTGTCTCGCGCGGCCCGTTTCCTTCTGGCGCCAGGGCTTGATTCCGCCGCCGCGGACCTCTGTGCGGGTCAGCGTCGACTGTGTGCCCTGTCTCTGGTTTGCCAGATAGTTAACGACTACCTCGTGCATTACGCTTGTGTTGACTTCTACGCCGAACACGTTTTCATTCAAATCTATTGAACCGACAACCTGACCGTCGGTGTTATAAACGTCTACTGTAGGCATTCTCTATATCCTCCTCTCTCTGCGGGTTAGGCTCTTGCCTTGACTGCGTTGCGAACAACAACCAAGCCGCCCTTGGGACCCGGGATCGAGCCCTTGACCAACAGAAGATTGCGCTCTGTGTCTATTTTAACCAAATCAAGGTTCAGAATCGTCACCTTATCCACGCCGTAATGGCCGGGGAGCTTCTTGCCCTTGAAAACTCTCGACGGATCCGAGCAGGCGCCCATCGAACCGGGGCCTCTGTGATAGTGGGAGCCGTGAGTCATGGGACCTCTGTGGGTGCCCCATCTCTTGATAACGCCGGCGTATCCGTGACCCTTGCTGGTTCCGGTAACGTCGACCGTCTCGCCCGCCTCGAACTGGGAAACCGTCAGCTGGTCGCCGACCTTCATATCGGCGGCTCCGTCCAGCTTGAGCTCCCTTAAATATCTCTTAACGGGAACGCCGGCCTTGCCGAAGTGACCCTTCTCGGGCTTGTTAGCGCGTCTTTCCTTCTTGTCCTCAAAACCGACCTGAACGGCGGTGTAGCCGTCAACTTCCTCGGTTTTCTTCTGTACCACCGGACACGGTCCCGCCTCGATAACCGAAACAGGGATAAGCTGTCCGTCCTCGGTGAACACCTGAGTCATACCAATCTTTTTTCCTAAGATCGCCTTTTTCATAAATTTTTCCTCCTAATATACACGGGCATCGGTTTAGGCTTAAACATACCCGCGGGCCAGCGGTTGGTTTCCCAACATAACCAAAATTTTTGTTTTGCCGCCTGTTATATCTTAAGCTCGATGTCAACACCCGCCGGCAGGTCAAGGTGCTTGAGCGCGTCGATGGTCTTTCCGTTGGGATTGAGCACATCGATCAGTCTCTTGTGCGTTCTCAGCTCAAACTGCTCGCGCGAATCCTTGTACATGTGGACCGCTCTCAGTATCGTTACGATCTCCTTCTTCGTGGGGAGCGGGATGGGGCCCGATACCTTCGCGCCTGATCTCTTTGCCGTCTCCACGATCTTAGCGGCGCTCTGGTCGATAAGGTTCGCGTCATAAGCCTTCAGTCTGATTCTGATTCTTTCTGTTGCCATTCTTGGTACCCTCCTTATAAATAAGTTTTACACCGCGCCGGGCGTTTCGCGCGGATCGAATAATTAAACCCGAATAACATATCCTTTCGGATACGCACTCGGGAGGAATTGACACAGTTTTGCCAAAAGCCCGCAAAAAACCCCGCAGGAGCAAAGCAAATCCGTATTCATAAAAATGTGACCTTCCGCCCTGTTTTTCGAAACCGGACAATCTCCCCCGAAATTCCCAAACCGACGTATTTGCGCCGTTTGCCACCTCCGGGATCATAGTCATGGTCGCGTCACACTCGATTATTATACTACCTTCAGCAAATAATGTCAAGAAAAATTTCGGTAAAATTTACACAAAATTAATCAAAATCGAAGTAATTTTCTGCACATTTTGCGCAGGATTTATATTGAATTTGACCTCTCATACCCGTTATTTGCTCAATTTATTTAAAAACGCGCGGGTGCGCTCCTGCTTGGGGTGGTCGATCACTTCCTCGGGAGCGCCCTGCTCCACTATCACACCCTCCGACATGAACACGATCTTATCCGCCACGTTTCTGGCAAACTCGATCTCGTGGGTGACGATCACCATGGTCTTGTGCTCCGCCGCAAGGCTCCTGATTATTTTCAGCACCTCGCCGGTGAGCTCCGGGTCGAGCGCCGACGTGGGCTCGTCAAAAAACAGGATCTTCGGATCCTGCGCCATGGCGCGGGCGATCGAGACCCTCTGCTGCTGCCCGCCGCTCAGCTCGCAGGGATAGTTGTTCATCTTGTCCTTGAGCCCCACGTCGTCGAGCAGCGCTATGGCGTTTTTCTCGATCTCGTCATATATCGCGGCCTTGTTCCGCTTGAAATCGGCCCGCTCCTTAGCCAGCAGCTTGGGCGCAAGCGTCACGTTCTCAAGGGCGCTGTACTGGGGGAACAGATTAAACGACTGGAACACCAGCCCAAAGTTCAGCTGCCGCTCCCTTATCTCGGCGCGGGAAGGCTTCTGCTTGTTGTCCGCGTCGAAGATCAGTCGTCCGTCGACGAATATTTTTCCCTTGTCGGCGGTCTCCAGAAAATTCAGACAGCGCAGCAGCGTGGTCTTGCCGCTGCCCGACGAGCCGAGGATAACCAGGACCTCGCCCCGCTCCATAGTGAAATCCACGCCCTGCAAAACCTTGGTTTTGCCGAAGCTCTTATGTATATTGTTAACTTCAAGTATTGACACAGAACTCGCCCCCCTTATCCCTTGTAATAGTCAAGCTTTTTTTCTATGTATCCGAACAACAGCGTCAGTATTCCGCAGAACGCCAGGAAGAACAGACCCGTTGAGAACAGCGGCCAGATGAGGCCTTGTTTGGTGAACCTCTCGGCGCACATGATGATCTCGGTAACACCGATTATCCTCGCAAGAGACGTGTCCTTAACAAGCGTTATTATCTCGTTGCCCATAGCGGGGATCACGCGCTTGATGACCTGGAACAGCACTACTTTAAAGAACACCTGCGGCTTTGTGAGGCCGAGGACCTGACCGGCCTCGTACTGGCCTTTGGGTATGCTCTCGATACCGCCGCGGTAGATCTCGGAAAAGTACGCCGCGTAGTTGATGACAAACGCTATAAGCACCGCGGTCATTCTGGATTTTATGGGAATATCAAAGATCAGTCCCGGCGCGTACAGCACCACAAACAGCTGCAGCATCAGAGGTGTGCCCCTGATTATCCACACAAAGGTTTTCGACACCCACTTGAGCGGCTTAAACCTTGACATCGAGCCGAAGGTTATAACAAGGCCCAGAGGCACCGCCATGACCAGAGTGCAGAAAAAAATTATACAGTTATATTCAAAGCCGCCCACAAGGGAGGCGCTTACTTCCGATAATCTATCCATTTAAAACTCCTTTTTGTCTTTACACAAAACTACAGGCTAAACGCCGTGCAAAACCGCGCCGTTTAGCCTGTGAAATTCAAAAGATTACTCCACCATGAGCAGATCCTGCAGACCGTACTTTTCGGCTATCGTCGCCAGAGTGCCGTCCGCCGCCAGCTCCTTCATTGCCTTGTTAACTTCCTCGGCAACGTCGCTGCCCTTTCTGAACGCAACGCCGTACTCATCGCCGGGGAACTCGTTGGGAGCCACTACCAGATCCGCGTAGTCGGTGCCCTCACCGATAGCGCCGATCGAGGAAACATAGTCAACGACCGCCACATCGGAAGTGCCCGCGGCTACGTCCATAAGAGCCTTGGCCTGAGAGTCGACCGCGGTCGCGTTGGCGTTCGCGAAAAACTCGTCGTTCTCTATAAGCTCATAACCGGTCGAGTCGACCTCGGCGATAACGCTGAGACCCGCGACATTCTGAGAATACGCGTCCACGTTTTCGGCCTTAACTATCATTACCTGCCTGTTGTTCATATAAGGCTCGGTGATAGCCATGTTCTCTTTTCTCTCGTCGGTGATCGTCAGACCGTTCCAGATGCAGTCGATGTTCTTTGAGCTGAGCTCGATCTCCTTTGAGCCCCAGTCGATCTCCTGGAACTTGGGCGTAACGCCGAGCTTTTCGCATACAGCCGTGCTGAACTCGGTCTCAAAGCCTACCAGCTCGTCGCCCTCATAGTAGTTCATGGGCTCAAACAGTGTGATGCCGATAACCATCTCGCCCTTGTCCTTTATGTAAGCCAGATCGGACTCGGTCGACTCGGCGTCGGTCTTTGCGGTTGTGCCCTCGTCGGTTTTGGCGTTATCCGTGCCGTTGTTTGCAGGAGCGCTTCCGCATGCCGCCAGAACGGTTACCGCCAGCGCCAGCGCCAGCACCAGTGCCAGAATTTTTTTAAGTTTCATAATTGAACCTCCCGTTTGGAATTATTTTGGATTTTTTATACAAAAAGATATTATCACAATATTTGATAATTGTCAATATAAAATTGCGCATTAATGATTTTCCGATTTTTTAAATTCAGCCGCCCGTTTGCCTCCTCCCGGGAGGAGGTGGCTGCGGCTTGCCGCAGACGGAGGTGGGAACGTAGCGATTAAGGATTGGTGAATAGTAATTAAAATCCCCTCTATATCAAAAATCAAAGGCGCGGCTCAAATGTCCGCGCCTTTGTTTAGTTGTTTTATTTAAGATGCCAGATCTCTCTGTTGTAGTCCTCGATGGTTCTGTCGCTGCTGAAGAATCCGGCTTTGGCGGTGTTGATAACAGCCTTTCTGGTCCAGTCGTCCGGGTGGTCCCTGTAGACCCTGTTGGCGTCGTGGCAGGTGCGTATATACGACTCCAGATCGGGCAGCAGCAGATATGGATCCGCGAATCCGCCGTGGCTCTGTACCAGCGAGCGGTATATATCGTAGAACATGTTGTGGTCGTCACCCGAGAAGGTACCGTCTATCAGGGTGTCGACTATGTTCTTGATACCCATGTTGGTGGCGTAGATCTCGGGGCTGGGCGAGTGGTTACGGGCGTAGAGGCCGAGCACCTCGTCGGAGCTCATGCCGAAGATAAAGATATTGTCGTCTCCGACCTGCTCGCGTATCTCCACATTGGCGCCGTCCATCGTTCCGATAGTCAGCGCGCCGTTGAGCATCAGCTTCATGTTTCCCGTGCCGGACGCCTCCTTGCTGGCAGTCGAGATCTGCTCGCTCAGGTTGGCGGCGGCAACGATCCTCTCGGCGATCGAAACATTGTAGTTCTCGATAAACACAACCTTTAAGATATCCTTGGTTCTCGGGTCGTTGTTAACGACCTTGGCCACCTTGTTGATAAATTTGATTATGTTTTTCGCCATATAGTAGCCGGGAGCCGCCTTTGCCGCGAAGATAAACGTCTCGGGCATCATGTTGGCCGTCTCGGGTGTCTCGATTATCGACTTATATCTGTAAATAATATGGAACACCTTGAGCAGCTGTCTCTTGTACTCGTGAAGTCTCTTTATCTGCACGTCGAAGATCGACTCGGGGTCAACGATGATGTCATTGTGCTTTTTGATGTACTCGGCGAGATTCTTTTTGTTGTCGAGCTTGATCTTGGCGAACTTCTCTCTGAAGGCCGCGTCGTCGGCGAAGGGCAGCAGGTTTTCAAGCTGCGTGTAGTCCTTTACCCAGCCGTCGCCGATAGAATCGCATATCAGCTTCGAGAGCTCGGGGTTCGCCTTATACAGCCATCTTCTGAACGTGATGCCGTTGGTCATGTTCTTGAACTTATAGGGATAAATGCTGTAGTAATCCTTAAAAGTCTCTTTTTTCAGTATTTCGGTGTGCAGCGCCGCGACGCCGTTTATGCTGTGGCAGGCGGTGAGGCACAGATTAGACATGCTGACCTGGCCGTTGTCGTGGATGACCGCCATGTACTCGATCTTGCCGTAGTCGCCGGGGAAGCGCTCGCTGAGAGCCGCTCTCTGGCGTCTGTCTATCTCATGTATGATCTGTCCTATTCTGGGCAGCAGCGTGTCGACCATCTCCATGGGCCACTTTTCGAGAGCCTCGGCGAGGATCGTGTGGTTGGTGTACGCGAAGGTCCTCTGAACGATGCTCCACGCGTCGTCCCAGCCCAAGCCTTCCTCGTCCATCAAAATCCTCATAAGCTCGGGGATCGCGGTGGTGGGATGGGTGTCGTTGATATGGATCTGCATATACTCGGGTATGTCCATGATCGAGAGATGTTTCTGCTTATGCTTGGCAATTATCCACTGCATTGTGGCGGACACAAAGAAGTACTGCTGCTTGAGTCTCAGCAGCTTGCCCTCGTAGTGGTTATCCTCGGGATAGAGTATCTTGGAGATAACCTCGGCCAGCGCTCTGTTCTCGTTGGCCTTGGCGTAGTCGCCGCGGTTGAAGTGGGTCATGTCTATCTCCTCGGGCGAGCACGCTCTCCAAAGTCTCAGCGTGTTGACCGTGTCGGAGTCAAAGCCGGTGATCGGCATGTCGTAGGGCTCCGCTATAACGGTGTTGTAGTCCACATGCTCAAACTTCATGCGGCCGTCCTCCCACTTCTCGACGATGCGGCCGTTGAAGTGTACTTCCTTAACGTCCTCGGGTCTGGCGATATCCCAAACGTTTCCGCTCAAGAGCCAGGGATCGGGCATCTCTATCTGCTCGCCGTCCACGATCTTCTGCTTGAACAGACCGTACTCGTATCTGATTCCGCAGCCGAAGGCGGGCAGATCAAGGTTTGTCAGCGAGTCCAGGAAGCAAGCCGCCAGTCTGCCCAGGCCGCCGTTGCCCAGGCCCGCGTCGGTCTCGACCTCCTCAATGTCGCTCAGGTCGTAGCCCAGCTCCTTGAGCGCCTCTCTGTATACCTCTGTCTCCATTATGTTCATCAGGTTGTTGCCCATGGCGCGTCCCATGAGGAACTCGAACGACAGATAATAAAGCTCCTTCCGGGGCTCTTTGTCCATCTTGTCCTGATAGCTCACGTATTTTTCCATTATCTCGTCGCGGATAGTGAGGGCGGTGGCTCTGTAGACCTCGAGCTTGGCCGCCTTTTCGATGGTCTTGCCGTAGTAACGCTTGACCTTGCCCGTGATCTCGGACTTTATAAACTTCTTCTTTCTCTCAAAAGCCTGCGTGCCGGGCTTTAACTGTGTGTGCACCATTTTTTTAGCGCCTTTTTTGGGTGCCGCCGATTTAGTGCCTTCCATGTTTATTACCTCCAATTGATACTTATAGTATATAATATTGAAAATTAACTTAAATGTGCGGGTCACCGTCTCCGCGCCGCGGAAACATTGCCCTGTTTCGGTTTATTTTACCCCAATTTGCCCTTTTTATCAAGTGAAACAAGCATAATCTCTCGGGTTTAATTAAAATTTTATTATATTTAACCATTCCGCGCCCGTATTTTGGACAAAAATATGTGCAACCGCACAGTAACGCGCGGCCGCACTTTTACAATTATTTTACAAACAAATCGACAAAATATTAATATTTGTCTGCTATTTACCCATACTGTCCATCAAGGTCATTATCCTCTGAACAAACAGAGCGAACTCGATGCGGCTGGCAAAATCCTTGGGGCGTATCGTTCCGTCGCCGTAGCCGCCCATCAGGTTGTTCTCAACGCACGCCGCGATCGGGTCGCGGGCGTAGAAATCAATATACGACCAGTCGTAATAGTTGTTGAGCGCCTTCGCGGTGTTGGGTATCGCCGTGACGATCTGCCGCGCCCTCATAACTCTGTACGCCAGCGTCGCCATATCCTGGCGCAGCATTGTGCCCTCGGGGTTGAACAGATTGTCGCCCACGCCCCAGGCCACGCCTGTCGCCTTGGCTTGTCCTATCTCGTTGTAATAATACTTGTCCGGCGTGACGTCGGCGAAGTTGTCCGTCACTTCAACGTCAACGTCCTTCAGCACTCTGTAGAGCAGCGCGGTGGCGTCGGCTCTTGATATAAACACGTCGGGGCCGAACTGGGTCTCGCTTAAGCCGTTAACGATCCCGCGCTTTACAAGCTCGTCAAGAGCGGGCATCGCCCAGTCGTACTCGCCCATATCGGTGAATTTGTACGCGGTGTCGCCGCTGTTTGTCTGCGGCGCCAATGTGGGATCGGGCTGAACCGGAGCCTGCGGAACAAGAGTCGGCAGCGGAGCTTGTCCGGCCGGGGTCTGCGGCTCGGGCGCCTGCGTCGGCTGCTGAACAGCGGGCGCCTGCGCAGGTTCGGGAGCCAATGTCGGATCGGGCTCGGATACCGGAGGCAGCGGCGCCGCTCCGCCTATTGTCGGCGCTGCCGCGGGAGCCGAGTTAAGCTCCTTGATCATGTTGTAAAGCGATGAGTTTTCAAGGAACGACGAGTACTCAAACATGCTGTATCCGCCGATATACTGACTGTTTCTGCCCATGCCGACATGGGTCCTGAGCTCGTTTATACCGTTCTGCCCGCGCCATGCCGCCTCGGAGCCGGCCGCGGCCTTGTAAGCCGCCTCGCCGATATAAAGCTTCACGTCGGTCGGCGCGCACACGCCCGCCCACCAGTTGATCAGCGTGTTGTAATCCGCTCCGCTCTGGCCGTTGTACCAATAGAGCTGGGGCATGATGTAGTCCACAAAACCGCTCTCTACCCAATACTTGGTGTCGGCGTAAAGGCTGTGGTACGAGCTGTTGCCGTTGGTGGCGCTGCCGCCGGGAGTGTCGGAGTTCGCCCAGATGCCGCTCGGGCTGACGCCGAACATGCAGTTCGGGTCTATCTCCTTGACCGCCTCCTTGGCGCAGGATATCAGGGTGTTCACCATGCTGCGGCGCCAGTCGGCCTTGTCGGGATAGCTGTCCTGGTACTTATAGTACGCCGCCGAATCGTCAAAGCCGCTGCTCGGGTAAAAATAATCGTCGAGATGTATTCCGTCAACGTCGTAATTCTGCACTATCTCCCTGATGCCCTCCAGTATTATGTCGATCGCGTCGGCCTCGCCGGGGTTTAAGTACATCTTGCCGGTGCTGTCGGTCAGCACCAGATCGGGCCTCAGTACCGCGGGGTTGTTGGCCGCCAGGCGGTCGTTATCCGAGGACGAGTTTGTCACTCTGTAGGGATTTATCCACGCGTGCAGCTGCATGCCGCGCTTGTGCGCTTCGTTAACCGCGTATTCAAGCGGGTCAAAGTTGTCGCTCGGCGCGACGCCCTGCGTTCCGGTCAGGTAGCGAGACCAAGGGTAGACCGCCGAGTTATAGAGTGCGTCGCCCGATGGACGTACCTGGAAAAATATCGTGTTGAATCCCATATCGGCGCAGTTGTCCAGCACCGTGTCAAGCTCGGATCTGAGCTGCCACGCGTCCGTGGTTCCCTGCGACGGATAGTCGAGGTTCGCCACAGTCGCGACCCACACGCCGCGCATCTCGGTGTCATCGGCGTGCGCGGTGTTTTCGTTTGAAAAATAAAACAGATTTACAGCCACGACCGCGCAAATGACGTAGGCTATAAGTCTGAAGCCAAAATCGTGTTTCCTCATCAAATTCCTCCTATGTATCTTTTTGGTACGGATCATCACAAAGGCTTGTTCACATGATAAATTATATGAATCGAGTATAGATTATAGCACAATATTTTAATTTTGTCAATTTCCGCCCCGAATAGTTTACAGTATATTAAAAAACTCATATTGCCAGACCCGCAAAAATGCTTCAGCGCGAGGGGCGGAGGCGGCTCGCGCAATCGGGTGGGCGAATTGTTTCGGAAAAACGAAGTTTTTCTACACACCAAAAATCGGCTTGGTTTTTGCCAAGCCGATTTTTTGTTGTTTAAATTACTGCTCTTTGATAGCCGCCTGAGCCGCCGCGAGTCTCGCGATGGGAACGCGGAACGGTGAGCATGAAACGTAGTCAAGACCGATCTTGTTGCAGAACTCGACCGATGTGGGGTCTCCGCCGTGCTCGCCGCAGATGCCCACGTGGAGCGAGGGTCTAACCGGCTTGCCGAGAGAGATCGCCATTTCCATCAGCTTGCCCACGCCGCTCTGGTCGAGCTTCGCGAACGGGTCGTTCTCAAATATCTTGGTATCGTAGTACGCGTCGAGGAACTTGCCCGCGTCGTCTCTCGAAAATCCGTAGGTCATCTGGGTCAGGTCGTTTGTTCCGAAGCAGAAGAACTCGGCCTCGGTCGCGATCTGATCCGCCAGCAGAGCCGCTCTCGGGATCTCGATCATGGTTCCCACCTCGTATTTGAGGTCGGCGCCCGCCGCCTTGATCTCGGCGTCCGCTGTCTCAACGACGATGTTCTTAACGAACTTGAGCTCTTTGATATCGCCTACCAGCGGTATCATGATCTCGGGAACGATCTCCCAGTCGGGATGAGCCTTCTTCACATTGATGGCGGCGCGGATAACCGCGCTTGTCTGCATCTTTGTGATCTCGGGATAGGTCACCGACAGACGGCAGCCTCTGTGTCCCATCATCGGGTTGAACTCGTGCAGCGAGTTGATTATCGCCTTGATATCCTCCACGCTCTTGCCCTGCGCGTCGGCCAGAGCCTTGATGTCGTCCTCCTCGGTGGGAACGAACTCGTGCAGCGGGGGATCGAGGAATCTGATAGTAACGGGATTGCCCTCGAGAGCCTCATAAAGCGCCTCAAAGTCGCTCTGCTGCATAGGCAGTATCTTCTGAAGAGCCGCTTCTCTTTCCTCAACTGTGTCGGAGCAGATCATCTCGCGGAACGCGCCGATCCTGTCGCCGTCGAAGAACATGTGCTCGGTGCGGCAGAGGCCGATGCCCTCGGCTCCCAGCTCGCGCGCGCGCTTAGCGTCGTCGGGCGTGTCGGCGTTGGTTCTTACCTTCATGGTCCTGTACTTGTCGGCCCAGCCCATGATCCTGCCGAACGTGCCGCTGATCGAGGCGTCAACCGTGTCGATAACTCCGTCATAGATATTTCCGGTCGAGCCGTCCAGCGAGATGAAGTCGCCCTCGTGGTAGGTCTTGCCGGCCAGAGTGAATTTCTTGTTCTCCTCGTCCATGTTGATTTCGGAGCAGCCCGATACGCAGCAGATACCCATTCCGCGAGCAACGACCGCCGCGTGAGATGTCATTCCGCCGCGAACCGTCAGGATACCCTGAGCGGCCTTCATGCCCTCGATATCCTCGGGCGATGTCTCAAGTCTTACCAGAATGACCTTCTCGCCTCTGGCGTTCCACTCCTTGGCGTCCTCGGCCGTGAATACGACCTTGCCGCAGGCCGCGCCGGGAGACGCCGCCAGAGCCTTGGCCGCGGGAACGGCCGCCTTGAGCGCCGCCGCGTCAAACTGCGGGTGGAGCAGAGTGTCGAGGTTTCTGGGGTCTATCATCAGAACCGCTTCCTTCTCGGAGATCATGCCCTCGTCAACCAGATCGCAAGCGATCTTGAGAGCGGCCTGAGCGGTTCTCTTTCCGTTTCTTGTCTGGAGCATATAGAGCTTTTTGTCCTCAATGGTGAACTCCATATCCTGCATGTCTCTGTAGTGGTTCTCAAGAGTGCTGCAAATACCCACGAACTGATCATATACCTCGGGCATGACCTCTTTGAGCTGATCTATCTTCTGAGGCGTGCGCACGCCGGCAACAACGTCCTCGCCCTGAGCGTTCATCAGGAATTCGCCCATCAGGTGCTTCTCGCCGGTCGCGGGGTCTCTCGTGAACGCCACGCCCGTGCCGGATGTGTCGCCCATGTTGCCGAACGCCATCATCTGAACGTTAACGGCGGTGCCCCATGAATAGGGGATATCATTGTCGCGGCGATACACGTTGGCTCTGGGGTTGTCCCACGAGCGGAACACGGCCTCGATAGCGCCGAACAGCTGCTCCTTGGGCTCTGTGGGGAAGTCCTTGCCGACTTTATCTTTGTACTCGGCCTTGAACTGCTCCGCCAGCTCTTTGAGGTCGTCGGCCGTGAGCTCGGTGTCCTGCGTCACGCCCTTCTTGTCCTTCATCTCGTCGATGAGAACCTCGAAGTACTTTTTGCCTACTTCCATAACAACGTCGCTGTACATCTGAATAAATCTTCTGTAGCAGTCCCAAGCCCAGCGGGGGTTGCCCGACTTTTTCGCCATTACCTCGACAACTTCCTCGTTGAGACCCAGGTTCAGGATCGTGTCCATCATGCCGGGCATTGAAGCTCTCGCGCCCGAGCGAACCGATACCAGCAGCGGGTTCTCCTTGTCGCCGAACTTCTTCTCGGTGATTGCTTCCATCTTGGTGATGTACTCAAGGATCTCGGCCCGGATCTCGGGGTTGATGGTTCTGCCGTCCTCATAATACTGAGTGCAGGCCTCGGTTGAAATCGTAAAGCCCTGGGGAACCGGCAGACCGAGGTTGGTCATCTCGGCAAGGTTGGCGCCTTTGCCGCCCAGCAGCTCTCTCATGTTAGCGTTACCTTCGCTGAAAAGGTATACAAACTTTTTTGCCATTTGATTTTCTCCTTTTGGTATTATATTATTAAAAAATTATTTACTATTTTGGGCTCGCCCCTTGGGGAGAGCTGTCAGCGAAGCTGACTGAGAGGGGTCCTATTCCCTGCGTCGCCGATCCCTTCGCTTGCTTGTTTCGCCGCTTGCGGCGAAAGCTGCGCCCGCTTCGGGTCGTCTCCTTTTCCCACAAAACGCGCTTCGCTGGCGTTTTGCGGGAGCCCTATTCCCTAGTCCCTACGTTGCCTCCTCCCGGGAGGAGGTGTCAGGCGCAGCCTGACGGAGGTGGGCTTCGGCTCGCCCCTTGGGGAGAGCTGTCAGCGAAGCTGACTGAGAGGGGTCCTATTCCCTGCGTCGCCGATCCCTTCGCTTGCTTGTTTCGCCGCTTGCGGCGAAAGCTGCGCCCGCTTCGGGTCGTCTCCTTTTCCCACAAAACGCGCTTCGCTGGCGTTTTGCGGGAGCCCTATTCCCTAGTCCCTACGTTGCCTCAACTCCCCAAAAAACTCATCCAGCACCCCCGCGCATTCCTTTTCCATAATGCCGCAGTAGCACTCGACGTCAAACCCGTCGATCGGGTTCGAGACAACATATCCGCGCTCGCGGTCGTAGGCTCCGAAATACAGCCTGCGCAGCCTCGCCTGCGATATGGCGCCGGCGCACATCATGCACGGCTCCAAAGTCACGTACATGTCGCAGCCGTCGAGCCGCCAGTCTCCGACAGCCGAACAGGCTCTCTCGATCGCGGTGATCTCGGCGTGCCTGACCGCGTTTCCGTCTTTTTCGCGGGTGTTGCGGGCGGACGCGATAACTTGTCCGTTCCTGACAATAACGGCGCCCACGGGAATGTCTCCGTTTTCGGCGGCGGCCTCCGCCTCGCGGAGCGCCGCGCTCATATACTCATTAAGCATACTTTGTTGTTACCGCACGGGAGCATGGCAGGATAAACCTGCCATGCCCCGCTTAGTTTTGTTCTGAATCGGTTATTACGCGATATACGACTTGAGCTCGGCAACGAGATCATCGCAGTCATCGCAATGGATCTGAACCTCGATAGGCTGTGACAGATCCAGGCTGTAGATGCCCATTATCGACTTAGCGTCAACAACATATCTGCCCGAAACCAAATCGATGTCGCAAGCGTACTTCGAAACGATAGCGTTAAAATCTTTAACGGCATTCATTGAACCTAACGTAACATTAACCTTTTTCATTTCTTTTCTACCTCCATTAAAAAGTTGTAGCTTATATTTTTCTTCACTTTAATTATATAATTTTATTCCGCATTAGTCAATCATATTTTTTATAATTCTTGTATAATTTTATTATGGTTTTTTTATGCAACATTTCCAATAAGAGTAAAACAGCCCCAAAATCCGCCACGATACAACAAGTTATCCGCGCTTTTTGAGGCGTGGGGAAGTATAGATTATTTCTATCATTCCTGACGCCGCAAAGACCGTCAAGGAGATCCAAGTCGTATCCGGCGGAGTTACGCTCAGCGACGAGAATACATTCGTAATGCCCGCAAACGACGTTGAGATCAATATCACCTACGAGGACAGCACAGAAACATCCGCGGCTCCCACAACAGAGCCTTCGGGTCAGCCTTCAACGCCTACGCAAGTGCCCTCGACTGAGCCTTCGGGTCAGCCCTCAACGCCTACGCAAGTGCCCTCGACTGAGCCTTCGGACCAGCCTGTGACACCTACGCAAGTGCCCTCGACTGAGCCTTCTGGCCAGCCCGTGACACCTACGCAAGTGCCCTCGACTGAGCCTTCGGACCAGCCTGTGACACCTACGCAAGTGCCCTCGACTGAGCCTTCTGGCCAGCCCGTGACACCTACGCAAGTGCCCTCGACTGAGCCTTCGGACCAGCCCGTGACACCTACCCAAGTGCCTTCGACTGAGCCTTCGGATCAGCCCGCTGAGCCTACCCAAGTGCCCTCGAGCGAGCCTTCGGACCAGCCCGAAACATCGACAGAGCCCGCTACGGTGTACACAGTTGATGTAAGCAATGCTCAGGTTCTGAACGGCAAGGATCTGAAGGTTCAGGTTGACGGCAAGGACGCAACGGAAGTTGCCGAGGGTCAGACTCTCGCGCTCAGCGTTACGCCCAATTACGATACGTATACGACCACATACTATGAGATCAGTTATACCGCGATCGTTCCCGACGGAGATCAGGGCGCAACCAAAGAGGAGACCCAGTATCTCATCCGCAAGAACTATGAGGACGGAAATGCAGAGGTAGAAATTAACCTCGGCGATAAGACCGTTAAGGATAACAAGATTAGCCTTAAGGTTATCTGCATTCTGCCCGTCGACGCCGCTCTGACAACAGCGGATCAGCTTCCCGCCGACACCGAGATCGTTTGGGCATTCGGCAAGGGCGCTGACGGCACTACAGACGGCTTCAAGGCGGTTTACAGCCAAGGCACGGGAAGATGCGCTGCCAGACTGGACGACACAACGGGCGACTATATCGCCGAGATCGACACGACGGGCAGCAATTCTAAGCTTGATAACACAAAACGTACGGACACACTGATCCAGTTTAATATTAACTCAAAAATCATCGTACCCGCGCCCGCAGGCAGCACTGTTACCGCTAATGTTCAGTCAAGCAACAACAAAACAACAACATTTACGCTTGGCGATCAAGAGACGACAGCCAACGGCTCAACGGCTACGGACATTACCTACGAAGCCAAAGGCACGGACAACGGCAAGGTTACTTTGACCGCAACTACCGGAGATGGTTATATCACCTCTATCAAGGTAAAGACTCCCGTGGCTCCCGCCGCGCTCGAGTCAATACCCGACAAAGAGACGGCTCCCAAAGCTGTTAAAGAAGCGTTGACAAAGTTTGACAGCACATTCTTTGAAGACACGGAAGAAAACGGCGTTCAGTCATTCGGCGCTCCCGTATTTGAGGAAGCCGAGGAGGGTGTAGTTAAAGTAACGGGCTCGCTCACCGAGACGACCGTTGACAGCGGCTTCAGCGCGGAAGAGTCCACAGGCCACTTCCTGCCCTTCGCAGTTGAAAATCTCGGCAAAGACTCGGTCGTATATATCCAGTCGTCTAAAGCCGGCAGCGGCACCGTTACCGGAGACACCATTCCCGGAACTGCGTCGTTGGCGTCGGAAGATTCGGGCAAGTACTACAGGAAATTTACTTCCGAATCGTTTGACGTTGCCCCGACAGGCGACAATCATAACGGAATGATGCTCTGCCTGGTTAGAGTTGATGCTTTCGGTGAAAACAAATTTGACGTATTGGTATTCGAAAACGGTGAAGGTCCTGAATCTACCTACACTAAGACCACCTTTGACTGCTCTAAAGCAGTCAAGGTGGACCCGGTAGAGTCAGGAGCTCCCTCGACCGAGCCTTCAAACGAGCCCACGGCTGAGCCCAAGCCCACAGCTCAGGCTAACGCGACGAGAAGCAAAGAGATGAACTCTGCGCATATTAAAAATTATGAGCTTACAACCGAAGCCGGTACAGCCGGCGACGCGGGTTACACCGTTGTTAAGGTAAAAGGTACCGTTGAAAAGCATTTGAACGGCGCTTCGAATGAAGGCTACTGGTACGGCGTGGGCATTGATGCTCCCGCGGGAAAGCAATTTAAGAAGTTCTATTCAAATACCACAAAGCCCGATGATCCCAAATCGGTATATGATAACGGAACAAAGGATGTCACCGACACCCCCGAGACATATAATTACTGGGATGATCTCGACAAATACACCGCTCCGATATATCTCGTTCTCTTCTACGAAAGCGCGGAAGATTACGAATTGTTCAAGCTGGACATGACCGAACTTAAAAAGAGTGCTTCTGGATCTACATCCGAAGACGAAGTAGAAGTTTCGGGCACTATCACCGTTAACAAGTACAACGGCGACTCTAAGAAAGATAGCTATAATCTTACTTCCTCCGATATAAACGTTGTTCTTAAGCCGACCGGCGCAGAGGGAGACGTTAGGGCGACCGTTACGGGTACTGAGGGATCAGAGTTCAAGTACACCGCGAATGTAAAGAAAAGTCAGGCATACACGATAGAGGTTACCGACACCGACAGCAACACTTACGTTGTAAGCGCAGGCAAGGACGTTGAGGCAACAACCGAGGCTAAGAGCGACCAGAACATCACGGTTGACAAAACTTACACCGCAAAGGTTACGATTAATGCCACCGAAAACGCTATCACTGCCCTGAATACCGCAACCAAGACAACGCTCTATCTCGTTCCGAGCCGAGAGACATTCACTACCGCGGAGGTAAATGTTTCCGAACTTACGGGCGGCGAGGATAAAGAAATTGTTATCCACAACTTCAAGCCCGTAGACATTGGTGGTTCGGGCAACAGCTGGACCCAAATCTATATAGCCACAGAGACTGCGGCGGCAGGTACGAGCAGTGTTACATTTGAGCCGGCTATTATCAAAACAAAAGACAGCTGCCGTGAGCAGGGTTTACAAGGAGAAGCAAATCCGACAATATCTTTCAACAAAATAGACATGTATGTTGGCGCAGAAAGCCTTGATTTTGACGCACAGTCAAAAACACAAACCAGTGTTGAGCCCGGCACCGAGAGTACAACCTACAAAGCGGAGATCTCTAACGAGAATACCGATGTTACAGACATTAAATATTCGGTAGAGCCCAAGACAGGCGGCAGCGGAGTTTCGATCGACGCTACCTCCGGTGTCCTCAAGGTAGAAGCTAATGCCGATGCCGGTCAATACGCCATAAAGGCGGCGGCTGACGGCCAAGAGGCTACTATGAATATAGAAGTCAAAGGCTACGGCATTTCAGGCACATACGCAGTAGGCGAAACTCTTACAGCCACGACTTACGGCGGTGCGAGTGAGGGTTCCACATTCGAATGGTCCACATCCGACGACCCCAGCGGTGAACCGGCGACTAAGATCGATGGACAAGAAACCAAATCGCTTACTTTGGCTGAAGCTCAGACGGGCAGCTACATTGTATTGAAGGTAGACGGCACGTCAACTGTTGTAAGCAAAGAAAAGGTTTATAAGCTGAAAACCGCACTTTGGGATGTTGCGAAACATGATACCGATACATCATCCTTGAAAAAAGATTCAACGCTTACTTTTAATGGTGATGGAACATCCGCAATTACTGCAACCATTAGAACTGTGAACGACGTTAATTTTAAAGTTGATAAACCGGTAACTAATTACAGCGGATTTACATTTATGGGCAATGATTATTCGAATCAAAGTGATTATGAATACCCCAAGGGTCTTGGCAGTAGAGTCAAGCTCACAAGTGGTGCATTTGCGGAAGATTCAGGTAAAGATAATAGTCATAATCTTGGCAGCTATATTGAATTGGAACCCACACAAGACGGAGAACTCTTGGTACTTGTCAGAGGCGGAGAAACAAGAACTTTCAGTATTGCCACTTACAATGAAGGAACATCGAAATGGGATTCGACCGCAACTCTGTTGAAACTTCCCGGATCTGATAGCAATAAATTTATATTGGGTTCAAATGAAGATGATCCTTATAAACTGGAAAAAGGCAAGAAATATGCGCTCTATATTAGCGGCTGGGGCAATGGTATCTTCTGCGCACTCAATTTCAGTTATAAAGATTACACCAAGGCCGAATAATCAGCAAAAACAAAAAAGACCCCTCGGGGTCTTTTTTGTATGCCCATTCTGCCAAATTTCCTAATCCCTATTCGCTAATCACTGATCCCTACGTTCGTAGGGGCGGACGACCCCGGCCGCCCGTCTGCCTCCTCCCGGGAGGAGGTGTCAGGCGCAGCCTGACGGAGGTGGGCCCGTAGGGACTAGAGAATAGGTACTAGGGATTAGGCCTCCCCCTCAGTCGGGCAAAACCCGACAGCATTAAGGAAGCTCTTGGTCAAAATTGTAAACAATTTTGAAAGATAGCTTTGAACCCGCAAGCAAGCTTGCTGATTATCCCCGAGGGGGCGCCTACTATTTGCCTCCTCCCGGGAGGAGGTGTCAGGCGCAGCCTGACGGAGGTGGGCCCTATTCCCTAATCCCTACGTTAAAAGTCTTGACAAACCACAAAAAATATTGTATAATAAAAATACGAAAAGGGATCACCCGAAAGCGATCCCCGATCGCACAAAAGGGAACCGTTAAACGGTTAGCCAAGAAATTTTATAGTTACAAAATGTAACCGCTTCCTTTGGCGAGGGCGGTTACATTGCTTTTGTGCTCACTATCATGAAAAATACCACAATAGCGACGATTATTTTTAAAATCGCGTTAAGCATCAGCAATACCCCCTTTCATTAAGCTCGCGAGCCCAGCTCGCGGCAAAATCGGGAAGGTCACCTCCTTTCTATGTAGAATGGAGATAGCTAACCGCTCAAAATACCCTTTTGTGTAAGCGCCAAAGCGCTTATCTATATATTACCACAATTCAACAATATTTTCAAATTAAGAATCTGTTACAAAGATCCCTATTCCCTACGTTCCCACCTCCCCGGAGGAGCTGTCAGGCGCAGCCGACTGAGAGGGGTCAGGCTCGCCTCCTTTTAAGGGGGAGAGCTGTCACCGTAGGTGACTGAGAGGGAGTAATATCCCTATGTTGGTTCGCCTCCCTCTCCGCCCGCAAAGCGGGCACCTCTCCATCCTAAAGGCAGGCGAGGCAAACGGGCGTATAATATCCGCCCGCTCAAATAAACATATTGACTGTTTCGAAAAAATAGGATATAATATAAATATCAAAATATAGGAAGTGGTTGCCGTGAATGACAACAAAAAGATAGTAAAGCGCAACGTCAAAGACAGCGTGTTTACCAGTTTGTTTCAGGACACAAAATATATAGTGGAGCTGTATAAAGCCCTGCACCCCGAGGCCGACTATGTGACCGAGGACATGATCGAGATAGTCACCCTCAAGAATATACTGACCGACAGTCTGTATAACGACTTGGGCTTTATGATGGACAAAAGGCTGATAGTTCTGGTCGAAGCCCAAAGCACCTGGACGGTTAATATAATAATCAGGGGCCTTATGTACCTTGTGCAGACGTATCAGGATTATATCGAAAAAGAGGAGCTTAACATTTACAGCTCAAAGAAGCTTGAGATACCGAAGCCCGAGCTTTATGTAATCTACACGGGCGAGAAAAAGGTAGAGGAAAAAGAGATAAGCCTGAGCGAGGAATATTTTTCGGGAGAGAAAACGGCCTTGGACGTAAGGGTCAAAGTGATCACGGAAAGCCGCGAGGGCGATATAATCAACCAGTACGTGATGTTCACGCATATCTTAAACGACCGGGTAAAGACCCACGGCAGGACGAAAAAAGCGATAGACGAAACGATAAAAATATGCAAAGACAGAAATATCTTAAAAGAATACCTGTCAAACCACGAAAGCGAGGTGCATGATATAATGTTTTCCCTGTACGACGATGAGCAAATACAAAAAGCAATGATGAGAGACGCCCGCAAAGAAGGTCGAATGGAAGGCCGCATGGAAGGCCGCATGGAAGGCCGCATGGAAGGCATAGACGCGATGATAGCGAACTTAAAGAACATGGGCGTGAGCGAGGAAGTATTGCGAAACGCGGCGAATATGTCGCAGTCGCAGCGCTCCTAATCGCTATTCTCTAATCACTAATCACTACGTTGACAGCTCCCCCCTCATGAAGGAAGGGGAGCCTGTTTTTTGCCGATCAAATAAACATATTGACTGTTTCGAAAAAATGGGATATAATATAAATATCAAAATATAGGAAGTGGTTGCCGTGAATGACAACAAAAAGATAGTAAAGCGCAACGTCAAAGACAGCGTGTTTACCAGTTTGTTTCAGGACACAAAATATATAGTGGAGCTGTATAAAGCCCTGCACCCCGAGGCCGACTATGTGACCGAGGACATGATCGAGATAGTCACCCTCAAGAACATACTGACCGACAGTCTGTATAACGATCTCGGCTTTATGATGGACAAAAGGCTGATAGTCCTTGTCGAAGCCCAAAGCACCTGGACGGTGAATATAATAATACGAGGCCTTATGTACCTTGTGCAGACGTATCAGGACTATATCGAAAAAGAAGAGCTAAATATTTACAGCTCAAAAAAGCTCGAGATCCCGAAGCCGGAGCTTTACGTTATCTACACGGGCGACAAAAAGGTGGAGGAAAAAGAGATAAGTCTGAGTGAGGAATACTTCGGCGGAGACACAACGGCCTTGGACGTAAGGGTCAAAGTGATCACGGAAAGCCGCGAAGGCGACATAATCAACCAATACGTGATGTTCACGCATATCTTAAACGACCGGGTAAAGACCCACGGCAGAACGAAAAAGGCGATAGACGAAACAATAAAAATATGCAAAGACAGAAATATCCTGAAAGAATATCTGTCAAACCACGAAAGCGAGGTGCATGATATAATGTTTTCCCTGTACGACGATGAGCAGATACAAAAAGCCATGATGAGAGACGCCCGCAAAGAAGGTCGAATGGAAGGCCGCATGGAAGGCATAGACGCGATGATAGCGAACTTAAAGAACATGGGTGTGAGCGAGGAAATGCTGCGAAACGCGGCAAATATGTCGCAGTCGCAGCGCTCCTAATCGCTATTCGCTAATCACTAATCACTACGTTGGCAGCTCCCCCTCCTGAAGGAAGGGGAGCCTGTTTTTTGCCGATCAAATAAACATATTGACTGTTTCGAAAAAATAGGATATAATATAAATATCAAAATATAGGAAGTGGTTGCCGTGAATGACAACAAAAAGATAGTAAAGCGCAACGTCAAAGACAGCGTGTTTACCAGTTTGTTTCAGGACACAAAATATATAGTGGAGTTGTATAAAGCCCTGCACCCCGAGGCCGACTATGTGACCGAGGACATGATCGAGATAGTCACACTCAAGAACATACTGACCGACAGTCTGTATAACGATCTCGGCTTTATGATGGACAAAAGGCTGATAGTTCTGGTCGAAGCCCAAAGCACCTGGACGGTAAATATAATAATCAGAGGCCTTATGTACCTTGTGCAGACGTATCAGGACTATATCGAAAAAGAGGAGCTTAACATTTACAGCTCAAAGAGGCTTGAGATACCGAAGCCGGAGCTGTACGTAATCTACACGGGCGACAAAAAGGTAGAGGAAAAAGAGATAAGTCTGAGTGAGGAATACTTCGGCGGAGACACAACGGCCTTGGACGTAAGGGTCAAAGTGATCACGGAAAGCCGCGAGGGCGATATAATCAACCAATACGTGATGTTCACGCATATCTTAAACGACCGGGTAAAGACCCACGGCAGAACGAAAAAAGCGATAGACGAAACGATAAAAATATGCAAAGACAGGAATATCTTAAAAGAATATCTGTCAAACCACGAAAGCGAGGTGCATGATATAATGTTTTCCCTGTACGACGATGAGCAAATACAAAAAGCAATGATGAGAGACGCCCGCAAAGAAGGTCGAATGGAAGGCATAAAAGAAGGCGAAATGCGAGGCATAGACGCGATGATAGCGAACTTAAAGAACATGGGCGTGAGCGAGGAAGTATTGCGAAACGCGGCGAATATGTCGCAGTCGCAGCGCTCCTAATCGCTATTCGCTAATCACTAATCACTACGTTGGGGTGCATGATATAATGTTTTCCCTGTACGACGATGAGCAAATACAAAAAGCAATGATGAGAGACGCCCGCAAAGAGGGCCGAATGGAAGGCCGCATGGAAGGCCGCATGGAAGGCCGAATGGAAGGCATAGACGCGATGATAGCGAACTTAAAGAACATGGGTGTGAGCGAGGAAATGCTGCGAAACGCGGCAAATATGTCGCAGTCGCAGCGCTCCTAATCGCTATTCGCTAATCACTAATCACTACGTTGGCAGCTCCCCCTCCTGAAGGAAGGGGAGCCTGTTTTTTGCCGATCAAATAAACATATTGACTGTTTCGAAAAAATAGGATATAATATAAATATCAAAATATAGGAAGTGGTTGCCGTGAATGACAACAAAAAGATAGTAAAGCGCAACGTCAAAGACAGCGTGTTTACCAGTTTGTTTCAGGACACAAAATATATAGTGGAGTTGTATAAAGCCCTGCACCCCGAGGCCGACTATGTGACCGAGGACATGATCGAGATAGTCACACTCAAGAACATACTGACCGACAGCCTGTATAACGACTTGGGCTTTATGATGGACAAAAGACTGATAGTCCTTGTCGAAGCGCAGTCCACATGGACGGTGAATATAATAATACGAGGCCTTATGTACCTTGTGCAGACGTATCAGGACTATATCGAAAAAGAAGAGCTAAATATTTACAGCTCAAAGAAGCTGGAGATCCCGAAGCCGGAGCTTTACGTTATCTATACGGGCGACAAAAAGGTAGAGGAAAAAGAGATAAGCCTTAGCGAGGAATATTTTGGCGGAGACGAAACAGCATTAGACGTCAGAGTCAAAGTGATCACGGAAAGCCGCGAGGGTGACATAATCAACCAATACGTGATGTTCACGCATATATTAAACGACCGGGTAAAGACCCACGGCAGGACGAAAAAAGCGATAGACGAAACGATAAAAATATGCAAAGACAGAAATATCTTAAAAGAATACCTGTCAAACCACGAAAGCGAGGTGCATGATATAATGTTTTCCCTGTACGACGATGAGCAAATACAAAAAGCCATGATGAGAGACGCCCGCAAAGAAGGCATAAAAGAAGGCGAAATGCGAGGCCGCATGGAAGGCATAGACGCGATGATAGCGAACATGCGCAAAGCGGGAATAAGCGACGAAATGATACAAAATATCGCTAATATGTCACAGCGGCCGATTTCCTAATCGCTATTCGCTAATCACTACGTTGGCAGCTCCCCCTCCTGAAGGAAGGGGAGCCTGTTTTTTGCCTCCCCTGCGCAAGTGGGGGGAGGGGGACCGCTTGCGGTTGAAGGGGCGCACCTCCGTCAGGCTGCGCCTGACACCTCCTCCCGGGAGGAGGCAAGCGGGCGGCCGGGGTCGTCCGCCCCTACGGTGTTTGGGGATGAGGCAGACGGGCGGTTGTGTTGGGGGCAAATGTGGGGCATAATAGCAAAAGAGGAATCCCGAAGGATTCCTCTTTTTGGGTTTATGAATTACTCATTTTGAGGCTGGAATCTAAATCCAACGAACTTTGCGTCACCCGTTGAATTCTTCGTCACATATATGTAATATGTGTTATTTTTAACCAAATCCGCCTCAATAAAACCAAGTTGATGAACACTTTGAGCATTGCTTAACGATTTCAATTCTGAACCGTCTTCATTTGCGAGTATTACAGTCTTATCCTTAGGCACTAAAACGAGCGCAGAAAGCTTACCGCTATACTTGGCTTGTACCTTAATATAAGTATATTCTATCCTTGAAGGCTCCCAAGATCCGCTGCTGTGGTCTGCCTGTATCTGAATACCGTATGGCTTTGACTTATTGGTCGTGTCACCTAGTACAGCATTTGCTTTAAATGTTGTACCTTTTAAGGTAATGTCGCTGTCTCCCCATACATAGCTATCCTTCTGACCGGACTTGATTACCGGCTCGGGAGTTTCTTCCGGAGCAGGCGATATTGACGGATCAGGTGTTGCCGTGAGGGTTGTTCCAAGATTTACCGCAATGTAGTCATCGGAATAAAGTTCCTCTTCAGGCTTATAGTCTTTCGCGCTTTGGTCAACCAGATACTCAACGGGTTCGATAGTGGGTGTGGGCTCAGCGGGCTCAACCGAAGGCTCTGTTGAGGGCTCTGTTGAGGGCTCAACGGGCTCTGTTGAGGGCTCTGTTGAAGGCTCAACGGGCTCTGTCGAGGGCTC
>CANRBF010000007.1 GCA_947628795.1 uncultured Monoglobus sp.
TGGTGCGGATAAGAGGATTTGAACCTCCACGTCAAAGACACCGGAACCTAAATCCGGCGCGTCTGCCAATTCCGCCATACCCGCAAGATGTTGGTATTATATCAGAATTATCGCTGCTTGTCAATAATTATTGCGGTTCTTGATGATAGAAGTTATAAACATTTTTTGCGGCGCGTTTATTGACAGCCTTTTCAAGTTCCTCAATTGAGGCGGACTTGATCTTTTTAATTGAAGAAAAATGAAGCAGCAGTTTGTTTCTGTTTGCGGGTCCTATACCTTCTATATTGTCAAGCTCGCTTTTAAGTCCGGCTTTCACGTGTTTTTTTCTGAAGGCGGTTATAGCGAATCTGTGTACTTCCTCCTGCATTGCCGTCAGAAATTTAAACAGTGCCCCGTCTTTGTCGATATCGAACTCATCGTTTATATCGGTCAGCGCGCGGGTTCGGTGTTTGTCATCCTTAACCATACCGTATACCGGTATATCCTCGCCCATTGTTTCAAACAGTTCTCTTATTGCCGAAACATGGCCTTTGCCTCCGTCGAGCAATATCAAGTCGGGGAGCGGAAGAAATTTTGCTTTTGAGGGATCAAGGCTGCCTTCGTTTATCGCATCTTCCTCTCTGTATGCGCGTATTATTCTTCTGTATATAACCTCTCTGGTGCTTTCGTAATCATCGGCGCCTTCGACTGTTTTTATATTAAACTTTCGATATGCCGATTTCAGCGGATGCGCATTGTTGTAAACAACGCATACGCCGACGCTCTGTGCCCCGGATATATTTGAAATGTCATAGCTTTCGATCCGAAACGGCACATCATCAAGATCAAGCAGGGTCATTAATTCTTTAAGCACAGCGTTTTGATCGGTCTGCTGCTTGTCGCGTTTAAATTTGTGGAGCTTTAAAGATTCTTCCGCATTTTTGTTAACCATTTCCACGGTTCGCGCTTTTGATCCGCGCATCGGAACATGAACATTTATCTTGTGCCCGCATTTTCCCGAAAGCCAGTCGGATATTTCGTCTCTGTCATCTATTTCCGTCGGGATCAATATCTCTCTCGGTATGCTTGTGGCGGAAAAATAGAACTGCTTTATAAAGCTCGAAATAAGCTCAGACTGCGTGTCTTCGAAATTTTCAAAAACATATTTTTCGGAGCCGAGCATTTTGCCGCCTCGCATATAAAATACCTGAACACAGCAATCCGTTCCGTCGGTAAAAAATCCTATTATATCCCGATTATCCTCATTTGCGGAAACGATCTTTTGTTTTTCGTCAAGCGCTTTGAGATGGGCTATACTATCTCTGTAGCGCGCTGCTTTTTCGAACTCAAGTTTGTCGGAGGCTTTGAGCATTTTTTCTGTGAGCTCATCGCGCAGCACAGAATAATTGCCCGAAAGCACCGACGAGATCTTATTAAACATTTCTGAGTATTCCTCGGCGGAGATTTTCCCGTCGCAGGGCGCGCTGCATTGGCCTATGTGATAATAAAGACACGGTCTGTCTTTGCCTATATCTCTGGGCAATACCTTGTTGCAGGTGCGTATTTTAAATATTTTTTTTATTATCTCAAGGGTATCCTTGGTACTGCTCGAACTCATATAAGGGCCGAAGTAGCGCGAACCGTCCTTTTCGACTCTGCGCGTGATAAAAATCCGCGGGAACGGCTCTTTCAATGTTATTTTTATATAAGGATATTGTTTGTCGTCTTTAAGCAGGATATTGTACTTCGGCTTATATTTTTTTATAAGATTACATTCCAGAATCAGCGCTTCGACCTCGCTGTCGGTCAGCATATAGTCAAAATCATAGATATTTTCGACAAGCCTCAAGGTTTTGACACTATGTCCCTTTGAATTTACAAAATATGAGCTGACGCGGTTCTTCAGCACCTTGCTTTTTCCCACATAAATAATATCCCCGTTTTCGTTTTTCATAAGATAAACTCCCGGAGACATGGGAAGGGTTTTCAATTTTTCTTTGATTCTTGATAATGTTATATCTGTCATGATAATATTATATCCCTGTTTTTAAATAAAAAAGAGTAAACCGAAAATGCGGCTTACCCGATTATTGCGTATAAAATGGGCTTATGCGAAGTTAGACGAGATCAAATTAACCAAGTCATTAACGGAATCTTCCTCATCGGGGCCGTCAGCTATGATCGTGATAGTGAGACCTTTGGTTATACCCAGCGACAGGACACCGAGAAGGCTTTTAGCGCTGACTTTTCTGTCATCACTTTCGACCCAAATGCTTGATTTGTACTCATTTGCCTTCTGAATAAAGAATGTCGCCGGTCTTGCGTGAAGTCCAACTTGATTTTGAACCACTACTTCTTTCATATACATAATAACCCGCTCCTTACAAACTTTTTAATAATATTCTTATAAGTTGTATATAAAAATATCACTAATATAATACAAGAAATTTTCAAATAAGTCAAGAGCTAAATTAAATTTTATACATCAAAACCTACGATTTACGTTAATATTGTATGAGTGCATAAAATCAGAAAAAATTATAAAAATCAATTTGTTAATTTTTTCAGACAGTTTAAATAAAGAGGGTACCGTAACCGACGACCCAACGTAGTGATTAGGGATTAGTAAATAGGGGAAAGTTTTATAATAAAAGTGGACACGCAAAGAGGAAAAAACAGCATAAGCGTGGCTCTGCCCCAAACCCCGAAGTTTAACGCATTGGTTTTCCCTAAAACGGACAAAAACGAGCGGCAAGCCGCCCGTTTTAGTGAAAGGTCCGCGAGACCGCGCCGGTTTCTTCGGCAGAACCCAAGCATCATATCCAATCCGTTTTCTATCGCCCGCTCCGGTTTGTTAAGCAGTTCATCTCACCTCTCGCTGCGCTGCCGCTCTTTCCTTATTGGCAAGCATAGCTTTATGTTCCGGGCTCCACGATGCCTTGATTGTCCCGCCCGACCAAAAATCACAAAGCGGCTGAACAATGTGCTCAACCAGATCACGCTCCGGATCATACGGCCTTGTTGTTCCGTCCGCCTGCATAACAACCGATGTTGTTTTCCACGGCATTTTTCTCCACTTCCGCGCCTCCTCGATCTCCTCGGGCGTTCTCTTTCGCTTGTTTGCCATTTAAATCACCTCAATACATTATATTCGGATCGAATAAATCGGCGAGTTTTTCACAATACAGCGGCCTGTGGCTTTTATCAACAAGGCTTACGAAACAAGCCTCTCCTCAGGCAATTCATACGTATATGTTGTATTTGCATATAAATAACAGGGGTGTAATTTCATGAAAATAGCAGCTTGTTATATAAGAGTTTCAACCGAAGATCAGGTTGAATATTCTCCCGATGCGCAGCTTCGGGCAATGAAAAAATATTGCAGCGACAATGATCTGCTGCTCCCGAAAGAGTTTGTATTTATTGACGAGGGCATCAGCGGCCGCTCCGCCAAAAAGCGCCCCGCCTTTCAGAACATGATAAAAACGGCCAAGATAAAGCCGAAACCCTTTGATATTATCCTCGTTCATAAGTTTGACCGCTTTGCCCGCTCCCGCGAGGACAGCGTTGTATATAAATCAATGCTCCGCTCCGAGCTGGGTATTCGGGTCGTGTCGGTCACCGAGAACATCGGCGACGATAAGATGAGCGTTATCATGGAATCCATGCTTGAGAGCATGGCGGAATACTATTCTCTCAATTTGTCCGATGAGGTCAAGAAGGGCATGAGCGAGAAGGCAAAGAAGGGCGGCGTCCAGACAAAAGCCTCTTTCGGTTATCGCGTGGAAAACAATAAGTTTGTCCCCGATGAGGCCGAGGCGCCGTATGTTAAAGAAATATTTGAGAGCTTTGTCGGCGGCGAGGGCTACGGCAGTATTGCCCGCCGCATGAACGCCCGCGGCATCAAGACGCACCGCGGAAACAAATTTGAGCAGCGCACGATCCGGTATATAATCGGCAATCCCGTGTATATCGGCACACTCCGCTGGACTCCGTCGGGCAAAGTCGAGCGCAACACACCGAGCTCCGACACGATTTTTCTTGAAAACCAGCACGAGCCTCTTGTCACCCGCGAGGTCTGGGACGCCGCACAGGAAAAAAGAAACAAGCTCTTGCTCAATTCCAGAAAATATTTAAAGAACTACAGCGGCGTTTCATATTGGCTGTCTGGCCTTTTGGTCTGTGACAACTGCGGCAAGACCCTGAGCCGCGCAGGAAAGTATTTACAATGCGGCGGATATTCAAAATCTCTGTGCAACGTCTCTCACTCTATCCCGATCGCCCGCGCCGAGGAGCTTGTCATAAATCAGCTGAAAGAAGATTATAACAATATCATGAGCGTCAGTCTCAAAAGCGACGGACGTAAAATAAAAAACACCGACGAGACCAAAACATACGCCGACGCGATCACCCGCCTCGAAAAATCCTTGCAGCGCGCCAAAGACGCCTACATCGCCGGAGTGGACACGCTCGAGGAATACGGCGAAAACAAAACGCGAATACAAGATGAGATCGAAAAAAATAAAAAATTGCTTAAAGATCAGAACACACAAAAATCCACAGACCCAAAAGAACTGGCCGAAAACATAATGCGCGCGATCGAGTTTATCCAAGACGAAAACAACTCCCTCGAGGACAAAAACAAAGCCTTAAAACAATTCATCTCCAAAATCACATTTATAAAAGCCTCAAAAACCCTTGAAATCACGTATTTTTAATTTTTTATCATCAAACGCAATTCGGACCGCCGTACTGCGCAACGACATAGGACGCGAGCTTGGGGTTGGGGTTTTTGATGTTAACCGGGTATTGAAGCTTTTTTTGATAGTTCCACATATATTCTTTCCTCCTTACTATTGGTTATCCCAGGGCCAGGGGTCGCATATCCAGTTGAATTTGTCGGGGTCGTCGGCGCTCATTGAGGTGAGCGGGCCGAAGTTTTTCTCGTATTCCGCAACAAGTTCTTTGGTCTTTTCGGCCATAGCCTTATGTTTTTTTATCGCTTCCTTGTCGGTCGGGTGGGTGTCGAGATATAAATTCCACTCCTTCTCGGCGAAAGCGTAAGCCGAGATCTTATTTAAAAGTTCATTTCTTGTCATTCGGGCGCGCCTCCGTTCTTAAAAAGTGTCTCGCCGTTTATCTGGCGGCCGTACACGCCGAAGGGCTTGTCGAGTATCGGGAATATCGTGCCCTGCTCCAGTCCGTACTCGGGGTCGAAAAGGTTCCTCATATCCTCCTGCTGTATCGGCACATAGGCGTAGCCGACCATCATGTTGCCGGGCTGTCTTGTCTCGCTCGAATATGGCATATAAAAATCATTCCTTTCACAATTATTTTCATGAATTTTAGGCTTTCTTGTCACAGCCTGTAATATTATATGAAATATTGGAATTTTTGTTAATCGCGGAATTTTTGGGAATACTAACTTCAAATATTCAAAAGGAGTGATGTTATGCTTATCACTGTGTTGAGAACAGCGATTATGTACGCTCTGGTGGTGCTGACGCTCAGGATAATGGGAAAGAGACAGATCGCGGAGCTTGAGCCTTCGGAGCTTGTCGTGACGATCATCATATCCGAGCTGGCCGCCGACCCGATCGTCGACCCGGGCAAGCCGTTCGCGACCGCTATCGTTTCGATTATAATACTGCTGTTTTTCGAGGTGCTGCTCTCGTTCGCGGCGTACAAGAATATAAACATACGCTCGCTGATCTACGGCAAGCCCAGCACGTTCTACGGCGACGGGAAAATCAATCAAAAAGAGATGCAGAACCAGCGCTACAGCATAGGCGACCTGCTGGAAGAGGTAAGAAACAGCGGCGCCACGTCGCTGAGCGAGGTCGAGTATGTCATAATGGAAACAAACGGAAACGTGAGTGTGATACAAAACTCGCAAAACCGACCCGTGACCCCGGGAGATCTGGGAATAAAAGTCTCGGTGCCCGAGATCAGCTATATCATAATCGACAACGGAAATATAATCTCAAACAATCTCCGGCGCCTCGGCAAGACCAGAGGCTGGATGATGAAAAAACTGCGGGACGAGGGGATAAGCAGGGTGTCGCAGGTGTTTTATATGGGAGCCGACAAAAGCGGCGACACGGTCATAATCAAAAAGGAGAAATAGGATGAAAAGAGTTATCATAACCGTTATAATGCTCGCGCTGGCGGTAGGGTTCATAGTGTACCACAACACGGTCGTGAGCAAACTCGACGAGCGGGTGGACAGGACATATGACACTGTGATCGGCGCGTTTGAACAGGAGGATTTTGAGAAGATAACAGCAGAGCTTGAAAGTCTGGAAAAAGAATGGGACGGCGCGCAGTCGTGGATAGGAATGACGCTCGATACCGACATGCTCGAGGAGATCGGCATCTCCCTGAGGCAGAGCATAGAGTACGCCAAGATCGCCGCGAAAGAAGATTTCATCGGCGAGTTCGTGATGTTCAACCAATGCGTCAAGCATTTGACCTATTACGAAAGGTTGACAGTTGAAAGTTTGCTGTAACGCAGTGATTAGCGATTAGTAAATATTGATTAGGCCCCCTCAGTCGGGCAAAGCCCGACAGCATTAAGGAAGCTCTTGGTCAAAATTGCAAGCAATTTTGAAAGATAGCTTTGAACCCGCAAGCAAGCTTGCTGATTATCCCCGAGGGGGCGCCTATTTTATGCCTCCTCCCGGGAGGAGGTGGCTGCGGCTTGCCGCAGACGGAGGTGGGAATGTAGAGACTAGGCACTAAAACGGGCGGCCGAAGCCGCCCGCTATAGATGTTTTTCGATTTACGGCTGCTTGCCGATGTAGGCGAGGATTCCGCCGTCCACATACAGGATGTGGCCGTTGACGGCGTCGGACGCCTTCGATGCCAGGAACACCGCGGGGCCGCCAAGCTCGTCGGGGTTGAGCCATCTGCCTGCGGGCGTTCTGCCGCAGATAAACTGGTCAAACGGATGACGCGAACCGTCGGGCTGCTTCTCGCGCAGGGGCGCGGTCTGAGGCGTGGCGATATATCCGGGGCCTATGCCGTTGCACTGGATATTCTTGTCGCCGTACTCGGAGCAGATATTTCTGGTGAGCATCTTGAGACCGCCCTTTGCCGCGGCGTAAGCCGAAACAGTCTCGCGGCCCAGCTCGGACATCATCGAGCAGATGTTGATGATCTTGCCGCCGCCCTTCTCTATCATCGAGGGGATAACGGCCTTTGAAACGATAAAGGGAGCGTTGAGGTCAACGTCTATAACCTGTCTGAATTCCTCGGCAGTCATGTCGCACATCGGGATGCGCTTGATGATTCCCGCGTTGTTAACGAGGATATCAATAACTCCTACCTCCGCCTCTATCTTCTTTACCATTTCCTGAACGGCAGGCTCGTTTGTTACATCGCAAACATAACCGTGAGCGTCGATGCCGTCGGCCTCGTACGACGCGAGACCCTTGTCCACAAACTCTTGCTTGATGTCACAGAAAACAATTTTCGCGCCAACGGATGCCATAGCCTTGGCTATGCCGTAGCCGATACCGTACGATGCGCCGGTGATCAGAGCGACTTTGCCTTCGAGTGAAAACATTTCAATGCCCATTTTAAAAACCTCCTGTTTAATATTTTTGCGTGTTTTTTTAGTTTACACAGCTTTATAGTAAAATTATAACATAACGGTTTTTTATTGTCAAACAAATTATGCAAAATTTACAAAATTTATTTTGCGAGGTCTATAAAGCGGCGGAGATCGGCCTCTCCGAAGGTATATTTACGGTCGCAGAAGTGGCAGCAGATCTCGGCCTCGCCCGTGTCGTTTAATATCTCGCTTATCTGCTCCTTGCCGAGCGATATTATCGCGCGCTCCATGCGCTCTTTGGAGCAGTCGCAGTGATAGCCGATGTCGGTCGTCTCAAGTATCTCGACCTCAAAGCCGAGCATGACGTATCTTATGACTTCCTCGGGCGTCATGCCGCGCTCGAACATCTCGGTCAGGGTCATGATGCCGCCAATCGAGTTCTCCAGCATAGTAAGCGCCTCGTCGTCGCACTCGGGCATAACCTGTATTATAAAGCCGCCCGCGCCCTTGACCGAATAGTCGGTATCGACCAGCACGCCGAGCGCCACCACGCTCGGGGTCTGCTCGGACTGCATGAAATAATAGGCGATGTCGTCGCCCACCTCGCCCGTCTGTATCGGCACCTGACCGATGTAAGGCTCGCGCATTTTGAGATCTTTGATAACGCCGAGCACGCCGTTTCCGACCGCGGCGCCAACATCAAGCTTGCCCTTTGAGTTGAGCGGTATGTCGACCCTCGGATTTGCGCAGTAGCCCTTGACATGACCCTCGGAATCCGAGACCGAGACCATCATGCTGAGCGGGCCGTCGCCCTTCATCTGGAGCGTCAGCGAGGGCTTGTCTCCCTTGAGCATGGCGCCCATCATGACGCCCGCGGTCATAAGGCGGCCGAGCGCCGCGCAGCACACGGGCGAGAGCTTGTGGTACCTCTGCGCCGTGTTGACGATCTCGCGCGTGTCCGCCGCGTAGATCCTGAAATATCCGTCCTTGGTGACGGCTTTTACAAGTTTGTCCATTGTTTTTTACCTCCTAACGTAGGAACTAGGGATTAGGATTTCCCCCTCAGTCGGGCAGTGCCCGACAGCTCCCCCGAGGGGGCGCCAATCTAAATTTGCCTCCTCCCGGGAGGAGGTGTCAGGCGTAAGCCTGACGGAGGTGGGTCCTAGTTCCCAGTACCTACTCCCTAATTCCTACGTTGTTTTTTATCATTTCGCTCCAGTTTTTGAAAACGGTGCCGATGTCGTGCTTTATGTCATTGAAAAATGTGTCTTTTGACGGCTTTACAAGGTCTATGTCATCGGTAGCGATCAAATTAAAATTGCCGTAGTTCTCACCGTTGACCGTGACGCTGCCCGTTCCTAGGGCGTCGCCCGCGTGTATCGGCAGCGCGATATCATCATTGACCTCGGTTTTTACCTCAATTTTATCCTCGTCACAGACGGGAAAGGTGTAGGTCTTGTCGGGAACAAGGCCGCTGTAGCCGAAAATTCCCTTGCCTACGGTTATTTTGTCGACGACCGTCTCGGTCGAAGTCAAGTCCTCGATATGGTATTTTTCGAACATCTCGTTTTGGAGATTCGTGTGGTCGTTCCAATCGTCGGGGTCATTGAGCGTCACGCATATCAGCGTCATGCCGTCTCTGGTGACCGCGGTTACGAGACACCTGCCCGCGGCGTTGGTGTAGCCCGTCTTGACGCCCACGCAGCCGTCCAGCACACCGAGCAGCTTGTTGTGGTTCACCATTTCGCGGTTATAGTCCTTGCCCTCCCACGGCACCGACTTTTCCTTTGTGGCGCAGACCTGCGCGAACGTCGGATCCTTGAGCGCCTCGGCGGTTATTATCGCCAGTTCGTGCGCGGTGGTGTAGTGCGTGTCGGACGGTAGGCCGTTGGGATTGTCGAAATGCGTGTGCGTGAGGCCCATGTCGTTTGTCGCGGTCTCGTTCATCATCTCAACAAAGCGGTCGACGCTTCCGCCGATTGCTTCGGCTATCGCGACTGCCGCGTCGTTGCCCGACTGAAGCATGAGGCCATACAGCAAATTTTCCATTGTTATGTGCTCGCCCTTTTCAAGATACATGCCCGAGCCCTCAACGCCCGAGGCATTCTCGCTGACCTCAACAACGTCGCTGAGAGTTCCGTATTTCGAGGTTAAATAGCCCGTCATGATCTTAGTCGTGCTCGCCATAGGCAGCTCCCAGTCGGGATTTTTGGCGTACAGCACCCTGCCGGAGTTTTGCTCGATCACGGCCGCGGCTTTGGCGCTGTTGTCCGCGGCGAATGCGGGCGCCGTGAGATTAAACGCGAGCATAAGCGCCAGAACGGCGCACAGGACGATTTTGTGCAGTTTCATTTGTTTCATCTCCGTTTGTTGGTTCTCATTAAATATATTCGGATATATTGGAATTATTCGGATATTAGTAACTAGGGACTAGGAACCCCCCTCAGCCGCCGTTGGCGGCAGCTCCCCCCCCAGGGGGCGCCTAATTAAAGCCTCCTCCCGGGAGGAGGTGTCAGGCGTAGCCTGACGGAGGTGGGTCCTAGTACCTATATCCTATTTCCTAGTCTCTATTCCACGTCGTGCGAGACGGCAGCTTCGAGGATGTTGTCGTACGCCCAGAAGTCGGGCTGTATATCCCAGAACGGGTTTTGTTTCGGGACTTGGCACACGGGGTACCTGCCCAATATCCTGTTCATCATCATAACGACCGACGAGCGCAGCATGTCCTCGTTGGGGTGGAACTCTCCGTTCTCGTCGCCGCCGACGTAGCCCGCGTCGCGCAGAGCCGCTATATATCCGTCAGCCATGTGGCCGCTGCAGTCGGCGAACCCGCTCTCGCCTCCGGGCTGCAGGCCCAGATAGCGGCACGCGAGTATCGCGAACTCGGCCTTTGTCATATTGTCGTCGGGCCTGTAGGCGCCGAACACGTCTCCGGTTATAAAGCCCACCGTGTTTAGGTACGCCACGTAGTTATAGTACCACGCCCAGGTCGGAACGTCGCTCAGGCTCGTTTGATACACCGTGTTCGGGTCGAATCCGTCGCTGAGCTTTGCCAGCATGGTGGCGGCCTCGGCACGGGTTATCGTGCCTGAAGGCCTAAACGTGCCGTCCTCATATCCCGTTATATACGCGTCGTCATGGGTCCTTGCCGTCGCGTCCGCGCTTCTCGGCGTCAGGCCGCACTGCTCCGCAATCGCCTCGGCGTCGGCTTTGGCAAGGTTCCTGAGCGCCACGTCGTTATTGTAGTAGATCAAATCATCGTAGCAGGTAAGGTAGCAATGGTCGATCGAGACGGCAGGGATCCCGCGGAACGCGCACTCCCGCATAAGCGCCGAAAAATCGGCGAGTCTCTGCCCGTCCGTCCACATGTTGCCCGTGGCCGACTGCTTATATACGACGCCCGCCGAGGTGTCGATGCCGAGCTTTGAAAGGCGGTCGAGTATCGCGGCGGCCAGCTCGGGCCTGCTGTACTCCCAAAGCGACGACACGGTAGCCGAAGCGCCGTGCGCCGACCTGTCGTCGGACGAGTTGAAGTGCAGGCTTATCACTATGTCGCCTCCGACTCTCTCCGCGTACTCGGCGCGCTCCACGCTCGTCATGTGGTAGTCGGCATATCTTGTCATGTTTATCGACGCGCCCTTGTATTTCCTGAGCTCATACTGCAAATACCGCGCGAGGCTGAACGTCAAAAGCTTTTCCTGAAACTCAAGTCCGCCCACCGAGGTGGCGCCGTAGTCGGTGCCGCCGTGTCCGGGGTCGATGACTATATTGACCTGCTCCGCGTACGCGTTATCGCAATGTATAGCGGGAATTACGGTTATCAAAACAGCGATTGACAGCAAAAACGCCGTCAATCTCTTTAAATTATTTCGCAAAATTACAACTCCTATATATTATGTCGTTAGTCGGCGGTGAAGTCGTAGCCACCAAAATGACTGTCGTAGCCGTCGGTGTTTTCCTCCTCGTAGGCTTCGGCTTCCTCCGTCTCCTCGGGCTCATCCTCGCTAGGCTCGGCGTCGACCGCCACGTCGGAATTTCCTCTGACGCCCGCGACAAACTCGCTCACCTTGTCGATGGCCGTGGGCACCGCGTCGATTATTCTGTCATAAATGCTGTTCTGCTCGCTTACGGGCACCATTCTGATCTTGCCGTTGCCGACGATCAAAAAGCCCACAGGAGTGAGCGACAGACCGCCGCCCGTGCCGCCGCCGAACATGTTGCTCGGGTCCTCGCCATCGCTTAACAGCTTTTTGTTTTTTGGGAACTCGGAGCCGCCGACTCCGAAGCCCAGCGCCACCTTTGATATCGGCATTATGACCGAGCCGTCGGGCGTGTTTATGGGCGCCCCCACGATGGCGTTAACATCAATCATCTCTCTCAGGCCCTGCAGCGCGGAGCCCATCAATCCCTCAATCGGGTGCTTGTCCGAAATTTCCGACATTACCAACACTTCCTTTCAGTTTTATGCGGTTGATTATAAATCTCGCGAGCGCCGCCACAGCGCTGTGAAGCACGTGCGCCGCCCTTGTTTTAATTATACTTCCCAATTCAAACTCAAAACATGAGTTAACGTAGTCCGGGTCAAGATACAGCACAAGGCCCGTCTTGGTGTTAAAATAACTTCTTATAAACGCGTTGAGACTGCCTGCCGCCGCGTGCGCCGCACCGTAGGCAATGCCCGTTTTGTCGGGCGCTCCCGTGCCGAACTTGATGTAAAGGTCAAGCCTAGACACGCGTATCTTGCGGCTCATATGCCTGAGGAAAACCGCGAGAGCCGAGGTGCCGTGCTTTATCAGCTCCTTGTACTCGGCGAGCGTGTTTTCTATATACTCAAAGTCAAACCAGCGCGCGTCGCTGTCCCACGTGGGGCCGAGCTTTCGTTTGATAAAGTCCTGTGAAACACTATCTGTCATTTGCAGCTCGGGTTCGGAGCTTTTGCCGCCGTCTTTGCTCTCACTCTTTTTGCGCTTTTTAGATCTCTTCGCCTTTTTCGGCTTGCTTTTTTTAGGCTCTTTCGGCTCGGACGGGAACACGAAGTCGTGCTTTATAAACCCGAACATTTTTGCGGTTATGACCGTTTTTTTGCCGTTTGACGCTATCTCAAAGGTTACGGTCGACCACAGCGGAAGCGCGATAACAAAAGCGATAATTCCGATTATTATCAGCGCGACCATTGTCAAACCTCCCCATTATTATTCCTGTGATCCTGTCTCTTGTTCGGGCTCCTTGACCTCCTCAATATCGGGACTGTCGGGGTCTCCCGCGGGCGCCTCGTCCTCGGGCACCGCAAGCGCGTCGAATTCGGGAAGATCGCTTATGCTCTCGATCCCGAAGGTCTGCAAAAATTTCTTGGTGGTGCCGAACAGTATCGGCCGCCCTGGCGCGTCGTTTAAGCGTCCGACCTCGGCGATAAAGCCGCGCTCGATCAGGCGGTTGACGATATAGTCGCAGTTGACGCCCCTGACGCGCTCGATCGCCGAGCGGGTGACGGGCTGCTTGTACGCGATGATCGCCAGCACCTCTATCGCCGCGTTTGAAAGCTGGAGCTTGCGCCCCGGCTTCATCAGCATCGACACATATTCCTTATACTCGCCGCGGGTGCACATTCTGTACGAGTTCTCAAGCCTGATTATGTGCAGGCCGCGCCTCTCGTAGTTATACTCGTCCATCATGGTTTTGATTATGCCCTTGAGCGTTTTTTTGTCAACATCCACGATGTCGGCGATCGTGTCGAGCTCCACCGCCTCGCCCGCGGCGAACAGCAGCGCCTCGATTATCGCCTTTACCTCATTTAACTCCATATGTATTGCCTTCCGTATCTTATGTATCTTATTTTATTCCTCTATGCCGCTGAGGTCGAGGTCGCCCTCGCCTCCCGGAGTGACTATCGGATTCGAGATATCGCCGCTCTCGTCGTACTCGATCTTGAGACGGTTCATCTTCACCATTTCAAGCACAGCCAGAAACGACGCCACGGCCTCGGGCTTTGATTTCGCGTCGACGAACAGTTCCTTGAAAAAGAGCTTTGTTCGGCGCTTGAGCTTGCTCCACAGGCGGCGCACTCTCGAGCGGACCGAGACCTTCTCATGCCCCACGATACCCTCGAACGACTGTCTCGGCGGGGGCAGACGGCGCTCCATGCGCGTGTACGCGGTCTTGTAGGCCAGCACCAGATTTTCGGGCGTCAGCTTCGAGTAGTTCCACTCGGCGGGCGGGCGCTCGATCTTGTCGGGCTGCTTAAAGAAAAACGAGTCGCTGATGTTTTTGCGCTCGTCGAGCCATGATGCCGCTGCCTTGATCTTTCTGTATTCCTCAAGGCGACGCACAAGCTCTTCCCTCGGGTCCTCTTCCTCGTCCTCCTCGGGCTTTGGCAAAAGCATTCTCGACTTGATCTGCAGCAGCGTTGCCGCGAGCACCAAAAACTCGCTGGATATTTCGAGATTATACTCCTTCATCTGCTGCATAACGTCAAAATACTGGCTCACGATCAGATTTATCGGTATGTCGTAAATACTGACCTTGTTCTTTTTTATAAGCGCGAGCAGCAGGTCCAGCGGCCCCTCAAAGTCAAGGACCTTGAAGCTTAACTTCTCCATACAAAACCACTTTCTTTATTATAGTTCCTACACAAACAGCTTTATTATCATATCATAAAGCCCGATCAGGCCCGATTCGCAAAAGCTCAAAAATCTGTTGAACACGCCGAAGTTCATCAGCAGTATCAGTATTATAAATCCGTATCTCTCATACTGCATGTACCTGAAATACAGATCGGTCGGCAGCACGGCGCTAAGCACCTTGGAGCCGTCAAGCGGCGGTATCGGTATCAGGTTGAATATGCCGAGGCCCAGATTCATATACACCATATATATGAAAAACGTATAGGCAAGCGACGCCAAATCAAAGCCGAATCCCGCAGACCTGAACGTCATTGAGCCGAGCACACACACTCCGATCTCGGCGATAAACGCCAAGATAAAGTTGGTGAGCGGCCCCGCCAGCGAGGTCAGCACCATGCCCGACTTTTGGTTCTTGAAATTATACGGGTTGACCGGCACGGGTTTCGCCCAGCCGAAGCCGAATATCAGCAGGCACAGGCCGCCGATCGGGTCTATGTGGTGCAGGGGGTTGAGGCTGAGCCTGCCGCGGCTCTGCGCCGTTCTGTCGCCCATAGCGTAGGCCGCGAGGCCGTGACCCACCTCGTGGATCGTCAGCGACAGCAGCACGCAAAGCAGCGTTATCAGGATCATCAGCAGCTTTTCGCCCGCGCCCATGCCCGAATTTCTGAGAATACTTAACAGCATATTATATCACCGCTCCTATTTAAAATAGCGCAAAATTTACAGGTCATTTAATATCAGGTCGTCATAGCTCTCGCGCTTTACGGCGAGCTTTGCTTCGCCGCCCGAGACCATCACGATCGGCGGCCTCGGGATCCTGTTGTAGTTGCTCGCCATAGAGTAGTTATACGCGCCCGTAGCCAGCACCGCGATCAGGTCGCCCGCCTTTATCTCGGGCAGTCTCGCGCCGTCTATCAGTATATCGCCCGATTCGCAGCATTTGCCCGCGATCGTGGCGACCATCGTCTTTTCGGCGTTCGGGTCATGCACGCGCGCCGCCTCGTACTCGCTCTGATAGAGTATGTATCTCGGGTTGTCGCCCATACCGCCGTCCACCGATATATAGGTCCTGATCCCCGGTATCTCCTTGACGGTTCCCACGGTGTAGACCGTCAGACCCGCTTCGGCCACGATCGAGCGGCCCGGCTCCATAACGATATATGGCAGCTTGACGCCGCGGCTCTCGGATATGCCGCGCACGACCTTCGCCACCGCGCATATGTATTTGTCGTAGTCGATAGGCGTATCGCTCTCGGTATATTTTATGCCGTAGCCGCCACCCAGATTCAAGCGGTCCATAACAATGCCGTGCCTGTCCTTCATATCGGCGATAAAGTTCATCATCTTTTCGGCCGCCAGCTCAAAAGGCGCAAGCTCGAATATCTGCGAGCCGATGTGGCAGTGCACGCCGACAACGTTGATGTTCGGCATAGCCGCGGCCTTTACCGCGATATCCTCGGCCTCGCCCGTCTCAAGCGCGACGCCGAACTTTGAATCTATCTGTCCGGTCTGCACAAAGCTGTGAGTGTGCGCGTCGATACCGGGCTTTATTCTGAACATAACGTCCGCCGTTTTGTCCATATCGCCCGCGAATTTGCTCAATGTCTCAAGCTCAAATATATTATCGACAACGATCGTGCCCACTCCCTCGCGGAGAGCCATTTCTATCTCGTCGTCGGTCTTGTTGTTGCCGTGAAAATATATGCGCTCGGCGGGGAATCCGGCCTTTATAGCGGTGTAAAGCTCTCCGCCTGACACCACATCGACGCCCATGCCTTCTTCCCTCATAATACGGTACATATACTTGCACGAGAGCGCCTTGCTTGCGTAAAGCACCAAGCCTTTACCGTCGTAATATTCCCTCATCGCGCCCGTGTAGACGCGGCAGTTTTTACGTATCTCGTCCTCGTCCATTATATAAGCGGGCGTTCCGTATTTCGCGGCCACCTCGGCGATATCGCAGCCGCCCATACCGAGATTGCCATTCTCGTTCACGGTCAAACATTTCATCACAAAGCTGTTGTTCACGTATAATTTCCTCCTGAATTTATCATTTGTTTGGTAATTCGGGCAATACGCCCGGGCGCACATAGCACACCGTATAATATTTTACCATAAAGCCGTGTCTTTGTCAACAAAAGATATCCGATTTTAGGTATATAAGCAAATCCTACCTTAGAGGGTAATAAAGCGTCCGCGTATATTTCTGTTTTAATTTTGTTTCTTGTTATAACACAATCATTTCAAAGAATAATCCTCGCAGGGTCGACATATCATTTACTCAGGAGGTGACGTAAATGAAAATCTGGTTTGTCGGCAGGCGCCTCGGAGCCGCGCTCGGCGTTATAGCGGTCCTGTTCTTCGCGCTGGCGCTCGCGGGCTGGGTCTCGGGCAGAAACACCGCGATAACCACAGCCGCCGCGGGAGAGCGCGACCTGCCGATATACTGCGTCCAAAAGGACGAAAACGACAAAAAACTTTCAATCAGCTTCGACGCAGCTTGGGGCAATGAGGATACCGAGAATCTGATAGACATACTCAAAGAGAGAAATATAAGGACGACGTTTTTCGTGGTCGGGGAATGGGTCGACAAATATCCCGAGTCGGTCAAGGCTCTCTCCGACGCGGGGCACGAGGTCATGAACCACTCGGCGGACCACCCGCACATGACGCAGATCTCAATTGAAGATATGAAAAAGCAGCTGAATGACTGCGGCGACAAGATCGAGGCGATAACGGGACGGCGCCCCGACCTGTTCCGCCCGCCCTACGGAGACTACAACAACGACGTGGTAGGCACCGCCAGAGAGTGCGGGTACTACACGATACAGTGGAGCATTGACAGCCTCGACTGGAAGGACCTGTCGGCCGATGAGATATATAACAGAGTTATTCCAAAGGCCGAGCCCGGAGCGATCATACTGTTCCACAACGCCGCCAAGCACACGCCCGAGGCGCTGCCCAAAATACTCGACGCGCTGATCGAGCAGGGGTATGAGGTCGTGCCGATATCCGAGCTTATCATGCGGGAGAATTACAAGGTGGACCCAAACGGAAAACAATGCAGCGCAAATAATTAAAATCGGAGGTCGCGAGAATGTCGGAAATATCGGAATACGCGTATGATGAAAACAGCTGTTTTTGCAATAATATCGCAAGGCTTTGCGGTGAGGTCATATCAAGCCCCGCCCTTTCACACGAGATATACGGAGAAAAATACTACAATATAATTCTGGCGGTACCGAGGCTGAGCGGGAACCGCGACCTGATACCCGTGACGATCTCCGAGCGGCTGTTCTGCGAATATAAGCCCGTCGTCCGCGACGTGGTCGCCGTCACAGGGCAATACCGCTCGTACAACAACTACTCGGGCGTCGGCAGCAGGCTCATTCTCACGGTGTTCGCCAAGGAGATCGAGTACATCGGAAAATGCGGCGAGGTTCGGCCCGAGGGGAATCCCAACGAGGTGTTTTTGAACGGGTACCTGTGCAAGCGCCCCACCTACCGCACGACGCCCTTTAACCGCGAGATCTCGGATATACTGCTGGCGGTCAACCGCTCCTACAAAAAATCCGACTATATCCCCTGCATCGCCTGGGGCAGGAACGCCAAATATTTAAGCGGCCTGTGCGTTGGCGCCAACCTTAAAATTTGGGGCAGGATACAGAGCCGCGAATACAAGAAATTCATAAGCGAGAGCGAGACGATAACCAAAACCGCCTACGAGGTCTCGATTTCAAAGCTCGAAAACGTGACGCCCGAATAATCTATCCTTTCAGTCTGACAGGCACCGGGGCGTCAATTCGAATCTCGTCGGACACAACGGAACAATCGAAACACAAAACATTCACGCCGCGTTTTTCGGCGCGGAGCAAAGCCTCACCGAAAGCGGCGTGAGTTTCGTAATTCGGCGCGAAATACTTAACTCCTTTCATCTGAACCACAAAAATTATATAGGCCCCGTATCCGTCTCGGACGCCGCGGCACAGTTCGTTAATATGCTTAACACCGCGCTCGGTCGGCGCGTCCGGGAACAGCGCCGCGCCGTCTCTTTCAAGAGTTACACCCTTGACCTCGATCAGGTTTTTTCTGCCGTCAGCCTCGGCATACAGATCAAATCTGGAGCTTCCGTATTTGAATTCCGTCCTCAAAAGACGGATTTTTTCAAATAAACCTCCTTCTTCTATCCACTCCTTAACAACCATATTAGGTGCTTGACTGTCTATATTTACAATAGTGTTTCCCTTACGCACTGCTATCAGATCAAAATGTGTCTTTCGGTTCGGATTTGAGGCCTCTTGCAAATACAAACAGGCGCCGGGAACCAATAATTCCCTGCACCTGCCCGTATTTTTAACATGGCAGCGATGGATCATACCGTCTATCCACACCTCGGCTATGAACCTGTTCGGACGTGATATGAATTCGCCTTTTATTATGTTATCGTACTTCATTTATCCTTTTATATAATTTGAATTTTCCGCTATTATTTGTTCCAGATAGCTCTGATTTTTTCGACGGTGGAGCCGAAGTTTTCCTCGCTGTTGGTCTCAAGTATCGCGTTTATGACGGGCGAGTATTCTTTGGCGTATTTGAACAGATACTCGTAGTCGTAAACTCCGTCGCCCGCGAGTCTGCCCTCTTTTTTGCCGTCTATGACCTCAAAATCCTTAAAGTGCAGTATGCCTATGCGGTCGCCGTAGAGCGAATACACCTCGTCGACTATCCTGTGCTGCTGCTCAATATCATTCATATCCGTGATGTTCACGGGGTCGAATATGACCGTCACATTGGGCGAGTTTATCTCGTCGAGGAACCGCTTTGTCATTTTGGGGTTCCACATGCTGTGCTTGGTGACCGTCTCAACGCCCACTATACTGCCCAGCTTTTCGGCGCATCCGACCAGCTCACGCATACCGCGCAGGAACCTTTGGTAATTTTCCTCGGTGTGGGTCTCGTCGATATTGTTATAAAATCCCGTCTCGGTGCCGACCATGTCGCAGCCTAAGTACTTCGCGAATTTAAGGTGCGCCTTGAACCACTCGAGCTCGCCTCTGCGCTTATTTTCGTCGGGGTTGACGGGGTTTATGTAGCAGCCCAGCACCGACACGCGAACGCCGTGTTTCGCCAGAGTGTCCTTGATATACTTGCCGAGCTCGGGCGTCAGCACGCTGTTTCTCCACTTTATATCTTTAAACGATTTTTTAAGCGCGAGCTGCACGTGCGTCGCTCCCACGCTCTCGAGAGTCTCGGCCAGTGTCTCGATATCCTTCGCCTTGGTGTCGTGACCCCTCATGCCGAGATTTAATTGGTTAAACATATCTCTTTCATCTCCTTATCGGTTTTTGTTTCTTTAATTATATCTTAATTTATCGGATTTGTACAGTATTTTTTTGGTTAAAATCACATTTTTTATCGCGAGAACCAAGTTGCGCTTGTTATATCGCTCAAAATAAGTTAAAATTAGATGAATAAAATTCGGAGAATGTTATACTCGGAGGATAATATTATGGATAAGAGGGAATTTTTGAAAAAGGCGGTAAAGCTTGCCGACACGATCATGCGCGAGAACCGGCCGATCATATGCGAAAAGTGGCAGTACGACCGCGGCGTGTGCCTGATGGGCATGGCGGCGGTGTACGAGCTGACGGGCGATGAGAAATATTTTGACTACATAAAGCGCAGCATGGACTATTTTATCAACAAGGACGGAAGCATAAACAAATATGACCGCACGCAGTACAACCTCGACCACACCAACAACGGCAAAAACTGTCTCTGGCTCTACAAAAAGACCGGAGAGGAAAAATATATCAAAGCCGCGGACAGGCTGATCGAGCAGCTTAATGAGCAGCCGCGCACTAAATCGGGCACATACTGGCACAAGCGGATCTATCCCAACCAGGTCTGGCTCGACGGCCTTTATATGGCCGAGCCGTTTTCGGCGCAGTATGCCGAGATCAGGGGCTTTGATGAGCGGTTCGACGACGTGCTTCATCAGTTCACTAACGCCGAAAGGCTGACCTACGAGCCCCGCTGCGGCCTCAATGTCCACGCCTGCGACGAAAGCAGAAACGCGTTCTGGGCCGACAAAAACACGGGAAAGTCGCTCAACGTCTGGGGCAGGGCGCTGGCGTGGTTCACGATGGCGATAGTCGACGCGCTCGACTTTATGCCGAAAAATCACGACGGCAGAAAAATTCTTGTCGATATGCTGAACAAGATAATATCAAATGTGGTTTTATATCAAAGCCCCGAGGGCGGCTGGCACCAGGTGCTTGACAATTGCCGAGAGGACAACTACCTCGAATCGACCTGCACTGTCATGTTCGCCTACGCGCTGGCGAAGGGAATAAAGCACAAATACCTTGACGAAAAATATTACCGCCCGCGCCTTGACAGAGCGATCGACTGCATATTCGAAAAATTTGTGCGCGAGGATGAAAACTCGCTCTATATCACAAACTGCTGCGCGGTCTCGGGCCTCGGTCCCGACGGCAACTTCCGCAGAAACGGAACCCTTGACTACTACTTCAGCGAGCCGATCATAGAAAACGACTGCAAAGCGACCGGCCCCTTCATGAAACTCGCCGCGGAGCTGTAACGTCTTATTAAGAAAACAGGCGGGGCCTTGGGGCTCCGCCTATTTTACGCAGTTCATTATTTTTTTCAGTCTGTGGTTCACGCCCGATTTGGTGAGGGGCGGGTTCAGGCGCTTGCCGAGCTCGGTCAGGCTCAGGTCCTTATGCTCGAGCCTGAGACGCGCGATCTCCCGAAGGTCGTCGGGCAGGCTGTCAAGGCCGACCGTGTCCCTGATCTTGTGTATCGCCTTTATCTGCTCGACCGAGGCGTTTATCGTGCGCGACAGGTTCGAGGTCTCGCCGTTGGCGTTTCTGTTAACATCGTTCCTGATCTCCTTTTCGATCTTGATATTTATAAGCTCCATCTGTGAGCCGCACGCGCCGAGGAACGCCAGAATGTCCTCGATCACCTCGCTGTTTTTTACGTAGGCCACGTATTTTTTCTTTCTCGGAGTGAGCTGCATCGGGAAATCAAACTCGCCGAACAGCTTCACAATATCGCCGCACAGCGCCTGATCGGGCGCGGATATCTCAAGCGCGTAGTTCTTGTACGGGTCGCTGACCGCGCCCGCCCCCAAAAACGCGCCCTTTAGAAACTCGCGCTTGCAGCACAGCTTTTTTATATCTCCCGAGCGGCGGAGCACCTCTCCGTCGTCGCCCAGCATTTTCAGGTCATACAAAAGCTGCGCGACCCTCACGCTGTCGCGTATCTCAGCTTTGTACTTGCCGTTTTGGTCGCCGCTCTGGCGCACCTCCGCCTCTATCCCGAGCCTGCGCGCGGTCTCCACAAAGCTGCCGATAACGTCGGGATTGTCGCTCCTCAGCTTGATCTCGCTCTTTGATATCTCGGACGCGCCAAGCAGGATCAGACCCTTAAAGCGGGAGCGCACGCAGCACTTATCCCGCGGCTCGGCGCGGTAGAGCTCGCGCTTGATCTTTCTCGAAAATGATGTTTTGCCGCCTTCACGCAAGCTTATCACCTCCGCTTGAATTTCGGACTGTAAAGCAGAACTCCCTCTCCGCTGACTTTCCGGCCTTCCTCGTTTCTGTTGATGCTGATTATGTCGATAAGCGCGTCGGCCAGCGCGTATGTGTTGTGGCGCACGTGACCCTCGCTGTCCTCGGTCACAAGGTCGCGCTCGATGACCGTTATATCGGTCGAGCCGAATCGGCTCTTGTCGTACTCAACGGGGCAGGCGCCGTCGTCTTTGTATTTTTTAATTATATCCGGGCTTATCTCGCCCGTGTTCACTATGCAATAATCCAGAAAATCGTCAAATGTGTGGTCGAGTATGGCGAGCGCGTGGTCAAACGCGGTGTAGCCGTCGGTCTCGCCCGGCTGCGTCATGATGTTGTTTATGTACACGACGGGCGCCTTTGACTTGCGTACCGCGTTTTTAAGGTCCTCGATGACCAGATTCGGCAGCACGCTGGTGTACAGACTGCCCGGGCCGAGCGTTATCAGGTCGGCCTCCGAGATCTCGCGCAGCACTTCATTCAAAGTCTCAACGGGCAGCAGTCCGCCCGACTTTTTCCTGAGCCTGACTTTTTTGATAGCGCCCGTCTCCGCGTCGACCGAGCGGCCTATTCTGGACTCGCCGACGACTGTGCTTCCGTCCTCCATGGTCGCGATCAACTCCACGTCCGACGCGGTCACCGGATAGACGCGGCCCGTTATGTTGAGCACCTCGCACACATTCCGCACCGCCTCGACAAAGTCGCCGCCGAAGGTTCCGGTCATCGCGGCCAGAAACAGGTTGCCGAAGCTCTGACCCTTGAGCCGCCCGCTCTCAAAACGGTAGCTCAAAAGCCGCTCCATCACGGGCTCGACCTCGGACAGAGCCAGTATGCAGTTGCGTATGTCGCCGGGAGGCGGTATTTTCAGATCCTCGCGCAGAACGCCGCTGCCGCCCCCGTCGTCCGCGACGGTCACAACGGCGGTTATATCGTCGGTATAGCGCTTTATGCCGCGCAGCATGGCCGAAAGCCCGGTGCCGCCCCCGATCGACACGATCTTGGGATTAAACGGCTGAAAACCGCTTTGCCGCCCGCGCTCAAGATTTTTATATTTCGAAAACTCGGAACCCGACATATTTATACACCCTTCTGAATGTCCCTGTGCGTTATCACAACGCTGTTTTCGTCGTCCGACTTCAGGAACTTATAGAGCTCCTCGGCCAGCGTCACGCTGCGGTGGTGGCCGCCCGTGCAGCCGACCGCGATAACCAGTTGGTTCTTGCCCTCTTTGATATACTCGGGCACGAGAAAATCTATCATCGCCGTCAGCATGTTCAAAAATCGGCGGCTCTCGTCAAATCCCATAACGTAGTCGTGCACGTTGGTCTCAAGTCCCGTACTGTGCTTGAGCTCGGGAATATAAAACGGGTTCGGCAAAAACCTCACATCAAACACAAGGTCCGCGTCGAGCGGTATTCCGTATTTAAATCCGAAGGACATCACATTTATGATTATCCCCGTTCTCCGGCTGTCGGCGAACATTGCCTTTATCCGCGCGTTGAGCTGGGCCGCGGACAGGTCGGTGGTGTCAAGCACATGGTCGGCCATCGCCTTGGCCGCGCTGAGCAGACGGCGCTCCTTTAATATGCCGTCGATTATCCTGCCGCCTCCCGCTCCGGGGTGCAGCCTTCTGGTCTCCTTGTATCTTTTTATAAGCGCCTCGTCGGACGCGTCGAGAAAAAGTATCTCGCGCTCAAGACCCATTTCGTCAAGCTCGTCTATAGCCTCGGAAAACTCGCCGAACATATCCTTGCCGGCGCGCACGTCGCTCACGACGGCCACGCGCTCCATGCCCTCGCCCGCCTTTGAGCAAATCTCGGCGAACTTGGGGATCAGCTCGGGCGGTATGTTGTCCACGCAGTAATAGCCGACGTCCTCAAGCGCCTTTATCACTCCTGTCTTGCCCGCGCCGCTGAGGCCCGTCACGATCAATAAATTCAAGTTATGTCACCTCCGACTAAAACTCTCCTATCAGTTTTACCTCGGTCTCGAGATTTACGCCGTTTTTTTCAAGCACTGTTTCCTGCACGTGTCGGATAACGCTCATAACGTTCTCCGCTGTCGCTCCGCCGTTGTTTACCACAAAGCCCGAATGTTTTTCCGAAACGGCGGCGCCGCCGCATGAGTAACCTTTAAGCCCCGCCTGCTCGATTAGAGCCGCGGCGTAATATCCCTCGGGGCGCTTGAACGTGCTGCCCGCGCTGGGCTTATCGATCGGCTGCTTTGAGACGCGCCTCTCGGTAAGCTCCTTTATATCGTCAAGTATCACTCTGATGTTTTTATGCACCAGCTTCATCTCGGCCTCGAGGATAACATAGTCCTTATCGGTGAAAAAGCTGTGCCTGTAGCCGAAATCGCACTTGTCGGCGGGAAGCTCCCTCACGTCACAGTTATCGTCGAGGTAGGTCACCTTTGTTATAACGTCCTTCATCTCGCCGCCGTAGGCGCCCGCGTTCATGTAGACTGCGCCGCCCAGCGAGCCCGGTATGCCCGACGCGAACTCAAGGCCCGAAAGCCCGTTGCGCGCCGCCGAGTTGGCGAGCTTTGACAGAAGCACGCCGCTCTGAGCGGTTATCGTGTTGCCCGAAATATTAATCTCTCCGAGCGCCTTTCCTATCTCGATCACCGCGCCGCGTATGCCCTTGTCGCCCACAAGCAGATTTGAGCCGTTGCCTATGATCTGATATTTAAATCCCAGCTGCTTAAACAGCTTTATGGCCGCGATAAGCGCGCTTCGGCTCCGCGGCGTCACGAACACATCCGCGGGACCGCCTATCTTGAACGTGGTGTGCGCGCTCATCGGCTCGTTCATTCTCACATTTCCGTCTCCGACAACGCCTTTCGCCATCGCTACAACCGTATTGATCATTTTTGTCCTCCAATCCCGCCTTTATATATTTTTGCCGGACGCGCGCAGAAAACCGATAAATTTCTCCGCGCTCAAATTCATTATCAGTTCTTCGGGAAAGTCGATCTCCTCAAGCATTTTGAGGGCGCTTGAGAAATTCCCCACGTCCCACGGGGTGTGTGCGTCCGAACTGACGACTATCCCGCAGCCGACCTCTTTGCACTTCTCGGCGATTTTTCTGCAATTCTCGACGCTTTTTTTGGGGCGTACCGAGTATGTGTGGTTGTTTATCTCAATGCACTTTCCCGCGTCTTTGGCCGCGCGCGCCACCTTGTCGATATCATAGGGGCAACGCGAATCGCCGCTGTGGCCCAGGATATCCACATACGGATTTTTAAGCACATTAAGCCACGTCTCGGTGTGGTCGGGAAGCGCCCTGTCCTCGTAGCAGGGCTGGTGTATCGACGCCACAACGACCTGCGCCCGATCGAGCAGGCTCGGCTCCAAACTGATCTCGCCCCGCCTGTTCAGAACGTTCGATTCGCAGCCTTTGAGCAGGCGCACGCCCTCGATATATTCGGGAAGCTCGTGCATCGTGGTAAAGTGCCAATTATGCGGCGAATCGGGCATCGGCCTCGTGTGGTTCGTCATGCAGACCAGCTCGAGGCCCCTCTCGGCCGCGACGCGCATGTTTTCCCAAATCGTGCCGAAGGCGTGGTCACTGCAGTTTGTGTGGGTGTGCGCGTCAACTTTTATATTAATACTCATAATATCATCCCGCCTTTATGCTCTGTTCTGCTCGCTGAACCGGTTCATCTGCTCGGTTATGCGGCGGTTGAGCTCCTCGGCCGCGTTGTAGCCCATTCTCTTCTGCCTGTTGTTCATCGCGGCGACCTCGAATATGACCGCCAGGTTTCGTCCGGGTCTCACCGGGATAGTCAGCGACGGGATATCAAGGCCGAGAATATTGGTGTACTCATCGACCAGGCCAAGGCGGTCGTACTGCTTGTTGCGGTCCCAGGTCTCGAGGTGGATTATCATGTCAATATTCTCGGAATCCTTGACCGCGCCCATGCCGAATATGTTTTTGACATCAACTATGCCTATGCCGCGTATCTCGATAAAATGCCTGATTATATCGGGCGAAACGCCGATCAGGGTCTTTGACGAGACCTTTTTTATCTCGACCGCGTCGTCCGCCACAAGGCGGTGTCCGCGCTTTATGAGCTCGACCGCGGTCTCGCTCTTGCCGACGCCGCTCTCGCCCAAAATAAGCACGCCCTGGCCGTATATCTCGACCAGAACCCCGTGACGCGTGATCCTCGGCGCCAGCTCAAAGCTCAGATAAGCGTTGAGCGTGCTGGTGAAATACGAGGTGGGCTGCGGCGTTCTCAGCACGGGCGTCTCGTACTCCTCGGCAAGCTTCAGCATTTCGGCCGACGCGTTTCCGTTTCTGGTGAGTATCATGGCCGAAATGTGCTTTTCAAAAAGCCGCTTTAAGCTCTTGTACCTGACCTCGGCCGAAAGCCCCGTGAGATACGTGTTTTCCACCATTCCCAAAATCTGTATGCGGCTGGGGTCAAAATAATCAAAAAAGCCCGTTATCTGCAGGCCCGGACGGTTCACGTCCGCGGTCTCTATTAATATTTCCTTGTCGGGATAGTAAAGCTTCTCGAGCTTCATCTCGCGAATAACCTTTTCAAGACTGACGGTAAAAATTTCATTCTCCATAGGATCAACCTCTACTGCAAATTTTTCTGTAAAATATATTATAATTCAAGCTTTACCGTTTGTCAATCGGTTTTTAAAAAACAACGTAGGGAATAGGATCTGGGGACTGGGACGGGCGGAAAATATTAGGCTCGCCCCTTGGGGAGAGCTGGCCGCGGCTTGTCCGCAGACTGAGAGGGGTTTGTATTCCAAATCGCATTGTTGACCCATATCCGGATTTCCGCCATGGGAAGATCAATTAATTTTATTATCCAGCAATACCGAAAGGGTGAAAATTCCGTTATAATATGTGTAATCAAGCTCGCCGTTATATTTTTGGACAGCCGAACGGATACTCTTTAATCCGAATCCGTGGTTTGCCTTATCACTCTTGGACGTTTTACCCTCTTCGATCTCGACATCACCGGAATAATTAATAATTTCTATTTTTACTTTTTCTTCGTCGGCATATATGTTTACGACGATACACCTGTTCTCGATTTGTTTTTGCGCCTCTATCGCGTTGTCCAGAGCGTTTCTGAGTATTGCCGTTATATCCATATCGCTCAGCTTTATGTCGGCCGAGATCACAGGTTTTACAAAATATTCAATATCATTGATCTGAGCCAATCGGCCCTCAATGTTTAATACGGAATCCATCGCCGCGTTGCCGGTGTATACGACCGACGCGGCGCTTTTGACCGACTTTTCGAGCCTGTCGGCATATTCGGCGGCGGCCTCGTTCTCTCCGGTTTTTATTAATTCCCTTATCGTCGATATATGCTTTAAAAAATCATGTCTGAGAAGGCTCATGTCTTTTTCGTTGGTTTCCAGTATTTTGTAGTTCTCATTATTGTTTTTTATCACCTGCTCGGCGATCTTCAGCTTTAAACGATCGGAATAATTCTCAAAAAAGCTGTAAAGCATCACGTTGCAGTAAATCAAACCGACAACGATAATCACGCTCCACAGTGCGTAAAATTGATTGTCGGACCTTACGGTCACGTCCAGAATTATCAACAGCGCCAAGCTGAAAACAGGCATAAGAATTATTATCAGCCAGTATTTAAGCGGTATGTCAACGATTTTTTTCGCGGGTATGTTTACAAAATACAAGGCGATCATAAACGCGATAAAATCGGTTATAAGCGAGACGGTAAACCTGCCCTCGCTGATAGCCGAACCGTATGAAATATTAAACGCGAACGCTGTAACATATTGAGCTATGATCTCGGAAACAATAAAAATCAATATGTAAACAGCCGCCGCGAACAGATTTTTGTACCACTTGTCCCGATATAAAACAAACGCCAATATAATAAACGACGCTATTGACACCGCTAAATTTAACGTGTCGCCGATATTAAAAAACGAGCGGACAATATTGAATAACGCGAATAGGAGCACAATGCCGCCGCGCGCGGATTTTTTCATATCCCTTTTGTGCAAGATCGCGTTATAGCAAAATACGGCGATAATTGTCTCCAATACCGCCGATATTGCGCCTATCACATAACCCATTTATATGTTCCTCTTTTCAAAATTTCTGACCGCCTCGATCACGGCTTTTTTGTAGTTCCGCCCAATCGTGATCGTCGCGCCGCCGTTCATGACAACGTGCGTATTTGAAAGCGATTTTATCATGTTCAAATTAATGATATAGCTTCTGCTGCATCTGATAAACGCCGATGTCAGTTTCTTTAAAATGTTTTCGAGCGTATTATACCACAAATGTTTGTCGCCGTTTCCCATTTGGATATGAGCGGTATGGTTTATCATTTCGATATACTCGATATTATTTAAATCAACATATATCAGCTTATTTTTATAGCTCACGGCGATAAGGCTGTTGTTCTCGTAATATTCGCTCAGCGTGTCGTCGATCTGCTTTTTGATAAACTCGGGCGGCTCTTCCTTCAGAATATATCTGAACGCCCGATACTCAAACGACCGCTTCATGAATTCGGCATAATTGGTAAAAAATGTGATTATACAATCGGGATTGAGCTTTTTCAAATGCTCGGCGACGTCAAAACCCGAATCATCGCCAAACATCATATCCAAAAACGCGATGTCGATCTTATCTTTAAAATCAACTATTTGCGAAAATGAAGTAAACTCAAATATTTCGGCATCATGATATGCCGATAAAAATTGTTTCGTGCGGCTGAGAGCCGCGGCTTCATCATCGCAAATCGCGATCTTCATGTATAATCACCCCTTTGCCGCCTTTTTACTCGAAAAAGTCTTTTATCTTTTCTCCGAAGCTTTTTCTGCGCTTGTATTTCGAGGGATCAACGCTGTCGTCGAACTGACGCAACAGGTCCTTCTGCTTTTCGGTTATGCCTTTGGGGATCTCGACCTGTATCTTGACGTACTGGTCGCCCCTTGCCGAGCCGTTCAGCTTGACCGCGCCCTTGCCCCTGAGCCTGAACACGGTTCCGGGCTGAGTCCCCTCGGGTATGTTGTAAGTAACGCTGCCGTCCACCGTGGGCACCTTCACCTCGCCGCCCAGGGTGGCCTGAACAAAGGTTATAGGATAGTCGCACATTATGTCGCTGCCCTGACGGACGAAGAGCTTGTGCGGCTTCACGCGGACGGTTATCAGCAGATCGCCCGCGGGGCCGCCGTTTTTGCCTATGTCGCCCTCGCCGCGCACGTTGAGCGTCTGGCCGGTGTCTATGCCGCCCGGTATGTTGACGCTGATTTTTTTGCTGTTGCGCAAGGAGCCCTCTCCGCGACAGCTCTTGCACGGTTCGTTAATAATTGTGCCCTTGCCGCGGCACACCTCGCAGGTGCGTACCGACTGCATATTGCCGAACGGCGTCCTCTGCGTCGTGCGCACCTGGCCTGTGCCGCCGCAGTTTGTACATCTGGTCGGCTTGCTGCCGGGCGCCGCTCCGCTGCCATGGCAGGTGTGGCACTCCTCCATATGGCTGACCGTGACGTCCTTCTTGGTGCCGAAACAGGCCTCCTCAAACGTCAGGTCTATATTCATGCGCACATCGCGGCCGCGCTGGGGGCCGTTTTGGTTCCGCCTTGACGCGCCGCCTCCGAAAAAGCTGCCGAATATGTCGCCCAGGTCGAAGTCATCAAATCCTCCGAAACCGCCGAAGCCTCCGCCGCCGTATCCGGCCGCGGCGTTCGGGTCAACGCCCGCGTGTCCGAACTGGTCGTACCGCGCTTTTTTATCGGCGTCGCTCAGAACTTCATAAGCCTCGCTGGCCTCTTTAAACTTCGCCTCCGCGCCTTCCTTGTCATCCGGGTTCAGGTCGGGATGATATTTTTTCGCCAGTTTTCTGTATGCTTTTTTGATCTCGTCGGCCGAGGCGTTTTTGTCAACCCCAAGCACCTCGTAATAATCTCTTTTATCTGCCATTTGTTTCCTCCACGTAGGGACTAGGGAATAGGATCTAGAGACTAGGGCCACCCCCTCAGTCGCCTTCGGCGCCAGCTCCCCCTCCTAAAGGAAGGGGAGCCTATTTTGCCTCCTGTTACTCCGTCTCGGTGTAGTCGGCGTCGACTACGTTGTCGTCATTAGGCTGCGCGTTCTGCTCGGGGCCGCCCTGAGCCTGCTGCTGCGCCTGGGCCTGAGCCGCCGCCTCTTTGTAAAGCTGCTCGCTCGCGGCGTAGAACTTCTGCGAAACCGCCTCGGTCTGCGCCTTCACGCCCGCCACGTCGATCGGGCTCGCCTTGAGCATCTCTTTGAGCTTGTCGACCTCGGCCTGAATGGCGCTCTTCTCGCTCTCGCTTATCTTGTCGCCCAGCTCGCCCAGAGTCTTTTCGGTCTGGTATACCATGCTGTCGGCCTGGTTGCGAACGTCAACCTCTTCCTTCGCCTTCTTATCCTGCTCGGCGTACTGCTCGGCCTCTTTGACGGCCTTTTCGATATCCGCGTCGGACAAATTGCTGCTGGCCGTTATCGTTATGGCCTGCTCCTTGCCGGTGCCCAGGTCCTTCGCCTTTACGTTAACTATTCCGTTGGCGTCGATATCAAAGCTTACCTCGATCTGAGGCACGCCTCTGGGCGCCGGGGGTATATTGTTCAAATTAAATCTTCCGAGGGTCTTGTTATAAGCCGCCATCTCGCGCTCGCCCTGGAGCACGTGGACCTCAACGCTGGTCTGGCCGTCGGCAGCCGTGCTGAATATCTGACTCTTGTTTGTGGGAATCGTGGTGTTTCTGTCGATCAGCTTAGTGAACACGCCGCCCATCGTCTCGATACCGAGAGACAGCGGTGTCACGTCGAGCAGCACCAAATCCTCAACGTCGCCCGTGAGAACGCCCGCCTGCACCGCCGCGCCTATCGCGACGCACTCGTCGGGGTTGATGCCCTTGTGGGGCTCCTTGCCCGTCAGACGCTTTACCGCCTCCTGCACCGCGGGGATCCTGGACGAGCCGCCGACCAGCAGGACTTTGTCTATCTGGCTTGCGGTCAGACCCGCCTCGCTCATGGCGTCTCTCGATGGACCCATTGTCTTTTCGACCAGATCGGCTGTAAGCTCGTCGAACTTGGCTCTCGTCAGCGTTATGTCAAGGTGCTTGGGACCGGTTGCGTCGGCTGTGATAAAGGGCAGATTTACGTTTGTGCTCGTCATGCCCGACAGCTCGATCTTGGCCTTCTCGGCCGCCTCTTTCAGCCTCTGGAGCGCCATTTTGTCCTCTCTGAGGTCAATGCCGTTCTCCTTTTTGAACTCGTCGGCGAGGTAATTCAGGACCTTCTCGTCAAAGTCATCGCCGCCCAGACGGTTGTTTCCGCTGGTCGCCAATACCTCGAACACGCCGTCGCCGATCTCGAGTATCGAAACGTCGAACGTGCCGCCGCCCAGGTCGTATACCATTATCTTCTGGTCAACGTCCTTCGCGAGACCGTATGCCAGCGACGCGGCCGTGGGCTCGTTGATGATCCTCTTTACGTCAAGACCCGCGATCTTGCCCGCGTCCTTGGTGGCCTGTCTCTGAGAATCGCTGAAATACGCGGGGACCGTGATGACCGCCTGGGTAACCTTTTCGCCCAGATAGGCCTCGGCGTCGCTCTTGAGCTTTTGCAGGATCATAGCCGAGATCTCCTGCGGCGTGTACTGCTTGCCGTCGATCGTAACCTTTCTGTCGGTACCCATGTCGCGCTTTATCGAACTGATCGTCTTGTCGGGATTGGTGATCGCCTGTCTCTTGGCGACCTGACCCACAAGACGCTCGCCGTCCTTTGTGAACGCCACAACCGACGGGGTAGTTCTCGCGCCTTCGGGATTGGGGATAACGGTGGGCTCGCCGCCCTCCATGACCGCCACGCATGAATTTGTTGTTCCTAAATCAATACCTATTATTTTACTCATAAATATTACCTCCTAACGTAGTGATTAGATAACATAGTTATTAGTGATTAGCGAATAGCGAATAGAATCGGCTTTCGCTTTTTTATAATTTTCAGATATTTTCGGGAGCATTGCTCCCCCCTCAGTCGCCTTCGGCGACAGCTCCCCCGAGGGGGCGCCGGGACGCCGGGGTCGTCGTCCCCTACGACCGCAATACATCCAATGCCGTAGGGGCGGACGACCTCGGCCGCCCGTTTGCCTCCTCCCGGGAGGAGGTGTCAGGCGTAAGCCTGACGGAGGTGGGCTCCCAGGTCCTAGTTCCTATTCCCCGGTACCTACGTTGCAACTTTTACCATTGAATGGCGGATCACGCGCTCGTTATCACCCGACTTATAGATATAGCCTTTGGCGAACTCGTCGGTTATCGTGTTGCTCGGCTCGTCGCTCTCTCCGGTCATTACCGCGTTATGCAGCTCGGGGTCAAACTCCTTGCCAACCGCCTCGATTTCGTTGACGTTCAGCGCGCCCAGCGCCTCGATAAACTGGCTCCGCACCATCTTTATACCGCTGAGCAGGGCGTCCTTGTCGTCGTTGGTCTCGGCCGCGGCTATGGCTCTGTCAAGATTATCAAGCACGGGCAGCAGCTTGTCGACCGCCTCGCACAGGCCCAGAGTGAAGTTCTCGGTCTTTTCCTTGGCCGTGCGCTTTTTGAAGTTGTCGAACTCCGCGACCTTGCGCAAGAATTTGTCCTTGGCCTCCTCCAGAAGGGCGGTCAGCTTTTCCTCCGCCGACTCCTCGGGCTCGGGCTCGCTTTGCTTCTCCGGCTCCGCGGCCTCGTCCTTGATCTCTTCTTTTTCGGTCACTTCCCGGTCCTTCTCTTTTTCCTTATTCTTATCTTTTGATTTCAAATTTAACCATCTCCTTCTTCATCAGATCCATTGCCGGGCCCGAGCCTGTCGCTCAGCATATTGCTCAGCGTGTCGGACAAATATTTGATACCCGACACCACCTTGGCGTAATCCATGCGCTGCGGGCCGATAACGCCGACAATGCCGACCAGATCGTCTCCGACGCTGTAGCGCGACACGATTATGCTGTTCTCTTTAAGCTGCGGCAGGGGAAGCTCGTCGCCTATGTAGATGCTCACTCCCTCGCCGTCGGGCGCGATCTCTATCGCGTCGATAGCCTCATTAAGCACGCTCTTGTCGTCAAAGAACTCAAGTATATTTTTAATTTTTTCCACATCTTTATACTCCGGGAACCGAAGAATATTCGCCGCGCCCTCGACAAACACCTGCTTGCTGTCGATCTCGCGCTCCGCCTCGTGTATCAGCTCAAGCACCGAGGCGAAGATCTCCGTGTTCTCGCCGACCGCCCCGAGCGCTCCTATCAGGCTGTCCAGATTGGCGTATCCGCCCATCCCTATGCCGGAGATATGCTCGCTGATTATGCGGTTCATGCGGTCGACTTCCTCGTCGGTCACCGATTTGCGCAGCCTGAGCAGCTTGTTCTTGATTATGCCCGACGAGTTCGAGACGATAACCATGATGTTCCTGCCGTCGATGTTCGCAAGCTTCACGCTCTTTGAGCCGCCCAAACGGCTGATAGGGCTTATGGCGAATGTCGGCATACTCGTCACCGCCGAAAACGCCGAGGACACTCCTTTAATTATATTGTCAAGCTCGATAAACTTTCCAAGCATCGCGCTTTTGAGCCTCTGTATCTCAAGAGCGGTCATCTGGTACCTGTCCATCAGATTGTCAACATAGAACCGAAGTCCCGCGTTTGACGGTATTCGCCCCGCGGAGGTGTGCGGCTGGACCAGCAGGCCCATCTCCTCAAGGTCACCCATCTCGTTGCGTATCGTGGCCGCGCTCAGATTGAGCCCCGTCTTTTTGGCGATGGTCCTTGAGCCCACAGGCTCGGCATTCTTGATATAATCCTCGACAACAGCCCGAAGTATCAGCTTTTTTCTGTCATCAAGCTCTGCCATAATACCACCTCTTTTGTTTTTGTTAGCACTCAACGCGCCCGAGTGCTAATCCTGTATTATAATAGCACCCGCGTAAAAATTTGTCAATACCTTTTTTGAAAAAATTTTTTAACTTTTTGTAAATAACAAATTGGTAAATAAAAAGCGGCAATGTTTGATTTACGGCAAGAAAAACTTTTATTTTCAAAAATAATTGTTGAATTTATATATCATTATATGTTATAATAGAATTTGCGTATATTTATTGCAAAATAAAAATTTTATCCCGACGGAGAGGATATTATGGATTTTGAAGTTGTTTCCAAATACAAGCCCGCGGGCGATCAGCCGAAGGCGATAGAGCAGCTTTCCCGCAGCATATTAAACGGCGACAAGTTTCAGACGCTGCTTGGCGTTACCGGCAGCGGCAAAACCTTTACAATGGCGAATGTGATAGAAAAGGTGCAGAAGCCCACTCTGGTGCTTGCGCACAACAAAACGCTCGCTGCGCAGCTTTGCAGCGAGTTTAAAGAGATTTTCCCAAAAAACGCCGTGGAATACTTTGTGTCCTACTACGACTATTATCAGCCAGAGGCCTACATACCGTACACGGACACGTATATCGAAAAGGACGCCGACACCAACGAGGAGATCGACAAGCTGCGCCACAGCGCAACAGCGGCGCTTTTTGAGCGCAGAGACGTTATAATCGTCGCCAGTGTGTCCTGCATATACGGCCTGGGCGACCCAATCGACTACAATAATATGGTAATTTCCCTGCGCCCGGGAATGATAAAGGACAGAGACGAGGTCATCGCGAAGCTGATCGAAATAAAATATGAGAGAAACGATATCGAGTTTACAAGAAACAAATTCAGGGTGCGCGGCGACGTGCTCGACATATTCCCGTCGGACGCCTACAGCACCGCGGTGCGCGTGGAGTTTTTTGGCGACGAGGTCGACCGCATAACCGAGATAAACGTTGTGACGGGCGAGGTCATCGGCGAGAGAAAGCATGTGGCGATCTATCCGGCTTCGCATTATGTCACAACCCCCGAAAAACGAGAGAGAGCGCTTCTCAGCATTGAAAAAGAGCTTGAGGAACGGTTAAAGGAACTGAGGGACAATGACAAGCTTGTTGAGGCGCAGCGCCTTGAGCAGCGCACGAAATACGACATGGAGATGATGCGTGAAACGGGCTTCTGCAGCGGCATCGAGAACTATTCGCGCCACATCAGCGGCCGCGCGCCGGGCAGCGCTCCGTTCACTCTTATCGACTACCTGCCCAAAGATTTTCTGCTGTTTGTTGACGAGAGCCATGTCACTCTGCCGCAGGTCAGGGCTATGTACGCGGGCGACCGCGCCAGAAAAGAAAATCTTGTTAAATACGGCTTTCGCCTGCCCTCGGCATTTGACAACAGACCCCTCAATTTTGACGAGTTCTGGGGAAAGCTGAACCAGGCGGTGTTTGTCTCGGCGACGCCCGCCGAGTTTGAAAAAGAGCGTTCCGCGAGGATAGTCGAGCAGGTCATAAGACCCACCGGACTTGTGGATCCCGCGGTCGAGGTCAGGCCGATAGACGGTCAAGTTGATGACCTTTACACAGAAATAAACGAGAGAGTCAAGAAAAATGAAAGAGTCCTTGTAACCACGCTTACAAAGAAAATGGCAGAAAGGCTCACAGAATATTTTGACGACCTTGGTGTAAAGGTAAGATACTTGCACTCGGATGTCAAGACGATCGAGAGGATGGAAATAATACGCGACTTGAGGCTCGGCGAATTTGATGTGCTTGTGGGAATAAATCTGCTGCGCGAGGGCCTTGATATACCCGAAGTTTCACTTGTGGCTATCCTGGACGCCGACAAGGAGGGCTTTTTGAGAAGCGAGACATCGCTGGTGCAGACCATAGGCAGAGCGGCGCGAAACGCGAACGGCAAGGTTATAATGTACGCCGACGTTATCACCTCATCCATGCGGTACGCGATAGACGAGACAAACCGCCGACGCGCGATCCAAACGGACTTTAATCAAAAGCACGGCATTGAGCCCAAGACCATAACCAAAAATGTGCACGAGGTCATAGAGGCAACGACCGAGCTGAGCAAGTCGGAAAGAGGGCGCAAAGCCAAAGAAAACGAAAAGCGGATCGTTGACAGAGACCGCGCCATCGCGGAGCTTACCATAGACATGAAGAAAGCCGCCGAACTGCTGCAGTTTGAGCTCGCCGCGCAGATTCGCGACGAGATCAGGCGGCTCGGAGGAGACATATAGAATAAAACAGGAGAATTCAAATGAACAAAAACATTGTTGTAAAAGGCGCGAACGAAAATAATCTGAAAAAAATCGACGTTGAGATACCGAGAGACAAACTGGTCGTTCTGACCGGACTAAGCGGTTCGGGCAAGTCATCCCTTGCCTTTGAGACCATATACGCAGAGGGTCAGAGACGATACGTTGAGTCTCTTTCGGCGTACGCCAGAATGTTTCTCGGCCAAATGGACAAGCCCGACGTTGAGTCGATCGACGGTCTGTCTCCCGCGATCTCGATAGACCAGAAAACCACGTCCAGAAATCCCCGCTCCACCGTGGGAACCGTGACCGAGGTGTATGACTACATCAGGCTTTTGTACGCGCGCATAGGCATACCCCACTGCCCGAAATGCGGCAAGGAGATCAAGCCCCAGTCGATAGACCAGATAGTTGACGCCGTTAAAGCGCTGCCCGACAGGACCAGGATACAGATCATGGCGCCGGTTGTGCGCGGCAGAAAAGGCGAATACACAAAGACATTTGACGACGCGCGGAAAAAAGGCTTTGTCCGCACAAGGATCGACGGCTCGATCGTTGAGATAACCGACATGGAGATCCGTCTTGACAAGCAAAAAAAACATAATATCGACATAATAGTGGACAGGCTTGTTATAAAAGAGGGCATGGAAAAGCGTCTCGCGGACTCTCTTGAGACCGCTCTCAACATGGGGCGCGGGCTTGTGACCGTTGATATCATCGACGGAGACGAGCTGCATTTTTCCCAAAACTACGCCTGCGATGACTGCGGGATAAACATTGAGGAACTGACGCCGAGAATGTTCTCGTTCAACACGCCCTACGGCGCCTGCCCCGAGTGCTCGGGATTGGGACATATAGTTAAGATAGACCCGGATCTGGTGATCCCGGACAAAAGCCTTTCGATAAACGAAGGCGCGATCTCGGTGACGGGCTGGAGCAATTCGGACAAAAATTCGGTTGCGAGCATGTACTACGCGGGTCTTGCCGAGCATTACGGTTTCAGTCTCGACACACCCGTTGAGGATCTGCCCGACGAGATCGTCGATATACTGCTCTACGGCACAAAGGGCGAAAAAATCAAGCTGACCTATGACCGCAAATACTCAAAGGGCTATCAATACGCCAGATTCGAGGGCATAATCAACAACCTGAACCGCCGCCACGACGAGACAAACTCCGAGTGGATGAAGGCCGAGATCGAGAGCTACATGGTGAACATGCCCTGTCACGCGTGCCACGGCGCGAGGCTGAGACCCGAATCGCTTGCCGTGACCGTCAAAGGGCTCAATATAAATCAGATCACCGATATGTCGATCTCGGAAGCATGCGACTTTTTTGAAAACCTGACCGACGATCTCACAAGCAGGGAAAAGCATATCGCAAAGCAGGTGATGAAGGAAATATGCGACCGCCTGAGATTTCTGCGAAACGTCGGTCTTGAATACCTGCGCCTTTCCAGAAGCGCGGGCACGCTCAGCGGCGGCGAGGCGCAGCGCATCAGGCTGGCGACGCAGATAGGCTCAAGTCTGATGGGCGTTGTTTATATTCTCGATGAGCCCAGTATCGGACTGCATCAACGCGACAATTCAAAGCTGATCGTCACGCTCAAAGAGCTGCGCGACCTGGGAAACACGCTGATCGTCGTGGAGCACGACGAGGACACTATACTCTCGGCGGACCATGTTATAGACATCGGACCCGGCGCGGGAATCCACGGCGGCGAAATAGTGGCCGCGGGCACTCCGCAGGACATTATGGACTGCAAAGAGTCGATAACGGGGCAATATCTGTCGGGCGAAAAATTTATCCCCGTTCCGAAAACTCGCAGAAAAGGAAACGGAAACAAGCTTGAAATAAAAGGCTGCCGCGAGAACAATCTGAAAAACATAAACATAAAAATACCCCTCGGCACCTTCACCTGCGTGACGGGCGTATCGGGCAGCGGCAAAAGCTCATTCGTGAACGAGATACTTTATAAGCAGCTGTCAAACGTTTTAAACCACGCCAAAAAGCACCCCGGCAAATTCAAAAGCATGAAGGGTACCGAATTTTTGGATAAAGTTATTGACATAGACCAATCTCCGATCGGCAGGACCCCGAGAAGCAATCCCGCGACCTACACCGGTCTGTTCTCGGATATACGCGATCTGTTCGCGGCAACTCAGGAAGCCAAAGCCAGAGGCTACAAATCGGGAAGGTTCAGCTTCAACGTCCGCGGCGGCCGCTGCGAGGCCTGCACGGGCGACGGCATAATCAAGATCGAGATGCACTTTCTGCCCGACGTGTACGTGCCCTGCGAGGTGTGCGGCGGCAAACGATACAACCGCGAGACACTCGAGGTCAGATACAAGGGCAAGAATATACACGAGGTCCTCGAAATGACCGTCGAGGAGGGCTGCGAATTCTTCGAAAACGTGCCCAAGATCAGACGCAAGCTTCAGACCATGTTTGACGTGGGTCTGGGCTATATCAAGATCGGACAGCCGTCAACAACGCTCTCGGGCGGCGAGGCGCAGCGCGTCAAGCTGGCGACCGAGCTCAGCCGAAGGAGCACCGGAAAGACGATATATATCCTGGACGAGCCTACCACGGGTCTCCACACCGCAGACGTGCACATGCTTATAAGCGTGCTGCAAAAGCTGGTGAACGCGGGCAACACCGTTGTGGTGATAGAGCACAATCTGGACGTTATCAAAACCGCCGACTATATAATCGACCTGGGTCCCGAGGGCGGGGACGAGGGCGGAACCGTGGTAGCCTGCGGCACACCCGAGAAGGTCGCGAAGTGCGCGGCCTCATATACCGGTCAATTCCTCAAAGAATACCTCAAAAAAGACAAAAATAAGAAAAATAAATGATTTGTTTGTTGACAAATAAATTCACCAATGATATACTTTAGCATGTCTTATTTGAAATTAAAATAAACGCTATATAAGGAGAAATGAAATGGACAACAATTTAGACGCAAGAATCAAAGACGTTGCGGAGCGTATCAAAACGCTGCGCGAAATTGTGGGAATGAGTGAGCAGGAACTGGCCGACAAGACTTCGGTCAGCCTTGAAAAGTACACGCAGATCGAAAACGGAGAATGTGACTTCAGCTTTTCGTTTATCTGCCTCTGCGCGAGAGTGCTGGGTGTTGACGTCACCGACCTGCTCGAGGGTCAGAGCGCCACGCTTTCGGGCTATGAGCTCACCCGCGCGGGCGATGGCATGAAGATCGTACGCCGCAAGGAGTTTGAGTACAACAATCTGGCGCCCTACTTCAAAAACAGGATCGCCGAGCCTTTCCTGGTAACCGCGCCCTTTTCCGAGGCGGAACAGCACAAGGAAATAAAGCTGGCGAAGCACGAGGGCCAGGAGCTGGATATCGTAGTAAGCGGCTCGCTCAAGATTCAGATCGGCAAAAATATTGAAACGCTGAACGCGGGCGACAGCATATACTACGACAGCAAGACGCCCCACGGCATGATCGCGGTGGGCGGCGAGCCCTGCAAGTTCTACGCGATGGTATTCACGGGAGGCAAAGAGGGTCATTATATTGAAGATATTGATATGCCCGCAGTTAAACCTCTGCCCGTCAGAGACGAGCCCGGAAACAGAATTTACGACGATTACGTAAAAATGGGCTTTGACGAGAACGGCGTTATCAACTCTATCAAGTTTATCGACGAGGAAAAGTTCAATTTCACATTTGACATAGTTGACAGACTTGCCGAGAGAGACCCCGACAAGCCCGCCATGCTGTGGCTTTCCAAAAATAAAGAGGAACGCCTGTTCACATTCTCGGATATGAGCAAGCTGTCGGCCAAGGCCGCGCATTATTTCAAATCCTTGGGAATCAAAAAAGGCGACAGAGTTATGCTGGTGCTCAAACGCCACTATCAGTTCTGGATCGCTATACTGGCTCTCCACAGGATCGGCGCGGTCGTTATTCCCGCCACCAACCTGCTCGTTGAGCACGACTTTGATTACAGATTCAAAGCGGCGGGCGTTTCGGCCATCGTCTGCACTGCGGACGGCGACACGGCGCATCAGGCCGAGCTCGGCGCCAGCAACTGCGACTTTGATATTCTCAAGATAATCGTTAACGGTCACCGCGAGGGCTGGCTGAACTTCGACGAAGGCATTGAGCCCTTCAGCGATGTGTTCGAGCGTCCGGAGGATCCCGACGAGACAGCCTGCGGCAGCGAGATCATGCTTATGTACTTCACGTCGGGCACGACCGGATATCCCAAGATCGCGGCGCAGAGCCACAAATATCCGCTCGGTCACTTCCTGACCGCCAAATGCTGGCACAACGTTAACCCCACAAAAAAGGGTCTGCACTTCACCATATCCGACACGGGCTGGGGCAAGGCACTCTGGGGCAAGCTCTACGGCCAGTGGATGAGCGAGGGCGCGACGTTTACATATGACTTTGACAAGTTCCACGCCGAGGATATCCTTCCTCTGTTCGCGAAATACAAGATCACCACATTCTGCGCGCCTCCGACGATGTTCAGATTCTTTATAAAAGAGGATCTCGGCAAATACGATCTTTCGACGATAGAGTACGCCACAACAGCGGGCGAGGCGCTCAACCCCGAGGTTTACAACCAGTTCTTCAAGCACACCGGCCTGAGAATAATGGAAGGCTTCGGCCAGACCGAGACCACGCTGGTTCTGGGCAACTTTGTCGGCATGGAGCCCAAACCCGGCTCGATGGGCAAGCCCAGTCCGCTCTATAACGTTGAAATACTGCTGCCCGACGGCAAGCCCGCCGGAGTCGGCGAGGTCGGCGAGATCTGCATCAACACCAAGGACGGCGCGCCCTGCGGCCTGTTCACCTGCTACTACAACAATGATAAACTGACAAAAGAGGCATGGCACGACGGATTCTATCACACGGGCGACACCGCCTGGAAGGACGAGGACGGCTACTTCTGGTATGTCGGCAGGACCGACGACGTTATCAAATCCTCGGGCTACCGCATAGGCCCCTTTGAGATCGAAAGCGTTATCATGGAGCTGCCCTATGTTCTGGAGTGCGCGATAACAGCGGCTCCCGACCCGATCCGCGGCCAGGTCGTTAAGGCGACGATCGTGCTGATCAAGGGCAAGCAGGGAAGCGACGAGCTCAAAAAAGAGATACAGAACTATGTTAAGAAGCACACCGCTCCATACAAATATCCCAGGATAGTGGAATTTGTTGACGAGCTTCCCAAGACGATAAGCGGAAAGATAAGACGCGTTGAGATCAGAGAAAACGACAAGGCTTAACATCTAAATATTAACGTAAAGATGTCAGATTATACGGATAATTTGACATCTTTGCTTTTGTATGAAACATTTTTTCGTTTTGTCTCGTCTAACTTAATAAAAATAGGTGTTGCATGTTGAGAAAAAATATAGTATAATGTTTCATGTGAATACTTTTACAGATAGGAAGATGATTATGAAAAAAATAACAGCTATAATTTTGAGCTTGACTCTCTTGATCGGTCTGCTTGCCGGACTGACGCTTACGGCCGAGGCCGCGTCGCCGATCGAGAATATATATGTGAACGGTCAGCCCCTGAAGTTCAGCGAGGCCGAACGTCCGTTTATTATGGGCGAGGGCGACAACGGCAGAACAATGGTTCCGCTGCGCGCGGTTTCCGAAGCCCTCGGAGCGACCGTTTACTGGATAGACAAAAACGACAATGACCAGCCCACAAAAAGAATACAGATAGTCAGATACGACACCACGCTGCGGCTCGATATAGGACTGCCCACGATGCACGTCTTTAAGATCGCTTATGACGAGGAGCTCGGCAAAGAGGATCAAAAGCAAACCGACACAATCGATCTTGACGCGCCCGCGTTCCAGGGAGACGAGACCAGAGACTACCGCACCTTTGTTCCTATCCGCGCCATAACCGAGGCTTTCGGGGCAGAGATCAACGCCGTGTTTGCGGACAGCGACGAGAGCAGGGTCGACAGACCGATGAACGTTTATATCGTGGACACATACGACGGCTCAAACGAGAACAAAGTCAGCATAGCGGACCTTTATGACAGCATTGACATTAACCAGTCAACGCTGATCTCAACTGTGGGAATTATAACAAGGATCGACTCAAAATATTATTTGCAGGACGAGAACCAGACCTACAAAATGATCGAGCTTAAAAGCATTCCCGATGTTGATAACTTTTGGAAGCAGCAGCTTGACGCCGCAGACAATAACCCCGTCGGCATAAAGGTAAAAATAACCGGCATGGTAGACAAGGACAATAACAACAAGTACTCAATGGTGCTGCGCCGCGGCTCGACGGGCATGCTGCCCGCGGCATCGGCTCAGGCATCCGCCGCCGAAAACACGGCCGCTGAACCGACGCCGACGCCGAGAAAAAGCCGCCTGACAAGCAACAGCGAGGACGCGGCTCCCACAGAGGCACCCTCAACAACCGAATAAAAATATAAAAAAATGGTCCCGCGGATTTATCCGCGGGATTAATTTTACGGTCTTATTCTTCCTATGTCTCTGGGGAAGGCCGTGACGGTCCTGATATTGTCGCAGCCGAGCAGCTTCATTGCCAAACGCTCAAGTCCGATCCCCAGACCGCCGTGAGGCGGCATGCCGTATTTGTGCATCATCAGAAAATCGCTGAACTCCTCGGCGTCCATGCCGCGGGCGTTGATCTTGTCAAGCTGCATTTGATAGTCATGTATTCTCTGACCTCCGGTCGTGACCTCGGCGCCGTTTAAAAGCAGATCGAAGCTCAGCGTGTACTTGGGATCCTCGGGATCGTCCATCGCGTAGAACGGGCGCTTCTTTGAGGGATAATGGGTCACAAACACCAAAGGCGAGCCGTACTTTTTCATGCAATACTCACCGATGAGACGCTCCTCCTCGGGATCCAGATCGTTGGGATTTCTGAACTCCCTGTTATACTCTTTGGCGATTATCTCCTTGATCTCCATGAATTTGAAGGCGGGGATTTGGGTATCGCTTATATCCGGAAGCTCCACGCCCAAAAGCTCAAGCTCCTGCGCGTACTCATCGCGAAGATATTTATACATATATTTCATGAATCTGGCCTCGACCGCCATAACATCCTCAAACGAGTCGATAAAACCCATCTCGAGGTCAAGACCCTCAAACTCGTTTATGTGGCGGCTGGTGCTGTGCTTTTCGGCTCTGAACACCGGAGCGACCGTGAACACCTTTTTAAACACGCCGACCATAATCTGCTTATACATCTGAGGGCTCTGGTTGAGCAGAGCCTTGTCGCCGAAATAATCGACCTCAAACATATCGGCGCCGCCCTCGGCTCCCGCGGAAACGATCTTCGGGGGCACAAACTCGGTGAAGCCCTCACCGTGCAGGAAGGTGCGGAACGAGTTTATGATACCGTCAACGATCTTTATCGCCGCGCGCTCACGAGGATTTCTCAAAGACGCGGGTCTGTAATCAAGCTTTATATCCACGTTGCATTTGAGTTTGCCCTTGTTGATCGTGACGGGCAGAGGCGCCGCCGCGCTTGACAATATTTTTATCTCGGTTATATGGATCTCAAAACCGAGAGCGCTGCGCTCATCCTCAACAAGCGTGCCTTTGAGCCGCACGCTGTCCTCCTCGCGGAATTTGTTGATCGGCAGGCCGCCCTCACCCGGCTCATACACGCACTGAACGAGATTCCTGCGCGTTCTGAGCACGAAAAACGCGAACGACTTCATTGCGCGGATACGATGGATCATACCCTCGATCTCAACGGCACCACCGTTTTTTATTTCGCCTTTTTCAAAGGCGTCGATAACGGTTTCGATATCATACTTGCCCGTATAACGTGTCAAATCCAGAATTTCCATAAAATATAACTACCTTTCTGCTAATCTGCTAAAAATTTATGCTTTTCACAATAATCCCGATTGCCGAATTTATCAAAACAGACCCGGGATATTCATTCCTCCCGTCAGGCTGCTCATCTGAGACTCGCTGTCTTTCTCGGCCTTTCTCATCGCCTCGTTGACAGCCGCCACGATCAGATCCTGGAGCATTTCAACATCGTCGGGATCGACAACTTCTTCTTGGATCACGATATCTTGAAGCTCCTTTTTGCCGTTCACTGTGGCGGAAACCGCGCCGCCGCCGGCGTCAGCGGTGAACGTTTTGGTTTCCATCTCCTCCTGCATTTTCATCATTTGCTCCTGCATTTTCTGGGCCTGCTTTATCATCTGGTTCATATTGCCCATGCCGCCCATTCCTCGGGGAAATCCTTTAGCCATTTTCTACTCTCCTTTTACTTTAATTATATCTCCGTAGATCTCTCTTTTATTTACGATATCCATTATCGAGGCCGCGGGCTTTCCGCCGCTTTCCTCTTCTCCGTATGTTACCTTCGCGATAAGCTGCTCTCCGGAAATATTCGAGAACAGCTCCGACAAATATTCGAGCCCCTTTACCGTCGCCACAGTCTTATACGCGTACTCGGTGGCGACCTTGACTGTTATAACGCTGTCATTCTTTGTAACAACCGACTTATGAAGGCACATAAACAATTTTTTGCTGCTCTTTTTTACCGCGTCCATGACCTCCGGCCAAAGGCTCCACTCATCCGCGGCGGCGGCTTGCTGCGGCACGCGCGCTGTCGGTGATTTGACCGCGCCGGGTTTCTCGGAATTATCGTTATTGCTCAACATAACCGGATTTGACGGCGGCACCGCGCCGCCGATCCTGATAGTGTTCTCAAGCTTGTCTATTCTGGCCGAAAGCGCCTCAAACTCGTTGCTGTACTCGGGCTTGATAAGCTTGATCAAAGCGATCTCCGCTGCGATCTTCGGCGACGACATGGACTTTGCTCTGCCGTGATACTCGCTCAAAACAGTAATGCCGTATATAAGACGCTCGGGCGTGAACAATTCCGACTGTTTTTTATATTTCTCTATAAGCTCGGGTGATTTTTCAAGTATGTTTTCAAGGATCTTCGGGTCATCACACTCGCGGCAAAGCAGCAGCGAGCGAAGATGGTCGATAAAATCCTCAAAGAATGTCAACGGGTCGCTGCCGGAGTTCAAGGCGGCGTCAAGCTCCGAAACAGCGGCGGCCGTGTCTCCGCCTGCCGCTCTCTCGGCTATCGAAAAGAATGTCTGCTCGGGCGCTGTTCCGACTATTTCCGAAACGTCCGCGCGCCTGAGCTCGCCCTCAAACGAGGAACATCTGTCAAGTATGCTCAGCGCGTCGCGCATTGAGCCGTCGCCAAGCTCGGCGATAAGCTCAAGCGCGTCCTCGGTGGCTTTTATATTTTCCGCCGCCGCGACTTTTTTAAGACGCGCGGCGATCGCGTCAGCGCTGATCCTTTTAAAATCATAACGCTGGCAGCGCGACAAGATAGTCTGCGGTATTTTATGAGGCTCGGTGGTGGCGAGTATAAACAGCGCGTGCTCGGGCGGCTCCTCAAGGGTTTTGAGAAGCGCGTTAAACGCCTGTATCGTGAGCATGTGCACCTCGTCGATAATATATACCTTATAGCGGCAGCCGGCGGGTGTGTAGATAACCTCCTCGCGCAGATTTCTTATCGCGTCAACGCCGTTGTTGCTGGCGGCGTCCATCTCATAGACGTCCATAACTCTGCCCTCGAGGATAGCGCGGCATGTGGAGCACTCGTTGCATGGCTCGCCTTTTATCGGGCTTTCGCAGTTGACCGCGCGTGCGAATATCTTTGCCGTTGAGGTCTTTCCGGTTCCGCGCGTGCCGCAGAAAAGATAGGCGTGTCCCACCTTTCCCGATGACAGCTCATTTCTGAGAGTGGTCGTTATATGCTCCTGACCGACCACATCATCAAAGGTCATGGGGCGCCACTTTCTGTAAAGCGCTTGATATTTTGCCGCCATAAGCCTTCACCTCTTTTGGAAATTTCAATAAAAAAGTCATGCGCTTGCGTTCGAAACAGCCTTACAAGCGTTACTCACACAGTTAGCTCGGATTTAGCGCCCTCACGGCACATCGAAATGACTGCTTATCGCTGCTGCGTTCCCGCCCTGACGAGGTTCACAGGTTCCGATTGCGTAAGACCAAACCGTCAACACCACTTATGCGAGGCAGACCAAACAAGGATATCCCTCAAAAGCAAGTTTTCATCCCCTCTGTAGCGGATTGAGGGTTACAAGGCACCGCTAACGCCCCAATTTAACATGACTTACATATTTTATCACAAAACAGTATTCGGGTCAATACCCAATTTTAAATTTTTTAAATTGCTATATTGACCCACTTTCCCGCCTTAAAGCGGATAACCGCGAATATGTATCTCGCTACCTGGTCGCCGATGACGCCCATCCAGATACCCGCGATACCCATTCCGAAGGTATATCCGAACAAATAAGAGACAGCCGTTCGGATGATCGTGACGCTTATAGTCGATGCGACCGCTGTGTAAAGCGTGTCGCCCGCGCCGCGCAGGCAGCCCATGTAAATGACCTGGCGTATCTGGAACAGCACCACGATGATTATTATGCGCATTATGCTGACGCCAATCTTGACAATCTCGGGCTCACTGAAGAACAGCCGCATCAAAAGCCCGCCGCCGAAGAAATAGACAACAGCCAGAACCACGGATATCACACCTCCGAGCATCTGGCACGCCGAGCCGTATTCCTTCGCCCTGTCGGGTTTGTTCTCGCCGAGGCTCCTGCCGATCAGCGCTACCGCCGCGGCCTGCAGACCGTCGCCGAACGAAAACGACAGACCCATAATGTTCATGCCTACCTGGTGGGCGGCCATCGCCGCCGTGCCTTGATCCGCCGCCATTATCGCTGTCATCATAAATCCGACGCGCATAAGCATCTGCTCAAAAAACACGCTGTAGCCCACTCTGACAAGGCTCTTGAAGGCGCTGATCGTCGGGCGTATTTTTTTCTTGATTATAAACAGAATATTAAGAAAACTGCCCGGACGGCTGATCGACAATATGCTCATGATCGCCGCCACCACCGTGCCGAGCACCGTGGCCAGCGCCGCGCCCTTTATCCCGAGCGCGGGAAAACCGAAATGTCCGTTTATCAATAAATAATTAAATATAATATTTATCGTGTTGGATGTGATGTTTGTGCGCATGGTTATCTTGGTGTTGCCCGCGCCGCGCTGAGCCGAGTTGATACCCATTTGGACGCAGTTAAACACCATGCCGCCCATAATAATTCGGTAATAAATAACCGCGCTGTCGTGGGTCTCGGGCAGTGAGCCGCACAGGTCCATGATTTGCGGAGCGAAGATAACAAGCCCGGTGCTAAGTATCGCCGCCAGAATCAAGATCATAACCATAGCGGTGAACAAAATCGAGTTGGCGTCCTCTCTGCGCTTTTCGCCGAATCTTCTGGCAACCAGAGCAGAAACCGCGACGTTCATCGCGAGAAACACGGCCAGACCCAAGAATTTGGGCTGCGTGGTGAGGCCGACCGCCGCCACCGCGTCGGCGCCCAGAGAGCTTACCATCAGCGAGTCGACAAGTCCCGCGAACGCCACAAAAAACGACTCAACAATAGCCGGAACCGCTATGCGCAGCGATTCCGCAATCGTTTCTTTTTTGTAATTAAAAAATTTCAAGATTGAAATTCATCTCTTTTCAATAAAATTAAAAATTATTTTAGATCCTGCCAGCTGTCCGCTTTAAATCCGACCAAAACCTTATTGTCCGAAACCGCTATCGGGCGCTTTACGAGCATACCGTCGGTCGCCAAAAGCCTCAGCTGCTCCTCCTCGGTCATGTCGGGCAGCTTATCTTTAAGCTCCATTGAGCGGTAAAGCATTCCGCTTGTGTTAAAAAATTTTTTAAGCGGCAGGCCGCTCGCCTCGTGCCACTTTTTGAGTTCGTCATACGACGGATTCTCGGATTTAATATCCCGAATCTCGTATTCTATCCCGTTGTCGTCAAGGAATTTCTGCGCCTTTTTGCAGGTGGTGCATTTGGGATAGCAAACAAATTTTATCATATCTTTTCCCCCTTATGTAATCATACATAAACATTATACCACAAAATGTAAATTACGTCAATCAAAAACCGGGCCGCGCGGCCCGGCAAATTGATTTGCTTATTTCTAATCCTCGTGAGAGCAGCAGCCTCCGACGTGCATGTGCTTTACGCGGTCGCGGACTTCGGCTTTCTTGGCGTCGTTGAAACGGTCAAGCGTGCCCGCGAGATATCCTGTGACGCGGCGAATCCTCTCTATGCCTATGACCTCGCCGTCCTCTCCGGTCTCAACGGCTTTTCTGCCGCAGCCCGGGCACTCGTCGTTGATTATTCCCGTGTAGCCGCAGACAGGATCGCGGTCGACCGGATGGTTGATGCTGCCGTAGCCGACGCCGCATTCTTTCATATACCTGATAACGCTCTCAAAAGCCTCAAGGTTCGTGGTCGGGTCGCCGTCAAGTTCGATATACGAAATATGTCCGCCGTTTGTCAGCGCGTGATAGGGAGCCTCAAGCTCGATCTTCTCGTAGGCGCTGATGGGATAGTAGACCGGAATGTGGAACGAGTTGGTGTAATACTCCCTGTCGGTCACTCCGGGTATGCTGCCGAATATCTTTCTGTCTATCTTAACGAATCTGCCCGAAAGTCCCTCGGCGGGCGTGGCGATGAGCGAGAAGTTCATGCCGTATTGCTCGGTCGCCTCGTCCATGCGCTTTCTCATGTGGCCGACGATCTCAAGTCCGAGATTCTGAGACACTCGAGACTCGCCGTGATGCTCGCCGGTGAGCGCCTTTAAACACTCGGCAAGGCCGATAAATCCCGCTGTCAGCGTGCCGTGCTTCAACACCTCTCCGACTTTGTCGTTCTCTTTGAGCTTATCGGAATCCAGCCAGATGCCCTGACCCATAAGGAAGGGATAGTTCTTGACCGTCTTTTCGGCCTGGACCTTGTAGCGCGCCAAAAGCTGCTCGATAACCAGATCTATCTTGCGGTCAAGCTCGTCAAAAAACCAATCTATGTCACCCTTAGCCTTGATGGCTATCCTTGGAAGATTGATCGAAGTGAAGCTCAGATTGCCGCGGCCGTAGGTTATCTCTCTGGATTTGTCGTAGGAATTGGCGACGACTCTGGTTCTGCAGCCCATGTAGGTAGCTTCGGTCTCGGGACGGCCCTCAACGTAGTACTGCTTGTTAAACGGCGCGTCGAGGAAGCTGAAATTGGGGAACAGCCTCTTTGCCGAAACACGGCACGCCAGCTTGAACAAATCGTAGTTCCTATCCTCTTTGTTATAGTTCACGCCCTCTTTTACCTTGAAAATATGTATCGGGAATATGGGCGTCTCGCCGTTGCCGAGGCCGCGCTCCTCCGCTATAAGCAGGTTGCGCATAACCATTCTGCCCTCATCGGATGTGTCGGTTCCGTAGTTTATGGAGCTGAATGGAATCTGGGCTCCGGCTCTCGAGTGCATGGTGTTCAGATTGTGTATAAGCGCTTCCATAGCCTGGAACGTGGCGCGGTCGGTCTCTTTTTCGGAATTCTTGGTTATAAATCGAACGGCGCGCGACGCGTCCTTATCGCTCATAACGCGGGCGAGCTTGGTCTTGAGCGCGTCCAAAAACTCGGGCGCGTTGGACAGCTTCGGCTCCTCTCCGGTCTCGTCGCGCAGTTCCGAGATGATCTGCATCGCCGTGTCCTGGGGCTCGTCTATTCCGGCCATCAACGTCAGCGCCGCAGATAAATTCTTTGTAAACTTTTTCTTATATGTCTTGGCAACGCCGGGAGCCATAGCGTAATCAAAATTGGGTATACTCTGTCCGCCGTGCTGGTCGTTCTGGTTCGACTGGATGGCGATGCAGCATAATGCCGAATAGCTGGCAATATCGTTGGGCTCTCGCAGAAAACCGTGGCCCGTGGAGAAGCCGCCCTTGAACAGCTTCACAAGGTCTATCTGGCAGCAGGTCGTCGTGAGCGTCAGAAAATCCAGATCATGGATATGAATATCGCCGTCCTTGTGGGCCTTGGCATGGCGGGGGTCGAGGATAAACATGTCATAGAAGCACTTGGCGCCCTCGCTGCCGTAGCGCAGCATTGTGCCCATCGCAGTGTCTCCGTCGATGTTGGCGTTCTCGCGCTTGACGTCATTGTCTTTGGCGGCCTTGAAGGTCAAATCCTCATACACGCGCATAAGCTGGGTGTTCATCTCGCGAACCCTGCTTCTCTGGGCGCGGTAGAGAATAAACTCCTTGGCGGTTCTGGTATGGCCGTTCTCGACCAAAATTTTCTCGACCGCGTCCTGTATTTCCTCAACTCCGGGCTTTGAAAGTCCCAGACCGTTTTCGACATAATCAACGACCTGATCGGCAAGCTCAAGCGCCGTGTCTCTATCGCTTCCGCCCAAAGCCTCGGCCGCCTTAAATATGGCGTTTGATATTTTTGTAATATCAAAATCCGCCTCCCTGCCGTCTCTTTTAACTATCGTTTTAATCATATTAAAACCTCCCGTATTTTCAAACCACAAGATGTAGTGGTTAAATTTGTAAATTCGCAACACATATAGTATAGCATGTTTTTTTCTTATGTCAAGCATTAATTTAAAATTGAAACAATTTTGTAATATTTTTATTGACAGAACATATTTTTTGTGATAAAATAATTACATCATTAATTTTAAGGAGGATGTTTATATGAAAACACGAATTACTTCGATCATTATTGTTCTGGCGCTGCTGATGTGCATTTGCGCGCCCGCGGCTGCGGCAGACTACAGCCGCGGCGGGTACAGCCTGACGCCGGTTTCATATGACGGAACGGGCGTTATGCCCGACAGCCTTTATATCCTGTCGGGAGCGTCGGACACGCCTCGGATCATGATCAACGATACTATCTCGGCGACGGTCACACCGAACGGAGACGGGACCTTCACGGTGGCGCCCGACGCGCCTCTGACGTACAATAAGCTGTACACCTTTAAGCTCATGGGAGACGATCCCGTTACATGGACGTTTCAGACGGCGGAAAAATTCAGGATCGAAAAGACGCTGCCCGGCAGCTACGCCACCGATGTGCCGATAAACTCGGGCATAGAGATCACTTTCTCACACAGCGATGTTGACTTTGAAAGCGTGAAAAACAATTTTTCGATCAAGCCGCACATTGACGGAAAATGGGAGCTGCATGACAAAACTGCGGTTTTTATTCCCGAAAAGCCTTTTGATCACGACACGGAATATTCCGTGTCTATCTCGGGCAAGACTTCCCGCGCAAACGGCGCGGCCTTGGGCGAGGGCTGCGAATTTTCTTTTACCACAATAAAAGACAGCGAGCAACCCGACGAATCCGACACGTATTTTTACATTCAAAACGATTATTACGAGACATCGACAAGCGTCGCGCCGATAATCTCGGTAGGCGCGTCGGTCAAAAACAAAACTGCCGCGAACGCGGAAATTTCGCTGCACACCATTGACGCGGCGGACGCGGAGGCATATTTCCTAAACGATCTTACATTTAAGCAGCTCGGCGAAAAGCGCGGAAACGAGATCATGAGCTTTGATTATACCCTGAATGTCAGCGAGGACGAAGGCATTAAAACTCAGTTTATTCCGTTTCCGAACACGCTTGAAAACGGATTTTATCTGGCGGAAATTTCCCTTGAAGATAAAACGCAGTGCGCGCTTATCCAGTCGACAGACATTGGCGCGTATATTATGAAAGACAGCGACAGGTTTTTGATATGGACAAACGACATGAGCACCGGAGAGCCGCTTGAAGGAGTGAAATTCAGCACGAGAGGCAGCAGCGGGATCTCGGATCCGAGCGGCATCGCATACGTTGGCGCGCCCGAATCCGAGCCTTACGAAAACGCCGTGTTCAGCGCGGAACTTGGCGATAAAACCGCGCTCTTCGGTATATACGACCGAGAGATCGACCGCCGCAAATATTTTACCGCCATGGAATTTGACCGCGCGCTATACATGCCCGACGACACGGTGAATTTCTGGGGAGCGGCAAAGCCGACGGACGGCTCCGAAGCTCCGACCGATTTGACCGCCGAAGTTCAAATAAGCCGAAGATATTACACAAACGACGAAAACGTCACAACTCCCGTGTCCGTGACACGCGTTGAGTGTGAGGACGGCGTGTTCAACGGCTCCGTTAAGCTGCCGAATTTGAACGCGGGAAGCTACGAGCTTGAGATAAAAAACGGCGAGGAAAGCATCGTGAGCAAATATTTCACGGTCGAGGAATATGTCAAGCCCGATTACAATATCGGCCTGACGCCCGACAAGCGCGCGATTTTTTACGGCGACACTATCAACTATAAAATAAAGACCGAATTCTTTGACGGAACTCCGGTTTCCGACCTTTCGGTTAAATTCAGCGCTGACCGCTCATTCTTTAACAATATATCGGAAACGCTGTTTACCGACGCAAACGGCGAGGCGCAGTTCAGCGCGACGCCGACGCTCGAAGACGGCGATTGGGAATATTCATTTAACCCGTCATTTAATCCCGGAATATACGCAAAACTTCCCGAGATCGGGGATATCTCGGCCTCGGCATCTACCACCGTGCTGATGAACGACATCAAGGTAAACATTGACAGCGAGTTCAAGGACGGAAGCAGCAATATAAAGCTGCACTCCGATTTGCTGACGCTCGACAAGGTCAACTCCCAAACCGATGGCTATATAAAGAGCAAGGATTATATACTCGGTCCCGACGCGGGCAGAGTATTAAACGCGGTCATAAATTATAATTACTACGAGGCGACGCAGTACGACACGGGGTATAATTATATCACCAAGCAGTCATATCCAATATATAATTATGAATACAAGACCGAAAAGGCCGCCGAGTTTTCGGTTACGACAAACGAAAACGGCGACGCGGAATACTCGTTCACGCCTCCCGCCGACGACAAAAAAGGCTACTACAGCATTGATATCACCTGCGCCGACACAGCGGGAAGAACGTACGAGAACCTTAACAACCGTATTAACACAAAGGAATACAACACCTATATTTCCGATAGCTACAGCGTTGACGATTACAAAATAGACTGCGACAAAGAGCTTTACGATATTGGCGAAAACGCGGTATTCACCGTGACAAAGGGCGCGGAGGCGGCCGACGGCAGGTTCCTCTACGTGAAAGACAATAACGGGATAAAAGACGCCGCCGTAATTGATAGCAGCGTTTACACAACAACATTTGACGCGGTGCCCTCGATATTTGTAAGCGCCGTTCGGTTCGATCCCCGGACAGGATATGAGTATATCGGCGAACGCAAGGCGGAATATGACATCGAAAAAAGCCGCCTGAACTTTGAGATAACGACCGACAAAGAAGAATACGCGCCTGGCGATGACTGCGGGATCACAGTCAGGGTGACCGACCAAAGCGGAGCTGCGGCCGTCGCCGACGTAAATATAAGTGTCGTCGACGAGGCGCTGTTTAAGCTCAGGGACTATGAGGCGGATACGCTTGAACAGTTATACGACAGTTTCTACTCCAAAACGGATCAGATATACCGCTCTCACAAAATGCTTGAATACGCCGCCCCGAATCCCGTGGTGGGAGCGACAAGCTTTGAAACGGCGGCCGGAGGCGGTTCAAACGCCGCGGCCGACTCAAGCGCGGAGAGCCGTATCCGCTCCGAATTCAAAGACACGGCCGCTTTTGTAAATTTAAAGACAGACGAAAGCGGCTGCGCGGCGGCACAAATCAAGCTTCCGGACAATATCACATCATGGCGCGCCACGGTCTCGGCGATAAGCGGCGACATGAAGGCCGGAAACGGCGCCTGCCCTATAAAAGTGACGATGCCCGCGTTTATCAAATATAATATCAACAAGACGTTTCTGGCCGGAGACGCGCCGATACTCGGCGTTAATCTCTACGGCAGCGGCCTTGACGGAGACGAGAACGTGACCTTCACGGTTTATGACGGAGTTCAATACAAAACAGCCGAGGGAAAACCATATGAAAGAGTTAATATACCGCTTGACACAAACGGCGCCCTCGGCGAAAGGATCCTGACCGTCTCGGCGGCTGTCAACGGCGCGGTCGTTGACAGCGTGCAGACGCCTATCGAGATCGTTGACACATACAACACGACCCGGCTGGCGGTGGAATACCCGTCGCCCTACGAACCTCTTCGGCCCGACCCGTCGGGCTCGGACAAGAACGTGCGCGTGATCTTTTCGGACGAGAGCCGAGCTTCTGTCTTAAACGACATATATTATATGAGGTACCTATGCGGCGAGCGGCTGGATCAGAAGATCTCAATGAAAACGGCTATGGAGCTTCTCAACAAATATTACGAGTATGAAAATGAGATACCCGATATTGACTTGAGCGCGTATCAAAGCGAGGACGGCGGGATAAAGCTGTTCACCTACGGCGACAGCGACCCTGACGCCACGGCCATGCTCACGCCGTTTATAAAGGATGATATTGACACTGAAAAACTCGCGGAGTATCTTTCCGGCATTGAAAACAGCGCCAAAGTGCTCTACGCCAAAGCCGCCCTGCGCGAGCCCGTTCTCAACGAAATGGACGCGCTCTCGGCCGCCGACAATCTGACCGCTATAGACTATCTGTATCTGATCCTCGCTTACTGCGAGATTGGCGAGACCGACAAGGCCGAGGAAATTTACAACGCGCGGATATCGGGTCTGGTGCAGGACTACGGAAATATGAAGCGGGTAAACGCGGGGAACACGCGGGACGAGATCCTGGAGGCGACAGCTGCGGCAGCGGTCGCGGCTCAGCGATTGGAACGCTACGACGCGCGCATGCTCTATGATTACACCGTCACGAACCGCACGCAGGATATTTTGATAAACATAGAGCGGCTTATGTTCGTGTCTGCCGCTGCGGAGGCGATGCCCGCGGAGGGCGGCAAGCTTTCCTATGAGCTCTACGGTCAAACCTTTGAGACCGAGCTCACAGACGGCAGGTGCCACACGGTCATTGTGCCCGCGGCGTTCATACCCGAGTTTAAGGTCATTGAGGCTGCCGACTCGATCAAGATGACCGCGGTTTATCAGACAAGCCTGAACATCGGCGAGATAACAAGCCCCGACCTGACGCTCAGCCGCAGCTACGGCAGCGCGTACACCTATGAAAATAAAACCGAGTTTAATCAAAACGATATAGTCAAGGTCACGCTCAGCGTTGACTTCGCGGACACGGCTTTGGGCGGCAGATATATAATCACCGATTATCTGCCCTCGGGTCTTGCGCCGATACTGAACGGGAACCGCGACACAGGCTCGTTCTCGATATATTACGGAGGCGGGCAGACTATACAATTTTACGCTTATCCGAACGAAGAGAATCATTGGACTGCCTCATATTACGCCAGAGTCGTATCGCCCGGAACCTATATTGCGGACAATGCCACGATACAAAATGAATACACCGCTGACTTTTTGGCCGCGACCGACAGAGACAATATAGTCATTAATCCGTGGTAATATAATTTTATTCCTCCGATCATAACATATATTAACATATCGAAACGTGTCGAATATAATGTAACGCGGGAGTTTTTAAAAAATTTGTTGAAAACTCTCACGAAATATGTTAAAATAAAAAGGCCGTCCGATTCAAATTTGTTTCGGACGGCTGTGGAGGAATTTTTTATGGAAGTATATTTTGACAACAGCGCCACCACCCGGCCTTACGCCGAGGTATGCGCGGCGGTGTTTGACACAATGAGCGCGAATTACGGCAATCCGTCGTCTCTGTACAAACTCGGCATCGAGGCCGAGCGCGCGGTCAAGACCGCGAGGGAACGCTGCGCGGAAGCGATCAAAGCCGAGCCGACCGAGATAATTTTCACCTCGGGCGGAACCGAGTCGGACAATTTGGCGATCATGGGAGCGGCCGCGGCGAGCCGAGGCAGACACATGATAACAACGCCCCTTGAGCATCCTGCGGTTATGAACACCGTGCGCGAGCTTAAAAACCGAGGATACAGAGTAGACTACGCCCCCGTGGACGGCGACGGACGGGTCAAGCTTGACGCGTTCGAAAAAATGATAAGGTCCGACACCTTTATGGTTTCGGCAATGCTTGTAAACAACGAGATAGGCACGGTCGAGCCGATCCCGGAGATGGCGGCGATATTAAAGAAAAGGAACCCGAGGGCGCTGTTTCACACCGACGCGGTGCAGGGTTTCGGAAAAGTTCCCATAGACGTCCGCTCCGTGCCGATCGACCTTATTTCTGTAAGCTCGCACAAGATCCACGGTCCAAAGGGTATGGGCGCTCTTTACGCGCGCAAAGGCGCGAGGATCAAACCGATACTCTACGGCGGTGGCCAGCAGGGAAACATGCGCTCGGGAACCGAGAATGTGCCCGGGATCGTCGGCTTCGGTCTGGCGTGCAAGACGGCAGCGCACGATCTTGAGCGAAAAGCCGAAAAGATGACCGCGCTGCGCAAAAGACTTGAGCACGGCGCGCTTCAGCTTGACAATGTCAGAGTAAACACGCCCAAATGCTGTGCTCCGCATATTCTGAACGTATCGTTCGGCGGCGTGAAAGCCGAGGTCCTCCTGCACTCTCTGGAGATGCAGAACATTTTCGTATCAAGCGGCAGCGCGTGCAGCAGCCACAAAAAAGAACCCAGCTATGTGCTGACCGAGATCGGCGTTCCGCCGAAAATGATCGACGGCAGCATAAGGTTCAGCCTTTCGGAATTTTCCACAGCCGAACAGGTAGACGCGGCGATAAACGCGCTTAACAAAATTGTGCCGCGCCTTAGAAAATTGAACATGAGATAAACTAAATATACAAAAGAAAACCGGGAGATAGATATGCAAAAGACAGATTTGATACTTTTAAAATACGGCGAGATCGCCCTAAAGGGTCTTAACCGTCCCAAGTTTGAACAAAAACTTATTGACAATATAAACTCTACGCTGGCGCCTTTGGGCAAGTTCAGCGTCAAAAAGGCGCAGTCGACGATATACGTTGAGGCGCTTGACGAAAATATAGACATGACCGAGACGATAGAGCGCCTGAAAAAGGTGTTCGGAATCGTCAATATCTGCCCCGCAACGCGCTGCGCCAAAGGCATGGACAGCATAAAAGAGACAGCGGCAAAATGCGTGCTCGATACAGACTATGACGGCAAGAGCTTTAAGGTGGAGACAAAGCGCGAGGATAAACGGTTCCCCCTCAAATCTCCGGAAATCAGCCGCGAGGTGGGCGGAGCTGTTCTTCGCGCCGTGAGCAAAGCCGGAGGAAATATCCGCGTTGACGTACACGACCCCGATATTCTCGTTCAGGTCGAAATACGCGACGACGCCTACATAGTCGCCGATGTGATACGCGGAGCGGGCGGCATGCCCGTAGGCTCGGGAGGCAGAGCGGTGCTGCTTTTAAGCGGCGGCATCGACAGCCCGGTGGCAGGCTGGATGATAGCGAAGCGCGGAGTTAAGCTTGACGCGGTCTACTTCCACAGCCCGCCGTACACAAGCGAGCGGGCCAAGGACAAGGTCGTTGACCTGGCGAAGATATTGTCGCCATACACTCGCGGCGTCCGCCTGTATGTGGTTCCGTTCACCGATATTCAGCTTGATATAATAGACAACTGCCCAAAGAATTTTCTCACAATTATAATGCGCAGGATAATGATGCGCATCGCCGAGAAAATAGCAGTGTCAAACGGCGATCTGGGACTTGTTACCGGCGAAAGCATAGGTCAAGTCGCCAGCCAGACCATGGAGGCGCTCTACTGCACGAACTCGGCGGTGGACATGCCCGTATACCGACCCTGCATCGGCATGGACAAAGAAGAGATCACGGCAATATCAAAAAAAATCGGAGCATACGAAACTTCAATTCAGCCGTATGAGGACTGCTGCACCATTTTTGTGCCAAAGCATCCCAAAACAAAACCCCGCCTTAATGACATAATCGAGGCCGAAAAGTGCCTGACCGATATTGACGGAATGATCAAAAAGGCGATCGACGAAAGCGAGATAATAAATATAAAATAATATACGGAGAGACTGCGTATGAAAAAATTTTTGTTACTTTTTGCCGCGTTTATAACAATTTTGTTATGCGGCATGTGCGCGAGCGCCGAAAGCGCGCCCACGTTTGATGACGGCTCTGTTATTGTTACGCTTGATCCTTCAAACCGCGGCGCAAAAATCGCCGCATTCGGAAGCGATATACCCGACTTCGGAAATATCGGCGTGACCGACGTTGATGTGCTTATGTCGCCTCCGGCGGGCAGGATCGCCCTGATGAGCCTGAACGCCAAACCAAAAATTTTAAAACTCACTCTGTCAGAAAATGGCGTCGATTCGGTAGCGGACGCGATCGAAAAGCTTGAATCAATGCCCGAAGTCAAATACGCCGAGCCTAACTATTATCTTAAATTATGCGAAACCGACGATCCTTATTATACGGATGGCAGCCAATACGCGCTTGATAAGGTCAGCGCCCCGGATCTGTGGGATCTTGATATCGACTGCTCAAACACATGCGTTGCTATGATCGACTCGGGCGCCCGAGTGACACATGAGGATCTTGCTGATAATATCTGGACAAATCCGAATGAAATCCCGAATAATAATTTTGACGATGACGGAAACGGATACATAGACGATGTGCACGGCTGGAACTGCTTTTCCGATAACAACGATTTGTCCGATAATGTCGGCCACGGTACACACGTGGCGGGGATCGTGAGCGCCGCGACAAACAACTCAAAGGGCGTTGCGTCAGTTGCGAGAAACGCGAAAATCGCGGTTATAAAAGCTTTTAACACGAGCACTACCACTGTTGATATGGTAATAAAAGCAATAGATTACGCAAATTCTATGGACTTTAAAATCGTAAACGCAAGCTTTGCCCTAAATGACCCTAAATTTGTAAATAGTATGAATTCGGCGATTCAGGCATGCCCCGACACACTGTTCATATGCGCAGCCGGCAACCACGGCTTAAATATTGATATTAATCCGATTTATCCCGCGTCTTACGATTTTCCGAATGTACTCGCGGTTGCCAATATCACAGAGAGCGACGCGCTGTCCGCAAGCTCAAATTACGGAGTTAAAACCGTTGACATCGCGGCGCCCGGAAACAATATTATGAGCACGATAAACGACTCCGATTCCGCATACGGACCATTAAGCGGCACATCAATGGCATCTCCGTTAGTCGCGAGCGCGGCGGCGGTCGTTTTGGCCGTTAATCCGAATTTGACTCCATCGGAAGTCGTTGAAATACTTACAAAATCCGCCGATAGCAGCGCCCCTCTTGAAGGCAAGGTCAAAGGCGCCGCTCGTCTAAACGCGCATAAAGCCGCGCTTATGAGCATCGAGTCAACCAAGACGCCGGTGCCGTCGGAATCTCCGAAACCGTCCGACGCGCCGATTTACTCCGAATCACCCGTTCCATCGGGATCAATTGAGCCTTCCCCTGAACCGTCGGAATCGACGGAGCCGTCAGCTGCGCCGACCGGATCGGCAACGCCTTCACAGGTGCCCGCGGAACCACCTCGGCCCTCAACAATGCCTTCGCAAACTCCTACAGTGTCAGCCCGGCCTTCGCAAACGCCCGCGGAATCGCCTAAGCCTTCCGCGGCACCCGTAAAATCACCCGAACCTTCGGAACCGACCGGATCCTACGCGCCGTCTGCCGCTCCATCGGCCACCGCGGCGCCTACAGCGATTCCCTCAAGCGCGCCTGTTCCGACACAGACGCCGACAGCGGAACCCTCGAACACTCCTGTTTCGACACAAACGCCGACAGCGGAACCCTCGAGTGCTCCTGTTCCGACACAGACACCGACAGCGGAACCCTCGAGTGCTCCTGTTCCGACACAGACACCGACAGCGGAACCCTCGAGCGCTCCTCCTGTTCCGACACAGACGCCGACAGCAGCGCCGACATATACTTCCGCGCCCTCCGCTGAAGCGTCGGCCGAACCCTCAAACGAGCCGCAAAATGATCCATTGACAATAAACGGCGTCACTCTCTCTTCAAACAAAGTAAGCGTTCGGATAACGGGCAGCCAAACTGCTGAGAGCATGATTTTTGCGGCCGCGTATGACGAAAGCGGAGTTCTCACGGATTTTGCGTTCGACACTCTCAGGCAATTTGAAAACGAGACGATAGTTGATATCACGCTTGATCATGAAAAGTCCTCCTCAATATCCGTTTTTGTTTGGAGTAATGCGAATGAAGCGAAACCGCTTTGCGAAAAATATGTCTTGGATCTATAAGAACTTTGATACAGGATGTTTTTGATAAACTACGGAGGTAAATTATGACTTTTGAACTTTTATCTGTCGGAACCGAACTGCTGCTCGGCTCTATCGTGAACACAAACGCGCAATACCTGAGCCGCAGACTGAGTGAGCTCGGTTTTAACGTGTACTACACCACGGTCGTGGGCGACAATCCCGAGCGCCTCAAGGCGGCGCTTGAAATCGCGGCGAAACGGGCCGACGCTGTTATAACAACAGGCGGTCTCGGCCCTACGGGCGATGATCTGACAAAGGAGACGATCGCGGAATACTGCGGATTAAAATGCGTTATGGACGAAAATAGCAAACGCAGGATAATTGAGCGTTTCAGCCGCGGCAACATGTATATGCCCGAGAGCAATTTTAAGCAGGCCGAGATGCCCGAGGGCTGCATAATACTCCAAAACGACAACGGGACCGCGCCGGGCGCGATCGTTGAAACCGAGAACTGCAAATTTATTATGCTTCCCGGTCCGCCGCTTGAGATGAAGCCGATGTTTGACGAGCAAGTCATACCCTACCTTGAAAATTTTTCAGACGGAGTAATACGCTCAAGATCTATCCGCGTGTTCGGGCTCGGCGAATCGGCCGTTGACGAAAAGCTGCGTGATCTTATGGATAATTCGACCAATCCCACGGTCGCGCCTTACGCCAAAACGGGGCAAGTGGAGCTGAGGATAACCGCGAAAGCCGACACTGTGGATAAAGCGAAAGCGATGCTCGTACCCATGCAGGAAAAAATCGAGAAAATACTCGGCGACCGAGTTTACGGCACAGGGATCGACAACTCAATGGAAAACGTTGTTGTGGGAATCCTGCGCGAACGCGGACTCAAGGCGACCTGCGCCGAAAGCTGCACCGGCGGTCTGATCGCCGAAAAGATAACCCGGATTCCCGGTTCCTCCGAATGTTTTGACTGCGGATACGTCACATATTCAAATGTGCAAAAGGCCGATATGCTGGGCGTTGACTGTGACACGCTCAAAAAATACGGAGCGGTCTCGGAGCAGACGGCGCTTGAAATGTCGCGCGGCGCACGCGCACGCTCGGGAGCCGACATCGCCGTGTCGGCGACGGGAATAGCGGGTCCCGGCGGCGGAACCGCAGAAAAGCCTATCGGTCTTGTGTATATTTCGATTTGCTCAAAAAACACTCACCGCGCGTTTAAGCTTAAACTAAACGGCAGCCGCGAAAATATAAGAGAGCGCGCATCGCTGCACGCCCTCGATCTGATCCGCCGCTGCGCACTCGGCCTTGAGCTGAAAATTTAGCCGCGCATAGCCGACAATGCGGCACCGATTATACCCGCGTCGTTCCCGAGCTTCGCTATACCAAGCTTGGTCTGGCGGATCGACTTGCAGAAATAATTTTTCTCGCAGTATTCTTTGATAGGGTCGAGCAGGAAGTTTCCCTCCTTGCTTATTCCTCCGCCGATCAGCAAAACCTCGGGCTCGAAGATATTTACCAGACTGCAAATTCCGTCAGCAACATATTCAAGATATTGCTTAACTACCGCCTTTGCCGCAGGGTCATTTTGTTTGGCCGCGTCAAAGGCGGTTTTTCCGTCAACAGTTCCGCGCTCGGCTTTAAGCGCTGACATTAGCGAGTCCGGATATTTTTCTATAGCGGCTTTTGTCTGATTGATAAGCCCGCTCACCGAACCGTATACCTCCCAGCAGCCGCGCTTGCCGCAGCTGCACATATCGCCGCCGAAGATCAGGGTATTGTGCCCAAGCTCCGCTCCGGCGCCGTTAAAGCCGCGATAGATTTTCCCGTCTATTATTATGCCTCCGCCTATCCCGGTGCCTAGGGTTATGAATATAAAATCGCTTATTCCTCCGCCGTGCATAAAATACTCGCCGTATGCCGCGGCATTGGCGTCGTTTTCGATATTTGTCTCAAAACCGGTCAGCCGCTCAAGTTCGGCTTTGAGCGGCGCGTTCTTCCAGCCCAGGTTGCCCGCAAACAATATTGTGCCGCTGCTGTTGTCGATCGCGCCGGGACTTCCGACACCTATTGATCTTATATCGCCTCTTGAAATTCCCAAATCGCTTATAACGCGCTCGGCCGCCATTGCCATATCAGAAACGATCTCCTCAAACGGACGCTCCGCCAAAGTGGGCGTTTGAAATTTATGCAGTATTTTTCCGTTTTCGTCGACCAGACCCGCGGCTATGTTGGTGCCGCCCAAATCTATGCCTATATACATGTTTATCCTCTCCTTTTTGAATATTCTAACATGATTTTTGTTTTTTGTAAAGAAGCTTATAAAATATGTTTTTTCGCGGCGTTTATTGACTTGCCGCGGAATAATTGATATAATGAACTCAGGAGGATGATCATGGATAATTTGAATTTTACGAAAGAATTAATAGGCTTTATTGACGAAAGCCCGGTAAGCTTTATTGCGGTTGACAACTTAAAGAAAATGCTTTTGGGAAACGGCTTTTCGGAGCTTTATGAATCCCAAAAATGGGAAATCAAACCCGGTGGAAAATACTTTGTGACCCGGAACGGTTCGGCTGTTATCGCGTTCAAGGTTCCCGGGGACCCGAAGGCTTTCGCGATCGTTGCCGCGCACAGTGATTCGCCCGGCTTTAAAATCAAACCCGCCGCCGAAATGCGCGTTGAGGATAAATACGTTAAGCTCAACGTTGAAAAGTACGGCGGCCCGAATATCTCAACATGGTTCGACCGTCCGCTTTCGGTGGCGGGAAGAGCGGCGGTCAAGACAAATAAAGGAATCGAAATGAGACTTGTAAATATTGACCGCGACCTGCTTATTATCCCGAGTCTCGCTGTCCACATGAACAGAAGCGCGAGCGACAGCCGCGCCTTCAACATTCAAAATGAACTTCTTCCTCTGTTATCGAGCGGCGACAGCAAAAAAGGCTTTATAGAGATCATTGCTGACAGTATCAACGCGCGCGCTGATGATATAATAGGAACCGACCTGTTTTTATATACCCGTCTCAAAGGCAGAATTTGGGGCAGCGAAGGTGAGTTTTTCTCATCCCAAAGAATAGATGACCTTCAGTGCGCCTATACGGGTATGATGGCGCTTACGGATTCAAAGGACAGTCATTCGGTACAGATGTGCTGCGTGTTTGACAACGAGGAAGTCGGCAGCGGCACAAAACAGGGCGCGAAATCAACATTTATGCGCGACGTTATGCTCAGGATCTGCAAAGCCCCGGGCATGGACGAAAGCGATATGCTGCGTATGCTTGCTTCAAGCTTTATGCTCTCGGCGGACAACGGCCACGCGGTGCACCCAAATTATCCCGACAGATCGTGCCCCACAAACAGGCCGTACCTGAACGGCGGCGTGCTTGTCAAATACAACGCGCAGCAAAAATATACCACCGACGGCGTGTCTGAGGGCGTTTTCCTGAAAATTTGCGAGGACGCGGGCGTTCCGTATCAAAAATATGTCAATCGCAGCGACATTCCGGGAGGCTCGACCCTCGGCAATCTTTCAACCGAGCAGGTTTCGATAAACACAATTGATATAGGCGCGGCACAGCTTGCCATGCACTCGACATATGAGACGGCAGGCACATATGACGCGAAATATCTTTACGAATCAATGAAAGCATTTTATAATGTCAGCATAATATCGCCCGCAGACGGGATCTATAATATCAATTAAAATTTTAAAATATTTTGATCATGAATTTGACAGACCCCCGAAAACAATATTCGGGGGTCTCGGTCTTTAAATTTATAGGAGTTATTTCTGAACAACTTTAACAAATTGCAAAACTCGATGAAAGTCCTCGTGGAACGTCGAGGGCGCCGTCCCTTACGGATTTGGGGAGCGCTTGATGTTAGGCTCGCCCCTTGGGGAGAGCTGTCAGCAAAGCTGACTGAGAGGGGTTTGTTTTCCAAATCGCAACGTTGACCCCTCTCCGTCTTTCCGCCTTCGGCGGAAATCCACCTCGCCCCTTGAGGCGAGGCAGACAGGTTAATCAAGTTCGAATGCGCCAGTGTAGAGCTGGTAGTATTTGCCTTTTTGAGCTATCAGCTGCTCGTGGTTGCCCTTCTCTATGATCTGGCCGTGTTCGAGCACGATTATCATATCTGCGTTTCTGACGGTCGAGAGCCTGTGGGCGATAACAAACACCGTCCTGCCCTTCATCAGGCCGTCCATGCCTTTTTCTATTATCTTTTCAGTTCTGGTGTCGATCGAGCTGGTCGCCTCATCCAGAATAAGCGCGGGCGGGTCGGCCACGGCCGCTCTGGCTATCGCCAGCAGCTGTCTCTGACCCTGGCTCAGATTCTCACCGTCAGCCGTCAGCATCGTGTTGTAGCCGTCAGGCAGGTGGGTGATGAACCAGTGGGCGTTGGCGATCTTGGCCGCGTATATGCAGTCCTCGTCGGTAGCGTCCAGGCGACCGTATCTGATGTTGTCCATGACCGTGCCGGTGAACAAATGAGTGTCCTGCAGAACCATACCGAGCGAGCGGCGCAGGTCGTCCTTTTTGATCTTGTTTATCGTTATTCCGTCGTATGTGATCTTGCCGTCGGGCACGTCGTAGAACCTGTTTATCAGGTTGGTTATCGTTGTCTTGCCCGCGCCCGTCGAGCCGACAAACGCTATCTTCTGGCCCGGCTCGGCCACAAGTGAGATGTCTTTCAAAACCGTCTTTTTGCCGTCATAGCTGAATGTGACGTTTTTGAATTCGACTTCGCCGCGGACCTCGTTGTAGATGACCTTGCCGTCCTTGCCGGGGCGCTTCCACGCCCAGCGGCCGGTGCGGTGGTTGACCTCGATGATGTTTCCGTCGGGCTCTATCACCACTCTGGCGATAGTCGCCTTGCCGTCGTCGACCTCGGCCTTCTCATCTATGACCTGGAATATGCGCTCGGCGCCCGCCATAGCGTTAAGTATGGCGTTGACCTGCTGCGACATCTGGGTTATCGGCTGCGAGAACGAGCGGGTGTACTGCAAAAACGCGGTCAGCGAGCCGATCGTCAGCGCGAAGAAACCCGCACCGGTGTTTCCGCTGTGTATCGTCAGCGCGGCGCCGACCATTGCGGTCACGGCGTAGTGCAGATACGACAGATTACCCATGATCGGGAAAAGCACGTTGGCGAAGGTGTTGGCGTTGGCGGACGCGCCGCGCAGCGCCTCGTTTATGTTCGAGAATTTTTCTTTGGATTTGTCCTCGTGGCAGAAAACCTTGACGACCTTCTGACCCTCGATCATTTCCTCAACATAGCCGTTGACCGCGCCGATAGCGTTCTGCTGCTTCCTGAAGAAATAAGCCGAGCGTTTGCCGACGAAGCTGATAACGAAAAATATTATGACGAGCATAACCAGAACCAACAGCGTCAGCACGGGGCTTATCACGATCATCATGATAAACACCGAGATAACGGTCAAAAACGACGAGACAAGCTGAGGCACGCTCTGGGACATCATCATTCTGATGGCGTCCGCGTCGTTTGTGTAGCGGCTCATAACGTCGCCGTGGGTGTGGGTGTCGAAGTATTTTAGGGGAAGCTTTTGCATCTTGGTGAACAGGTCGTTCCTCACGGTGTACAGTACTCCGCTTGAGATGTTTACCATGATTCGGTTATACATCCATGAGGCGAACGCGCCCACTATGTACGCGCCGAGCAGCAGCAGTATGTTCACAAGGAACGTCGTAAGCGGCGGGTTCTCGGCTCCGATAAGGGGCACTATGTAGTCGTCGAGCATCGGCTTTAGCATATAGGTGCCGTAGACGTTGGCGGCGCTTGAAACTATAACGCCGATGATGACCAGAACCAGCTGCGGCTTGTACTTCGCTAGATACGAAAACAGGCGCGCCGCGGTCTTTTTTGTGTTTTTCGGTTTTTTAAATCCTTTAGGTCCCGGAGGCATATTACGCAGCTCCTTTCTGCTGAGATTCGTAGATCTCGCGGTATATGTCGCTGCTCTCAAGCAGCTGTTCATGGGTGCCCTGGGCGCTGATGCGTCCGTTGTCCATGACGATTATCTTGTCGGCGTCCTCGATCGAGCTTATGCGCTGGGCGATTATTATAGTGGTCGTGCCCTTAAGCTTGGTTTTAAACGCGCTTCTTATGCGGGCGTCGGTCTCGGTGTCGACCGCGCTTGTGCTGTCGTCGAGAATTATTATCTTCGGCTTTTTAAGCAGCGCTCTGGCAATGCACAGCCTCTGCTTCTGGCCGCCCGAAACGTTCACGCCGCCCTGTCCGAGGTCGGTTCTGTAGCCGTCGGGGAAGCCCGATATAAACTCGTCGGCGCAGGCGTCGCGGCAGGCCTCGCTTATCTGCTCCTGCGTGGCGTGCTCGTCGCCCCAGCGCAGATTGTCGGCAATCGTGCCGCTGAACAGCACGTTCTTTTGGAGCACCATCGAAACGTCGTTTCTCAGCACGTCGAGTTTGTACTCGCGCACATCATGGCCGCCGACTATAACGCGGCCCGCGGTCACGTCGTAAAGCCTCGGGATAAGCTGAACAAGCGAGCTTTTTGACGAGCCCGTGCCGCCGATAATGCCCACGGTCTCGCCCGACTTGATGTCAAGATTTATGTGTCGCACCGCGCAGTTCATTATATCGTGCTGATAGCTGAACGCCACATCCTCGAATCTGATCGAACCGTCAGCGAGAGTCAGTTTTTCGTTGTTGTTGTCATCCCTGATCTCAAGCTCCTCGTCGAGTATCTCGCAGATACGGTCGCCGCTGGCTTTGGAGTTTACCAGCTGGATGAATATCATCGAGATCATCATCAGCGACATCAGTATCTGAGTAACGTAGGTTATGAAGCTTATGAGCTCGCCGGTCTGCATTCCGCCGACTATAACCATGTTGCCGCCGAACCAGAGGATCGCCACAATGCAGGCGTAGATAACCATCTGCATGACCGGCATATTGATTATGATAAGCTTCTCGGCCGATACCTGGGCGTCTCTGACCTCGTTTGTGATAGTGTTGAACTTCTCGTCCTCATAGCTTTCGCGCACAAACGCCTTGACAACGCGTATACCCGCAAGGTCCTCCTGCACAACGCGGTTCAGATCGTCGATCTTTCTGAGCATCAGGCGGAACCTGGGCATCGCTTTGACTGCCACGGTGAACACCGTGACGCAGATTATCGGCACGGCCACCGCGAAAATAAGCGCCAGACGCGCGTTGAGCGAGATCGCCATAAACAGCGCCATAGCAAACATCATGGGCGCGCGGACGCAGGTCCTGATAACCATCATGGTCGACATCTGAATATTTGTGATGTCGGTGGTGAGGCGGGTCAGGAGCGACGATGTGCTGAACTTGTCGATGTTTCCGAACGAAAAGTCCTGAATCTTGAAGAACACCGCCTGTCTGATAGACGCCGCGAATCCGGTCGAGGCCATAGAAGCGGTTCGAGCCGCGCCCGCTCCGAAGCACAGCGAAACAAGAGCCATGAGCATCATGATAATGCCCGACCTCACCACATATCCGACGTCGGCATTCGCGATGCCCACGTCAACAATGCGCGCCATCATCAGCGGTATGGTGGTTTCCATAGCCACCTCGCCGACGATCAGCAGCGGCGTGAACAACGCGAATTTTCTGTCCGTCTTTGACATAAGACGGAGCAATTTTTTTAGCATATATACACACCTCCAAATATAGTTTACCAGTGATTAGCGAATAGTGATTAGAGAATCCCCCCTCCGTCAGGCTTCGCCTGACACCTCCCCCGAGGGGGAGGCAAACGGGCGGCAAATTGCCGCCCCTACAGGAGTTGACGGAATTTGTGCGATTGCAGCCAATTCGATATATCATCGTCACATGTAGGGGCGGATATTATCCGCCCGCTGTAATGCCGCAGACGCGCTTTACTCTTCCGCGAGGGCGGCTTTGGCGTAGAGACTGCACTCAAGGCGCTTGCGCATCATCTCGCAGCTCAGCTTGTGGGGCTTATTCAAACTCCCGTTTATCAGGCAGGCGTTGGCGACGCAGCCGCCGCTGCAGAAAAACTTCGCGAAGCAATCTCGACAGTCGGGCTTTGAGTAAATATTGCAGTCCGCGAACTCATTGCGCAGATCAAGGTCAAGCTCCTTATCGTCGTAAATGCTGCCCATTTTATATTCCTCGGTTCCCACAAACTGGTGGCAGGGATACACGTCGCCGTTCGGGGCGACCGCGATATACTCGCAGCCGCAGCCGCAGCCCGAAAGCCGCTTTATAACGCACGGCCCTTCGTCAAGGTCGATCATAAAATGGAAAAAGTTGAAGCCGTTGCCCTCTTTTTTGCGGCGCACGTATTCCCGCGTCAACGCCTCGTACTCGTCAAAAACGCGCGGCAAATCCTCCTCACGCAGCGAATAGTCGGTCTCCTCGGCGCACACCACGGGCTCCACCGAGATCTGCTTGAAACCCAGATCCGCCAGATGCAGCACGTCCTTTGAAAAATCGAGATTGTATCTCGTAAAGGTTCCGCGCACGTAATAATTATCCTGGTTGCGGCTCTCGGCGGTCTTTTTGAATATCGGCACTATGCTGTCATAGCTTCCGGTGCCGTCCGCCCTGTATCTGACGCGGTCGTTTACATCTTTTCTGCCATCGATGCTGAGCACGATATTTCCCATTTCTTTATTTATGTACGCGAGCTTTTCTTCATCAAGCAAGATTCCGTTGGTTGTTATTGTAAAGCGAAACACCTTGTCATGCTTTCTTTCAAGCTCTCGCGCGTAGCAAACTATATCCTTTACAGCATCAAAATTCATCAGCGGTTCGCCGCCGAAAAAGTCGACTTCAAGGTTGCGCCGACTGCCCGAATTAGCCACCAGATAGTCCATCGCGCGCTTTCCGGTCTCGGCGCTCATCAACTCGCGGCGGCCCGAATGGTACTCGCCTTCCTCGGCGAAGCAATACTTGCAGCGCAGGTTGCAGTCGTGGCTTATGTGTAAACACATCGCCTTTACAGGCGCGTTTCTTTTAAGCTCTTTGTTATACTCAAAATCGTCCTCCGCCCAGAGCATTCCGTTCTTTTTAAGCTCGGCTATGTCCTCGATGACGTCCCAAACGTCCTCGGAATCGTACTCTTTTCTGAACTCGCCTACCGCTTTGAACTTAGCCTCGTCGCTCTCGGGATCAAGACCTTTCACGTCAAGAAAATTCAGCACGTCATAGCTCAGCTTGTCCAACTCGTGAACGCAGCCGCTGTTTACGTCAAGGGCGATGTATTTGTCAAACATTTCAAAAGTATGCAGCATATTTATTCTCCTAAGTTAATTTGTCAAGATTATATTAAAATAAACAGGGCGCCACACTGTGTGTGAGCGCCCGGGCGTTTAAACTTCCGCTCGGAAATTTAAAGATTTATCTTTCCTCATTCTCGCACTTCTGATTGGCAACCGTGCACGAGGTCTTGCAGGCCGACTGGCACGAGGTCTGGCACTCGCCGCAGCCGCCTTTGCACGCGCTCTCCTTGAGCGTGGCGCTGTTTAACGTCTTGATTCTTTGAACTTTCATTTGTGATCTCTCCTTATGCTTAAATTATATTTCTACTTGTGTTTTCTTTTTCTGTTTTTATGTCCGGCCATATTGATGCCAACAACGCCGCCCAGTCCGCCGAGCGCCGCCGCGACCGCAAAATCCGCGAAAAGCTCGGGCGAGAACCCGATCTTCGTACCGAACATCAGTCCCGCGGCAAGAGTGATCGCCGAATAGAGCAGTCCCGTCACGACACCGATAAGCAAACCGTTTTTTTGATTTTTCGCGGCCGCCTTGAGCCCCGCGACGAACATCGACGCCGCCGAAATGACGATTATCAGAATATTCATCACATGCTCGGGAATGTCGTAAAACACCGCCGCTGCAGAAATGATAAGCAGTGCCAGCGCCGCCGCGGCCAAGCCGAATATCAGACCGACGGCGACAGCCGCGATAGGGCTTTTGCCGCCCGCCGTCTCTTTTGCATGAATTACCTCGCCTGCCATACAAGCACACCTCGCAATAATTTATTTTGGTAAATTATATGCGAAAGCTTAGTGGGATATTCCGGCGGGCGGATGATATCCGCCACTACGGTATTGTGTATATCGTCACAAAGGGTGTGACGTCGAGGATTACGATTTGGTTTCTTCGGATTTTTCCTCGGGTTTTTCTTCCTCTTTTTCCTCGGGTTTTGACGAGCCTTCCTTTATAACTCTGGCTATAGCGCTCTTTTCGATAGTCACGTATGACTTTGTGGTGCCCGCGCCGCTCTCGAGAATGAAAAGGTTGTCCTTTATCTTCGTGATTTTTCCGTGGATACCGCCGATCGAGGCAACCTCGTCTCCTACCTTTAAGTTTGAGATCATCTCCTGGAGCGCTTTTTCCTTTTTCTTCTGAGGTCTTATCAGAACAAAATAGAAAACGACCAGGATCAGAACCAGCATTATTATCATTGAATACGAACCGCCTGCGGCTCCCGCCGCTCCGTTTGCGGCATATGCTGTCATCATTTTTGTACCTCCTTACAAAGTATATCAGTCTAATTATAACTCCACAGACAAAATAATGCAAGTATTTTTTTAAATAATTTAATAAAATTCTTAAAATATATTGACATCACGTTTTTCGTTTGATAAAATTAAGCTGCTTAACTATTAAGCTTGTTAATATTTAAAGGGAAGTGGAACCATGAATCACATAACGCTTTGCGCTGAGAATAATGACGGCGTGAACATTATTTTTGAGAATATGAAAACCGCCTTGGAAAACATGGTGAAAGATCTGCCGATAAACAACAAGGAGCTTTTGATACTCAAGTCCATCATGGACAGTGAGGATATCACATCGGCGGAGATCAGCGATATGTTCTCGGTCTCAAAGGCGGCGGTGTCTCAGTTTGCGTCGTCTCTCGAAAAACGCGGATATCTGAGGCGCAGGCTGAGCGACAAGGACAGGCGCAGAGTATATTTTGACATAACCGACGCGGGCAGAGAGCTTGTGCGCAGGACCGATGAATATATAGCAGGCAGCATTAATATCGTTAAAGAGAGGCTGGGCGAAAAAGATTACAACGCCATGACCGAGCTTCTCAAAAGGACAACAAAAATACTGGCCGAGATATCCGGGGAAAAACGAGCGACCCGGCAGGCGGAGCGGAGCGTATGATTATGAAGGAAAAACTTAAGTCACTTAGCGGCGCCGTTAAAAACGGCGCGGGAAAATTTTTCAAATTCCTTTTAAGGCACAAGATAATCACCGCCGCGCTGATAATCGCGCTGCTCATGGGCGGCGTTATAGGTTTCGGCGCGCTGTCGGAGTTCAGAAAAGACTCGCAAAACGGCGCCGCCATAACCGCCGAGCTTCGCGACATTGAGGAAAAAATAAGCGATTCCACGGTGGTGGAGCCAAACAGCGAGTATTCCGTTACGGCGAACGTCTCCGGCGAGATACTTGACGACTTTTTCGAGGAAGGCGACTATCTAAACAAAGACGACGTTATGTACGTCATTGACTCCGAGGCGATAGAAAACAACATAGCCAGCGCCGATATAGCCATAGCCCGCGCGAAAAGGGCTTATGACGACGCGATAAAAGAGGACACGCTGACCGTGCGCGACAAACAGACGGGTGCGAGCACTCTCGAGAGCGCCAGGATAGCGGTACAAAAAGCGCAGCAGGCCTATGACGACGCGCTCCGCGCCGCAAGCGATCTGAACGCCGTTTCGGAATACTCGGGATATGTGACCGAGGTACACGTGTCGGTAGGCGACACCGTCGCGGCGGGCTCGCCGATATGTGATATTGTCGACAGCACGGCGCTTAAAATCGACGTGCCCTTTAACTCGGCGGATATCGCGAACATATATGTCGGCGCTCCGGCGGAACTGACCCTCACCAAAAACGGCTCACGCCTGAACGGCACGGTCACCGAGGTAAGCGGCCGCTCCGTGGGCGGCAGCGGATACACTATGTATAACTACGTGACGATCGAGGTCCAAAACCCCGGAGCCGTGGCCTCGGGCGACACCGCAACGGCGGTCGTCGGAAACATCGCCTGCGGCGACGCGGGCACCTTTGAAAACCTGACCGAGGAGACGATCTCCGCGCAGGTCAGCGGCAAAATAGAGCAATTGTATATTTCCGAAAACTCATATATAAGGCGGGGCGACGTGATACTAAAATTCGACGGCGACTCGGTAAACTCGCAGGTAAACACCGCTCTGCTGAATCTCAGCGACGCGCGCGAGGCATTAAGCAGAGCGGAAATACAAAATTCAAGCAGCGACGCGAACACCGCGCTCAGCGACAACAAGCTCAATTCTGCGGTTGAGAACGCGCGCCTGCAGTACAACGACGCGCTGCTTTCGAAAGATAATCTGCTGCGGCAGCTTGACGACTACACCGTGCGGGCTCCGATCTCGGGCACGGTCGTAACAAAAAACAAGAAAAAGGGCGACAACGCGTCGGGAATGTCCTCCTCCGCCTCCTCCTACTCGGCGGCATCGTCGGGCTCGGCGGCCGCGGGCATGGGAGCCGCGGGATCTGCGGCGGGAACCGGTATGTCTCTCGGCGGCGATTCGACAGCAATGGCTGTCATATATGACATGAGCCGCCTCAAATGCACGCTGAACGTTGATGAGCTGGACATCAAAAATATTCATGTCGGTCAGAAGGTCACTGTCACGACCGATGTCAGCGACAAGGAATACACGGGCGTCGTGGACACCGTCGGCATCGGCGGCACGGCGGGTCAGAACGGCGTAACCACTTTTCCCGTGAAAATCGAGATAATCGACTTTGACGACAGTCTGCTGCCCGGCATGAATATCGACGCGGCGATCGTGCTTTCAAGCGTGCATAACGCGCTGGCTATTCCCGTAAGCTGCTTGAATCGCGGAGACACAGTTTACGTCAAAGGCGAAAAAACCGAGGAAGGCGACGCCGCGCCCGAAGGCTACCATACCGTAGCCGTCACCACCGGAGCCGCGGACGACGAATATATCCAGATTTTGAGCGGACTTTCGGAGGGTGACGAGCTATATTCCGAGGAATACAACTCAATGGATGACATGATGAACATGATGGAGGAAAACCGAGACTCTATGAGAAACAATATGTCCGGGGGAGGCTCGGAATGACGGCGGCAAAGCAAGGCGGAACACCGCTGATCGAATTTGACAATGTTTATAAGATATACGTCATGGGCGACACCGAGGTGCACGCCCTTGACGGCATTTCCATGAAGATATATAAGGGCGAGTTTGTGGCGATAGTCGGCCAGTCGGGCAGCGGAAAATCCACCTGCATGAACATAATCGGCTGTCTCGACGTGCCGACGAGCGGCAAATACTACCTGCGCGGCATTGACGTCGGCACCATGCAGGACGACGAGCAGGCCGAGATACGCAACAAAGAGCTGGGCTTTATATTCCAGCAGTACAACCTGATACCTAAAATCAACGTGCGCCAGAACGTGGAGCTGCCGCTGATGTACGCGGGTCTGCCCGAAAAAGAGCAGACGAGAAGAGCCCTTGAATCCCTCGAGAGAGTCGGGCTCAGGTCAAAATCGGAAAACATGCCGCAGCAGCTGTCGGGCGGCCAGCAGCAGCGCGTCTCGATTGCAAGAGCTCTGGCCGGAGATCCGTCGATAATCCTTGCGGACGAGCCGACGGGAGCCCTTGATTCCAAAACGGGCCGCGACGTGCTGGAGTTTCTGAAAAAGCTGCACACCGAGGGCAACACGATAGTGCTGATAACCCACGACAACACGATAGCGGCGCAGGCCGAGCGGGTCATCAGGATACAGGACGGCAGGGTCACGTACGACGGCGAGCCCGACATCGGCAAGTTCGCCACCGTCGCCCACGCCGGAGACAAGGAGGTGGCCGCGGGTGACGCTTAAAAAATCGTTTGCGCTGGCGCTCAAAAACCTGATGTTCGACAAAATGCGCTCGCTGCTCACCATGCTGGGAATAATTATCGGCGTCGCGGCCGTTATCATACTCATCAGCCTGATGAACGGCATGATGGACCTGATGAACAGCGAGTTCTCCAAGCTTGGAACCGACTCGATCAACATAACCGTGACAGACCGCGGAGGCAGCCGCACGGTCGATGAGAACGACATGTATAACTTCGCCGAGGAAAACGGAGAATACTTAAAAGCGATAAGCCCCACGACCACTCTGCCGTCGGCCACCGTCAAAACGCCTGACGAGGACCTTAAAACAAGCGTCACAGGGGTAGACGAGCAGTACATGGGCATCAAGGTTCTGGAGCTTGAAAAAGGCAGGTTCCTTCACTTTTCGGATATCAGCCGCAAGCAGAAGGTCTGCGTTATAGGCACATATATAGAAAAGGAACTGTTCGGCCGCGGAAACGGGCTCGGGCAAAGCCTCAAAATAAACGGCAAGAGCTTTAAGGTCGTAGGCGTGCTTACCGAGGAAGCGGACTCCGAGAGCGGCGGTCAGGACGAGGTCATATATATCCCGTACACGACCGCGGTCTCGATGTCGCAGAGCGGCTTTATCCCCGCCTACACGGCACAGGCCGTGAGCGACGATCTGGTCGACAGCGCGGTCGTCAGGATAAAGCGATACCTTGACAACAAGCTGGGCGACAGCGATTACTATTCGGTGATAAGCGTTAAACAGGTCATGGACATGGTGAACACCATGACGGGCACAATGGAGACTTTGCTCATATGCATCGCGGCCATCTCACTGCTGGTGGGCGGCATCGGCATAATGAACATCATGCTTGTGTCTGTCACCGAGCGCACGAGAGAGATCGGAATACGCAAATCACTGGGCGCCAAAAACCGCGACATCAAATCCCAGTTCGTTATAGAGGCGGGCACGGTCAGCGGTGTCGGCGGGATCATAGGCATTATAGTCGGATCGATCCTCGCCGTGTTATTCGGCTCGCTGATGGGGCTCAAAACCGTGCCGTCGTTTTCGGCGATAGCGATCGCGTTCGGCGTTTCGGTGGCGATCGGAATACTGTTCGGATATTTGCCCGCCAAAAACGCGGCAAACCTTAACCCGATAGACGCCCTTAGGCATGAATAGAACGGAGGCAATAATAAAAAATGCGAATAAAAAAATTTATATGCTTTATTTTGATCTTGGCGGTCTGCGTCGCGGCTCTGCCGTGTGCGGCCCACGAGACAAGCTCGAACAAAGACGAGGTTTTAAAGCTGTTAAACGAGCTTGAAATAATGCGCGGCGACCCGAACGGCGACCTGCGTCTTGGCGACACGGTCACGCGCGCCGAATTCACAAAGGCGGCCGTGGCAAGCTCACAGTTCCGCCACAGCGCGGCGTCGAGCCTTTCGGTATCGCCTTTTTATGACGCGCCCTACACCCACTGGGCAGCGCCCTATATTAGAGCGGGCGTCACAAATGATCTGATCTCGGGCTATCCCGACGCCTCATTCAGGCCCGACAATCCAGTCACGTACGAGGAAGGCGTGACAATAATGCTGCGCGTTTTGGGCTACACCGACACGGACTTCGGAGCCGCGTGGCCTGACGGACAGCTGGGCATGGCTGACAGCCTCGACATGACCGATAACATCGAAAACACCGCCGTCGGCTCTCAAATGAAGCGCGGCGACGTGGCGACGCTTATTTACAACACTCTGCGCTGCAAGCAGAAAAACGCGCAGACCGAGCTTATCTCGATCTTTGACGTGAGCTTCACCGAAAACGCCACGCTGATATCCACCTCGAGAGAGGACAGCGCGATACCCGGAGACGAGGTCTTCACCGATATGGGCAGCTTTAAGATACGAGATGACTTCGACTATTCGCATATCGGAATGAAGGGCGATATAGCGCTTAAAAATAACCGAACCGTGATCGGATTTTTCCCCGACAGCGGCGCGGAACCGGACGAGAGATACGTGGTCTACAGCATGCTCGGCAGCGATGTTGTTGCGTACCGAGACGGCGCATTTGAGATCGTCGACATACCCGACGCCGCGGCCGCGTACGACGGAACGCAGCGCTCGACCTACGGCGCGGTGAAATCAACGCTTGAGATGGGCGACATCATAAATGTGCATAAATCCAACGGAAACATTGACTATATCCTGTTCGACAAAGGAAAAATGCTCGGCCCGTATACAGTGACCTCGGAAAGCTCCCACATAAGCGACGCGGGCATAACCGAGTCAACAAAGGTCACCCGCGGCGGCAAGGCCGCAACGCTTGCGGAGCTTCAAACAGGCGACATACTCTATTACGTTCCCGAGCTCGACATGGCGTTTGTTTACACAAACAAAGTAACAGGCGTTTACGAAAAAGCGTCTCCCAACGCGGACGCTCCCACCGAGGTCACCGTCTCGGGCGTGACGTATAAGCTTGAGGGCGCCGAGGCGTTTAAGAAGCTCTCGTCGGTGGGCGGCGCTGAATACGGCGACACCGTGACGCTGCTGATCGGAAAAAGCAACGACGTGGCCGACGTACTGACAAACGGCGGCGCGGACGCGCCCTCGATGATAACGGGCTACGTCTACGCAGCGGGCACCAAGACATACACCACGGGCGACCTTAAAAATTATTCCGGCTACTATATCGGCATCGCAGCTCCCGGAGGCGACACATATGAGTACACCTGCGACCGCGACTGCTCGGACTACAAGAACTCCGTCGTTAACGTGACACTAAGCGAAGGCAAGGCTTCGGTACGGCGCGCGGATAACCCGGGCGGCGCCGGCGGCGTGTTCAGATACGGCGACGGCAAGATCAGTCTCGGCGGCGCCAAAGTGTCGGCCGACGTTAAGATACTCGACGTCGGCACCACAGACAAAAACGAGACGCCCCTCTATTGCGCGGTCTACCCGAGCAGACTTAATAATGTTAACATAAGCTCCGGCAAGATCTTCGGTTTCACCAAGAACGGCGCGGGAGAGATCGACAGCCTGATCCTTAACGACGTGACAGGTGACTCGTATACCTACGGCCTCGCCACCTCGGTACAGAACGTCAACGCGGGCATGAGCCTCAGCGGTTCATATTCGTATCTGGTAAACGGCGTGAGCTACAGCGCGGCGACAAGCAATACGATATTCTCGATCGGCCGGGATATGGGAATACGCCTGAACTCGGCGCAGAACCCGACCTCGATCTCAAACCTGACCGAGCTTGACGGAAATATTGAGATATTGAGCCCGTCGGCTCTCAGCTGCGGCGGCAGGACCTACGAGATACCGCCCGACGTTCAGGTTTACGAAAAGACTTATTCGATGTCGGACGAATACACAATGATCCCGATAAGCGACATTGCCTCCGCCGGCTCGCACACTCTCTATGTCTACTACGACAGGCTTCCCGAGAACGGAGGAAAGATCCGCGTTATTTTAGCGGTTCGCAAATAATCTAAATCTCGCCCATCGTGAGCCGTATGCTGCGGTTTATCAGCGCGGAGATTATCTGGCTCTCGGTGACGGTTTTGATTATCACGCCTCTGTCGTCGATAACGTCAATTATATGATATTTGTAATATCCCAGGCGGCGCAAAAACAGCCCGGCTCGAACCTCGCTGTGCGCCGCCATTCTGTTTACCCGACAAAACCCGTCGCGCCTCAATCCGTCTTTATAGTACAAAAGCTCGCGCAGAGAAATAATGTTCAGATTTTTTTGCTCATAGGACAGGTTCCCGAGCAGGAACGCTCCGATAAGTATCAGCGGCAGGTTGAAGTCTTTGACCAAAAGCAGCATGACCGCCACCGCGATTATAACGGCGATCGGGAAACAGCTGATCTTGAGCACTATGTTGTACGCTCTAACGCCGCCCAAATTTATCGAGATCAGCCCCTTTAATATCCTGCCCCCGTCGAGCGGCAGGGCGGGCACCATGTTTATTATGAGCAGCGCCAAATTTACGTTTATCGCGTACTCTATCCGCTCTTTGAGAATAGGCGCGCGCGAGGCCGCGATGCAGAGCGATACCGCCAATATCCCGCTCAGAAGCGGGCCCGCGGCGGCGATAAGTATCTCTTTGTACGGGTTTTTTATAAAACCCGCGCTGAGCTTTCCGCACACGCCGAAGGGCAGTATTTCGATACGAGATATCCCCACGTCGAGCGCGCGGGCTGTGATGATATGCGCGCACTCGTGCAGCAGCGCCGACAAATACGCGATAAAAAACATCTCGGCATAGCCGCAGAATATCGCCGCTGCGGCGAGTATAAGAAAAAAAGGGCTGACCGACAAGCGTTTTCCCATCGGTATCAGCCACAGACTTTTAAAAAACCTCACTCCAGAACCTCCAGACAGTCATGAAATAATCACGGACGCGATATAAAATTCCCATCCAGTCAAAATTATGATTAACAGCCCTGCCGAGCGCCGCCACGCAGTTTTTACCGAAGGCGAAGCTCGAACGGTTTATCAGGAGTATTCCTATTATGAGTACCGCCGCCGCGACGGATTGCTTCAAAAGCCTCACGGCGCGTCTCTCGTTGTTTTTCGCGGCGCTCGCAGCGCGCCTCGGCCGCGAACTCGCGCGTGTCTCAACCCGCATATTTACCACCTCAAAATAAAGTATAGTACATTTTATTATGAGACCCGCGGGTTTATGATGATAAATTATCTCTCTATCATATTCGCTAAATATCCGGCGCCGAAGCCGTTGTCTATATTGACAACGCTGACGCCCGAGGCGCAGGAATTGAGCATCGAAAGCAGCGCCGCGACTCCGCCGAAAGCCGCGCCATAGCCCACGCTGGTGGGAACAGCGATAACAGGACAGTCGGCAAGACCGCCGATAACGCTCGGCAGCGCGCCCTCCATTCCCGCGACCGCGACTATCGCCTTGGCGCTCATTATCTCCTCGGCATGGCTCAGAAGTCGATGCAGCCCCGAAACGCCAACGTCAAACAGCCGAATAACTCTGCTGCCCAAAGCCTCGGCGGTGAAGGCCGCTTCCTCGGCGACCGGTATGTCGCTGGTGCCGCCCGTTGCGACCACAATATGCGTGCCGCGCTTGGGCTCGGGCATCTCGCCCGCTATGCCGACGCGCCCCGCCTCGCTGTATATGAATCTGCCGCCGAGCGAGGCGGTCAGCTTGTCCGCCGTATTTTTGCCTATTCGGGTTATCAGCACGGTTTTTTCGCCGCGCTCGAGCATGGTCTCGGCAATTTTTATTATCTGCTCGTCGGTCTTGCCCGCGCCGTAGATAACCTCGGCCGCACCCTGCCTTATCGTCCTGTGGTGGTCGATCTTAGCAAAGCCCAAGTCCTCAAAGGGCAGGACCCGCAGCTTTAGCTCCGCCTCGTCGGGCGTGATCTCTCCCGCCGCGACTTTGCTCAAAATTTCTCTAATCTCGGATTTATCCATAATATCATCTCCAAATCATGGTTTTATTTTACATCAAAATATTTAATTTTGCAAGCGATTTCCTTGACATGAGCGCGAAATAGTGGTAGAATACCACAAAAATTAAAATAAACCGAAAGGCATGGTATAATTATGACGGAAAAAGAAAAATGCGACGCGGGTATGCTTTACAACCCGAATCATGACCCGGAGCTGCTCGCCGAGATAGACGCGTGCAACGACCTGTGCTTTGAGTTCAATAAAATAAAGCCGTCGGACAGGGCGGCTCAGGGTGAGATGCTTAAAAAGATCTTCGCGAAAACGGGCAAGGAGCCGACGGTCAACGCGCCGCTTAGGGTCGACTACGGCTATAAAACCACGTTCGGTGATTATTTTTTCGCCAACCAGAACTGCTATATTTTGGACGGCGGCGGAGTGACCTTCGGAGACTATGTGTTCATAGGCCCGAACTGCGTTTTCACCACCGCGGATCACGCCATTGACCCGAAGCAAAGACGCGAGGGACTTGAAACCGCAAAGCCTATCAAGGTCGGAAACGACGTGTGGTTCGGCGCCGGCGTTATCGTGCTGGGCGGCGTGACTATCGGAGACGGCTCGATAATCGGCGCGGGCAGCGTGGTGACCCGCGACATACCGCCAAATGTGATAGCGGTCGGCAACCCCTGCCGCGTTCTGCGGGAAATCGGGGAAGAATAATTAAACCTCCCCCCTCAGTCGGGCGTTGCCCGACAGCATTAAGGAAGCTCTTGGTCAAAATTGCAAGCAATTTTGAAAGATAGCTTTGAACCCGCAAGCAAGCTTGCTGATTATCCCCAAGGGGGCGCCGTTCCCTACAACTGCCTCCTCCCGGGAGGAGGTGCCAGGCGAAGCCTGACGGAGGTGGGAACGTAGTGATTAGTGAATAGGGGCTCCCCCTCCTATAAGGAAGGGGAGCCTATATTTTAGTTTTTGTGGCCGAACAGGCCGCCGAGGCCGTCTTTGATCTTGTCGAGTATCTCGGAGCCTTCGGCTTTTTCGAGAAGGTCACCCGCCTCGTCCTTGATCTTGTCAAGAATATCGCCGTTGCCCGCGATTTTCTCCTCAACGACCTTGATTATAGCCTTTACCTGCTCGTCGGGCAGGTCAACGCCGATCGTCTGCTCGATCGTCTTGATCGGGTCCTTTTTGAACGCGTCCTGCGTCGCCTGATCTTTGGTCAATTTCTCGACCGCGTCTTTTAATTTGTTGAAATCCATAGATTTAACCCCCTTAAAAAATATTTATTATTTATTTTGTTTATTTTTTACCAGCGTTTCATATTGCCGAAAAATCCGCGCATAATGTTGCGGCCGAACTCTCTGCCTATCTGAGAGATCGTGTTGGTCAAAACGCGGCTCGCGGCGTTCTTTCTACGGCGCGAGGCGGCCTCGTGCTCGCGCTCCTTTTTGCGCTCCTTGCGCTCCTCTTCTTTTTCCTTTTCGCGTTCTTTTCTGGCCTCCTCTTTGGCTTTCTCGGCCTCAAGCTTGGCTTCCTCCTTGGCTCTTTCGGCTTCCTCCTTCGCTTTCTGCTCAGCCTCGGCCTGCTCCTGCTCGAGCTTTTGTATGTCCTCGTAGGCCGACTCGTTGTCGACCGCGTCGCCGTATTTCAAAAACAGGTCGGAGCCGTTCATGATCTTAGAGCGCACATCGTCGCCGCAGGGCTCCATCAGGCTCTCGGGCGGCAGTATAAACGCGCGCTGCACCATATTGGGCGCGCCCTCCTCGTCGAGAAACGAGACAAGCGCCTCGCCCGTGCCCAGAACCGAGATAGCTTCCTCGGTGTCAAAAGCCGGGTTGGGTCTGAATGTCTGCGCGGCGGTCTTGACGGCCTTCTGCTCGGTGGGCGTGAAGGCGCGGAGCGCGTGCTGAACCCTGTTGCCCAGCTGCGCCAGCACCGTCTCGGGTATGTCGGACGGGCTCTGGGTTATAAAGTATATGCCTATGCCCTTTGAGCGTATCAGGCGCACGACCTGCTCGATCTTGTCAAGCAGCGCCTTGGGCGCGTCTTTAAACAGCAGGTGCGCCTCGTCGAAGAAAAATACCATTCTCGGCTTGTCCAGGTCGCCCGCCTCGGGAAAGGTCTCGTAAAGGTCGGTCATCAGCCAGAGCAGGAACGTGGAATACAAAAGCGGCTCGTTCGCCAGCTTTACGCAGTCCATAATATTTATTATGCCCTTTCCGTCGTTTTTAAGCCGCACCCAGTCTTTTATCTCAAGGTCGGGCTCTCCAAAGAATTTGTCGCCCGCCGCGTCCTCAAGCGCGATCAGCGAGCGTATTATCGCGCCCGCGCTCTGGGTCGTCACATTGCCGTAGTCGGTCTGTATCTCCTTGGCGTGCTCCGACACGTACTGTATCATTGAGCGCAGATCCTTTAGGTCGATAAGAAGCAGCTGTTTGTCGTCCGCGTAGCGAAAAACTATGTCGAGCACTCCCTGCTGGGTCTGATTGAGACCCAAAAGGCGCGAGATAAGCTCCGGGCCCATCGCCGAAACTGTAGCGCGAACCGGGATTCCCTTCTCGCCGAAAACGTCCCAAAACTCGACCGGGAAAGCTCTGTAGGAAAAGCCGCCCGAGACGCCGCATTTTTCAAGCTGGGCGTCCACATGCTTGTTTTCTGTTCCCGCCTGCGCAAGGCCCGACACGTCGCCTTTTATATCAACAATAAAAACCGGCACGCCCGCGTCGCTGAAAGTCTCGGCCATCACCTTTATGCTGACCGTCTTTCCGGTTCCCGTCGCACCCGCAACAAGACCGTGACGGTTCGCCATTTGCGGACATAAATATATCGGCGTGCTCGCACCCGCACTCGCTATCCAATATTTTCCGTCGCTTGTATACATAATTATCCCCCGTTTCGTATTATCAAATTAATATACTATTATAATAATTGTACTATTATGTCGGAGCATTGTCAATATTATTTAGGAAAATTTTACAAAATAAAAAAGAGGTGAACCCACCTCCGTCTGCGGCAAGCCGCAGCCACCTCCTCCCGGGAGGAGGCAGCATTAGATAGGCTCCCCCCTCGGGGGAGCTGTCGGCGAAGCCGACTGAGGGGGGATCTAGTCCCTAGTTACTATTTCCTAGTCCCTACGTTCCCACCTCCGTCTGCGGCAAGCCGCAGCCACCTCCTCCCGGGAGGAGGCAGAATTAGATAGGCTCCCCCCTCGGGAGAGCTGCCGTCGAAGCCGACTGAGGGGGGAATCCAGTCCCTAGTTACTATTTCCTAGTCCCTACGTTGGTATGTCTCTGCGGTGACTTTTTGGCGCATGGTCGTGGTGCCGTGGGGGCCGGCGAAGGGGTATACCTTGACATACAGGCCGTCCTCGTCGTCCGAGAATTCCACCGTCGTGTATGAATTTTCAAACTCGGACTCGAGCACCAGTCCGCCCTGCTTTAAGGCGTAAAACAAGTACCTGTTTCCGTCCTTGTCTTTCGCGAGATACACGGTCGCACCGTCGATCTCGCGGCTGTCGCAAATTTCGTAATTTTCGGTGATAAACTTCACCGCCTCGTCGTAGCTCAAAATGACTTCCAGGTCCTCTTTCATGTTAAATATCTTCTCGGTGTCAACGTTATATCTCGGCACTCCGTCGTGCGAGACATACATTGTGCCGACCGTCTCGCCGTCAAGCAGCACCGGCTTTATGTGGTTGAAGTCCATGGCAAACTCATCGGAACAATCGAAAGATTGCTGATTCAAATAATAATTAAGCTGGTCGAACGACACCGACAGTTTGTTATCATTAAATTGATACACCATTTTGTGAATCGGAATGTCGCGCAGATCATTTGTCTGATAGGTGTAGAGCCGCACCTCGCGCATGTCGTTATTCCATGTGAAATTGCACATGTATTTCGAATAGCCGTAATCTGCGTTGGGGCCGTCGGGCTCCACCGTTCCCAAGTCCTCAATGCAGACCGCGGTCCTGCCGTTTATCGCGAAGCTCGGCACCTCAAGTCCGTTGAAAATAACTTTAATATCGGTCTCGTAAATATTGTCGAGAATTTTTCCGACCTCGCCGCGCTCTATATTAAGCGGCTCGCCGTAGCCCGATGAGCCGTCCGAGTTCGCGGTAAGCGTGCGGGTGTTATCGTCGTACCACCAGTTAAAGCCGTAGTGCGCTTCGCCGTCTATCACTCCCACGTCGAGATCCTCGACCAAAACGGCGGTTTTGCCGTCCAGACAGTAGGACGGTATCGGGCGGTCGTTAACATACGCCAGAATATCGGTGGAGTAAATATTTCCGACCACATCACCGACCTCGGCAAAGGCGCATGAGGCCGAGCCGAGCAGCATAACGGCGGCGAGCGCCGCGGAAGCAAGTTTAAGTTTTTTCATAATAATTCCTCCTAAAAAAATACTTATACTTATTAGACGACTGTTTCGCTAAAAAGTTCCCGAATTATTCGAATTTCTCGTAAAAAACCAGGTCTTTGAGGGGCTTTCTCAGGTTCATGCTGTCGTGCCTGTCGGCGGGCAGCGGTTCCTCGTCTGCGTATCCCACGGCCAGAATGTTCACGGGTTCGACACCCTCGGGCAGGTTAAGCACCTCTTTTACCACATTCGGCCTGAAATAGCATATCCAGCACGAGCCGAGACCCTCGTCGGTAGCGGCAAGCATCATGTGGTCGGTGACTATCGCCGCGTCTATGTCCGATATGCACTTTTGGTCGTATTTGCGCACCCAGGACAGCTTTTTCTCGACGCATACCACAAACACAAGCGGCGCTCCGAAGGTTCGGGTGCCTTGGTTAAGCTTTTCTATGCTCTCCTTCTCGCGCAGCACAAAGATTCGCTGGGGCTGGGCGTTCACGCCGGTGGGCGCGACCCTGCCCGCCTCTAAAATGCGGTCGATCTTCTCCCGCTCAACGGGGATATCCTTATATTTTCTCACCGAGTAACGCTTTTTGGCAAGCTCCAAAAATTTCATAAAATACCTTTCCTTTCCATATTATATTGTTGTTTATATCATAACACATAGGGCAAAGAATGGCAACGGACAAATAATATGTAAGTTCTACCGAAAACTTGTTATCTGGTATCTAATATTTTTTCAAACTGGCTATTGATTTTGCGAAAACCAATGTTATAATAAAATTATAAAAATTGTGCCTTTTTAACAAAATCAACCAAGGCACATAAAAAAGGAGGAAAACATATGTTAAAAAGACGATTGCTCAGCCTGATTCTGGCCATAGCGATGATCGGCACCATGTTCACGGGATTGACCGTGTTCGCCGCTCCGTCGGACGGCGAGGCTCAGGCAGCGGCAGAACCGACGACACTGACGGTTGACCCGTCACAGGATGAAACGGGCAACAACTTCAAGACCATCAGCGCGGCGGTCGCGAAGGCGATCTCGCTCAATCCTCAGAGTGAGGACGACCGCGTCACGATCAACGTGAAGCCCGGCGACTATGAGGAGCAGGTAATGATCACAAACGCGAAGTTTATCACTCTTCAGCAGGATCCGAACACTAAGGATTCGGGCAATGTAGACCTGCACTGGTATTACTGCACAGGCTACTGCGCGGGTGACTGCGACCTTGACGGTAAGTACAATCCCAAGGTAAACTGGAACGATTCGAGAACCTGGAAAGGTTATAATGATGCTGATCCCGACTTTCCCGAGTACAAAGTGGGCCAGCTGCTCAACGCGGAAAAGGCAGGTCTGGCGAACAACGCTAACGTTTCGGATGCTTACAAGAGAGCAAACGCCAACGTAAAAATCGAAACGATCTCGTATTACGACACCGACGGCGTCGCTCATGAAAATGTAGAAGTCAATACCGGTCACCTCGGTGACTTTGTTGATCAGGCGGCGCTCTGCATTAACAATTCGAGTGACATCGTTGTAAACGATCTTAACGTTGTGAACTCGATCCCCGTTATGGCAACGGCTCGGGAAAGAGAAGTCGGAGTTGCTCCTCAGGAGGAGAGAACACACGAAAACTCCACGGCCTATATCCTGACCCGCAGAGACAATCTGACAGCCTGCACCGAGGACACGGAAATGCAGACAAACGCTGCTATCGACGCGGCGTTCGCGAAAACCAGCGACGCGGAAAAGGTCGCGGCTCTTGAGGCTTTGACCGGTCTTACCGCCGCCAATAGCGCGTATCTTTGCCGCTCGGATAAGTATAACGAGCGCGGCCACGCCATCGCCACAAAAGGCAGCGATAAGATCACGTTCAACAACGTGCGCGCGAGAGGCAATCAGGACAGCGTTTACATCAACAGCGGCAGACTTTATTTCAAAGACTGCAACCTGATCGGCGGCACCGACTATATCTACGGCGACGCCACAGCTGTGTTTGACAACTGCTTGCTGGGCGCCGAGGGAATGAGCAACAGATCTTACGGCGCGACGATAACCGCCGCAAATCATGAAGCGGCAAATCCCTACGGCTATCTGTTCTACAACTGCACGCTCTATAATATGCTCGACAATATAAATACCAGCTCTCTCGGCCGTCCGTGGAGACAGGATTCTCAGATCACATTCTATAATCTGGCTGTTGACGACGCGCATACAATCGGCGCGAGCGCGGCGGGCGTCAGTGACACAGGCTGGGCCGATATGAGCGGCGCCGAGGCGGCCAAAGCCAGATTCTTTGAGTACGGCACGCATAAACTGAGCAATAATGAAGCCGTTGACACTTCCAAGAGACTTGTCAACAAAAGCAAAGCGGAAGGCGGCCAGGGCATGGGCTCGATTCTCGATCAGTGGCAGATACTTGAGTTCAATCCCTACAACTATTTTAACAGTGATTACTGGCTGACTACCAAGGGCAAGGAAGAGTGGGATCCGATGAGCTTCAGCGACCAGCTTACCAAGGTAACGGAAGCGATCGACTCGGTTAATCTCACAATTCCTTCGGACGAGCGGACGGAGATCGAGCTTCCCAAAGCTCCCGACGGCGTTACATACAAGTGGGAATCAAGCAGCCCCAACGTTCAGGTATCGGAGGACGGCACAAAGATCACGGTTATCAGACCCGCCGCGGGATCAGATGATATCGAGAGCTCGATCATACTCTACGCTATGGACAGCAATTCCAAGGTCGGCAATAAGGTTGAGCTTCCCGTTACGATCACTCCCACCACGGACACGACAAACGTGTTCAGTATCCCCGTGAAGATCACTTCTTCTCTCACGCTCAAAGAGGCTAACGACTTCACTATCACGATATCCAAAAACGGCGCTCCCATAAAGACTCAGGTCGTTACCATGGAGGCCGGCCAGAACGAGGCGACCGCCACTATCGAAAACGTTCCCGCCAGCGCAGAGGGCATTGACTACGACGTTAAGATCGTTTCAAAGAGCAACGACCTTACGGTCGTATCTCCCGAAAACGGAGAAATGACCATCAATGGCAAAATCGGTCAGCCGGTACAGCTCAATATTTCCGCTCAGATGTTGATTGATGATACGGTTGATCTCAGCGGCATAAACTACAGCTACACGCAGGACAATAAGTCTTTTGACCTGATCGAGCTCGCCAAAGAGGCAGGAGCCGATGAAAGTATCGCTGACAGCGAAGTGATCACGGTTGAGTATACATTAAATATTGAGGACGCCAACACAAGCGGAAACAGCTTTATTGATTTGGTTCACGGAACACCGGATATGACCAAGGATTGCACAAACGGCAAGTTGGCAAACAGATTTGTAGTATCAAAGCTTAGTCATTACACGCAGCTTGACGCGATGGACAGCGAGTGTTCGGGATTCTCCGGCTCAAGAGACACCGACAATATGAAACTCAACATGTCCGGAAAATTTGATACCGCTACGCCGAACAAAATAACGACTACTATTGATTATAAGAATCAAACAATAACGATGTCGGGCACAGGAGCAGCTTCCAAGACAGCGACGTTTGCCGCTTTCCCGAAAGACGCGCCAAAGGGCGACCTCAAAATGGCAATATACGCGGGTAGCGAGAAATTTAATATCAAAGACGTCAAAGTTACATACAAAAAGCTTGTAACAGGCGAGCTTCCCGAGACACCCGAAGGCGAAGGCGAATATACGTTTACCGACGTTGTAGGCGGTAATCTTTGCACTGATGACCAAAGCTACAAATTTGTTGACGGAGTTGACGAGAATGTTGCCGCGCTGTTCGCAAGCGCTGACGATAAGACGGTTATGGATTCGAAATTCACGGCAAATTATAAGAACTATGTCGGCGGCACGGGCGACAGTGCTACCCACCCCACCATAACTCTCAACGCGCCCGAGGGCAAGTACAGAATTTACTATGTCGGATATAATCACGGCAAAAACATTCAGGCAAAAGTAAATGGCAAAACTTATACAGCAGGAGAAGGCAAACAACTGGCAAAAAGGAGTGCTGATGCAAATTATGTTCTTAACTATTATGAAATAGATATAGAAATGACGAGCAAAAACAGCACTATCACATTTGATTCAACAGAATCGTATCTGCCCGATACATACTGCGTTGCTGTTGTCGGAAGCTCCGAGCTCCCGAGCGCAACCGAGGCTCCGGCTACAGAGGCTCCGGCAACCGAGGCTCCGGCTACAGAGGCTCCCGCGACAGCTACTCCGGCTCCGGCGACTGCTACGCCTGCTCCGGCAACGGCTGAGCCTATGGAGCCCATCGCGGAGATCGACTTCACATCGATGGCGGCCGTTCCGGTATACAGCGAGCAGAGCGGCAGCGGCTTTGTTTCAAAGTCGAGCGCGATAAGAGCGACAGGCTTTGAGAGAGAAGTCGCGGCCACAAGCGCGATCACGATCGGCGAGGGCGGCGCGAGCGTGACCGAAAAAGACGGCGCGTACCTGTACAGCAAGAGCAACAGCGACGACGGAGACGACTATAACTACGGCGGTCTTATCTACAGAGTTGACACGGGCAAACCCGGAGCTTATCACCTTGAGGTTGAAGTGGCTGACAGCTCCAACACAACCGTGGCTCCCACAGGAATGCAGGCAAGCAGGCTGACCGGAACAAGCAACTGGGATAACTGCAAGCACGTTCCCAGAACGGTTTCGGCCAAGTGGAGCGGCAACGTTTGGTCCTACGACTTCGCCACCGGCGAGGACTTTGTTGAGATCGAGATAGAGCCCAAGGAACTGCCCACAGCAGCCAAACCTCAGACGGTTGGCGTTAAGTCTATAAAGATCACGCCTCTCGGCGTGAATCCCTCAAGCGGAAAGCCCACGATCCATATTCTTGGCGACTCGACGCAAAAGGCCTACAGCTTTAACGAGACTATCGGCTCATGGGGACAGATGCTCGGCGAGTACTTCGACTCCTCGAAGGTAAACGTTATCAACTACTCAATGGGCGGCAGAGCCATGAAGAGCAACTACTGCGAGGGCAGAACAATGGAGCCTCTGATCCGCGGCAGAGAGGGAGACTATGTGTTCATCCACTCGGCGCACAACGACGAGACTTTGAGCAGCAACAGATTCTCCAGAGGCTCGGGAATAAAGAGCGGCACGCTTGACACAAACAACGCGAGCTATCAAAGATGGCTTGATATGTATGTCAAGATGATCAAGGCGCGCGGCATGATCCCGGTACTGGTTACCGCAATGCCCAGAACAGGCGGCGGAAACTATAGTGAAAATACCGGCACTAAACCCAACGGCTTTAACCCCGACTCGCCCGGTCTGATGAGAGAAAAGGCGACGAGCGACAGCGGCGTTGGTCTGGTTGAGCTCTACGCCGGAGCCAAGACATATATCGACAGCCTTGAGGACAACGAGGTACTGTATATCTATCACACATACGAGGCCGGCGAAACTCCGGCAAACAACAACGCCAACGGCTCGGAAGGCAAAAAGCACGACGGAACGCACTACAGAGAAGCGGCCGCCAAGCAGTGGTGCCGCATAATGCTCCAGAGCATCTATGACCAGAGCGTGGCGATGACAGACACATACACCGACAAAGATATGATGGCAGATCTGGTTGACTGCATGAAAGCTCCCGTCAAGGCGGCAGCGGCGGATCCGAACCATGACTGGTCCGCGGTATTCCCCGAGATGGCAAGCGACGTAAGCGCGGTGGGCGTTGTTCCCGGAGCGACCAAGCAGACAAACCAAGCGAACTATTATTACAGAAACAACATAGAGAAGGCCCTGCAGATCGGCGCTCTCCATAAGGACAAGGACAACAACTTCAAGCCCACTCAGACGATCACGGTAGGCGAGTTCGCGAGAGGCGCCGAAAAGGTATTCGGCCTGGCCGAGAACACGCTGAACAGCTACAGCCTCACATATGAGGAGCTTCAGGCATCCGAAGCTCAGCCTGTCGAGGCGGCCTCGCTTGATGAGACAGCAGAAGCAGCCGACGCCACAGGCGATCTGACCGTAACGGTTACGCAGCCCGCGGAAGGCGGCAAAGTCACCGTATATAACGAGACGCAGAGAACTGCCGAATCGGCCTATGTTCCCAAAAACGTTACGGCAGAGCAAAAGATTGCTGATAATACGTACTTCACATTTATTGCACCGCCGAATCTCGTAACAAAGACTGACAACTCATCTCCGTTCGAGAGTAAGGACTATGTTGAGTTCCGCAAATCCGGCAGTGATCAGGCGCCCTTCAAAACCGCCACATATGTTGCAAAGAAAACCGGCACGCTGTCGGTATACGCAAGCGCGGCAAAGAATAAGTCGATCGTGCTTGAGGACACGGAAACCGGCCAGCAGCAGTCAAAGCATATCGACGAAAACGACACAACTTCAACAACCAACGCGTACGCCACGCTTACATATGATGTAACGGAAGGCAAAACATATCTGCTGTACACCTCGGGCGGCACCGGCCATCTGTTCGGCGTATCATACGAAGGCGAATATCCGCAGAGCGACACATCGCTCAAGGCGAATTCGGGCGACACTATCAGAGTTTCCGCAAGCGCGAATGACGGCTACACGCTGAACTCTATCACTGTAAACGGCGCACAAGCCGCAACAACAAAAGAGCATACCTTTAAGATCACCGCAAACACCACGGTTTCGGCCACATTCGACAAGGAGCCCGAACTGATCGACCAGACATTGATCGCGTCCGACGCGGCTCTGACTCGCGAGGCCATGGGCGCCATACTCTATGACGCGTACACCAAGGCGAGCGAGATGAACGGCTCCTGGATCACAAACGCGAAAGTGTACATGAACCAGAAGGGCGGAGCTCTCACACCCGACGACCCGAACTACGACCCGAATATCACATATAACGGCGGAACGTATCTGCCGCTGACCGGATGGGGCGTGCTCGAGGATACGGATGATATTCATACCGGACTTTACGCGAAGGTTAAAAACGCGTATAACCTCGGCCTGATGAGGACCGAAGAAGGCATAGTGAGAGGCGACATGAAGAACGGAACAAAGCTTGAGCCCAAGACCAATGTAACAAGAGCCAAGGCCGCAAAAGCGCTGGTATTCTGCTACATCTTGGGTCAGCTGCCCACAGACGAGAACCATCTCATCTATATGGAAAATCAGGCCGACAAGACCGTGGCCGACATCATAGCACCCAATCCGGACGCTCCCTCAACGCCTTACACCGGCGTATCCGAGGAAGAGCTGCCCACGCCCGTTCCGCCGACCGACACGCCGGCGCCCACGGATACTCCCGAGCCCGCCGAGTCATCGGCACCCGCTGAAACAGCGACACCAAATCCGGGCACAGACGTAACTCCCGAACCGGGCGAGTCCTCGGCTCCCGTTGAGTCATCGACACCCGTCGAGACAGCAACACCCGAACCGGGAACAGACGCAACTCCCACTCCGGGAACAGACGTTACTCCCGAGCCAAGCGCCGATGTTACTCCCGAACCGGGCACAGATGTTACTCCCACTCCGGGAACTGATGTTACTCCCACTCCGGGCACAGATGTTACTCCCGAACCGGGAACTGATGTTACTCCCACTCCGGGAACTGACGTTACTCCCGAACCGGGAACTGACGTTACTCCCGAACCGGGAACAGACGTAACTCCCGAACCGGGAACTGACGTTACTCCTGAACCGGGAACTGACGTTACTCCCGAACCGGGAACTGACGTTACTCCCGAGCCGAGCGCAGATGTTACTCCCGAACCGAGCGCAGACATTACTCCCAAGCCGGGAACAGACGTTACTCCCGAACCGGGAACAGATGTTACTCCCGAGCCGGGAACTGACGTTACTCCCGAGCCGGGAACAGACGCGACCGCGACACCCGAGCCCACAGCCACGCCTGAGCCTCTCCCCGATCAGAAATTTGACGGAGCGGCTCCCGAGAATGTTGTTGTAACTCTGCCCGACGCATCGGCAAACGTATCTCAGATAACGGTTAACGGCTCTGTCGTTCCCGCCGACAGCTATAAAGTTGAAAACGGCGTGATCACATTCACACCCGAATACCTCAGCACTCTGCCCAACGGAACGAATACCGTTATAATCAGCGATGATAAAGGCAACACTTACTCTGTTGATATCAGCGTAACCAACACATTTGAGCCGACGGCGGCGCCCGTTCCCACAAACGAGCCTACATCCGAACCTTCGGGCGAGCCCACAACGCAGCCTTCGGATGAACCCGCATCGACCCCCGCTCCCACGCGCAGACCTTCAACCGGCGGAGGCGGAGGCACAGGCGGCACCAACTCCAACTTCACGACAGGCGGAGCCTCGGCCACGGCTAAACCCGCTCCCACTTCGGAACCCGGCGCTTCGTCCGCGCCCTCGGCTACAATTGTTCCCGGAACGAGCGCGACAACAGCTCCCGTTCAGCCCGGAACACAGGTATTTGAGGATGTTCCCGAAGGATACTGGGCATACGGCTATATCATGGATCTCTACAACGCGGGTATCATCAACGGCGAAACACCCACACTGTTTATGCCCGAGAACCCGATAACCAGAGCGGAGTTCACCAAGATAGCGGTAATGCTGTTCGGCATCACTCCCGGCGGCGCCTCGACATTCGCCGACGTTGCGGACACAGACTGGTTCGCGCCTTACGTTGCGGCGGGTCAGGCAGCAGGCATAGTGAACGGCACAAGCGAGACAACATTCAGTCCCGACGACAATATCACCCGCGAGCAGATAGCGGCGATAGTCGGACGCAGACTGGATCTGACATCCGACGCGGCCGTAAGCTACGGCGACGCGGCGTACATCGAAGCGTACGCTATGCCGTACGTATCGGCGCTCAGTGAGCAGGGAATCCTGACAGGAGCGGACGGAATGTTCAATCCCAAGGATCCCGCCACGCGCGCGGAAGCCGCGACAATAATGTCAAGAGTTAAAAATCATTGATCGGTTTTTCGGCTCTCCCCTTCGGGGGAGAGCTTTTTTTGCGGATATTATCCGCCCGTCTGCCTCGCCCCTTGGGGAGAGGTGCCCGCTTGCGGGCGGAGAGGGGTTTCCCATGCGATTCGGAACAACCCCCTCAGTCGTCTTACGGCGCCAGCTCCCCCGAGGGGCGCCTAAGCATGCGGCCGAGGTCTAATCGCTATTCACTAATCACTAATTACTATGTTGACTTGCCCCGCTTATAATGTTATAATTATCCTATGGATAATTTTGATTTTTTGCCCGTTTCGCGGGAGGATATGAAAGAGCGCGGAATTGAGCGCCTAGACTTCGTGTACGTGATCGGCGACGCCTATGTGGACCATTCCGGTTTCGGGCACGCCGTTATTTCGCGCGTTCTCGAAAGCCGCGGCTACACCGTCGGAATTATTTCGCAGCCCGATTGGCATGACTGCGAGGGCTTTAAGATACTCGGCAGACCGAGACTGGGTTTTTTGGTGTCCTCGGGCAATATTGACCCGATGGTGAACCGCTACACCGCCGCCAAAAAAGTGCGCAACACCGACCTTTATTCCCCCGGAGGAAAGGCGGGCAGACGTCCCGACCGCGCGACGATCGTTTACTGCAACCGAATTCGCGAGGCGTTTGGAGATGTGCCGATAATAATCGGAGGCATTGAGGCCAGCCTGCGCCGCTTCGCCCACTACGACTACCACAGCGACAGGGTGCGCCGCAGCATACTGATCGACAGCGGCGCGGATCTGCTGTCCTTCGGCATGGGTGAGCGCTCGATCATCGGGATAGCCGAACTGCTTGGCGCAGGTGTGCCCGTTTCGGAGATCAAAGGGATCGACGGCACCGTATATATCGAAAGCAAAAGCTCGGCTTTGCCCGCCGACGGAATAATGCTTCCTTCGTTTGCGGAAGTCAGAGACGATAAATACAAATACGCCGAGGCGACAAAAACCCAATATGAAGAACAGGATCACATCAGGGGCAGACCGCTTATACAGCTTGACAACGACAGATATATCGTGCAGAATCCGCCCGCCGCGCCGCTTTCGACCCGTGAGCTTGACGATGTTTACGAGCTGCCCTACGCCGGGACCTATCATCCTTCGTACGAAAAAATGGGCGGTGTGCCCGCTGTCAAAGAGGTCGAGTTTTCAATAACCTCATGCCGCGGCTGCTTCGGCGGCTGCAATTTCTGCGCGCTGACACTGCACCAAGGCCGAACAGTGACCGCGAGAAGCCGCGAGTCGATCCTGCGCGAGGCGGAAAAGCTCACGAAACGCAAAAACTTTAAAGGATATATACACGACGTCGGCGGCCCGACCGCCAATTTTCGCGCTCCGTCATGCAGGGAGCAGGAAAAACGCGGCGTGTGCAAAAACAGACAATGCCTGTTCCCCGAACCCTGTCCTCATCTTATCGCGGACCACAGCGATTATTTAAAGCTTCTGCGCGCGCTCAGGGCGCTGCCGGGCGTGAAAAAAGTGTTTGTGCGCAGCGGCGTCAGATTCGACTATGTTCTGGCTGACAAGGATGACACGTTTCTCAAAGAGCTTTCGGCGCACCATATCAGCGGGCAGCTGCGCGTGGCGCCCGAGCATATCTCGGACACCGTCCTGGGATATATGGGCAAGCCGAAGCACGCGGTCTATGAAAAATTCCGCAAAAAATTCAACGCGGTAAACGCTGAGCTTGACAAGGAGCAGTACATGGTGCCGTATCTGATGTCATCGCACCCCGGCTGCACGCTGAAAGACGCTGTAAAGCTGGCGGAATATCTGCGCGACAACGGAATAAGCCCGGAGCAGGTGCAGGATTTTTATCCCACACCGGGCAGCATTTCGACCTGCATGTATCACACGGGGATCGACCCGCGCACCATGAAACCGGTGTATGTTCCCAAGACCTACGAGGAGAAACAGATGCAGCGCGCGCTGCTCCGGTACCGCGACCCAAATAATCACGAGCTCGTGCGCCGCGCGCTTATCAAAGCCGGACGGCGGGATCTGATCGGCTTCGACAAAAAATGTCTTATAAAACCGTATAATAATAAAAATCAAAATACACACAGGAGGAAAACAAACAATGGCAAAAATTCTCAGCGGAAAAACCGTTTCTCAAAGAATAAAGGACGAACTCAAGAATGAGACGGCCGAACTTAAATCTCGCGGCAAAACAACGGGGCTCGCGGTGGTTCTGGTCGGCGACGACTCGGCCTCCAAGGTCTACGTTCGCAACAAAGAAAAAGCCTGCGAGGATGTTGGCATATACTCCGAAATGCACAAACTTCCCGAGGAAACCACCGAGCGGGAACTGCTCGATTTGGTAGACAAACTCAACAACGATGACAAGATCGACGGAGTTCTGGTGCAACTGCCGCTGCCCGCGCACCTCGATGACAGCGTTATAATCAACAATATCAGACCCGACAAGGACGTGGACGCCTTTCATCCCGTCAACGTGGGCAAAATTATGATAGGCGACTATGACTTTCTGCCCTGCACGCCCGCGGGCATCATGGAGCTGATACATGAGAGCGGAGTCAGCGTTGACGGAAAGAACTGCGTCGTCATCGGACGCAGCAACATTGTGGGCAAACCGATGTCGATGCTGCTGCTGCACGAGAACGGCACCGTGACGACGTGCCACTCGCACACCCAAGATCTCGCCGAAATAACAAAGCGCGCCGATATTTTGGTCGCGGCTGTGGGGATCGCCAAATTTGTCAAAGCGGATATGGTAAAACCCGGCGCGGTCGTTATAGATGTAGGCATGGACAGAGACGAAAACGGCAAGCTTTGCGGCGACGTGGATTTTGATGAGGTCGAGCCGATTGCAGGCGCGATCACCCCGGTGCCGGGAGGTGTGGGACCGATGACGGTAACAATGCTGATGCGCAACACTATCACCGCCTCGAAAAAGCATATGATGGGATCGGGAAATTGATCGATTCTGTATAAAAGTCTCGAAAAAGACCAAGGATCTCAATTTTGAGGTCCTTGTTTGCGTTTTAAAAAAACTTTAATAATTATCGATTTTGGGAATAACTCAAATAATTGACTTAGATAAACATTTGTGGTATAGTAATTAATGTTTAATAAATTTTCCACAGACTGTTCGGGAATTTCTGCGATATGTTGATTTTTTTGCGGAAGGAGTATTTTTATGGGCAAATTAATAAGGCGTAAAGACGGACGCTATTGCCGTCAAATCCGCATAAACGGAAGAATTGTTTCATTTTACGGCAAATCCGAACGAGATATAAACAGAAAAATGCTTGAATATCATCAAGCCGCTGAAAAAGGGAGATCCTTTGAGTCGGTTGCAGGCGAGTGGGCAAATAAACATTTCGAAACGGTTGAGCACAACACAATAAAACAATACAGACCCGCCCTCAAACAAATTACCGAGCATTTTTCCGGTAAAGGAATAAAAGATATTACGTCAAAGGACATTGATATTTTCCTGCACATACTGGCAGATAAAGGTTATGCCATGAAAACAGTAAAATCACGGCTGCAGATCATAAATCAGGTGTTTAAATACGGCGTAATAAATAATTATATTGAAAATAATCCGTGCCAATATATATCCGTTCCCAAAAATCTTCCCCAAACAAAAAGGGAGCTGCCGACCGCCGAGGAAATTGAAACGGTAAAGAACAGCATAAACAAAACATTCGGCTTGTTTGCATATTTCATTCTGTACACGGGACTTAGACGCGGCGAAGCTCTGGCGCTCACATATAATGATATTGATTTTAAAAACAAAATAATTCATGTGAACAAATCCGTGTATTACGTCGGCAACATACCCAACATAAAACAACCCAAAACCAAGGCCGGATATCGTGATGTTATTCTGCTTGACTGCCTTGCCTCGAAGCTCAAACAAAAAAACACATCCGATCTGATTTTCCCGAACCATAACGGAGAATTGATCAGGAACGGCAATTTTAATCGTTTGTGGGCAAAATATTTATCCGAAACGGGCCTTTCGATCACCCCTCACCAACTGCGCCACGCGTACGCCACTATTCTTTTTGAGGCCGAGATCGACGTAAAAGACGCACAAGAGCTTTTGGGCCATTCAACAATTCAAGTAACTCGAGACATCTATACCCACATAAGCAAAGCGCGAAAAACACAAACCGCCGACAAACTGAATAAATTTGTTTCATTAAATCAAGAAAAAGTAAATAATCGGGAGAAATCAGTTAGTGAATAAAATTTTAAGACGAGTTTTGATTATTGCGCCCGCAGTTTTTTTTGGAGCTTTTTGGGCTGTTTGTTTTATTTGAGCTGCTCACGCCGTGGACGGTGGCGATCGACACGGTTTTGACCGTATGAATCTGATACATAGATTTGACGTGAAATAGCCGTTTTTTGACATAAACGGTTATTTACGCGGCTTAAAATGTGATATAATAAGAATATTATGTAAAGAACAGGAGGATACTTAATGAACGTTGAAAACAAAAACGAGCGTGTTGATCGCGCGATACATCTCACAAGCGTGCCGAACGCGAGACAGCTCGGCGGGTACGTATGCGCGGACGGCCGAAAGATCAAAGACGGCGCGCTGCTCAGAAGCGCCGCGCTTACAACTCTTTCCAGCAGCGACGCGAAAATACTTGAGGAAAAATACCGTCTCAAAAATATAATTGACCTGCGAACGAAGGTTGAGAAAAAATTGGTTAGCGATAAGACGGTCCGCGGCGCCGCCTACAACTCGTTCACCGTATATGAGAATTTTTCATATTCCGAGAAAACCTTCGAAATGATGGGAAAATTTTTTAACGCGAATAAAACCGGACCGTCGATCATTGACACGAATCCGAGAGTGCTTGACATGATAGTCAAAAGTCTCAAGGCCAAAGAAGTCGAAAAAATGTACTCAAGCGTTTTGCTGCGCGATGAAGGTCAAAAGGGCTACGCGGGATTTTTTAATGTGCTTTTAAACACTCCGGACGACGGTGCGGTTCTGTGGCACTGCAGCCAAGGCAAGGACCGAGCGGGCCTCGCGTCGGCGCTTCTGCTCTGCGCGCTGGGCGCCTCGGATGAGACGGTTAAGCAGGATTATCTGCTTTCAAACGAGTTCTACGCCGAGGATATCGCAAAATTCGAAAAGCTTGGAGAGCGCTGTGGTTTAACCCCCGAAGATAAAAGGGAATTCATGATGATCTACGGCGTTAACGATTTTTATCTTGATCTGGCGATAGGCGGCGTCAAGAATGAATACGGCTCTGTCCGCGGTTATCTGAACCACATCGGCGTGTCGGATAACGACATAGAAACGTTGAGAAATAAGTTTCTTGAAAAATAATACATAATAAAATCATATAAGTAAAGGAGAATTTAATGAACAGCAATTTTGAAAACGGTTCGCTGACAATACACCTTATTGACAGGATCGATTCGGCGAACGCGTCGAAGGTCGAAAAAGAAATTTTTGACTTGATCGACAAAAACGCCCCAAGCAAGGTCATACTTGACGCCGCGGATTGCGAGTACATATCAAGCGCGGGCCTCAGAGTGATACTCAAGCTCAAAAAGACCGTATCAGACTCAAAGGTCATAAACGCGTCGCCCGCCGTGTACGAGGTTTTCGACATGACCGGATTTTCGGACATAATTGACGTTGAGAAGGCGATGCGCGAGATCTCGGTCGAGGGATGCGAGAAAATCGGCGAGGGAGGTTTTGGCATTGTTTACCGAATTAATTCCGACACGATCGTTAAAATATACAAGAGCGCCGGAATAGAAGACATTAAAAAAGAGATAAATCTCGCGAAGCAGGCTTTTATAAAAGGCGTTCCGACCGCCATCTCATATGACATAGTCAAATGCGGCGACAAATACGGAGTTGTTTTTGAGCTTATCAAATCAAACACGCTTTCAAGCAGAATTGTGAGCGAGCCCGAGCGCCTTGATGAGTACGTCGAAAAATACGTGAAACTAATGAGATGTGTCCATTCCACCAAATTCAGCGATGTGACCTCCGCGCAGGTCAACGATGTGTATAAGTTGTGTTTTGAGTCTGAAAAGGACTTTATCACCGAAAACGAGTGGGATACTCTTATGGACATAATCGACCTGATCCCCAAAAAGGACACGATCGTCCACGGCGACATGCACGCAAGAAACATAATGATGCAGGGCGACGAAATGCTCTTGATCGACATGGACGAGATCAAATGCGGACACCCGGTATATGACTTGGCAAATATATTTTTCGCGTACAAATTTTTAAATGGAATAAGCAAGACCGAAAAATACCTCGGAATGAATAATGAGATGTGCCAAAAATTTATAGAAAAATTCACCGATCTGTACTTTGCCGACTTGAGCCCTGCCGATACCGAAACGGTCGTTAAAGGCATTGACGCGTTTGCGATGTTGAGATACGCTTATACCATTATACTGGCGTCAATGGGCGCGGGCTCCGAGCGAGTGGCTGAAGTGCTGAAAGACTCGGTATTTCCAAATGTTGACGCTATGTTAAGCGCGATCAGAATACTGGAAGCAAACCAAAATATTATGATAACGGAGGAAAATTGATCTATGAAAACAAAAATTTTTAAAAGAATAGCCACCGCGGCTGCCGCACTGTCTGTTGTCTTGACTGCCGCGTGCGCGGGAAACAATGTAGCGAACAACGCGAAACAGACCGAGCAGCCCGCTGAGATCTCATATTCAACTCAGGCGATCGAGCTTGACGGTGTTGCCAACGCCAGACAGCTTGGCGGATATGTGTGCGCGGACGGCAAAAAAATCAAGGACGGCGTGCTGCTCAGAAGCGCGGCGCTCGACGCGCTGACCGACGAGGGCGTCAAGACCCTTTCGGATAAGTACAAGCTTGAATACATATTTGATTTCCGCATGGGATCCGAGCGAGAGGCCCGGCCCGATAAAGAAATACCCGGAGCCGAAAATTTATCCCTGCCTGTATTAGCCTCGTCAGGATACGACGACGAGACAAAAGCGGCTATAGTCGCCGCGATGGCCTCGGGCGATCCCGATCAGCGTAATGTGGTGCTCGCAAAACATAACGGACTGTCGAGCATTTATAAAACTATGCTTGTGAGCGACGAGGGCAAAAAGGCATACTCCGAATTTTTTAACAAACTGCTTACGCTTGAGGACGGACGCGCGGCATTGTGGCACTGCACTCAGGGCAAGGACAGAGCGGGAATGGCGGCGGTGCTGCTCCTATACGCGCTGGGCGCCGACGATGAGACGGTAAAGCAGGACTACCTTTTAACCAATGAGGCGTATAAAGACCTGATCGAGGAAAACGAGGCAAAAGCGGCGGAGCTCGGCCTCAACGAGGATGAAACAAGAGAGTTTGTGGGCTTAGCGGCTTCGGTCAACGAGCATTATCTGGATCTCGCCCTTGAGAGCGTTAAAACAGAATACGATTCGGTTATTAACTATCTGAAAGAAGGCCTCGGCCTTTCGGACGACGACATTAATACTCTGCGCGATAAATTCTTAGAGTAATATAATCTAAATACGGAGGGAATAAAATAATTATGGAACATATATCAGAAGGGAAAAGCTTGACTATTAAGCTGCCGCTCAGAATTGATTCGGGCAATGCCGCGGACGCCGAGAGCGAAATATTCGGATTGATCGACGAAAACGCTCCCGAGAGCGTTGTTCTTGACGCGGAGGGCTGCGAGTATATATCGAGCGCGGGCCTCAGAATTGTGCTAAAGCTTAAAAAGGCGGTTCCCGATTCGAAGGTTATCAACGCCTTAGCGGATGTGTATGAAATTTTTGATATGACGGGATTTTCGGAGATAATAGACGTTAAAAAAGCGTTCCGCGAGATGTCGGTCGACGGCTGCGAGATCATCGGTCAAGGCGGACACGGAACGGTTTACCGCATAAACGGAGACACTATACTCAAGCTTTACAAAGAATCGGAGCCCTTGAGCGAGATCGAGCGCGAGATCGAATACGCCAGAAACGCGTTTGTCTCGGGCTTACCGACCGCTATTCCGTTTGATGTTGTAAAATGCGGGAATTGTTACGGCTCGGTTTTTGAGCTTATAAACGCTGAGACTTTGGCAAGCGCCATAAAGAAAAATCCCGATAGGTTCGACGAGTATTCCGGAAAATACGCCGAGCTTGTAAACACGCTCCACACGACCGAGGCGGACACAAGCCGCTTATCGAATATCAAAGATTTGTATAATCAGTGGACCGATGAGATGTCAGGATTTTTGACCGCCGACGAGATAGAACTGATACACAAGATCATAAACAGCGTGCCTGACAGAAACACTTTTGTGCACGGTGACATTCACACCAAAAATGTGCTTATCCAGGACGGCGAGCTTGTGCTTATAGATATGGCGGATATAACCTACGGCCATCCGATATTTGACTATTTGGGAATGGCTCTGACCCACGTTATCGCGGGAAAAGAAAATCCCGAACGCCCGCATATGATACTTGACCTTGATTACGAGACGGGTCTCCGACTTTGGAATGATTTGCTAAAAGCGCGTTTCGGCTCGTTGGGAGAAGAGGGCATGAAGCAGATGAACGATTTGTTTCTTGCTTTCGGAATGCTTAAATTTACAATAGCGTCGGCCGTTAATAAATCGCATGACGACGAGTTTGTTAAATTCCTTGTGGGCTTGAGCCGAGAGCGGTTCTTCCCGAACGCCGAAAAACTGATCGGAGCGGTCAGATTTTAAAGATAAGCATAAAAATCCCCGAAAATAATCGGGGATTTTTTGTGTTACCGTTTATCAAGTTCCGCCAGATACTTTATAACCTCGCCTGCTATTATCAACCCTGCGACGGACGGAACGAATGACACGCTGCCGGGTACGGCTTTGCGCGAAGCCGAGCTTCCGCCTCCTTCAGCTAAAGTGATCGGCTTTATAGGCTTTTCCTTTGAGTAGACGACTTTGAGCTTTTTTATTCCTCTGCGCCGCAGCTCATATCGCATTACTTTCGCGAGAGGACAGACCGAGGTCTCATAGATATCCGCCACTTCAAACGCTGTCGGGTCAAGCTTGTTGCCCGCGCCCATCGAGCTGATGATCGGCGTGTTTGCTTTATCGGCGTTAACGACAAGAGCGATCTTTGCGGTAACCGTGTCGACCGCGTCGATTATATAATCATAATTTTTAAAGTCAAACTCCTCTTCCGTCTCGGGCAAATAAAATGTTCTGAACGAGCGGACTTTGATATTCGGGTTTATGTCCGCAACTCTTTCTGCCATCACGTCGACCTTGTATTTGCCGACTGTTTTCCGGGTCGCGATTATTTGTCGGTTTATGTTCGAGATGCTGACCTTATCGCTGTCGATCAAGTCGATGGCGCCAACGCCCGCGCGGGCGAGCGCCTCGGCCGCGTATCCTCCCACGCCGCCGACACCGAACACCGCCGCGCGCGACGCGGCCAGTTTTTTTACTCCGTCTTTTCCGAGCAAAAGCTCGGTTCTTTCAAATTGATTCTCCATATCAATGCTCCCGTGTAAGTTTTGAAATATTATATCATAGAATAATATTTTTAACAATAGATTTAATATAAGTTTAAATGTCAAATCCGTAAATATTGACAAAACCGCTCGGATATGTTATTATCCAATCATACAAATCGTGTTTCGGAAAGGTGATTTTAGTGAAATTTGATACCGAAGATCTTGTGAATAAGATAATAAAAAGCTATGAAACTCACAAGGATATAAGCCGTATCGACGAGGAAAATATGATCAACAAAAAGATCATAATAGAGATCATTGACAGGCTCAGAAAAATATTGTTTCCGGGATATTTTGACAACAGCAAAATACGCTCGGAGTACATACGCTATATAGTGGGCGAGCACCTTGAGTTTATCCAGTATAACCTGAGAAAACAGATCGCCCGCGCGCTCGGCAGCGGCGACATGTGCAGCGAGTGCCCCAAATCGACCCTTGAGAACAGGGCCGAGGAAATAACCGACAGGTTTCTTGAGAAAATTCCGATGATCCGCGAATATCTTTACACGGACGTTCAAGCCGCTTTTGACGGCGACCCGGCCGCCAGCAGCACCGATGAGGTAATTTTCTCATACCCCGGACTCTACGCCATAACCGTCTATCGGATCGCCCACGAGCTGCAGCTGCTTAATGTTCCGATGATCCCCCGGATCATGACCGAGCACGCCCACAGCCAAACAGGGATCGACATCCACCCGGGAGCCACTATCGGAAAGCGGTTCTGCATAGACCACGGAACGGGCATTGTCGTCGGCGAAACCACGACGATAGGCGACAACGTGAAAATTTATCAGGGCGTGACGCTGGGCGCGCTCTCAACCAGAAAGGGGCAGGAACTGCGCGGCGTCAAACGCCATCCGACAATAGGCAACAATGTCACGATCTATTCCGAGACCAGCATATTGGGCGGCGAGACGGTAATCGGAGACGGAGCGACCATCGGCGGAAACGCGTTTATCGTCAGCTCGATAGAAGCCGGAACGAAGGTAAGCATTAAAAAGCCTGAGCTTCAGTATTCGGGTTCGGGTCAAGATGATTTTTAACAGAAATATATAAAAAATGATCCGATATTATGTCGGATTATTTTTATGGCATAAAGCCGCGCGGCAACATATAATATCAGATAATAATATCGCATAAATATGATTGGAGGTATTATATGTTGATACATATTGTAAAAAGCGGAGAAACGTTTTCGCAGATAGCCGAACTGTACAATATTCCGCTGATGAATCTTCTTGCCGACAACGGTCTGACTTTTGATTCAAAAGCGGTTGTCGGCCAGGCGCTTGTAATATCCGAGGCGGACATAACACACGTCGTCGCGCCCGGCGAGACCCTTTCGTCGATAGCCGCGCGGTACGGCGTCAGCCTTAAAGCCCTTTACAGGAACAATTATTTTCTCGGCGGCGCTCCTAACATTTCTGCCGGACAGACGCTGAACATCACTTTAAGCGGCAACAAAATCCGTACCGTTCAGACAAACGGATACGCCTACCCGTTTATATCGCTTGAGCTGCTGCGGGAACAGCTGCCGTTTATGACATATCAAACGCCGTTTACCTACGGAATAAGCGCCAACGGTGATCTTGTTGACCTTGAGGGCGACACGCCGATGATCGATCTGGCGGATGCGCTTTCGGTAAAATCGCTTATGCACCTGTCAACGCTCACCGAATACGGAACATTTAGCAGCGACCGCGCCACTCTTGTATTTGACAGCGAGGCATTGCGGACAGCCCTGACCGATCAAATCATAGAGAATATTAGAAACAAAGGCTACGGCGGCCTTGACGTGGATTTTGAGTTTATAGACCCGGCGCAAAAAAATGACTATGTTGAATTTTTGGAGTATATACGCGGCCGTATAGCTCCTCTCGGATATCCGCTGTTTTCCGCGCTGGCGCCGAAAACAAGCGACGATCAACCGGGCACCCTGTATGAAGGGCATGACTACGCCGCGATCGGCGCGGCTGTTGACAAGGTGCTGCTGATGACCTACGAGTGGGGCTACACCTACAGCGAGCCGATGGCGGTCGCTCCGATAGGCTCGGTCGAGAGAGTTATTGGATACGCCGTTACGAGGATCCCGCCAAACAAAATATTTATGGGCATACCGACCTACGGCTACGATTGGCCGCTCCCCTACATGAAGGGCGTGACAAAGGCCGTGTCGCTGTCTCCCGTTCGCGCGGTGCAAATCGCGGAGCGCTACGGAGCCGAGATAAACTACGATGAGACGGCTCAAACACCATGGTTCGAGTACCGAAACGAAACCGGTGAGCGGCATGAAATCTGGTTCGAGGACGCGAGAAGCATAACGGCAAAATATGAACTGGCCGATAGATATAATTTGTTCGGATTCGGCTACTGGAGCCTTGACCGCAAATTTCCGCAGAATCTTGTTATTCTCAACTCAAAATATGAAATAGCGCAATAAAATCATATATTAAACATTATTTGTAATAATAAAGTAAGATTTAAAATCCTTTACATGTAAATATATTTATGATATAATTATTTGAATTGTTTAAAGAGCAACATAAGGAGAAATATATGTGCGCGAAAAAGTACGATAATCAAAGCATAACGGCACTCAAAGGCGCCGACAGAGTGAGAAAGCGTCCCGCCGTAATATTCGGCTCGGACGGAATTGACGGATGCGAGCACTCGATGTTCGAGATCCTTTCAAACTCGATAGACGAGGCCAGAGAGGGCTTCGGAAATATTATAACAATAACAAGATTTTTGGATAAATCGATCGAGGTCGAGGATTTCGGCCGCGGAATTCCCGTCGATTATAACGAGCGGGAAAAAAAGAACAACTGGGAGCTGGTTTTTTGCGAGCTCTACGCGGGCGGCAAATATAAAAACAACACAGGCGGAAACTACGAATTCAGTCTGGGACTTAACGGTCTCGGCCTGTGCGCCACGCAATACAGCTCGGAATTTATGAGCGTGGTTATCATGCGCGACGGATATAAATACGAGCTTGAGTTCAAAAAAGGTAAAAATATCGGCGGTCTTAAAAAAACGCCCTTCCGCCACAGGCACACAGGCTCAAAAATACTCTGGAGGCCCGATCTGAAGGTATTTACCGATATCGACATACCTCTTGATTATTATAAGGACACGTTAAAGCGCCAGGCCGTGGTGAACCCGGGAATTCGATTTGTTCTCAAAAACGAGATCGGCCGCGGAAAATTTGAGGAGTTTGAATTTTTATACGAAAACGGTATAGTTGACTATGTAAAGGAGCTTTCGGGCGGCAAGGCGTTTACCGAGCCGTATTTTGCCGAGGCGGAGCGCAGCGGCAGGGACCGCGATGATCTGCCCGAATACAAACTCAAAATGAGCTTCGCCTTTTGCTTCTCAAACGAGATCAGCGCAACCGAATATTATCACAATTCAAGCTTCCTTGAGCACGGAGGCTCGCCCGATAAGGCGGTCAGAAACGCCTTTGTGTACGCTGTGGACAAATATTTAAAATCCGAAAACAAATATAACAAAAATGAGGGAAAGATCCAATACAGCGATATTCAGGACAGCCTTATACTGGTCTCAAACTCATACTCCACCATGACAAGCTATGAGAACCAGACCAAAAAGGCGATAAACAACAAGTTTATCCAAGACGCAATGACCGATTTCCTGCGCAAGACTCTTGATATATATTTTATAGAAAACAAGATGGAAGCCGACAAAATATGCGCTCAGATACTTGTGAACAAGCGCAGCCGCGAAACCGCCGAAAAAACCCGTATCAACGTGAAAAAAAAGCTCGGCGGAAACTTGGACGTTTCAAACAGAGTAAAAAAATTTGTGGACTGCCGCAGCAAAGACCCCGAAAAACGCGAGGTCTATATCGTTGAGGGCGACTCGGCTCTGGGCGCCTGCAAGCTGGGCAGGGACAGCGAGTTTCAGGCAATTATACCGCTGAGAGGAAAAATTCTAAACTGCCTGAAAGCCGAGTACGACAAGATATTCAACAGCGACGTCATTGTCGATCTGCTGCGCGTTCTCGGCTGCGGCGTTGAGATCAAGTCAAAGCATAACAAGGACCTGAGCTCGTTTGACATGAGCAATCTTCGGTGGAGCAAGATCATAATATGCACCGATGCCGACGTTGACGGATTCCATATCCGCACCCAGGTGCTTACGATGATCTACAGGCTTGTGCCGACTCTTATCGAAAAAGGATACGTGTATATAGCCGAGTCGCCGCTATACGAGATCAATACCAAAAGAAACACATATTTCGCGTTTAACGAGCAGGAAAAGTCCGACATACTCAAGAAAATTGACGGTCAAAAATACACGATCCAGCGCAGCAAGGGTCTCGGTGAGAACCAGCCCGACATGATGTGGCGCACTACCATGAATCCCGAGACGCGGCGGCTTATCAAGATCATGCCCGACGACGTTAAAAAGACGCAGGAAATATTTGATCTGCTGCTCGGCGACAATCTGAGCGGACGCAAGGAGCATATCGCCGAAAGCGGCCACAACTATATAGACCTGATCGACGTGTCATAAAACATACGTTATAACTTATTTTTAATTTTAAAATTATAAAGAATTGGAAAACATATTATGAAAAAACCTATAATACAAGAACAACAGATAACCGATACTCTGGAAAACAATTATATGCCGTACGCCATGAGCGTTATCATTTCCAGGGCAATACCCGAGATCGACGGGCTCAAGCCGTCGCACCGCAAGCTGCTTTATACCATGTATAAAATGGGTCTTATAAACGGCTCCCTCACAAAATCCGCTAATATCGTGGGACAGACGATGCGCCTTAATCCCCACGGCGACGCGGCGATATATGAAACGCTTGTGAGACTTACCGACGGAAACGGGGCTCTTCTTCTTCCTCTTGTCAAGTCAAAGGGAAACTTCGGCCGCGTGTACTCTCGCGATATGGCATACGCAGCCGCGCGTTATACCGAGGTCAAGCTGTGCCCGGTATGCACCGAGCTGTTCGGCGAGATCGACAAGGACACGGTCGACTTTGTTGACAACTACGACGGTTCCATGAAGGAACCCACGCTTCTTCCCACTACATTCCCGAATATTCTGGCAAATCCGAACCAGGGTATAGCGGTCGGAATGGCGTCGAATATTTGCTGCTTCAATCTGCGCGAGCTGTGCGACGCGACGATCGCGGTCATGAAGGACCCGGAGGCTGATTTGTCGGAGATCATGCCCGCGCCCGATTTTCCGACCGGCGGACGCTTGCTATACAACAAGGCCGAAATAGACGAGATATACCGCACAGGCAGAGGCTCGATCAAAGTCCGCGCAAAATATAAATATGACAAAAAGCAGAACTGCATTGACATATACGAGATACCTTACAGCACAACCGTTGAGGTCATTATAGACAAAATAGTTGATTTGGTGAAATCGGGCAAGGCGAGAGAGATCTCGGATGTCCGCGATGAGACTGATCTCAAGGGTCTCAAGATCACAATTGATTTAAAGCGCGGCACCGATCCCGACGCGCTCATGGCGAAGCTCTATAAAATGACCGCGCTTCAGGACAGCTTCGGCTGCAATTTTAATATTTTGGTTGAGGGCTCGCCTATGGTTCTGGGCGTTAATGATATTCTCTGCGAGTGGCTCAGGTTCCGCCGCAGCTGCGTCAAGCGCGCGCTGAGTTATGATATCGAAAAAAAGAGCGCCAAGCTGCACCTTCTTGAGGGACTCAGCCTGATCCTGCTTGACATCTATAAGGCTATTAAGATCGTCCGCGAGACCGAGGATGATTCCATGGTCGTTCCGAATCTCATGAGAGGTTTTAACATAACCCGAGCGCAGGCAGAGTTTGTGGCCGAGATAAAACTGCGCAATCTGAATAAAGACTATATATTAAAGCGAACAGCCGAGATAGAAAACCTTAAAAACGAGCTCGACGATCTCCGCAAGACGGTTGAAAGCAAGCGCAGAATAAACAAGCTGATCGAAAAACAGCTGAAGCAGGTAGCCAAAAAATTTGGGTCAGACCGCAAAACAGAAATAATTTCGGCGGATGAGATAAAAGAGCCGAAAATAGATGAAACTATTCCGGATTACGGCTTAAAGCTGTTCAGAACGCGAGACGGATACCTAAAGAAGATCTCTCTTGTTTCTTTGCGCACCAGCGGCGAGCAAAAGGTCAAAGAGGGCGACGAGCTTGTTCAGGAAGTCGAGGCGAAAAACAGCAGCGAGATCATATTCTTTGCCGAAGGCGGAACGGCTTACAAAATGAAAGCCTACGATATTCCCGACAGCAAGGCCAGTCTGCTCGGCGATTTTATTCCGAACCTGTTGGGACTGACCGACAAGGAACGAATACTGGGTATGGCGGTAACCGACGATTTTAAAGGCGAGCTTATATTCTGCTTTGAAAACGGAAAAGCCGCGAAGGTGCCGCTTGCGGCTTATCAAACCAAAACAAACAGGAAAAAGCTTTCGGGAGCGTTTTCCGCCAAGTCGCCCATGGTTGAAATGTTTTTTGTGCCCGAGGGCGAAAAAATCGAAATTGTTTTGTTCTCGGACAGCGGACGCGCGGTGGCGGTCAGCTCCGATAAGATACCTCTCAAAACCACCCGTTCCACGCAGGGCGTGAATATCATGTCATCAAGAAAGGGCAGCGTCGTCAGCCGCTGCGCGCTCGCGACAGAATCCGACATCATAAATATGTCCAGATTCAGGACGAGAACATATCCGGCGGTAGGCGCTCTTGTGAGAGAGTCGGATCTGGGCATTGAACAAATAAGCTTCGACGACAGCGGCCGCTAAAATATATTTGCAAAATATATTTGTTCATGATATAATATATTAACAAAGTATTTGTTTTGTAACGGGGTGGGATAAATGCTTCAGAAAAAAATTATCTGGAAATTGAATATAATAGACCTGTTGCTCATAGTTATCATACTTCTCAGTATTTTGGCGCTGATATACAAGTCCGTTTCGGGCAGCGGCGACGAGAGCGAGTATCGCGAATACAAGCTTACTTACGTATGCGAGAGCGCTCCGATACGTCTGTTTGACACGATCAACCAAGGCGAGCTGTGTATTGACGGCGCGACGGGCGACGAGGTTGGAGAGCTTACCGATTTTGAAGTAACGCCGATCATTGACTATGTTCCTTCAGATTCGGAAACAACCGAGTCCGAATCCGATAGAGACAGTGAAGGTGATATTTCCGAAAACGCGGATGAAGATAATTCGGACGACGAAAATACCGATGAGGAAGATTCGAGCGATTCCGAAGATTCGGAAAACAGTGATGACAGAGAGCGCGGGGTCAAGAGAAATACTCCCACGCCGCGTCCCACACCCGAGCCGACCAGAGCCGAAGCTGCATTTACCACAACCGTTGAGGCCGCCAAAGCCGAACACGGGATCAGAATAAATAAGAATGTATATCTGATAGGACAAAGTATGCAGCTTGTTATCGGCAACACGGTTTTTGAGGTATATATAAGCGATATGCAGTAGCGAAATCATAACCAAAAACGGGAGAACACATGAAAGACACATTGATCGCCACATACAAAAACAGTTTTTTGTACGAGATTATCCTCTGGATAACCGGCGTTATGGTACCGCGCCTTAAAAATGATTTTTTGTCAAGCTACACATATAAGTTTATCGGCTGGGTCGAAAAAAGCGTTTTAAACAATAAATATCTTGAGATATTTTTCAACACAAAAAAAGTAGGCGAAGCCTGGTATGCCAGCGCGTTTTACAGGTACACCACATACGCGATAAGACATCTGGCTTTTTATATCCCGAAGTCAAAAATTCGATTCCACGCGTATTATATCGGAATATTTATGCTGTTTGTTCTGCTTTTTCCGGCGAGGTTTTGGGATAATTTTTACATGGTCCCCGTTTTCGCGTGCATTGCTCTGATTTATATAAGTCACAACGCCGTCCACAGAACGGGTGTTATTTTTATACTTATTAATCTGGTTATCACTATGTTTATCGCGATGATGAGCATATCTATCCCGATCGCGGCCTGCAAAATACTTTCATATTTTTTGCTCGCCGTCGATTTGTTTTTCTTGATCTCGTTCGCGATAAGAACGCAGACCGACCTTGAGAATCACTTGTTGTTTTTGTTCATCGCGTTGATCGCGTTGTGTTTTATCGGCGTTGTTCAGGCCAAAACGCCGGGTGACTTCGGTGTGGCCATCACCGGAGTTTTCGATAACTCCGAAGTGTTCGCGGAAATACTTGTGCTTCTGTTTCCGTTCGCGTTTGTCTATCCGATCACGCTTAAATCCACGCTCAGACGCATTATATATTCGGTGCTCACTATGGGCTTGTCGTTCTGGGTAATAACCGCCACGCAGTCAAGAGCGGCTTTCATAGCGTATTTTATCGAGCTTATAATAGTTATCGTGCTGATCGACAGACGATATATTCCCATGATATTGCTGCTCGCCCCCACATTCAGCGACCGCGTGATAAATAATATTATACTTATGTGGCAGCGCGAGAGCGGACACGGCAATCTTTTTCAAAACATTATTAACGCATTCCGCGGTTTTTGGCGGAACGGATTTGGCGTCAGCACAGATAATTTTGTGAATATGTATAATATTTCGGCTCTTCACTACGGAGACAGACATTCTCTTATCAACCTGCCCAACGTGACAATAAGTCCGATATATTTTAATATTCTTGTCAACGTCGGCGCGATATTTATGATAGGCTTTATGTATTATATATTAAGAATAGCTCACTCGTCTATCACCTGTATGTTCAGGGCGACACCCAGACAGAAGCTGGTTTTCGCGGCGGGTCTGGCGGCGCTTTTGGGAATATCGATCTCATCCATGCTTGAGTCATCGCTTTTTGAGCCGCGGGTTCTGATCATGTACTGGTCAATGCTGGGCCTTCTGCGCTCGGGCAGAATAATCAAATTCGGAATTCTTGACTGATTCGAGGCAATATGAGTTAATTTTTAAATATGTATTGACGAATCCCGATGTTTTTATTATAATATTATTAATAACTAATTTGGAGGCAATCAGATGAAATCCGAAAAAATATATATCAAAGTGCTGCAAAATATAGGATTCAGACTTTTTGCGGTTCTGTCGCTGTTGTTGTTGTTTGCCGCGCAGCGCCTGCCCGCTCTTTCGGTCGAGGCCGAGGAACTGCGCGATGTGACCGAGCGCTTCAGTATTTCATCGTTCGCGTTTGGGAATTTTGCGAAGTTTTTTGATTATTTCGCGATACCGCTGAGTTATACCGCCCTTATTACGATCGTGCTCGCGGCGGTCATACTTATGCTGGGCGTTATTTCGCTGGGACTTTCTTTATTTACGTATCGCGGGGTCCAGGTGGTAAATTTTTTTGTCTCCCTCGTCGGAACATTGTGCAGTATCGCTTACTCCGTGCTTCTTACCGTGTCGATATACGAGTGGAGAAACGATATAGATATCGAGGGGATCCTCACGTTTGATCCCAACTATTTTCTGATTTGGCTTCCCGTCGCTCTGTTCGCGTTGGCGACATTATTTATTTATACATACGCAAAAATGCCGGGATACCGCTTTGCCGACGGAAGATTTTTCAGAGCAATGGGATGCGCGCTCAACCCAAAGAATTTTCCGCGCACATTCAGGAAAGACGACAGCACCGAGGCGCTCTTCCGCTCGAACGTGCCTCTTAAAAAGAAAAAATACGCAACGATCAGCGAGCCGGATTCTCTGAAAAAGGCGCGCAGATCCGCGTCAAAATTACGAAAAAAATCGAATAATGCCAAAACAGCCGATTATAAGGAAACAACATCCAAAAAGTTTTCCAATCTTGAATTGGCAATAAATAAGCGTGAGCATGCCGAAATGGTGGCAAACAGACTTGTTGACAGCGAAAACAAAGCTATGTTAAAAAACAAGAACTCAAAAAAGACAGCGACTTCCAAAAAGTCATATTCCCCGGCGGCGGCCTCGGGATTAAGCGCGGCCGAAAAAAGGGCAAGAGCTCTTGAGATCGCGAAACTCAAAGCAAAACACGCGGAAGAAATTGCTATAAGAAATAAAGAAATATTGTAAAATCGGCTGAAAAGTCATGGAATTAAACGGATGACATATACACAAGCCGGGAGTTTATGGAAACTCTGTTTTCGTATCTGCGTCACAAGGCGCGCCGAATGTTGATCGGCGCGCCGGTTTTTTTATTTTTTAAATAACATTCTAACGGAATTTAATATGCAGAGCATGGCTACTCCGGTGTCGGCGAATACCGCCAGCCACATGTTTGAGTAGATACCGGTGATACCCAGTATCATGACCGCTATCTTTATCGCCAGCGCGAACACCACGTTCTCTCTTGCGATACGGGCGGTGCTTTTAGATATCGCGATCGATTCGGGGACCGCCTCGGGATTTGAGCCCATGAAAACCACGTCGGCGGCCTCGATGGCCGCGTCGGCTCCGCTGCCCATGGCGGCTCCCACGTCCGCTCCCGCTAAGACGGGCGCGTCGTTTATGCCGTCGCCCACGAACATGACGCTTCCGCTCTCGGCGCGTATCTCGCGCAGCTTGTCGAGCTTGTCGGTGGGCAAAAGCTCAGCGTAGGCCTTTTCGATGCCCGTCTGTTTCGCGACCGTCTCGGCGGCCGATTGGGCGTCTCCCGTGAGCATGGCGGTTTTAATACCGCCGCGGGCAAGCTCCGCAACCGCCTCGGCCGCTCCCGATTTCACCGCGTCTGCGACCGTTACGCGGCCGACGTATCTGCCGCCCTTGGCTATATAAACCGTTGTGCCCGTATTCGCGGGGTTCGAGGCGCACTCAACGCCGTTTTCGGAAAGGAGTTTATCGCTGCCGACAAGGACCTCGTCTCCGTCTATAACCGCCTTTATGCCTTTGCCCGAAATTTCACTGACCGATTCGGGGCGGCTCGGCTCTATCCCGCGCTCGCGAGCCTCGGAAACTATGCTTATGCCTATCGGGTGGGTGGAATCCAGCTCTGCCGAGGCCGCAAGGGCAAGGATCGTCTTTTCGTCGAGCGACCCTTCAATATCGCGGACCGCGAATCTGCCCTCGGTGACCGTTCCGGTTTTGTCCATAACGACGGCTTTAATATTCGCCAGCTGCTCCATGACTATGCCGCCCTTAAACAATATGCCCGACTTTGACGCTCGGCCTATGCCGCAGAAAAACGCCAGAGGCACGCTGAGCACAAGCGCGCAGGGGCAGCTCATTACCAGAAACGTCAGCGCGGTGTATATCCACGGGTAGAACTCCCGGCGCGTCACAAGCGGGATAATAAACGCTGTGACAAGCGCGACCGCAACAACTATAGGCGTGTATATCTCGGCGAATCTTGTGATGAAGGCGTCGATTTTCGGCTTGCTCTCGGCCGCGCTCTCGACCGATTCGAGAATACGCGACACCATCGAATCCCGAAGCTCACTGTCGACCCTGACCTTTATCGCGCCTGTTGTGTTGACGCAGCCCGAGATGACCTTGTCTCCCGCGGCCGCACGCACAGGCAGCGGCTCTCCTGTCACCGCCGAGGTGTCGATGCCCGTCTCGCCCTCGACTATCGTTCCGTCCAGCGGGATCCTGTCGCCGGGGCGCACAAGAATTATATCGCCTATCGCTGCCGATTCGGCGGGAATGGTTTTAACATCTTCGCCGTTTATCAGATTGACCGTGTCGGGGCGCATGTCGGCGGCCTCCATTATCTTGCCGCGGCTGCGCTTGACCGCGATATCCTCGAACAGCTCGCCTATCCTGAAAAACAGCATAACGCCGACCGCCTCGGGATATTCGCGTATCGCGAACGCGCCCAGCGTGGCTATCGCCATCAGAAAATTCTCGTCAAAAATCTTGCCTCTCAGTATATTTTTCCCTGCCGTCAGCAGCACTCCGCCTCCAAGCGTCAGATATGCCGCAGCAAGCAGCGCTACCTTTATCCACCGGGCCGAATCAAAGACTCCCAAGGCTCCGAGTGCGAGCGCCGCGACATACAGCGCGGCTCCGACGATAAGCGTTATAAGCTCGGACTTTTCATCATCCTCTTCCTCCCGCTTTTGCTCCTCGGGCGTGAAATTTATCTCGTCCTCCACCGTGCGCGCGGTCTTGAGTATGGCGGGCATCAGCCTGTCGGGATCGTCGGCCGTGACCGAAAGCCGCATCAGCGGAAACGACAGCGCCGCAGCGCTCACTCCGTCCATCTCGGATATGAGTTTTTCTATCTTCGCGCCGCAGTGGGCGCAGTCTAAGTTTTCTATCTTATATTTTTTTGTGATCGCTTTCGCTTTTTTATGATCATCGCTTTTCATAATTATGCCTCCCTTATAATCATTTAAACATCTGAACATCTGTTCAATTGTTATATTGATATAATACCACTGTATTATACAGTTGTCAAGGGAAATTGTTAAAATATTTTTAAAAATTTTTTGACATATTGACTTTTATATTATGCGGTGATATAATGATATTTGTAAAAATTTATGTAAAAGAAAGGAGTAGCGCGATTTTTTGCGCGCTGACTTATTATGGACAGTTATGTCGGGCTTAGCCTTGTAATTATTTTTCTTATCGCTTTTTCGGCGTTTTTTTCCGCGACCGAAACGGCCTACACATCGATCAATCGTATTCGTATAAAGAACCTCGCCAAAGAGGGCAACAAAAAGGCGAAGCTTGTTGACAGGCTTTCGGACAACTATGACAGACTGCTGTCCACTATTCTGATCGGAAACAATATCGTTAACATCCTATCCTCATCTCTCGCGACCGTGCTTTTCACAGGCCTTTTGGGGAATGTCGGCGTCACTGTCTCGACCGTCGTTATGACGGTGCTCGTCCTTATTTTCGGCGAGATCACGCCAAAGAACGTTGCCAAGGAGAGCCCCGAGAAATTCGCCATCGCGGTGTCAAAGCCCATTTCGTTTTTCGCGGTCATACTCACGCCGTTTAACTATCTGTTCGGGCTGTGGAAAAAGCTGATCGACAGGATAATCAAGTCAGACGACGGCGGCGGCATTACCGAGGAAGAGCTGATAACCATAGTCGACGAGGCCGAGAGCGGCGGCGAGATAGATCCCGAGGAGCGCGACCTGATAAAGAGCGCCATCGAGTTCAACGACCGCGAAGTCGAGGACATACTGACGCCGAGGATCGACGTCTGCGCCGTGGAGCTGGGCACCGACAGGAGTGAGATAATCGACACCTTTTTGGACACCGGATATTCGCGCCTGCCCGTGTTTAAGGACACGATCGACAACATTATCGGCGTTATCCACCAAAAGGACCTGTTCCACCAGATGCAGAAGGGCACCGGCGAAAAGATCGACGATATCATATCGCCCGTCAATTACATTCTGCCCTCAATGAGCGTTTCCGACCTTATCAAAACCCTGCAAAAGTCCAAAAACCACTTCGCGGTGGTCGTGGACGAGTACGGCGGAACCGAGGGTATCGTGACGCTTGAGGACGTGCTCGAGGAGCTTGTGGGCGAGATCTGGGACGAGCACGACAAATTCGTTGAGAACTTCAAAAAGCTTTCGGACGGCGTGTACGAAGTGCTGGGCTCCTCCGACCTTGAGGACTTTATGGAGCTTATAGGAGAGGAGCCCGACGAGGACGACCCCAACACGGTGTCGGGCTGGGTCATGGAAAAGCTCGCCAGAATGCCCGAGCTGGGCGATCGGTTCGAATACAACGGCCACAAGGTCATGGTGACAGGCATGGAGAACCGAAGAGTGGCGAAAATCAAGCTTATAATATAAGTTTTTGTTGACTTGCCGAAAAATATATATTAAAATAAACTAAAGAATATTATATAAATTTTAAATAAACGGAGGTACTAATATGATCAACAACATTCCAAAAGTTAAAATCGGCATCGTTGCCGTAAGCCGCGACTGTTTCCCCGAATCTCTGTCCGTGAGCAGACGCGAGGCGCTCGTTAAGGCTTACGCCGACAAGTATGACGCGGCGGATATTTATGAATGTCCCGTCTGCATCGTTGAGAGCGAGATACATATGCAGCAGGCGCTCGAGGATATCAAAAAAGCGGGCTGCAACGCGCTTTGCGTGTACTTAGGCAACTTCGGCCCCGAGATCTCCGAGACCATGCTGGCTCAACAGTTCGAGGGCCCCAAGATGTTCGTGGCCGCCGCCGAGGAGAGCATCGGCTGTCTCAGCGACGACAGAGGCGACGCCTACTGCGGTATGCTCAACGCAAGCTACAATCTGTATCTGAGAGGCACAAAGGCGTATATCCCCGAATATCCCGTGGGCACCGCCGAGGAATGCGCCGAGATGATACACGGATTCCTGCCGATAGCCAGAGCGGTCATCGGTCTGTCGGACCTCAAGATAATTTCCTTCGGCCCCAGACCCCTGAACTTCATGGCCTGCAACGCGCCGATATATCAGCTGTTCAAGCTCGGCGTCGAGATCGAGGAAAACTCGGAGCTTGATTTGTTCGAATCTTTCAACAACCACGCGGGCGACGAGAGAATACCCGAGGTTGTGGCCGACATGGAAAAAGAGCTGGGCGAGGGCAACATGAAGCCCGAAATACTGCCCAAGCTGGCGCAGTATGAGCTGACCCTGCTCGACTGGATAGAAAACCACAAGGGCTCCAAGAAATACGTGGCGGTAGCCGGCAAGTGCTGGCCCGCGTTCCAGACCCAGTTCGGATTTGTTCCCTGCTATGTGAACAGCCGTCTTACGGGCCGCGGTATCCCCGTGTCCTGTGAGGTCGACATCTACGGCTGCCTCAGCGAGTACATCGGCACCTGCGTGAGCGAGGACGCCGTGACGCTGCTTGATATCAACAACTCGGTTCCCGCCGACATGTTCAAAGAGGACATCGAGGGCAAGTTCGACTACACCCACAAGGACACGTTTATGGGATTCCACTGCGGAAACACCTGCTCGTCCAAGCTGGCGGCCTGCTCGATGAAGTACCAGAAGATCATGGCGAGAAGTCTGCCCGTTGAGGTGACAAACGGCACTCTCGAGGGCGACATCGCTCCCGGAGACATCACGTTCTTCCGCCTCCAGAGCACGTCGGACGCCAAGCTGCGCGGCTATATTGCAAACGGCGAAGTGCTGCCCGTAGCGACGCGCTCGTTCGGCTCGATCGGCGTGTTCGCGATCCCCGAAATGGGACGGTTCTACCGCCATGTGCTTATCGAGAAGAACTATCCGCACCACGGCGCCGTGGCGTTCGGACACTTCGGCAAGGAACTGTTTGAGGTGTTCAAGTATATCGGAGTTCCCGTTGAGGAGATCGGATATAATCAGCCCAAGGGCGTTAGATACCCCACCGAGAACCCCTGGGGATAATAAAATAAATTTAACATACAAAATCGGCTCCTTAAAACAGGAGCCGATTTTCTTAGCTTATTTATTTCTTATTTCATTTTGTACGGGTCCGTGAGCGGCTTGATCTCGCTTAGACTGTTCCATACATAAGCCAACACAATGTCGCCGTCCGAGTAGGCGATCGGAATGTTTATATCGACCGTCTCGCCGACTTCGGCTTTAATGTCGCCTATACCGACCGCGGTCATTACTTCGTCCGCATTGTACGCCGCGACAAGAATCTGATTGGCGCTGCCCGCGTCAAAGTTCTTTGTTATGTTTACATTGACGCTTCTCGTCTCGCCCTCGATCGACGGCGTTACGCTGTTGATCGTGTAAGCGTATTTCGGCGCGGGAGCCGTTGATTCCGTAGGAGGCTCCGATACGGAGGGAGTTTCGGTCGCGGGCGTCTCGGTAGGTCCCGGAACCAAAGTCTCCGGCGGCTCCGATACGGAGGGCGTTTCTGTAGCCGGCTGCTCGGTGGTTTCCGGTGTCGCTGTCGTGGGCGTGAGCGTCGGTGTTGACGGGGACTCCGTCACGTCAGGCGCCGCAGTCGCGCTCGGACTCGGAACTGTGGTCGCTGTCGCGCTCGGCTCCTCGGTCGCAGCGGAACTCGGGCTCGGCACCACAGTCGCGGTCGGACTCGGAACTGTGGTCGCTGTCGCGCTCGGCTCCTCGGTCGCAGCGGAACTCGGGCTCGGCGCTGTGGTCGCGGTCGGACTCGGAACTGTGGTCGCGGTCGGACTCGGAACTGTGGTCGCAGTCGGGCTCGGAACTGCGGTCGCGGTCGGGCTCGGCGTAGGCGCGTCGGTAGGCACCGGAACCGGAGTTGACGGAGCCGCCGAACCGTCGGGAACAAACTGCAGCGCGGTTATGTTTTTCAAATAGTTAGGATAATCCCAGTTGTTCGTATTCGACAAGCACTCAAATCCGAAAGAAACACTGCCCGGAGATGAAATATTGAGATTACTCAAGTCATACTCGGTTCCGCCGAACTTAAAGTTTTTGACAGTATTTGCCGCGCTGTCGATCACTATATGAATATTCTTTTCATACATTTCACTATTTTTACCTTGAAACATGGTTCCTGCTGCACTGTAATCCGCCCAACTGTTATCTGTCTTTGTTTTCATGAGTACTTTATAACTTGTATCCCAACTAAGTCGTAAATTGTCGCCTATTTGAAGATACTCATAACCGTCGCGTGGACTCAAACCGAAGTCCCAATCCATATCGTATGTTATAAGCGCTCCGGGTTCTGTTCCAAAATCTTTTGTTGCGCTGTAAGAGCTGCCGGGTTTTCTGGTATTAAATCCCATCATGCCGTTTTTGGCGTCATACTGAAGAGTCTGACCTCCCGTAACGGTCCAATCCTCGATATCACTTTCACTCCATGCCGTTCCTTCGGTTCCTTTTTCGTAAAGGGCGGTTCCGTCGCCCACTGCCGCGAGAGAGCGGGTGTATTTAAGATTTGAGATCGACGGACCGGCTGTTATCGCGCCGTCGCCGTTCTTTTCGGTATACAGTCTCACTCTCTTGAATCTTGCGCCGTTTAAGTCAAACGACTTGCTGTATATGGTGTAATTGTCAACAGGCTCGCTTGCGTCTTTCGGATTTCCGTATATAACAGCGTTGCAGACATCTCCGTCATAGTCAAATTCAAGCGACAGATGCCAGGTTGTCGTGCTTCGTCCGAAAATGCCGTTGTTGCTCGAGCGCACCTCGGTCCAGTCGGCGTCGGCGTTTTGAGCCATCTCGGCCATGATAGCGCTCTGCGTCATCTGAGCCTTGCTGAGATATTGCTGAGAGAGCGTGAGAATATTGTTGTTGTCTACATCCAAAAAGCTTAGGCCGAAGGTATACTCTCTGCCGTCCCAGTTCCATTGGCTACTCGCGTCTTTTTTTCCGCCTGTGTTGAAGTCAAGCGTCAGCGTCACCTTATTGTCGTCATAGACTTCAAAGTCCTTATAAGTCTCTCCGCCATCGCCCGCGTCATTCTCACTTATGCGCGCGCCGTCAACCTTTAGATTCTCGGCGCCGCTTACGCCGACGAATTTATCGGTTCCCGTCTCATCCTGAGTCTCGCCGTCGGCAACGGTGATTATAATTTCTTTCTCATAACCGCCCTCGTCGGTCCTGGCCGTGATTATAGCGGAGCCCGCACCTTTGGCGCTGACGTTTCCCCCCTCGTCGACCGTCGCCACATTCGCGTTTGACGAGGACCAGTAGATCAACTTGTCGGTGGCGTTTTCGGGCTCAACCGAGGCTTCGATTTTTTTGGAGCCGCCGCTGAACACTGTGGCGCTTTCATACGGAACCGAGAGGCCCGTTACCGGTGTTGAATAAACCGTGACTTCACACTTCTGAGAAAATTCGCCGTTTGTCGTATCCTTGGCCATAGCAGTGATCACGGCATTTCCCGGCGACACGCCTTTAACAACGCCGCCGGAAACCGTCGCCACGCCCGGATTATCGGAAGTCCATGTCACGCCTTTTTTGGATGCGTCCGCGGGAGTCACGGTCGCGATAAGCGCATGCGTCGCGCCCTTTTCGACGTTTATATTGCTTTCGGACAGCGCAAGTCCGGTTACCGGCACGCTGTTTGTGTTCGGGTATTCGACCTTTGTGAACGAAACCGCGGGCGCAAGATAGTTGAGCTCCGCGCCGCTTGAGTCTTTCGCCAACGCAGCCGAGCCTATGTAATAGCTCTGGTGGGGCGGCTGATTATACGCGGTGTTCTGCCACGCTATCGCGCAGCGGTACTGACTGTCGTGCATTAGCGTTGTTAACCTGTAATCGGATGGGATGGTCGAAACAAACACTCTGAGATAGGGAGTGTCATTTTCGCCCTTGCCGACCGGCATTATTATTTCCTCGCGCCAGTCGCCCAAAATATCCGCCACAAGCGACGGCGTGTGCTTTGAATAGTTGTTGGACGTTCCCGGTATATATCCGTTGCCGTCATCGTAAAATCTTGTGGTATAGCCCGTGGCGGCGTGATATTTTGTCAGCTGATTATCGTCGAGTATTTCTCGGCTCAGGTCGCCGTCCCAGAACACGAGGAAGTTTGTCATGGTTCTTGAGGATGTGGCGGGATGGGCTTTGAGCTCGTTTCCCTTTAAATCAAACACATTGGCGTGTGAGCTTGACCACGCGAGAGCCAACGCATCGGGATGAGTCTTGGCGTATTCGTCGTCTATATTATCCATAACACCGCGGCCCGTGTCGCCGGTTGCGCCCTTGCCCCAGATAGTAGCGCCGCTTGAAGCAACTCTGAAATGAGCGGCGTTGTTTGTGTATCCCACTTTATCCTCTTTGACCGAGAACACTTCCTGAATACCGTCATTATTAAAATCGTTTACATGCATCGCGTCGCCATGGCCCAGACGGGTGTTGCCCATTATCTTTCCGTCATCGTCGAGCGCTGCCGAGCCGTATACGACCTCGTCCTTGCCGTCGTTATCTATATCAGCCACAGACAGGTTGTGGTTGCCCTGTCCGTATAGCGAAGATGTGTCGTTTTTGATTCCGTTGTGCTCCCATCGCATAGTAAGGGTCTCGCCGTCCCAGTCGTAAGCGCGCACCACAGCTTTCGCGTAGTAACCGCGGCACATGATCAAACTGGGGTGAACTCCGTCGAGGTAAGCCACGCCCGCCAAGTATCTCTCACTGCGGTTGGCCTTGCTGTCTCCCCAATCGGAAAGATTTCCGCGGGGAATATAGTCGGTGGTGTATACCGCCTCGCCTTTGCTGTTGAAAATCGTCAGATACTCGGGGCCCGTGGTATTTTTGCCGTGCTGAGTTCCCTCGGTCACGTACACATGCGTGTTGTCGGCGTTTCTTATCTCATCGGTGTCGCCGGCCTTGGTTACATATTCTCCCTTTGAATCCATGGAGCCGGGAGCTGTCTTGACAGCCAGCTCGGCCTCGCCGTCACCGTCAAAGTCGTATACCATAAACGGCGAAAAATGCTGACCCGAAGTAACGTTCACGCCCAGATTGATCCTCCAGAGCAGCTCGCTCTGTGCCTTTCCGTCGGTTCCTACCGTATAGTCATACGCATCGAAGTATGTATATCCCGTGTAGTCGCTGCCCGCGCTGTCCTTTGAGTCGGTGGGGTCCCATTTGAGTATTATCTCATAGTCGCCATCGCCGTTCAGGTCTCCGACGCTGGCGTCGTTGGCACCGCCTTCTTTTTCGACCGCGCCGTCGGAATTTACGGTATTGTGGTAGTGCGACGTTTTTCCGTCCGCTCTCTTGACGTCATCGGGGCGATTGATAGGTATATCAAAATATGTGAAGGAATTATACTCACTGGTGCCGTTATTCACATAGCCGCTTCTGGCGTTTCTGTTAAAATTGATCGGAACGGAGACGGGACAAGTGTCTTTGCTCTGTCCTTTCGGGACAACCTGATAATTGTCCGAAGCGGTTCCGACTTTATCGGTATAATTTGTGGCGTCATGAGCGCCCGTGCTCGCAAGCAAAGCCCCATTTTTGTAGATATCAAACGCCTGATTGTCGAGACTCTCGGTGCCCAAAAGACGCCAGCTTATATAAACGCCGCTCGACGTCTTGACCGTTATCAAGCCGCGGTCAAGCTCCTCCATTTGTCTTGCCGCGGGTTCGGCTGCGGCCTGCGCCGTGCCGTCCTCCGTCTCGCCCGCGGCGAAAACCGGCAGCGCTGTTATCACCATGCACAGCGCCAATGCGATACTCAATAACCTTTTTTTCATAAATTTTACCTCCTAACGTAGTGATTAGTAATTAGTGAATAGCGATTAGAGCTATATTATTTTTTCTCAGCAATTGGCTTTATTTCGTCAAAGCCGTTCCAGATATATACCGAGACCTCGTCCGTGTCCGCGGGGCTCAAATCGACCGCTATATCTCGTGTCTCGCCCTCGGACATAACAAGCTCCGCATAGTTCCAACCTGTGAGCGCGCCGCTTTCCTTGTCATACGCCGCGGCTATGATCAAATCTTTCTCGTTTTCCGAGGAATAGTTCTTTGTGACGTTTGCGGTCACGCCGCCCGATATCGAAACTTGATTTATTGTGTAAGGATGATCGGCTTTGGGCGGAGCATCCGTCACAGTTCCGATAAATATATTGTCTATACTTAAATTGGTCTTGTCGCCGCCTCTGGTATTGGTTAAAACGCTCGTCGGCGAGAGCTTGGGTACCGCGCCCTTAGGCGACGTCGAGCCAAGAGTGAACACGCCGAGCTGCTCGTATTCCGCGCTCGCCGCGTCTTTGGCGTATACCTTGACCTTATCATCCGCCCTAGTGTACACCGCCCTCAAGCTGTACCACTTGTTGGGCGTGATCGTAAGTCCAGATATGCCGCTCTCCTTGGCGGAAGATGCGCTTGAGCCCTTTGAAAGGTAGTCGGTGAACTTGAGCGTGCCGTTGTCGCCTGTTATAATGTCAAACGCTCTGCCGTCCTTGCCGCTGTACGCCAGAGATTCGGGAACGTTGTTCGCGTCAAGAACCCTAAGCAGCTGAGCGCCCTTTGTTGTCTCGCCGAGCATGAAGTCAAACTCGAAAATCTGTTTGTCACAGTTTATCGGAGCTTCCGGAGAATAAACCCAGCCGTCCTGCCCCTCGCCTACGTCGGTCAACTTCAGATAATTATCACCGTCGTCCCGACTCGCTATAGAAGGCGCAAACGCGCCGGACAAGGCCGCCGTGCCGTGCTTCACCTTGATCTCGGCTCCGCTCTCGTTTTTAACGCTATCGCCGTCGGCAAACACCGTACCCGCGCTCAGATCATTAAAGCTCCATGTCTCGCCGATGTCATACTCCGGTTTTAACACGATCTCCGCCGCCGCTCCGACAGACTCGTCCGCAACGGTTAACTTGCCGTATCCCGTGAAATATCCATTCTTTTCGACCGTCACATCGTATTCGCCGACAGAAAGCTTGAGCTTTGCCTCACCGTTTTGGTCGGTGACCGCGGTTTTGCCTCCGACCGCCACCTCGGCGCCTTCGATCGGGATCCCGTCCGCTGTCTTGACCGTGACGGATGAATACGCCAAGTCCATATCATAACCTATGTAATAGCTCTGGTGGGGCGGCTGGTTGTAGCCTGTGTTCTGCCATGCCACCGCCATGCGGTACTGATGATCCTGAAGGAAGGTCGTGAACATATAGTCCGTCGGGCAAAGCGACATAAACACTCTGAGACCCGTGTTGTCGCTCTTTCTCAGTATAAGTTCCTCGCGCCAGTCTCCGAACAGGTCGGCCTGCAGGCACGGATTTCTTTTTGTCGTGTTGTTGAACCCGACATCGTTAAACGTGAGCAGCCGCTCAAACGCGATATTGTCATCATTGAATTTTTGAATACGATCGCCGTCAAAATGCTCGGCGCACAGGTCGCCGTCCCAATAAATATTGAAGTTGGCGGATGTGAGGCTGTCGGGGTCATCCTGTTTGGGAACGTTTGATATCATAGTTCCGTCAATAGTGCGTATGCCCAAAACACCGTCCCACGCGAGCACGCCGTACTTTTTGCTGAAATACGCCATAACGCCGCGACCGTCGTCCTTGCCCGAGTCGTAGTGCCATATCTCATTGCCGCCGCCCTCGCGGAAACCGATTCCCCAGTTGGGTTTTTCCTCAAGGGGCGCGAATATCTCCTGCTCTCCGTCGTTGTCAAAATCCGAAACATGAAGAGCGTCGCCGTGACCCCAGCCCATCGAATGCGCAACCGTGCCGTCATCGTCCACCGCGCAGGAGCCGTAGACGATCTCGTCCTTGCCGTCGTTGTCTATATCGGCCACCGACAGATTGTGATTACCCTGACCGTAGAACGGATTTTTTGAATCCATTCCGCTGTCGAGCAGCCAGTGCCTTGTAAGATTTTTGCCGTCCCAGTCGTAGGCGACCATTGACGAGCGCTGATAGTAGCCTCGGGCAAAGATCATGCTTGGATGAACCCCGTCAAGATACGCGGTGCCCGCCAGAAAACGCTCCGAGCGGCCTCCGTAGCTGTCCTTTCCCCAGGCGCTGGCCGAGCCGCGCTTTGGCTCGTACTCTATCGTCTGCATCGCCATTCCGGTCTCGCCGCTGAATATCGTCAAATACTCGGGGTTCGTTATGACCTGTCCGTCCGAATTTGCGTACTCCTTTGTATTGTCGGCGTTCTTTATCGCATCGTTCACGCCGACCTCGGTCACATACGCTCCCGAGGCGTCTTTCGAGCCGGGCGCGGTGCGCATCGCGACCTCCGCCTTGCCGTCTCCGTCGTAATCATATACCTGAAACTGGGTGTAGTGGGCGCCCGCGCGTATGTTTCTGCCCAGATCAATGCGCCACAGCTTGGTTCCGTCGTACTCATAACAGTCAATATACACGTTTCCGGTAAAGCCGTTCTGAGAGTTATCCCTCGAGTTCGAAGGGTCCCACTTAAGTATTATCTCATAAACTCCGTCGCCGTCAACGTCGCCCGCAGAAGCGTCGTTGGGCGAATATGTATAGTTGTCGGGAACATTTTGCAATATATATTTTTTGGAATCATTTGGGTTGGGATACCACTGTTTTTCAAATGTGCCGCCCGGTGGCGCCTCGACCGGGATATCAAAATAGGCGTAGGGCGCGTTTTCCTGTCCCGGATTCGCGTATCCGTCAAGGATAGCGATATCGGATGACTTATCGCCCTCCGCTCCGCCGACCACAGCCGAAACATTATATACATCGGTTTTGGAACCTTCCGCGTCGGTGAAATTTGTGTTCTTCACGTTCGTAAGAAGCGCTCCGTTTTTATATACGTTAAAGCTCACGCCGTCCGCGGACTCGTTTTCAAGCAGGCGCCACGAAAGATACACACCGCCGCTCGGGCTCACCGCGCCTATCGCGCCGCGGCCGATGATCTCTTTTTGAGGCTCCTCCGCCGTCGCGTCGGCGGCCATAACCGAAGGCACCGCCGAAAAAATCACAAACAGCGCGAGAACAATACCAAACAATCTTTTTTTCATATCAAAACCTCCCTATTAAAACTTAGAAAAAATTTAATCCACCAATACGGGGTTATGATTCTCTTTCCATGGAAGGCCGAACTTGTTGAGACCGTCCATAAACGGGTCGGGGTCCATTTCCTCAACGTTATAGACACCGGGCTTTTTCCACTTTCCCGTCAGAACCATTGCCGCGCCTATCATGGCGGGCACTCCCGTGGTGTATGACACAGCCTGAGAGCCGACTTCCCTGTAGCACTCTTGGTGGTCGCAGATATTGTACAAATAATAGTTCTTATCTTTGCCGTCTTTTTTGCCGCGGAATATGCAGCCGATGTTGGTCTTGCCCACAGTTCTCGGACCCAGAGACGCGGGATCGGGCAGCACGGCCTTCAAAAACTGCAGCGGCACTATCTCTTTTCCCTCGTACATGATAGGTTCGATCGAAGTCATGCCGACATTCTCAAGACATTTTAAGTGCGTCAGATAACTTTGGCCGAATGTCATAAAAAACCGTATGCGCTCTATGCCTTTGATATTGAGCCCCAAAGACTCAAGCTCCTCGTGGTGGAGCAGATACATGTCCTTCTTGCCCACGCCCTCAAAGTCATACACGCGCTTGATCTCCATCGGCTTTGTCTCGATCCATTTTCCGTTTTCCCAATAGCTGCCGTTTGCGGACACTTCGCGGATATTTATCTCGGGATTGAAGTTGGTGGCGAACGGGTAGCCGTGGTCGCCGCCGTTGCAGTCTAAGATATCTATATAATTGATCTCGTCAAACTCGTGCTTCATGGCGTACGCCGAAAAAACTCCGGTCACGCCCGGGTCAAAGCCGCTGCCCAAAATCGCGGTCAGCCCCGCCTTTTCGAATTTTTCGCGGTATGCCCACTGCCATTTGTATTCAAACTTTGCCGTGTCGGGAGGCTCGTAGTTGGCTGTGTCAAGATAATGCACGCCGGTTTTTAAGCAAGCGTCCATGATCGACAAATCCTGATAAGGCAGCGCCAAGTTAATAACGATCTCGGGACGGTACATACCGATAAGCTCGGTCAGCTCGTCAACGCTGTCGGCGTCGACACGCGCGGTCTCGATATTGGTTTTACCGCCGAATTTTTTCATGTATTCCTCGCAGCTCTGCTTGAGCCTGTCGCACTTTGATTTTGTTCGGCTCGCGATCATGATATCGGTGAACACTTCATGATTTTGGCAGCACTTGTGGGCGGCCACGCCGGCAACTCCGCCGGCTCCGATAATTAAAGCTCTGCTCATTTGATTTCCTCCTAACGTAGTAATTAGTGAACATAGTGATTAGTGATTAGTGATTAGCGAATAGAAAATCACATCGCTATAAGCATTTCTCTTAATATTTTGCAGGCGGCGGCGGTGCTGGCGCCGCTCGGGTCAAGGCTCGGAGCAAGCTCCACAATGTCGCAGCCAACTATATTAAGCCCGCCGCAGATTTTTATAACCGCCTCCTGAAGCTCCGCGTAGCTCACGCCTCCCGGCTCGGGAGTTCCGGTTCCCGGGAATACCGAAGGATCGAGCGCGTCAAGGTCCAGCGTGAAATACACCGGATATCCGCGCAGCTTTTCGATCAGCTCATCAAGTCCGTCAAGGTCGAATTTATGAAGATTAGTGTGTTCTTCGGCCCATTCAAATTCCTGTTTCTCTCCGCTGCGTATGCCGAACTGATAAACCTTTTTGTCGCCCAACAACTCAGCGCACCGCCTGATAACCGTGGCGTGGCTCAGCTTGACGCCGAACAGCTCGTCGCGAAGGTCGGTGTGCGCGTCAATATGTATCATTCTGAGATTCATGCCGAATTTTTCGCAGCACGCCTCGACGGCGCCCAGCGTGACAAGATGCTCGCCTCCGATCACGAAAGGGATCTTGCCCGCCTCGCATATAGCGGAAGCCTGATTTTTTATCATTTCAAGCGCCGTCTCGGTGTCGCCGAGGGGAAGCTCCAGGTCTCCGCAGTCGCAGACTTTTTTATTCTCGAGGTCGCCGTCCTGATACGGGCTGTAGGTCTCAAGAGCCCATGAGTCGGACCGCATGGATTGAGGCGCGAATCTCGAGCCGGGTCGGAACGACGCGGTCGAGTCAAAGGGCGCCCCGAACAGACATATGTCGGCCTCGTCGACCGTTTTTTCGCAGCCGATAAACTTAGTCACGCTTTGAGCGATCGAGATCGGGTCGATATTTTCAGGCATTGTTGATCAGCTCCTTCACATAGTTCGGCAGGGCGAAACAGCCCTTGTGCAGTTCGGTGTTATAATACTTTGTCTCAAGCCCCAGCGCGTTCCATCTGTCCGCGTCAAGATCCGCGACAGGGTCAAAGCGGTCGGAGGCGAATCCAAACAGCCAATGCCCCGACGGATATGTGGGAATATGCGCCTGATATAATCTGTGCACCTTAAACACGCCCTTTATGCGGCGATGGGTGCGCGTCAGCGATTCGGCGTACTCGTCATAATAGGGGCTCTCGTGCTGGTTTACCAATATTCCTCCGTCTCTCAAAGCGCGGGAACAGTTCCCGTAAAACTCACGGGTGAACAATCCCTCACCGGGTCCGAACGGGTCGGTCGAGTCGACTATGATCAAGTCGTACTTATTCCTGCGCGAGCGTATAAACCGAAGCCCGTCCTCGAAATATATATTCACGCGGGGATCGTCAAGTCCCGCCGTCAATTTCGGAAAAAACCGACGGCAGACATCTGTGACCTCACTGTCGATCTCGACAAGATCGATGCTTTCGATCGTTTTGTACAGGACAAGCCTGTTCACGGTCCCTCCGTCGCCTCCGCCTATAACCAAGACATTTTTGATCTCGGGATTGACCGCCATAGGCACGTGCACTATCATCTCATGGTATATAAACTCGTCTTTCTCCGCAACCATCATCAATCCGTCAAGGGTCAAAAACGTGCCGAATTCCTCGGATGTCATAACGTCAATGCGCTGAAACTCGGTCTTAGCGCTGTATAACTGCTTATCGACCCTGACCGAAAAGCGCACGTCGGGGCTGTGGTTTTCCGAATACCATAATTCCATGAACTTCTTTCCTTTCAATACTAATTATTATTTCCACTCTAATTATTATTTCCAAGGACATTGCGGCAGACCGCCGTCTATCTTTTCACATGCTCGCTCAGCACACGGCCGAGTTCTTCGAAGTCTATAGGCTTTGAAATGTGCGCGTTCATGCCCGCCTCGGCCGTCATAGCCACATCCTCGGCGAAGGCGTTGGCAGTCACCGCGATTATCGGAACGGTCCGCGCGTCCTCGCGTCCGAGCGCCCTTATATGCCGCGCCGCCTCGCAGCCGTCCATCACGGGCATCTGCATGTCCATCAGCACAGCGTCGAAGGTGTACAGCTCCGAATCCTTAAATATCGAGACAGCCTCGGCGCCGTTCCACGCCTCCGTGACCTCGATCCCCTTGTCGCTCAAAAGTTCCGCCGCGATCTCCATATTGATAACGTTATCCTCGGCCATCAGGATCTTGAGGCCGTTTAAATCAAGTTTTGCGGACTCTTCCGCGCCGGCGTTATGCTTTTCCTCGTGCTCGTGCTCTTCCGCCGTCTCCATCGGGATAATGACAGTGAACCTGCTGCCCTTTCCGTATTCGCTCTCGACAAATATCTCGCCGCTCATCTGCTGCACAAGACTCTTGACGATCGGCATTCCAAGGCCTGTTCCCATAACGTTTCCGGCGCCGAAGCGGTTCTCTTGGGCATAGGGCTCGAATATAGTTTTCAAGAAATCTTTTGTCATGCCAATGCCTGTATCTTCCACAACTATCCTGTATTTGCTGTGCTCTTTAAACGTCATCTCGGTGACGCTGAGCTTGATCTTCGCCCCGCGGTTGCTGTATTTAAACGAGTTTGAAAGTATGTTGTTTATTATCTGTGTCAGTCTGAACGAATCACACAGAACCATGTTGTTTTTAATATTGCAGTTTACCGTGAATGTCTTATGCTCCTTGGCTGCCTGGTCACGGAACAGGTCGGCGCAGGAGCTGACGCAGTCATTAAGATCTATCGGCTTGTACTCAAGAGACACCTTGCCGTTTTCGATCCTTGAGATTTCAAGCAGATCGTTTATAAGCCCCAAAAGCTGGCTGCTTGACAGCTCGATCTTTCTGATATACTCACCGAGCTTTTCTTTGTCGTCGATATTGTTTTTCGCGAGCGTTGTGAGACCGATGATCGCGTTAAGCGGCGTGCGCATGTCATGTGACATGTTGCTGAAAAACACGTTCTTGGCGTTCTCGCTCTTGCGCGCCGAGCGCAGAGCGTTGCGCAGCAGATTGAGCTGCTCGGTCTGTCTGCCCTTCTCGTCGTCGATTCGGCGGAAGCACAGGACGACTTCGCCCGGGGCAAGGTTGTCGTCAAACAGCAGGCGCACGTTCACCCATCTGTATGATGTTCCGAATCTGCGCAGAAAGTCACCGCCGAAATCCTTCACTCCGTCGCGCACAAGCTCTTTGATCTTTGCCGACGAGAAGCTTTCCTTGAAGTCCTGACCGGTGTTCTCGTCGGTCACCTCGTTTATCGTGTCTATCAGTTTTTCATAGCTGCCGCTCAGTCCGATCCTGTCTCTAACATGATCGGAGGCTTTTATCGCCTCATATGTGCCGTCATAATAATTAACGCGGTAGATCGCGTAATACATGTTGCCGAGTACCTGCACGGTGTCGCGGGCCCGCTCTATATTTTTTTTGTTTTTATAGTCGCGGTACGTCAGATAGAGCGCCGCCGTCATAAACGCCAGCACGAGCAGAATAAGTATCACGTAAAAATAATTCAATCCGCCCAGAATACTGCTCATCTGTATGGTAAGGATCGAGGTCCAGCCGTTGCTCATTTTGTAATAATAAACGCCTCGCTTACCCTCTTTTTTGGAATCAAACATGTCACGGTATTCCGAGTATTCTCCGCGCTCGATGCCGCCCAAAAGGAGCGCCGCGAAATTCTGACATTCCTCATAGCTCTCGCCGTAGTCGGTTTGGTAGTATATAAGCCCGCCGCTGCTGTCGCACAGATAATATCTGCCGCCCTCGGGGATATCGGAACGCCCCTCGAAATAATTAAAACTCTCGGGGAATATGTTAAAGGCTATAACACTGTCGGAACCGCCCGCCTTTTTTGCCGCGGTGATAACCTTTTTTCCGCTGTACATATCGTCGTGGATATCTGTGTATACAATATCTCCGTCCGCCGCTATCGCGCGGACATACCAATCCTCGGAAGCGTAATCATAAGCGTCGGGATTCTCGCGGGGATTGGCGAATACACAGCGGCCGTTGACCACGGCGAACGGGTCAAAGCTTTCTCCGAAATACAGATTCAGCCTTTCAAGATAATCGTACATCCACGCGTCCGCATTCGCGGGATCTGCGCCTAGATGCTCGTCGATATTACGTGTGCCGAGCTCCAGCAAAGTGGAATACAGAGATATATTGTTCTGCTCCTCAACGGCGTACGACTTGGCGAGAGAAGTTCCCGTCTCAAGCGCGTTTTGCAGAAGCTGCGCCCTCATATAAAACATGCAGACGCAGGACAGCAGCACAAACACGGCAAGTATAAAAACACTCAGCCTCATATCGGATAAAATTTTCTTATATTTTTTTGAAGAATTCATATCTCTGTTTTACTTTCTGATTTTTTGTTCGGGCGGAAAAACCGCCGCTTAAACGCATAAAAATATTATACCACAAATATTTCCGCAAATCAAGTAAAATAAATCCGGATTTGCCGCGCGTCGGCGGATTGTTTACAAAAATTTTATATTTTAGAAAAATAACGTTTTTACGGGCTATAAGGCTCGTTAATCAAACGATGGAGCGCCCGCGCCACAAAATTTATTTATTATAACTATTGAAATTATTTTAAATTATGATAAAATAGTATGTTAGTATCTGAGTAACCACTATGAAAGGATGATTGTATGGCAAAGAAAAATGTGTGCGTGGTGTTCGGAGGGGTTTCAAGCGAGCATGACATAAGCAAAATATCGGCCGCGACGGTTATTGATCTGCTCGACAAGAGCAAATATGAAATACATAAGATTTTTATCGACAAGTCGGGCAACTGGGTATATTTTGACAGCGGCGACATACCGGCCGACGCCGACGGCGCGGCAGTCGAAAAATTTGACAGAGCGGTGATCTCGCCTTCCAGAAACGACGGAGGGATCCTGCGTTTTAAAAAGGACGGCACGGTTGAGACAATAAAGATCGATATCGCCGTTCCGGTCCTCCACGGAAAAAACGGAGAGGACGGCACTATCCAAGGCCTGTTTGAGATCGCGGGCATACCGTACGTCGGCTCGGGAGTTCTGGGAAGCGCTGTGTGCATGGACAAATGCATGGCGAAGATCCTGTTCAAAGAAGCGGGAATCCCTCAGGCAGATTGGATAACCGTCAAATACGGCGAGGAGCTTGACGTCCGCGAAGTTGAGGAAAAGCTTGGCTATCCATGCTTTATAAAACCGTCAAACGCGGGTTCATCCGTCGGGATCAGCAAGGCGCGCACCCGCGATGAGCTGATAGAGGGCGTTAAGCTTGCGTTTGAGCACGATTACAAAGTTCTAATCGAGGAATATATAAGCGCCTCGGAAACAGAGAGCGCCGTGCTGGGCAACTTCGACCCGATCATAGCGGACAATATAGGCGAGATCGCGCCCGCCAACGATTTCTACGACTTTGACGCGAAATACAACAGCAGCGACTCGATCTTGACAATACCGGCCAGGGTCGACAAAGAGGTTGAGAAAAAACTCAAAAAGTACGCGATATCGGCTTATAAGATATGCGAGTGCAGAGGACTGTCCCGCGTTGACTTTTTTGTTGACAAACAGAGCGGCAGTGTAATACTGAACGAGATCAACACGCTGCCGGGCTTCACGTCGATCAGCATGTATCCCAAACTGTGGGAGGCGAGCGGGCTCAAAGGAACCGAGCTTCTTGACAAACTGATCGAGCTTGCCGAGACCCGCCGCGGATAAAAATGTTTATACAAATTTTCCAACGGCCTTCCGTCCGTGAGGCGGCATGAAAGGATAGTGATTATGGACAACAGACCAATCGGAATATTCGACTCGGGTTTGGGCGGGCTGACCTGCGTGCGCGAAGTCATGAATATAATGCCGAACGAGGATATTATATATTTCGGCGACACCGGACGAGTGCCCTACGGCACGCGCAGTTCCTCGACCATAGTCAAGTATGTCAGGCAGGACATAAACTTTCTCAGGAGCTTTGACATAAAATTTATCATAATAGCCTGCGGAACCGCCAGCAGCGCGGCTCTGCCCCATATAACCACCGAGTACGACACCGATATAATCGGCGTTGTGGACGCGGCTTCAAAACGGGCCGCGGCGGAGACAAAAAACGGGATCATCGGAGTTCTGGGAACGCGCGGAACCGTGAACAGCGGCAAGTACGCCGAGAAACTCAAAAAGCTGGATCCCGGATTTAAAGTTATTTCCACGGCCTGCCCCATGTTTGTGCCGGTTGTCGAAAACGGATACGCCGACACAAAGATAGCGGAAATGCTGGCCGAGGAATATCTGGAAAATATAGTGAAGAGCGGCGCAGACACGATCATCTTGGGCTGCACCCACTATCCGCTGCTGAGAAAAACGATCCGAAAGATCGTCGGAAGCTCCGTGACCCTGATCGACTCGGGCGCCGCGGCGGCCGATGACGCAAAATCCATTATGGAGACACGAGGTCTGCTGACCGACAAAGCAGAGAAGGGCCGCGCCAAATACTATGTCAGCGACACGGTTCACGGCTTTGAGGAACTCGGCAGCTTGTTCCTGTCGAAAAAAATCGACGGAGATGTCTCAAAAATCGACATCGAAAAATACTAAAAGGAGACTGCTATATGAAAGACAACGCGTTTATTACCATCCGAACCGCTCAAGAGATCGACGGCGAGGAGGAAACCATCGCTCTGGATACCAGAGGCAGATACGCCATACGCAACAACAAAATATACATAATATATGACGAGAGCGCCATGACGGGCTTTGAGGACACAACCACCACAATAAAGGTCAGCGACGCCGGAGTCAGCGTTTCGCGAAAGGGCAGATTCACGTCAAAAATGGATTACCGAAGCGGTGAAAAAAGCCTGTGCATGGTGAACACCCCGTACGGTCAAATAGGAGCCGCTGTGACGACCGAAAATATTGACTACAAATTCGGCAAAGACGGCGGCACCCTCAGAATGAACTACCTGCTTGACGCCGACAACCAAAATTTCATCAAAAACAACATGACGGTCAACGTAGAGATTAGAGAATAGGTACTAGGCACTACGCGGAAATAAGTTATCGAAAACATAACATATATTCCCGCGTCCGTTTGTCTAATCTCAACGAAATAATCGTTTATTCCGTAGGGGACGGCGCCCTCGACGTCCCGCTTTATGAATTATCAAACAGAAAATATAAACCGCAGAAAGGAAAAATTTCAGCATGAGCATTACCGACAAGATAAAGCAAGAGATAACTGAGAAAATAAAACAGGCGCTCCAGTGCGCCATAGCCGACGGCGCACTGGGCGCCGCGGATATTGAGGCGCTGAGCGATCGGATAAAGCTTGAGGTCCCCAAAGACAAAAGCCACGGCGATTTCGCGTGCAGCGCGGCAATGGCGCTTGCCAAAGAATTCCGCTGCGCGCCCGCGAAAATCGCCGCCGAGATCACATCGAGGATCGACAAAGGCTCGAATATCGAAAAAATCGAGGTGGCGGGCGCCGGGTTTATCAATTTTTATTTAACGCCCGATTGGCTTTACGAGACTATGCGCGCCATTGAGGAACAAGGCAAAGATTACGGCAAAATCAACATCGGCAATGGCAAAAAAGCCATGGTCGAGTTCGTAAGCGCCAATCCCACCGGCCCCATGCACATGGGCAACGCGAGAGGCGGCGCGCTGGGCGACTGCCTGGCGTCGGTCCTTGAATACGCGGGATATGATGTGACCCGCGAGTTCTATATCAACGACGCCGGAAATCAGATCGACAAATTCGGACGCTCTCTGAGCGCCAGATATATTCAGCAGCTTCGCGGCGAGGACGCGGTCGAGTTCCCCGAGGACGGATACCAAGGCCCCGACATTATTGACCGCGCCAAAGAGTTTATCGAAATAAACGGGGACAAATATCTTGACGCTCCCGAGGAAGAACGTGCGCAAGCGCTGATCGACTACGCTCTTGAAAAAAATATAGCGGCGCTCAAAACCGATCTAGAAAAATACAGGATACACTACGACGTGTGGTTCCGCGAAAGCGAGCTTCACAAGAGCGGTGCGGTCAAAGCGGCGATCGACCGTCTGAGCGAGCGCGGCTACACCTACGAGCAGGACGGCGCGCTGTGGCTTGACTGCGAGAAAATGGGGCTTGAAAAAAACGAAGTGCTTATTCGTCAAAACGGAATACCAACTTATTTCGCGGCGGACATCGCCTACCATATAAACAAACTGGAAACCCGCAGCTTTGACCGCGCGATAAACGTCTGGGGCGCGGATCACCACGGACATGTGGCGCGTATGAAGGAAGCGCTGAGCGCCGTGGGTATCGACTCAAAACGGCTTGACATCGTGCTGATGCAGCTCGTGCGCCTGACGCGCGACGGCGAGGTGGTGCGCATGTCAAAGCGCACCGGCAAGGCGATAAGTCTGACCGACCTTCTTGATGAAGTCAGCATCGACGCGGCGCGCTTCTTTTTTAACATGCGCGGCGCGGGCAGCCATCTGGATTTCGATCTTGAACTGGCAAAAGAGCAAAGCAACGACAATCCGGTGTTCTATGTGCAGTACGCGCACGCCAGAATTTGCGGTATTCTTAGGATATTAAAAGAGGACGGCGTTGTTCCAAGAGCGTACGCCGAGATAAATCCGTCGCTTCTCACACACGAAAGCGAGCTTTCGCTTCTCAAAAAGCTGGCTGACATGCCCGAGGAAATCAGGATATCGGCCGAGACTTTGGAGCCCGCTCGCATGACGCGCTACGCTACGGAGCTCGCCACCGAGTTTCACGGTTTTTACAACAACTGCCGCGTCAATGTTGACGACGAGGAGCTGCGCGACGCCAGAGTTAAGCTGATCGACTGCGCGCGCAGGGTCATAGCCGGCGTGCTTAATATGCTTAAAATCGACGCGCCGAACCACATGTAGTCGTCAAATCTCGCCTCTTGGCTTGAATTCTTGCAAGCAAGAATTCTGCGCTTTACCGGCGGCTTTGACTCTTTCCCACAAAACGCACTCTGTTGGCGTTTTGCGGGAGCCCTAAATCCCTGCGCTTGTTCGCTTTCACGCAAGCGTGAAAGTCTCACCTGCTTCGGGTTTGCTCCTTCTTCCCAAAACGCAAGCGTTTTCGGGAGCCCTGTCCGCACTTCGTTGGCGTTTTGCGGGAGCATATAAATTGGTGAATGAATCGGCTTTACACAAAGGAGACAATATATGAAAAAAACAATATCAAAAATAATAATATGCGTTTTGTTGATTTCGGCGCTTATCGCGCCCGGGGAGGCGCGCGCCATTGAACCCGGAAAACTCATCACGGAAACGGCGGTTCTTAACGGAAAACTTTATCTTTCCGACTGGAACGAAAATGAGGTAATACTGACTAAACTCAGACCGATAAGGGCCGCTGACACGATAGGCACAGCTGCTGCTGCGGCTCTTGAATATACCGCCGTGCCGGCTTTTGCCGGAAATATTTGGGACGGCAGAGAAAACGGTTCGGAACTCGATCTCAAATCTCTCGCCTGGTTTCTGGACATGGACGTGCGGATCATCGCGGTCAAGCTCGCTGACGGGACATACCGCGTTGAGCATATAAAAGTTATTGAAAAATAATAGATGTGTTAATACATTTTTGGAGATGATCAATATGAATTATTTTAAAAAGATCCTCGCCTCCGCTTTGGCGGCAAGCTGTGTTTTTATGAGTTTCGGCGGAGCTGTATCAGCCGAGGACGAAACCGCCGCGACGCAAGTATACAGCGGCGAGTTTATTTCCGAGTACGTTAGCGAGATAGTAGAGTATCTGTCGGTGTTCGCTAAAGACGGCGTCACCTCCGCCTCTCTCTATAAAGCGGGTCTGCTGGAAGCGCTGAAAGATGATCCGGAGCTGTACGACAAAGTAATGACGGCTATACTTTCCTCAATAGACGATTACTCGGTATTTTATCCCGGTTCGAAAGAAACCGATGAGTTTTTATCCGAGCTTGAGGGAACTATCGGCGGTATCGGCATAACAATGAACGAAGTCGGCGGCAAGCTGGTTGTCGGCTCAATATATAACGATTCTCCCGCCGAAAAATCCGGGATACTGCCCGGTGATATTCTCTACAGCGCGGACGGGACAAGCCTTTTAGGCGCAACAGTCGATACAGCGCAGAGTCTTATACGCGGCGAGATCGGAACAACTGTTGTTATCGGAGTTCTCCGCGGAGGCAGCGAATCGCCTCTATACTTTACCATAACTCGTGAAGAGATCGCCGAAAAGCTCTCTGTTGCGCACACCGTGCTTGATGGCGTCGACGATCTTGACGGAACGCCGCGCAAAGTCATGTACATAAGGATATACAGCTTTATGGACAATGCGAGCGCTCAATTTGCCGAGGCTATGAGCGACGCGGAAAAAGAGGGTATCACAGATATAATCGTAGACGTGCGCGACAACGGCGGCGGATATCTGTCCGAGGCCGTAGCGATTGCGAACAACTTCTTAAAAGACGGCGACATAATCGTGTCCGAGGACCACAAAGCGGATATGTTCGACATAGTTTATAAATCCGACAACAAATCAGAAAAAAAATACGATCTCGTGGTGTTGGTTAACGAGAACAGCGCCAGCGCGTCAGAGGTTCTTGCTGCCGCTATACAGGACAACGATGCGGGTATACTCATCGGAACGCGCACCTACGGCAAAGGCACGGTTCAATCTATCCTGCCGCTCAAGGACGGAGAGGCAATGAAATTCACTGCCGCCTACTATTTGACTCCGCTTGGCACAAATATTGATCAAATCGGACTCGAACCCGATTCGACTGTTGAAAACACCTACATCCCGTTTGACCACAGCGGATTCAGCGACTTTGACTACGCCGCGGTTTACGAGCAGGGCATGAGCGACCCAAATATCGCGAAGGCCAAAAAGATACTGGCGGTATGGAACAGATTTTTAGGCAACACCGATGATCCAAGCTTCGGGGCAGATCTGGCTGACGCGATACAGCGATTCCAAGCCATGCACGGCCTGTTCCCATACGGTGTTCTGGATCTCACCACACAGCGTGAACTATATAAGGCTCTCGTTGAGACACAGGAGCTTGTTGACGAACAGCTCGATTCCGCAATGCGCCACTACGGCATTGCTCCGAGCGAAAATAAATAAAGCAAATTATTTATAAATACATCCCGCCGAAAAAACTTCATCTAGATACCGCGCTAAAAATAAGAGCTGCGAAACACAGCTCTTATAATTTTTTTATGCCTTTTAGTTTTTGCATGATTGCCGTTATCAACAAGATAACGGCAAAAATCCCGGCGATCGCCGACCATACTTTAAGGTCGGTATACGTGCCCGCCGACGCCGAGGCGAGCAGCGCTCCGACTATGTAAAAACACACCGAAACGATCGTTCCCGCGAAGCTTTTGCGAGCCGCGACAGACACAATTCCCGCGGTCAGCATGCAGACCGCGAGCAGCAGTCCTGCCGAGCCGCTTATCTCGCCGCTCTCCGCGAGGGTGTTCCCGATCCCCACGGCGCAGGATTGAAACATGATCAGCACGCACAGCGCCATTGATATTATTCCGATAACCATTCTTATTATTTTCATGATCCAACCTCCTACTGCAGCGTTATTGTTCCGCTCATTTTTCTGCCGCTTATCCCGAGCCAGTCGGTGATCGTCACGGTGATCTGTGAAGTTGCGCTTCTCAATATGTACGCCGCCTCGACGTCGAGCGCGCCGCCGTTTTGAACCGTGGTGAGCGACGACTGCGCGTCGTAGGTGCCGTCGGTTATTATCGCGCTTTCAAGACCCACGCCGTCCTGAAACAGCTTGACCGACGCCGCGGTTGAAAACATCGACTCGGCGCTTCCTGTGTTCTTGTAATTAAATTTTAAAATGATCGCGGGGTTTCCCCGGTAGTCCTTCCCGATCCTCGCTCCCTTGTAGGTCAGCGCGCAGTCGGGAAGCTCGGCTGTGTTCCCGATCTGCAGTTCCGCCGTGCCGTTTGTCTGCGCCTGATTTTGCGTCTGATTTTGCGTTTGGTTTTGCGCCTGACTTTGCGTTTGGTTTTGGTTCTGTGTCTGTGCTTGGTTCTGCGTCTGCTGCTCGTTCGGCACTGCTCCGCTCTGCTGAGTGTTTGACGCGCCGCAGCCGCACATGGACACTGTCACGGCCGCCGCCAGAATCAACGCGGATATTTTTTCATAACGATCCCTCCATTTAAAATATAAATAAAGCATTGCAAATATTTCATAAAATATTATACAATGCTTTAATTTATATTTGTTATACCCTCAGTATAAATTTAAGTATGTCTGTTCCGCCGCCGTATAGAATGATCATAATAACAAAGGCGATAAACAGCAGCAATATCCACTCTTTGGCTCCGAAACGTCTGAATCTGAAAATTTTTCCGATTTTTTTGTAATTTGCCATAAACGCGAACGGCACGACCGGTATGCTTATAACGCTCCAAATTTCCGAAAGTATCGTATACAGATCGGGGCTTGCCGAAATATTTTGAGCCGCCGCGCAAACCGCGCCAAAAAAGCCCGCATAAAACAACATGCATATTACCGCGTGTGCCGCGTTTCCGCTCCTGAAACCCGGAATATATTTATAAAAAGGCTTTTTGATCCTGCCGATCTCATAATTTCCGTTTCCGTAAATCGCGCTCATAAGCTCGGAGACCGAGGAATATCTGTCCTCCATTCGGACGCTCAGGCATCTGCGGATTATTTTTCCCGCCTCGCCTCCGGCGATTTTCTTGTTCGGCATTTCTCCGGTCAGCATATAATTCATCAAAACGCCGACGGAATATATATCGCTTCTGGCGTCGGTCTGGGCGAAGCCGAACTGCTCCGGCGGCGCGTAGCCCGCCGTGCCCATTATCGTAGTGTCGGACGAGGCGCCGAGCTTCACGCTGCGCGATATGCCGAAGTCGATAAGCTTCGCGGAGCCGCCGTCTATCATAACATTGGCCGCCGAAATGTCGCGGTGAATAATGTTCATCCTATGCATTTCCGCGAGAAGCTCGAAGGCGGGGCGCAGCAGTTTCATAACCGCGTCAGGAGTCATCGGACCGTTTTGGCTTATATATTTTTCAACGGTCACGCCGTTTATAAATTCCTCGATAATCACAGCGTAATCGCGAAATCTGTGAACGCAGAATACCCGAGCCTTCGCCTCGGACGGTATCCGCGAAAGCCGCTCGTATATATCTGCCCGCTCCAAAGACACGTTTTTTCTCACGTACAGACGTCCCGAGCGCTCGTCCCTGACAAGGCACACCGAGCCGTCGCCGTTCATTTTTTCAACGTCATAGCATACCGAGAACAAATTTTCGTCATAATCTTGGTTAAATTCCGTCATATATCTGCACCTCTTGACATACTATACCATAAAATATATAATTAAGTCAAACAAAGCAAGCCTAATCAAATAAGGAGTGACAGATCATGCCGAAATCAACCGGGGAACTGCTTGAGATACTCAAGTCGAGCGATGATGTACAAAAATTTCTGGACGAATACAAGGATGACCTAAAAGGTCTCGACACCGCCGAGTATCTTAATATACTGCTGCGCGAAAAAGACCTTGAAAAATCCGAGGTTATCAAGAGAGGCAATATAAACGGAATATACGCCTACAAAATATTCAACGGCGAAAGAAAGCCGTCTCGGAGCAAATTGCTGTGCCTCGCCTTTGGAATGTGTCTTGACCTTGACGAGACACAGCGTCTGCTCGCCGTTTCTGACTGCGGCATGCTGTATTCCAAAAATCCCGCCGACGCCGTGATTATCCACTCTATAACAAACAAACTTTCAGTGATGGAGTGCAACGAGATTCTTTATGAGAACAACTTGCCTATAATCGAATAGCTTATTTTTCTATTTCTCTTATCAGGTTGACCATTTCTATGGCGCCCAGCGCGCAGTCGTAGCCTTTGTTGCCGGCTTTGGTTCCGGCTCTTTCTATCGCCTGCTCGATATTGTCGGTGGTGAGTATACCGAACATGATTGGAACGCCGCTTCTGAGTGCTTCGGCCGCGATACCCTTTGACACCTCGTTACACACATAATCATAATGGGATGTGGCGCCGCGGATCACCGCGCCCAGGCATATGACCGCGTCGTATTTTCCGCTCTTTGCCATTTTTGAGGCTGCCAGAGGTATCTCAAACGCGCCGGGCACCCACGCCAGCTCAATATCGTCGTCTCGAATGTCGTGGCGCCTTAACCCGTCCTCCGCTCCCGAGATCAGCTTCGACACGATGAACTCATTGAACCTTGAGGCCACGATGCCGACCTTGATTCTTGACTTATTTACAACTTTTCCTTCATAGATTTTCATAAAAATTCCTCCTAACGTAGTGATTAATGATTAGTGAATAGGTTCTCCCCTCAGTCGGGCTTTGCCCGACAGCTCCCCCAAGGGGCGCCAATTCTTTGCCTCCTCCCGCGGCCGAGCCTATTTTCCTTTACAAATCCAAAATGTGACCCATTTTTCGTCGCAAATCCCTACGCTTGTTCGCTTCCACGCAAGCGTGTAAGTCTCACTTGCTTCGGGTTTGCTCCTCTTTCCCCAAAAGCCCTTCGGGCTTTCCGGGAGCCCTATAAATCCAAAATGTGACCCATTTTGGATTTTTTGGTTTTGAGATAAAACAGATCTATGTCGTTTGGTTTTATTTGGATCGGAACACGCTCGGCTATTTCCATCCCGAAACCCGAAAGCTGATATATCTTGTCGGGATTGTTGGTGAGCAGCCGCAGGGTCTTGGCCCCAAGATCGCGCAAAATCTGTGCGCCGATATAATATTCTCGCAAATCGCCCTCAAAACCAAGAGCGATGTTGGCCTCAAGGGTGTCAAGTCCGCCGTCCTGCAGCTCGTAGGCGCGCAGCTTATTTATAAGACCTATTCCTCTGCCTTCCTGTCTCATGTAAAGCAGGATGCCGCGGCCCTCTTTTTCGATTGCGGTCATCGCCGCCGCCAGCTGCTGGCCGCAGTCGCAGCGCAGCGAACCGAAGGCGTCCCCGGTCAAACACTCGGAGTGGACGCGGCACAGAAGATCTTTCCCGTCTCCGATATCGCCCTTGACAAGCGCCACATGATGCTCGCCGTTGAGCTTGTTGACATAGCCGCAAGCCGTGAAATTGCCGTACTTCGTCGGCAGCTTGGTGATCGCCACCCGCTCGACCAGCACATCGTACTGCTTGCGGTAGTCACTCAGAGCGCGGATCGTTATATATTTAAGCCTCCACTTTTTCGCGAACTCCGCAAGCTCGCCGCGCCGCATCATGGTTCCGTCGTCGCGCATTATCTCGCAGCACAGACCCACCGGCTTGAGTCCCGACAAACGCATAAGGTCCACGGTCGCCTCGGTGTGGCCCCGTCGCTCGAGCACTCCGTTTTTCTTGGATATCAACGGAAACATGTGGCCCGGCCTTCTGAAATCCTCGGGCTTTGAGTTTTCGTCAGCGCACCTTATCGCGGTCATTGACCGCTCCGCCGCCGATATGCCCGTGGTCGTGCTGACATGATCGACCGACACGGTGAAAGCGGTCTCATGGTTGTCGGTATTGTCATCGACCATCTGCGGAAATTTGAGGCGCCGCGCGGTATCGGCGTCCATCGGCATGCATATCAGACCTTTGGCATATTTTGCCATAAAATTCACATTCTCGGTCGTCGCGAACTCCGCGGCGCAGATCAAGTCCCCCTCGTCCTCGCGGCTCTCATCGTCCGAGACAACAATTATTTCCCCGTTTTTGAGCGCTTCGAGCGCCTCGGGTATTTCCGAAAAATTTGTCATAAATATCACTTCCCTATTTGTCTAAAATCCGTATTTTGTCAAAAACTCTCTCGTTATGCCTCCGCCGTTTTTGGCTGACAGAGTTTTTTCAACATACTTTGCGATGCAGTCTGTCTCTATATTGACCGCGTCTCCGACTTTTTTGCGGCTCAAAGTCGTGTTTTTCGCGGTGTGCGGGATAACCGAAACAGTGAAGATCTCTCCATTGACATCCGCCACGGTCAGGCTTATTCCGTCGATCGCGACCGAGCCTTTTTCGGTAATATGCCGCGCGAGATCACCCGCTTTTATTGTATACACGATCGCGTTGTCATCGTTTTTGATGCTTGTTATCGTGCCCAAACCGTCTATATGGCCGGTCACTATGTGGCCGCCCATGCGTCCTCCAAGCATGACCGCGCGCTCCAGGTTTACGCTGTCGCCGATCTTGAGTCCGCTCAGCATCGAGCGGCTAAGGGTCTCGCGCATAACGTCTGCGGTGAATGTCCTGCCGGAAATTTCCGCGGCCGTCAGACATACTCCGCTGACCGAAACGCTGTCGCCGATCTGAAGATCTGTGAATATCTTGTCTCCCTCTATTGTCAGCCTCGACGAGGCTCCGCCACGGACGATATTATCAATTTTTCCTGTTTCCTCTATTATCCCTGTGAACACCTGATCTCCCCCTCTATCAGAAAATCATCACCGAGCCTGCTGATCTTCGGCTCACTTATCCGAAACGCGCTCGACGGCTCGGTTACTCCCACGCCGCTCACGGGAGTTTTCGCGCCCGCGCCTCCGAAGATCTTGGGCGCGATATAGCACTTAACATAATCGACTATGCCCGCTTTCAGCGCCGACCAGGCGATCTCTCCGCCACCCTCTATAATAACGCTGTCGATCTTAAGCTCGCCAAGTTTTTTCATGAGCAGTTTGAGGTTGACGCGTCCGTCCCTGCCCGCGGCGCGGATCACGCGGCAGCCCGCTTCGATATACGGTTCGGCGCGCTTCTCGCCGCCGGAGCATGTCGCGATAACAGTCGGTATTTCTTTGGCGGTACGCACAAGCTTTGAATCAAGCGGAGTCATAAGAGCGCTGTCACACACAATGCGCGTCGGATTTGTTCCGCCTTCTATTCGGCAGGTGAGCTCGGGATCGTCAGCGATAACCGTGTTCACTCCCACAAGTATCGCCGAATAGGCGTTTCTGTCGCGATGGGTATCCTCTCGGGCCTTTTCTCCTGTTATCCATTTGGATTTTCCGCCGACCGCCGCTATCTTTCCGTCGGCGGTCATGGCGTATTTGAGCATCACATACGGTTCACCGCTCGTGATATAGTGCATAAAAATTTTGTTGAGCTCCAAACACTCTTTTTCAAGCGCTCCTACAACGACTTCGATCCCGTTTTGCCGCAGCCTTTCGGCGCCGCGGCCGCCCACTTTGGGATTCGAGTCGAGAGTGCCGATAAACACTCTTTTAATGCCGCTCTCTATCACCGCGTCGGCACAGGGCGGCGTCTTTCCGAAATGACAGCAGGGCTCAAGCGTCACATACATATCAGCGCCCTCGGGTCTTTCCGAGCACGCTGCGAGAGCGTTTCGCTCGGCGTGGGGTTCGCCGTATTTTTTGTGGTACCCCTCGCCTATTATCTTGCCGTCCTTCACTATCACGCAGCCCACCATGGGATTGGGCGAGGTCCTACCCCTGCCCATTGCCGCCAGTTCAAGCGCGCGGAGCATGTACTTTTTATTCACTGTTTCCGCCTCCTATCAAAAAAGCCCCGAGCAAAATTCGGGGCCTTATCTCAAAACAAAAACTCCGAGGTCTTGCCTTCGGAGCATTTTTACATAATGAGTTTCTTCTCACATCCGGACTTTGACCGTCGGCTTCGGAATCTCACCGAATCATGCCAAAAAGGCTCGCGGGCTATACCGCCGGTAGGGACTTTCACCCTGCCCTGAAGAAAATATTTTTTCTGTTTACATAATATCACACGCGGCCGCCTTTGTCAACCCCAAAATTTGAGACGCAGCAAAAAATATATGTTTTTAATGCTAATCGCCGACAGATACGGTCGGCGTCTCGCCCGAGATTATTGTTTCGGCGATCGGTATCTCGGTCACTATGTCGTCTCCGCTTTTGCGCACAGGCAGATTGACGCCCATTTCGGCGGTGATCTTCACGCAGATAAAATGCCGCGTCTGGTTGATGCCGGCAGACTCGAATTTATCCTCAAAGTCGACTTGTATGTTCTCGTCGGTCAAGACCTTGATCTTTATCGGGAATCCGAGAGCCGAATAAAACGAGTCCGAAAACATCGACATCACCGGCACATACACGTCAACGCTGTTGATTTTGTCTATCCTGCTCTGAATGTCTTTGGCGAGGCTTGACTTGAATTGATTCAAGCCAGCGTAATTAACGGATACGCTTTTTATGTTTCCGCCGCTGTCCGTGGTTTTGTTTATAAGATCGTCGTAATCGGCGCCGCTTTTCGCCACAGCTTCGGCCACCGCGTCGCTGCACTCGCGAAGCACAATACTGTTTAAATTGGACAGAGCCGTATCGGTCAGCAGCGGATACAACCGATTCTCTATATTCAACAGCAAAAAGCACAGCGCGCCCAGCGCGAGCAAAACGAAAGCGGATATTTTGAGCCGAAACGCGGTTTTTTTAAGATCATGCGGCGGCCTCCTTTTATGTGTCGTCCGCCCTTTCTTTCCCCCGAACCTCCACTTTAGCCTTCTAAGCCGTTTTTTCATAATAATCACCCGATATATAATACGCTGTTTCAATAATTTTGTTAAAATGTCGCCTGTTATGCGACCTATTTTTTAAAAAAAGCGTTAAAATATATATTGTAAAAACTTTTGGTGAGTTTTTACATATAAGGACGGAGCCGCTTTCGCTTTGCCGGCTCCGTCCTTTCTTGACATATTTTTTCCGCGGTGATATAATTTTAAACGTGCATTTTATAAAAATTGTATATTAAACAAACGGGGGCGCGGATATGAAAGACAAAAAGGCTTTATCAATTGCAATGATCCTGACAGCGGCTGCGGGATGGGGTCTTATAGGCGTGTTTTCAAGGCCGTTGGCGGCTCGGGGATTAAACCCGATACAGATCACGTTTACGCGAAGTCTGATCACCGCGGCACTGATGGGGCTGTTTCTTTTGATAAAAGACCGCTCGCTGCTTAAAGTTCGCATCAGAGACTTCTGGATGTTTCTGGGCAGCGGCCTTTTGAGCATAGTGTTTTTTAACGTGTGCTATTTTCTGACTATCGAGCGCACGACACTGGCCGCGGCGTCGGTGTTGCTATATACCGCGCCGTGTTTTGTCATGCTGATGTCCGCGGCTTTTTTCGAAGAAAAGATCACGGCGCAAAAAATAATCGCGTTGATCCCCGCCTTTGCGGGCTGCGCTCTGGCAAGCGGCTTCACGGGCGGACAAATCGGCGTTTTCGCCTTGATGACCGGAATAGGCTCCGGTCTGGGCTACGCCCTATACAGCATATTCGGCAAGGCCGCGCTTAAAAAATACTCGCAGTTCACAATAATATTTTATACCTTCTCCGTAGCCTCGCTGGGACTGCTGCCTTTTTCGGGGCTGCCGCATATCATCTCTACAGTCGCGGACGGAGGAGCGCTCGCCGCGCTGGGGCTGGGCGTGTTTTCAACGTTTTTGCCGTTTGTTCTATACACCGGAGGTCTCGCGAATATCGACGCAGGCAAGGCGTCGGTCTTGGCGTTCGCGGAGCCTATGGTCGCAGCCTTGGCCGGTATTCTTATTTTTCACGAATCCTTGACGATCAAAAACGCGGCGGGTATCATACTGATCTTCGCCGCGATAGTGCTTCTTAATACCAACGTAGGGACTAGGGAATAGGAACTAGGTACTAGGAACCCTCAGTCAACGTTCCCTACGACAGTAGTACGCAAAACGCCGTAGGGGCGGACGGCCTCGGCCGCCCGTTTTGCCTCCTCCCGGAAGGAGGTGGCGGCGATGAAATCGCCGTCGGAGGTGGGCTCTCCTATTATTAACAGGCCACAATAATCCAATTTAATCATACAAAACTATACCACAAAAAAATAATTCTTTCAACCCTTATGACACGAAAAGGCCGTTTTTGAACATAAACGGGCAGAAAAGAACCAACGCCGGTGGTCGGCGTTGGTTCTTTTGGTGTTTTATCTTTCGGGGTTTGTGTATCTTATGAGCATCACCGCGGTCTCGGCTCGGGTTATGTCGGACGCGGGTCTTAGGGTGTTGTCCTCGTATCCGTTTATTATCTCCCTGCCGCAGGCCCAGGCCATTGCCTCCTGCGCGTATCCCGAAACACTGCCGCTGTCGGCGAATGTCGAAATGTCCGCG
>CANRBF010000008.1 GCA_947628795.1 uncultured Monoglobus sp.
GATGTTTGTTATGTTGTAAACAAACAGCGTCATCTGGCTGGGCACGGTAGCAGCGGTAAAGGGCACGCTTACGGTGTAGTAGCTGTCGTCAGACTGAGACGTGATGCTGCCGATGGTGATAACCGATGAACCCGTCGGCTCGTCGGCCGCGGCCTCGGCGTATTCATCAACAGTGACAGTCTTTGTCTCAAGCGGAATAACAACTTCTTCTGTGTCCTCGGCTTCCTCAACGGGAGCCTCTGCCTCTTCTGCAGGTGTCTCATCTTCAACAGCTTCCTCTTCGGGAGCAGCCTCATCAACCGTCTCCACTGCCGCGGGTTCGGTTGTTTCAGGAGTTTCCACGTAGATCTCGTCCGCGAAGGCGAGTCCTGCGGTTGCCGAACAAATCATTAATGCAGCGGTGAGCGCCGCACCAAATTTAAAAATTCTCTTTTTCATTTAATTATCCTCCTAATTTTGCCGTTTTATAAAATCGTCGATTTCTTCCCAATTAAATCCGCAATTTTACTTACCATCTCAAAATTCGAGGTTATCCTCCTTTCCCCAAAAATTCTCGCGGCAACAATACTGTATGTAACACTGCCGCATTTTAGATTTTCTCTATTATGACACGATAATATTATACACCTACTAAAAATAAATTTCAAGTGTTTTTTTTAAATTTCTTAAAATTTTTCAAAAATATTAAAAAAAACTGACATTATATTGACATTTTGCACTCGTTAAATATAATATAAAAATATGAAAAAGAAAATTTGTGTTATTATTTCATTGTTTTTTGTTATTTGCGCCCAGAGCGGCTGCGCCGTGCGGACAAACGGCGAAAGTTTTTCGGACACCCGATATATGCTCGACACGGTTTGCACCGTGACGGCGGGCGGCGAAAACGCCGAAAAGCTCGTTTCAGAGGTCTTTGATCTGGTCTCGCGCATAGAGAGCGAGATCGACAGATTTGACCAAAGCTCCGCCGTGTCGGCCTTTAACTCGGCGCCGCCCGGAACCGCGGCGGCGCTCACGGACGCCTGCGCGGATATCGTCTCGGCAGCTCTTGAAATATACGGCGAGAGCGGCGGAGCTTTTGACATAACCGTGGCGCCCGTTGAGGACTTGTGGGATTTCAAGTCCGACGACCCCGCTGTGCCCGACGGCGGCGCGATCTCGGCCGCGCTCGAGCATGTGGGCGGCGGCAAGCTTATATTCGACAATGAAAACAAAACTTTGGCAAAAACCGAGGACGGCGTTATGATAGACCTCGGCGGCTGCGGCAAGGGGTACTGCTGCCAGGCCGCCATCGACTATATCTCGGAAAATTACCCAAGCAGTTGGGCTGTTCTGGACTTTGGCGGAAACGTGGGGGTATTCGGCAAAAATCCCCGCTCGGACGACGGCTCTTTCACCGTGGGTATCCAGAGCCCCGACGGGGAAAACGGCGCGTACTCGACGACCGAGAAGATATTTTCGGGCATGAGCGCGGTGACGAGCGGCACGTATCAGCGGCATTTTGTGAAGGACGGCGTTAATTATCACCACATACTTGATCCAAAAACCGGTATGCCCGCCTCGAACGGACACGAGAGCGCCACGATAATATGCTCGTCGGGGCTTATCGCCGATTGTTTGTCTACCGCGTGCATGGTGCTGAGCGAAGACGAGGGCAGAGCCCTGGCGGAAAAATACGGAGCGAGGGTGATATATCAGTAGTGTTTGCCTCCCTCTCCGTCGCCTTCGGCGCCACCTCTCCCTCCTAAAGGAGGGAGAGGCAATAATCACAAATATTATATATTTAATGAAAGGAAAAAACATGCTTATAACAAACGCGAAAATATTTACCATGAGCCAAAAATTCGGCAACATTCAAAACGGATATATTGAGATCCGAAACAAAAAAATAATCTCGGTCGGCGATATGACCGACGCGCCCGATACCGACGCGGAAATAACAGACGCCGAGGGCCGTCTTGTGACGCCCGGCCTGATCGACGCGCACTCTCATCTGGGAATGTGGGAGGACGGGCTGAGCTTTGAGGGCGACGACGGCAACGAGGACACCGAGCCCGTGACGCCGCACCTGAGAGCCGTCGACGGCATAAACCCGCTGGACCGCGCCTTCTCGGAGGCGTTTGAGGCGGGCGTCACGGCCGTGGTGACGGGCCCCGGCAGCGCCAACCCGATCGGCGGCAGCTTGGCGGCGGTCAAGACCCGCGGCAAAAGGGTCGACGATATGATAATAAAATCGCCCGTCGGTATAAAGATCGCTCTGGGCGAGAACCCGAAATCGACTTATAACGAAAAAAGCCGCATGCCCGTGACAAGAATGGCGACCGCGTCGCTGATACGCGAAGCGCTGCGCGAGGCCGCCGAATATAAAAAGGCTCTGGAAAAACACGAGGCTGACCCGGAAAACGAGGACAAGCCCGAATATGACATAAAATCCGAGGCGCTGCTGCCCGTGCTGAAAAAAGAGATACCGCTGCACGCCCACGCCCACCGCGCGGATGATATTTTCACCGCGATCAGGATCGCCAAGGAATTTGACCTTGATCTGGTCTTGGTGCACTGCACCGAGGGGCATCTGATAGCCGACGAGCTGCGCGCCGAAGGGTTCCCCGCGCTTTCGGGGCCGATCCTCACCGACCGCGGCAAGCCCGAGCTCAAAAATCAGACCGAGGCGGCGCCGGGAATACTCAGCCGAACCGGGGTCTCGGTCTCGATCATCACCGACCACCCCGAAACGCCCGAAAAATTTCTGCCGCTCTGCGCGGCCGTCGCGGTGAAATACGGCATGGACAGAGAAGCCGCCCTGCGCGCGGTCACGATAAATCCCGCGAAGGCGTGCGGGATCGCGGATCGCGTGGGCTCGATCGAGCCCGGCAAGGACGGCGACATAGTAATATGGGACGGAGATCCGTTATCAATAGAAGGAAAACCGTATAAGGTGATAACATGACCCCTCTCCGTCAGGCTTTGCCTGGCACCTCTCCCCAAGGGGCGAGGCAAAATTAGGCTCCCCTTCCTTTAGGAGGGGGAGCCTATTTAACGCCTCCTCCCGGGAGGAGGTGGCTGCGGCTTGCCGCAGACGGAGGTGGGAACACACCGCCCGTTTTATTTTTTTACTTCCAGTTTATCTATCATTTTTTTGGTGCGGGCGGAGCAGGCCGCGCTTATTATAAACGCGATCAAAAGACCCAAAACGACGGCCAAAAACGCCGCGAACAAAATCGTCAGCTGGGCGTTTCCGATGATCTCGCCCGGCACAAAGCCGTAAAACACGCGGAACAGCATGCCCGTCAGATTGAACCTGAGCTCGAGCCACACTCCCGCCGCCAGGACCGCGGCGAAAAACAGCGCCGACACAAAAAACCTTGATATCCTGCTTTTTTCCAGAAACACGGGCACGATGACCGCGCAGCCGATCGGCAGCGCGAGTTCGATGACGCGCGCGTACTCCTCGGGTATCAGATTAAAATACACCGAGACCAAAACTATAAATATGTATACCGCCGCGCATATCCCGCACAGCAGACCTCTTAAAATCGCTTTTCCCATTCCGATCATTTACCTCACGCTTGCAATAATTTCTGTTTTTCCGTATGTTATCTTGACTATATCCCCGTTTTGAGCCAACGCGTAAACTACTCCGCCGTCCGCGGAGATCGCCGCCTTCACATCGCCGAGCGCCTTATACTCACAGGCGTAATAATGCTCCTTTTGGGAATGAAGCCTCGGCGGCACGGCGGGACTTTGGCCCCACATGTAGATCCTGCCGCCGCTGAGCGCCGCGTACTGATACTCGCCGCAGGACACTTCGTCCACCCCGAGCAGAACTTTGCCGACAAGCTCGTCCGTCTCTATATCGTACTCCAGATACGGGATCCTTCTCGGGCGGTCGTATCGGTAATATCCGTCCTCGTCGACTATGATCGGCATGTCCTCGTTTTTATCGTGGTACATGACTTCCTCGGTGTCGGTCGGAACGCCCAGATAGACCGTGCCCCAGGCGTACACGCTTTTGTCTTGTCTTATCGCCGCGGCGCCCGTGGGGCCCGCGCTGACCGACACGGCGTTAAGCACCTCTTTGAGGATGGCGGGCTCGGCCGATGACTTGACTCGGTCGGTGCCTCTGCCCAGCTGGCCCTCGGAGTTTTCGCCCCAGGTATAGACCTTGCCGCCGCTCGTCATGGCCGCGCCGAAAGCGTCGCCGGCGGCTATGTCGGCCGCGCCGCTTAAATTTGTCTTGACCGGGACCGCGGAATCCCGCGTTTCGCCGTTTCCCAGTTGACCTTTGTTGTTTCTGCCCCAGGCGTATACTGTTTTGTCTTTGGAGAGCGCCAGTCCGAAGTCGGCGCCCGCCGCTATTTTTGTTATGCCGCCGAGGCCTTCGATCTTTCGAGCGGTTCCGTCAGCCGCCGCGGCCTCGCTTCCCAATTGTCCGAACTCATTTGACGAACCCCAGGCGCAGACCTCGCCGCTGTCGGTCAGCGCGTACCCGCCGCTCCTGCCGAGCTCTACCCGCACCGCGCGGCTGACACCGGAGACCTGTCCGCCGCCCGAGTACCAAACGGTGCCGTCGTCCTTTATATAGGCGAGCTTGTCACGATAGACCGACATGCGCCCGTCGGTTTGGATAGCTGACGAATCAAAAGCGCTTCCCGCTTCGGGGACCGCGGTCGGAGCCGCCGTAACCGCCGCGGGAGCCGCGGTCGGAACGATCGGCGAGGTCGTTATCGAAACCAGATAATTATCCTCGTTCCAGTCCACGCCGCAGCCAAAGGCTTCGGACACCGCCCGAAGCGGCACCATGGTCGTGTCGGCGAAGCTGTCATAGGGCAGCAGTTCCGGCGGAACATCGAGCGTCACGACCCGCTTGTCCGCTCCGCTCGCGACCGTCATCTCGGCCGCGCCTATCTTCATGCCTATCTCCGCGCCGTTTTTGACCGCTGTGACCGACATATCGCTTTCGTTCCAATTGACCTCGGCGCCTATGGCCTCGAAGGTCTTGCGCATAGGCACAAGAGTTCTGCCATTTTTTATCACGGGCTCGTGAGCGCCCGAATAATCTACCGCGGCTCCGTCGACCGTCACCGTGACGCCCGTTTCGTACATGTCAGCCGCGAACGCGGACCGCGCCGAAAATAAAATCAACAGCGCGCATAAAATTATTTTTGCCGATCTCATAACTATCACCTATAATATCAGACTGTATTTCGGGCGAAAAAGTTCCCGAAAAATTTAAAATTCCATAAAAATCGGAGCGCGGATCTTGTCTGCGCTCCCGCTTTTCAACTGTTTATTCGGCCGCGTCCGCCGTCTCGTCGGAGTTCTCATCCGCCGTCTCATTTTCCGCCTCGTCCGAGTCCTCGTCGTCCGACGGAGCCGATGTCGCCTTGTTTTCCTCGAGATATGCCTCCCATTCCTCTCTGGTCTGAGGCAGGAACACGTCGTTTACAAGCTTGCGCGTCGATGGAACGTCCTGGATATAATACCATGTCTCGTTTATATATTCAGACTCGCCGGGCAGCTGATACGTGCATATGTCGTCAAGGCTGATGCCCGTCAGGGCGTTCAGATTTTTCACCACATCGCTCATGCTCAGGTTTGTTCTCACGTTGTTGCGGAAAACCTCAAAAATTCTGTCCAGCTTTGAAATATAATAGGGGTTCAGCTTCTGCTTTACTATCTCTTTGATAAAGCGCTGCTGCCAGTACACGCGGCCCTCGTCGCCCATAACATACTCGCCGGGCGCGGTGCCGTCGTTGTTGTGGCGGAAACGCACAAAATCATGCGCGTGCTTGCCGTCAAGATGCTGCTCTCCCGCCTCCAGATGGATGTGAAGGCTCTGGATCGGGTCGTCGTAGTCCATGTCGTACGGAACATTGAAATCAACGCCGTCGACCGCGTTGATAAGCTCCACGAATCCGTCGAAGTCGACCGTCACATAATAGTGGACAGGCAGACCCGTGATCTCCTTGACTTTGTTTATCAAAAGGTCCTCGTGGCCCTCGCCGAGCGCCAATTCGGACGGATGAATGTCATCATATTTGCTTTCGGGGATCTTGTTCTGATTCTCGCTCTCTTCCTCGCCGCCGTTTTGATCCGAGTCCTCGTCTTCGTCCGCGTCCGGAGACGGCGACGATTTCGAAAGTCCGAATCCCATTGTGGCGTTGATTTTCTGTATGCTTCCGTTTATCCTCACCATGGTGTCTCTGGGGATCGACAAAACGCTGACTCTTTCAGAATAATCATCAAGAGATACAAGCATGATCGTGTCGCTTCTGTAGCCGTCCTCATCAACGCCTATCAGAAGCACGTTAACCATACCGACATTCTCGTCGGGCGAGTCGAGCGACACAAGGTCGGCGGTGCTGCCGAGAGATATATTGTCCAGCTTGTGCGCCGCGAGCACACCGACATAAGTTGAAATCATCATTGTTATTACAGAAATAATAACGGCAATTCTTTTAAATCTCTTTGTCATATATGTTTCCTTTTGCGTTTATATGTAACTCCGCTGTTTTTCATATTTAATTTAATGTTTATTCACCTGATTTAATACACGAAAAAATCCGACAATTTACTTAATTATATCACAACTCGAAGCCTTGTCAATAAATGAAATATTATTTTAACCTAAAGTTTACAAAAGGTTTAATAATTCGTAATCACTATCCTGAATATCCCGCCGCGGAAGCCCGCCAATACCGAAATATTGTCTTTGGAGTATATAACATACTCGCCCGCGTCGAACGCGTCGAATCCCCGTGACTCCATGACGCGCGCGTATTTCTCGGTCTCCTTTGGGGTCACGTTCTCGTAGCAGTATATTTTTCCGTCGTCCAGCACCGGATTAGGCGTGATCCCGACGATCTGACCGAAGTCGGGCACCGAATCAAATTCGGGATACATGAATATCTCGCTCTGCGCCGACGTCACTATATACACGCTGTTTGTGTCGCCGCTCCATGTCACATCGCAGTCCAGCGCCTCGGACACCGCGCGAAGCGGCACAAACGTTGTGTCGCTCACAAGCCTCGGCGGAACGTCGAGCTCTACCGCGCCGCCGTCAACATACATGACTTTGGAATCTATCGACATGATCATGACCATGCCGCCTTTTTTTGAGGTCACGCTTTGAGCCGCCTCGTCCCAATCGACGGAGCAGCCCAAACTCTCGAATATCGCGCGCATGGGCACCATTGTCCGATCGCTCTCAATATACGGGGCGCGGGCGGTATTTAACCTGTTGCCGTCGATATAAACGGAGATATTTTCCGCCGCGAGCGCGGATACAGCGCCCGCGCATACCAGAAACGCGGCAAAAAAAGATATCAGTTTTTTCATAATTAATATTAAAACTCCTTATTTATATTATCACACAGCTGTCGCTGGGCATGCGCCAGTCGCCTCTGGGCGACAAGGTCACGGAGCCCACCTTTGGCCCGTCGGGCACGCAGGAGCGCTTGAACTGATTTTTGTAGAACCTGTCGTAGAACACGTCCAGCCACTTCGCTATCGTCTTTTCGTCGTAGGCGTCCTTAAACGCGATCTTCGCCATGCGGTATATCTTGGACTTTTCAAATCCGAATCTGACAAAGTTGTACAGGAAAAAGTCGTGAAGCTCGTAGGGGCCGACAAGATCCTCGGTCACCTGCGAGATCACGCCGTCCTTCGGCGGCAGCAGCTCGGGGCTGACCGGAGTGCCGAGAATGTCAAAAAGCGTCTCCTTGAGGTCGTCGCCGCTGATCTCCGCCACATACGACACCAGATACCGAACCAGAGTCTTGGGGATAGAGCAGTTCACGCCGTACATAGACATGTGATCACCGTTGTAGGTGGCCCAGCCCAGCGCCAGCTCGCTGAGATCGCCCGTGCCGACCACAATGCCGCCCGTCTCGCCCGCGTAGTCCATCAAGACCTGGGTGCGCTCGCGGGCCTGGGCGTTCTCATAGGTGGTGTTGTGGTTGTTTATGTCGGCGCCTATGTCCTTCAAATGAACGGTTACCGCCTCGCTTATGGGTATCTCGATCAGCTTGGCGCCCACGCTTTCGGCCAGGCGCTTGGCGTTTTTATAGGTTCTGTCGGTGGTGCCGAAGCAGGGCATCGTCACCGCGTTTATGCCGCTTTTGTCAAGACCCAGCCTGTCAAAGGCGCGGACGGACACCAAAAGCGCCAGAGTGCTGTCGAGGCCGCCCGAGACGCCGATAGTGACCGACTTCGCGCCGATATGCTCAAGCCGCTTCGCGAGACCCTCGGCCTGCATGGTGAATATCAGCTCGCAGCGCTCGCGCAGCCGATCCTTGTCCTTGGGCACAAACGGATGCGGGTCGAAAAACCGCTCGAGTTTAGTCTTTGTTATTTTTGCGTTAAAAAGTATTTTTTTATAACTCCCGTCGAAATTATTTTTAAACGTGCTGATCTTCCGCCGCTCCAGCGCCAAACGGTTAACGTCTATGTCAGCGGTAATTATCCCGTTTTCAAACAGCTTTGACTCGGCCAGCAGCGTTCCGTTCTCGTATATAAAATTGTGGCCCGAAAAAACCATGTCGGTCGACGACTCGCCGCGGCCCGCGTCGGCGTAAACATACGCGCATACCGCCCGCCCCGACTGAGACGCGGCAAGGCTCCTGCGATATTCCGCTTTGCCTATGACCTCATCGCTGGCCGAAAGATTCAGTATAACGGCCGCGCCGTTTTCGGCGTGACGGCCGGACGGAGGGCTCAAAACCCACAAGTCCTCGCAAATCTCGACCCCGACGGAAAAGTCGGGCATGTTTTTGGCCGCGAACAGCAGTTTGGGCCCGATGGGATAGTCCGAGCCGTTCAGCGTGACGGTCGTGTTTTCGGCGAGCGCCGCGAAATGCCTCGCCTCGTAAAACTCCGAATAATTGGGAATATGGGTCTTGGTGACAAAGCCCAGAATGTCACCGTCCTTTATGACCGCGGCGCAGTTATAAAGACTGCCGCCGAGCGGGATCGGCGTTCCCACGGCGATAAGTATATCGAGCTCCTTGGTCTGCTCGGCGATCTCAAACACCGCGCCAACGGCGTTCTTTATCAGTTTGTCCTGCAAAAACAGGTCCCCGCAGGTGTAGGCCGTGACGCACAGCTCCGGAAAAACTATGATCTTGGCGCCGCCCGCCGCGGCTGTTTTTATTTGTTTTATTATCTCCTTGGCGTTTCCCTCGGTGTCGCCCACTCTTATCCGCGGAGTGGCGGCCGCCGCCTTTATAAATCCGTCCTTCATGTCTCTCTCCTTATAATTATTTTAATCTGCATAATTATTTTAATCTGCTATATGGCTCTCGCCTCGAGGCTCGAACACGGCCTCAACGATCCGCCCCTCCATGCCCGGAGGCGCCTTTAGATAAACGTCGGCGTAATTCGGGGTGGTTCCGTGATAGGTGCCGTCCTCGCTTTGCTGCTCAAGCAGGACCGAGACTCTTTTGCCCTTATATTTTTCATAAAACTCGTTTTTCATACGCTCCGCAAGCTTCAGCATTTCAGCGGCGCGCCTTTCCTTGACCGCCTCGCTCACGCGGCTCGGCATTTTTTCGGCCGCCGTACCGCGCCTTACGGAATACCTGAATATATGCATTCTCATGAATCCGACTTTTTCGCAAAAACGATAGGATTCCTCAAACTCCGCGTCGGTCTCGCCGGGGAAGCCTACCATCAGATCGGTCGTTATCGCGGTGTCGGGGATCGCGGCTCTGAGCGCCTCGACCGCCGCCATGTATTCGGCGGGAGTGTAGCGCCGCCTCATGCGCTCAAGGGTCGCGCCGCAGCCGCTCTGCAGCGACATATGGAACTGAGGGCACAAATGACCGAGCGCGGCCGCCCTTTTAACAAATTCATCGGTAATGACCGGGGGCTCGATCGAGCCGAGGCGTATCCTCTCTATGCCGCCGATCTTGTCAAGGGCTTCTATAACGTCGATCAGCGAGCCGCTATTAAGATCCTTGCCGTAGGAGCCGATATGTATACCGGTCAGCACGATCTCTTTGTAGCCGCGCGCGGCGAGCGCCTCGGCCTCGGCGATTATGTTCCCGAGCCGCCGCGAGCGCACCGGACCCCTGGCGTATGGTATTATGCAGTAGGCGCAAAAATTATCGCAGCCGTCCTCGATCTTGATATTGGCGCGGACGCGGCTCTGAGCCGACGTGAGCGGCAATTCCTCGTATTCGCGCTCTTTCATTATGTCGCCGACCGTGTCTGCCGATCTTCCCAAAGCGGCCTGCTCGGCAAGCTCCGCCACGCGTTTCTTGCCGCCGCTGCCGATTATTATGTCCGCCCCGATCTCTCGAACCGCCTCGGGCTCGGTTTGCGCGAAACAGCCGGTCACCGCGATGACCGCGTTCGGATTTTGGCGCTTGGCGCGCCTTATGGCCTGCCGTGATTTGCCCGCGCCCGTGCCCGTGACGGTGCAGGTGTTTATCACGCAGATATCGGCGGGCGCTTTCGCGTCGTTTATGACCTCGTGACCGCGCTCTCTGAACAGCTCGGCCATCGCCTCGCTCTCGTACAGATTTGTCTTGCAGCCCAGTGTGATAAATTTTACGGTAATTTTATTTCACTCCTTTAGCAGCGCTGATTAATCCGAATCAGGTTTTTTTCGGTTTTTGTATTGACTGATAAGATCAACGAACACCTCGCCGTATCGTCTCAGCTTTGCGGCGCCCACTCCCGATATTTCGGAAAATTCCTCGAGAGTCTCGGGGAGAGCGGCGCACATCTCTCGGAGCGCCGCGTCGGTGAACACCACGTACGCCGGCACGCTCTGCTTCCTCGCCAGCTCCAGCCGCAGCGCCTTGAGCTCGCTCATCAGTTCTCCGTCTGCATCCCCGTCCGCGCGCTTTTTCGCGGTCTTTTCGGGACGCGGCTTCGGCAGCCGCATTGTCAGCTTTTCCCCGCCGCGAAGCAGCGGCGCCGACTTTCGGCACGGGACCACCACTCCGTGGCGCTCGTCGTCGATCTTCATATATCCAAGCTCTATCATACGGTCGATTATCCGCATAATCCTGTTTTTCTTAAAATCTTTGAGCAGACCGTAGGTCGAAAGCTTATTCAGACCCCGGCTTTCTATCTTTTCGTTATCGGAGCCGGCCATTATATCGGCAATCATGATCCTGCCGTAGGGCGTGTTTTGCCTGATAAGCCGCATTACGCAGCTGAGTATCATTCTGGCGGGCTCGGTAATATCGACCGTCTCGGAATTATCAAGACAATTCGAGCAGTTTCCGCACTCGCTCGGCGCGTCCTCGCCGAAATAGTTCAGTATAAACTTCCGCAGGCAGTCGTCGGTCGCGGCGTAAAACGTCATTTGCTTCAGCCGCTCATAGTCGCGCTCGCGCATCAGCTTGCGCTCATCCTCGGTCAGTTCCTTATTCTCGTCGGTATTGTCGATCAAAAACTTGTTGCTGCGCACATCGCCGGGCGCGTAAAGCATCACACAGTCCGCAGGGCTGCCGTCCCTGCCGGCCCTGCCTGCCTCCTGATAGTAGCTTTCTATGTTCTTGGGCATGTTGTAATGCACAACAAAGCCCACGTTTGACTTATCGATGCCCATACCGAAGGCATTGGTCGCCACCATGACCGTCTTGCGGTCATACAAAAAATCCTCCTGATTGCGCCGCCTCTCGTCGGGGCTGAGCCCCGCATGGTACCTTGTGGCCGCTATGCCGCGGGCACACAACTCGTCGCACACGCTCTCGACGTTCTTTCGGCTCAGGGCGTATACTATGCCGCTTTTGCCCGCGCCGCGGGTGTTTAAAAAATGTATCAGCTCGTCGAGCTTTTTTGAAGGCTTCGGCCGACGCACCTCAAAATACAGATTCTTTCTGTCGAACCCCGTGGTCTTTATCAGCGGGTCCTCAAGCTCCAGCAGCTTTATTATGTCGCTCCGCACCTCGCCCGTAGCGGTGGCGGTAAACGCACTTACCACCGGCCTTTTCGGCAGGCTTTTTATAAACCCAGAGATCTTCAGATATCCGGGTCTGAAGTCCTGTCCCCACTGTGAAACGCAGTGCGCCTCGTCGACCGTCACCATTGACACATTCGCGCCCCGGATAAAGCTCAAAAATTCATCATTAGTCAGACGTTCGGGCGCGATGTATATTATTTTGTATTCTCCCATGGCGGCGCCGCGGTAGACATCTCGCAGCTCTCCGTATCCAAGCGAGCTGTTGATATACGCGCACGGCACGCCTATAGCACCGAGAGCCTCGGTCTGGTCCTTCATAAGCGAGATCAGCGGCGATATCACCAGCGTTATACCGTCTGTCATCATGGCGGGCACCTGGTAGCATATCGACTTGCCCGCGCCGGTAGGCATTATTCCAAGGACATCGCGGCCGCCGAGGCAGCTGTCGATAAGCGCCTCCTGGCCCGGCCTGAATTCAGAATGCCCGAAATAATGCTTTAAAATCTCATACTTATCCATCAGTCTTTTATTCCCTCTATAAACTCCGCGAGTATTCCCTCTTTGAGGCCCGCCGACGAAACTATCACCTGCTCGGCTCCTATTTTGTCTATAAGCTCTATGACCGGAGTGACGCCCGCCGGAATAGTGTCGGTCCTGCCGCGCTCTATGCCGACGTCCTCGCGGGCGGTTTCGGTCATATCGAGAATACGCTCGTAGGTCTCCTTGACCGAATCGGCGGACATGGCGTGTCCGTGGAGCTCCGCGCGGTTGATGCCGGGCACTCCGTTTTCCACAACGGCCAGATTAAACATGCTTCCTCCCATTGTCACGATCGGCAAAAGCTCGGCGTCGTCCAGCCAGTGGATCTTGTCGAGACAGCTGCTGATATAGTCCGACATGGCGCGCAGCGCTTCGGGACTCTCGCCGCGGAACAGAAATCTGTCGGTCATGTTGACCGCGCCCACCGGAATACTTGTGCGCGCCAGCGGCTCGCGGTCGTTTACTAAAATGATCTCGGTGCTGCCGCCGCCCGTGTCGACGATCACGCAGTCGTCTATGTCAAGGGTGGATGTCACGCCCAAAAAGTCGTACTCCGCCTCCTGCTCGCCCTTTATAACGCGGATGTTTATCCCCGTCTCGTCATAAACCTTGCGCAGGAACTCGTCTCGGTTGCCGGCGACGCGCACCGCCGCGGTCGCCACGGCTATTATATCCGCTGCGCCGTGTCTGTCAATAATTTTTTTAAACTCGCGCAGGGCGTCGATCGTGCGCTCGACCGCCTCGGGACGAAGGCAGCCGTCGATATCCATTCCCTCGCTGAGCCGCGCCAGGATGCGCTTGCGCTCCGCGTAGACGTAATCGCCGTTGTTCTCGTTTATATCCGCTATATCCATCCTGATCGAGTTTGAGCCCAGATCAATAATCGCAGCTTTCATTATATTATCCTCCGTTTTTGTTATCATTATATATTCCGGTTACCAAAGAGCGTCGTACAAAGGCTGAAGTCTGCCCGGCGCTCCTATGTCGGGCCGAACCGTCATCAGCACAAATCTCGTCATCGTCTCTCCGCCGCAGCTCAGCTCCGCCTTTGCCTGGACCTGCCGCGCGCCCTCGAACACCGTTGGCGGATTCACGCGGCCCAAGCCTGTTATTATCCGTCTGTGCAGCGTGAGCAGATTTTCAAGAGAGAAGTTTTCGTTTATGCTCCATCTTATGGCCACGCGTCGGCCGTTTGACGCCGTGTATTGCGAGGGCAGGTCGGCCGTCACGTTGTCAAACGACTCGTTCGCGCCCTTGAGGTTCACAAGGGCTTCGCGCAGAGCGACGGTATTCGGCTCGTCGGTGCAGGTTATTTTCAGCTCGGGCGCGCCCGAGTCGGAATAAGACGAGCGCAGTTTAAGACTGTCGGTCGATTCGGGCGGCGTGGCGGTCCCGTCGATTATAAAGCTCATGACGGACTTTCCCTCGCTGACCGCCTCGTAAACCGAATCGGTAACGTCTATCCTGATCCCTCCGCCCGTGTCAACGCCGCTAAAAGAGCGCAGCTCGGTCATCTCGCCCTCGGGGCGGGAATCAAATGTGAGACCCGCGCAGTTCCAATCGTCGTTTTTAAGGCTGTAAACGTTAATTACCGTATTGGCTGTTCCGTTTTCGGGGCGCAGAATAATTTCCGCTCCTGTCACCGCGCCTCTGATATTTTCAAGATCAAGCCCGAACTTGAGATACGCGGCCGAGCCGTTGTCGACCGACAGCATGCCGCCGTTCGCCTCGGTCAGCTTGTCCGCCCGCCTGCCCGGCTGCGCCGCGGAAACGTATCCGTTTTCTATCAAATACGATTTTTTGAGATCGGCGGGATCGTTATCAGCCGCGTCACCCACCGTTACCTTGAGGTAAGGGCGGTACGACGGGTCGGAGCTCGATGTGGACCCAAGCCGCACGGGCGCGCTGTTGCTGAGACTGGGACTGAACTTCAAGGTTATCACTTTGTCCTCGAATCCCGCCGTGTCCGCGATGAACTCGGAGAGATCTATCTCGAGAATACTGTCTCTGCCAGCGGCGCCCGCGGTGCACAGATACTGCTCCTCGCCCATCGGTCTGCCGTCCCAGGTCATGCCGTCGTCCCAGTCGTCGTTGTCAACATAGCTGACGTTAAAGGTACAGTCGTCAGCGTCCGCGGACGCCGCTCCGGTGTCGACCACCGCCAGACGCAGCTTGGAGCTGCGCATGTCGGCGCGCTTGAGGTTGCCCAGGGAAGTCAAATCGAATTTCAAATATGTGTTCCAGTAGTTGCCCACTATCAGGTTATCGCCGTCGAGTCTCTCGCGGCTCCTGTTTTTGGCGCCGCTGTACACAAAGGTCTCGGCGGTGGGCGCGAGACGTATCACGCTGTCCTCGGCTATGACCGGAGTGGCGAAATACAGCAGCCCAACCGGCACAATGCCCAGAACCAAAAGCAGCGCCAATATAGTGCCGATTATTTTTTGGAATAATCCGACTTCCATATACCGCACCGCCTTTCACGCATACTTTGTTATTATGATTATAACACAACCGCCCGTCCATAGCAAGAGCAAAATTTTCGCATATAAAAATCCCCCGGGAATTTCCGGGGGATCTTTTTGATCAAGCTTGATTATTTGATGATCTCTGTTACAACGCCCGAACCAACGGTTCTGCCGCCCTCGCGGATAGCGAAGCGCAGTCCGTTCTCGATAGCGATGGTCGTTGTCAACTCAACCGTCATTGTAACGTTGTCGCCGGGCATGCACATCTCTGTGCCCTCGGGCAGATTAACAACGCCCGTAACGTCGGTTGTTCTGAAATAGAACTGGGGTCTGTAGTTCGTGAAGAACGGTGTGTGACGTCCGCCCTCGTCCTTGGTCAGAACGTAAACCTCGCCCTTGAACTGAGTGTGGGGCGTGATCGAACCGGGCTTAGCCAGAACCTGTCCTCTTTCGATCTCTGTGCGGGCAACGCCGCGGAGCAGAGCGCCAACGTTCTCACCGGCCTCGGCGTAGTCCAGAGTCTTTCTGAACATCTCAAGACCTGTAACAACAACCTTGCGGATTTCGTCGGCCAGACCAACGATCTCAACCTCGTCACCTGTCTTGATGGTACCTCTCTCTACACGGCCCGTGGCAACTGTGCCGCGGCCTGTGATCGAGAAGATATCCTCGATAGGCATAAGGAAGGGCAGATCGCTCTGTCTGTCGGGTGTGGGAATGTAACTGTCAACAGCGTCCATAAGCTCATGGATGCAAGCGTACTGAGGATCGTTGGGGTCTGTTGACGAACACTCCAGAACCTGGAGAGCCGAACCCTTGATGATCGGGATCTCGTCGCCCGGGAATTCATACTCTGTCAGCAGCTCTCTGATCTCCATCTCAACCAGCTCGAGCAGCTCCTCGTCGTCAACCTGGTCAACCTTGTTCATGAACACGATGATATAGGGAACGCCAACCTGACGCGAAAGCAGGATGTGCTCTCTTGTCTGAGGCATCGGGCCGTCGGCGGCCGATACAACCAGGATAGCGCCGTCCATCTGAGCGGCTCCCGTGATCATGTTCTTAACGTAGTCGGCGTGTCCGGGGCAGTCAACGTGAGCGTAGTGACGGTTCTCTGTCTCATACTCAACGTGAGCGGTGGAGATAGTGATACCTCTTTCTCTCTCCTCGGGAGCCTTATCGATCATGTCATAAGCCTCGTACTGAGCCTTGCCCTCCATAGCCAGAACCTTTGTGATAGCGGCTGTAAGAGTGGTCTTACCATGGTCAACATGGCCGATAGTGCCTATGTTAACATGGGGCTTACTTCTTTCGTATTTTTGCTTTGCCATTTTCCAATGACCTCCTTAATTTATTATAATTATTTTTAATCAAAATTTATTTATGCAATATCAAAATCAATTCCCATTGTACTATTAAACCCGAAAAAATTCAAGTCTTTTTTATGAAAAATTTTAAAATATTTGCACAAAATTGATAAATTTCCGACTAAACTTCGTTAAACTTAGTCGTTTTGGGCCCTTTCCTTGATAATTTTCTCGGCGATGCTCTTGGGCAGCTCCTCGAAATGGCTGGGCTCCATGGAATACTGACCGCGGCCCTGAGTTCTCGAGCGCAGGTCTGTGGCGTATCCAAACATCTCGGAAAGCGGCACGTTGGCCGTGATCTCCTGAGCGCCGTTTCTCGCCTCCATGCCCTGGATCTGTCCGCGGCGGGCGTTAAGGTCACCCATAACGTCGCCCATGTACTCCTCGGGAACGGTGACAACGACCTTCATGATAGGCTCAAGGATAACCGAGCTGCCTCTCTTGCAGCCGTCCTTGAACGCCATCGAGCCGGCGATCTTAAACGCCATCTCGGACGAGTCGACCTCATGGTACGAGCCGTCTACCAGCGTGCACTTTACGTCAACAACCGGATAGCCGGCGAGAACGCCCGTCTGCATAGCGCCCTGGATACCCGCATCAACAGCGGGGATATACTCCTTGGGTATCGCTCCGCCGACGATCTTGTTCTCGAATATATAGCCTTCGCCGGGCTCAAGGGGCTCGATGTCCATAACAACGTGTCCGTACTGTCCTTTACCGCCCGACTGACGCGCGTACTTGTGGTCAACGTGAACAGGCTTTCTGATGGTCTCGCGGTAGGATACCTGCGGATTGCCGACATTGGCCTCAACTCTGAACTCGCGGAGCAATCTGTCAACGATGATCTCCAGATGGAGCTCGCCCATGCCGGCGATGATCGTCTGACCCGTTTCGTCGTCTGTGTATGTCCTGAATGTGGGGTCCTCCTCGGCCAGCTTTGCGAGCGCGATGCCCATCTTTTCCTGACCTGCTTTGGTCTTGGGCTCGATGGCGACGCGGATAACGGGCTCGGGGAATTCCATTGACTCAAGTATTACCGGATGATCCTCGTCGCAGAGGGTGTCTCCCGTGGTGGTGTTTTTAAGACCGACCGCCGCGGCGATATCGCCGGAATATACCATCTCGATATCTTCTCTGTGGTTGGAGTGCATCTGAAGGATGCGTCCTACTCTCTCTTTGTTGTCCTTGACCGAGTTATACACATGCGAACCGCTCTTTAAGGTTCCCGAATATACTCTGAAGAAGCACAGCTTACCCACAAACGGGTCAGTCATGATCTTAAACGCCAGAGCCGAGAAAGGCTCCTCGTCGGACGCGTGACGCACCGTCTCCTCGTCGGTTCTGGGAACCGTGCCGGTGATCGGCGGAACGTCCAGCGGCGACGGCATAAAGTCGATGACCGCGTCGAGCATGTTCTGAACGCCCTTGTTTCTGTAGGACGAGCCGCACAGCACGGGAACCATCTCGTTGGCTATCGTCGCCTTGCGTATCGCCGTTTTGATCTCCTGCTCGGTGAGCTCGCCTTCCTCGAGATACTTGTCCATGAGCACCTCGTCGGTCTCGGCAACAGACTCAAGCAGCGCCTCTCTGTACTCGGCGGCCTTGTCGGCCATGTCCGCGGGGATCTCCTCAACTCGCTCGTCCTGTCCAAGCTCGTCGTAGTATACATACGCCTTCATTTGGATCAGGTCGATGAGACCCTTGAACTCGTCCTCGGCTCCTATGGGGAGCTGGATCGGTACCGCGTTGCAGTTTAAGCGCTCCTTCATCATGTCAACAACGTTGTAAAAATCGGCGCCCATAATGTCCATCTTGTTGACGTAAACCATTCTGGGTACCTGATACTTGTCAGCCTGACGCCAAACGGTCTCAGACTGCGGCTCAACGCCGCCCTTCGCACAGAGGACCGTAACACTGCCGTCCAGCACGCGGAGCGATCGCTCGACCTCAACGGTGAAGTCAACGTGTCCGGGTGTGTCGATAATGTTGATCCTGTGGTTCTTCCACTGCGCCGTGGTAGCGGCGGATGTAATCGTGATACCACGCTCCTGCTCCTGCTCCATCCAGTCCATCGTGGCGGCGCCTTCGTGCACCTCGCCGATCTTGTGAACGCGGCCCGTGTAGAACAGAATACGCTCGGTGGTTGTCGTCTTACCGGCATCTATATGAGCCATGATGCCTATATTTCTGGTTTTCTCTAATGAAAACGCTCTACCCATAAAAAACTCCTTCCAACAACGTAGTGATTAGCGATTAGTGAATAGCGAATAGAAACGCCATTCGCAGGTAATTCGCAAAAACATTACGTTGTCAAATTCCATAATGTCTGATCTTGAAGTATAAGTTTGTAACACTCAGCTTTCGCGAAGAAATTTTGCTCAGATTTGTCTGCTAGGCCACGCGCCGCGTATCGAGATACGCAAGTGCTCCGAAATGACAAAGATGAGTGAAATCTCAACTAATATCTCGCGAAGAAATTTTGCCCGGATTTTCCTGCTAGGCCGCCCGCCGCGTATCGAGATACGCAAGGACGACGAAGCGGTAAAGACGGGTGAAATTTCACAGCGAGATTACCAGCGGAAGCTTGCGAAGGCTTTATTCGCCTCTGCCATTCTGTGAGTGTCTTCTTTTCTCTTGTACGCGCCGCCTGTGCTGTTTGTGGCGTCCATGAGCTCGTTCGCGAGTCTCTCGGCCATCGTTCTTTCGCCGCGCTGTCTTGAAAACTGTGTTATCCATCTGAGTCCCAGTGTCTGGCGTCTCTCGGGTCTAACCTCGATAGGCACCTGGTAGTTGGCTCCGCCGATACGGCGAGCCTTTACCTCTAAGACCGGCATAACATTGTTCATGGCGTCCTCAAAAACGTCAACGGGATTCTTTCCCGTTCTTTCTTTTATGATGTCAAAAGCATCATAAACTATTCTCTGAGCTACGCCCTTCTTTCCGTCGAGCATGATGTTGTTGATCAGTCTTGTTACGATCTTGCTGTTATAAACAGGATCGGGCAAAACATCTCGACGGGCAATATGACCTCTTCTAGGCACTTTCTTCCCCTCCTTACTTCATAGCGGCTTATCACCGCTAAGGTACTCAATGTCTTTTGATACACTGTCGCGCACATAGGTCATATATAAATCTTTATATATAAACATAGTGCACACATTTAATTCCGCACGGCCGAGACTTACTTGGGTCTCTTTGTGCCGTACTTCGATCTTCCCTGTCTGCGGGTATCAACTCCCGAGGTATCAAGCGTACCGCGGATGATGTGATAACGCACACCGGGGAGGTCCTTGATACGTCCGCCGCGAATCATAACAACGCTATGCTCCTGCAGGTTGTGTCCGATTCCGGGAATGTACGCCGAAACCTCGATACCGTTTGTAAGACGCACTCTGGCAACCTTGCGCAGCGCCGAGTTCGGCTTTTTGGGCGTCATGGTTCTTACCGAAGTGCAAACGCCTCTCTTCTGAGGAGAGGACTGATCGGTCGGGCGCTTTTTGATGGTATTCATACCCTTCTGCAGCGCGGGAGCCGTTGACTTTTTCTCAACCGTCGATCTGCCCCTTCTTACTAATTGGTTAAATGTTGGCAATATGTTCACCTCCGTACATATAGATTTGCTCGCCGTCTTTTGGGCGCACTACGCCCAATGAGCGACCATTTCATTATAACACATATTCCCTGTTTGTCAAGCATTTTTTGGATTTTGTGCGTTATAGCCAAACAAAGTAAATTTTATTTTTTGTATGCGGTAAACTTGCCCATAATAAAGCTTGAAAATTTCTTTTTCTTCTGATATAATATCAAAGTATCGCAAGATTCGACAAAAAATTAATTTGAAAGGAACTTGGCCTTGAAGCGAAAAATACTTATTTGTTTGATAATAGCGGCGCTGCTGACCGCGGCGGCCGTTTCGGCTCATGAATATTGCAAAGCCGCGACGGTGTACCGCCCGGACGAGACCCTCGAAGTACCCGCGAGGGACATCAACGCGTACCTGAACGACGGCTGGTACGACGCGCCCGTCGTCAATATATACCGCGCCGACGGTCTGGTTTCCTGCGTCTATCAAAGCGACGCCGACTTTCATTTAAGCAACGGCTGGTTCCCCGAGCCGGTGGTCCTGCTTTACAATTCGGAGGGACGCAGCGAATACATACCGCAGACCGAGGCGGCGGCGTATGTCGAAAGCGGCTGGACAAGCGACCCGCCCTCAAGGGAGAGCCTTGAAGATTTAAAAGCCGAAATAGTTGATTACTTATCAAGGCGCGCGGGCGACTGGGGCGTTTTTGTGAAGCGGACGGACACCAACGAGTATTTGTCGATAGGCGAGCGCTCGTATTCAAGCGCCAGCCTGATAAAGCTGTTCTGCATGAACGCGGTGTACACCGCGATAAACGACGGCTCTATAACAAAGACCGACGAGATCGCCGATGACCTTGAGCAGATGATAACCGAAAGCAGCAACGCCGCCTTTAACCGACTGACGGAAATTCTCGGCGGCGGCAGCACGGCGGAAGGATTTGAAAAAGATGACGAGATAATCAAATCTCTGGGCTTTAGCAACACGCAGCACATGTCGGAGCTGATCGACGAGAGCGGAGACCACGCCATCTATTTGGCGGCGAATTTGACCTCGCCCATGGACTGCGGACTGCTGCTTGAAAAGATTTATGACAGGGAGCTGGTTACGGAAGAGGCCAGCGCCGAAATGCAGAGCCTGCTGCTGCGCCAGACGCGGACATGGAAGATCCCCGAATCGCTGCCCGAGGGAACCGTGGTCGCCAATAAGACCGGAGAAAACAACAACGTCGAGGGAGACGCGGCGATTGTCTACTCCCCCGCCTGCGACTATATTATATGCGTGATAGGCAACGGAGACATGTCGAGCGGAGTAGAAACGATACAAACCGTGTCAAGAATGACATACGATTATTTTAACGGCGAAGTGCCGAAAGGAGAACGAACATGAGCGCGCCCGACAGAGCGAAAGAATTATTTTTAAGCGGAATGAACTGCGCCCAGGCGGTGGTCTGCGCCTTCGCCGACCGTTTCGGGATAGACGAGAAAACGGTGATGAAATTTTCGGAGGGCCTTGGCGGAGGCATGAGCCGCCTGCGCCTGACCTGCGGCGCGGTATCGGCCATGGCGATGGTCGCGGGACTGAAGCTCGGCAAAGGCGAGGCCGGCGACGTTAAGAGCCGAAGCGAGGTGTACGCGGCGGTCCAAAAAATGGCGGGCGAGTTTAAAGAAAAAAACGGCTCGCTGATCTGCCGCGAGCTTTTGGGCAGCGCCCTGCCCAAGGACAACGGGCCGAGCCCCGAGGCGCGCACCGCGGAATATTATAAAAAGCGCCCCTGCGCCGAGTATATCCGAGACTGCGCCGAGATAATCGAAAAAAATCTGTTTTAAAAAGTTTTGCCGCGGGTCTAAGCTCCCGCGGCAATTTTCATTCTTTGCCCTCCAGAGCCTTGAGCCGCTCATCGTGGCGGCCAAGCTCCTGGCTGTGCTTGCTGAGCATTCCGGCCAGCTCGTCAAGCTCTCTGCTGTGAGAGTTGAGCCGCCTCTCGTGCTTGTCGTAGTTTCGGTTCAGCTGATCGATGGCGTCGGTCAAACGCACGATGTTCATATTCAGGTCGCTTATTGGCTTGAAGCATTTGAGCAGCAGCCCGGCAAATCCGCCCACAGACACCAGAGCCACGATAAGCATACCCAAAAATTCACTGCCGTTCATTTGTATCACCTTTCTTTGATTCTGTTTATATTTCGCCCCGATACTATTATATAACGATCCCCGTGTCTTTGTGTGCCAACGAACGTAGTGATTAGTGATTAGCGAATAGCGATTACGCGGAGAAACTTTGGCGAAAATCATTGGCATTTCCCCGCGAACGCAGGAGTCAGGCTCGCCCCTTGGGGAGAGGCAGCAAAAGATAGGCGCCCCCTTGGGGATAATCAGCAAGCTTGCTTGCGGGTTCAAAGCTATCTTTCAAAATTGCTTGCAATTTTGACCAAGAGCCTCCTTAATGCTGTCGGGCAAAGCCCGACTGAGGGGGTCCTAATCTCTTCGTTCCCACCTCCGTCTTTTCGCCGATGGCGAAAATCCACCTCCTCCCGGGAGGAGGCAAACTAGCGTCCGAACGCGAGTGTTTTTACATATTCTCATACATGCTGTATAGGTTATAGTAGATGCCTTTTTGGGCGAGGAGCTCTTTGTGGGTGCCCTGCTCCTCTATTCCCTTTTCGGTGAGGACGAGGACACAGGCTTTATGGATTTTGTGATTGCAAAGGGACATTCCTCTTTTAGTCTGCCAGCTCCCTACACTAAGGAACATCGTGCAACGACGAATAGATACACAATGGAATATAACCTTTTTCGAAAGTAAAATAAAAAACATAAAAAATCGAAAAAAGTATAGACAAACACAACAAAGCGTGATATAATGTTTTGTGAAGTGAAGTTCACAAAACAGGAGGAAACGCCTAATGAACAGAGTGAAAGAAATACGAAAAGAGCGTGGCATCACACAAGAGTGTTTAGCGAATATGATTTCAATTAGCCGAAAATACCTTTCTATGATTGAAGCACAAAACGCCACACCCTCTATCTCCATCGCAATTAACATTGGAAATGCGTTAGAAGTTTCTATCGACAAAATATTTATTGATACTAAGCTTGATACTCCGATCACCTATCCAAAACCTATGCGCTATATTGATTTATTTTGTGGGATAGGCGGATTCCGTTATGCTGCGCAGTCTGCTTTTAAAAAGATAGGTTTATCTGGAAAATGTGTGTTTAGTAGCGATATAGATAAGTATGCGCAGGAAAGTTATGCGGCAAATTTTTCTGAAGTACCCGCAGGAGATATAACAAAAATTGATGAAAAAAATATACCAGATTTCGATTTGCTATTTGGCGGATTTCCTTGCCAAGCCTTTTCGATTTGCGGTCTGCAAAAGGGCTTTGCCGATACCACACGCGGAACGCTGTTTTTCGATATTGCAAGAATAATCAAGGAAAAACGTCCACAAGCGTTTGTTCTTGAAAACGTAAAAAACCTTGCAAGTCACAATAATGGAAATACGCTCAAAACAATTCTCCATGTGTTAAGAGATGAACTCGGTTATCACGTTGATTATCACTTATTAAATGCGCTTGACTTTGGGCTTCCTCAAAAAAGAGAACGTATTGTTATTGTTGGTTCACAAAAGCCTTTTGAAATGAATTGGGCTTTTAATATTTCAAGCAAAAAAACGCTTAGTGATATACTTGAAAAAAACGTAGCAAGAAAATATTATGCGTCATCCGACATTGTTGAAAAAAGAAAATCTATGCACTGTGCGAAAGAATATCCGTCGATTTGGCACGAAAATAAATCGGGGAACATATCGTCATATCCATATAGTTGCGCATTGAGGGCGGGGGCGAGCTACAATTATCTTTTAGTTAATGGGGAACGCCGATTGACGCCAAGAGAAATGTTGCGGTTACAAGGATTTCCCGATAATTTCAAAATTGTCGTTTCAGATGCGCAAATACGAAAACAAGCAGGCAATGCAATTCCTGTTGATATGATTGCCGCTGTTATTGAACGATTTTTGCCGTTAGCTTTTTGAAAAAATTTTCAAAAAAATGTAGAAATATTTTTTGTTTTGTGTTATAATCCTCTATGTATATAAAACTATATGGAGGATTATTTTATGCGTGAGCCGAGATTAAGAACCGTAAATAAAGCGTCTGCACCATTTGACGTGAATGTATTTCCAAATAAATTTATTGAAACCTTTGCTAAAGAAGTGGTGTATATGATGGCAACAAAATCTGCTATGTCATTAGAAGGGAATGAATGGGAACAGATTTTCGCAAAATGTGTCGGTGCAAAATGGAAGCCGTCAAATGTCGGTTTAGATGACGTCATACTTAATAATTGCTGTTGGGGAGCTAAAACAGTATTTGCTACAACAAATAATTTAGAAAAGCAACGAAATGTGCGCCTTATATCGGGGAGAAACTCCCCTACATACAGTTATGGGATTGACAAATTAACAAGCGAAAATCCTAATGAAATAGGGAAACTAGTTCTTGATATTTGGAATGAGCGAGTTTCTGCGGTTAGACAAATCTTTAAATTTGTCAGAACGGTTGTTCTTGTCAAATCAAAAGACTATAAAGACTACCTCATTTTTGAATTTGATACAATACGATATGATCCCGAATTATATTATTTTAAATGGAATAAAAATACAAATTTAGAGGGGTACGAAAAATCATCAAATAAACATAAATTTACTTGGCAGCCGAGCGGTAGTCAATTTACTATCATAGAAAAAATACCTGATAAACGTTTGCACATATCTGTAAAAAAGCCTAAGCAGGTTGACCGAGAAATGATTCTAAAAGCCGTTAATTTTGATGATAGTTGGTATGAAATTGTTTCCGACCATATTGAATAATAAAGAGGTTTATGTATGTCAGATGTATTTGACGATAAAAAGCGTTCTGAAATAATGAAAGCTGTGCGCTCTAAGGATAATAAATCAACTGAAAGGAAATTGATGAGTTTATTCAAAGAATATGGAATAACAGGTTGGCGGCGTAATTATAAAGTAAAGGGACACCCTGACTTTGTTTTTCCCAAACAGAAAATTGCAATTTTTGTAGACGGTTGCTTTTGGCACGGACATAATTGCAGAAATACTAAACCTAAAGATAACGAAGATTATTGGAATAAAAAACGGCAACGCAATATAGAACACGACAAACAGATAACAACACTTTTTCAAAATCGAGGGTGGCGTGTGCTTAGAATATGGGAATGTGAATTAAAAAAGAGCAATCAGCCGTTAACGATGATAAAAATAAAACAATTATTGAATTTGGACATTGACTAAAAATCAATGTCCTTTTTTGTGATGCTAATAAAAATTGGATCAATGTCAATAAAGTAGACAGAAAAAAGCGTAGAATTATACACACATAAACATCGCCTCTTTCTGATTTAGTGTCAGCCCGTCATTATGAGGGTGTGGTCTGACAGAATTGTAGAATCCATTTATTGTAAGTGAACAAGCTTTGCCTAAGTTTAGTAATACTATGGTATCATCTTCTGTCGATTTTATCTGAGTGTATAGTGGTAACAAAACGGCTAAAATCCATATAAGGAATTTAGCCGTTTTAGATATTCCCGTTCTCAAATTAACTGTATAAACCGTTTTATCTCACTTCGCCATGCGGCGAATATTATCACATATTCTCGTACATGCTGTACAGATTATAGTATATGCCCTTTTGGGCGAGGAGTTCTTTGTGAGTGCCCTGCTCCTCTATTCCTTTTTCGGTGAGGACGAGTATTAAATCTGCGCTGCGTATCGTGGTGAGGCGGTGGGCGATGATAAACACCGTTCTTCCCTTGGCGAGCTCGTCGAGGGATTCCTGAACGAGCCGCTCGCTCTCGTTGTCAAGGGCCGAAGTGGCCTCATCGAGAATAATTATCGGCGGATTTTTGAGGAACACGCGGGCTATGCTTATGCGCTGCTTCTGGCCGCCCGACAGCTTGACGCCGCGTTCGCCCACATAGGTGTTGTAGCCCCTGGGCAGCTCCGAGATAAAGCTGTGGGCGCCCGCGCGCTTGGCCGCGGCTATGACCTCCTCCCGGGATGCGCCGGGCATGCCGTAGGCTATGTTTTCAAAAATCGTGCCCGAGAACATATACACGTCCTGCTGCACCACTCCAATCGAGCTCCGCAGCGATTTGAGCGTGACGCCGCGAATGTCGCTGCCGTCTATCATTATCCTGCCGTCGGTCACGTCGTAGAACCTGGGTATCAGGCTGCACAGCGTGGTTTTGCCGCTGCCCGACGGGCCCACAAGCGCCACCTTTTCGCCCTTTTTTATGTCAAGGTCAATGCCGCTCAGCACATTTGTGCTGTCGTCGTGATAGCGGAAACCCACATTGTCGAATTTGATGTCGCCGCGCACAGCGCCCAGCTCTTTGGCGTCGGGCGCGTCATGGATATCGACGGGCGCGTCCATTATCTCAAGGAAACGCTCGATGCCCGTCATTCCCCTCTGGAACTGCTCGGTGAACTGGATTATCGTCTGAATAGTAGTTAAAAGCGTGCTGACATAGAGCAGATACGCCGTGAAGTCGGCCGCCTCGATCTTTCCCTTCATCAGGAACGCGGCGCAGGCGATAGTCACGATCAGGTACATCATGCCCTGGAAAAAGCGGTTCGAGGTATTGAAGCCCGCCATATAGAAATATCCCTCTTTTTTGGCGTCCAGGAACTGCTCGTTTCCGTCCTCGAACTTTTCGGCCTCTATGTCCTCATTGGCGAACGATTTCACCACGCGGATGCCGAGCAGCGTGTCCTCCACCTGAGAATTTATCTCGCCGAGCTTGTCGCGCTGGCGCTTGAACGCCGCCCTCATGCGGATATTGAAAAATTTAACGAATAAAATAACCAGCGGCAGCGCCGCGAAAATTATCACCGTGAGCGGCACGTTTATGCCGCAGAGTATAACGAACGACACAACTATCTTGAGCATACAAATAAAAATTTCCTCGGGGCAGTGGTGAGCGAACTCGGTTATGTCGAACAGGTCCGAGGTTATGCGCGCCATGATCTGACCCACCTTGTGCTCGGAATAATAGGCGTGGGAAAGCCGCTCCAGATGGTCGAACAGGTCGCGGCGCATGTCGGTCTCCATTTTGGCTCCCATGATGTGGCCCGTGTCGGCCATATAAAAATTGGCCGCCGCGTCGATTAGCCTCAGAACCAGATAGAACAGTCCTATCCTGAGGATCAGCGCAACCGTCAGGGCGGCTATGTCGTTTATCGCGATATCGGTTATGTAGCGGACCAACATAGGAAAGACCAGCTCGCACACCGTGGAAAGGGACGCGCAGAGCAGGTCGAGTATCAAAATATGCTTATAGCGCCCGAAATAGGGCACAAATCTTTTTATCAGATAGCCGAGCTTCATCGGCTGACGAGTTTCACTCATAAATCCACCTCGATAAAATCAAAAGTTTATTCGCTTGTACCTGAACCTGACGTTTAAGACCAGGCCGACCGCGAGCATGTTGGTTATCAGCGACGAGCCGCCGTAGCTGAAAAACGGCAGCGTGATTCCGGTTACCGGAAATATGCCTATGCACATGCCGATATTCTCAAAGGCCTGAAACGCCAGCATCGCTGCCACTCCGGTGCAGATATACATACCCTCGCTGTTTCTGGCGTTTATGCCGATATAGAGGCAGCGCAGGATCAGAGCGGTCAGCAGGATTATGACCAGCGCGCCGCCGATCATTCCCAACTCCTCGCAGACTATCGAATATATAAAATCGGTATGCCGCTCGGGCAACAGATTGCTGTAGCGGCTGGCTCCGTTATAAAGTCCCATTCCGGTCAGCTTGCCGCTGCCCACCGCGATTTTTGACTGGGTCACGTGGTAGCCGCTGCCCGTGGGATCAATGTCGGGATTGAAAAGCGCGATTATCCTATCCTTCTGATAGGGCCGCAGCAGGAAAAACCAGGCGATCGGGCAGAGCGCCAAAAGCGCGCCGAAAGCTGCGAGCCAGTATTTCCAGTTCAGCTTCGCCATAAACAGCATGGCGGCGGTCATCATCACAAAGACCACGACCGTGCCGAAATCGGGCTGCAGCAGCATCAAAAGGCAGAGTATCGCCGGATGCAGCAGCACCTTCCACAGAACCTTAGGCTCGTTGAGCTTGTTTCCGACCTCGCTCAAATGCTTGGAAAACGTGATGACAAATCCGACCTTCACGAGCTCGGCGGGCTGAAAGCTGAGCGGACCCAGACTGAACCAGCTTCGCGCGCCGTTGCGCAGCGAGCCTATCCCCGGTATAAGCACCAGCACCAGCAGAACCACGCAGGCCATATAGATATATTTCGAGAGCCGCGCCAGATAGTCGTAGTCCAGAATACTGATTATGATAACTCCGATAAGGCCCAACACGAGAGCCGCGCTCTGCGTGATCACGTACCGCGTCGGATGGTCGCCCGCCGCGCTTGAGATCATCACGATCCCGAAAACCGCGGCGAGAACGGTTATCACTATCAAAAAGAAATCAATGTTGCGTATCGCGTCGCGAACGCCTCGGGTTTTTTCAAGCATTTTTATGCTCCTTTGAATTCAGTCTGTTTTCTTAACGCTGAGCGCCATGCCGTCTCCCACGGGGACAATGGCGGTGTCGAATTTTTTGTCGCGACACAGCATGTCCACATATTCGCGCAGCCTTTTGACTATTGTGCGCTTGCGGTGGAGCACCAGCTCGTCGGTGGCGGTCATGCCCTTGTATAAAATATTGTCCGAGATAAGCAATCCGCCCGGCCTCAGCATATCGCGGCAGCTTTCGAAAAAGCTGCCGTACTGCGCCTTGGCGGCGTCCACGAAAATCATGTCGTATTCCCTGCCCTCGGATCTGAGCTTTGGCAGGATATCGGCCGCGTCGCCCTCAAACAGAGTGACGCGCCCGCTCACGCCGGCGCGCTCAAATACCCGCCGCGCGTACGCCGCGGCATCGGGATTTATCTCGACGGTATCGACCGCGATGTCGGGCGCGATACGCGCCATGCGCACAGCCGAATAGCCTATCGCAGCGCCGACCTCAAGGATATTTTTGATCCCGCCCAAGCGTATAAGCACCTCGATAAGTCTTATGGTCTCGGGCTGCGAGATCGGCACCTCACGCTCGGCGGCGAACTTCTCAAGCTCGGCCGAAATACCGCCGCGCTCGGGCAGAACGTCTCTTATATATCTTATTATATACTCATGGTTAATACTGTCGTCGATCATGGCAATGCTTATTCATCCTCGTCTTCATCTGCCTCGGTCGCGGGCGTCTCGATCGGCGTATCGGTCACGGGCTCGCCGTTGGCGATCTGTTCCATTTTTTGCTCGTGCTGCTCGTAGGTCGTTGAGAAATAGTTCTTCGAGCCGTCGGGCGCCGCCAAAAAGTACATATACGGCGTGGACTCGGGATACAGCGCGGCGCGCACCGCCGCCAGTCCCGGCGAGCTTATCGGTCCGACCGGCAGACCCTTGTTGATATACGTGTTATAGGGCGAGTCTATCTCGGTGTCCTCCTCGCTGAGAACGGGCTTGCGCTCACCCAGAATATACTGAACGGTCGCGCAGGACTCAAGCTTTCTGCCCTCGTACAAACGATTATTGAACACCGACGATACGATAGGCATTTCTTCCTCGGACGCGGCCTCGCGCTCTATCACCGACGCCATTGTTACCACATAGTCCACAGGGTCGGTGGTGTTGCTGGCGTTATAGACCGGCATGACCTTTGAATTGAACGCGTCGAGCATCATCGTCACTATATCGTGGGGCGACGTGCCCGGGTAGATCTGGTAAGTGGCGGGGTAGAGATAGCCCTCAAGCCTGTTTTCCGCTCTGGGTATCGCGTTCACGAAATTATAATCGAAAACGCCGTAGTTTACCTCGTTCATAAAATCCTGCGTCGTCACCAGGCCGCTCGCCTCGAGTATGTCGGCGATCTGCTTGAGCTCGCTGCCCTCGGGAATAACCACCTCGACCTGGTCGCCCACTCCGCCGTCCGCGTAGCTGGCGAATGTGGTAAGCAGCTCATTATACGTCATTGACGACGACACCGAGTGCCGTCCCTGCTGGAACATATAGCGGTTGCCCGCGTACATACGAAACAGCGGCGCGTATTTGATGATTCCGCGGTTCGCCAGAAGGTTGGCGACGGTCGACGCGCCCGCGCCCGCGGGAACGTCTATCACATACATTTTATCGTCTCCGCCGCTGCCGCTTATGTCGCTGTATACCTCATAACCGACAAGGCTCACGACCGCGATAACCACTATCGCGATCACCGAGCATATAAAAATTCTTTTTCTGCGCTTCCTGCGCTTTTTCTTTAGGTTTTTCGCCGCTTCTCTGGCGGCCTTCTTTGCCTCAAGCTCTTCCAGAGTTCTGACTTTTTGTTCCACTTGATCTCCCTCCGTTATGAGATTATGCTGATTTAATTCCCCGTCGTGATTATTTTGTTTTCGGTAATTATAAAGCCGACTTTTTGATCGTGCGGGCCGCGACAGATGTTATCAATGATACACGCGCCGAAGCACAGCCCGACCGCCGCGCCCTTATAATCCTTCAGGTATCTGTCATAGTATCCCTTGCCGTATCCGATCCTGTACCCGCTTTTGTCAAAGCCCAGACCGGGCACAACGATCAGATCAATATCTTCTTTCAAGATCAGCGGGCCGCTCTCGGGCGGCTCGGGCACGCCGTAGGCGCCGGGACTCAGCTCGTCCCTCGATCTTATGACGCGCGCGGTCATCTCCGCCCCGCCTTCGCACAGGGGCACGGCGGCCGTTTTGCCATCGCTCAAAATTTTTTCGAGCGCCGCGTCGGTTTTGACCTCGCTGCCAAACGAGGCATAGATCATGACGGTGTCGGCCTTTTTGTATATTTCCCAATCCGTCAGCAGCCATGTAACGGCGGCGCTTTTCTTGGCGCGCTCGCTCTCGCTCATGCCGTCTCTGACGGATCTCAATAATTCTCTTTGTTTGATTTTGTCCATATTACGCGGGCTGCGGGAACATCATCTTTTTAAGCACCTTCGCGCCCTTGCCCGTCTCGTTTGAAATATAGTCGCAGATAGCTGCCCCGAACTCCAGAGCGCGGCCCGCGCCCATGGCGGTTATTATGTTGCCGTCTACCACAACGCCATCGGGCATTATCTCGGCATCTCCCAGGCTGTCCTCAAAGCCGGGGAAGCAGACCGCTTTTTTGCCGTCCAAATATCCCATCTCGCCTATTATCATCGGAGCGGCGCAGATGGCCGCGACCAGCTTTCCGTTTTCCATGCAGTAGTTTATGGCTTTGGTCACGCCCTCATCCTTTTGAAGATTGAGCGTGCCCGGCATTCCGCCCGGCAGTATCACGCCGTCTATATCGTTATAATCGACCTCGGTGGCGTCGGCCTTAACGACTATCTCATGGGTGCCGAAAATAAATTCGCCGCCCACGCCCACGGTCTTTGTCTTTATGTTTCCGCGGCGCAGCACGTCGAGCGTGGCTATGGCCTCGGTCTCCTCAAATCCGTCCGCTAAAAATAAATAAAGCATAACAACAATCCTTTCTCCTTGTTAATACTGTCAATATAATTTCAAAAAGCGTTTACCGCTTTTTGACGTCTTTTCTGACGGTCCTCATAAATTTCGGCAGCGCCGCGAAGCGGCCCAGCCTGCTGGGATTCGTGACGAATCTGTAGAACCACTCAAGATTCATCTTTATAAATATCTCCGGCGCGCGCTTCGCCACTCCCGCGAACACGTCCAGCGCTCCGCCTACGCCCATGCACAGATTGACGCCTGCGAGTTTTTCGCGGTTTGCGTATATCCATTTCTCCTGCTTGGGCGCGCCCAGACACACGAGCAGCAGCTTGGCTCCCGACTCGTTTATCTGACGTATGATCTCGTCGTTCTCCTCATCGGTGAAATACCCGTCGTGTACTCCGCACACGTTGAGCCCGAAATATTTTTCTCTGAGCTTATCGGCGGCGATCTCGGCGACTCCGGGTTTTGCCCCGAAAAGGAACACGCCCTCGCCGGTCTTGCGCAGGCTTTCGAGCAGGCCGCAGGTCAGATCAAAGCCCGCAACTCGCTCGGGCACCGGCGTCCCCAGCATTTTCGCCGCGTACACCACGCCTATTCCGTCGGGCGTGCACATGTCCGCCGAGTTGAGGATATCTCTGAACTCGGGGTCCTCATAAGCCGCCATGACTATTTCGGGATTCGGAGTGAAGATCATGGAGACCCCCGGCGTGCGCACCAGATGTTCCGCTCTTTTAAGAGCGTAAGCCGCGGTTATCCTGTCGATTTTTACTCCCAAAATTTCAATTGTGTTTCTCATGTTTTTAACTCCTTGCCCATATTTATACATACTGAATATATTATAACATAAAACATCGAATTATGCAAGCCCTTAATTAGGCGGTCTTTCGCGCCGATAAAAAACACTTGACTAACCCTAAAAAAATTAGTAAAATAAAAATCAATAAACGAGGAGCTATTAATCGTTATGAACAAGATCAAATTTAACATAAAAAGCGTTAAAGAAATACTAAAGATCCGTTCGGTGCGGTTCGCGAAATATGCCGAGGGCAAAACTCGCCTGAACCTTTACTATATGCTGATCTCATCCGCGGCGGGTCTTATAATCACGACATTGATGCTCCTGCCCGCGCCGTTCTTTCTGCCGGAGCTTAGCCCGAGCCCCGCAAGGCTCGTGTTCTATCCCGTTTTTTTGGCATCGGTGATATTTTCTGCCATCGCTCTAAAGCGCGGGTTATCAAACTCGTTTTTGATCCAAACTATGTGCGCCCTGATGTCCGCGCTGACCTTGGGCGCCTCCATATTCGCCGGCGTTTTTTTGAGCACGGACAGCCCCGCGGTTTTCTTTCCGCTGCTGATAATCATGCTGTCGACCGTATTTGTGATACGGCCGATCGCCATGGACCTGCTCACCGCGGTTATGACAGCTTTGTTTATAATTCTGTCCCAGCGCTTCAAAACGCCCGACATCGCCGACTATGACGCGATATCGGCGATCGGCGCGCTGCTGATGTCGTGGCTCGCGTCGTATTTTGTGTATTACACCCGCATGAGGGATTACGCCGCTCAAAACGAGCTTTACAAGCTGAGCAGCACCGATTCTCTGACCGCGCTGCTCAACAAACGCTCCGGCGAGTATAACTGCCTGAGATACATGCGCTCAAACGGCACGGCCGAGGCGTACACCGCGATGATGCTTGATCTTGACGATTTCAAAAACGTCAACGACATGTGCGGCCACATACAGGGCGACAAAGTGCTGGCGGCGTTCGGCCGAGAGCTCAAACGGGCGTTCAGGTCGGACGATATACTGAGCCGTATAGGCGGAGACGAGTTTTTTGTGCTGCTGCGCAATATCGGCGACAAAAACATAATCGAGCAAAAAGCCCAAAGCGTGCTTAAAATATGCGAAGTTTTAAACGAGACGTTCGGCACCCGCCTCGGGGTCAGCATGGGGATCGTGATAGTGCCGAAGGACAGCCCGCGTCCGCTCTACGAGCAGCTATACAAAGCCGCAGACGTCCTGCTGTACAAATCAAAGCGCGGCGGCAAAAACAAATACACGATCGCAAATTACGCCGAGCTTAAAACAAAACTATAAAATAAGACTTGATGTTTAACACATCAAAAAGCGGCTCCGCCAAACGCGGAGCCGCCTGTTTTGTTTTGTCTTAGTCTATGATGATTATCGTCGCCACAAAGTAGCCGGTCGTGTCGGAGCCTGTCACGCTCACGTTGCTTCCCGCGACTATGTCCTTGGCGGTTGCCGACTTGCCGTTTGACTTGAGGAACGTTGTTGACGCGTCATAGTAGACCGTTTCGGTCGCTCCGCCCACGCCCTGCAGCGAGATGACCTTCAGCGTGTTGTTAACGCTCTGGACCTTGCCGGAAACCGAGGTCTTTCCGTATGTGGCGGTGGCACTTGACTCTATGCTCGACAGCATGCTGCCGTCAACCACAATGCTGGCCGAATTGCCTGGACGGAGATCATAGATCGTTCCGTCAACATTGTTCACCTTAACTTTTGTGGCGGTGGACATATAGTATGTCTGATTCTTGCCGTCGATCTCTATTGTTATCTCGGGCTTGTCGCTGAGCACGATCTCTCTGATGGTGCCCACGTGCTCGGCCGTATCGCTCTTGGCGCTGATCTCCGTCACTCTGCCGTTTGTCATTGTGAGGGTAACGCTGTCGCCGCGGCTCAGATCGCGGAGATTGGCGATCGCGCCATTGCGCTTTACCGAGATATTTCCGGTCGAAAGCTGATAATTCGTCGTCTTGTCCGCTTTCTCGTCATAAAGAACTATATAGGAATCGCTCGAATTGTCGCCCTGAACGCTCTCAAACACGCCGGTCACCGTGGTTTCTTTCTCATTTACGGTGACAGATGTTATCGAATCCCCCGTCAGAACCGCCTCAATGTTGTTTCCGACCTTGAGGTCTTTAAACGTTCCGCGCGCTCCCTTTATGTTATAGACGCAGGACGCGGAAACATTGTATGTCGTGCCCTTGTCGTCGCTCTCCGGGTCTCTGATAATTATTTGCTGGCGTCCGCCGCTCTCGCTGAGCTGACCGATAACGCCGTATACCGTCTCGACTGCCTGACCCGCGATCGCCTCGATCAGTCTGGGAGCATCGTTTGTGAAGGTGACCATGATCTCGTCGCCTTTTTCTATATCGTCAATCTTGGCGTCTTTGCCGTCGAACTTGATAACCGTGTCTATGTTCTCAATCTCGCAGCCCTCGGTGCGTCCGTCCTGAGTCGCGATCTCGATCGCGCCGCTCTCATAGTCGATCGAGCTGACCGTTCCCAGCGTGGCGGTTCTTCCGAGCATGGTTATCATTCGGTCAAGAAGCACCGCCATTTGAGCGCGCGTTAAAGTGGTGTCGGGCGAAAAATAATCCTTGCCGTTTTCGTCCTTGCCCATGCCGTTCATGATATTTGAATTTGTGGCGTATACAACATACTTTTGAGCCTCCGCGGGGATCTTGTCAAAGTCGGAATAAACGCTCTTATCTTTTATCTCAAGTTGCTGCGCGTCGGAGTCCTTTCCCGCCAGCTTGACCATCAGGTACGCCGCCTGCCATCTGAGCAGCGAGGTATTGACGTTGGCGCTCGATGCGTAGTTGCGCAGATCGGTCAGATTGAGCACGTTGAGATACATGAGATAGCTCAGCTCGCTCGGATACTGCGAGTTGACGGCGGTCACCGTGTCCTCGTAGTTCTCAGCCGCCCAGTCGACCGACATCTCATAGTCCTGCTCGTCGACTCCCATAATTCTGGACATAAGCAGCAGCGCCTCCACCTTTGTTATGGCCTGCTGAGGCTTGAAGTTTCCGTCCTCATATCCTTTTATGTATCCCTTGTCGGTCATGCTGTTAATGGAGGCCTTGGCCCAGGATACCGAAGCGTCGCCCTCGACGTCGGGAAAAGTTTTCGCCAGAACCGGGACCGCCGCGGACATGGCGATAACCGCGCCGCACAGCGCCGATGCGATAATTCTCTTGAATTTCATCATTAGTTTTACCTCCTAATATATAATTAACTTACACACATAATTGACATACACATTATGTTGATACTTGTCTCATTTAAATATACCATAGGTTATATAATAATGCAACTGTCAAAATTTTAATTTTTTGTGTTTTTCTTTACAATTTTGTAACAAATACACATTTTTCAAACATTATGACAATATTACCATAATGTTTTCGGTGTATTTTCATTTGCTCAGTGAATACTAACTTTGTAAAAAAATAAAAAAATTACAACACTATTTTTGTAATAGGAGGACTGAAAATGAAAAAGACTTTCATTTCCTTTATCACGGCACTGAGCATAGCTCTGTATTCGGCGGCGGGCTTCACCGCATATGCCGACATAATGCCCGATAAGGGAACGGACACCGCGGCGTCGAGCGCGCCCACCGCCGCGGGACCCGGCATAAACAACGGCCGCGAAGCCGAGATAATCTCCTTTGACGGCACCAACGCTGACGGCACGGTCGACGTTACAAACGGAGTGAGCACCAACCTTATAGAAAACGGCTCGAAATACAACGGCATGGCGGCGCAGCCGATAACCGGCGATCAGGCTCAGTCGAGATACAGCAATGTGCGCGTAGCGCTGTCGCCCGACATCGCCGACACCAAGTACGCCGAGGCCGCCGAACTTCTGGGCGCGCTGGGCATTATGGTGGGCGACGCCGAGGACGGAGCCTTCAGACCCGACGACCCGATACTCAGAAGCGAGATGGCAAAAGTCGCGGTTTACTCGATCGGACTTGAGGACGTCGTTAAAAGCTCGGGCGGCTCGACCGGATTTCCCGACGTGCCCGGCGACCACTGGGCGGCCGGCGCGATAAACGTGGCGGACCAGCAGAGCATGGTCATGGGCGACACCGAGGGCACCTTCAGACCCGACGACTATGTGACGTTCGAGGAAGCAGTTACGATCATCGTCCGCGCTCTGGGCTATGAGCCCGCGGCCGAGGACAAGGGCGGATATCCGACCGGGTATATGTTCATCGCCTCGTCTAACCAGCTGCTGCGCGGCATTGACGCGGCGGCGGCGGAACCCGCCAAAAGAGGCGACATCGCGCAGCTGGTGTTCAACGCCATGACCGTCAACCTGATGGAGCAGGTGGGCTACGGCTCGGAGACCAGATACGAGGTCGTTGACAAAACGCTGCTCTATGACAGACTGAACGTTGAAAAGGCTTACGGACAGATAACCGGCACGGACGAGACCTCGCTGAAGGGCGGCTCCACTACAGCCGAGGACAGAATACAGATCGGCGAGCAGACCTATCTGGCGGGAGACACTACCGCGGCTCAGATGCTGGGCTACAACGTTTTATATTATGCCAGGATCGACAAGCAAACCGACGAAAAGACCCTCATTCTCGTGACCGAGCAGCAGGGCAAAAACAACACTCTGACCCTCAACTCGTCGGATATAGTCGACGTGACGGGCGAGGATGACAGAACGGTCGAATACTGGGCCGACAGAGTAAACGACAGAAGGACCAGAACATCGACCATCACAAAAGACGCTGTCTATATTTACAACGGCAAATTTAAATCGGACACGGATCTTGACGACTTAAAGCCCGAGAGCGGCAACCTTGTTCTGCTTGACTCGGATGTGAACGGAGTTTATGATATAGTATTCGTGAACCACTTCAAGAATCTTGTGGTAGACACCGTATCGGATGTGACCGGCAGAGTGACAGACAAGTATCTGAACGGCTCGCTGGTATTTGACGAAAACAACGAGGAAGTAAAATACAGCATTGTTAAAGACGGCTACAGGATCGGCCTTGAGGACCTCAAGGAGTGGAACGTGCTGTCGTACACCGTCAGCGAGGACAGCAACCTCATCAAGGCCTACGTTTCCGACGCTTCCGTGACCGGCTCGGTGACCGAGGTATCGGACGACGGCTACAGGATAGGCGAAAGCGCGGAGATCTACGAGAAGGCCTCGAGCTATCCCAACGAGATAAAAATACGCGACCGCGGCACCTTCTATCTGGATATAGAGGACAAGATCGCGGCGGTCAACACAAGGACCGGCTCCGACTCGTCGATCACCACCAACTACGCGTACCTTGTGGGCGCGGCCATGAACGACGGCTTTGACAAAACGGCTCAGTTCATGCTGTTCACCAAGGACGGCGAGACCGTGATCCTGGAGAGCGGAACCAGAATGAGACTTAATGAGAACTACTCAAAGACTCCCGAGGAAGTCGTGACGGCTCTGGCTCCCGGCGGAGACACGACCAAGCAGCTGATAGTTTACGAAACCAACAGCGACGGCAAGATCACAGCGATCGAGACTGCGGCCGACGGCACCGGAACGGGCGCGCCCGCAATAGACAAGTTCACCAAGAACATCAGCCGCGACGGCATGGTCTACAAGCGCGCTTCGGGCAAGCTGGGCAACGTGGGAATAACCGACGACACGATAATCTTTGACATTCCCGCATCCGCGGGCGACGACACCGACAAATACTCGATCAGAACGCAGGCCACCCTCTCCAACGACTCGACCTATGACGCGATCATCTACGACCTTCAGGAGAACTACACCGCCAACGCGGTCGTTATAACAAGCTCCGTGGGCGTCACCGCCGCGGAATCCCCGATAACGGTCGTTGACTATATCGCAGAGGTCCAGAATGAGGACTACGAGTACACCGACAAGCTGTACGGCTACAGCGGCGGCGAGAAAGTCGAGCTGCTGGCGGCGGACAAGAGCGTGCTCAGAAAGGGCGGCGAGGCTCTCGAGACAGGCGACATTATCCAGTACAAGACCAACGCGAAAGGCGAAGTCGACGGAATAACCGTGCTGTTTAATTCCGACAACAAGGAATCCGAGACGCTCACAAAAGTGACAAACGACCTCACCACGGTCTACGGCAAGGTGACCCGCAAGTTCAGCGGCAGCGTGAACATCGACGTGTCGGGCGAGATATACAATTACTCGACCGGCGACGCCACAGTCTATATGTACGATTCCGCAAGGAGCAGAAATCCCATATCCGTGGTATCCGCGGCCGATATCGAAATTTACGAGGAAGGCAACGAAGCCAGACTGTTCGTGAAGATCTATCAGGACGAAGTCCAGGAAATGGTTATAGTAAAATAAAAAACAGGCGGGGCTGAGGCCCCGCCTCTCGCTTTGCGGCACGGCGCATGCTTTTCTTTTCCCAAGGTATTGATTAATGCGCGGTGTTATGATAAAATAATATAAAATATATCCGCGGAGTGATAAAATGGAAACAAAAAGAAAAAAATCTACGGGCGCGTATGCGGCAGCCTTGGCAGTTTTTGCCGCCGCGCTGCTTATTCTTGCCGCACTTTCCGGCTGCGGCGCTCGGGAGCAAAATAAATTGATAAAAATAGCCGTTATGGGAAACCCCGATGAATTCCCTCCGCAATACGAGGATGGAATAAAGGCGGGGGCCAAAGAGGCCGACGCGGAATATTCCGAGAAAGGATATCGGGTTGAGTGCGAGTTTTACGGCGACGGCGGCAGCTACGGGGAGGGAGCGGCCGTTATAGACTCGCTCGCGTACGACGGGGAAATAACCGCTATAATCGGCTCGCGGAATATGGACATAAACAAGACCGCGGCGCACGTCTACTCCAAGGCGGACAAATTGTTTGTCGTGCCGTTTTTCCTGTACGACAGCGTGTATGATAATAATAACTACAGCATGATATTTTCCATGTGCAACTCGGCCGGAACCGTGGGAGAATGTCTGCGCGCCGCGGCCGCGAACACGGCCGCCAAACGCTGGGCCGTGTGCGCGGCGGAGAACGAGTTCTCGACCGCGGAAATGAACGGCTTTATCGGCGGCTCCGCGGACGACGGGATACAGACGGTCGACTGCGTGGGCATGAGGACGCTCGAAAACGATTTTGACGGCGTATTCAAAAGATGGAAAACCCTCGGCGTCGAGGGGGTCATGATGTTCCCCGGGGACGAGCGCGGATTTGAGCTGCTCAAGGCGATCCGCGGGCGGGAACCGAACATGGTCTGCGGCGGCGACACGATGTTTGACGATCATGAGATCTTGCTGGCAAGACCCGATATTATGAGCATAATGCCGGGATTTATAATGGCTAACGAATACGATTACAAAGACATCTCCGCCGACGGAAGAAACGCGTTTGAAATAGCCGAAAAATACAGCTCCGAAGCGAAAGACGGCTTTGACTCATGGTTCCTTCAGGGATACAACGCCGTGCGTATGGTCGCGGACACCGCGGCCGAAGCGGACACGACGAACGGCGCGAGAATAGCTGAGCTTTTGCACGAAAACGGCTATAACGGATTGTGCCAGAATTTTAAGTTTGACGAAAAAGGCAAACAGTCCTCGGATAAATATCTATATTTCGTATTTGCCGAGGAAGGACTGTCGGAACGGATCGAGGTGGATAAATAATGAGTATGCGAAAAACGGAATTATTCAGAAAAGAATCCCTCGAAAACGCCTCGGCGCGCAGCGAGACAAAGATCGTGACGCACGCGGTGGGATTAAAATACGCTTTGTTCACGGCCGCCCTGGCGGTATGCGCGGCTCTGTTCGCGATCTGGCTCGTGTTCGGAGAGGTCTATGAGACCGTGTCGGTGCAGGGCGTTATTTGGCCGTCCGAGGATTACGGCTCGGTGTACGCCGAATACGGCGGCAAGGTTTCAAAGGTCACCGTGTCAAGAGGCGCCAAGGTCAAAAACGGGGACATCATCGCCGTTATCCCCCAGGACGACATCTTGGGCGAGATCGAAGGCAAGGCCGCCGAGGAGCGGAGCGCCTTATATGACGAGTATGACAAACGCTCGGTTATCCGCGCGGAAACCGACGGGATAGTCACATACATAGTAAACGAAAACGAGTACGTGGCGCGGGGAGACAAGATCGCGGATATCACCCCGTATGACGAGAGCGGAAACAATATGACGCTGACCGCGTTTATCCCGGCGGACAAGGGCGGGCTCGTTTCTCTCGGAGCGGACGTGCAGGTGATGCTCGATTTCGCGCCGAGGGAAAAATACGGCTACATAAACGCGTATGTCTCGGAAATATCGCAGTACCCCATGAACGGGGAATACATAAAGGAAAACATGAGCGATCTGTATCTGCCGTCCATCGAGGAAAGAAACAGTTATCTGCAGCTTGAGATAACGCTTCTCGCCGACGCCTTGACCGCGAGCGGCTTGAAATGGTCAAGCCCGGTGGGTGAGGATATCGACGCTCCCATGGGAACGGTCTGCACGGCCGATATAATCGTGGAAAAACACCGCCCGTATCAGTGGTCGTTTTAGGAGGATCATATGAAAAGCTTAAAAAAAATCCGTCCGATCTTACAAATGGAAAAGACCGAATGCGGCGCGGCGTCGCTGGCGATGATACTGCGGTACTACGGAAAAGAAGTGACGCTTGAGGAGCTGCGCCGCGAGTGCGGTGTATCAAGAAACGGCGTAAACGCCAAAAATATAGTAAAAGCCGCGGGGCTTTATAACTTAAAAACAAGGGCGTTCCGCGCTGATATCGAGGATCTTGAAAGCCTCAATATGCCGCTTATCATACATTGGGACATGAACCATTTTCTGGTCCTGTGCGGTTTTGAGAAAAACAGAGCGGTACTGGCCGACCCCGCGTACGGGATAAGGTCCGTGCCTATGGACGAGTTTTCAAGATCATTCACGGGTATCGCGATAGAGCTGACGCCCGACGAGAACTTCAGACCCGACAAGGCCCATAAAAAACAGGGCGGCTACGCGGCGTCATGCGTTAAGCCCTTTTGGAAGTACGCCTTTTATTTCGCGCTCATAGAACTGTGCGCGCTGACCGGCAGCGCCGCGCTGCTTTTCCTAAACTCGGTATATATCGACAAAGTCCTGATCGGGGCGAACGCCCAGCATTTTAAGATCCTGCTGGGCGTGCTTATCGTGGCGGGATTTATCACGGTCAGCGCGTCGGTCCTGCGCGAGGGCGTCAGGTACCGAATAAGCAAACGCCTTAACATAATCATAAATTCGGGCTTTATCCGTCATATTCTGAGGCTCCCGATAGAATTTTTCGCCGAGCGCAGCAACGGAGATCTGACAAACAGATACAACTCGTCCATGCTTATGGGAGAGCGCGTGACAAATCTTCTGACGCCCGTTCCGGGATATATAATACAGATCGCGGCCTATGTGCTGATACTGATATTATTCGACGCGCATATCGCGGTTATCGGCATATTGCCGGCGCTCGTCAACATCGCGGTGATACGCGCGTGCGCGGACAGCTACAGAAAAAAGTCGGGCGCATTGAGCCGTGACGCGGGCACGCTTCAAGGCGGCGTGTCGGCGGCGGTCGGCGCGATCGAGACGATAAAATCCAGCGGCTCGGAGGACAGCATGTTCGAGCGCCTTATCGCGTCAGGCACAAAGCTTTTGAACACAAAAATCGAGATCGACAAGACCGATGTCTTGACCGACAGCCTGTTTTCGTTTATAAACGCTTTGACCTCGGGCGCCGTCTTGATCTTCGGAGTGTGGGAGATACTTTCGGGAGACGTGACCGTGGGAGTTTTGATCGCTATGCAGTCTATCACGGCGGCCATGCTCGTGCCGGTCGGCGAGGCGATAAACTCCGAGCGCGAGGCCCACAGCCTGCTCAGCGAGACCGCAAGGAGCGACGATGTTATGCGCTGCAAAACAGACGACAAATTCCTTGACGAATCAGTCGAGCAAACGGCGGATATCGACGGGGACATAGAATTCAAAAACGTGAGCTTCGGCTACAGCGCCGTGGACGAGCCGCTCATACAAAACCTGAATTTGAAGATAAAAAAGGGCAGCCGCGTCGCGATAACCGGCAAAAGCGGAAGCGGAAAAACGACGGTCGCGAACATGATCGCCGGACTTTACCGCGAGACCAAAGGCAGCGTCACCTTTAACGGCATAGAGAGAAAGGACATCGCGCGCTCGTATTTTTATTCGAAAACGGCGGTGGTGAGCCAGAACATACGCCTGTTTGACGGAAATATTATTGAAAACATAACCATGTGGGATGATTCCGTGCCCTATGACGATGTGGTAAGGGCGGCCAAGGCTGCGTGCATACACGAGAATATAATAAGCCGCAAACACGGCTACCGCGAGCGCGTCACCGAGAACGGCTCGAATTTCTCGGGAGGCGAGCGGCAGCGCATAGAGATCGCTCGCGCGCTGTTGAAAAAACCGTCGCTCATTATAATGGACGAGGCGACGAGCGCGCTTGACGCCGACACGGAGGAAAAAGTGATGAACAACATAAAGGCTCTGGGGATAACCGCCGTCATAGTCGCGCACAGATGCTCGGCGATCTCGGACTGCGACGAGATAATCGTGATGGACCGCGGAAAGATCGCCGAGCGCGGGACGCACGAAAAGCTCCTGGCCAAAAACGGCGCATACAGCGCTCTGATAAGGAGTGTGAGCTGATATGAACGCGCAAAAAGAAAACGAGTATCTCGCGCAGCGGAACAAGGGGGAGCGACGGGAAGCGTACGAGAATCTGCGCGCCGCCGTCCACAAGAAAAAAGAAAATGACGGGGTCAACGCCGTCCTGAAATTTTTAAACGTAAAGGGCAGGGTAGACCCGAATCTTTCGCTTGATGAGCAGCTTGAATATATAGAGGAAAAATATTTCATAAAAAGCAGGCGCGTCGAGCTTGAGGCCGACTGGCACAGGATCGCGGCGCTCCCTATGCTGGCGGAAACGGCCAACGGAGAGCGCCTTGCCGTGCTGCCGAATACCGTCGGCGGCTGCGCGTGCGTGAAGGACGGCAAATCGGTTAAAGTAACGCGCAAAAACACCGATATTTTTAAGAAAGACGCGATATGCTTTTATAAGACCATGACAAACGAAAGCGTCGGCGAGCGCGGGTTCGCGTCGTTCCTGCTGGGCTGCACCTCGGTGCGGGACAAGGTCACGGCCATTACCGCGAGCGCGCTGGCGATATTGGCGGGAATGATAATCCCCTGGGCGAACAGCTTTATATTTTCGAATATCGTTCCCGAGGGAGACATACCCGCGATGTTCTCCGCGGCGGCGCTGATAATCGCGGCGGTTTCCGCGGCGGCGCTTATGCGGTTGTTCCGGTCGCTGTCGCTCACGAACGCCATGACGCGCGTCGGCACATATGTCCAGAGCGCGCTGTTTGCGAGACTTTTGAATATAGTTCCGGGATTTTTCAGGGATGTCAAATCGGGCAAGCTGTCGCAGCTTATCACCGATTTTTCGGATATGTCAAAGATCATATCGGTCAGAAGCGTCAGCGCGTGTATTGCCCTTGTTTTGTCGCTTTTGTATCTGATACAGATACGCATATACGCTCCCGCCATGTTCGGCTGGGTGGTGCTGGTCACGATCATTCTCGCGGCAATGATAACCGCCGAGAGCGTTATGAGCGCGCGCTGGCAAAAGCGCTACAGCGCCTCTCTGTCGGATATGTCCGCTTTCGCGCATGAGATTTTTTCGGGTATGGAGCGCGTGAAACTTGGCGGTGCCGAATCGAGAATGTACCGCCGCTGGAGCGAAAAATACCGAGACACGGCGATACGAGGCGACAAGCCGTTTTTGTTGAGATATTCCGAGTCGTTTTACAAGCTGCTCACGGTGGTATCAACGGCGCTGATCTTCCTGCTCGGCCTGAACACGCTCGCCTCCGACTACATAGCGTTCTATGCCGCGTACGGCGCGTATATCGCGGCGGTCTCGGGCTCCGCGGCTATCATAGACACCATAGGCAGGTTCCGCTCGTCATACGCGCTCATAAGCGGCGTTCTCACGGCGGAGTGCGAGGAATACGGCTCTAAACTGAAACCCAAAGAGCTCAAGGGCGATATTGATATATCCGACGTGTATTTCCGTTACTCAAAGGATTCGCCCTATGTTATAAACGGTCTGTCGGCGCATATCAAAAGCGGCGAAAGCATAGGCATCGTTGGCGCCTCGGGCTGCGGAAAGTCTACGCTTGTGAGACTTTTGCTGGGCTTTAACGCGCCCGACGAGGGGAGCATATATATAGACGGCTTTGATATGCGCGAGCTGGATTTAAAGAGCTGCCGCCGAAAGATCGGGACCGTGCTTCAGGACTGCGGGCTTATAGCGGGAGATATTTTCTCGAACATAACCATGACAAAGTCCGACGCGTCCGAGGACGAGGTGAAAGCCGCTGTCGCCGCCGCGGGGCTCTCGGAGGATACAGCCGAGATGCCGATGGGGCTGTATACTCCGATCGACCCCGAGAACCACACGTTCTCGGGCGGGCAGAAGCAGCGCATACTCATAGCGAGAGCGCTTATATCAAATCCGTCGATACTCATTCTGGATGAGGCGACATCGGCGCTCGACGGAATAACCCAGGCCGGGATCATAGAAAACATAAACAAGCTTGACTGCACAAAAATAATAGTCGCCCACAGGCTGACGACGATAGAGAAATGCGACAGGATTTTTGTGATGGACAAGGGAACCATAGCGGCCGAGGGAACATACGACGAGCTTAAAGAAAAAAACGAGTTATTTAAAAAGTTTGCGAAAAGACAGCTCCCGATCTGAGCGTATCGGGAACTGTTTTTACATGAAACGTGCCTTTTGTGACACGAATGGTGTTGTTTTTGGCGTAAAGCTTTGATATAATTAATTATAAATAAAAATAATTATAAATAAAAATTAAATCATAAGGAGGAAAAATAATGACGGAGAAAACAAAAAGGAAACTCAAAAGACTGCTGAGCGCCGTGCTGGCTTTGGCGGTCGCGGTTACTTTTATTCAGATCCCCGTTTTCGCGGAGGGCGATCCGATATATCTGCCCGATGCCGAGCTGAGCGAGGCGGCGCTGAACTGCGGCGCGTTCAATCTGTCGGTCACGGGAGCGGAACTTGATGAAAACGCGGGCGCGCCGTATCTTTTCAGGGTACAAAGAGGCGGCGATTATCTGCCCGAAGCCGAGCTTCGTCTGGACATGATCGACATCACCGCGAAATACGGCGACGATTACACGGTCAAGCTGTATGACGGCGGCGAAAGCGTGGAAAATTCCAAAAATAGCAAGTCGATCATAGATGAGATGATCGAGCACTCGGACGAGATCGAGGAAGAAAACGACACCGACTACATAATTTCGGGCGAGATGCCTGACACCGAGGAGGAGCTGGAGGCCTTTAAAGAGGATGCGGAGATCGGCGCCGAGTATGTGGCGGAAATGTTCGGATTGAACACCGGCGCGGAACCCTCGGAGGAGCCCGCGGCGGAACCCTCGGAAGAACCTGCGGCGGAACCCTCGGAGGAGCCCGCGGCGGAACCCTCGGAAGAACCTGCGGCGGAGGCCTCGGAGGAACCCGCGGCGGAACCCTCGGAAGAGCCGTCGGAAGCAAATGCTGAAACGGCAAATGAAGGAACGGCGGAGAGCGGCGCGGCTTTGGCGGCGGACGCTTCGACCCTGCGCGGCATAAAGAGCCTCGCCACGGGCCTTGAGAATGACATAGCCCCGATGGACGGCGGAAACGCGAGCACCGAGACATCGCGGCTCATGACCGAGGAGATGCTCAACGGTCTGGCCATGTCGCTCGAAAGCGCGTATCTTCCGCTGAACTTCAGCGAGGGCGAGACCGAAAAATACATAGCGATCACCCCGAAAGATAATTCAAAAGGCGACGGCGACAGAATGCTCACGATCAACCTTGTGGCGGAATCGCAAAACGCAATCGTCGGCTTATCCGGCATGAGCGTTTCTATTATTGACGACGAGGTGCAGGAGGAAGCGACGGTCGAGTTTTCGGACGCCGAGTACCACCCCTCGGACGGATACATAAAAGTGAAGGTCGTTCGCAGCGGCGCGATAAATCAAGTGGTGTCGGTAAAGCTCTCGACCGAGGACGAGACGGCGGTCAAGGACCGCGATTACTCTCAGGTCGACACGACGCTGGTGTTCCCCTACGGAGTGAGCGAGAGGACGATAAATATTCCGACGCGAAGCGATTACGCCGAGGAGAACGCGTCGTTCAAGCTCAAGCTGCACAGCCCCGTAAGCTGCGAGCTCGGCGCGCTCAGTATTTCGCACGGCGTTATCGACACGCGCAGCGAGAGCTTTGATTTTAAGGGCACCGATCACGAGATAGAGGACGGCGCCGCGGAGGCGGCGGCTGACGCCACCGTGTCGGACATAATACTCGGCGAAAAACAGGATCTGAATTCGTTTTTTAACCGGGTCGAGACGTATGGCGAAGACGCTGCGAGCAGGGTCAACGAAGACGAGATTGTGATGACCCTGCCCGGCTTTATCACGCTTGATACTTCGATCAAGTTGATCTCCGATACGGGAAGGCACTATGACTACAGCGGATATCAGCTGGATTGGACAAAGGAATCGGGCTTGTTTAACTTTTCGCATACCAGAGTAAACGGCGGCGCCGCGAACAACGAGGAGCGCTGGCCCAGACGAAAGGATAATTTCTTCCGGGATCCCTCGAGCACCACAATGTCCGTTGAGTTATACACGAACGCGCTTGTCACCTCGTCGACCAAACTGACGATCCATTCGATAACCCCGATCCTGAGGCCCTACGAGGTGTCTCTCGCCCCGTCGGAGCCGCTCAAGTTTTTGAACGAGAACGGAGAATATGTCGAAAACACAAAAATAGCGCGGCTCAAAAACGCCAACGACACGATCCTTCAGAACGCGAGCACCAACGGCAAGGGAACGGCGGTAAAATTCAGCGGAGACTATATAACGGTAACGACAAACAGCCCCTACTCGTATATTTCGGGCCTTGAGATCGTCAACCCCGATACGGGCGCCTCAAGGCTGATACTGAACGGGCTCAAGCCCGGAACCACCTCCGCGTCGGTGCAGCTTGACAACGACTTTATGACGACATATAGCAAATATATAAAATACGTGAACAACGGCAATCAGGGACAGAAGGGACAGTTTCAGGTAAGAGCCGTGCTCGATTACTACGACGTCGGCGTTAATATTCACGAGGACCCCAACGCGTCGGTCACGATGACCAATATAGAGCCACCGTCCACGAACGATAATTATATCACATCGGGAGATTACTATATAAAGAGCGCGACCACAGGCAAATACTTAAAGCTTTATATTGACAACGAATATTCGTATCCCCACACGTATCCCAATGACGCTGTAATGGACAGAAGCGAGGGAACGCCATTCACTGTCATTCCCGCCTCCGAGTACCGCGGCGGCGTCGGGGAAAACAGCGTCGTTATAGCGCTCTCGGGCGGAAACTACGGTTTGTCCACGGCGGGTCGACCGATGGAATTCGGACCCAATCTGTGCCATTGCGGCAAGCTCAGCATTTCGTCCATGGGCGGCCAGAACATGTTCACGATCGCCAAGCAGGACGACGGCACCTACGTTATAAGCGACCTTGCCTATCACGCGGTGTCAGAAAGCGGAAACGGCGTCTCATATGAATGGTCGTATCACCCCGAGAGATTGACCGACAAGGCGAAATGGATACTCGAGCCCGCGAACGCGGGATACAAAAAAGACGCTTGGACACTGCACCGCGGCGACACGGTAAAGTTCACACAGAATATAAATAACGCGCAGTACAAAAGCTCGCGCATAAGATTCGTGACGCGCGAAACGTCTACCGCGGAGGAGATCGACGTCAGACGGGCGTACGATAAGGACAGCGCGGATACCTGCACGATGTTCTGCGACTACTCGAGCATAGACGTTTACCCGAGCTACGAGGAAAGTATGCAGGTCATCGTCAGGGTATCCAAGAAGGATTATATATTCTTCCAAAAGGACAAGGGCATATTCACCTGTCCCCGCGTTGAGAACGGAGATTATTATGACTATATAGTCACCGACGAGGACCACTTCGCCGAATCGATGTATTACGAATATTCGGCCTACGGGCTGTATGATGGATACGTGCCGATATGGAACAGCATGTACGCGCAGAACACGTATTATTTCAGAACGCACAATGTGGCGAGGTATAATGTGATACCTCTGTCGATACAAAGGACCGGCTCACAAAAGTATGTTCTGACCGGCAGCGCGCGTTATTCCGACACATCGATCAACGGTACCGCCGAGGGAAGCGCGTGGATGCCCGCCAAGGGCGCCTATGTGCTGATGGGCAGCACCACTTACGGAATATCGGACGACGACGGAAACATCACCACGATCGCCGCGCCCGGAATTCTGGACGGCCGCTACCGCGTTATTTACAAGACGGTCGCGTCGGGAATGACGAGCTACAGGGAGGCGTCTCTGCGAAACGGCAATATGATAGAATACACCGAAAACACATACGATCCGGACACCGGCGAAGTGACGGGCACGATCACCCAAAGTGCGTACGCCATTGACATAGGCACGCTCCTCGTCTCGCCGACCGACAGGTCCGCCCCGTATCCCGAGGCGTTTGTGGCGACCATGTCAAACGGAGTCCAGACCGACACCGTGCAGATAAACGACGACATCACGGACTTTGATATCACCATAAACAACAACCACGCGGCGTACACCGACACGGACGGTGTTGAGCGCGAGGAAAAGGTAACCGCCGTGGACGTTATAATTTACGACGGACAGACCAACGCCGAAAAGACCGTGCTCAGCGGAGCGAAGGAGGTCTCCGACGAGGGCGGCATCAGCGTGTGGAGACTGGGCACCTCCTTTGCGCGGGGCAAACCCGAGGAATACCGCGCCAGCGACAAGGTGTATGTGAGAATAACGACCGACAAGCTCATAGGAAACGGCAATAGCGTGGACGCGGACGGAAATGAAACGCCGTCCGAGGCGCTCAGTCAGACGGTCTACGCCCCCGTCTACACGGGCTACACCCTTTCGCAGAGCAACACGCAGCAGCCCGTGACCCAGGATATCAACCCGCAGACGTATCTGAACTTCGTAAACCTCCCGTTTATAGGCGCGATGGACACATCGTTTCTCGTGTCGTTCATCTCTCTGTCCATAACGGAGCTTCCCAACGGAGGCGAGCGTCTGTCGTTCGGCATTTCGCCCACGTGCCTCGTTAAGGGCGACAAAATAAAAAATGTGGAAACGGAAGTTGACTACGGACTCAGCTTCAGCGACATAAAGCAGGCCTTCAGCGAGACCAAGGAATGGGGAGATGCCGTAAACATGCTCGGAAAGCCCTTCGGGCGCTCCCACTATTTGGGCATGAGGGCGTTTGCGATAAGGCCGATCTTCGGACTCTATCTCGATTTTGGACTTAAATCCCTGAACATGAACAACGAGACAAAAATGACCATGTCGTTCATGGGCGGCGGCCTGTTTCTGGGCGGCTCGGCGTATTTCCGCGCCACGTTGTATTTAACTATAGGCTGGCTGCCCATATATTTCGGCGTCGACGGAGAGCTGACGATATACACCCAGGTGGGAGTGTCGTCGATAACCAATGCCGAGGACGTCACGCCCAACATGATAATGAGCGAGTCCAACACGTTTGAAGATTATTTCGTGCCCTCGTGGTGTCTGCAGGCCAACGTGATTGTCGCGGTATACGCGGGCGTGGGCCTGTGCGGAACCCTCGGCGTGCGCGGCGGCTTCCAGCTCGACATGAACTTCATGTACAACATCACGATACAAAAGCTTTATCCCGGTATCAGAAATCTGGGCGCGGTGCTGGATTTCAAGTTTAAGCTCTGGGTCGACGCGCTCTTATTCTCGATCCCCATCCCTGTGGCGAGCATTGCGAAAAGGCGCTACGGCTACTATGAGGATATAGCGAAATCCGATATCGAGGGCGGCTTTACTCCCGAACCCGCCAAGTCCGCCGAGGCGGCCGAGGCCGAGGACGAAGGCGCGCAGGTGGTTATGCGGCCAAGGAACGAGAATCAATCCGAGTGGCTGCCAAACGGCGGCGTGAGCGCGGCGAGCACCTTTGAGGAAGCGTCGACCACGGTGCTGCTCGAAAACGGCTACGACAGAGCCGATCCGCAGCTTATCGACCTGGGCGGCGGCAGGACACTTCTGGTGTTCATAGCCGACGATCCGACGCGCGGCGACAGCGACAGAACTGCGCTTATGTACAGCGTGTACGAAAACGGAACATGGTCGCAGCCCGTCAAGATCCAGGACGACGGAAAGGCCGATTTTGAGCCCGACCTGTGCGACGCGGGAGATAAGATCCTTATCACGTGGACATCGAGGAACGCCGATACTCCCTCCGCGAGCGAAACGGATTACTTAAAGAGCATGGACGTATACGCGGCGACCCTCGACAAGCAGACGCTTGAGCTGAGCCCGATAGAGCAGCTGACGAACGACACCGACAAGGGATTTTACGACAGCGCCCCCGTCGGACTTTACGACGACACAAGCGGCGATATGCTGGTTTATTACCTCAAGTCCGAGGTCAAAGACGGCGATTTTGAGACTTCGGTAATGCCCACAAAGAACGAGAGCGTGATCGTTTACATGCTCTATGACGCGTCAAATGGACAGTGGGCGAGAGATTACTATTACCCGAACGAGGTGTCCGGCACTGAAGCCGAGCAGGAGCTTATCAAGAACTGGGGCGGCCAGAGGTTCCTTTCGTCGCCGATAAAGGAATTCGGCGTCAACTCGCCCGTTATCATAGACTTTGACGCGATAAGCTATAACGGCATAGGACTTTACACATTCACGGTCGATCAGGACAACAACATGGACACCGACGCGGACAGAGAGCTTTTCCTGCAGGCGTACGACTTCGACACCCACACCACATATGTGCCCGTGCGGATAACCGAAGATAACCTTGCCGACGCGCGTCCGCAGCTCGTAAGAAACGGCGACCATACGTATCTGTTCTGGCTCGAAAACAACAAGGACATCCGCTACATAAACGTTACCGACCTGATCAAGAACGGCGTCAACCCCGACGGCTCGATCATCAAAGACGGCTACGAGCTCAATATCGGCGCGGTATTTTACGCCGACACTTCGGGCAAAGACGGCAGCATCATGGACCCGTCCTTCGGCAGCTACAACGCGTTTGTGGACAAAGACAACAATCTGTTTATAACATGGCTGCAGCCCATAAAGCAGGACGACGGCACAAGCAATCAGGAGATATACGCGACGGCGCTTATCCGCGACGAGAACGGCATGAGCTGGTCTGACGGCGTGAGACTGACCGACAGCGGAGCGCAGAACGACGAGGTCGCGTTCCTCACGGATGAAAACGGCGATCTGCTCACCGTGGGCAACAGATACAAGGTCGACTTCACGGATGACGCGCAAGAGATAAAAGATATGCAGCTTATCGCGACAAATTACAAAACGGTCGGCTCCCTTGACGTCACGGCAGCGGAGTTTACAGACACCACTCCGACCGCGGGCAGTGAGAACGAGGTGACGATCACCGTTAAAAACACCGGTCTCAAGACCGCCAAGGGCTACACGATGGACATCTACGAAAAGGTGAACGGAGCCGTGGGCGAAAAGCTTGAAACTATCACCTCGGATGAGGCGATAACCCCGTCCTCGGCCGTGTCGACGGAGTTCACGTGGACGATGCCCGAGAGCTATGAGGGAATCGACGATCTGTCGCTGTACATCACGGTAAACGAGGCCGAGACAAGCGAGATAAGCGAGTTCACAAGCGACAGCATCGACATAAGGCCCGAATATAACATCACAAGCTGTGAGGTCACGGAGTCGTCCGACGGTTTCTATCTGACCTATACCATTGAGAATACGGGCAACGCGGACGCGGTGCCCGACGACGAGGAGTCGGCCGACAAATTTAAAGTTAAGTTCAACAACATATACTATAAGGTCGGCAAACCCGAGACGTATCTCGAGGTTCCGATAGCCGGTCTGGCCGTTGGCGAAACGCAGACGAACACCATGCGGCTCGAGGTTCCCGAGGACAAATTCGAATTCGGATACAGCGAGGCGTACGCGGTCGTTGAGAACAAGGACGAAAATATCGTCAGCAACTATGAGGCGTTCCGCCTGATACTCGAATATCCTTACAATATTTCGATAAACGGCGACAGCTACATTTCGAGAATAGAGCTGAAGGAAGGCGAAAGCATTGAGCTCAACGCGGATTACTCGCCGAAGGAGTTCTACGCGGGCGGCACGGTAAAATATTCCGTGGCCGACGCATCGGTGGCGAGTGTCGAAGGAAACACCCTGACAGCCGAGGCCGCGGGCGAAACCGAGCTCACGGCGATAGTCGAGCCGTACGGCGGATATAAGACCGTGACCGTCGCGGTACAGGGCGAGCAGGAGCCCGAGGAGTCGGCCTCTCCGACGCCCGACCGCAGGCCGTCCTACGGCGGAGGCATAGGCGGCTCCGACTTCTCGACCTCGGCATCCGCTCCGACGGCCGCGCCCGAAGCGACGCTTGTTCCCGAAGCCTCGGCATTGCCGAAAGCCTCGGCGGATCCCGAGACCACTCCGGGCGCCTCCGAGAATGAGCAAACCGGATTTAAAGACGTTTCTCCCGATGACTGGTTCTATGAGAGCGTGAAATACGTTTCGGACAACGGATATTTCACGGGCGCGAGCGAGGATATGTTCGAGCCTGACGCAAGCGTCACAAGAGGAATGTTCGCGGCGGTACTCGGCCGCATGAGCGGAGTTCCGTCGGGCAGCGCCGACACGGGATTCACGGACGTTGACAGAGACGAGTATTACGCGCCGTACATAGCCTGGGCTGCCGAAAACGGTATCGTTCTGGGCTACGGAGACGGCACCTTCGGCCCCGAGGACCTTGTGACGCGCGAGCAGGCCGCGGCAATGATGTGGCGGTACGCGCAGTATATCGGCGCGGATGTGTCCGCGGGCGAGAATGCGGATATATCGGGCTTTGCCGACTCGCAGCAGGTGAGCGAATACGCGGCTTCCGCCCTTCGCTGGGCCTGCGGCTCGGGCATTATCGTAGGCGACAACGGTGCGCTGCTGCCGCAAAATAATGCCACGCGCGCGGAAACGGCGGCGATAATCGAGAGATTTGACAAACTGATAAAACAGTAAGAACAAAAAATAAAGGAGGAATAAAAATGTCCCAAGAAAAGAACGAAAAAAATATCAAAAATCCCGAAAAGCTTCAGGAAATTGATTTTGACGATCTGGAAAAGGTGACCGGCGGCAGCGCTTTTGACACTATTCCGCGCGTGCCCGAGAAACCCATAGACGACAATTTAAAGTCAAAAATATAATTTAAACAATAAAAACGGATAGACAAAAATCTATCCGTTTTTTGTTTTGTCCGTTGCTTTATTTTTCAAATCAGACCGCCTTTTACGGTGTCACACAAAACCGCGCGTCATGATGAACAATGCTATATTGAAGAATATAAAGCACGAGAACGCGTCCATTATCGTGGTGATAAGCGGCTGCGCCATAAGCGCCGGGTCGAGACGGCACAGCTTTGCCAGAACCGGCAGCAGCGCGCCGAGGCATTGGGCCAGCACGACAATACCCACAAGGCTGAGCCCCGTCGTCACCGAAAGGAACAGCGGATCATCGCCTTTGTACATAATAAATATTCTCACGCAGTTGACAAGCGCCAGAGTGACGCCCGAGATCAGCGCTATCCTGACTTCTTTGAACAAAATTTTCGCGATATCCCTCGGGCGCATCTCGCCGAGTGCCAGGCCGCGGATTATCATGGTCGAGCTCTGGGAGCCGCAGTTTCCGCCGGTTCCCATAAGCATGGGTATAAAGCCCACCAGTATCGGCACCGCGGTGAACGCCGTCTGGTAGTTGTTGATTATGGTGCCCGTGACCGTCGCCGAAAGCATCAACAGCAGCAGCCACACGATTCGGTTCTTGGCGTGCTTCCACACGGGGATCTTAAAGTAATTCTCATCGCTGGGGCTTACAGCGCTCATCTTCTGGATATCCTCGCTGTGCTCCTCACGCAGAACGTCGATGGCGTCGTCGAACGTGACGATCCCCACAAGGCGGTTCTCCTTGTCGACCACAGGCAGGGATATAAAATCGTACTTATCGAATTTATTCGCAACGTCCTCTCTGTCCTCTGTGGTCTCAACGCTGATTATGTTAGTCTCCATTATGTCGCTGACCGCGGTGTTGTAGTCCGAGAGCAAAAGCTCGCGCACCGACACCAACCCCAGCAGCTTGCGGTTGGGCTTTATCACATAGCAGGTGTATATCGTCTCTTTGTCTACTCCGGTGCGGCGTATTCTCTCAAACGCGTCCGACACGGTCATGTCCGGCCTAAGGCTCACATACTCAGTCGTCATTATGCTGCCCGCGCTGTCCTTGGGATAGCGGAGTATATCGTTTATTGCGCTGCGCGTCTCCGGGTCGGTGTGGCGCAGTATGCGCTTTACCACATTGGCGGGCATTTCCTCAATAAGGTCGACCGCGTCATCCACGAACAGCTCGTCTATAACGTCCTTCAACTCGCGGTCATTGAACGCGTTTATCAAGAGCTCCTGCTCGTCGCTGTCCATCTCGACAAAGGCTTCCGCCGCCAGCTCCTTGGGCAGTATCCTGAAAAGGATCGGCAGACGGCTGTCATCGACCTCGCCCAAAAGCTGCGCTATGTCCGCGGGCTCCATCGAGATAAACAGTTCCCTTATGCTCCCGAACTTTCGCTCTTTAAGATATTCGGTTATGAGCTCGGCTGTCTCGTCTATATTTATAATGTCGGGCATAAGGGCACCTTCTTTCTTGTACTATTATTTTTAGTTATTTTTGGTTTTGTATATTGTTGTACAGCCGCTCGATGAACGCGTTGTAGCGGCTGCGGAAGAATCCTGTCTTTTTCGCGGGCTCGGGCTCCGGCTCGGGTTTGCGCTGCGGTTTGGGCGCCGCAAGCAGGGCTTTCGCCTCCTGCTTCGCTTCGCTCATCAGGACTTCCTGGGCGTTTACCGAACTCAGCGTTTCGGCCTTAACGGAATATGTTCCGTCGCTGCCTAAGACCCTCGCTTGCAGCGTATCGCTCAGGCATATTTTTATATAGTGGTGTATTTTTTCCTTGACCTCGTCGGAATATATGGGGCAGCCCACCTCGACGCGGTTGTCCATGTTTCGGGTCATGATATCGGCCGAGGCTATGAACAGCTTTTCCTCATCGCCCCTGCCGAAGCTGTAGATCCTCGAATGTTCCAAAAACCTTCCCACAATGCTGTAGACCCGTATGTTTTCGGTCACGCCGGGGATCTGGGGCAGCAGGCAGCAGATGCCGCGCACCAGCATGGTTATGTTGACGCCCGCCACGCTGGCATCCCGCAGCTTTTTGATAACGTCCTTATCGGTCACCGAGTTGACCTTCATGAATATCTCGCCGTCGCGGCCTTTTTTTATCTCCTCGTCAATATAACCGATGATCTTGTCCTTCATGGCGTTGGGCGCCACCCAAAGGTGCTTGTACACGCCGTCGAGATTCGAGATCGAAATATTGCTGAAAAAGTCGGCCGCGTCCTCGCCGATCTCGCGGTTTTGGGTGATAAGCGAAAAGTCGGTGTACTGCTTGGCGGTCTTTTCGTTGTAGTTTCCGGTGCCTATCTGAGTTATGTACCTTGTCTCGCCGCCAACGTTCTTGGTGATAAGGCAAACCTTGGAGTGGACTTTGTAATTCTCAAGCCCGTATATGATAGTGCAGCCCGCCTGCTCCAGCCGCTCCGACCAGTCGATGTTGTTCTGCTCGTCGAATCTGGCGCGCAGCTCTATCAGCACCAGCACTTCTTTGCCGTTTTCGGCGGCGGCGCACAAATGCTCAATTATCTTGGCGTTTTTGGCAAGACGGTATATCGTGATCTTGATCGACACGACCTCCGGGTCGCGCGCGGCCCGCTTGAGCATGTTGAGAAACGGCTCCATGCTCTCGTAGGGATACGACAGCAGCACATCGCCGTCATTCTCATCAGTCATTATGTCGCCCCGGGTCACTTGAGGCTCAAAGGGCCGATAGCACAATCCCAGCCGCTGCTCGGGAGTGAGCCTTGACTCAATGTCGAAAACATAGCCGAGGCTTATGGGCGAGCGGGTAACGAATATCTGCGAGTCGCCTATGCTGAGCTTATCGCGCAGCAGCTTTTTGGTATAGTCGTCCTCAAGAGGCGACGCGGTCTCAAGCCGCACCACCGCCAAACGGCGGCGCTTTTTGAGCACCTTTTTCATCTTGCTCCGAAAATCCTCGTTTATCTCATACGCCTCGTCGTTGGGGTTGATGTCGGCGTTTCTGGTGGCGCAGATTATATTCTTTTTGGTGATAGTGTACTTCCCGAACAGGGAATCGAAGTACATATATATTATGTCCTCGATGTGTATATATCTGATCTTTTTGCCGGGCATAAACAGCACCGACGGCAGCGTGGGCGGAACAGCCGCGAATCCCACGCACTGGTTCTTCTTGCGCTGTATCTTGCCGATCACGCAAAGCTGCTTGGACGCGATGAACGGAAACGGATGGTGCTCGTCCAGAAGCTGGGGCGAGAGTATCGGCTCCACGTAGTTGTTGTAGTAGTCCCGCACGAACTTGACCTCGTCGGCCGTCAGGTCGTCGGGCTTTAGGTGGGTTATGTCGTGCTTTTTGAGCTTGCGGCTGACCGTTTCGTATATCTCGTCCTTTTTCTTGTAAAGCGGCGCGACCGCCTCATATATTTTGGTGAGCTGCTCGCTGGGCGTCATGCCGGTCTTGTTGTCTATCGCCTTTTTGTCTGCTATCGACAGGTCGAACAGACTTCCCACGCGCACCATAAAAAACTCGTCCAGATTGCTGACGAATATCGAGATAAATTTTAACTTCTCGTATAAGGGCGTGTCCTTGCCGACCGCCTCCTGAAGCACGCGCTCGTTGAAACGGAGCCACGAAAGCTCGCGGTTCTGCATATACTTATACTTTGATTTTGATGTGTTCTCAGCCACTTAAAACCACCCTCTTTAAATTATATTATACCACGACCTGCCGCGCATTTCAAGTATTTGTTAAAAATACGCTATCAAAAAAGCGGAGCCGAAGCTCCGCTAAGTGTTCCGACGTTAGCAGCCGCAGCCGCAGCCGTTGTCGTTGCCGTTATCGCAGCCGCAGCAGCAGCTGATGAGGATAATAAGAATTATGATCCACAGGCAGTTGTTTCCTCCGCATCCGTTTCCGAACATACTTCGCACCTCCTTTGAATTTGGGCTGTACCTCGCGGCGGCACGCGGCATAGACTTATGTATTTCTCAAAGAATACGCCGCGAGCCGCCGCGTTATCTCTTTACTTTTGCCGCGTCAGCAGCAGCCGTTGTCTCCGCAGCCGCAGCAGCTGATGAGAATTATCAGGATAATTATCCACAGACAGTTGTTTCCTCCAAAGCATCCGTTCATGTAAGCACCTCCTAAACTGTTTTCAATTTATACTATGACAAAGCGGCGTTTTGGTGAAATTTTTTCAAAAAAATATTTACATCAAGGGCAAACTGTGGTATTATTCTGATTAGAAAGAACGAGAAATGATCGGCTGTGATTTTACAAAAACGCGATTAAAAAGGAGGCAAAATTATGAAAACTGATATTGAGATCGCTCAAAGCGCGAGCATGCTGCCAATCGGCGAGATAGCCCGCACTCTCGGAATGGGCGCCGACGACATCGAACTCTACGGAAAATACAAAGCGAAGATCAGCGAGGACTATTTGCAAAGCCTTGAGGATAAGCCCGACGGCAAGCTTATTCTTGTGACCGCGATAAACCCCACGCCCGCGGGCGAGGGCAAAACCACGGTGACCGTCGGCCTCGGCGAGGCGATGCCAAAGATCGGCAAAAACGCGATAATCGCATTGCGCGAGCCCTCTATGGGCCCCGTTATGGGAATCAAGGGCGGCGCGGCCGGCGGCGGCTACGCCCAAGTGGTGCCGATGGAGGACATCAATCTGCACTTCACGGGCGACATGCACGCCATCACAGCGGCTAACAACCTGCTGTCGGCGGCTATCGACAACCACATACACCAGGGCAACGAGCTGAATATCGACGCCCGCAGGATAACATGGAAACGCTGCATGGACATGAACGACCGCGCCCTGCGCGAGGTCGTTGTGGGTCTGGGCGGCAAGATAAACGGATTTCCGCGTCAGGACGGTTTTAACATCACGGTCGCCAGCGAGATCATGGCGATCCTGTGTCTCTCTACCGATCTTGACGATCTGCGCGCCCGCATCAGCCGCATAGTCATAGGCTACAACCTGTCGGGCGAGCCGGTGACCGCCGGAGAGCTCAAGGTGGACGGCGCCATGACGCTGCTGCTGCACGACGCCTTAAAGCCCAATCTGGTGCAGACGCTTGAAAACACGCCCTGCCTGATGCACGGCGGCCCCTTCGCCAACATAGCCCACGGCTGCAACTCGATCCGCGCCACAAAGGCGGGTCTCAAGCTGGCGGACTACTGCATAACCGAGGCGGGCTTCGGCAGCGATCTGGGCGCCGAAAAGTTTATGGACATAAAATGCCGCGCGGCGGGGCTCAGCCCGTCATGCGTGGTTCTGGTGGCCACCGCCAAGGCTCTCAAATACAACAGCGGCAGCCTCGCGGCGGACGCGCTCAGAAGCGAGAACCTTGACGCGCTCAAGGCCGGAATCGTCAACATGGGAAAACACATAGAAAACATGAAAAAGTACGGCGTGCCGGTGGTCGTTGCGATAAACAGATTCGACACGGACACCGACGCGGAGCTTGACTACATAAGAGAATACTGCGCGGAGATGGGCGTTAAGTGCTCGATGTGCGAGGTATTCGCAAAGGGCGGCGACGGAGGCATTGAGCTGGCGAAAGCGGTCGTTGAAACGATCGAGAGCGAGCCCGCGGAGTTTAAGCCCCTCTATAACGCGAGCCTGCCGATCAAGGAAAAAATCGAGATCATCGCCCGCGAGATCTACGGTGCGGACGGCGTTAACTACACAAGTGCGGCGAACAGCCAGATACTGAACCTGACCAAGCTGGGATATGACAAGATACCCGTATGTATGGCAAAAACTCAGTATTCCCTGTCGGACGATCCGCACCTTCTGGGAAGGCCGCAGGGCTTCTCGATCACGATACGCGAGGTGACTGTATCGAGCGGAGCGGGATTTTTGGTTGCGCTCACCGGCGCGGTAATGACGATGCCGGGATTGCCGAGAGTTCCCGCCGCCAACAACATGAGCATAGACAAGGACGGCACGATCGTGGGCCTGTTCTAAAAATAACGGAGTGATAATTTGACTGAACCGACATTCACATCAAAAGACAAGTATGACGTAATAGTAATAGGGGGCGGCCACGCCGGAATTGAGGCCGCCCTCGCCTCTGCGCGCCTCGGCATGAGGACATGCATATTCGCGATAAGCCTCGACTCGGTGGCGAACCTGCCGTGCAACCCCAGCATAGGCGGCACGGCCAAAGGTCATTTGGTGCGCGAGATAGACGCTCTGGGCGGAGAGATGGGCAAGGCGGCCGACGAAAACATGATACAGTCGCGCATGCTCAACCGAGGCAAAGGCCCCGCGGTTCACTCGCTGCGCGCGCAGATAGACCGGGTTGATTACAAGGCCGACATGAAGCACCGAATAGAGCTTCAGGATGATCTCGACCTCAGGCAGGGCGAGATCGTCGACGTGCGTCTTGATAAAAACAACAATGTGCGCTCGGCGGTGACCGCCTCGGGCGCGGAATTTTTGTGCCGCGCGGCGATCGTCTGCACGGGAACATATTTAAAAGCGAGGATAATCATCGGCGAATATTCCGAGGAAAGCGGCCCCGACGGGGTTTTCCCCGCGCGGGAGCTTTCCAAAAACCTCGAAAGGATCGGTGTTAAGCTGCGCCGCTTCAAGACAGGAACACCGCCCCGAGTGAACCGCCGCAGCATCGACTTTTCGGAGCTTGAGGAGCAAAAAGGCGATGAGGAAATAATCCCGTTCTCGTTTGAGACTGACCCGAATGATCTTGAAAACAAGATCTCCTGCCATATAACCTACACCGGCGCCGAGACCCACAAAATAATCAACGAGAACCTGGACCGCTCCCCGATCTACGGCAGCGGCGGCATAACCGGTATAGGTCCGCGCTACTGTCCCTCGATCGAGGACAAGGTGGTGCGCTTCAAAGATAAGGAGCGGCACCAGCTGTTCGTGGAGCCCATGGGACTCAAAACCGAGGAAATTTATCTCCAGGGCTTTTCAAGCAGCATGCCCGAGGAAGTGCAGATAAAGATGCTCCACTCGCTGCCCGGCTTTAAAAATGCAAAGGTCATGCGCAGCGCCTACGCCATCGAGTACGACTGCGCCGACCCGCTGCAGCTTCATCCGACTCTGGAATTTAAAAATATCGGCGGCCTCTACGGCGCGGGGCAGTTCAACGGCACCTCGGGCTATGAGGAAGCCGCGGCGCAGGGTCTCATCGCGGGAATAAACGCGGCTCTCAAGCTTTCGGGCAGGCCGCCGTTCACTCTCGACCGCTCCGAGGCGTATATAGGAACGCTGATAGACGATCTTGTGACAAAAGGCACCAACGAGCCCTACCGCATGATGACCTCGCGCAGTGAGTACCGCCTGCTGCTCAGGCAGGACAACGCCGACCTGCGCCTGACCCAAAAGGGCTATGAACTTGGTCTTATATCGGAAGAACGCTACCGAAAATTCCTTGAGAAAAAGCGGCTGATCGAAAGCGAGATAAAACGGCTGAGCAAGCTGATATTCCCGCCGTCCGAGACGGTGAACAAGTATCTTGAGAGCGTCGGCTCCGCTCCGCTGACCACCGGCGCGAGGGGCGACGAATTGCTGAGACGTCCCGGCGTGACCTATGACGGCATGGCGGAGATCGACATCGAGCGCCCGAACCTTCCGAGGGACGCGCGCGAGCAGGTCGAAATCAGCATAAAATACGCCGGATACATCGAGCGCCAAAAAAAGCAGGCGGAGCGATTCCTAAAAACCGAAACAAAGAAAATGCCCGACGATATAGACTATGAAAAGATCGACGGACTGCGCCTCGAGGCGCGGCAGAAGCTGAACGCGATACGGCCCGCGTCATTGGGACAAGCCTCAAGGATATCGGGCGTCAGCCCGGCGGACATCGCGGTTCTGATGGTGTGGCTGAAAAACAGAAAAGCAGACGGGTAACCGAAATTTTATAATTTGTTTAAAATAAAGACATATATTGGCGGATTATCCGTTGTATAATGTAGGCATAAAATCAAAACTATTATCTTATATCGAAAAAGGAGAAACCAAAATGACTAAGACAAAAAAACTTCTTTGCATAGGCCTCAGCGCGCTGCTGGCGGCGGGAATATTCTCGGGCTGCGGAAAAAAGGCGACCGACTCGGGAAACCTGACCGAAAACAACAAAACAAGCCAATCCGACACCGGGCACGAGGATACAAGCGGTCCCGATTCGACTCCGTACGCGGCTCAGTCGGTGCCTCATCAGTTTGAGGCCGAGGGCGACAACGTGACAAAGCTCGACGGAGGCGGAGTGGATGTTGCGGTGGACACCCGCGACGGCGATGACCGCTATGAGTTTGACGACGAGGATCTTGGCTTTGTGGACACCATGAGCGGCGCGGTTATAAGCATCGGCATGTCCATAGACGATGTTGAGAGCCTTATCGGCGAGCCCCGCTATATCGACGGACAGGACAACAGATTCTACAGCGGCATCGCGATCAAGTACGACGATGACATGAACGTTGAACGCCTCGTTGTGGCCGCGGGCAACATGGAGCAAAGCGACAGCCCCGAAAGATTCGTGACGCCCCGCGGAATCAAGCTCGGCGCTTCCGTCGAAGATTTCGCCTCGGTATACGGCGACCAGTACAACGATCCGCAGGAGGGCGGCGAGGACATCTCGGCAACCAGAGCCGTGAGATATTACACCCAAAACGGTGATGATTACGAGTATGCCGGAAACGACTTCAACACTCTGACCGGCGACAAATTATCGGTTATAACCCAGTCCTTCATATTCTCGCCCGAGACCGGAGGCCTGAGCGTGATCTCACTTCAAAAGGGCGCGTAAAAACCACTCGATATTATTCGACAAAAATCGGTGAATTATTCATAAACAGTTAATTTTTTCTTTACAGATTATTCACCCACAAAATTTAAATCGTGATATAATAATAATCGTAGCAAGTGATTGTTACAGAGTTTAAACATAACTCCCTCCCTTTTAATTTATAAGGCCGTTCCCCCAAACGGCCTTATTTTTATGCGTTTTTTAAAGAATCAATTCTTGTCAAGATTTATATATTCCGGAATATCGGTTATCGGCTCAAGACTTCCGTTCTTGTTCCACACAAACACCCTGATATGATCGGCTCTTTCGTCATTTTTCAGCGCGCCGCTTATTTCCGCGCCGTCATACACCGCGTTATATGAATCGATCACCGCTCCATTTTCATCGTACAGCGCCGCGAATACCTCGGATCTTTGTTTTTCGGTCTCGCTCAGGCCGTCAAGCGATGTTTTCAGAAAAATGCTGTCATCGCTTATCTCGACTACGCTTTTTGTCAATAAAACACCGTTTTGAAATTCCGGGTCAAGAGTGTAGTCCTCATATTTGTATCCGCGCAGATCTATAGTGTAATAATATTGATAATTGTAATAATCCGGATACGCGGCTATGCCAAAGTCATATTCGGGCGAATCCACGCGCTCAAAATATCTGTCGGCGGCTATCGCGTATTTTACAACGCCGTCCTCAAGATATTCCCCGTTTAATCTGCCTTTGCTCGTGTCATATTTTTCAAGCGTTGTGATATAAGCGACATTTTGCGGACTGTCGACAGGGGATATATAGATCCTCCTGTCTCTGGAGCGGATCAATTCCATATAAAAGTATTTATCGTATATGCACATATGCAATTCATCATAATAAAATTTTTCCGGGATCTTTATTATATTGTCGAGGCTCCCATCCGAAAAATTATAAGATAATATCCCGTGGGTATATTTATCGCCGAGCGAATAGGCGAAATACCATGCTCCGTTATAATATCGAATTGGCTCATTAACCCCCACCCAAAAATAATTGTCGTATTTGGTGTCGGTCGCCTTTATTTCCGTTTTGCCGCTTGAATCATAAACTATCCAGTCATGGTGTTTATGGTTTTCATCCGAGATCGCCTCGTCGCTTAACAAAAAGTAATCGTGCTTTAACCGCCCGTAGCTGTCGTCCGTGCCGTCCCATGTCGCGTCTATATGGTAGCGGTTCCCGTTAAGCGTTACCATGATCCATTCGTGTCCCATACTTTCGCTGATAACATACGCGGTTTCGATTCCCAGTTCATTCAATATCCATACCATAGCGTCGTTGTACGCCATACATATGCCGCGCTTATTTAAAAAGAATTCTTCGGCGGTGCCTATCTCGAGCGCGCAATCATACATATAGTGTTGGCAAATATGATCATGCACCGCCAGCAGCTTTTCAACATCGCTCATTTCGGGCTTTACCTGCGCCAGTATCTTGCCGACAGCCCGCTGTATTATTTCTTCTTCCGCCGCGCCCGCGACCGAAACATATTGAGACGGATAATTCCCTTCCCGCAAAAGCGACAGCTCGTATTGTCTGATATCGCCGCCCGGCGCATCTGCGTAAGCCGCGTTTATCAAAAACACCCCTGCGCATACGATCAATATAAAAAATAAATTTTTAAAGATATTTTTCATAACGCCTTTGTCTCCCGACTCCTCCGCGGATCATACTTCTATATTATTTTATCATAACATCCCCCATTAATCAATACCCGTAAAAAAAGAGATAAAAAAGCCGCGGATTTTCAGGGGTTTTAGGGGACGAAGTCCCCTGATCCGTTCCGTCCGAAGGGCGGAGCACCGTTTGCCACGCCCAACGTAGGGACTAGGACGGGCGGCAGATTGCCGCCCCTACAGGTTTCATCACACCGTAGGGGCGGATATTATCCGCCCGCTTGCCTCGCCCCTTGGGGAGAGGTGGATTTTCGCCGCAGGCGGAAAGACGGAGAGGGGTTTCCCATGCGGTTTGGAAATACAAACCCCTCTCAGTCAGCTTCGCTGACAGCATTAAGGAAGCTCTTGGTCAAAATTGCAAGCAATTTTGAAAGATAGCTTTGAACCCGCAAGCAAGCTTGCTGATTACCCCCAAGGGGCGAGCCTAAAAAAGTTCCCCCTCCTATAAGGAAGGGGAGTTTTTTGATTCAATTGGGAAGAATTAATTTTTGTCGGCGGGCAAATTCTTTTATTTCCCCGTAATGCTCTACATAACAACCTCGTAATCATACGGACGCTGCTTGTAAACAACAACCTCGCTCTTTAAGCCTTTTTTTATTAAAACATACGCGTAATCCAGCATTTCCGGAACAGGATTGAGTCCCGAAAATGATCCGTAATTTATAATATGACCGGTTGACACGCCCATATCTCCTGCCAGATTCGGATCAATGGTTATTTCGTCAACGCTTCCTGTGCCGCATCTCTCGTTCGCCGCCTTTGCGGAATTGTAAACATAGCATATTGTTTCTTTATTTTCTATTGAGACAGCGTGAACTTTCATAAAATCCGGCAAAGCATCAATGGGCGTCATTGGCGCGATATAGAGCGAACCGCCCTCTTTGCCGACTATCGCGCCAAAATATACCTCCTCGCCGAAAGAGGCATTACGCATTGCAGCAATCTTCGGAACTCCCGGATTATATCCGCCCGCGGTAATATCCGATAAAATCTCTGAGCCTAAAAACGAGATATACGGCTCGGCAGACACTATCAAACCATCGGATATTTTCAGATTAACCAATGTTCCGGGCTGAGTATCACGGGTAATATCCGGATCGTTGAAATCCGGAGATGTCAGTGCGGTCTTTAAAACGCCGTCCTGATAATAATCCACTTTAAGCGAATCGTTCTCCGCTCCGATGTTTGTGATAAAAGCGATACCCAGAATTTCTGCCGGATCAGGCGGTGACGTAACGTCCGAGACATCAATAACTTCCGGCACGTCGGTAATCGGCTCAAGGCTTCCGTCCCTGTTCCACACGAACACCTTAATATGGTCGGCTTTTTCATCACTTTTCAGCGTGCCGCTTATTTCCGCCCCTTCATACACCGCGTTATATGAATCGATCACAACGTCATTTTCATCGTACAGCACCACAAATACCTCGGATTTTTCCCTTTCCTCGGCCGCCAAATTATCAAGACTTGCGCTAACTGCTATTACGTTTTTGTTTAGATCAAAATTAACCGAACCCTCGATTTTACCGTCACTAAAATGTATTTCATTAAAATGTATTTCCGCGCCGTTCAGACAATCATTGTTTTTCTCTACAACAATATTATACCACTGCTCTACGCTGCCCGAGTAATAAATATCTTTTAAACCGTTACAGTGTTTAAATGCGCTATCTCCGATACTTATCACGCTGCTTGGTATTGTTACGCTTGTTAAGCCGCTGCATTGGTAAAACGCGTAATCACCGATGTTTTTTACACCGTTTGGAATAATTATGCTTTTTAGCCCGCTGCAATCGTAAAATGACGAAACACCAATGCTTGTCACACTGTTCGGGATCGTTACACATGTTAAACCTTCGCAAAACGAGAAAGCGTCATCAGCAATGCATTTTGTTCCGCTTTTTATATTATATACGGCGCTAATTTCCTTCGAAATTGCATATATAAGATGATGTCCGATGTATAACACACCTTCCGACCAATTATCATTTATTTGATAGTATCTTGTGTCTTCAAACGCTCCTTCCCCGATGCTTTCCAAATTGTCCGATATTGTTATATTTGCCAGCTTGGTGCAATAGTAAAACGCGTAATCACCGATGCTTGTCACGTTGTCCGGTATATCTATGCTCGTTAAGCCTCCACAATCATAAAACGCGTAATCACCGATGCTTGTCACGCTATCGGGAATAGTATAAGCAGTCTGAATTACATCTTTTGAGTATGCCAAAATTTGTGTTTTGTCTTTATTGAACAGCACTCCGTCAACAGATGAATAAGTATTATTCTGTGGAGACACTACTATATTAAGACTGCCGCATCCGGAAAATGCACGATCGCTGATACTTGTCACACCGGCCGGTACATCTATGCTTATTAGGTTGGTGCAATTCGCAAACGCTTCTTCGCCGATGCTTGTTATGCTATCCGGGATATTTATGCTTGTTAAGCTGTCATAATGATAAAACGCTTGTTCGCCGATGCTTGTCACTCCGGCTTCTATGATAACTTTTTTAATTCTTTTTTTAAGATCATACCATGATGGATAATTGTCGTATCCAAAATCTTTCATACCTCCCGTGCCGCTTATCGTCAGCGTGCCTTCACTGTCAAGCGTCCATGTTAAATTGGCGCCGCCGGCTCCGCATTCGCCCCTATCGGGAGAAATTCCATCCGAATTGTAGTGAATGACCACATCGGTTAAAAACCAATTACCCTCACCAATTGCGTTTTGCCATTCCGTCTTGCTGCCGCCATAGTATATGTCGGCGAGACTTTCACAAGATCCAAAAGCAGTTTCACCAATGCTTGTCACGCTGTCTGGTATAATTATTTTTGTTAAGCTTTGACACCCTAAAAATGAATAATCACCAATGCTCGTCACGTTGTCCGGTATAATTACGCTTGTTAAACCGGTACAACCATCAAACGCACCATCGCCGATACTCATCACGCTGTCCGGTATAATTACGTTTGTTAAACCGGTACAACCATCAAACGCATCATCGCCGATGCTCGTCACGCCGGTTGGCACTGAGTAATCACACTGTATTTTGTCTTTAGCATATCTTAAAAGTACCGTCTTATCTTTGTTAAACAATACGCCGTCAATACTGCTGTAATAAGGGTTGTTCGCTCCTACCGTTATATTTAAATTTCCGCACCCATCAAATACTCCATTTTTAATTACTGATACATTATCAGATATATTTATGTTCGCTAAACTGCTACAATTTTTAAACGCACCATAGTCAATGCTTGTCACACTGTCCGGGATGGTTATGCTTGTTAAACGAGTGCAGCCGGAAAATACATGCCAACCGAGACTTGTCACTCCGTCCGGTATGATTATGTCCGGTAAACCGGTACAGTCCTCAAACGCACTCCGGCCAATGCTCGTCACGCCAATTGGTATATTTATACTTGTTAAGCCGATACATTCACTGAACGCTTCATCGCCAATACTCGTCACACTATCCGGTACCGTATATTGGGGTTGTTTTTTGTCTTTAGCGTATGCTTTTAGTTCTGTCATATCTTTGTTAAACAATACGCCGTCAATACTGCTGTAATTGGGATTGTTCGCGTCTACCGTTATGTCCAAACTTCCGCAACCGGCAAACGCGCCAAAGCCGATACTTGTAACGCTGTCCGGTACAGCCACGTTAGGCAAACTCGTGCAACCGAAAAACGCGCGTAGATCGATACTTGTCACGCTTTCGGGTATAGTGACTCTTGATAAGCTGGTACATCCTTCAAATGCTCCCAATCCAATACTCATTATGCCATCGGGAAAGACTGTTTCCTGTAATTTGGAGCATTCATAAAACGCGTTTTCACCAATTCTCGTCACACCGCCTTCAACAATAACCTTTGTAACGCTTTCTCGGTCGTCATACCACGGCGAAACATCACCGATAACGCTATCATAATCATTCATCTCCCCGACGCCGCTTATTGTCAGCGTGCCATTATCCTCAAGCATCCATATAATATCGGCGCCGCAATTGCCCCTGTCAACTATATTAACAGTCTTATTATAATGTATAGCGGCGTTAATTAATGCCTCGTTGCTTGAGCCTATGTTAATTTTTTTCCAATCTTCCTCGCTTCCGCTGTAGTATACATCGGTCAAACCGTCGCAGTAGTTGAACGCGCCGTCACCAATACTTGTTATGCTGCTCGGTATAGTTACGCTTTTTAAATCGGTGCAATAGAAAAATGCAGAATCGCCAATGCTCGTCACGCTGTTCGGTATAACTAAGCTTGTTAAACCGATGCAATAGTAAAACGCATGATCACCAATGTTTCTCACGCCATTTTTTATAGTTATCCTCTTTAAATTTTCACAATAAACAAAGGCATCTGCACCGATACTCGTCACGCCGTCAGGCACTGTGTATTTGGATTGTTTCCTATCCTTAGCGTATGCAATTAGTTCAGTCTTATCTTTGTTGAACAATACGCCGTCAACACTGCTGTAATTCGGATTATCCGCATCTACCGTTATATCTAAACGTCCACAATATGAAAACGCCCGCTCAATATTCTTCACGCCTTTCCGTATGGTTATATTTGTTAAGTAGGAACAGCCATAAAACGCGTCCATGCCGACGCTCTCTACACCGTCCGGCACCGTGTACTCGGAATGTGTTTCATCTTGAGAATATGCTATTAACTCGGTCTTATCCTTATTAAATAAAACACCGTTAACGCTGCTATAATTCGGATTATCCGCGTCTACCACTATATACAGCCGTCCGCAGCCGCCAAACGCAAATTCGCCAATACTTGTCACGCTGCTCGGTATGTTTATATCTAATAAACGTCTGCACCCGTTAAAAGCTCCCGCTCCAATACTTGTAATGCTTTTTGGAATGTCTATACTTGGTAATTTGGCGCAACCATCAAACACTAATTCGCCAATGCTTGTCACTCCGCTCGGTATTTTTATGTCCGTTAAGTTTTCACAGGCCGAAAACGCACTATTACCGATGTACGTCACACTATCGGGCAGCACCGCGCGCCATAAGTTGGTGCAAAAAAGGAACGCTTCTTCACCAACGCTCGTCACGCCGTCTTCTATGACAACCTTTGTAATGTTTTCCGTATTGTCACACCAAGGAGACAAATCGCCGTTAACGCCTCCGTAATTATTCATCTCGCCCGTGCCGCTTATGGTAAGCGTGCCCCCATCGTCAAGCGTCCATGTGAGGTTGTCTCCATCAGCACCGCAAGTGCCGCTGTCAATTATTTCCGCCGCATGCGCCACGAATGGTATAATCAAAATCGCAGACAGAACCAAAAACATAATTCCCAACTTCTTTTTCATAACTCTTTAACCTCCGTTTATATTAATTTTAAAAATTTTTTCCAACTAAAAAGTGCGGCGCAACGGGGCGCCGCACTAAAAATGCTTTGCTCCTATTGCTACCACACAAATTGATTTCGCAGGTTTTAACAACAATACGCGAAATAGAGCCGCATTTTTAACAAGTAAAAATGCGTATATTGTTAAAACCTTAACATACAAAAAATATTCAATTTGTGTGGTGAGTTTAGTATACCACAATTACCCGATATTGTAAACAAAAATTTTATTGAATAATTATCGTAATATTGGGCGTAAAATCGAATAATACTCTACTATTTTAAAACAAATTGACTAATTTGTCAATATTTTATTAAAAAATAGATTTATATTCTATAATATTCTCATAATAATATTTAGGGCGTGATGATATGATAGGCGAGAGGCTTTCGGAGCTTCGGAAGGACGCGGGACTGACACAGGATCAGCTGGCGGAAATTCTCAGGATCAACAAACATTCGATCTCATCATATGAGAGGGACAAGAGCGAGCCGCCCGACGTGATAAAGATCGCGGCGGCGAAATATTTCGGCGTGTCGGTCGACTATCTGCTCGGCGTTACGTCGTGCACCGAGACGCTCGACCCTGCCGCGGATTATTTGAAGCTGCCCGCCGGCCTCTCCGCCGCTGACAAAGAGACCCTGAAATCATACGCCGCCTTTTTGGCTTATAAAAACAAATAAAAGGCGCTGAACGGCGCCTTTTATAATGTTTTCAAAAGCTCGACAACGTCGAGGAGAGTGTCGCCTTGGTAGTCGGCGAGGGCCTTCATGCGGTCGCTTAGGACCAGGTCGGGCACCAGTATCGTCAGGGCGCCCGAGGCGGCGGCCGAAACCACCCCGTTTTCCGAATCCTCGATCACGGCGCAGTCAAACGGCGTCAGCCCCAGCCGCCCCGCTCCGAGGATATACGGGTCGGGGTTGGGCTTGCCGTTTTTTATCATCTCGCAGGTTATTATATCATCGAAATACTTAAGCATCCCGCCCGCCTCAAGATTGAACCTCGCGCGGGCCAGTGTGGTGGAGGTAACGAGCGCGCATTTCATATTCTCTGAGCTTATATACTCAAGCAGCTCCGGGGCGCCCGTCTTGAGATCGGGCCCGCTTTGGCGCACGATGTCCTCCATTATCTCAAGCTTTCGGGCACGCAGCTTTTTATAGTCGGTTTTTTCGCCGAAGCGCGCGTAAAAATTCTTCTCTATAACGCCGGTGGGCAGGCCGATGCAGCTCATCATAAAATCCTTGTCTATTTTGAGGCCGAACTCGCGCCCCGCGGCGCCCCAGGCGAAAAGCGACGTCAGCTCGGTGTTGAACAGTGTGCCGTCCATGTCGATCAGCACGCCTTTGATTTTTCTTTGGTTCATGTTTTTCTCCTTCTTATCTCACGATTTCCGCAAATATCTCAGCACGGTCTCGGCCGCCTTCGCAGACAGAGCTGCGGACAGACGCTTTCGCAAAAACTTATCCCTATCGGCGCGGCACTCTTTAAATACCGCCGGGTATTCGGGAGCGGCGAATCCCGCCTCGCACATGGGCGAGAGCTGCGCCACCGCGTCGCAGTAGCCGCATTCGATCAGCGCGCGGGCGTAGTCCTTTTCGAAAAGCACCAGCGACGCGGGCTTTTCCAAGAGCTTTAGCGAGGCGGCACCCGGCAGAATGTTGGTTATGTTCGCGCCCGGGAAATCGGCCGCATCGGGAAACTCCCTCACGTCGCCGCTCTTTCCCAATGAAATATACACCACGATAAGCTCTCTGAACCCGTCGTTATAGAGCGGTTCTATCGGCACGTTGTCACCAAAAAATCTAATGCCGCCGTCTATGTATCTCTTGCCGTCGATGCTCACCTCATCGAACAAAAACGGTATAGCGGAGCTCGCCAGCAGTATGTTCAGTATCTCCGAGTTGGTCTTTTGGGTAAGGTCAAACGCAACGGGCCCGGTTTTTAAATACTCCGCGGGCTCCAGCGGAGTGCACATGGCGTACACCGGCCCGGGGAACCTGCGCAGCGCGTCGAAATTCAGATTGTTGAGTATCAAATCGTGCAGTCCGCCCGCCTCGGGATCGTCGGGCATACTCAGATTTTTCACAAGCGATGCCGCCGCGGGCAGCATGTTCATCACCGCTCCGCCGTCCGATGACTTTGGAAGGCCGTCTATCTTATCCAGAAAATTTATGATGTTTATTATCATCCGCGAGTTTTTCTTAAAAACCTGGTCGGGAGAAATATTCTCCCATATCCGCTCGGCGGTCGCGTATTCGCCCGCGGCAAAGATCGCGCCGTTCAGCGCGCCCACCGAGGCTCCCGAAACGCCGTTTATGTGCTCGGTCACGCAGAACTCGTTAAGCGCGCGCCACACGCCCGTCTGATAGGCGCCCCGCGCTCCGCCGCCCTGCAGTACCAGCCCGATTTTATTCATACAGATCACCTCGCTATCATTATACACAACCGCGCGCGGTTTTGCAACAAAAAACCTCGAAAACAGACCTGCGGCGGCGCTTGTCAAGCGGCGCTCTTTGTGGTATAATAACAAAAACGGCTCGGCGCAGCGCCGAGCGGCTTAAAGAAAGGAATGATCAAAATGAAAAAAGATTTGGGAGCGGTTCCCGCGGTATATCCGATGCCCGTGCTTATGGTGGCGGCGTACGACGAGAACGAAAAAGTAAACGTGATGAACGTCGCGTGGGGCCAGATCTGCGGCATGGACAAAATAATCCTGTTCATCGGCAAGGGCAAAAAAACTTGGCTCAACATAAAGGCCAGCGAGGCTTTCACCGTGGCTCTCGCGGACACAAAACACATGGACGCCGCCGACTTCTTCGGCATCGCCTCGGGCAACAAGATCGACGACAAGTTCGAGCGCACCGGCTATCACGCCTCAAAGAGCGACAAGGTCCACGCCCCGATCATCGAGGAATTTCCCGTGGTCATGGAGTGCGAGCTGCTGGAGTTCCTCCACACCGAGCACGTGGACGGCATTGTGGGCAAGATCGTGAACGTCAAGGCCGAGGAATCGGTTCTCTCGGAAAACGGCAAGGTTGACCCGCAAAAGCTGAACGCTCTGATCTTCGACCAGTTCCAAAACGGCTATTACGTGACCGGCGAAAAAGCGGGCACCGCCTGGAACGCCGGCATGGAACTGATGAAGAAATAATTTTTTGACTTTATTTATTTTCGGATCGCTCAAGCAGACGCAGAGCCGCGTAGGCGTGGGCGACCGCGCCGACGCCTCTCTTTTCTTATATTGACAGGGCAAAAAAACTGTTATATAATATTAAAAGATTTTGAATTTTTACAGGAGAGTGATAAATATGAGAAGTGACAAGATCACAAAGGGCGTCAGCGCGGCGCCGCAGCGCTCGCTGCTTTACGCGCTGGGCCTTACCGACGAGGAGATAGGCAAGCCGCTGATCGGCGTTGTCAGCTCCAAGAACGACATCGTGCCCGGCCACATGAACATCGACAAGGTTGTCGAGGCGGTCAAGCAGGGCGTGGCTCTGGCGGGCGGCGTTCCGATCGTGTTCCCGGCTATCGCGGTGTGCGACGGCATAGCGATGGGCCACGAGGGCATGAAATACTCACTGGTTACCCGCGAGCTTATCGCCGATTCCACCGAGGCGATGGCGACAGCCCACCCGTTTGACGGTCTGGTTATGGTCCCCAACTGCGACAAAAACGTGCCCGGCCTTTTGATGGCCGCGGCGAGACTGAACATCCCGTCGATATTTGTCAGCGGCGGCCCCATGCTGGCGGGCTCCGACTGGAACGGCGACTCCGCCAGCTATTCCACGATGATCGAAGCCGTGAGCCGCGTGGGAGTCGGCGAGATCACCGAGGACGAGCTCAAGACCTGTGAGGAAAACTGCTGCCCGACCTGCGGCTCGTGCTCGGGCATGTTCACCGCCAACAGCATGAACTGTCTGACCGAGGCTCTCGGCATGGGACTTAAGGGCAACGGCTCGATCCCGGCCGTGTTCTCGGAGCGTCTGCGTCTCGGCAAGGCCGCCGGAATGAAGATAATGGAGCTTGTGAAAAACGACATAAAGCCCCGCGACATCATGACAAAAGAGGCGTTTATCAACGCGCTCACGGTCGATATGGCTCTGGGCTGCAGCACCAACAGCGCGCTGCACCTGCCCGCTATCGCCCACGAGTGCGGCATAGATCTGGCCTTTGACACGATAAACGTTGTTTCGGAAAAGACGCCCAACCTGTGCCATCTGGCTCCGGCGGGCAACCACTTTATGCTCGACCTCAATAAGGCCGGCGGAGTGTACGCGGTTATGCACGAGCTCGACAAGCTGGGTCTGATCGACAAGTCGCCGATCACCGTGACAGGAAAGACGGTGGGCGAGAACATAGACGGCTGCGAGATCACGAACCCCGATGTCATCAGAACCAAGGACAACCCATACAGCAAGACCGGCGGACTGGCGGTGCTCAAGGGCAACATAGCGGTTGACGGCTGCGTTGTCAAGCGCTCCGCGGTAGACGAGAAGATGATGAAACATTCGGGTCCAGCCCGCGTGTTCGACTGCGAGGAGGACGCTGTTGAGGCAATTTACGGCGGCAAGATCAACCCCGGCGACGTTATCGTTATCCGCTACGAGGGCCCCAAGGGCGGCCCCGGAATGCGCGAGATGCTCTATCCCACCGCGGCCATCGTGGGCAGCGGACTGGGCTCCGAGGTCGCGCTGATAACCGACGGCAGATTTTCGGGCGCGACCCGAGGCGCCGCGATCGGCCACGTTTCGCCCGAGGCGGCGGAAGGCGGAGTTATCGGCCTGGTACATGAGGGCGATATTATCAGCATCGACATACCGAATTACAAGATCAGCCTCGACGTTTCCGACGAAGAGCTCGAAAAACGCCGCGAGACCTTCACCCCCAAAGAGCCGAAGATCAAAACCGGCTACCTCGCCCGCTACGCCAAAAGCGTTACGTCGGGCGCCACAGGAGCTATACTCAAGTAGGCAAAAAGAACAGGGCTCCCGCAAAAGCTTGCTTTTGTGGGAAAAGGAGTAGCATCGTTAATAAACATGCCGGCGGCATGTTTTAGATGCGATTGAGGCGCGGGAGCGCCGGACATAAAAGGCAATGAATGAAGTGAAACGGAATTATTGCTACAAATAAACGACCCGCAGCGGGCGCAGCTCCCGACGCCGCCGTTGGCATGACATAAGATAGTATAATCAATAATTTTATGACAGGCTGTCGAAACGAGATTATGAAAGAGCGTATCAACGATAAGGATACGCTCTTTTGCTTTATTTTTTGAGCTTACATAGTATAGAGTTTTGTAAACAGCGCAAAAACGTTGTTTTTAAAGCCATAATTAAGCATTGTCATATAATTATATTAAAATCCCTTAAAATTAAGTTCTATTGTTCCACTCTTGTGATATCGGATGGACGTAGTAGCTCGAATACCGTGTGCAGTCATCGAAGAAATCGCTGCCAAAGTTTATCCGCCGCCGCGGTGAGTGATTTCGGACATATTAAATAGCTATATTGCGGACAAAAACGAATTTGAATAGTTTTATGAGAGTCGGACATAAAATCATCCGGCTCTCAGTTTATATGTAAACGGATATTTAGTTAGGTAAAACATATGGATTTGTCCTAAAATCTTGAAAAAACATAAAAATAGTGTATAATTAAAATAATAAATCTTGTTTAGTTTAGTTTCAGTTTATAAAAAGGCTGTAATATATAGGTGTATAAAAATTTTAAGGAGATTTTTTATGTTTCATATACTTGTTGTTGATGATGATAAGCATACCAGACGCCTTCTGAAAGCTGTACTCGAAAATGACGGTTACAAGGTTTCGCTTGCTGAAAATGGTGAAGACGCCCTTGATGTCATGGACAGCGAAGTAATAGACTTGGTTGTTCTTGATATTATGATGCCCAAAATGGACGGCTATGAATTCACCAAGACATTACGGGATGTGAATAATAATTTACCAATACTTATGGTTTCGGCAAAACAGCTTCCCGAAGATAAACGTAAGGGCTTTCTGGTAGGTACTGACGATTATATGACAAAGCCTATTGATGAAACCGAAATGCTTCTTCGAATAAAGGCTCTTTTGCGCCGTGCAAAAATTGCAACAGAGCACAAAATAACAATTGGTGATATTGTTATTGATTATGATTCTTTAAGTGTTACAAAAGACGGGAAAACACAGGAATTGCCGCAAAAGGAATTTATGCTTTTGTATAAGCTGTTGTCCTATCCCGGCAAAATTTTTACAAGGATTCAGCTTATGGATGAAATTTGGGGCGCTGAGAGCGATACCGGCTGGGAAACCGTGACGGTTCACATCGGACGGCTGCGCAAGAGATTTGAAGGTTGGCCTGAGTTTGAAATACAATCCGTAAGAGGATTGGGATATAAGGCGGTGAAAAAAGTATGAATAAACCAAAACACAAACTAAGTAAAAAACAGCGACGAGAACTGTTTTCACTTTTTTCGCTGATTACATTTTCGGCCTTTTTTGTCTCAATACTTCTTGTTTCGGTAATATCATATTTTGTTGTACGCAATGGAATATTTCATATAGATGAAAAAGACATCCCCGGCGCCGGAAGACTGATTATGTTTATTGCATTACTCAGCGTTTTATTTAATATTATTTTTATCTTAATCAGCGGAAAAGTTTGGTTAAAACCCGTAAAACGACTGATCGACGGGATGAAACAGCTTGCAGGCGGAGATTACTCAGCAAGAATGACTATTGGCAAACCCTTTGGAGATATGGCGGTTATGCGAGCTGTATCGGACAGCTTTAATTCTATGGCTGAAGAACTTGAAAATACCGAAGTTCTGCGTTCTGACTTTATTAATAATTTTTCTCACGAGTTTAAAACACCAATTGTTTCGATAGCGGGGTTTGCAAAACTGTTAAAACGAGGCGATCTTTCAGATGATGAGAAAAAAGAATACGTTGATATCATCGAAGAAGAATCTATGCGTCTTTCGTATATGGCAACCAATGTTCTAAATTTGACAAAGGTTGAAAATCAAACAATACTTACAGATGTATCTGTATTTAATTTGTCAGAACAGATTCGCTCCTGTATTCTGTTGTTGGAAGAAAAATGGTCAAGAAAGAACCTTGAACTGTATATTGATTTTGATGAGTATTTAATTTCCGGCAACGAGGAAATCTTAAAGCATATATGGATAAATTTGCTTGATAATGCAATAAAGTTCTCTCCTGATTATGGCAGTCTGAAAGTAAAAATTGAGCAGGATGACAAAAATATTTCTGTATCTATTTCAAACAATGGCACATCTATTCCGCCGGATATTCAGAATAATATATTTAATAAATTTTATCAGGCAGATGAATCTCATTCTGCTGCCGGTAATGGTATCGGTCTTGCCATTGTAAAAAAGGTGGTAGAATTGCATGATGGAACGGTTTCTGTTCAAAGCGCAAACAACCTTACCATGTTTACGGTCACATTACCGAAATCGCGGCCAAACGCAGGAGAATGAGGTCAGTGAAACTGATTTTTGTCAGAGCGCTTCCGAACGATGCTTTTCTGTTTTGCAGCCCTTTTTCGCGACCAACATCAAGCGTTTGATTAAGTATGATAAACGAAAATCGGCAGTGTGTTGTGGCACACGCCGTTTTCAATGTAAGATTATGAGAACTTTCTTTGTGGCGGTTCTTTATTTAGGTTTATACTCTCAGCAATGTGTCAACAGGCCTATCGGAACCGAGCTTGCCGAAATAATAGACCTAAAGAAAATTTTTCCAATAGTTTAGTTTCAGTTTAGATTTCTCTGCTATTATTATTTGGTGAGAAACGGCGAAACCGGTATCGATCCAACAAGTTTTGTTTTTGGAAAGGAAGACCCATAATGTCTGAATGGAATCAAGAGGATGAAAATATAAAAACACGAATGCTCTCTATTGTGGACGATCGGGCAATCGATTGGATGCAGAGAAAGTCTGCACCGTTTATCCGACTGATGTCTTATTACAAATGTGCTATGATGGAGATTGAAACAAAATTCAATGTGTTGAATGAAGAATATTCTTTGGAGTTTGACCGTAATCCGATCAGCAGTATCAAAACCAGACTGAAAAATCTCCGCAGTATAAAAGAAAAATTGGCGCGGCGCGGCTTTACACCCACACTCTCCTCAATAGAAGAAAATCTAAACGATATTGCCGGCGTTCGTGTAATCTGCTCTTTTCCGGAAGATGTCTATGCGCTGTCAGAGGCATTGCTCATACAGGATGACATTACCCTGATTGAAAAGAAGGATTACATAAAAGATCCGAAACCCAACGGGTATAGAAGTCTGCATCTGATTGTAGCAATTCCGATCTTTTTGGCACATGAAAAACGAATGATGAAAGTAGAGATTCAGCTGCGCACAATAGCGATGGATTTCTGGGCCAGCCTTGAGCATCAGCTTCGTTATAAAAAGGATTCTGAATTTACCCCGGAAATGGCTGAAGAACTTTATCAGTGCGCGAACCTCAGCGCGGAACTTGATCGCAGAATGGAGGGTCTCCTGGAAAAGACCCAACAATATACCGCGAAATGCTTCGGCAGCACGATAGAAAAGGCAGAGTTTATGGGTGAATGAAGAAAACTATATACAACATAAGAAACGAAAAAGAAACAGGAGGGAACAAGTTGAATTTCATACCAACCAATCCGATAAATATTCTTGTTACTTTGGATGGAAACTACATCCCCTATTTGAATGTGATGCTTTCAACCTTGATTCGTTTCAACCCGGGCTGCGTATTCCATGTGTATCTTCTTCATTCCTCAATTTCAATACGGGCGCTTGGATCAACCGAAAAAATGCTTTCTGATGCAGGCGGATGTCTGATTCCGATAAAGGCCGATAATTTGGCGCTTGACGAGGTCCCGACTACTTCACGCTATCCAAAAGAGATTTACTACCGTATTTTTGCCGCAAGTTATCTGCCGGAGACAGTGGACCGTGTACTTTATCTTGACCCTGATCTTGTTCTCAATGGCTCGATCCTTCCGCTGTACCGGCTCCCGATGGAAGAATATTATTACGCGGCAGCGTCCCATATTGACAGTTTGGGGTTGCTCCACAAATTAAATGAACTGCGTCTGGACATGGATGATGACAGCCCGTATATCAATTCCGGCGTACTGCTCATGAATCTCTCGCTTTTGCGGAAAGAACAGGACTTTGCGGATGTGTTTCGTTTCATAGAAAAGCGAAGATCCCTGCTTGTCCTTCCGGACCAGGACATTATCAGCAGTCTTTACGGGAGTAAGATCTACACGCTGGATCCCTTCCGATACAATATGACGGAGCGACTTTATCGAATGCACAGTCCGTTTGAAAAGGGCCTTGATCTGAATTGGGTGCGTGCTCATTCCATCGTAATCCATTACTGCGGACGCAACAAGCCTTGGAAGGAAAATTATATTGGAGATCTGGATGTGTTCTATAAAGAGGCTGTTGCCGGAATGCACGCAGGCAAAGAGACATAATGTGTTACGCCGTGAGGTCACCTAAAAACCGGCTGATTGCTGCCTGCGATAAGCTGCTTGACCCCAACCGGCAGCAAACAATGAAGGAAAACCAGCATAAGGTTATTTCGGCGGACGCAGCAACTGCGATTTGCCGTCTGATAGAACAATCACAAAAGAGAGGAGAAACCACATGAAAGAAGTAAAGCGTCCTAAGAAACCATTACTATATTATTACGGCATTGTCATGCTTGTACTTGTTCTTATTAATCTGATTGCCATGCCATGGATCGAGCAGCGTCAGATCCAAGAGGTCGATTACGGCACGTTTATGACAATGACGGAAGAAAAGAATATCGGTCGGGTTGAAATTCAGAGTAATCAGATTCTATTTACAGACAAAGCAGAAACTGCCATCTACAAGACAGGTATAATATCTGATTTGGATCTCGTAAACCGCCTCCACGAGTCCGGAGCGCAATTTTCGGGTAAAATTGTAGAACAAGCCTCACCGCTGCTCAGCTTTCTTTTGTCTTGGATACTCCCAATTGCATTATTCTTTATCATTGGTCAGATTATTTCCAAGAGAATGGCAAATAAAGCCGGTGGGCCGAACTCTCTCATGTTCAATATTGGGAAAAGTAATGCTAAGATCTATGTAAAATCCTCGGACGGCATCAGATTCTCCGATGTGGAAGGTGTGGATGAGGCTGAAGAAAGCCTGCGGGAGATTGTGGACTATCTGCATAATCCAAACAAATATAAGGAAATCGGTGCATCCATGCCGAAAGGAATTCTGTTGGTCGGCCCTCCCGGCACCGGAAAAACGATGCTTGCAAAGGCGGTCGCGGGCGAGGCTAATGTACCGTTTTTCTCCATGTCCGGTTCCGAGTTTGTAGAAATGTTTGTAGGTATGGGTGCTTCCAAAGTCCGGGATCTGTTCAAACAGGCCAAGGAAAAATCTCCTTGTATCGTCTTTATTGATGAGATCGATGCCATAGGGCAAAAGCGCAACAGCGGAAATCTGGGCGGCAACGATGAACGGGAGCAAACGCTGAACCAGCTGCTCACGGAAATGGACGGATTTGAGGATAACAGCGGCGTTATGATTTTGGCGGCAACCAACCGCCCTGAAGCGCTCGATCCCGCTCTGACAAGACCCGGCCGTTTTGACCGCCGTGTTCCTGTGGAACTTCCCGATTTGAAAGGCAGGGAAGCAATTCTGAAGGTTCATGCAAAAAAAGTAAAAATCGCTTCCGATGTTGATTTCTTAAAGGTGGCGCGCATGGCCTCCGGCGCTTCCGGCGCAGAGCTTGCCAATATCATAAACGAGGCTGCCCTGCGTGCTGTCCGGGCAGGCAGAAAAGCTGCGGCTCAAAGCGATCTTGAAGAAAGTATTGAAGTCGTGATCGCCGGTTATCAGAGAAAGAACGCGATTTTGACCGACAAGGAAAAGATGATCGTCTCCTATCATGAGATCGGTCATGCACTGGTAGCCGCTAAGCAGACAAATTCCGCACCTGTGCAGAAAATTACTATCATTCCTCGCACTTCGGGCGCTTTGGGATATACCATGCAGGTGGATGAGGGCAATCACTATCTGATGAGCAAGGAAGAAATTGAAAACAAGATCGCCACTCTTACCGGTGGACGGGCTGCAGAGGAACTTGTTTTCAGCAATCCGACCACAGGCGCTTCCAATGATATCGAGCAGGCCACCAAGCTGGCTCGTTCGATGATCACGCGATTCGGTATGAGCAAAGATTTTGATATGGTGGCTATGGAAAACGTGACCGGACAATATCTTGGTGAAGATACCACTCTTGCCTGTGCCGCCGAAACGCAGGCTCAAATTGACCGGAAGGTCGTAGAACTTGTGAAAAAACAGCACGAGAAAGCAGCGGGGATCCTGATGGAAAATCGCGAGAAGCTGGACGAACTTGCAAAATACCTTTATGAGCACGAAACGATCACGGGAGAAGAGTTTATGAGAATTCTAAATAACTGAGCTTTGGCTCGGTTTAGGATTTCACAAATCGGTTCGCGATGTTTTTTAAGTAAATACTGTCGATTAAAAGACGCACAAGCGGCAAATTATGCTTGCCTGTGCGTCCTTTGCCATATCTGCAGCGTATCATAGGCATATTTATCCGGAAAACTTTTCTTTATAACGGTAATCCACGACTTATACATCAAGCAAATCCACCGCCGGAACAATGTTTCTTTTTATCGCATTATCCTGCGTTTCGCCCGACTGTTCCGTCACCGTCAATCTTGAATAATATGCAAGCGTCTTGTCTTTCCAGTCCGCGTACTGCTCTGTTGAGTAATTCTCTCTTGTGTCCGCCCAATCCTCAAGGAACAGGCACATATCGGCGTTAAGATCTGTCTTTGCCTTTCCGTCAAACTTTTAGGAAACTTTTTAGCAAACAGAAGTGAGGAATTACGCAGCCTAAGCTGCGCCATTCCCCGAAAACATACTTTACTGTTTTATCTCTCAACATCGCGAGCGTCGGATTTTTTACTTCTTTTTCGCTTTGGGCTTTGGCAGCTCATCATACATGGCATTAAACAAGCCCGACAAATATTCTTTATCTTCTATATCGCTCACCAAAAGCATTTCCTTTGCTCCCTCATATGGCGATTCATAAACGGCGGACGGCATATATTCTTTCGCCGATTTTACCGGCTTTACGAGCAATCTGTCGTCATATATTCCTCCGACGATCCTGCCTCGGTAATAAATAATAAACTCACCCATCATCGGTCTGTAAGTGATCTCTTCCAAACCGTCCAGCTGTTCCAAGACATAATTTAAATATTCTTTACTCGACGCCATGATCTTCCACCTCCTCCCGCAGCTTGATCTTAGGCTGTTTTCCGTCTCAGATTATATCATTTTGAACTGCTTATTGCAATACAATATTCAAAAAACAAAAAAGTTGTTTAAATTTAAACATCGCGGCGCGACGCGATAACGGCTCCGATGATTGCGAAGATCGCGATATACGCGGCGCATATGACCGTAAACTGCGCGTATCCGCCGCTCTCGGCGATTTTTTGCGGCGCGTTGGCGTTCATGCCGTAAGCCATCAGCGAGTAGGGCCACAGGTGCCCGAAGCCTTTAGCCAGAAACCCAAGCCCCGAGAGCCCGCCCGCGAATGATATTCCCACGGGCAGCGCGAAACTTTTTATATTCATCGAGATCAGGATCTGTATCGAGACGGTTACCATGCCTCCGAGCGCGCCGAACAGGCACCACTGCGCGACAGTGAGCCACGGCGGATCTTTGAGCCCCGCGATATATCCGCATATCACAAACAGCGCGCATATCCATATCATGCTGAAAAGCAGCATCACAGCGGCGGTTATCAATTTCGCGAAAAACACCGACGAGCGGCGGGCGGGCACGGTGAACACCTTATTCAGGTTGTTGTTCGCGTGCTCGAGCCGCATTATGTACGCGCAGTAAATTCCCAGCATAAGCGGCAGAAAAAAGTAGTCGGTAAACAGCGTGTGCTGCGTCCACAGACTCAGCCACTCCTTTGACAGTATGCCTTGGTTGTAAACATAATTCGCCGTGCCCAAAGCCGCCGGAACTATCGGCATCAGCAAAAACGCGAGCCACACGGGCGAGCGTTTGAGTTTCATTCGCTCGGCTTTCAATAATTTTATTATCATAACTCACAGCTCCTTTCTTTTAAACATTTCGCGCCCGATAACATACATCGCGGCGCAGAAAAATATCAGCGCGATAAAGTATTTCCAATCAACGCCCATGACGTCGAAATGCGCGAATTTGTAGCGGTCATCCTTTGTCCAGTCAAACAGCCCCACAAAGCTCAGCGCGCCGTAGCCGCCCCAGATAAGCGCCCTGCGGAGCCAAGGGAGCTGCGGCAGAAACATCGAAAACGTCCCGAAAAACGTGCATATCGCTCCCGAAAAGAACGTGACCGCCTGATTTTTAAAACAGAACGACAGCGCGTGCTGAAAAATATACACCGCGACAGTCGGCGCGGCCGTAAGCAGCAGATACAAAAGATACAGCCTTATCGGCACATCGCCCTCAAAGCCCGCGATATAGCCGAACGCGATCGTAGCGCCCCAACTCAAAATCACGCAGAACAGCATAATCGCGAGGCCGTATAAAAATTTCGCGTCGTAGATCTTTCCGCGCCTTTCCGCTGTCGCCAGCTGCTTGAGCATATATCCCTTATGCTCGATGTCGCACAGACGCGACGACACGATTATCGAGAGCGGCGGCATAAAGATCGAATTGATTAGCGGAAGCTCGTACAGATTCGCCATCCAGCCGAGGCGCAGCATATCTTCGCTATAATGTCTCGGATAAATCCACAAGAGCATCGCCGCGGTTATGACGAGCGCCGTCAAAAACACGTATCGACGGCGGGTCTTCATATATTCGCACTTTAAAAGCTTTGTCATAAGCTCCGCTCCTTTCCCGTGAGATCGAGAAATATTTCCTCGAGAGACTTCGTTTCGTCCACGCGGTGCAGATCGTCAAGGGCGCCCTGGTACATCATTCTGCCGTTCGCGATAATACCCACGTCCTCGACCATCTGGTCGATCTCCGAGAGCAGATGGCTCGACACTATCACCGTCATGCCGTACTGCCGCGGCAGCGATCTTATCAGCTCGCGCATTTCCTGTATGCCCGACGGGTCAAGCCCGTTTGTGGGCTCGTCGAGTATTAAAAGTTTCGGGAACGCCAGCAGCGCGCCCGCGAGCCCGAGCCTCTGTTTCATGCCCAGCGAGTATGCCGAGGCTTTTTTGCCCCGCTGACCGTCGAGCCGCACGATTTGCAGAACTCTGTCGATATTGCGCCTCGGGACGTCCAAAAGCGTTTGCATTATCCTGAGATTTTCCTCGCCTGTGAGGTGCCCGTAAAACGACGGCGACTCGATAAGCGAGCCGATATCGCGGAGAATTTCGATCCTGTTTTTGGCGCATGCGCGCCGACCCATTATCTCGATCTCTCCCGCCGTCGGGCGGACAAGACCGAGCAGCATTTTCAGCGTGGTGGTTTTGCCCGCTCCGTTCGGGCCGAGAAAGCCGTATATCCGCCCTTCCTTAACGCTCATATTAAGATTGTTTACAGCCGCCGCGTCTCTGTAGCGCTTGGTGAGCCCGGTTGTTCTTACGATCTCGTTCATAAATATATCCCCTTTCGGTCTTGAAATAATTCGATAATAGCGCACAAACCTAAAATAAAAATAAATATTATCTAAAATTTTTATAAATTCGCCTATCCTTAGGACGCAAAAAAGAGCAGCTTTTCGACTGCCCTCGATCGCGGTATTCAAATTTTTGCTTGTCAAATGAATATCTGAATTATTGTTTTAAGAACTTATCAACGAAGTCTTTTAAGTCAATGAAATCCAATATGAAACCGCGATTATTATATTGCGCGATCTCCGTTTGATGGTCTTTATAATAGTTTTTCACTTTTTCCTGTATTCGTCTTGTTGCTTCTGAAAAATCGGGTGAGTTTTTATAGCTTGCCCCATAGTATTTTATCTGCTCGGGCTTAGTTTTCACCATCATGTATTTAATTATCTCAAATCTTGAGAATATGATCGAATTATCATGTTCGTTTCGCAGGACGCATACGCTTAATTTTTCGGGCATGATCGTCATATCGGTACAGCCGTTTTCAAAATTTCTTTCATTCCTGATACCTGTTCCGTCAAACCGCAAATAAACTCCATCGCCCAAAAAACCGGAAAGATCATTCGATTTCAGAACCTTCTTTTTTACGGACTCATCTGCCGCATTCATTTGCTCTTTTCGTATTTTACGGAATACAATATCAAAATCCGCATATAGAGCGATCGCGCCCTCAAATCCCTCGGAGAAAAATACCTTAGTTTTTTCTTCTCCGATCAGCTTGCCGTTAGTTTCATTTTTAGGTATCAATCCCTGCGCCGCAATAGAATAAAGATTATTTAACGCTGTCATATGATAATAATACATATAATGTTTTCTCTGCACCCCTTGTAAATTTTCAATTTTCACTCTGTTTGATTATGGAATAATCATACCATACCCGCCGCAAAAAAGCAATACTTCGCAAAAAAGAGCAGCCTTTCGACTGCTCTCAAATATCGTCTTGGTGTTTTACTCTTTCGCATTGATCGGAACGATCGAAATAGTGTAGCCCAACGGATTTAAAACTTTGAATAATGTGTCAATTTGAGGGGTCGTTTTCATGCTTTCAAGCCTCGCAATCGCGGGCTGTTTTACTCCGCTGAGCTCGGCAAGCTCCCGCTGTGATAATCCTTTTTGCTCCCGGGCTTCTACCATTTTTCCGATTAGTTCAATTTCAAAATTTATCTTTTCTCTCTCGGCGGGCGATACCCGTTCTTCATCATTCATATATTCGGAAAATGTTTTTACCTGTTTCATATATTACCATTCCTTTCCAAAAAATCTTTGAGATTATTTTTTGCCTTTGCAATTTCTTTCGGCGGTATCTTTTGCGATTTCTTTATAAAATGATGTAAAAGGACGAATTTATTATCTTTCCAATAAAAGAAAAATATTCTGTTTCCCAGCGGTCTTAGTTCCCACAATTCATTTTCGATGTGTTTCACATAGGGCTTTCCGATTCTCGTTCCGTATCGGGCAAGCGCTCCGATGTAGGCAAGGATTTTTTCTCTGTTTATTCTATCCGTTTTACTCGTTTTTGATTTTGCTTTCAGCGCATCAAGAAAATCGACGATTTCAGATTTTCCGTTTTTGTCATAGTAAAACTCTACCTCGTACAACCTATGCACTTTCTTTCTGTTATATGATAACATATTTGTTATCATTAGTCAATATGATAATTAAAAATTTTCAAGCAAAAGAGCAACCTTTCGGTTGCTCTCGATTGTGGTATCTAGTTTTTATCCGTTCGGCAAAAGGGAATTTACTTAACAATATGTGCTGTTATAATTGTATAACTATATGAATTGATAGTAATTTTGATATTTTCAACTTCGCAATACCAATTTTTACCCTGTTTGTATATATTGCAATTTTTATCCAACACCTTATTTTTGCAATACTCAACAACATCTACTGTATCTATTTTTAGGTTTCTTCTAATTCTATCAACTCTCATTTCAGTTGTATGAATTTTGTCAATATTATCAAGTAATGTCTTTTTATCTTCCATTCTTTCTTTTCCTCAAATCCCGATTTATCATTCTGTTTGGTTATAAAATAATAACATCATTTTATTTTGCAACTATGTTGAATCTTTGCGGTAACGCCGGGTCAACCTTCAGCATTGCGAGGATCCGCCTTGCCGGGCCGTCAGGCATATTACGTCCGGCTTCCCACGCCTCAACCGTTTTTGGAGATACTCCCATAAATCCGGCAAACAAAACCTGTGTCATACCGAGCTCGTTTCGTATGCTTTTAATTTCAGCCGCCGCAAAATCGGGGACGGGTTCAACGGACATCGTGTTCGTTCTTGCTTTGATTTTTCCCTCGTTATATGCGATCGCTTCTTCCAAGCCCTGCATAATTCCGTCATAAACTTTCACAAAAAACACCTCCCGTTATAAGCTTTGCTCCAATTTGTCGATCATCTTTTTTCAAAATTATTTGCCCGCCCAATTACGCTCGGGGAATGCCAAGCTGCTTTTTTCGGAATGTAATCAGCTCTCGACATTTGGGAGAGAAATACACCCCTCGCACAAACTTATAGTTTGTACTCGGAACATCCGCTATTTGAATCAAAGATCAAATTGATTTTTTATCATCCGCGCAACAACATCAGGCGCAAGGTTTGTGTTGTCAATCTTCATGTAATTTTCAAACGGAATTTCCCCGTCCATACTCTCAAGGCGATATTTTTTATCATCATCTATCAGTCTTTGGTTGGACACCGGAACATTTCTTTTTGACGCTTTATTCAGAAGGCGATTATCCGTTGCGTTTCTCTTTAAGCGAACTTCACGGGAGGCAACAAGCTCTACATAGTAGAACTCCGTATCGTATGGCATAAAAATATTCTTTACATACTCCACATAATCCCAGTCAGACTGCTGGTCAAAAGCCCACATATAGGTGAAAATCATCCCATAATTATCCGTCTTGGCAAACTCCTCAAACACAACCTGACGAAGCCTGCTTATCGCTGCGCCGTTATACTGTCCAAAAATTTTAATGACCGGTTCAATGGTCATATGATTGTGAAACAATCTCAGCCCGGTTATTTTCGCCAACTCCTGGCCAACAGTCATTTTGCCCACAGCGGCATTTCCAATCATAAATAATAATTTCATTTTCTTTTCTGCCCTTTCTGCAATTTTCCCTTGTATTTGACGAATTCAAATCCCGATCTATCGTTCAGTTTGGTTATAAAATAATCTCTAACGGCGCCCAAGTTGGACTGATATTTAAAGAAAAACGACAATGTTAACAATTTGTTCAACACTTTTTCACATTTTCTTAACCCATTTTCGAAAAAAGGGGGTATAATAAATATCGTAGCAAGTCATTGTTACAGAGTTAAAACATAACTCCCTCCCTTTTAATTTTTTGGACCGCTTTCCCCAAAGCGGTCATTTTTTTGCTATAAATTCAGCTCGTACAGGCAAAACTCTGGTATTTCGGGGATGCTGCGCTTTAAATCCTTGGTACCCGCGTATTTAAAGCCCATCGACTCATACAGCCTCATCGCGGGCGTGTTCGTGGGCACCACATCGAGGCGCAGCGCCTTTTTGCCGCTCTCCCTCGCGATATTTACACACTCCTCTACCATGGTCCTGCCGATGCCTTTGCGGTAGAGCCGCGGATCGGAGGCGAGGGCGTGCACGGTCAGAACCTGATCGGGCCTAAAGTCCTCGCTCCATTCGCCGACCGAGTAGTCGCCCTGCGGGTCCTCGCAGATCACGAACAGGCCGAGGATATTCCCGTCCTCGACGCAGGCGTGCAGACTGCCCTCGGCTATAGCCGCCTCCGCGCTGGCGCGGCCCGGATAATCGCCGGGCGTCCACTTGGGATAGTTTATATGCTCGGCGAGATACGCGGTCACCATGTCATAAAATTCCGCCGCCGCGTCGAGGTGCTTTGATTCGCATTTAATTATTTTCATATGTATCTCCGATCCCGGTTTAAACTTTGACCTCTCCGGCGAGGACTTTTTTGTAGTCCTCGTAGTTTTTCTTAAGAAGCTTGGGCGTGTTGAGCTCATACGGACATTTTGACCTGCATTGTCCGCAATTTACGCAGTTCTCAATCTTTTTCATCTCGGCCTGCATCGCGTCGGTCAGCCACGCCTTGGAGGGCGCGCGCCGCAGCATCAGCGACATTCTGGCGCAGTTGTTTATCAAGATACCCGCGGGGCAGGGCATGCAGTAGCCGCAGCCTCGGCAAAATTCGCCGCTGAGCTCGTTTTTTTCGCTCTCGATATATTCCCTTATCTCGTCGGTCATTTTTGGCGTGTTTTCAAAATAGGCGAGCCACTCGTCAAGTTCGCCCTCGCGCTGGATGCCCCAAATGGGGAGCACGTTGTTAAACTGCGAGATAAACGCCATAGCCGCCTCGGAGCGCGTTATCAGTCCGCCCGACAGCCCTTTCATGGCGATAAATCCCACGCCGTTTTTCTCGCACAGCTTTACCAGCTCGATCTCGCGCTCGGACGAAAGATAGCTGAACGGGTACTGGAGCGTTTCGTATAGTCCCGATTCGGCTATGTCAAAAGCCACACGGATCTTGTGCGCCGTTATGCCGATATGCCTGATCTTGCCCTGCTCCTTTGCCTTGAGCATACACTCATACATGCCCGTGCCGTCTCCGGGCGCGTAGCATCTGTCGGCGCAGTGCAGCTGGTATATGTCGATATAGTCGGTCTTGAGCAGTTTAAGCGAGGTGTCGAGCCGTTCCCAAAACTCCTCGGGCGTGTGAGCCATGGTTTTGGTGGCGATATACATCTTATCGCGCACGCCCATGCCTCCGAATGCCAGGCCCAGCTTTTCCTCGCTGTCGCTGTAGGCTCGGGCGGTGTCGAAAAAGTTCATGCCGCCCTCGTATGCCCTGCGCAGAATTTTCACCGCCGTATCCTTGTCGGCCCTCTGTATCGGCAGCGCGCCGAACGCGTTTTGAGGGACGGTTATGCCCGTTTTTCCCAATGTCACATTTTTCATTTTATCATCTCCAATTTTTATTAAACCAAATAATAAACGTTTTCAAATCCCATTTCCTTGGCGCGCAGCACCGCCTCGGCGGACCAAATTCCTCTGTTGCAGCAGAACACGATCTTGGTTCCGCGACCGTAGGTCGATATCTTTTGGAGCTCATTAAGGGGCACATTGACCGCGCCCTCTATCCTCGCGGGCTCGGCTTTGAACACCTCGCGCTCGCGCACGTCTATCGCGGCGGCGCCTCCCGCGATCAGAGCCATCGCCTCGTCGAGGCTTATTTGATCGGCGCCCATGGCGGTCATCGAGATCTCTTTTCTCTCGTCCGCACCGTCTCCGCGCAGGGTCATAACTCCGTCCGTAATATCTATGCACTTTATGTCAAAATCGCAGACCTTTTTGCGCTTTCGGCATTTTGGGCAGTCGGTGATTATTATCACCTCTCCGCCGTAGCAGCCCGCGTACAGCCTGTCTTTGTATGCCGCTATGCCGCAAATCTTCGGCGGCTCGTCAAAGCCGAGAACGCTCAGATCGACCTCGCTCCACTGTCTGCCCGTGTCGCTGAGATATATTTTATCATCGCCGTTTTCGCTTCTGTCAAGCCTCGCGAATCCTATATCCGCACCGAGACTTTGGATAGTCTTTTGCTTCGGCTCCGCTCCGCCGCGATAGTCGACGATCACGGCGTACAGGCTCTTGTTCGCGCCTCCGCCGTAGGTGTAGACCGGAGCCGTCGTGTCGGCAATCTCGGCGGATACGACCGTTTTATGCCCGGGACGCGAGAGCCCCGACGCCATACGCACGCCGTTTTGGACTATGTACTGCTCTCTGTCCTCGCCGCCGTCGAATATGACCGTCACGCGGCAGGGGGCCTCGGGAGTGAAAAACAGACACGCCCTGTCCTCGCCGCCTTCTCCGCCCTGCCAGTCGCGGGTAAACTTCAGCTTTTCTCCGACGCTCTCAAAGTCATACTCGGTGCAGGTGTGGTATTTCAGCGGCCCGTAGCCCGTGAGACCGTTGATCTCGGGCAGCTTGACCGCGCCGCTCTTGTCAAACAGCGCCGCGTAGGCCGGGTCACTCGCGGAATATATCATGCGGCGCGTAGCTTTAGGCGCGGAATACCTGAGCCTTGTCTCGGCTCCGCAAAGATTGAGAGTGATCTCCTCCCCCTCTTTCGCGCCGGTCTCGATCTCGTATATACCGCCGCCACAAACCGCCGCAGTCTTTTCTCCGCAGCGCAGCGTGTCGGGCTTCGGCTCTCCGACGCCGACATAATTCACATAAGCGTCAGCTTTGCCGCCGGTGCCGCACTCGACTGCGGCGATCTTATAAGGAGCATCGGCATCCGTCTTTTCGTATATCATTTTAAATTTGTCAATATCGGCGCCGCCCGACGCGAGCCCGATATCGGCAAGGCCGCCAAAGCCGCGACATTTGAAAATCGCCGCGGGGTCCGCCTTGAGCGTGATCTCGCTCCAGTCATCGGTCGGCTCCGCTATTCCCTCGGCGATCACCGCGCCGCCCGATATGAGCCGAACCGCGGCCGCAGGGCCGCCGAGACGGTACCTCAGACAAACCTCTTTCAAATTCTCGATTTTCAGGCCGCAGTATTCCAAAACGTGCGCTCCGGTATTCGCGGCGCAGCCTCCGCTTTCCGTTCCGCAGTCTCTCGCGGTCAGGTCGGCGCCGCCTCCGTTATCGGCGGTCTCGGCCTCGATCGGCAGATTTATGTATATAAGACTTTCACCGCGGCGCAGATTTTCAATATCGACCGCGCGGATTCTCACAAGACCGCAGCCCGACGCGGTCAGCTTTTTATCTTTAAGCTCGGCGATTTTTCGGTTCGAGCCGCTAAGATCCTCCACGCTCCACGCGGCGCCGATCTCAGCTCCCGTTCCGTCTTTGGCGATAAGCGCATATTCTCCGAGCTTTTCTATAACGCCGTTTTTTGCGCCGACAGCCTCGACCGCAAGGCTCATTTCAAGTTTGTCGGGCTCAACGTTTTCAAGACTGCGAAGCGTTTCATCAAGCGCTGTTTTCAACTCGTCAAGCTTGACCGCGCCTTTAATTCGGGCCGCGCCCTTTGCGTATATTTCATCAAGCAGCTTTATGTTGTTTTCCGAATAAGCCTCGGCGCGCAGGCCGCTCCGAGCGGCTCTGAGCTTTGCCTCGGCCTCGGCTTTGCTTTTTTCGTCGGCCTTAAGTTCGGGGATATTCACGATCGGGAACCGGGCGCTCTTTGTCTCGCCGCCGAATGTGACAGACGCTATGATAGTTGTGACGCCGCCGCAAGGCCCGGGCAGGACTGTTCCGTCCGCCTCCGTCCGCGCGATCTCCTCGTTATCGCTTTTGTATTTTGTATTGGTTTCGTTCAGCTTGAGAAAGCTCTCGTCGGTCAGCGCCGCGGAGAGTTCCGCGCGAACGCTTGTGACCGTCTCGACTATATCTCCGCTTACCAGTCCGCGAACTATCACGCCGCTCGGCAGCACCGCAACGGTTTTGAGCGCGGGAGTTATGCCGCGCATGATCTCAAATTCCGCCGAAAGGCTCTGATCGGCCGAGTTTTTCGCCGCGTATATTTTGTATTTTCCCGGATGGACCATCATTTTTTGCACCGCCTCGTCAAAAAATCCCAAATCGCGCACGCTTATCTTCGCCGCGGCGGTCTTGGTCTCCCCAGGCTTTAGACCGAGCTTTTCAAAGCCCACAAGGCATATCTTCGGCAGCCCCTCGATATTCGGGATGCCCGCGTAGAACTGCACGGTCTCCATACCGAAAACGCCGCCGATATTCGTGACGTCGACAAGAGCCTCGATCTCGCCGTCGGCGTCAGCCGCGGAGCTTGAGAGCCTCAGGTTTTTATATTCAAATTTTGTATAGCTCAGTCCGAACCCGAACGGGTAGACCGGTGTATTTTTATAATATCTGTATGTCCTGCCGGGAAAGTCTTTTTTGCCGTCCGACTTTATTTCGTAGTTGTTATAGTATCGGGTAATGCCGTCGGCGCCCACGGTTCCCTTGACGCCAACGGGCATTTTTTCAAGGTCTGAGTTTTTGTACCATGTGGTCGTCAGCTTGCCCGAGGGATCGACCGCGCCGCACAGCACTCTACCGATAGCCGAGCCCTGGGTCTGGCCGTTGTACGACGTCCAAAGTATCGCCCTCGCGCCTTTTTCAAAAGGTTCGACGTCTATCTGACCCACCGTTTGCAGCGCGACGACCGTCTTTTCGGGGTACGTTTCTGTGAGCGCGCGGACGTGGGCCTGGCTCTCGGGCAGCGCGATACTGCCCCGGTCGTTGAACTCCGCCGAGTCGGAAAGGGTCGTGCCCGCGTAGGCAATTATGACATCCGCCTCGTCGAGCTCTTTTCTGTATTTGTCAACCGAGAACATGCCCGCCTCGGCCTCAAACTCGATATAAAGGTCTGCGGTCTCGCAGTAGCCGCCCGCCTCTCCGGTATAGCCGCCCTTTGGGTCGGAGGCTTTAAGCTCCGCCACCTGAGGACCGCCGAAGCCGTAGTACAGCTTGGCTTTGCCTCCCGCAAGCGGCTCGATATCGGCCTCGACCGAAACGACGTCTCTGAAATCAACGCTCGGGATCAGCGCCGCTCCCTTTCGGGTCACTCCGAAAAATCCGGCCTCCGCGCTCTTCATGCCCTCGGCTCGCGCCGCGCCGAGATCGATTTCTCTCGTTCCGCCGTTTTTCAGCAAAAGCCTCATGCCTCGTATGTTCATCAGCGGTGTGTCGTCGGTGGCGCCGCCCAAATATTTGAGCTCGGCGCCCGGGCAGGTTTTTTTAAGCTCCGCCGATATTCCCTCAAGGGGCGTGACGGTATGCTCGGGCGAGCCCGAGTAGTCGCCCAGAACGATCTCGTCCGCCAAAGCGCCGACCAACGCCGCGCTCTTTATGCTTTTGTCAAGCGGCAGTATGCCGTCGTTTTTCAGCAGCACCCACGACTGCTCGGCTACCTCCTCGGCAACCGCAATATGCTCGGGCGTCTCCAGCACGTCCGCGGTTATTTCTCCGTAGGGCGGGTTTTTGTCAAACTCGCCTGTGCGCATCCTTTGAAGAAACAAATTGTATATGTTTATATTCAGCTCGTCCTCGGTTATGCTGCCGTTTTTCACCGCCTCAAGCACGCTGCCGGCCGAGGCCGAGTATCCGCAGTCGGTGTCGGCTCCGCTCAGAAAGCCTTTAACCGTCGCCGCCGACTGCGGCACGTTTTTTATATCTTCATTCGGAAACAGCACGGCCTTGTAGGCCGCGGTATTGTTAAGGTCGCCGAACGCGCCGCAGTCGCCCGTGACATAGCCTTTAAAGCCCCAGGTGCGGCGCAGCAGGTCTTTTAAAATATACGGATTCGCCGTGGCGGGAACGTAGTCATAGAGCAGCTCGCCGCCGCGGTATATCGTGGTCGCGTTGTACGAACTCATGGCCGAGGCGGGGGCCGCGTTTTCAACTATGTTTTGAAACACGCGGGCGTAGTAGTCGCGCAGGGTCCGCTCGCTCATGACCGAGGTTCCCACGCGGCGCTCCTTTTCCACGTTGTTGGCGACAAAATGCTTGACCGTCGCGATGGTCTTTATATACTTTTTGTCATCGCCCTGCATTCCCTTGACGAACTCGCTTCCGAGCCTGCCGCTGAGAAACGGGTCCTCGCCGTAGGTCTCCTCGTTTCTGCCCCAGCGCGGGTCCCGCGCCATATTGACGGTCGGACTCCAGTACGAGAGATCGGTGCGCGGATTTTTTCCTCGCGCCTCGGTCGAGGTTATCTCGGCCGCTCGGCGCACCAGATCAAGGTTCCAGGTGTTTGACATGGATAGGCTTGTGGGGAAGCTGGTCGCCTTGCCCTGCCGCGCCACGCCGTGCAGCGCCTCGCGCCAGTAGTTATAGGCCGAAACCCCCAGACGCGGGATCGCCGCCGCCTCGTTTTTAAGCTGCGCCGCCTTTTCCTCGAGCGTCATGCGCGAGACTAAGTCAGCAGCGCGCTCCTCAAATGAGAGGTTCTCGTCAAGATACGCGGGTATTTTTTTGCTGTTTGCCATATTCTTTCCGCCTTTCGATATTGTAACGGTCATTGCTCAAATTAATATATGTTAAAATTTTTATTCTTGTATTTTAACTTATAATGCGCTATAATAATAGTCGGTAAAATCAAAATACAAGCCAAAATTTGCTGTTTTCGGGAGGTAATTTTTATGGTGCCTTTTTATGAGATCCAGCCGTCGGACCTTAACGTGATCCACAACTACCGCGAGATCAGGTTCCACGCCCATCTGCACAAGCATATCGAGATCGTGTATGTTTTCGAGGGCGGCCAGCACGTGAATATCGACGGCAAAAAATACGAGGTCAAGGCCGGACAGGCCGCGATAATCTTTCCGGACATCGTGCACCACTACTACCGCGATAATCTGCGCCCCGCCGACGGGGTGCTTGTGATCTGCCACCCGAGGATATTCGGAAACATTTTTCCCGATATTTCCAACTCGCGGCCCGAGTCTCCTCTTATAACGGAAGTGGACAAGGAAACGGCCTGCGCCTTCACGGGGATCGCGGACTGCACCTCGTTTTCCGAAAAACTCGGTTGGTCTTTGGTAATTATATCAAAGCTTCTGAAAAAAATCAAGATAAATAAGGATAAACATATACCCGTTGAGAGCCTCGCGGAAAAAATGATAGAATACATCTCGCTCAATTTCAAGCAGGACATTTCTCTCGATACTCTGGCCGAGGAATTCAGCGTCAGCAAATATTATATTTCGCATATATTTTCAAACAGGATACGTATCAATTTCCGCAGCTATCTGGCTCTGCTCCGCACCGAGTACGCCGCGGGACTTATACGCTCGACGAACGACAGCATAACAAACATCTGCCTGAACGCGGGATTTTCCAGTCAGCGGACCTTCAACCGCGCGTTCAAGCAGATATACGGCGTGACGCCGAGAGAGTATAAAAACAATATCAGCGAGTTCTATAAAAATTAAAGCTAAACTGTCATCGTGTTGGGCATCACGGGATTTATTTCCTTTTCGCCGGGGAGCTTCAGATCGCCCATCAGGCCCGCGTACGAGACGGCGTATTTGCCGTACATTCCGCGGATATTCTCCATCGCGGTCTCTATGCGGTCGCGCTTGAGCTCGCGGTTTATATTGTCGAACATGCTCACCTGGGCGGGCTCGTTCTCGTCCGTCAGATATATGGCGCGGACGGAGACCGCCCGAACCTGGAGCCTTCGGTCATAATTTTCGGAAAACAGCTCAAAGCCCCTCTCGGTCAGCTCGCGCGAGCCGCGGACGGGCTTTTTGAATATCCGCTGATACTCGCGGCTTTTGAGCTCGGTGTCCTTTATCGAGACCGACACGCCTCGCGCCATGAACCCATGCTTGCGCAGCCTGTGAGAGATGTCGCGGCACAGGGCGAACATGACCTTGCGCACCTCCGCGTCGCTGCCGAGATCGGCGGTGCAGGTTATTCCGTGCCCTATCGACTTTATCGGCGGCGCACAGCCGCTCGGCGACACGCTCACTCCGCCTTGGCCGCGAGCGAAGGCGCTCAGCCTGACACCGTTTACGCCAAGCCAGCCGCGCAGATGCTCCGGGTCGGCCTCAGCCAGCTGACCGATGGTGTATATGCCGTGCCGCGCCAGCTTTCTCGCGGTGGCGCGGCCCACGCCCAGCAGTTCGGACGCGGGAAGACCCCATATCTTTTCGCGGAAATTTTCGCGGTCTATGCAGGTCACCGCGTCGGGCTTTTTCATATCGGAACCCAGCTTGGCGAAAATTTTGTTGAACGACACGCCCACCGAGACCGTGAGCCCCAGTTCGCGCTTTATGTCGCGCCTGATACTGTCGGCGATCTCGCGGCCCGAGCCGAACAGCAGCGTGCTGCCGCTGACGTCCAGCCAGCACTCGTCGAGGCCGAAAGGCTCGATAAGATCGGTGTATCTGTAATATATCTCCCGCGCCAGCTTTGAATATTTCATATAAATATCAAAATGCGGGTCGACCGTGACAAGCATCGGGCACTTTCTCAAAGCCTGCCACACAGGCTCGCCGGTGGCGACGCCCAGCGCCTTCGCCTTTTCGTTTTTCGCCAGCACGATGCCGTGTCGGTCCTTCTGCCTGCCGCAGACCGCCACATACTTATCCCGAAGCTCGGGGTTTAACATGCACTCCACCGAGGCATAAAAGTTATTCATATCGCTGTGGAGTATTATTTTTTCTTTGCTTTTCATAAGATCGGCTCCAATATAGTTATCGGCTAAAATCATAATGTGAAAATTATTTTCGTATCACGCTTTTATTATACGAAATTATTTTGCGTTTGTCAAGGTGTACACGCAAATAACTTTCGTAAAATTTTTACTTTAAAACGGGAACAAAACCGCTGTTGAAATCGTCTAAATAATATGGTATAATTTTCTCAGTTCATATATTAGGAGAGTGTGGATTATGAAACTTAAAAAAACGATAAGAAATATATTGTGCTCAGCGATGCTCTGCGCCGTCTTTTCGGCATGCACCGCGCACGCTGCGGTGGGCGACATCGTTGATACGATATACACCACCGATATACTGACCCGCGTCAACGGCGCCGACATCGCCTCGTTCAGCATTGAGGGCAGGACGCTGATCGCGATGGAGGACCTTCGCGACTACGGATTTACCGCGGCTTATGACGACAGCATACGCACCCTGTTTGTGAACCAAACCGAAGAAACGCCCAAGAACATGCCCTCGATAATCCGCGGCACGGTCGGCGGTGCCGCCGGATATGTATATGAGACAGATATAAAAGTTATATTCAACGACAATCCGGTCAACGCCTACGCCATAGACGGCAGAATGGCTGTCATAGTCGAGGACTTGGGCGTGCCCGAAAAATACGGAATGATATGCGGCTACGATGATAGCAAGCGCCTTTTGACGCTTGACAGCGCGGCGCCAACGGCCACGATAACGTCTGTGCCCACCGCTGCGCCGTCGGAATCCGCGGCACTCTCGCCATCGCCGTCTCCCGAGGCAACAGCAAAAAGATCCGATTCAAGCGGTTCCGGCACCGGCGGAGGCTCCCATTCAGCCGGCTCAAACGGAATGCCCGCTCCGGGAGCCGCGCCCGACCCGAGCGCCGAAAGCGCTCTCAATGTTATTGTTGACGGAACCGAAGTCGGCGCCTACGCCTCGGACGAGAAAGTATATCTCGGCATCGACACACTGAAAGCGTTCGGCTTTGACGAGACCTATCGGGACGAAAATATAATAATGCTTGTCAAAAAGCGGGGCGGAGACAGAAAGCCTCCGATCGCTGACACCTCGATTGAACTCACATACAAAAGCGAAGAGCCGAAGGTCTACGTGAACGGCGTGCCCTGCGACGCGATGTACGCGGGAGATTCTCCGACGATACGCGTCGATAACCTGAAGACCTCGCCCTTTAACGAAAACGCGCCCTGCTGCGGAATATCGTCGGAAAAGACCGCGAACGGCTCGCTGATCATAGACACAACGGGCAGCGGCTACCCGACGTTTGAAGAACAGTCGTCGGCGGTACTCGGCGGCGGGGAAGCCATAATCAGCATGAGCTCCGAGTTTTGGCTGGCTCAGCGCGGCGGCAAGCTGTATAAGATAATGAGAAACGGACACGTGGTCCCGATCACAGATCTCATTATCGACTACGGCATAGATATGTCGGCCGCCACGGATTTCTCCGTGAGCGCCGACGGTCACTCCCTCACTTGGATAAACCACAACGACAACAAATACTATCAGTTCGACCTGACCGACCTTATTCCCGTGCCGGTGCTTAGCTCGACCACGCATAATTTATAAAATTTGGCGCAAACTGTATATATCAATATATACAAAGGAGTGTCAAATATGTTCAAACACGAAAAACAGCTTTTTCAGACGGTGAGCGTCGAGAAACCCAATCCGCAGTACGCGGCTCTGATGCAGGAACAGCTGGGCGGAGCCAACGGCGAGCTCAAGGCGGCAATGCAGTATATGTCGCAGAGCTTCAGGATCAAAAACCAGGAGATCAAGGACCTGTTTCTCGACATTGCGGCCGAGGAACTCAGCCATATGGAAATGGTGGCGCAGACGATCAACCTTTTAAACGGGCACGACGTTGATTATAACCAAACGGGCGTCGGCGAGATCGAGACGCACGTGCTGCTGGGGCTCAACCCGGGACTTATCAACGCGTCGGGCTATTCATGGACGGGCGACTATGTGAGCGTGACCGGAGACCTGTGCGCCGACCTTTTGTCAAACATCGCGTCGGAGCAGCGCGCCAAAGTGGTCTACGAATACCTCTACCGCCAGATCGACGACAAAAAGGTAAAAGAGACCATCGACTTTCTGCTGAACCGCGAGGAGGCGCACAACGCCATGTTCCGCGAGGCTTTCAACAAGGTGCAGCACAGCGGGTCGAACCGCGACTTCGGCACCACCGAGGCGGCGAGAATGTATTTCAGCCTTTCTGAGCCCTCCCCCGAGGACAATCCTTTCAAAGATTCCAACTTCAAACAACCCGCGTTTCAATAACGGCGTTTCGGCCCGTTCCGTATTTCGGAGACGGGCTTTTTAAATATGCACAAAAATTCATTGACATAAATTCTTTTATTTGGTATAATTTAATCAGCCGAAAAAATTTTGAAACGGAGGAGTATATCATGAACGAATTAATGGTTAACGGTCACAGCGCGCTCGAGTACGCAGAGATGGCGTGCGACGCGCTTATGCACAAGTTCGCGGCGGAGGACCTGCCCCCAAAGGGCCGCTTCCACTATCATCAGGGCGTGTTCCTTTCGGGAGTTCAGCATACATACCTGCTTGACAAGGACGAAAAATATTACGAATATAGCAAGGCGTGGGTTGACTCGATAATCGACAAGGACGGAAATATCACCAAGTTCGACACCACCCAGCTTGACGACATGCAGCCCGGAGTGCTTCTGTATCTGCTCTACAAAAAAACGCAGGACCCCAGATACAAAAAGGCCCTCGACACGCTTATCCCGCTTATCAAGGACTTCCCCAAGAATCCCGAGGGCGGATTCTGGCACAAGGGCAGATATCCCGAGCAGATGTGGCTCGACGGCCTTTATATGGCGGGCCCCATTTGCGCCGAGTACGCAAAGACATTTGACGCGCCCGAGCTGTTTGATCTCTGCGCGTTCCAGGCTCTGATGATGCAGGAAAAGACCAAAGACGAAAAAACGGGTCTTTGGTACCACGCGTGGGATTACGCCAAGGTTCAGCCCTGGGCCGACCCCGAGACGGGCAGATCCCCCGAGTTCTGGGGACGCTCGGTAGGCTGGGTTCCGGTCGCCATTCTGGAGGAGCTGGACAGCTTCCCCGAGGACCACAAGGACAGAGACGCGATGATCAAAGCGGCCTGCGACCTGCTCAAAGCCGTGGTTAAATATCAGGATCCCGAAACGGGTCTTTGGTACCAGGTTCTCGACAAGGGCGACGACCCGAACAACTGGCTTGAGTCGTCCTGCACCTGCCTGTTTGTGGGCTCGATCTGCAAGGCGGTCAAGAACGGATTTTTGGATAAGTCGTATCTCGAGTACGCCAAGAAAGGCTACACCGGCATCATCAACCGTCTGCGCTATGACGACAAGGGCGACATCATTATCGACAACATCTGCGTCGGCACCGGCGTCGGCGACTACGCCCACTACTGCGCCAGAGGCACAGGCGAGAACGACCTGCACGGAGCGGGCGCGTTCCTGATCATGTGCACCGAGGCGGCGGGCGCCCTGTAAAACAAGCCGAATAATTAAAACGCGAAAGGCGGCCTTTAATCGGCCGCCTTTTTGAATATCGCGTTTTCGGGAACGATCACCGCGGGTATCTTCATTCCCCTGAGCTGCATCGAATGCAGCTTTATCATAACAAGATTCGGCGAAAGCCCAAGTCTCGCCGCGGTCTGCTCGGCGCTGTAGCCGTAGCCGCGCATAAGCTCAAAAATATCGTCGTCCCCGATCAAAAGCTCGGCGGCGAACATGTTCGCCTCGTACTCGGGGCGCGCCGTCATGTCGTACAGCGCGGTATCGAGCACTGCGCGGTTTTCCGCCAGCTCTCTGTGCAGCCGGTCGTGGCCCAGCTCGTGAGCCAGAACGACGCGCTCGGCCTCGGGCTCCAGATTTCCGTTTATTATTATAACGCGCCTGCGCTTTATCACCGTGTACAGTCCGTACAGTTTTTTGAATTCGTAATTCTTGATTATTTTTATTCCCAGATCCTCGGCGATCTCGGCGGGATCATCTCCGTGCGCCTTTTTGAGTTCCTCCGCCATGCCGTGAATATCGTCCGCCGACACTTTGTCATCCGCCCCTTCCGAATATATTGCCGAAAAATAACTCAAAAATCAGCTTATGTACTTTTTGGGCGTGTATTTTTTGTTTTCCTCCTTGACCGCGAAGTAGGCGTCGGATATGGCTTTCATCGCCGCGTCCATGTCCTCCTCGGGCAGCTCGCCTCCGGCGAACAGGCCGCAGATGCCCTCGATCAGCTCTTCCACGTCAGCCGCCGATTTCCTGCCGCCCCTTTCATAGGCGGCTCTGATAAGCTCCTCGTCCTCGGTCATGAAATAATTTTTATCGACCCCGAACATCTCCGCCAGACGATAGTATATATCGCGGCTCTTTGGGTGAACGGAGCCCGCCTCGTAGTTCTGCACGGTGCGCAGAGTTATGCCGAGGCTGTCCGCCAGCTCGGTCTGCGTCATACCCTTTTCTTTTCTGAGCTTCCTGACCTTTTCTCCAAATTTCATACGCTCCGTCCTTTCCGAAATAATTATATTATAATAATACTATTTCTCGACTCCGCTGTCAAGCGCCTCTCCCGAGGCTAGTTCGGTTTTACATAAATTTAACGCATACGCGATTACCGATTTTACATTGCCGCGATATTATAGAGCCGAAATCAAAAAAGATAAGGAGAGAAAAACCATGAACATTTTTAAAAATCATCCGCGAATTGCTGACGGGATCGCAGCGGCGTGCGCGCTGCTGGTGATCGGCTCGTCGCTGACGGGCTGCGGAGGCGGCGCGGAGCAAGCAAAAGAAATAACGGTCATATCCCGCGAGGACGGCTCAGGCACCAGAGGAGCCTTCACCGAACTGTTCGGCATCGAGGAAGAGCAAAACGGCGAAAAGGTCGATATGACGACCGACGCGTCAAGCGTGACAAACAGCACCTCGGTAATGATGACGAGCGTGGCGGGCAACGAGAACGCCATAGGCTATATCTCAATGGGCTCGCTGAACTCGAGCGTCAAGGCGCTGCGGGTCGACGGTGCCGCAGCGAGCGCCGACGGCGTGAAGGACGGCAGCTACAAGGTGTCGAGGCCGTTTAACATCGTTACAAAAGACAGCATATCCGAAACGGCGCGGGATTTTATTGATTTCATAATGAGCGCCGAGGGACAGGCGGTCGTGGAAGAAAACGGCTATATCTCAGAGGGAAATTTCGGAGCTTATGCCGGAGCAAAGCCCGCGGGCAAGATAGTGGTCTCGGGCTCGTCGTCTGTAACGCCGGTCATGGAAAAGCTCAAAGAGGCGTATCTTCAGGTTAACCCGGCCGCCGAGATCGAGGTGCAGCAGAGCGACTCGACCACGGGCATAAACAACGCGATCGACGGCGTTTGCGACATAGGCATGGCAAGCCGAGAGCTTAAAGACAGCGAAACGCAAAAGGGCGTAAAAGCCGCGGTCATAGCCCTTGACGGGATCGCGGTCATTGTCAACAACTCAAACCCGATAAACGAGATCACCTCGGAGCAGGTGAGAAAAATATACACGGGTGAGATCACCGACTGGGACGAGATCGGGGAACAGTTATGAAAAACAAACTTAAAGAAAACATTATGAGCGGCGTGTTCCTGTTCTGCGCCTGCGTGTCGATATTGGCGGTGGCGCTGATATGCGTGTTTCTGTTCGCGAACGGGATCCCCGCCATGAAAAAAATAGGACTGTTTGACTTCCTGCTCGGCAAAAAATGGAAGCCCGGCAACGATATCTACGGGATTTTGCCGATGATATTGGGCAGCTTGTATGTCACGGCGGGAGCGATCGTGATAGGTGTGCCGATCGGCATTTTGGCGGCGGTGTTTATGACCCGTTTCTGCCCCGATAGGCTGCGCAAAGTGCTGAAACCGGCGGTCGATCTGCTGGCGGGCATACCCTCGGTCGTGTACGGCTTTTTCGGGCTTATGGTGATCGTGCCCGCCGTGAGGCAGATATTCGGCGGCAGCGGTACGAGCATGCTGGCTGCGTCGATAGTGCTTGGTATTATGATACTTCCGACGATAATATCTGTCAGCGAGTCGTCACTCAGAGCTGTGCCCGAAAGCTATTACGAGGGCGCCCGCGCGCTTGGCGCGACGCACGAGCGGTCGGTGTTTATGACGGTGCTGCCCGCCGCGAAATCGGGAGTTACGGCAGGCGTTATACTGGGAATAGGCCGCGCCATAGGCGAGACAATGGCGGTCATTATGGTGGCGGGAAACCAAGCCGCCATGCCGGGCGGACTGACGCGCGGCGTCAGGACCATGACGGCCAACATAGTTCTGGAAATGGGCTACGCCGCCGACCTGCACCGCGAGGCTCTGATCGCCACGGCGGTAGTGCTGTTCGTTTTCATTCTGATAATCAATCTCAGCTTTTCGCTGCTGAAAAGGAGGTCCGAGAGCAAATGACCAAAGCAACGGCTATAGCAAAAACGGCTGCCGCTCCTCAAAAAAGCGGCGGCGTTTCGAGAGCGAAAGCGCAGGCGGCTGTGCTTCGTGCGCTTGTGTATACAGCGGCATGCCTCACGTTCGGCGCGCTTCTGTGCCTGATAATTTATATATTCTTAAAGGGCATCCCGAATCTTTCCCTCGATCTGTTCAGCCCCACATACAACTCCGAAAACGTGTCGCTGTTTCCGGCGCTCATAAACACCGTGATCATAACGCTGCTGTCGCTGCTTATCGCGGTGCCGCTGGGAGTGTTCTCCGCGATCTATCTTGTGGAATACGCGAAGCGCGGCAACAAGCTCGTCGGCCTTGTCAGGATAACGACCGAGACACTCCAAGGCATACCCTCGATCGTGTACGGCCTGTTCGGGTTCCTGCTGTTTGTCACAACGTTTTCGTGGGGCTACTCGCTGCTTGCGGGCGCGCTGACGCTGGTTATAATGATACTTCCGGTGATCATGCGCACCACCGAGGAAGCGCTGAAGTCGGTGCCCGACTCGTACCGCGAGGGCAGTTTCGGTCTGGGCGCGGGACGGCTGCGGACCGTATTCAAAATAGTGCTGCCCTCGGCGGTGCCGGGGATCCTGTCGGGCGTTGTGCTGTCAACGGGCAGGATCGTGGGCGAGACCGCGGCGCTGATATACACCGCCGGAACGGTGGCGCAGGTGCCGCCTAACCTTTTGGGCTCGGGCCGTACGATGGCGATCCATCTGTACGCGCTGTGGAGCGAGGGCCTGAACACCGAACAGTCATACGCCACGGCGGTCGTGCTGCTGCTTATTGTGGTGCTGCTCAACGCGGCTTCGGGAGCGCTGGCGAAAAAAATCACACTAAAATAATTTAAGAGGATAAAAACATGGAAAATATTATAAGCATAAAAAATTTAAATCTGCACTACGGCGATTTCCACGCTCTGAAAAACGTGAGCATGGATATTCCGAAAAATCAAATCACCGCGTTTATAGGCCCCTCGGGCTGCGGAAAATCGACCCTGCTCAAAACGCTCAACCGCATGAACGATCTTGTGGAGGGCTGCCGCGCTAAAGGCGAAGTAACGCTTTGCGGCGCGGACATTTACAAGGAGATCGACCCCAACGACCTGCGCAAACGGGTGGGCATGGTGTTCCAAAAGCCCAATCCGTTCCCTATGAGCATATACGACAACATAGCCTACGGTCCAAGGACCCACGGCATTCGCTCAAAGTCAAAGCTTGACGAGATCGTTGAAAAGTCTCTGCGGGACGCGGCGATCTGGGACGAGGTGAAGGACAGACTGAAAAAAAGCGCCCTCGGAATGTCGGGCGGACAGCAGCAAAGGCTGTGCATTGCCCGCGCTCTGGCGGTCAGGCCCGAGGTGCTTCTGATGGATGAGCCGACCTCGGCCCTCGACCCGATCTCAACCTCCAAGATAGAGGACCTTGCGCTTGAGCTGAAAAAGAGTTATACTATAGTTATAGTCACTCACAGCATGCAGCAGGCCGTCCGCATCTCGGACAGGACCGCGTTCTTCCTTTTGGGAGAGGTCGTAGAGCAGGGCGGCACCGAGCAAATATTCTCGATGCCCAAAGATAAGAGGACCGAAGATTATATTACGGGAAGGTTTGGATAATGCTATGAGAGATAATTTTAACAGACAGCTCGACGAGCTGAACAGAGAAATGACAGACATGGGCGCTCTGTGCGAGAGCGCCATCGAGAGCGCGGTAAAGGCGCTGCTTTGCCGCGACAAAAACGCGGCGAAAAGCGTTGCCGCGATCGAAGAAGAGATAAACCGAGCCGAGCGCGACATTGAGAGCCTATGCCTCAAGCTGCTGCTCAGACAGCAGCCTGTGGCGGCGGACCTGCGCGCGGTGTCCTCGGCGCTCAAAATGATAACCGACATGGAGAGGATCGGCGACCAGGCGGCGGACATCGCCGAAATAGTGCGCCACGCGGACTTTGACGACAGCTTTGACAATGAGCACATCAAAAAAATGGCGGACGGAGTTTCGAAAATGGTGACCGAAAGCGTGGACGCGTTCGTTGAGAGGGATCTCGACGCGGCAAAAGACGTCATGCGGCGCGACGACGATATCGACCTTTGGTTCAAAGAATCCTGCGCCGAGCTGGCGGAATATATAGGCGCGAACCCGAAAAAGGCCGCTTCGGCTCTCGATTTGATGATGACCGCGAAATACCTTGAGCGCATAGGCGACCACGCGGTGAACATTGCCGAATGGGTAGAATTTTCCATGACCGGCGAGCACCGATGATAAATTCGCAAAGATTTAAAAGACAGGAGAAAGGATATTATGATTTATTGCGTTGAGGACGACGGAGGCATCCGCGAGCTTGTTGTGTACAGCCTCAGGAACACGGGCTTTGAGGCAAAAGGCTTTGAGAGCGGCGAACCGCTGTTTGAAGCTCTCAAAAACGGCGGCAGGCCCGAGCTTATACTGCTCGACATAATGCTGCCCGGCGAGGACGGACTGAGTATTTTAAAAAAGCTGCGCGCCGCTCCCGACACCCGCGATATTCCGGTGATACTTCTCACAGCCAAAAACGCCGAGTTCGACAAGGTGAGCGGTCTTGACGGCGGCGCTGACGACTATGTGACAAAGCCGTTCGGGATCATGGAGCTTATATCGAGGATCAAGGCTGTGCTGCGGCGCAGCGGAGGCGCGGCGGAAAGCAAAGCCGACGAGGAATATTCCGCCTTCGGCGTATGCCTCAACGCGAAAAAGCATATCGTGACCTCGGGCGGCAATGAAGTTGAGCTGACTTTAAAAGAATTTGAAGTCCTGCGTCTGCTGCTCAAGAACCGCGGCTCGGTCATGACCCGAGACACGCTGCTCGACCGCGTGTGGGGCTATGACTTTGACGGCGAGACCCGAACGGTCGACGTTCACATCAGGACCCTGCGCCGCAAGCTGGGCGATCGAGGAAGCATAATCAAAACCGTGCGCGGCGTGGGCTACAGAATCGAGGATTGACGGCAAGTGGCAAAAAATATTTTTAAAAACGGCTCGGCAAAGCTGAGCTCAAAAATATTCCGCGGGATCACGGCTGTTGTGATAGCGGGCGTTGTGATAACCGCGATCATTTCATCGGCTTTGTTTTACGCCGAATTTTCCCGCGAGATCAAATCCGAGATCAAAACCGAAACGAGATATCTGGCAGAGCTCGCCGATACCGTCGGGGTCTCGGAATTAAAATCGGCTGTTCCCGACGGGCGCGTGACGATGATCGCCGCTGACGGCTCGGTGATTTTTGACAGCCGCGCGGACGGTGAGGCGGCCGAGAATCACTCAAGCCGCCCCGAGATCAAACAAGCGCTCGAAAGCGGCGAGGGTGAGAGCACGCGCGTTTCAAAAACCTTTGGCAAGAAAAACTATTACTACGCGCTGCGCCTGAGTGACGGCGGAGTTATCCGCGTCTCCCGCGAGACCTCAAGCATGTTCGGCGCGGTGTTCGGCGCGGCGCCCGGAATACTGCTGGCTGTGCTGCTTCTTATCGGGCTGGCGATGGCCGCCGCGGGCGCGCTGACCCGCTCGATAATAAGGCCGATAAACGATCTCGACCTTGACTCTCCCCTCGAATACGAGGCGTACGAGGAGCTGGATCCGCTGCTGGAGCGGGTCGACGAGCAGAACAAAAAAATGCTTACTCAAATCAACGAGGCGCGGAAGGCCGAAAAGATGCGCCGCGAGTTTTCGGCCAACGTTTCCCACGAGCTCAAAACACCGCTGACTACCATTATGGGGTGCAGCGAAATTTTAAAAGAGGGCATAGTCGACCCGAAAGACGTAAACGGATTTTTGGAGCGCATTAATTCCGAGTCAAAACGCCTGCTGGCGCTGATAGACGACATAATCAGCCTGTCGGGGCTTGACGAGGGCGGCGGAAACATAGAGATGACCGACGCGGACCTTTTGGAGATCGCGCGCGAGGCTGCCGAAAGCCTTGAATTTAAGGCGGAAAAGCGCGGCATAAGCATATCCGTGTCGGGAAATGAACAAACCGTTCGCGGCAGCCGCGGACTGCTGCACGAGATGATATACAACCTCTGCGACAACGCCGTGCGATACAACCGCGAGGGCGGATACGTTAATATCACGGTCGGCGGTGAGGGCGGCAGACCGTTTGTGTCGGTCAGGGACAACGGGATCGGCATTCCCGAGGCCGACCGGGAGCGTGTGTTCGAGCGGTTCTACCGCGTGGACAAAAGCCACTCAAAAGAGACCGGCGGCACAGGCCTCGGGCTCTCGATAGTAAAGCACGCGGCGCAAATACACGGCGCCGAGATAAGCTTAAAAAGCGAGCCCGGCAAGGGCACAGAAATAAAAATCATATTTCCGAAATTTAAGTTTCAAGCGTAATATCACCGCCGAGGCTTTCCCCGGCGGTGATCGTTTTTTTAGTTTTCTGCTTACGCCAATGCGGCGGTCACTTTTTCGAGCTCGTCTCTGATCTTTATGTGCTGCGGGCAAGCTTCCTCACACTTTCCGCATTTTATACACTCCTCCGCTCCGGCCGAGCCGTGGCCGTTCACAAGCCATCCCAACTGGTGCCGCGCGGCGGCCTTGTCGCCGTAGAGCGTCATTATGTTCATCGCGGTAAAGGTGCCCGATATGCCGATGTTCTTGGGGCAGACCTTGGCGCAGTAGTTGCAGACCGTGCAGGGAATGATCGGTATTTTCGCCATTTCCTCACGCGCCTTGTCGAGAGTTGATCTCTGCGCGTCGGTCAGTCCTGTAAAGCCTTTCATATACGACAGATTGTCCTCGGTCTGCTCAATGCTGCTCATGCCCGACAGCACGGTTATAACGCCGTCAAGGTCAGCCGCGAAACGTATCGCCCACGACGCGCAGGACATATCGGGCTCCGCCTCTTTCAGAATATTTTTTACGGACTCGGGCGGGTTCGCGAGCATGCCGCCCTTGACCGGCTCCATTATTATGATCGGAATATTGTGCTTCCTCGCTACCTCATAGCAGCCGCGGGACTGTATCGCATAGTTGTCCCAGTCGGCATAGTTGATCTGGAGCTGCACGAATTCCATCTCGGGATGCTTGTTCAAAATATCCTCAAGCTCCTGCGGGGTCGAGTGGAACGAAAAGCCGACATGCTTTATAAGGCCCTCGGCCTTTTTTTGCATAACAAAGTCCCACATATTAAAATCGTCAAAAAATTTGGTGCGCCCCTCGCCCAGGTTATGGAGCAGATAAAAATCAAAATATCCCGCGCCCGTCACCTTCAGCGAGTTCTCAAACTGCGCGATCGCGTCCTCGCGCGTCTTGCAGTTTATCCACGCGGCCATCTTGGTCGCAAGCTTGTAGCTCTCTCTCGGATAACGGTCGACCAGCGCCTTTCGTATCGCGCTCTCGCTCTCGCCGTATGCCCAGGCGGTATCGAAATAATTAAATCCCGCTTCCATGAACTTGTCGACCATCACTTTGGTCTGCTCGACGTCGATCTTTTTGTCGATCATCGGCAGCCTCATAAGCCCGAAGCCCAGCTTGCCGATACCTTCATATAAATCCGACATATGTATTCCCCTTTCTCTGTAAAATAAACCGAATATTGATGTATATATTATAATATACACAGGCGCTAAAGTCAAATTAAAAAAACTGATAACAAGATCATTTACCCACCTCCGTCAGGCTGCGCCTGACACCTCCTCCCGGGAGAAGGCAAAAAATTTATTTTACGCTTTCGGCTACTTTCAGGAGCTCGTCTCCTATAACGCTGCTGTTTCCCGAGAGGACCGCGACCGAGACGCCGCCTTGCTCCCACTCCGCCGAGCTGTTGGTCACGGCGGCGGCGCAGCCGTGGATCTCACATTCGGAAACCGGCCCGTCATAGCTCGTCGTATACTTTGTCTTATCGTTGATGATCCTCTCATGCACCGTGAAAACATCAGCTCCGTTTGAGTAGCCGACCACCGCGTAGTCGCCGGAAACAACGCCGCCGTTCGCGAATCCCTCGGCGTACAGGAATGAATATCCCTCGGGCAGGTACTCGGGCTCCAGAAGGTCAAAATTCAGTCCGCTCTTAAACCTTTCGAACTCATCAAGCGTCGTGCAGACCTTGTTATTCTCATTTTCGTCCGGAATCAGCTTACCTTTGCTTGCGGCGCTGACCGAAACACTCACTTTGTCTTTATCTATCAAGCCGGTTTCGCACATAAGATCGATCCATCTCTGAGCGTCATATTTTACGCCGTTTTCGTCATAAAGCTCGATATCGTTCTCGTCGAGGCCGCCCTCAAGTTCGGTGACCGGTTTGCCGTCTTTGTCGAACACCCTGCCGCTCAATGCCTCGGGCAGCGTGAACACCATCCCACTGTCGTCGGTCTCTATTATCGTGTTGTGACCCGTTGATATTGTTTTTACTATTCTCTCGACTATACCGCCGGCGAAGGCGAGCTGCGTCACGCCGACAACTACCGCAACCGCCGCTGCGACGGCTATGACCCTCTTTGCGCGGGACCTCTTTTTGGTTTTGTTAAGCACTTCTTTTTTCATGATCATTCGCTCCTCTTTTGTCAGTTCGGCGGGCTCGTATCCGCTCAGGTCGATGTCCGCGCCGTTTAGATAATCATACTCATTTTTCATAAAAATCACTCCTCAGAAGATGACGTCTCAGTCTTTTTCTGCCTCTTGACAGGCGGGTGTACAGGACAGACGGTTCCTCGCCGCAGCTTTCGGCTATCTCCCGCACCGATTCGGAAAGGATATATCTTCGGTAAAACAGCTTTCGGTCGCGCGGGTCCAAAGAATTCAGCAGATCAAATATCTCTTTCATCGTCTCTTTTCTGATCAGCTCCGCGTCCGCTCCGTTCTCGCCCTCGGCGTCCTCGCTCAAGGCCTCGCCGCTAAGCTCTTTGCAGTACTTGCGCTTATAGTCTATGCACTTGTATTTGCATACTGCGCCTATCCAGTTTTTCAGGGAGTTTTTTTTCGGGTCGAATCTTTCGATATTCCTCCAGACCGAAAACAAAACGTCGTTGACGCACTCGCCGATATGGTCGGGCAGCATGCTAAGGTGCCTTGCGGCTATCGTCTTGATTAGCCCGCCGTATTTTTCGATGAGGCTCTCAAGCGCGGTCTCGTTCCCCGCTTTGAGCCCCTTCGTCAGCCGCTCGTCGGTTTCCATACTATCACCTTCTTTTTAAGAATTTAAAGAAGCGCTTCTACTTATTAATACGAATCAAAAATCAAAATCTGTCAAAAAAATAAGATCCCCTTAATTTCGGGGGATCTGTTGAATATTCTCAAGACGCGCGTCAAACTCGTTCCGCAGCGCGTTATCGCCGTTTATATACGCATTTCTCAAGTCGAGCAGCGTTCCGTCGGCTCGGAACTCGTCGAGAATGTCGTTTATTTCGCGCAGCAGCTTCGCGCTGCCGTTCGCCGCCGCGATCGAATATCTTCGGCGATCGATATCATCCTCTTTTATCACAAACAGCGGATACTCGGCGACGAATTCTTCCGCCTCGCGGCCGTCGCAGAACATGATGTCGATATCGCCTCGGAGCATCGCGCCCTCAAGCTCGTCACGGCTCGGATATACGGACATGTTCGAAAGCCCGAGTTCGTCCGCCAGATACTTCTGCGGCAGACTTCCCGAGACCGCGCCCACGTTCCGCGCCAGTTTAAGGTCGCCCGCGCCGTTTATCTCCGTATTGCCGCCGTTTGCCACGATCGACGACGACAGCGTTATATAGTTGTCGGAAAAATCGACCTTGCGCCTCAAAACGTCGGTCGCCGCGATCGCGGAAACCGCTATATCCGCAAGCCCGCAATTCAGCGAATCTGCCAAGTCCTCCTCGTCCATCGGATAAAACGCGGGCGTCATTCCCAGCCTATCGGCAAGCAGCGCCCCGAGCGAAGGGTCGAAACCAAGCAGTCTGCCGCTTGGGTCTGTGTAAACAAACGGCTCGTTTTCGGGAGCGCAGGCGATCCTGAGCACACCGGGATCGGGTTCGGCCAACGATTTGCTGTCGCTGTCAAAAAGCCTTGCCGGCTCCGAGCAGGAGACCGCAAGCATGGCGGCAAGTATTAACATAACAGCCGATAAAAATCCGCGCCTCATGATATCGCCCCTCGGTTAAACATAGTACCGTCGTTTTGCTCCGTTTCTGTTTTTTCTATTTCGTTGTAGCGGTCGGCAGGTTTATAATAACATTCGTAAACTTTCCGTATTCGCTCTCAATCGTTATGGTGCCGCCGTGGCTTTCGATGATCTCTTTCGCGATCGAAAGCCCCAATCCCGTACCGCCCTTTTCGCGCGTTCTGGCTCGGTCTACCCTGAAAAATCTGTCAAACACATGCTCAAGGTCGGATTTCGGTATTCCGTAGCCGTTGTCCTTGACCTTTATATAAACCTCGTTGTACATGCTTCCGGCGGCTATATTAACATACCCGCCCTTTCTGCCGTATTTCACCGCATTTGAAACTATATTGACGATCGCGCGCTCTATCTGAACGGGATCGGCGTACATCTGCGGCAGCTCGCTGACCGCCACCAGCTCAAGCTTGATGTCGTTCTGCTGCGCCTCGAGCGCGAAACGGCTCACGATACCGCGCAGCATTTCCTCGATCGAGAACACCTGTTTTTTCATGCTGAACTTTTGCACGTCAAACTTTGACAGGTCCAAAAGATTGCGCACGAGTTCGGTCATTTTGTCGGCCTCGCTCTCTATCGTGGTCAGGAACTTTTTGAGTATCGCCTTGTCGTCAAGATAGCCGTTGAGAAGCGTTTCGGTGTGGGTCTTGATGATAAACAGCGGAGTCTTGAGCTCGTGGGAAACCTCGGCCACAAACTCGCGGCGCGCCACCTCGAGGTTGAACTGTTCTGTGAAATCCTCAAACACGCAGACGATTCCCGCCGTGCGGTCGTTGTCCATTTTAAACGGCACGAAGTATATCCTGATATGCTTTCCGTTATAGATAACGTCTCGTATCTCGGACGAGTATTTGTCAAGATATGTAAATTCCGCCATGCAGACGCCCGCGTCCAGTTTGTCAAAAAATTCGTCAAACAGCGGTATCTCTTCCTCGGTGATATCCAGCAGCTCAGCCGCCGCGGGATTTATGTGTATCAGCTTCTGGTCAGTGTCAAAGGCCATGATTCCGTTGGTTATATGCTCCAATATAACGTCGACCTTGTGCTTGTCGGCGCCCATCTGGCTGATGGTCTTGCTCATGACCCTGCCCATGTGGTTAAACGCCTGAGACAGCGAGCCGATCTCGTCGGTCCTGTTCAAATCGGAGGGCATGTCGTAAACGCCTCGCGCGAAGCTGTCGGCTCTGCGGGACAGCTTGCGCAGCGGCTGAGTTACCGAGCGCGAAACATACACTGCGGCGCCCGCGGAAAGCAGACACGCCAAAAGCAGCATCCACAGCATAATGATCAGCAAAGTATTGACCACTCCGTGGAGCTCGTTTTTGTTGTCGGTCACGTATATAACATACTCGCCCGATGTGTCGCTGAGCGGCGCAAGATACGCGGCGTAGTCCAGCACATCGCCGCCCGAACCAGCATTGCCGCCCTTTGTGTGCCGCTCCAGAGCATCGACCATATTAGGCGTTCTGGTTATGCGGTCCTGCATCAGATATGTGGGCGCGACGATCTCGCCGCCGGGCGCCGCAAGAATATAGCATTTGCGGTTTTGGTCAAGGCCCAGCTGCGCCGCGTGATCACGGATCAGATTTTCGATTTCATATTGCTTGACGAACTCTCTGTCCGTCGAACTCATCACGCTTTGCACCGCCGCGCCGAGCCCTCCGTCCACGGCGGCGTCCGCCTGCTCCTCAAACTCGTTTTCAAAACGCGAGGTCACGCAGTAGACCGAAATGATCCCAAACGCCGCTGTAAGCAGCACCGCCACCGCCATGAAAACAGCGACCGTCTTGTAGATAAGTTTATTTTTCAGCATTTTTAATTCTCCGAAACAAAATATATATTAATTATAACATTAAAAAAAGATATATACAAGAAATTTTTTTAACCCCGATAAATATCTTGCAATTTGATGTAAAAAGTTGTATAATTATACAAGATATTGATTTGGGGGTAGAAGTATGAACAAGCGGGCCGCGCGTGTCGCAGCGCTGTACGGAATATTGATTTTTTCGGGTTTGACGCTGCTGCTCCTCCTGAGCCGCGGAGCCTTTCATTTCATCTGCCCGTTCCGCGAGATAACGGGTCTGCGCTGTCCCGGCTGCGGCAACACAAATGCGCTGTTGGCGGCCGCGCATGGTAAATTTTATGACGCGTTTATGTGCAACCCGATGTTTTTCCCCGAGGTCGCGCTGGCTGCGGCCGGCGTAATTCGCATTTCGGTGTTGTATATCAAAAAGTCGCGGCTCTCTAAGGCGGTCTCAGCGGTTTTCGCCGCGGGCGCCGCTCTCATACTGATATGGGGAATCGTCAGAAATATAATCAATATATAATATTATGAAAGAAGGTTTTTAAATGAATTGTCAAAACTGCGGAAGCGAGATCTCAAATGACGCCAAGTTCTGTCCCGTGTGCGGCAGTCCCGTGTCTGCTCAAAACAGCGGTGCCGAAAACGCCGCGCCGAACTATCAAAATCCCACGCCGAATTATCAAAACGCGGCAAATCAGTACGCCGCGCCGAACGCCGCACCCAAGTCGCGGCTCCTCGCCGGACTTCTGGGCCTTTTATTCGGAGGTATCGGCGTGCATAATTTCTACTTAGGCAACACCACCCGCGCGGTAATACAGATCGTTGTTTCCTGCGTGACCTGCGGCATCGGCGCGATATGGGGCTTTGTCGAGGGAATTTTGATCCTGTGCAGGCAGATAAACGTCGACGGCTACGGCATGCCCCTTAAAGACGACTGCTAAAACTTTTTGCAATATTTTAAGCCGCCGCGCGGAATGTCTATAACGCCGTTTCGTGCGGCGTTTTTATTCTGCGCCGTAAATTTTTAGGAAAACCATTGACAAATTTGTCGAAATATAGTATTATTTTATTAGCGCTAAATATATAATGCAAAATTTTTATTTTAAGTCCGCAGTCCTTCTTTTTCTTTAGCAGCTTCGTACCGTCGTTTTCGTAGTGCATGGTCGGAAAAAACAGTCTGTTAAGAAACGCGATCGTTTCTCCCGTCAGGTTTCCGTAGTATATCGGCGAGCCGATTCAAGCTGCTGCGCAACTTCGTTCTCACAGCTCCGCATGGCGAGAATTGTATCCCAAAGCAGCTTGTCCAATTCCCAACCGAGCATCTTCGCGCCGTATTCGATCACATCTCTTGAACATCCCGCGGCGAAATTTTTGCTTTTGTATTTCTTTTTCAGACTTTTTAATTCCATATCCTGTGTGCTCTTTGACGGCCGCATCTCGGCCGCCGCCCATATAAGACCTGTCAGCTCGTCCGTCGCGTACAAAACCTTTTCCATTATATGCTCCGGCTTTACATCCACTGTCAGGTTATAACCGTGCGAGCATACCGCGTGAATTATGTCATCACCAAATCCGCCTTCCCGCAGCAATTCCGGAGCTTTTATACAATGCTCGTCCGGATACTGCTCAAAATCTATGTCGTGCAGGAGTCCGACAATGCCCCAATACTCCTCGTCATAGCCGAGCGTGCGCGCAAAATATTTCATAACGCCCTCAACGGTGAGCGCGTGACGCAGATGAAACGCGTCCTTATTATATTTTCTCAAAAGCTTCCATGCTGTATCTCTGTTCATTTTAAACCTCCGTTTTCGTGTTATTCAAATATCTTTTTACCTCGTCGATATATATCATGCCTATCTCGCTCAGCGCGCTGCCCTTTTTAACAATGTAGCCGATTTCCATAACGCTGTTGCGGTTTGCGCCGTCGTCCTCAAACGGCACGGCGATATAGTCCGCTCCGTTAAGCTCCTCGCAGATTATGCCCGAGCAGAGGGTATAACCGTTCAGACCGACCATCAAATTAAGCATGGTCGCTCTGTCGCATGCTTTGATCGTGCGCGGATATTCATTATCCGTAAGGATCTCCTCCGCGAGATATGATGATTCCTGTTCGCCCTGCTCGAATGACAGACACGGATAATCACGCAGCTCATCTAAAGTGATCGACTTTTTATTCGCGAGAGGATGTTTTTTCCACATATATACATACGCCTTGCACTCGACAAGCCGATGAAATTCCAAAAATCTGTCCCGAAGCATTTTTTCAATAATTCTGCGGTTATAATCACTCATATAAATTATACCTATCTCACTCTTAAATCCGCTCACATCATCTATGACATTATAGGTTTTCTCTTCCCGAACCGCAAATTCATACTTCGTCGTGTCAAACCGCTTTACGGTTTCCACAAACGCTTTTACGGCAAACGAATAATGCTGAGTTGAAACACAGAATTTTCTCTTTATATTTTTTGCGTCCGAATACTTACCCGCGAGAAGCTCGTATTGCTGATATACCTGACGCGCGTACATTAAAAACTCTTCGCCCTCGTTGGTTTTTATTACGCCTTTGTTCGTTCGTTTGAAAATCGCAATTCCGGTTTCCTTTTCAAGCTCCTTTATCGCGTTCGTCAGCGACGGCTGTGATATAAACAGCTGCTCCGCCGCCTTGTTCATTGATTTTGTCTGCGCTATCGTGAGCGCGTAATATATTTGCTGCAGCGTCATTCCGGGCACCTTAAATCTGATATGTGTAATCATCGGGGATCCTGTATTCAGTGGGCGTTACCCCGTACTGTTTTTTAAATACTCTCGAAAAATAACCTATGTCCTTATAGTCCAGCCGCGCGGCAATTTCCGTGACCTTCATCGACGTATTCTGCAAAAGCCAGCCCGCTCTCTTGAGCTTTACCGCGGTAAGATAGTCAATAAACCGAAGCTTTGTCTGCACCGAAAATATCGTGCTTAAATATGTACTGTTTATATTAAGCGCGGACGCTATGGTTTTTTGCTTCAAATCGCTTTCCGGATTATTTAAAATATACAGCATCACCGTCTTGATCTGCTGATTGTCCACTTTTGGAAAAAGCTCGCAGAATTCCTCGAATAATTCCGTAATTCTGTTTTTGAACAGCTTATCGTATGTAATATATCCGAACAGCTCCGTTCTCTCGTAGAAGCTTTGGACAGACTTATACAGATCAAGCCAGTCATACCGCTCAAATACTTCGTTGATAACCGTTTTGTAAATTTTGCTCAGAGCATTTTCCGCCGATGCCATATTGTGTGAGCTTTCATAAATTTCATTCAGTGCATCCGAAAGATACGCGTATATTCCGGCGTCCCGAGCTTCAAACAATTCAATAATTTCCCCGGCATAATCCGTCTTTATTGTTATGTTCTCATTAGCTTTATCTTGTATTCTGTTAAACGCGGCAAGAAACTGTTCCTCACGAAACGGGGATATAAAATAGTCAAAGGCGCCGAGTATTATCCCTTGTCTGGCATACTCAAAATCCGCGTATTTGCCGCAAAAAGCAAGGCGGCCGCCTAATTTTTCTTCTTCTATACGTCTGAGCAGTTCCGTGCTTCCCATACCGTTAATATGCGTGTCACAGATTATCAAGTCATACTTTTCGCGGCATAATTCCCTATACGCGCTGTCGCCGTTATCTGTCACCATAGAGATCTCAAAGCCCGAGGTCTCTCCCCAAACATTCATGGCTTCCAATTCGTCCGCCATTTCATTGTCCGGAGAAATGATCATAACCTTGTACATATCGTACCCTCCTCGGTTTTTGAAATCAAACATATTTTTTGCGAGTGCCGCTGCGCTGCACAGCGGCACTCGCTTTTATCATCAGCCAAACAGCGGCGTGGATAAGTACCTTTCACCCGTGTCCGGAAGGATAGCGACAATATTCTTACCCTTATTTTCCTCCCGTTTTGCAAGCTCTGTTGCGGCCCATACCGCCGCGCCCGAGGAAATTCCGACAAGAACACCGTCCGAGTGCGCGATAGCTCTGCCGGTCCTGAACGCGTCTTCATTTTTAACTTTGATAATTTCGTCATAAATATTTGTGTTTAACGTATCGGGAACAAATCCCGCGCCTATGCCCTGTATCTTATGGGGCCCCGGTTTGCCTTCCGAAAGCACGGGCGAATCCGCCGGTTCCACAGCTATGATCTTGATATCGGGATTTTTTGATTTTAAAAATTCACCCACACCGGAAATTGTTCCTCCGGTTCCGACTCCCGCGACAAATATATCGACCTTTCCGTCTGTATCTTCCCAGATTTCGGGGCCTGTAGTTTCTCTGTGATAAGCGGGATTTGCCGGATTTGTAAACTGGCTCGGAATAAAGCTGTTTTCGATTTCCTCGGACAGCTTCTGCGCCTTCGCGATCGCGCCCTTCATGCCCTTTGCTCCGTCGGTCAGCACCAGTTCCGCGCCATACGCCTTTAACAGATTTCTGCGCTCTACACTCATCGTTTCCGGCATCGTTATAATAAGCCGATATCCTCGCGCCGCCGCAACAGAAGCGAGACCTATGCCTGTATTACCCGAAGTCGGCTCAATTATGACCGTTCCCTGTTTCAGCTTGCCCTGCTGTTCCGCTTCGTCGATCATAGCCTTTGCGATTCTGTCCTTTACCGAGCCAGCCGGATTGAAATACTCAAGCTTTGCTATAATTTTTGCTTGCAGATCGTTTTTCTTTTCATAATTTGTAAGCTCAAGCAGCGGAGTTTTTCCTATAAGATCCGTGATTTGCTTATTGATTTTTGACATTTTGCAGCATCTCCTTTTTGAAATTTTCATGTTTGTATTATATGACGGGCGAAACAACGTGTCAATCGCGCTTTATATGAATAATTTTTAATTTTTTTATATGCGAAAATTTTTAAAAATTTTTATATATCAACATTCATGCTTCCCGTTCTGTATTTATTTACCGCCCCTTTCATAGTAATCATCAAGAAAATTATATTCCCTCTCACCATCGTGATAGCCTATAATCGTCGACAGATTGACGTTATGCACGCTGTTAAAAATATTCGTTTCGATATACGGACTGACGCCTCGGAACCGCTTTATAAGTTCTTTCATTTCCTGCCGCTTGGAACTTACATCACCGTTACACTCGGTACAGCTATCCGTAAAGCGGCAGGCGCATTGAATAAACTGTAAATCGTTGCGCTCTGCCCACGCAATTATATCCTTTTCTTTAACCATATACAAAGGGCGTATAAGCTCCATTCCCGGATGATTGGTACTGTGAAGCTTAGGCATCATTGTCTGGATCTGCGCACCATAGAGCATACCCATTAAAATCGTTTCGATAACATCGTCAAAATGATGTCCGAGAGCAATTTTGTTACAGCCGAGTTTTTGCGCTTCCTCATAAAGATATCCGCGCCTCATTCTCGCGCATAAATAACACGGATTTTTTTCAACATGAGCGACGGAGTCAAAAATGTTTGTTTCAAATATGTGTATCGGAATATTTAACAGCCGCGCATTATCCTCAATTTTTTTGCGGTTTGCGTAATTGTAGCCCGGGTCCATAACGAGAAATTCCACATCGAATTCAACTGCGCCGTGCTTGTGGATTTCCTGCATACATTTCGCCATAAGCATCGAATCCTTGCCGCCGGAAATGCATACAGCAATTTTATCGCCTTCCTTTATCAACTCATACTTATTGATACCTTTTATAAATTTCCGCCATATTGTTTTTCTGTAAGTTTTAATAATGCTTCGCTCAATTTCGGCGCAGCGCTCCGCGTCAAATTCATCGTTTGCATTTTTATCCATCTCACACAGCACATTTTTGAGATATCCGAGATACCCGACCGGCAAATGATACGCGTCGTGTCCCGCGTCACACAGCAGCTTTGTAATATCTCCGCTTATTTCACCCGACTGACAAAAAATATATACCGCCTTATCAGTAGGCAAATCGTACATATCCTGCATACACCGGGCCGGAATATTAACCGCTCCCGGAATTGTACCGAGCCGATATACTTCTTTCGGCCTTATATCCACAAGCGATATTTTATTAAAATCTATATTTTTTAATTCATCAAGAGTTATAGTTCTATCGTCCATCAAGCACAATCCCATTCATATTAAACCTATGTATTTGATATGAATTATACCACTGTTATTTAACAATGTCAATAGAAAAACGGCAAAAAATGCTTTTGCCGTTTTTTCACGTAATTGTCAAAATCCATATATTCCGGAGCTGAAATACCTGTCTCCGCGATCCGGAAAAATCACGACTATGTTCGAGCCGTCCGATACGGTTTCCGACAGCTTTACCGCCGCCGACATAGCCGCTCCGGACGATGTTCCGGCAAAGATGCCCTCATTGCGCGCGAGCATTTTTACCTGCTTTGCCGCTTCGGCGTCGTTTACCTTGATGACCTCGTCTACCAATGACATATCCATCGTGTCGGCAATAAAATCATTGCCTATTCCCTCAATGTTATAATCCTTATGCTCTCCGCCTCCTATTACCGAACCGACGGGATCGGCAAGTACGCCGCGGATATTCGGATCCTGCTCTTTCAAATATTTTAACACTCCGCTGTATGTTCCTCCGCTGCCCGCGCCGGCAACAAGATAATCGATCCTTCCGTCCAGATCCTCATATATCTCCCTGCCCGTTGTTCTGTAATGCGCGTCGGGGTTACTTTTATCCGTAAACTGATCAAGGGTTACGGCTCCCGTTATACTTTCCTTAATTTCCTCCGCCTTTTCAGCCGCTCCCATCATGCCCAGCTCGCGCGGAGTATTTATTATCTGCGCGCCCAAGGCGCGCATGAGGGTCTGTTTTTCCTGTGAAAATTTGGTAGGCACAACAAAAATCAGCTTATATCCGCGCCCCAAAGCCGCAAACGCAATTCCGAGGCCCGTGTTTCCCGCTGTTCCCAGCACAACGGTTCCGCCCTTTTTCAGCCTTCCGCTTGCTTCCGCCGCGTCAAGCATTGCCTGACCCACACGGTCTTTTACGCTGCCGGCGGGATTATACAGTTCAAGCTTGGCAAACAAATTTATTTCGGGTCTTATGCCGCTGTTGTTAAGCTTTACAAGCGGGGTATTGCCTATCAAATCATGCATTGAATTATAGTAATGCATATCACTCCACCCTGCTTTCCCGTATCGCGCCGTCCAGATCGGCAATAATATCCTCCCAATGCTCGATACCGGGGGATATTCTTATGAGTCCTTCGGTAATACCCACCTTTTGACGTATTTCATACGGAATAGACGCGTGAGTCATGCTCGACGGATGGCATATGAGCGATTCCGCGCCGCCCAGACTTTCGGCGAGGGCGATCAGCTTCAAGGATCTGAAAAACTTTTTAATATCATAATTCTCATGAAGCTCGAACGAGATCATCGCGCCTCCGTTTTTCGCCTGCTTTTTGTTGGTTTCGTAGCCGTCATCGGACGGAAGTCCCGGATAATATACCCTTTTCACCGCGTCGCTTTCCGTAAGGTACCGCGCGATCTTTTCCGCGTTTTCAACATGTCTGTCCATGCGCACGCCAAGTGTTTTTATTCCCCGTATGAGCAGGAACGAATCAAACGGCTGCAAAACTCCGCCGGTGGAATTTTGTATAAACGCAAGACGTTCGGCAAGCGAAACGTCATTCACTACGGCAAGTCCCGCGACAAGGTCGCCGTGTCCGCCCAGATATTTTGTTGCGCTGTGAATTACAATATCCGCGCCGAATTTGATCGGACGCTGCAAATACGGCGTCATAAACGTATTGTCCGCTATTGAAAGTATACCGTGTTTATGCGCAAGATCGGACACAGCTTTCAGATCCGTAACTGTCATAAGCGGATTTGCCGGCGTTTCTATGTATATCGCCTTTACGTCCGGCGTGATTTTCTTGTCAAGCGACAGCAAATCGGTTGTGTCCTCTATCGAATAGCCTATGCCGAAATGATCAAACACTTTATCAAGCACGCGGAAAGTTCCGCCGTAAACATTCGACGAAATTATGAGCTTATCTCCGCTTTCAAACAAGCTTAAAACAGCCGTGATCGCCGCCATGCCGGACGCGAAAGCAAAGCCCGCGATGCCGCCCTCCAATTCGGCGATAAGTTTTTCAAGCACGGCGCGGGTGGGATTGCCCGTTCTCGAATACTCCCATCCCTTGTGCTTGCCAAGCTCCTCCTGCTCGTATGTGGAGGTTTGGTATATGGGTACGTTTACGGCGCCCGTAAGCGGTTCGCTGTCAAAACCGCCGTGTATCAGAGCCGATTCAATATAATTATATTTTTTCATTTTACACCTCTTTCAAATTTCATATTCTCTCCGCATCCCGCGGCATGTCAAGCCGCCCGGCTCAAGCCCACACCGGAGAAGTATTACGCAGATTTTCCACAGCCTCTTTCACCGATTTTATGATATATTCGGCTTCTTCATCGGTATTATACTCGCTCAAAGATATTCTGAGCGAACCGCGGGCCGCCTCCTCGGGAACGCCTATGGCGAGCAGGACATGGCTCGGCAAAGGCGACGCCGAGGTACAGGCCGAGCCCGACGATGCGGCTATTCCCTTATCATCAAGCATCAGCAGCAAGCTTTCGCCTTCTATGCCTTCAAAGCTGACATTTATATTTCCCGCAAGTCTTTTTTCTCTGTCTCCGTTCAGTATGGTATTCGGAATGTCGAGAAGACCGCCGATCACTTTATCTCGGAGCCTGCTTAAATATTCATTGTTTTTATCTATGTTGTCCGCCGCCTCTTTTAAAGCCGCGGCAAGACCGACTATTCCCGGAATATTCTCTGTTCCCGCGCGTCTGCCCTTTTCCTGTCCGCCTCCTTCTATGAGTTTCACAAGAGGGATACCGCGCCTTGCGTACAGCGCTCCCGCTCCTTTCGGTCCGTGAAACTTATGAGCCGAAACAGAAAGCATATCTATATTTTGCTTCGCGGCGTCGATATGAAGATGTCCCGCCGCCTGCACAGCGTCAGTATGAAAGATAACGCCTCTTTCGCGGCAGACCGCTCCTATTTCGGAAACAGGCTGAATTGTGCCTATTTCGTTATTGGCGTACATGACCGTCACCAGCGCGGTATCGCTTCGTATTTCGCTTTCCACATCCCGGACGTTTATAATTCCGTTTCTGTCCGGTTCAAGCAGGGTTATTTCAAACCCCTTTTTTTCAAGTTTTTCTAACGTGCGCAATACCGCGTGGTGTTCAAATTTCGTTGAAATTATATGTTTTTTGCCTTTTTTTGATCCGATTTCTGCCGCTGATACAATGGCCTGATTATCCGATTCACTGCCGCCGGAGGTGAAGGTTATTTCGGATGAAAATTCGGCTCCTATTACCCGAGCAACTTCCTCGCGGGCATTATCCAGCGCGTCTTTCGCGCGCTGTCCAAAGCTGTGCAAGCTTGACGGATTGCCGTATATCTCATCCAAATACGGAAGCATCGCTTTTTTTTCGGTTTCGCTAAGCCGTGTGGCAGCGGCGTTATCCGCGTAAATATACATTTTAAATTCCTCTATATCCTGTAATCATCCTCAAGCGCGTCCATCAATCCGTATTCCACAAGGATCTCTTCGAGCCTGTCCTGAGTAATAGGCTTTGGAATTACAAACATTTCATTTTCTTCTATTTTTTTCGCAAGTTCTCTGTATTCATCGGCTTGACGACACTTTGGCTCATACTCAATGACCGTCTTTTTTCGTATTTCGGCTCTCTGTACCACATTATCACGGGGAACGAAGTGTATCATCTGCGTGCCCAGCTCCTTCGCGAAGGCGCGTACAACCTCGACCTCCCGGTCAACATTGCGGCTGTTGCATATGATACCGCCGAGCCTTACGCCGCCCTGACGGGCGTAGCGCGCGATACCCTTCGAGATATTATTTGCCGCGTAAAGCGCCATCATTTCACCGCTCGCCACTATGTAAATTTCCTTTGCCTTTCCCTCTCTTATGGGCATGGCGAAGCCTCCGCAGACAACGTCGCCGAGAACGTCATAAAAAACGTAATTGAGGTCGTCGGTATATGCTCCGAGCCTTTCCAAAAGACCGATCGAGGTTATTATTCCGCGTCCCGCACAGCCTACGCCCGGCTCGGGTCCGCCCGACTCCACGCATCTTGTGCCTTTAAAGCCTTCCTTCAATATCAAATCAAGGTCAATATCGTCGCCCTCCTCGCGGAGCGTATCAAGCACGGTCTTTTGCGCCAGCCCGCCCAAAAGCAGTCTTGTGGAGTCCGCTTTAGGATCGCATCCCACAACCATTACCTTTTTTCCGCCTTCAACCAGTCCGGCTGTCAAATTCTGCGTTGTGGTCGATTTGCCAATTCCTCCCTTGCCGTATATTGCAATTTGTCTTAATTCTTTAGCCATTATTCTGTCTCCTTTTTATCTTCTTTTTTTAAGATCAATATTTCGGACAACAATTATCCGTGTGAGAATGTATCCTTATGCGCAATTCTCTTTAAATATATTTGGTCGCCGTAATCCTTTTCACCCGGCACGCCCACGGCGTCGGCGCGGCAGCGCTGACAGTGGCGGAACACGTCTATATACTTTTCCGCTTTTTGTCTTGCGCCGTCTACCTCAACGCAGGAAGGCGCGCGGCAGTCCGACAGTTCGTGCTGCGGGATAAGCGGGATTATGTTATATATCGACGCGCCCGCCTCGCTTACCGTTTTTGCTGTTTCCTCTATGTGACCGTCGTTTATTCCCGGAACAAGCACCGTGTTTACTTTAACGGTAATGCCCGCCGCGCTAACCAGCCGTATGCCTTCGAGCTGATTTTTAATAAGTATCTCAGCGGCCTCGACGCCTGTATAATGTACGCCGTGATAAAGGATGCCGCCGTTTAATTTCGCTTCGATTTCCGGGTCTACCGCGTTCACCGTGACCGTCAGTGAGTCTATTCCCGTTTCTATTATTTCCTCCGCCTTTTCCGGCAGGAGCAGTCCGTTTGTGCTCATACATTTAATGATTTTCGGAAACTTCGATTTAATTAATCCGAAAGTCCTGAGCGCGCAGTCCGTGGCGAGAGTGTCGCCGGGGCCCGCTATTCCCGCAACGGTAATATCGGGACACAGCTCCAGTGATCTCGCGATCACGTCTACCGCCTCCTCCGGTTTTATCACCGTTGAGGCTACACCCGGACGTTTTTCGTGATCGTTTATTTTTCTGTCGCAGAACTTACATTCAATATTACATGTCGGACTTATCGGGAGATGTATTCTGCCCGTCTGTCCCTTTTTACCCAAAGCGAAACAGGGATGCTTTGTCGTAAGCTCTTCATAGCTTATTGCCATTCGTCACCGCTCTCCTTAACTAATTTATTTAATACCGCGCTTATGGGAAAGGGCGCTTCGTAAACCTCAAAGCCGCGGCTTTCCATAAAGCCCGCCGCGCCTTGACCTATACGGCTTACTAATATCACAGAGCAGTCGGATAAAGCCTTTGCCGTATTTTCAAAGCCGCTTTCCTCGTGCGTCCCCATATTACAGCAAGGCGCTATATTTCGCTTTTCTATATATTGAAATTCTCCGTCACGAAGCTCAAATATCAGAAAAGAATCCGCTTTCCCAAAGTGCTTGTTGATGATCTTGCCGTCGCTGCTCGCAACGGCGGCTCTTATTGTCATATACCTTCCTCGCGATCATATATTCCAAAAAAACAAAAAACCGTCTTGCGTACCGCTTCATATTAAAGCCGCAAAACAGTCTCTGATTTTTTCAGTCAACTATTTTATTCGTATTTTTTCCTGCCGTTCGATCTGAACGACCACTCCGTCCTGTATCACCAGTGTTACGGAGCCGTAACCTGTTTCATTAATTATCTTTTTTGTTTTATCAAAAACATCATCCAAGCTGTTTTTTCTTTTTTCACCGCTCATTTTAAAAACCTCGCCATCTTAATTATTTGTTCAACATAATACACATTCGTTTCATCGCGCTCATCTCCGTTCCCGATAAAATTGTATTCAATTTTAAAAGCTTCTCCCGCTTTTGTCAATAGAGCGGATACTGAATAAATTTTAAAGTTTTTATATATTAAAATTTTTAAAAATTATTCCCTTTGCCGATGTTGACAATTTTTTTCGCGTGGTGTATTATATGCGTTAAAGTCGACTAAACATATTAGAGACTTGTCCGCGTATTTTACCGGACGGGTCTCTTTTATTTTATTCGAATTATATCAGAAAGGAAAGGATCAAGCTAATGAGTACAGTTAATTTGAAAACGCCCGAAGTGTCGGTACGCGAAATTCGTCTCGGCTCAATTACGGGATTTCAGGGAAGCGCATCCGAGCTTTTGGACTGCGTCGGATGCGGAAAACTAAAAGATAAGAAACGTTCTTTTTCACAGTGTCTCGGCTGCTCGACGTCAAACGCCGCCTGCACCACGATCCTTATTCAGGACGCGGTAACTATCAGCCACGGACCTGTCGGCTGCTCGACATGCCTGCATGAGTTTGCTTTTACATACCGCGTAAACGCGCCGCTGCGCGGCGTGGACAGACCGACGCAGCGCAGGGTTTATTCAACCAATCTTGAGGAAAAGGACACGATTTACGGCGGAGCCCTAAAGCTTGAAAATACAATTCGGGAAGCGTATAAGCGTTCAAAGCCGAGCGTAATTTTTGTGCTGACCACCTGCGCCGCGGGCATTATAGGCGACGATGTGGAGAGCGTTACTAACTCATTGGAGGATGAACTGGGCATTCCGATCGTGGCGATCTTCTGCGAGGGATTTCGTTCCAAAATGTGGACGTCCGGTTTTGACGCGGGCTATCACGGTATCGCGAGAAAACTGATAAAGCCCGCCGAAAAAAAGCGTAATATAATAAATGTAATAAATTTCTGGGGCAGCGACGTATTCAACAAATGGTTCAACCGATTCGGCTATGAGGCAAATTATCTCACGCCGTATTCGACATACGAGACCATACAGCATTCCTCCGAGGCGGCGTGCACCGTTCAGGCGTGCGCGACATTAGGCTCGTATCTCGCGACCGCGCTCGATCAGGAATTCGGTGTTCCGGAGCTTAAAAACTCACCGCCCTACGGTATAGCGCAGACCGAAAGATGGTTCAGAGAGCTGGGCCGGCTTATCGGCAAGGAAGATGAAATAGAGGAATTCCTGAAAGAGGAAAGAGAAAAATATATGCCCCAAATTGAGGAGCTTCGCAAAAAATTAGCCGGAAAGACCGCATACGTTACGGCGGGAGCGTCACACGGTCATTCGCTTCTGGCAATGCTTCAGGAACTTGGAATGAAAGCCGTCGGCGCGGCGATATTCCATCACGACCCCCAATACGACAGCGCAAGCTCTGACGCGGACACATTAAAGCATACGATAGAGGATTACGGCGATATTCCCAATTATAACGTCTGCAACAAGCAGGAATTCGAGCTTGTAAACGTGCTGAACCGCCTGCGCCCCGATATTCTTTTCGCGCGGCACGGCGGCATGACATTATGGGGCGCAAAGTTCGGTATCCCGTCGCTGCTGATCGGCGACGAGCATTTCGGAATGGGCTACGAAGGACTTGTTAAGTATGGCGAACAGATACTTGAAACCATCGAAAATAATGAATTCGTGAAAAATCTTGAAAAACACGCGGTAAATCCGTATACAAAATGGTGGCTCGAGCAGGAGCCGTACACATTCCTGAAGGGAGGCAGAAATTAATGGCAGGATCTATCGAACAGGAGCGTTACGCTTGCGCCATAGGCGCGCTGCAGACGGTTGTGGCTATCCCGAGAGCAACGCCTATTCTTCACTCCGGTCCCGGCTGCGGAACAATGGTCCAAGGGTTTTTTGAGCGTTCCACGGGCTATGCCGGCGGCAGCACTTCGCCATGCACCAACTTCAGTGAAACGGAGGTCGTTTTCGGCGGCGTGAACCGTTTAAGACAGATCATAGAAAATACATATAAGGTGCTCGATACGGACTTACAGGTGGTGGTAACGGGCTGTACCGCCGATATCGTCGGCGACGATGTTGCATCGGTCACGGACGAATTTTTAGCCGAGGGCAAGCCGATAGTTCATGTGGAGACGGCGGGTTTTAAATCAAACAACTACGTTTCTCACAGTAATGTCGTGAATGCTGTTATCGACCAGTACGTTGACAGGTTTATTGATGAAAATCCGGCGCGGAGCGAGGGGAACCTTGTAAACCTTTTTGCTTCAATTCCGTATCAGGACCCGTTCTGGAAGGGCAATCTGGCAGAGTATAAGCGTCTGCTCGAGGGCATAGGCTTAAAGGTAAACGTGCTGTTCGGTCCTCATTCGGACGGCGTGGCGGAATGGCGGACAATACCGCGCGCAAACTTCAACATTTTAGTGTCCCCGTGGTACGGAGAGCCTATCGCGAGGCACTTAGAGAAAAAATACGGACAGCCGTATTATCACTTCCGCTATGTGCCGATCGGGGCGAACGAAACAACGCGTTTCTTAAAAGAGGTTTTGGATTACGCCATAGAAAACGGCGCGGAAATCGATAAGGAAAAAGCGCTTGAATTCATCGACCGAGAGGAACAAGCCTATTACGAGGAAATAGACAATCTGGCAACATTCCTTCTGGAGTTCCGTTACGGACTGCCCAATCACGTTCATATCCTGCATGACGCGGGCTATGTGGTAGGATTGTCGAGATTTCTGCTTCACGAAACCGGAATTGTGCCGAAAGAGCAATTTATAGTTGACAATACTCCGAAAGAGTATATCGAGCAAATCACAGAGGATTTGAAGGGCGCGTCGGATAAGCGTGATATACCGGTATATTTCGATCCCGACGCGGGCGCGGCGCAGGATATGATCAGGAACGTCAGCCACAGCGGACGCGGTCTTATAATCGGCAGCGGCTGGGATAAGGAGCTGGCAAGGGAAAAGGATTACGATTTTCTTTCCGCGTCGCTCCCGACTCCGTACAGGCTGGTGCTCACGACCAATTATGTCGGTTATACCGGCGGTTTGAGAGTGATCGAGGACATCTACGACACGGTCCTTTACACTTACAAATAATTATATAATACAAATATTCTTATCGGAAGGAGAGAGTTCCTTCCGATACATTTTAATTTACCGATACATTTTAATTTAAAGGAGGAAATTGATATGGCAAAAATAGCGGCCGCAAGCACAGACGGCGTTAATATCAACGAGCACTTCGGCAGAGCGTCGATTTTCAGAATATACGAAATAAATAAAGACGGCTGCTCTTATATAGAGCCGCGCGACGCTGTCGCCGCGTGTCAGCACGCGCACAGTCATAACCAAACAAATTTTGACAGAATAATAGATCTGCTTTCCGACTGCGACGCGGTATTTGTCAGTAAAATCGGCGAAGGCGCGGCGGCGTATCTTATTTCAAAGGGTCTGAGAGTGTTTGAGGTCTCGGGAGAGATAAACGCGGTCTTTCAAAAGATCATAGAAGATAAAATCTTTTAAAAAACGCGGCGCGGCAAAAAAGATCGCTCACAGAACACGAAAGATGAATAGAAATAAAAAATCTCTTGAGAAATGATTTCGGTCATTTCTCAAGAGATTTATATTGTTTTCAAGACTGTTTTTTATTTCGCCGGAATTACCGCGCCGTTATAATGTTCCTCTATAAACTTCTTTGTTTCATCGCTTTTGAGTTCCTCCACAAGCGCGGTGACAGCGGGATCATCCTTATCTTCGGCGCGCACCGTAATTATATTTGCATACGGTGAATCTTCGCTTTCACGGAATAAATACTTCGATGTGTCTATTCCCGCCTCGATCGCTTTATTCGTATTTGTGATATATATATCAAAATCATTCGCAAGACCTATGATCTGAGCGGAATCAATTTCCTTTATCGTCACGGGCTTTATGTATTCTTTAATATCCGTAACTCCCGCTCTCTGCCCGGATAGATTTTCATCAAGCTTTATAAAACCCGCTTCCTCAATAATTTTAAGCGCTCTGTATTCGTTTGTCGCGTCATTAGGCACAACGATCGACGCGTTATCGGGCACATCCTCAAGTTTTTCATATTTTTCCGAGTATGCCGCTATCGGCTCGATATGTATGCCGCCCGCGCTCACCAGCGTATCACTGTTTGTTTCATTATACTCTTCAAGATACGGCAGATGCTGGCAAAAGTTAAAATCGATCTCGCCGGAAGAAACGCGCTCATTTGTTACCGCATCGGAAGCCGTCGAAACAAGATCTATTTTTATGCCCCGCTTTTCAAGCGCCGGTTCAACAAACTCTATAAGCTCCGAGTGAGGAGTCAGATCCGTAATGCCCTTTAATACAACATATCCGTCCTTATCCGTTTCAAAATGACTGCCTGCGAGCCTTGCTCCGCCGCTGTTTTGTCCGTCGGAAACCGTGTTTGCGGCGGAATCGGCGCCGGTATTCCGGTCGGAAGCGTTATTGACGCTTCCGCAGGCTGAAACAATTAAAACCAATATTACTGCCGTTAATATAACTGTAATCTTTTTCATAATAAAAATCCTCCTAAATCATATGCCATTTTTTTAATAAAATATTTGATATTTTATCGCCTAAAAACTGTATGAGCTGAACTATGATGATCAGCACAATTATCGTGGCGAACAGCATATCATGCTGATAACGCTGAAATCCGTAGCGGACGGCTATATCGCCTATACCGCCGGCTCCGAAATTACCCGCGAGCGCGGTCATCGAGACTATCGCGATAAGCGCCGTTGTAAACGCTCTTACCATAGACGCTTTCGATTCGGGAATAATTACATAAAATATGATCTGACGCGTGTTGCTTCCCATAGCCTTCGCGGCTTCAATTTTACCCTTTGAAACCTCAAGCAGAGCGCTTTCAACCATCCTTGCAAACATCGGTATGCAGCTTGCCGCCAACGCCACTACACACGCGTTCGCGCCGTAGCCCTTACCGAGAATAAGCCTTGCCAGAGGCAATGTTACAATAATCATGATCATTTCGGGCAGCGAGCGAAGGCAGTTTACAATTGTTCCGACAATTCTGTTAAACCATTTTAACGGAAATATACCATCCGCTCGTGTTATATATAAAAGCACTCCGATTGCTATACCGAATACAAGCATGATTAAAGCGGCAACAGATACCATATAAAGAGTATCCCATGTCGCGGGCAGTATTTCTTCCCATACTTTTGCGCTGAATGTGCTTTTAAGCACTTCCCATAATGAGTTGCTTCTCAGGCTCATATTCCGTCACCTTCTCCGTATAAGTCGTCTTTTCTGAATGAGCTGTAAATATCAATAAAAATGTGCCCCGTTTTGCTGTTCGGATTTTGAAAAATGCTTCGCACGCTGCCCGATTCCGTTACAACACCGTTTTCCAGAACAGCCATGTTGCTGCATATGTATTTTATCGCTTCAAGCTCATGCGTTATAAGAAGTATTGTTATTCCAAGCTTATGATTGATCTCTTTGAGCAGATCAAGCACCGAAAGCGTCGTTTGCGGATCGAGCGCGCTTGTAGCCTCATCGCTGAGTAAAACATCGGGTCGGTTAGCAAGAGCCCTGCCTATTCCGACTCTTTGCTTTTGTCCCCCGGAAAGCTGTCCCGGATAAGCGTCTCTTTTGTCTTCCAGCCCTATCAAAGACAAGATCTCCTCGACGCGGCTGTTTATTTTGTCTTTGCTCCACCCGTCAAGCATGAGCGGATACGCGATGTTTTTAAAAACGCTCTTTGATTCAAACAGATTAAACTGTTGAAAAATCATTCCGATTTTCCGTCTCCGCAGGGCAAGCTCCTTTTTGCTTAAGCCTGTAATATCGACGCCGTCTATGATGATTTGTCCGCTGTCCGGTTCCTCAAGGCGGTTTATGCAGCGCGCGAGCGTAGATTTGCCCGCTCCGCTGAAACCTACAATACCAAAAATGTCGCCCTTTTCTATGTTGAGATCAACGCCGTTAAGCACTTGTGTTTCCTCGCCTGCGCGTTTTTTGCCGTAAAATGTTTTATGTATATCTTTTATTTCTATAAAACTCATAATATCCTTTCTTAAAACTCATAATACCCTTTCTTTAGCAGCTTCTTATGAACGATCGTAACATGACCGCTGTCGCCGACCCTATTTTTTCTATAACAATTTTTTTATTCATACATTTTACTCCTTTCTCAAAAAGACTGATTTTGAACCTCTGTTCAAAATCAGTCTCTAATACATTCAGTCAACTAATTTTATAAATTTTTTCTATTGCCCAAACGCCGTATTTATTCGGCATCGGCATTTCATGGCCGGGATAAATGCGAGCGGCGACGCGGCCCGTTTCATTATAAGCGTAAGTGGCGGCACCGCCCGGAATCGAACCGGAAATATAAAGTTTATGAGACTCCTCGCCAATCCATTGGCAACAGTGCCGTATATATCCCAAACGGATATTTACGTAAAGTCCGATCGGAATGTGAATTTTAACTTGTTATGTACGCATTATACTATAAACTTTTTGTTTTGTCCAATTCAGTTTATTTAGAACCGGTTATAGTTTTTATTTATATCAAAAAGACTTCAAAATTAATATAAAAACACTATTGACAACCATGCATTAAAAGCGTATAATAAATCATATTAAATCTATAGGAATAATATATTTCTTAAAAACGGGAGAATAAAATGGACCAAGAGACAATAAATCAAGCGATATATGAAAAATACATCACGCCGACAAAATCAAAGATCCGAAAATTTATCGGAATTGAGATCGAAATGCCGATCGTAAATCTTAACAAAGAGCCGGTCGAGGAGTCCGTGGTTTTCGAAATGACAAAAGCCTTCCGCGATCATTTCAATTTCTCTCCGATCGGTTTTGACGCGGACGGGAACGCTTACTCCATGCAGGACGGCGCCACGGGCGACGACCTTTCCTTTGACTGCTCCTACTCAAATCTTGAGCTGTCGCTCGGCAAGGGTGAAAATCTGCACGAGATCAAACGGCGGTTTGACGCGTATTATACATATATAAATGACTTTTTCTCGAAATATAACTACACGCTTACAGGTATGGGGATCAACCCGTACTATCATATAAACCGCAATAAGCCGATACAGAACGAAAGATACAGAATGCTCTATCATCATCTCCATTCGTACCCGAAGTACGAAAACAACGGCTTCGCGTTTCATCGTTTCCCGGCATTCGGCACATTCACAAGCGCGTCGCAGGTGCAAATTGATATTTTTTATGACGATTTAATACCGGTGATAAACACCTTCGGCAGACTGGAGCCGTTTAAATCGCTGCTGTTCGCGAATTCGCTCATGGATGACGAAGCGGATCTGCTTTGCGCGCGCAACATGCTCTGGGAGCGCAGTATGCAGGGGTATAACCCGCATAATATCGGCATGTTTGAATACGAGCTGAAGGATGTAAACGATTTGGTTGAATATATCAAAACCACAAGCATTTACTGCACGATGCGCGACGGTAAATATGTTAATTTTGAGCCTGTGCCGATAAACGATTATTTAAAGCGCAAAAAAATACAAGGCGAATATTTTGACGGCGAGCGGTATGCGGATATTGAGATCACACCCCGCATTGAGGATCTGGAACATTTGAGAACCTTTAAATTTGAGGATCTGACCTACCGCGGAACAATAGAATTCCGCAGCACTTGCTGTCAGCCGATCTCGGACAGTATGTGCGTCGCGGCTTTTCACATAGGCTTGCTTGAGCGCGTGCAGGAGCTTCAGGGACTGCTTGACGCGGATAATGTCATCTATTCACACGGTTACAGCGCATCGGAATTACAGCGTATGCTTTCAAAAAACACGCTGCCCGATTTTATAGACAAGGACAGCCTTGTAAAGGTGCTGTTTCGTATTCTGGAGCTTTCGGAATCGGGGCTGAAGGAGCGAGGAATGAACGAGGAAGTATTTTTAGAGCCTCTTTATGAGCGGGCGAAAAAGCTCTCAAATCCCGCGAAAAATATGCTTGAAGGGTTAAACAGCGGCGTCCCGCGGGAACATTATATCAAAGAATATTCACGGCTTTTGTAAGCGCTGATTAAATAGGGTTTGTCGAGCCGTAAGACGGTATTTAATCAGTGGTTACTTAGGAGGTTATTAGACTTGTATTTGGATAATGAATATATATTTGACGGTCATTTCGGCTTGGAACGCGAGACGCTGCGCGTGACATCCGACGGCTCTCTTGCGGGGACTCCGCACCCTTTCGCGGATAACGAACATCTCGACCGCGATTTTTGTGAAAATCAGCTTGAGATCATCACTCCGGTGTGCGGCAGCATAGACTCGCTTATGACCGCTCTGAAACATTTTGACGATTATGTGAAGATCACGCTTTTAAAGTCCGGCGAATACATATGGCTGTGCAGCAATCCGCCGCGCATCAATTCCGAGCGAGACATTCCCATCGCCGAGTTCGGAGGCGCGAAGGAATTTAAACATAATTACCGCGTAAATCTTGAACGCCGCTACGGAAAACGGCTTATGCTGTATTCGGGAATACACTTTAACTTTTCTTTTTCGGAAAAGCTGCTTCGATCACTGTGCGGCGGCGCGCATGATTACAACGCCTTCAAAAACGCGCTTTATTTCCGCTTATCGAAGCAAGTGTACCGTTACAGCTGGCTGCTTGTGCTCCTGACCGCGGCAAGTCCCGTTTATGATAAGTCCTTAGACGGCGACGGTCTGTCCGGCAGCGCCTTTGACGGGTATGCTTCCATGCGCTGCGGCGAGCGCGGCTACTGGAATGAATTTACGCCGATACTTGATTATACGGATCTGAGCTCATATATAAGCTCAGTAAACAATTATGTGGACAAGGGCATGCTGTTCTCGCCCGGCGAATTGTATCTTCCCGTTCGCTTAAAACCGCGTTCGGGCAGCGGTCTTGATTCTCTTATCAAAGACGGCGTGGACCATATTGAGCTTCGTATGTTTGACTTAAATCCTCTGTCGCCTTTGGGGATATGCCGCGCGGATTTGGAATTTGCGCACTATTTTTTGATTTACCTTTTATCGCTGCCGGACTTTGAGTTTACAAGCGCGCTTCAGGAAACAGCGGTGAAGAATTATAAGGCCGCGGCAAGATACGATCTGTCGGAGATAACAATAAACAGTTATAGCGCAAAAGATGCCGCGTTGGGGATCCTTAATGATATGAGCTGTTACTTTAAGGATTTTAAAAGGGTGCTCGAAATAATAGATTTTCAGAAGAGCAAAATAATTAAAAATGAGCGCTACAATGTCAGAGTATATAATAAGTTACACGGGGATTTCCAAAGCGAGATGCTCAGAATTACAAAACTGTACGGAGGTGAGAGCAATGTGTGAATTGTTGGGGTTTAGCTCTAAAGCTCCCGCGGATGTTCGGGAATATCTTAAAGTTTTTTACAGTCACAGCGTCCGCCACCCTCACGGCTGGGGACTTATGCGCGAAAAACACGGACGGACCGAAATAATAAAAGAGCCGGTATGCGCGCTGCAAAGCGCGGTTATAGACAAAATCGTGCGCGAGACCGAGCCGCAGACACTGATGCTCGCTCATATCAGACTTGCGACCGTCGGCGCGATAAAACACGACAACTGCCACCCGTACACAGGCCTTGACGCGTCGGGAAGGCGCTGGACGCTTATTCATAACGGAACAATCTATTCGGGCACAGAGCTTATGAAGTATTTATCCGCGCAGTCGGGCGATACCGATTCGGAGCGCATATTTTTGTATTTGCTCGACGAAATAAACAGCGCGATCACCCAAAACGGCGCGCCGCTGTCTATCGCTCAAAGATGCGAGATCGCGGATAAACTGGCGGTTACGCTTTCACCGAGAAATAAGCTGAATTTTATGATTTCCGACGGTGAATTATTGTATGTTCACAAAAACATGAGCAATACGCTGTCATATAAAAAAACAGAAAACGGTTTAATTTTTGCGACATCGCCGCTTGACAGCGACGGCTGGGAGCCGTTCCCCATGACGCAAATGAACATATTTAAAGACGGCAAGCGCGTATTTGAGGGAACAAACCATAAGCATGAATTTATACCGACGCTCGAATATATCACGGCCCTTGACGCTATGAACATATAGGCGTCAAAGGGCTGTTTTATATGTTGTATACCGTAATCGTTATCCTCTCACAAAGCCGCCGCTGTATTCCGCGTTGATCTCCGCTATTTCCTTCTCTCCCTCAATATACGGACGATAAATTTCGTCCACTCTGCCGCCTCCCAAATTGTCGCATCCGTTGCAGAACTCACATTCACCGCCGCAAAACGACAACGCGCGGCTGACGATTTTTTCGCGTTCTTCTCTCGTTGTGTCCTTTACAAGAATTGATCTCATAATATGTCCGCCTCCGTAATATCTATATTTAATCCCTGCCCTTATTATAGTGCTTTACCGCTAAATCAGTCAATATCCCGGTGCGTATTGATCATATGAAAATTTTTTAATTTTTTTCGATTGCTCTTGATTGTGATATTAAGTTTTAACTGCTCGATAAACTGGAATTTAATAATCTAACAGTCTGCCATAGTCATTCCATTCGCCAAACATTTTACCTTGTCTGGTCTCCTTGATTAAGTGCGCCAACATTTGATCGTACATCTCTGGGTTTCGTTTCTTATAGAAGGCGATATTTCCCGCTCGCACCCTTTGGTATAAATGAGGAAATGATTTGAACTTTGACCACGCCCGTGCAGCCTTCAGCGCCGCCTCAATATCAGGGTCAATATGAAAACTGCGAATCCCCATAGCAGGGAGGACTGCTCTTCCCGCATCAGTCATCAGACCTAAAGCGTCCAGTCTGCGAACACGCTCCTTGTTTAGTTCTGTCCACTTGCTCCCCTTTTTACGGGGTGTAAAGCGCTGCAACCTCTTTCCGTCAATGATTCGGTGGGTGCTGTCTATCCAACCATAGCAAAGCGCTTCTTCCACAGCATCAATATACCAAAAGTGGGTGTCATCAACAGGCTTCCCACGCTTTACATTAACCCAGCATTCTGTCTCTTGTTCTGAATAAACACTGAGCCATTCACGAAATGATTTGCGGCAATCGACTTGTAAAATATTTTTATACTCCATTCCTTACTTGACCTCGCTAAATTTCGATTTATCGCTCTGTCCGCCTATGGAATGATTATACCAAATCAATGCGTTTGATTGATTGTTTTCGATAATTATTTCCTGTATTATAACACACCCAAAAGCGAAAATCAATCTCTTAATAAAAATCTGGGCAGCCATAACGGATCGGAATTTTTATATAATCCGCTTGCATAACCGTTTCATATGCGATAGAATATATATGCTTTTTTAAATTTGAAATGAGATGCTTTTGTGTTTAAAAACCCATATGGCGGTGTTATGTCGCCGCTAACGCCGAGGGATTGGATGAACAGCTTTTGCAAGCGCGAGGGAATAAGGTATGTGACACCGCATTCGTTCCGTCACTTATGCGCTTCGATTATGATAGAGTCGGGAGCGAGCGTTAAAACGGTTCAGGCGTGCATGGGTCACAGCGACGCGAACACTACGCTCAACATTTACGCCCATGCATTTTCAAAAGCGCAGGCGTTGGCAAGCGAACTCATCACCATAGACTGCACCATCGGCATAATTATACATTTTAGACAGTAATGCGGCAAGTTGCCGCCCGTCGACATATGGATCCGACAACTCGACGACTCGCCAAAAGTCGTGTTTAAGTAATATTTTCATGAACAATTTTTTGTATATGAAACGTGCTATAATAAAATCAAACACGGCGCATAAACCGTGTTGACATTTTGACGCGACTGCGATATAATATAACTGTTCCTTTTTAAAGGATCAGCCGCACTTCAAAAATAGTGCGTGAGTTGAAATTTTAGAAATTATTATGTTGTTGTCGCGTCTCCGTAAAGGGGACGCGTGAGTTTTTATTTCACGTTATTTATCAAAAAAACAGCCCTGCGGAAAATAAAAAGCGGAATAACAAAAATTTCTAAAAAAAGACTTGACATAATATAACATCTGTGCTATTATCAATTTACACATTACATATTAATTTCTAAAGAGGTGATAAACAAACAATGTCTGAAAATTCAAATAACTACATAGCGCACACATCGGATGACGGCAGGGTGCAGAGCGTCAAGGAACATCTCACGCAAACGGCCGAGCTTTGCCGCGACAACGCTTTGCCGGAATTTAAAGAGCTCGCAGGGTGCTGCGGTCTGTATCACGACTTAGGGAAGTACTCGCCCGAGTTTCAGAAGTATATTCGGGGCTCGGGCGGAAAGGTTGAGCACGCGCGTTTCGGCGCATCCCGCATTATCAATAACTGCAAAACATCATATGCCGCGATGCTTGCCTATTGCGTTTGCGGACATCACGCGGGACTGCCGGACGGCGGCGTCAGGAACGACAATCCCGAGCAGCCGACTTTAAACGGCATGTTGAAAAGGGAGCCTTATGACTGCTCCGGATTTGACAAAGAGATAGGCGATCGGTTCCCGGACGATCCTCTGTTTGAGAAGTTAAAAAATTTGCCGGATAATAAAGAGGTGATTGAGGTTTATACGTTCCTTACGAGGTATCTTTACTCATGCCTCACCGACGCCGACTTTATTGACACAGAACGGTTCTGCGCTCCCGACGCCGAGCGAGGCCTTGACGGTGATTTTGCCGCCGCTTATAAAAAGGTCTGCACGAAACTTGACGGATTTAAATGCGAAACCGATCTGCAAAAGGCGCGGCGCGTCATTCAGGCGCAGGCCTATGACTGCGCGGAGAACAAGGACGCCGATATATACATGCTTGACATGCCCACCGGCAGCGGAAAAACCTTGTGCAGCATAAAAGCGGCTCTGCGGCTGGCGATCAAAAACGACAAAAAGAGGATCGTTTACATTATGCCGTACACAAGCATAATCGAGCAGACGGCGGAAGTCTTTGAGGATATATTCGGAAGCTCGCTGCCTGTCTTGCAGCACCATTCAAATTATGACTTTGACGACCCCGAAAAGACAGCCGACGAGAGCGGAACAACGAGCGAAAAACTTAAAAAGACCTGCGAAAACTATGACGCGCCTTTGATAATAACCACCAACGTGCAGTTTTTCGAGTCGCTATATCACAACAAAAGCAGCAGGCTCAGAAAGCTGCATAACCTCGCCGAGAGCATGCTGGTGTTTGACGAGATACACGCCCTGCCCGCGGAATATATCCAGCCGTGTCTGCGCGGAATAGGATATATAACAAAGTATCTTCACTCAACCGCTATCCTTATGTCCGCGACAATGCCCGACTACATGCGCTATGCCGAAAAATATATCCCGCAAAGCACAATTGAATACGCGGTTAAGGACAAGAGCCTTTTCGGGATTTTCGATAAATGCAAATATCAATATATCGGAAAAAATGACTTAGGCTTAATAGCGGAAAAAGCGCTCGAGCAGGAAAACGCACTGGTGATAGTCAACAAGAAAAGCACTGTGAGAGAGCTCTACAACATATGCAAAAACTCGGCCGATCACGAGGTATACCACTTATCAACATACATGACGCCGGTCGACAGGTCGGATACCATAAGCAAAATACGAGTGAGCCTTGATAACGGAACAAAGACCGTCGTGATATCGACTTCGCTTATCGAGGCGGGCGTTGACCTGGATTTCAAATCGGTATTTCGCGAGATCGCGGGGCTTGACAGCATAGTTCAGGCAGGCGGCCGCTGCAACCGCGAAGGCAGAATGAAATTCGGAAACGTGTTTGTGTTTGAGCTCGGGTCTTTGCACAGAGAGATCGCGGTCAAAGCAAATATAACAAGAAAGCTTTTTGAGGAATTCAAAAACGTTTCTTCCCAAGAGGCGGTGCAGGAGTATTATGACAGAATATTCGCCGTTTCGGATGACAAGATCGAAACCAACTCAATAACCGAACTGATGGGCGGAGATATGAGAGTCGCCGGGATACCTTTCAGGTCTTACGCGCAGAGGTTTAAGTTTATCGAAAAAGAGGCTTTAGGAATAATTATCCCGTGCGAGGAAAACGCCGAGCTTATAGAATCATTAAAATACGGCGCGGCCTCGGCTGTGAGAAAGCTGCAGCGATACTGCGCCTCGGTCAACAAATATGAGCTTGATGACATGATCGAAAGAGAAATCGCGCAAAATTTATACGGCGATGTGTATATGTTGTCCGCTCCCGATTATTACAGCAAAGAGACCGGACTTGATATAAAAAAAGAATTTGATTTAATCATATAAAGGAGGACGATATGGCATACGGATTTAAAATTATGATAAGCGGTGATTACGCGTGCTTCACGCGGCCTGAGATGAAAACTGAAAGGGTGAGCTATGACGTGCCGACGCCCGGAGCGATGGAAGGGCTTATCAAAAGCATCTATTGGAAGCCCGCGCTGCGGATCGTGGTGGACAAAATCATAGTGTTCAATCCTATCAAGTTTGTCAACATTCGCCGCAATGAAGTTAAAGACAAGGTGAGCTTTTCAAACGTGAAAAAGCAGATGAAAGACGGCAAGCCGAGAGCGGAGATCTACACCAAGGAGAGCATAAGCCAGCGCGGCAGCATGATCCTCAAAGACGTTCTGTACGGCGTCGGTTTTCATTTTGAGCTCACCGGCATCAGGAGCGAGCATGACGACGAAAGCGAGGAAAAGCACTACAACATCATGCTCCGCAGATTAAAAAAGGGTCAGCATTTCAGACAGCCTGTTCTGGGCTGCAGCGAGTTTCCGACCGATAAGATCGAGCTTGTGGACGAGTTCCCGACAGATCAAGTATCCGACAAATTAAGAGGCGACACCGATCTCGGCTTTATGCTCTACCACATGAAATTCCGCGACGGCGGCATTCCTAAGGACAACGATTGGGAGACGCGAAAGTTTTCCGACAAGGCCGACGCGGTGTTCTATCGCCCGCACATGATCGACGGAGTGATAGACGTTGCGAAATACAAGGAGATGATGAAATGCTGATAAGCGCGCTTAATGATTATTACGATATTTTAGCCGAAGAGGGAGCCGTCACTCAGCCGGGAACTTCATCTCAAAAAATCACTCACATGATCATGCTGAGACCCGACGGAACAATAAGCGATATTATAGACGCGCGCAAACCGGGACAGCCGGACAAAAAAGGCAAAACGAAGCTTGAACCGATCGAGGCCGTTTTGCCCGAACGCACTCAAAAGCCCGGGATCGACGCTAACATAATAGAGCACCGACCGCTGTATATTTTCGGCCTGAATTATGATAAGCAATCAAACACATTCACTCCCGAGGACAGGACCGATAAGGCGAAAAAATCGCACAATTGCTTTGCCGAAGCTAACCTGAATTTCACCGAGGGGATGACATCCGATATTGTGACGGCATACAGAAATTTTATCAAAAACTGGGCGCCTGAGAACGAGACGGAAAATCCGTGTCTTTTGAACATCGCCAAAGAATATCCCGGCGCATATTATATCTTTTGTCCCGACGGACATCCGGAAATCACCCTGCATTCCGAAAACGGAGAAATAATGCAAAAGGTCAAAACGAGTGCGGGAAGCGGCGATCAAAAAATTGACGGCGTTTGCTCTGTAACGGGAGAGCCTTCGGAAATCGCGAAAATACACGACAAGATCAAAGGTATCCGCGGTGGACAGGCCTCGGGCGGACTTATAGTCAGCTTTAACGATTCGGCTTTTGAGTCATACGGAAAATCTCAGTCATACAACAGCTCTGTATCAAAAACCGTAATGAAGCATTATACGGAAGCTCTGAATTATCTTATCGGCGATCCCGATCATCACGAATACTTAGATGACTTAACTATTGTTTTCTGGGCAATGAAAAAAAACGACAGCGCGGAAACCGAACTGCTTATGTCAATGCTCGGTTTCGGCAGCGATAAAGCTGAAGAAAAAGAGACAAACAGGATGCTGACCAACGCGGCAGCCGAACTGAGCAAGGGCATAAGCGTTGATTTATCAACAGACGATATTGACGAAAACGTGACGTTCTACGTGGCGGGCTTCGCTCCGAACAACTCAAGGATCGCGCAGAAATTTATATACCGCGACAAATTCGGCAACATTTTCGAAAACGCGGCAAGGCATCAGGCTGATATGCTGATCGACGGCCCCCAAAAGCAAATTTCAATTTGGCGTATGCTTCGTGAAATGAAAGCGCCCAACAGCAAAAGCGAAAAGGCCGCGCCGCCTGTTATAGCGGCGATCTTCGGGGCGATACTCAACGGAACTCGCTACCCCGACGCTCTGCTTGAAACGATAATCAGAAGAGTAAAGGTTGACAAAACAATTAATTATGTTCGCGCCGGAATTATAAAGGCCCATATAAACAGAACGGCAAGATTAAACAAAAAGGAGGAAATTAAAGTGTCACTTGACAAAACAAACACAAACGAGGCGTACTTATGCGGTAGACTATTCGCGGTGCTTGAGCGCATCCAACAGAATGCCGCGGACACAAAGCTGAACAAAACAATAAAGGATTCATACTTTGCGTCCGCCTGCTCAAGACCATCGACGGTGTTCCCAAAGCTTATGAAATTAGCTCAGTATCATCTGAGAAAGGATGAGTATGCTAAGAGCAACAATATTCTGATGGGCGAAATTATTGACCTGCTCGGAACGGAATTCCCGTCAACATTGTCTCTGCAAGACCAAGGCAGGTTCGCGATAGGCTACTATCAGCAGGTGCAGGATTTTTTCAAAAAGAAAAATAATGAAAATAATAATACAGAAGGAGAGATATAAAAATGGAAACTATTAAAAACAGATATGAGTTTATAGCGCTTTTTGATGTTGAAAGCGGAAACCCCAACGGTGATCCGGATGCGGGCAATATGCCGAGAGTGGATCCGGAAACGGCGCACGGCATAGTTACCGATGTGTGCATAAAAAGAAAAATACGTAATTTTGTCGAACTGAGCAAGGAGGGCGAGCCGGGATATAATATACTGATCAAGTCTGACAGATCGCTCAACTCCAAGTTCACCGAGGCATATGAAGCCGAAGGACTCAAGACCAAGCAAAAAGGCAAAAATGTCGACGACGTAAAAAAGGCGCGCGATTACATGTGCAAAAACTATTTTGACGTGCGCGCGTTCGGCGCGGTAATGAACACAGGCGATGATCCGTGCGGTATCGTGCGCGGTCCGATTCAGATCAACTTCGCCAGAAGCGTCGATCCGGTATACACTCAGGACATCACGATCACAAGACAGGCGAGGACCACCGACGAGAGAATGGGAAGCGGCGAGACCGAAATGGGCAGAAAGAGCATAATACCTTACGGCCTTTATAAGGCGGAGGGTTATGTGTCGGCAATGCTCGCGCAGAAGGTCACAGGTTTTTCGGAAGAGGATCTCGAGCTGCTCTGGACAGCTGTAATCAATATGTTCGAACACGATCACAGCGCGGCGCGCGGTAAAATGTGCATGAGAAAGCTCCTGATATTTAAACATGAAAGCCCGCTCGGAAACGCCCCATCGCATATCTTGTTTGATAAGATAGCGATCAATAAGAAAGACGGCATCGAGTGTCCGAGAAGTTATGATGATTACGAGATCGTCATAGACAAAGACATGCCCGAGGGCGTAACTCTCATTGAAAAGCTGTAATGATCAATATCCGCACTATCCAGCATTATATGTACTGCCCTCGACGCTTCGGACTGCTTGAGTTAAATCAAGACTGGGCGGAAAACGCTTTTGTCGTGAAGGCGAACATTATGCACGAGCGCGTCCATTCGGGCATGCACGAGCTTCGGTCAAAAAGGAAAATCGAACTCAGTTCGGTCTCGCTTTATCACGACGAGCTCGATCTGTACGGCGTAGCGGACTGCGTTGAATTCATAAAAAACAAGACGGGGGCTTATATAAATCAGCTCGGCGACAATTTCAATGTGAACATCGTTGAATATAAGCCTCGCCGCCCCGCGGCCGGAACAGTAAACGAAACGGACGCGATACAGGTCTTTGCGCAAAAGCTTTGCGCGGACTATATATGGAAATGCGAAAGCACGGGCTATATATACTACGGCGACGCGCATCGCAGGGTAAAGCTAGATCTTAACGAGGAGTATGACAAATACTATTCTCTGCTGCAAAAGCTGCTTTTTGAAATGAACAAAGTTCTTGAAAGCGGAAAAATACCGCCTCGGGTCAAAGGACAGAAATGCAGCGGATGTTCAATGAAAGACGTGTGTATTCCTCAGAATAAAAAATACACCGTTCGCTATCTTATTAAGGAAGAGCGCATATGAGAAAGCTTTTGAATTCGCTGTATATAACAGACGAGGATATCTATCTCACCCTTGACGGAGAAAACATTGTATGCAGGAAGGATAATGAGATCAAGCTCAGGGTGCCTTTTTCAAATATCGAGGCCGTGTATTGTTTCAGTTACCTCGGCTGTTCGCCGGCCTTAATGGGAAAATGCGCAAAGTATGGTATTCCCATAAGCTTTATTTCGCCAAGCGGCCGCTTTCTCGCGAGCATTCACGGCCCGACGCACGGTAATATACTGCTTAGAAAAGCGCAGTTTGAGCAATTCGCCGATCCTCCGACGCTGCTGAGGCAAAACACGGTCGCCGCCAAGATAGCAAACACAAAAAGCGTTGTGAAGCGAACATTAAAAGATTACCCGTCAATAAATTCGGACGGCGGCCTTTCGCATTGTATTGAGCTGCTCGATCAATACATAGAAAACGTGTACGAAACCGAAGATATAAACGAAATTCTCGGTATAGAGGGGCGCGGAGCAAAGGCGTACTTTGATGTTTTTGACAGCCTGATCCTGCATCAAAAGAATGACTTTAAATTCTCAATGAGAACCAAGCGACCCCCGCTTGACAGAGTTAATGCCGTTTTGTCGTTTTTGTATACGATTTGGACAAACGACTATGCCTCAGCGCTTGAAAGCGTGGGCCTGGACAGTTATATGGGATTTTATCATTCCGTGCGTCCGGGCCGCGCCTCGCTGGCTTGCGATCTTGTGGAAGAAAGCCGATGCGTCATAGAACGATTCGTTCTGACTATGATAAATTTAAAAATACTGAACGCTGCGGATTTTGAAACGCAGGTCAGCGGAGCGGTATTTCTAAACACGGACGGCAAAAAGAAATTACTTTCCAAGTGGCAGGAAAAGAAGCGAAGCGATATTGTCCATCCGTATTTGAAACAGAAATTAAAGCTCGGCCTTTTGCCATACGCGCAAAGCATGCTGCTCGCAAAGTATATTCGCGGCGAAATCGAAGAGTATCCGTGCTATATTGCAAAATAGGAGGGCAAAATCATGATGAGTGTTGTAAGCTATGATGTCTCAACAATAAATCCGGCAGGAAAGAAAAGGCTCAGAAAGGTCGCGAAGGAATGTCTCAACTACGGTCAGCGCGTGCAGAATTCGGTTTTTGAAGTTGATGTTGATTACTCGACATTTCTGAAATTGAAAGACAGATTGGAAAAAATTATTGACAAAGATAAGGACAGCCTAAGGATATATTATCTCGGAAATAATTGGAAAAAGCGAGTTGAGCATATAGGTGCCAAACCGACCTATGACCCGGAAGGCGCGCTGATTATATAGCGAACTCAGCGAACCTTAAGCAATATCAAAAACCCAATAAGGTTCGCCGAAAAAAATATTTGATTTTCCTTCAAATGTATGTTAAAATTTTAAAGAAGTCCGCCAAAATGTGAGGCGAGATCCATATATTATACAATATATAGGGTCACGCCTCCCAGAGGCGTGTGAGTTGAAACCAAAAGGAAGAAGAAATATTAAATCGTCAGATGGTCACGCCTCCCAGAGGCGTGTGAGTTGAAACTACATTGGGTTTATTTTCAAGCCCCGCGATCGTTCGTCACGCCTCCCAGAGGCGTGTGAGTTGAAACGGCAAAATTGTTGTAATCGCTACCATGCCAGACCGTCACGCCTCCCAGAGGCGTGTGAGTTGAAACGTCGGAGCCGTCCGAGCTTGTCGGAGCTGTCCGAGCGTCACGCCTCCCAGAGGCGTGTGAGTTGAAACTTAACTTATCCGCGTCAATAAGTCGCATTATATCGTCACGCCTCCCAGAGGCGTGTGAGTTGAAACAACATTTTTCCGCCGGCAAGCAGCTGAACGCTCGGTCACGCCTCCCAGAGGCGTGTGAGTTGAAACTAGTAGTAGTTAATAATCAGGAATCGGGACAAGAGTCACGCCTCCCAGAGGCGTGTGAGTTGAAACCCATCCAATTCCATTATTGTCACGATGGCATAGTGTCACGCCTCCCAGAGGCGTGTGAGTTGAAACTGATGAAATGAGTATTTTTAGGTTCAAAAATGAACGTCACGCCTCCCAGAGGCGTGTGAGTTGAAACGAGAATTATCAAATCCGTAATTTAAAGACGAGCCAGTCACGCCTCCCAGAGGCGTGTGAGTTGAAACGCTCTGGTAGTCCTGATACTCGACCGGGACAAATGTCACGCCTCCCAGAGGCGTGTGAGTTGAAACCGGATAATAGAGGTATTTTTTCTCGATAAAATACGTCACGCCTCCCAGAGGCGTGTGAGTTGAAACGTTGTATGTGTAGTCGCGACCGATATTAAACACCTGTCACGCCTCCCAGAGGCGTGTGAGTTGAAACCCTGCAGAATCGTTACTCCGCACCCTTGACAATAGTCACGCCTCCCAGAGGCGTGTGAGTTGAAACTTATTTAATGTCGCGCAAGTCGCTCGTAAACTCGCGTCACGCCTCCCAGAGGCGTGTGAGTTGAAACGCCTGTCATGGCCTATCACTCCTGACTATACAAAGGTCACGCCTCCCAGAGGCGTGTGAGTTGAAACCGCAAACTTAACCTTACCGCAAAGCAAGCGCAAGTCACGCCTCCCAGAGGCGTGTGAGTTGAAACGTCGATGTATAGTTTCCAACTGAAACAGCAATCATGTCACGCCTCCCAGAGGCGTGTGAGTTGAAATCCGTGGTGCGCGGCATTTGTGACGTGGTGTTTCAGTCACGTCTCCCAGAAACCTCTGGGAGGCATGACGTTTTGCGCAGGCGCTGAAAAACATCGGTAAAATATTTCAATTCACACGTCAATTGTTTCAGGTATGGCAACAGCGGAGGCATTTCCATAATATTTTGTAATGGTAGCGTTGCCGCCCTCGTCGACCTCATATTCCCATATAATGATCGGCTCGGCTGTGTCTCCGTAGGAGCCTTTTTAAGATATGTCGCACCAATATTATATCATACCGAGAAATTGCTTTCAAATTATTAATTGTTCCGATGTTATTTGATTTTTGCAAATAGACAATGTATATTAAATGATTGACAAATAATATCTATTGTGATATAATACAGAAAAAGGAGATGATAATATGGCACAGACAACTCAAATCAATTTCCGAATTGACGAAAATGTAAAAAAAGACGCCGAGATTGTTTTGAATGATTTGGGACTTACCATGTCGGCGGCGATAACGGTCTTTCTTATTCAGGGAAAACCAATGCGCTAAACTTCGGGGTTCGGGGCAGAGCCCCGTTTACGCTGTTTTTTCCTCGTGCATTATCTCCAGCTGCCGGA
>CANRBF010000009.1 GCA_947628795.1 uncultured Monoglobus sp.
TCCAATTTGATATTTTTATTATATACCATCTTGGAGGTTTAAACAACTTACTTTACACAAAATCTGGGATTGTCTCTTTCCCTGAAACGGGGAAACGAGCGGCAAGCCGCCCGTTTCAGTGCAAAATCCGCCAGACCGCTCCGGTTGCTCTTCAGCAGAGCCGTATCCTGCCTTACGGCAAAAGCCAATATATGATTATTGACACATTAACCTAAGTTTAAACCCATAATTTTCACCATGTCGATGTCTGTCGTTTATTACTTACACATCTTTTTCCGCAGAGCCGGTAAAAACCCCGAGTAATCGGGATGGGAAGTTAATACGTGTCATCATATCATATATTAATTTATTAATTTAATTCGAACATCATTTTCTTTTTTACTTTTTGAATTCGTTCGCAATCGGATCCGTATAGGTTTTCTAACATTGAAATCACCGCCATATATGCGTTAGAAGCGTCGCCGTATTGTTCCATTGCGGCATAAACGTCTCCCAAATATTCCTGATTATCTATGGTGTCGTTTGCTATTTCTCCCCGCATTTTCAGGTTTATTTTCAAAGCTGCCTTTAAATTTTCCTCTGCTCTCAAAAATTTCTGCTTTGCATTCAATAAGTTATTTTCCTTTATCTGAAGTCCTAAATAATACAAACTCACTCCAATATCATAAAGCCCATAGGCATAGCTGGAACTTTGATTGTTTTCCTTTTCCCAAAAAATCCTGCTTTTTTCCGTATAATTCATGGCTGTTTTATAATCCCCCGCAGCCTGATACATACGCCCCATTTCCATATACGTTTCAGAAAGACGTTCCTCGGCTTTTTTTAAATCATAATTTTCATTTTCTAAAAACATATGCTTTGTTTCACCGTTTTGAAGAGCTTTTTTTAGTCTGTTTCTAATTTCCAAAGCTTTGTTAAAAAGCTCCTCAGCCTTTTTTAGATCCTGACTGCCATTCCATGTATAACAGCGTGCAACTTTTTCATAAGACATAGCAAGATCTTCGCTTTCATCCTCGTCGGAAAGCAACATGCTCTTTAATCCTTGTTTATACCACGGTATGGATTCTGCTTCTCTCCTGCTATTGAAATAACAGCCTCCCAAAGATTTAGCAACAAATCCTGTGGCCATACTATTTTCCCCATAAAATTCCAAACAGGAACGGTATAACTTGGTATCAAAATAAATAGAGTCGTCAAATCTTCCTACTTGCCACAAAAAAGAGATCATGGGTTCAAAATATTTTACAGCTTTGGCATCAAAAGGTAAAAAATATGACAAAACGGAATAAATATTATCGGCAACTTCCAGATTTTCCCCATAAACTCTGTGCCATGCGTGAAACGCAAAATATGCAACATTTTTCAAGCAAGTTTTTAAACTATTAAAATCAGGTTTTAAGTTCGCTTTGATTACTTCGGCCATTAACGGATGCAGCGACAACCGCTGTCCCGTTTCTTTCCTGACCCAGCTTTTGTGTATGAGCTTGCTTGTAATGTTCATATCAGGAACTCCGCTCCACTCCTTGAAGCGTTTTGCCGGAATCCCTTTTGTCCCCATGAGTGACAATATTTCCATAACGGTTTTTTCTTCATCGCTTAAATTGCTCGTATTAAACAGCAATGACAAATGCTCGAACGCAGTTCTTTGCTCTTTTCTGCCTTGAACCGACTCTTTTACATCACTTTGAAGCTTTCCTTTTTTAATCAACGAATACATTTCCTCGGCGCTTAAAAAACTTGCGTCCATCTGTTTGGCAATTAGTTCAATCATATATGTATGATTCTCAACAAGTTTGAAAATCTTTTTAAGCCAATCAATATCTTCGTCTGATGCGGGTTCGCCGTAATTTTTCTCAAAAATTTTAAAAAGAATATCTTCATCTAGGATCGGTCCTACTTTTGTGGTAGGATAACCACTATGAGAGTTTCTTGTCGTGAAAATCACCTTATGGCTTCCCTCAATGAACATTGACAAATCCTCATCTTCGTCCACATCAAAATTATCAACAATAATAAGCGTCTTTTCATCACATATAGAACGCAGAACCTGCATCTTGTGTTTAAAAAATTCATCTTCAGACTCTGCTCCTTGTTCGAGGTTGGTAATCTCAATTACAGCGGGGTCGCAGACCAATTTTTTCAGACTGTTATTATATGTTGCAAAAATAATATTTTCATATTCCGAAGCGTGCTTTAATGCATATTGTTTTGCTATTTCGCTTTTCCCGATACCGCCGATCCCCTCAAGAAATAAAACGCGGTTTCCTTCATAAAAACATTTTTCTATACTTTTGATTAATGTATCACGTCCGTAAAAAACATCTCTCACCTGTGGAATTTTTGATATGATCTTATGCTCGATATGCGTTTTCTTTACCGGAACAGATAAATCAAATTTTTTATCCAGACTTACTGCAATCTTTTCTGCCAACTCATCAATTCTATCATAAATTGATGGCGTTATTGCATCCAACCAGTGCATTCTTCCTATGTAATACCTGGCTTTATTTGATATATCAGTATCCGCTGTGTGAAAAGGAATAATATCTACTTCAGAGCCGCTTGATAATCTTTCGGTTACCAAATTTAATTCATTTAATACATGCGGCGACTCTGACGCCGCTTTATTTAGAACAAGTAAAAACACACGGCACGCTTCTATCGCATCCGCTATACTGCCCGCATAATCCCCGGAAGTATCTCTCGGGGCATACCAGCATTTAATGCCATTTGCTTCTAATTTGTTCACAATTCCTTCTACAATATGTAACGAAGAGTCCGTGTGGTGGCTTATAAAAACATCAATATTCATGTCTGTCACTCCTTCAATCCTTCAATCCTTTTTACCAAAATCATTTTATAATTGCAATATCGCAATTTCAATTTACATAACCTATTGTTCCGCTGTCTGATATTCTTTTTACTTGTTCTTTCAAAAGATTACTATTAAGTTTGTCTAATATTTGAATAGATTCTCGGTAACATACTGCAGCATTCTCATCATATTTCATGGAACGATATATGTTTGCTTGCAATTGGAGATTTATTGCCACGTCAGTATGTTGATTTCCATACTGTTTTACATGACTGTTGTATGCCGCAAGCGTTTCCTTAAGCGCTGCGTCATATTGTCCTCTTATCATATATATTTGTGCCAAATACTCTTTACAAAAATTTATAGACCATGTATCACTTCTTTCAACGCATAGGTTAATTGCTTCTTTAAATAACATTTCACTCTCTTCTAAATCACCTGTGCTATTCCTCATAAACAAAGTTCTTGCCAAGTGATAGTCCGCCCAAACCAAGCTGTTAAAATGGTCAATTCGGAAATAATTCTTACAAATTTCTAAGGCTTTATATGCATATTCAACCGCTAAATCATATTTTTTTAAAGCCCTGTTTCCTTCAATCAACCTGAAGAGTAATCCTTTATAAATAAATCTTTCCTCATCAGACATTCTATCACAATCTAAAGTTTCATATTTTTCTAAAGCATCCTTCGCAACATCAACGCCTTTTTGGGGTTCGCCGTTAAGGCAGTAAGTATGTGCCAAAATTCTATAAACTGTTAGTTGATTAATAACTTGTTTTAATTTAGGCAAAGTGCTCTCGCACAGCTTTATGGTTTCATTATAAAATGACATGTGCTGAATCATACGTATTCTTGCCACCAGAATCTCTTCCGACATATGATGTTGAGCAGGCAATTTATTGTAAATATGTTCTGCAAGCGTAAAAAGCCATTGCTTATAAAAAAATGTTGTTCCATAAGCGTTACTGCATTGAAATGCAAAGCTTTTTAAGAATTTATCACAACTATCCAAATCTTCCGATAACTTTTCTGATACCAAATCAGAAATTATCGGGTGCAAATGTACGGTATCGGTTGCCGGATTATGAATAACCCAATTCCTTTGAATAAGTCTGTCGATAATATTATAATCTTGCAGTCCGCACCATGAATATAGCCTTTCAACATTTATTCCCTGTAAGGATACCAGAGACAAGTTTTTCATCAGATACATTTCATCATCATTTAATCCGGATATAAGAAATATTTTATTTAATCTATTATGAATTAAATCAGATGCTTGTCCCGTGTGATCTTTATTTTCTATAACCTCAAGCATCGCCTTCGGTTTTATACGCCGGCTGAACATTATTGAAGCAACCAGCCGAATAGTTAAAGGATGTGAATCCAATAAATTTAATATTTTCTTAACTATTGAGATATCCGACTTAATTAAAATCCGCTTATAGCTCTCTGTAAACAATTTAAACTGTTCTTCATCGCTCATCGTCCCAACGGTCAACTCATTTAAATTACTGTTACGCCTACGATATCGGGTCGTAAACAGAACTGCATACTCCCCGCTGCAAAAAGTCCCCAAATCAGGATCATCATCGACGTTAAAATTATCAATTACAATAAGAGTTTTTTCATTTGCAATCATTTTTAGGATATTGATTTTGCGCGCAAAATACTCCTTATTTGTATCTTCCAAATAATCTTTTCTGCATATACCGTAAATCGGAAAGGCATTGTCATCTATAATTATATCTTGCAACGAAGTACTGTATGGAAGCCAAATAATATTATCGTACTGTCCGGAATATCTTTGACAATACATTTTCGCAATTTCGCTTTTTCCTATGCCTCCCATACCAACCAAAAAAACTTTGTTTTTTTCGGATGTCAATAAATTATGTATGTTTGACAGCTCCGATGTTCTTCCGATAAAACCGTTATCAGCATATATCCTTGAATTTATAAGATAATATTTCTCACCAATATTGCTGCTGACCTTTAAAACAGTCTCTTTTTCTAAAACGGTGGTAATTCTGGAAACCAATTCCGTTATGCGCTGCTCTATAGGCGGAGTTACAGCATCTATCCAATGCATTCTTCCTACATAGTAGTTAGCTTCATCCGATATATCGTCATCAGTATCAGCCGTGTGAAAGGGTATGATATCCACCATTTCTTTCTTTGACAGTCTTTTTGTAACTATATCAAGCTCATTAAGGACATGAGGAGACTCCGAAGCATCCTTGTTAAGCACCAAAACAAAAACTCGGCATTGTTTTATAGCTCTTGTGATACTTCCGGCGTAATCATTTTCTGTATCCCTCGGGGCATACCAGCATTTAATGCCATTTGCTTCTAATTTATTCACAATTCCCTCTACAATATGTAATGAAGAGTTTGTATGATGGCTTATAAAAACATCTATATTCATTTGCATATCTCCTTTGTATATCCTATCTGTTGTCGATTTTATCTATCATAAAAGCGGCCTGTTCCATTCCGTGTTCTAATGCTCTTTTATAATATTCGTAGGCTTTCGTTTCATCTGCAATACAACCTCTGCCTATATACAAAAGATTAGCCAAAATAAATTCTCCCTCAGGTATACTGTTACTTGCAGATATTTGTGCATATTTAAAGGCTTTATGATAATTTCTACATTCTGACTGCTGATAAAGCATAGCAAGATGATGCGGTGAATTTATATCGCCTTGATTGGCGGCTAAAGTAAAATATTGAATAGCTAACTCCACATCCTTTTTCACGTAACCGAATTCATACATATATCCCAAATTATACTGCGCACTGGCATTTCCCATTTCGGCTGCAATCTCAAAATACTTTTGGGCCATTTTAAAATTTTTCCTGAAATTTCCAGCAGGAGCAAAATATAACAGTCCCAATTGATTAGCCGCATCCGAATGAGGATATTCGCAATTAATGGCATTTTGAAAATGATATGAGGCTTGTATATAGTCGGGTTTTGGTGGGTCTGATAAGACGCCCAGTTTATATAATAATCCCAACTGGTATTCAGCAACAGACGGGCTGTTATCCATGCTGTTGTACATTTCCGCAGCCTCTTTAAATTTGCCGTATCTAAGATAAAAATCCGCCAAATTCATTTTTATGGTATCATCGCCGTTTTCAACAAAATTCAAATAGTATTTTTCAATGGCATCAAAATCAAATTCGCATCCTCTTCCCTCTTGCTGCATAAACGCCACACGAATGGCAGAATACCCGAACTTAAGCACATCTGCAGATTTACGATGGTATTCAAGCGCTTTTTCATACGACTGTTTTTCGTACGGAACCGTACTGTCATAATACATTCTTGCCAACATTGAATCGGCATAAGCCTTATATTGATTTTCGGTATCGGACAATTTCTTAAACCATTCATATGCTTTTCCAAAGTCCCTATCTGAAGTCATGCTATCATTTGAAAAGCCGTAAAAATACATATTTCCGATTTCATACATCGCTTTAAAATCCCCGTTTTGGGCCGCTTCTAACGTTTTATTGAAATCGGCGCCGACATTATAACGTGGATTATTATTGTATTCGTCACGGTAAATATCATTTTTTTCAGCTTTTGATTTAAAAGTTTTAATTAACTCTGATAAAGGCGACGATTCAAATTTTTCCGGTTTCAAAAATTCAATATTGTCTATCATTGGCAAAAACTGAAGTTTTTCCGGTACCTTATCAAGTTCAGGCATTTTTGTTCCATTGAGTAATATAGGTATAATATTTTTGTTATTTTCTTTTGCAATTGATAATTCAAATCTAACCCAAGATTTTTCATTATTGCCCATTAAATCATTCAAGCATGCTTGCGAAACAATCAGAATAAAATCCTTACAATTCTTAACCGCAATACAAAGCTTTTTTTTAAAGTCTTCCGACCGATACTCATTAGGGTTATAATAAACGGAAAAGCCCCGTTCTTCCAAGGCTTTACTTAATTTGTCGGCAAGTAGTGTTCCATCGGAATCCTTATATGAAATAAAAATATCTTTATTCATTAATTGTTCCTCCCGTTTGATAGCGATACACGAAGTTATAGCATTGTCATTTTTTATAAATCTCATAAATTTTACCAGAATCTCGCACGTGATTCATTTCGTATTATTTTAAATTATAGCATTTTCGAGCATAAATGTCAACAAAACTAAAGAACAGGAAGTATCTATTCGAACAATGACTTATGTTTTATTCACTTTTTTAAAAAATATATAGTTTATAACACCCCCCTTGTGACAGCTTTGTATAATAGGTGATAAAATTATAAATGAAGAAAGCGATATGCGTTGTGACGGAAAATTATAAACAAATTATATACAATTTACAAATCCAAAGGGAGGTAATTTTATGACGAAAACGAAAATCCCGAAAAAAGGCATAAAATTGAAAGGAATCCGAGCGCCGCTGTTTATATATCGGTTTCAGGGACGCTTGGATGAAAAAGCAGGTTTAGTCATAGAAGCTGCAGGGAGATACTGTTCTGAGTTTATCGCAGGAAAGCAGAAAAAATTCGGTGATTTTGCCGCTAAGCACTGGGAATACGTCGCGTTTGAGACTCAGTCGCTACGAGAAAACAAGATCCGAGAGACAGCAGAGCTTGTGAAACTGGAGGCCAAAATCAAGGAATACGAATCAAAACCGGACAAAGGAGGTGATATTAAATCTATTCGCGCCGCCCGCAGCGCCGCGGCCGCATATGCCGGCCAATTAAAAAGGAAAACAGACTTGGAAAATAACATTAAGCTCATCGACTCGCGTATTTCGCTGGCCGAGCTGCAGACAGAAGAAATCTTGCTCTCAAACAGACGTCGTATGGAGGCGGTTATTGCCGCTTATCTGCGCGGGGCGCGAAAAAAACTTAATGATGAGCGGCGTATTCTTATAGCGTATGACAGTCCGTCTGTCGAATATTACCGCAGATATTTAAGGAACAATGTAAATAGAGAGGAGGCCTACTGATGAAATTTTTTAAGCCAAAACGTAGCAAAACAATACACAAGAACCGTCAGGCAACTGGCGAACACGATATAGAGACATATCTCCCGTTTTATACGGACTTAGCGTCATTGAGACCAGTCGATTATCGTATGTCGCCGGCTATGATCAATCTTAAAGAAAATCTTGACGCAAATGTAAAAGAGATCTTAGACCAAACCGGATTGGATGACCTGAATTCAGGTGAATTTTATGATCAACATATTGATCATATAGTTGAAATAGCTTGCGATGAGCTCTGCCGGCAGAGAGAAGATCACATGCATATTATAACGGAAATACGCTCAATTGAAACAACTCGTTTAGATGAGATCGAATTGATCAGAAAAGCGCTTGAAACGCGGCTTGGAATTAAGGAGGTAAAAATCAATGAACAAACTGAAGCAAATTTATGACTTTGAACTGCAAGAACAAAAGGTAGTTCGGCTTTTTCCCGCATGGATTTTACCCGTGATAATCATCTCTTTTATAGTATCGGATGCACTCTCGATATACAGCGTAATTGACAATTTGTTTAACCAAAAAGAATACCTGTCAATAATGCTGACGGTCATTGTCGCGGTGTTGCTGGAGGTACTCCCGATGATCGGGGCGAAGTTCTACCTTAAGCAAAACAAAACCAAAGAAGATAAATATATCTTGGGCACGCTGGCTGCGGCATTCGGCTTACTTGTGTTTGCGATCGTTCTGGTGAGATTCTACACTATGGATCTGATGTTTTCGGCCAAAGTCACTCAGTTAAATATTACGGGTATAAAAACGGAAAGCCATAACTATTTGCCAACGCACGGAGAATATGCCATGACTTTTTTGATGAGCATGCTTCCGATCCTCACAAGCGTAGCCGCGTTTGTTCTCACCATTATGAATCCGCCTCAGCAAAAACTGGAAAATCTGAGGCGGCTCCACAAGATACAAATTGCGGATAGTTTAATCACTCAGATTACATACACAAAGGAACTGGAGCGGGAGCTCATGATCGATCTCATAAAGCGAGATGATATCTTATATAACGAAAAACTCGATGAGATCAAAGATCGAGCAGAGGAAATGAAGCGCCGTGTGCGCGAGCTTGCGGCAGAAAAACTCGGAACTCCTCATGCCGTGACAGAGCTTCTTGAAACTCCGGATACGAGCAATACGGTATTTACCAAGAAGGAACTACAAGATAATAAAGTTGACCGCAGACCTAAAGCGGCCTAACATAAGAATAATATAAAATTATAATAAGGAGGAAAAAATTATGTTTAAGAAATTTGCAACTATCATAACCGCTGGGATCATTATAGGCAGCTTGTGCGGGTGCAGTAATATAATATGCCGGCATCCCGCACCGGAGCTTGTACCCACCGACACAGTAATTGTAGCAGGCAACCATGATAACACGAAATCATTTAATACGTCCGAGACCGAAGAAACGATCAAAGAATCATGTTTGACAGGAGGTACAATAACAATTATAATTGCCGATGGCGCGCCATACGTCGCTGCCGAGATCCAATGCCCGGCGATCGACAAGAGCTATTCCCAATCAAAGCTCGAGAGTATCGTTAATCAAAATACTGCGCAAGTTATGTCTCTGTTATCATCGGATGAGGCCAAAGCCAAAACACCGGAATTTTCAGATCTTCGGGCGATAGAGCTGGCGGCTCGGCAGTTCAGAAGCTCGGATAAGGAGAATAAGCGCCTGATCGTAATGGATACGGGCGTCGATACGACAGGCCCGCTTACATTCGTAAATTCGTTAATTGACACTATAGACACCCAAAAGGTAGTCGCCAACCTTGAGGCAAGCATGGATATTCCGGATCTGAGCGGTATACAAATTGTTTTTTCGGGCCTTGGAGATGTCGGCGGCGCACAAAAAGAACTTACCCCGAAGGAACGCGCAATTTTAAAAGACTTATGGAGCTTGATCCTAAGCAAGAGTAATGCTGTTTCGGTAGAGTTTTCGGAGGCAACACCTATTGGCGGTCAACCCGGTTTCACAGAGCTGCCGGAGGTGAGCTGCGTTGAAGTTATCCAATCGGCCGGCGCGATCGAAACATATGATCCTAAGACCAGCATCAGGTTAGGCGAGGAAATCCTGAATTTTAAGCCGGGTTCCGCGGAGCTTCTTACCGACGTAAATGAAGTTAAAAAAATACTGAAACCGATAGCGGATTACATGACAGCGGACAACAACGGCGAGCAGCTGCTGCTCATTGGCACAACCGCGTCAGCGGGTACGACGAACGAGCTTAAAGAACTCTCATTAAAACGCTGCGCAACGGTTAAAGACATTCTGGTTTCAATGGGCGTAAATGACGGCCAATTAAAAACCCTGGGAACGGGCATAGACAATCCGTTTTACCAAAACGACATATTGAGCGACGGATCATTGGACAGCGAGATAGCAAAAACGAATCGATCGGTTATAATTTGCGGATACGATTCTCAGACAGCACAATCCGTTTTAAATTATTAAACTATTAAACAAGTTATGTATGGAAGAATCTTTATAATTCTTCCATACATAAAAGGAGGCAAATACAGTGACAAATAGTGAAAAATGGAATATCGACCACAGGTACGAAATGGCGATGCGCAATCTGAACCCTGTGGCGTGGGACAAAATGACTCCGGACGAAAAGATAGATGATCTGCAGGCAATCGAAGATAAAAACGCCATGGAGCAAGGGCGCGTTGCCGCCGAGGTCGGGGCAGAACCAATGGGCAAAAACGATTGGGGTTATCAGCTTAATAACGAGATCGTAATAAATTCTAACGAACTTAATAATCCGAATTATATCGAAAATGTCGATACTGTTTATCACGAAGGCGAGCATGTCAAGGATTGGCAGGCGGAGTTTATTCCGGAAGTAAGGAGCCTTTATACTCAGTCGGAACTGGCGGAACGCAATTCCCCGGAGCCGGATCCCGATACCGACTATGCGGGATATTGCAACCACCCCGCCGAAGTCGCGGCAAGAGAGGCGGGTGCGGCAGGTGTTGCCAAAAGCCTGGGTGACAGAGAATATATTTTAGAAGTTGACAGAGAGATGAAAGATTTAAACCCCACGACGAATCAGATACTTGAAACATATGATTACATAGCGCTCGACACGGAGATCGGCTCTTCGCCCGCGTCAGCGGAATACAGCCCGACAGCAATATCTTCGGAATGGAACCATGCGGAGAACAGCTATGAATTTGAATCGGAAAGCGAGGCTGCGTACGGAACGGATATTTATGATGAGGCCGACCGGGAATTTGGCATTGTTTCGGATATGTCAGACGCGGAAGTCGACCTTGCCGCGGAAGCGGATGCCAATATTGATTTTTCGGATCACAACGATAACTGACTTTGCGTAAGGAGGGACAAATATGTTTTATGAAATACCCGCTAAAAGGAATTATTGTGCTTGGCCCGAAGCGAAGAAGAGTATCGGAGGGGTAAACGTATATACAAATGAGTATATCCGAATACCTATAATTTCCGATAATATCTTGATAGTCGGCAAAACAGGATTCGGAAAAAGCACATTTACAAAGAAAACAGTAGATAAGTTCTTAGAGGATGAAAACAATCAGCTCACAGTTTTTTTAGATGTCAAAAACGACTTTCGAGAATACATAAGAGGTAATGATAAAGCGGTGTGCTTTACAAATAACAATGAGGGTATGAATGTTTTCAGGTGGAATCTTATCTCTGAGATCAGGCAGTCGGACGATTGGGAAAGTGAGCTTGAGGAAATTTCAGGTATGTTGTTTTCCGACCTGATGAACGATGGCAAAAATCGTTTTTGGGTCGAGGCTGCGAAGTCGGTGTTTAAGGCATACTTGAAAACCATCCTGTACTGTTATAAAAATTCGCCGTCCAATAAGCAGGTAATTGACGGACTTAAATACATGTCCAAAAAACAGCTGATCAGTCATATCGCGGAATACAGGCCCAACAGCAATGTGTTGCGCGACTATCTCGGATATTCACCAAACGAGCCATACAAAGAGCCACGAAGAGCCGGAGATGTAATGGCATTTTTAAATACGGTCTTAGAAAAATTTATAGGACCTTTTTACTCGAATGACGGCACCGATACGGTCCATGATTTTTTAGACAATAAATACGGAACACGGTTATTCCTTGTTTATGACTACGGCAAACGGGCTTCCTCGAATATTTTTTTCAGACTGATATTGCATAAAATCATCGAAAACCGTTTGTCTCAACAGGTGGATAGGGATAAAAAGGTTCTGTTGGTGCTGGATGAGGCGGCAACATTGGAATGTGACTTCGGGTTAATGGAAGCGGCGACGCTGGGAAGAGGAAATAATTTGCATGTCATTCTGAGCACCCAGTCTCTTGAAAAAATATACTGTATTGCTCCCGAGCTTAACGCCGAACATATAACAAATGCCGCGCTTGCCGGGTTCCCCACCATAGTGTCATTCTCTCCCGGAGACCCTTTAACTGTTGATAAGTTGCAAAAGATCTACGGAAACCGAAAAAAGCAATTTGTGAGCCTTGGGATATCAAGATATTCTCAGCCCTCGGTCGAGATAAAAACGGAGCCGATAGTAACGGCCGAGGAGCTTTCAAGTATGGGGATAGGCGAATGCTATGTGAAAATAAGGGACGCTGATCCGCAGCGCGTTAAAATATTACTGTAATCGGAGGTGCTTATGATGAATTATTTGACATTTGCAAATCAGATCTCGCGATACGGGCCTGCAAATATGCCGTTAAATTATCTTGTTTCCGGAACCGATCCGTCGATAAGAAACGTTGTTTTAAACGATCTTTTCGGTAGGTTCGCGGAAACGGGCCGGCAGGTAATTATCTTAGACGATACTTATGATATGATGGAACTCAATAATTTGCGGACGAAAGGCTTTTCTTTGCAGAACGGGCTTTCGGGGGAATTCTGCTTATATGATCCGATAAATTTAAAGAGTGTAAAAAATATGAGCAGACTGAGATGCCTGCTGCAATTGATGGACTATACAGAGCAGAAGAAGCAGAAGCTGATCGCATATATAAATTTCATCAGCTATCTGAGGAAACTGTCAAAGGACGATCATTCCGCAATGAGTTTAGAAGTATTATCGGAATACAGCTCCGCTATACTTGTCGAGGAAAAACTACAGGAACTGTTGTTTAGCGGAATAATAGATCAGACCCGGCAAATGCACTTGCTTGGGAAATATTCGGAAATTTGCAGCGCGGCCGCGGATTTTGAGGATACGCTCTTTCTCTTGGCTCCTTTTATCATGGGAAATAAATCGTTATACGATAATGAGAACGCGCGTTGTGTAAAATATTTTAAAATCAGCGAAATGGACTCGGATCATGTTTTGAAAAATATAGCCGTAAAAATGATAGCGTACACGATCGAGGACGCGCCTGATAATATAGCGGTTGTGGTTTTTGATAAAGGAAAAGGTGACAGGAATTATATAATGGATTTTTTGTCATGCGTATCCGCAAGCGCCGCGGAGATCCATATGTTTTCCGAAGATATATTTACTTTGGGAAATTCCGATGAGATCAGGTCGGTTTCGAACTGCTTTTCGGCGAGAATATATACTCGTCATACAGCTATGGATTCATGCCTTGCTATAGAAAAAGAGATGGGCGATATCGATGTTGTAAAAACTTCTTCCGCTGTTACTTACGACAGAAGATGGAAAGCCAACAAACCGTTAGATATACTGTTTGGAAAAAACAAAACAGAGACCTATACAACCAATGCGCCCTGCCGCGAACCTAAATTTCGTAAGGAAATGATCGCGGGTATGCAGCAAGGGTGCGGGATAATAGAGATCGCGGGAAACAGCTCGATCTTTTCCGTATAAGGATCATAAAGGATGGGATTTAACATGAGGGCTTTGGGAATAATAAAGGTATGTGTGGAATTATGCGTTAATTTTGTTATAATATATTTTTTATTCGGTATAGAGGCGGCGGCGATAATAACAGCCGGTATAGCTCTTTATACATTGATAGGTGAATATATTGATATGGCAAAAGACGGCTGTGTTAAAGCGGAGAATTGTGACAGCTATACGTCCTCCAAACTGCACAGGACATTTGCTCTGCTCCAAAATGACGCGAAAATCAAGAAAGGCGCTGCGGTGCCGAATATAAAGCTGCACGTAATTCCTGACGATAAGATCAACGCGTTTGCCTACGGCTATAAAAATATTGCCGTAACAAGAGGCTTGCTCCAATGCTGCGACGAAATTACTCTGTGCGCCGTGATGAGTCATGAACTGAGCCATACGCTGAATTTTGACGCGGCATTTCACAGAATAATATTTGCCGATATTACACTTATTATATTGTCGCTCATTGTACTGGCGTTCGCCGCGACATCTTTTATGTGGATCGTTTTTCTGATTTTATGCGTACTGGGATTGTGCGGCGGAGTTGTATCGCTGATACTGTTTTCTCAAATCTCAAAAATAATCAAGGCAATATCCGGCGGTATCCAGCGGGCGGTGCTGTTTATATATCGGTTCGGTATGGGCGTTGTCAGCCGGCGCTGTGAGTACAGAGCGGACCGATACGCGGCCGAACTGGGATACGGGGTGCAGCTGGCATATTTCCTGAGCCGATTTGCAGATGATAACAGTCCGGGAAAATCGTTGTCTGATATTTTGTATTGCTCGCATCCTGCCGCATACAAACGAATACAACGTCTTCAGCCGGATAAATCCGAATACCTACAAATAGTATAATCTATAAAAATACTTATGTTTTTATTTTGAACGGACTGAGCAATGTACATAAAATCTTTGATTTTACAAAGATAATAAGCGTAGATATGACGAATTGTAAAATACCGGACGCAGTTGTGTCACTCGAAAAATACATGACGATGGGGTATTTGATAATATGCACGTAAATAAAGGTAAAAAGAAGTTTGATGACGAAATAGCAATTTCAACGATGTACAAAACTAATAGCAAAGAAATACGAGTGAATAACGGATATCGGGAATAAAAGGGCGATCCTTAATGCATAAAATATTTAACGAGAGATTTATACACCAAATTAAAGGCTTGTGTGAAAAAGTGAGCCGACGTATCTGTAATTATTACGTGAAATATCAAGAAATATACAAAAACCAAAAGAGACGATAAACCCATAATTTACACAATGTCGAAGTCAGTTTGTTTATTACATACACATCTTTTTCCACAGAGCCGTGAAAAAGGCCCTTGTAATTAGTAATATAATAGTATTTAGGTATTATAACATTTTTACTTTTATAAAAGATTTTATTTTATCATTTGAGAGGATTCAAATGTTTTTTGGCAGATATTATTATCGAATTGAGCCATAATGAAAAAGGCTTTCGGCAAACCGCTCGGAGTTGCCGAAAGGCTTTATTTTAGGTGTTTTCAGCTACTTTTTTGATTGTTCGATTGTATCAAAGACGACTTCTAAATAGACAGCGTTACAAGTATTGGCTATACGGCTTTTTACGGTTGCGAAAACTTAATTAGCATAAATATCCCTGCAGGTGTTACAAGCATTGATAATGGCGCGTTTGAAAGATGTGGGAGCCTTAACATAGAAGTGTCTCCACAGAATAATGATTATTCATCAGTTGACGGAGTGTTGTTCAACAAAGATAAAACAATAATTTTGGCATACGCGAAATATAAAATTCAGACGGCTTATGCTATTCCCAACGGCGTGACAAGCATTGGCGAAAGTACGTTTTCATGGGGCAGCGGCTTAACAAGCATAAATATTCCGGATAGCGTGACCGGCATCGGCGAGTTTGCGTTTTCCCAATGCAGCGGCTTAACGAGTATAAATATCCCGTCCGGCGTGACAAGCATCGAAAGATACGCGTTTTATGGGTGCAAAGGCTTAACAAGCATAAATATACCCGACGGCGTAAAAAGCATCAGCGAGTCTGTGTTTGAGGGTTGCAATGGCTTAATAAGCATTAATATTCCGTCTGGCTTGACAAGCATCGGCGAGTCTGCGTTTGAGGGTTGCCGCAGTTTAACAAACATAAATATCCCGTCAAGCGTTATAAGCATAGCTGCTTACGCATTTTCCGACTGTGACAGCTTAACAAGTATAAATATCCCGACCGGTGTGACAAGTATCAAAGAGTTTACATTTTCCGGTTGCAGCAGCTTAACAAGCATAAACATCCCTGTCAGCGTGACAAGCATAGGCTATGCTGCGTTTGGTGGATGCAAGAGTTTAACAAGCGTATATTACGGTGGCAGCGAAGATGAATGGAACAATATGGAAGAAGAATTTGTAACGAACGAATCCCTTTTAAATGCAAATATATACTATAATAACCGTTTGACAAAAAGTGTTGTTGAGATAAACAATGATAATATATTTTTAAAAACATCAATTAATGATCTGAGTGAAGCCGAAAAACAAAAATCCGAGGTGTTTGTGGTGCTTTATGATGAGAGTGGTGCGGTAACCGATTCTTATAACGCGGTGTATAACGGGTCGGAAATAAGCGGTGTATTGAAAAACAGCGACAGCGTCGACCATATCAAAGTATTTGTTTGGAACAAGGATGGAAGCCTTAAGCCGATCATAAATGTTCCGGAATATATTTCGTTATAAAATAATTAATTCTTCCCAATAAATCCAAACCGGGCGGAGCCGTCGGCTCCGCCTTTGAATTATTTTATGCTTCATTTGTGCTGCTCGAGACAAACAAATATATTGACTATTTCGCAAAAATAGGATATAATAAGTATATCAAAACATAGGAAGTGGTTGCCGTGCCTAACAGCAAAAAGATACTAAAGCGCAACGTTAAAGACAGCGTGTTTACCAGTTTGTTTCAGGACACAAAATATATAGTGGAGCTCTACAAAGCCCTGCACCCCGAGGCCGACTATGTGACCGAGGACATGATCGAGATAGTCACCCTCAAGAATATACTGACCGACAGCTTGTATAACGACTTGGGCTTTATGATGGACAAAAGGCTGATAGTCCTTGTCGAAGCGCAAAGCACCTGGACGGTAAATATAATAATCAGAGGCCTTATGTACCTTGTGCAGACGTATCAGGACTATATCGAAAAAGAGGAGCTTAATATCTACGGCTCAAAAAAGCTCGAGATCCCGAAGCCGGAGCTTTATGTGATCTACACGGGTGAGAAAAAGGTAGAGGAAAAAGAGATAAGCCTGAGCGAGGAATATTTTGGCGGAGACGAAACGGCCTTGGACGTAAGGGTCAAGTGATCACGGAAAGCCGCGAGGGCGACATAATCAACCAATACGTGATGTTTACGCATATCTTAAACGATCGGGTAAAGACCCACGGCAGGACGAAAAAGGCGATAGACGAAACGATAAAAATATGCAAAGACAGAAATATCCTGAAAGAATACCTGTCAAACCACGAAAGCGAGGTGCATGATATAATGTTTTCCCTGTACGACGATGAGCAAATACAAAAAGCAATGATGAGAGACGCCCGCAAAGAAGGCCGAATGGAAGGCCGAATGGAAGGCCGAATGGAAGGCCGAATGGAAGGCATAGACGCGATGATAGCAAACATGCGCAAAGCGGGAATAAGTGACGAAATGATACAAAATATCGCTAATATGTCACAGCGGCCGATTTCCTAATCGCTATTCGCTAATCACTAATCACTACGTTGAGGTGCATGATATAATGTTTTCCCTGTACGACGATGAGCAAATACAAAAAGCAATGATGAGAGACGCCCGCAAAGAAGGCCGCATGGAAGGCATAGACGCGATGATAGCAAACATGCGCAAAGCGGGAATAAGCGATGAGATGATACAAAATATCAAGAACATGTCACAAAGGACGACGTCCTAATCGCTATTCTCTAATCACTAATCACTATGTTCGCTAATCTCTGTGATGGTTTTTTTGGAGTGTATTTTTTAATATTATTTGGACGGTGACGCGTATCATGAGAAGAAGTGTTTCCTTTATATTATCTTTTTTGATTTTTTTATTCCTTATTCCGTCGTGCGTTTCGGCTGCCGGCGGACAATGCGGCAATAATCTGACATGGTCGCTGAGCGACGGTATTTTGATAATCAGCGGCGCGGGCGATATGCAGAATTTTGATTCATCTTACGGCTATGAGTGCCCGTGGCAGGAAAGAAAAAAGGAAATAAACAGAATAATAATAGATAAGGGCGTCACGAGCGTCGGCAGCGGCGCGTTTGAGGAGTGCGTGAATCTTGAAAACGTCACTTTGCCGAGCGGTCTTATAAGCATTGGCAATAGCGCGTTTTTGGGCTGTTCGGTTCTGCCGGGCATTGATATACCCGACAGTGTGACAAGCATAGGCGAAAGAGCGTTTGAAAACTGCAAAAAGCTGGCAGAGATAAGTATTCCGGACGGAGTGATGAGCATAGGATACTCTGTCATCGCGGGCACGGCCTATTTAGCCGATCCTAAAAATCGGACTGACGGCGATATTTATATCGGAAAGCATCTTATTGAGGCAGATCCCGAAAAGACGGGAAAATACTATGTTCGTGACGGAACGAAGTGCATAGCGGGCATGGCGTTTTTGGGGAACGAAAACATCACAAGCGTCCAAATACCCGATAGTGTGGTTTCAGTCGGAAAACAGGCGTTTTACGGCTGCGGCGCCTTGGAAAGCGTGGATGTCGGCGGAGGAGCGGAAGTTATCGGCGAAAAAGCGTTCGGGAACTGCGCGGTTTTGACAAGCGTAAAAATCGGACAAAATGTTAAAAATATCAACTCGGAAGCGTTTTTCGAATGCGGCAGACTTAATATTGAGGTCGCGCCCGAAAACAGTGCGTACTCGTCGGAGGACGGAGTGCTGTTTGATAAAGACAAGACTGAGCTTATAGCTTACGCGAAAGATGAGATCCGGCCGGAATACAGTATACCGAACGGCGTTGAAAGTATAGGTGATTACGCGTTTCATAACTGCGAAAATCTTACATCTGTTATTATACCGGAAAGCGTAACGAATATAGGATTCTCGGCGTTTAGGGAATGCGCGGGACTTAAAGATGTGTATTATAACGGAAATAAGGACAATTGGGACGCATTAAGCATAGCGGAATACAATGACTGCCTGAGCAGCGCGGAGATCCATTTTAACAGTAATATTACATCGCCGGCCAAGAGCGAGTTTGTGATCGATAATAATAAAATCTGTGTCAGCACCGATCTTGGCGGTCTGTCATTCGAAGAAAGAAAAAACGCCGTGGTTTTCGCGGCGCTCTATGATGAAAATGACGCGGTGCTCGACGCGTACTCGGCGGTATATAACGGAACGGATATAAAAGGCGAGTTTAAATTCAGTGATAAGGCCGACCATATAATGGTGTTTATTTGGAGGAAAGACGGAAGTCTCAGACCTATAACCGATACATGCGAATATTTAGCTTTGTATAATTGATAAGCCGCAATTTGCGTGAAAATTGCGGTATCGGATAATTTTTATTAAAAAAGAAAGAGGCGGGGTTATGTATAAGTTTGATGATTCGAAAATTATAATAGACTGCGGGAAAATAAAAAAGCAGTCGGATTTTCATGATATAATAGCCGAGCGGCTGGATTTTCCCGATTATTACGGGAAAAATCTGGACGCGCTCTATGACGTTTTGTGCGAGCTGCCGCCTGTCACGCTGGTTTTAAAGCGCGTGAAAAAGTTTAAAAAGCATCTGGGAGGCCGCGCGGACCTTATTCTTGCGGTGCTCGGCGAGGCCGCCGAGTACAACGACGGGCTCGCGATAGATATCGAGCAATGATGAGGGCCGCCCGACTGACATTTTAACGGCTTGATTTTGAGCGTTTGGGGATCGCTTGTGCGGTTCCCGAACGCTTTTTTATATTTATTGACATTTTGTTCATTATGATGTATAATGTTACAAATCAATAAAAATATATATTTAAAGCGAGGTGCGAATTATGAAAAGGATATTTTGCTTGATCATGACGGTGGTGCTGGCCGCCGCGGTCCCGACGCTGCCCGCTGTTGCCGAGGGCGCGGATATTGTTGAGATCTCAAACGCCGAGGAGCTTTTGGCGATCGACGGCACAGTCGGCGGAACATATATATTGACCGACGATATCGATATGTCGGGGGCATCCCGAAAGCCGCTTGACCTGTCCGACACGATCATAGACGGAGACGGGCACGCGGTAAAAAATCTGACGATAACGGGCAGCTTCGGCGCAGGCGCGGTCGGTCTTATCGGCGGAGAGGGTCAAAATAACGTTGTAACAAACATGGATCTTGAGAACGTCAAAATAGATATCACGGCGAATGTATCGGATAGTATGACGGTAAGCCCGATCGGAAACGCGCGGGCCGAAAACTGTTCTGTGTCGGGAACGGTCAAGATGGGCGGAAACATCGCGCCTCCTGAGGGAGGACATGCCGATTTGAGCGTGTTCGGCTTAAACAATGCGGAGGACTGCATGGCAGAGCTTGACATCACCGTCAACGCCCGCGCCGACGAGGACAACGCCGTAACAGAGGCGTACGGAATAGACAACGGAACGAACTGCTATTTCGAAGGCGGCATAAATTCCTCGGGCAACGCGTGCGGAATAAAAAACGGAACGGATTGTTATTTTGAAGGCGACATAAATTCCTCGGGCGGCGCGGGAGGAATAAAAAGCGGCACGGATTGCTATTTTGAGGGAAATATAAACGCCGCGAACGGTTCCGGCTATGCCATCGTCGGAGAAGTCAACAATGAATGTATGGGCTGCTATTTTGTCGGAGATATTAAATTTGCTTTAGCGGAAAAAGACAGCGGCTTTGCGAACCATCCCATTATATCGAAAGCGTCCGACAGCGTTTTTATTGGCGATGTCACAGCCAAAAACATGGTCGTATTTGAGTGTGTTTATCAATGCGAGAATTGTTATTTTGAGGGAGATATAAACTGCAAAAATATCAGCGCCGTTCATGCTATCCGTGAAAGCAATAATTGCAGCATTGTCGGAAATATAAGAGCCGACGGAACATGGGAACTGGCCGGGATCGCTTTCGGCAGCGGCTGCTGTCTGATCGGGGATATGTTTTTGACCAATGATTCGTATTCTCACGTTAGTGATTGTGATTCGGGCAATTATTACAGTGGTAATATTACTGCGAATGTGTGCGGAAAGACGCTGGCGCCCTCGGCTCCGGGAAATCATCATATTTGTGAAAAAGGGCATTATTTTACGAACAATGAGGACTTTACACTTAGATGCTCTATTGACGGTTGTGATGCGACGTCCATAATTAATGTAAGCAGACGCGCTTCGGGCACGGCGGCGATGCCTGAGCCGCCCGAGCCGACGGCCGATAACTACGCGCTGCAGGTGGTCGACGAGGTGACCGAGCAGCCGATAGCCGGGGCGGAAGTGACGATCAAGGGCGAAAAGCACACGGCCGACCAAAACGGAGTGGTAAAGCTGAACGAAAGCCGCCTGATACGTGATATGGAAGTGGCGGTAGAGGGCGAGAAGGTGCACAGCGACAAGATGTACATCGCCAAAAATGACAGCGTGAACACGGTGGAGGTAAACGCCTTTGACCTTGACAAGGAGGATATTTTTTCCGGAAACGATCAGTCGGTCACGATCAAAGGCCCGTCGATCAGCATCGCGGGCAAGGAGTTCAGCATATTTGAGCTGCCGTACAGCTTCAGCACCGAAGACCTGTTTGAAAACGTGAAGGTCGCGTACAACAAGACCGACAAGAGCTACGAGGTGCTTTTGGGCGACTATGAGGACATAGGCAAGGACACGCCCGAGGGAAAACCCGAAAACGCCGAGAGCGATGAGTGGAGAGAAATGTATGACGAGGTGGCGGACATATACGAAAAGGCCGTTGATTCAACGGTCGAGCTTGACGAGATCATCAAGGCGGGAGACCTGTTTAAGCCCAAGAAAAAATCCTTCGGGTTTGAAGCCGATATGTCGGCGGGAGGGTTCCTGAAGTTTAAGGGCGAAAACGGAAAGCTGAGCCTTGTGGATGGCGGCTTTGTGGTGGCCGCGTCAGCCGAGTTCAGCGGAGGATATCCTCTGCCGCCGGCGCCGTATGTGTTTATTGCTTTCGGGCTTAAAGGCGAGGCGGGTGCTTCGGCCAAGTTCGAGCTGAAAAAAGCGGTGTACTCCGATCCGGAGCTCGACATGAAACTTGATATGACGGCGGCGCTGTCGCCGAGGCTCGGCGTGGGCGTGGGCCTGAAAAAGGCGGCGAGCGCCGAGATAGGCCTGGAGGGCAGCATAGAAAACAGTCTGCGCCTGCCCATGAAGTCGCTTGAGGAAAACGCGGTGGTCGAGCTTAAAGCCAAGCTGTACTACGCGCTGCAGTTCCTGTGCTTCGCATACGAGGACAGCATAGAGTTTGCCGGAACGCGGCTTTGGCCGAGAGCGGAAAGCATCTCTCTCGCGTCGATTGACGGCCCCGAGGATCTGAAACCCGTGACGCGCGATTATCTCGGCGGAGCTTCGGCCGCGGACGAGCTTCCCGGAACCTTTAAGGCGGACATATATCCGTACAGCGAGGTGCAGACGGCGGATCTCGGCGAAGAGGGAACGCTTGTTGTTTGGCTCGACGACGACGCGTCAAGAACGGCGAACAACCGAACCGCGCTTTACTACAGCATAGAGAAGGACGGCGTTATGACCCAGCCGAAGCAGATAGACGCGGACGGCACGGCCGACTTTGAGTTCAGCCTGACGGCGGACTACGACAAAGCGGCCATAGCGTGGCAGAACGCGTCCGAGCCTCTGACCGACAACGACGATCTTGACTCGGCGGCGAAAAAAATAGACATATCATACGCCGAGTTTGAAAATTCTGCTTGGAGCGAGCCTATCGATATAACAAGCGGTAATGATTATGAGTACAGTCCGCGCATAGGTCTTGATTATTCGACCGCGTATGTGCTGTACACAACGAACAACGAAAACAGCGGAATGCCGGGCGTAAACACCACCGGAGAGACGGTCAGAAGGACAGAGATTGCATACGGCGAGGCGAGGCCTTCCGAGGTCGTGTATGACGATCTGCCGATCGTGTACGACACAGCCGTGGACTCAAGCGGTAATATGCTTTGTTACGCCGAGAAAAGCGGCGGCGGCAAAGTTTTGTATAACAACCAAGACGAGGCGGACAGCGGCGACGGCATAACGGGTATTTACAGCGGCGGCAGCAATTTGTACTACACCAAAGACGGAACGCTGCGCGAACTCAGTTATTCCTCGATCTATGAATATGCCGAGTGCCCCGGCGCGGAGAGCATGGCGCTTGTGGGAGACGACGCTGTGATATACGAGGTGAGCGACGGGTTCAAGTCAAATCTGTACGCGTCGTTCAGGAATGAAAATTATGAATGGGAAAAACCCGTGCCGATAACCGATTTGGACGAAAAAATACGCTCATACAGCGCCGATATAGATGATAACGGAAACATAACGATATACGCGGTGCTGGCCAAGGTCGATCCGGACAATAATATAGCGGGAGAGACAAGACTCGCGGTGTTCGGCGCGGAAGCGCGCGAGGATATAGTCCTGGCGGGAGCCGAGCAAAAAGGCTCTGCGGCCCCGGGCGAGACTGCGGCGCTTGAGCTGATGATCGCGAACAACACATCGAAGGATCTTAGCGAGGTCTCCGTCACGGTGACGGGCTCAAAAGCGGGCGAGCTTTACAGCGGCAGCGCTGCGGCGGATATACCGGCCGGAGAATACGGAACTGCGGAAATAGATTTCGATATCCCGCCCGGCTTTGAGGCGCAGGATGTGTCGGTCACAGTGTCGGCTCCCTTAATAAGCGAGACGGATATGTCAAACAATACCGCTTCGGCGTTTGTCGGCGGTGCGAATATAGCGGCCGAGATCGACGGAAGCGCGCTGCTCGATACCGGAAAAGTGAAGATAAGGGTACGCAGCGCTGGCGCGGAGCCGGTCGACAACATAACCGTTACTCTGACGGCCGAAGACGGAACAGAGCTGTTCTCTCGGAATATTGTCTCTCTCGCGGGCGGAGACGAGACGGAATTTGAGGCGGAGGTCGACCCGTCTTTGTATAATTTCACCGAGAGCTACGAAAGCCTGGGATTAACGGCCGAGGCAGAGTGCGCGGCAAAAGAGACGACGAAGCGCGACAACATCGCGATGCTGCGGATATCGAGCGAAAAAGCCATGGCGCTGCGCCTGCCCGAGAGCGAGGTAACGCTGAGACCAGGAGCATCGTACAGGCCCGCGATAGGGTTCTATCCCGAGATCAGCGTGAACTCGGCGGTATACGCCTATTCGAGCGACGAGAGCGTCGCAGTGGCGGCCGACGACGGAACGGTTAGCGCGAAGGCGAACGGAACAGCGGTGATAACATATATATCGCCGCAGGCGAAAAAGGCGGCCGCACTCAAAGTGATCGTTTCGGACACAGCGCCCGAGCCGACACAGCAGCCGAGCGAAGCTCCGGGATCGCCCTCGCCGTCACCGACAACGGCGCCTCCGTCGGCGACAACGACACCACCGTCGGCGACAACGACACCGCCGTCGACAACGACACCTCCGATGCCGACAACGGTTCCCCCGACGTCGACAACGGCTCCGCCGACAACGACACCACCGACGGCGACAACGGTTCCCCCGACGGCGACAACGACACCGACGACGTCGACAACGGCTCCGCCGACAACGACACCGTCGGGGACAACGACACCGCCGTCGCCTACGTCGCCTACGGCGAGCCCTGCTCCGGATCAAAAAATATCAAACAGTGATGTTGTTATCCAAAACGGCGTTATCACCGTGAGCACAAGTCTTGACGGATTGCGGGCGGAGGACAGGGAAATATCCGCGGTTTTGGCGGCGCTTTATGACGAAAACGGCGCGATGATCGATATTTGCTCGACCGAGTATGACGGAGCGGATGTAAAGAGTGAATTTGAATACAGAGCCGGGGCCGACCATATAAAGGTGTTCGTCTGGAACAAAGACGGAAGCCTCAAACCCTTGACCGATGTTCCGGAGTATATTGATTTGAGATCCTGATATAAAAAAACAGGCGCCCGATCGGGCGCCTGTTTGTGTCTCTTTATTATTTTGCCGCCGCGCAGATCAGGTCCACGCATTTTTCGATGCCGAGGGCGGTGCTGCAAAGGCATATGTCATAGTTCTTCATAACGCCCCACTCGCGCTCGGCGCAGTATTTGTAGTTTATCGAGCGCTTTTTGTCCGCGTCCTTTATAATTTTCTTCGCCTTGTCGGCGCTCACGGAATAGAGCTTTGTCACGCGCTCGATCTTAGAGTCAAGCGCGCCTCTGATAAACACGTTGAGGCAGTCGCCGCGCTCTCTTAAAATATAGTCGGCGCAGCGGCCCACGATAACGCAGGGACCCTCGTCGGCGATCTCAAGAACCAGCTCGCGCTGAACTCTGTATAGGTAGTCGGTTATTGATGTGCCGTCTCTGTTGCGGGCTATAAACGCGTAGGAAAACATGCTCTTGCTGGGAGCGTACTCTCCGGCCTTGCGGATGTATTCCTTGGCGAGCCCCGTTTTCTCCGCCAGCTTTTCTATAATTTCTTTGTCGTAATACTTATAGCCCAGTTTAGCCGCTGCCTTTTCGCCGATCTCGCGTCCGCCGCTGCCGAACTGGCGGCTTATGGTTATAATATTTTTCATGGTTCCCGCCTCACAATTTATTGGGATGATAAATTTATTTCGCGTATTCGATGGCTCTCAGCTCGCGGATAACGTTGACCTTGATCTGACCCGGATACTCCATGGTCTCCTCGATCTTCTTGACGATATCCTTCGCCATGAGGATGGTGTCGTCGTCGCTGACCTTGTCGGCCTTGACCATGATCCTGACCTCGCGGCCCGCCTGTATCGCGAACGAGCGGTCAACTCCGTCAAACGAGTTGGAGATCTCCTCAAGCTGTTCAAGACGCTTGATGTAGTTTTCCAGATTTTCGCGTCTGGCGCCGGGTCTCGCGGCCGATATGCTGTCCGCCGCCTGGACCAGGCACGCCTCGATCGTCTGAGGCTCGATGTCGCCGTGATGCGCCAGGATACAGTGAACTACCTTGTCGTTCTCCTTGTATTTCTTGGCGAGGTCGGCGCCTATTGTGACGTGCGATCCCTCGACCTCGTGGTCCACCGCCTTGCCTATGTCGTGCAGCAGTCCCGCGCGCTTCGCCAGAGCCACGTCTGCGTCAAGCTCGGCGGCCATAAGTCCCGCAAGGTGCGAGACTTCGATCGAGTGCTGAAGCACGTTCTGACCGTAGCTGGTCCTGAACTTGAGCCGTCCGATAAGACGGATAAGCTCGGGGTTGAGGCCGTGAACGTTGGTGTCAAACACCGCCTTCTCGCCCTCTTTTTTAACGATATGGTTGACCTCCCTGCGGGATTTTTCAACCATTTCCTCAATTCTTCCCGGATGGATCCTGCCGTCGCTGATCAACTTTTCAAGGGAGCGTCTGGCGACTTCGCGTCTTACCGGGTCAAAGCCCGAAAGGATAACCGCCTCGGGCGTGTCGTCGATGATCAAGTCGATACCCGTAAGGGTCTCGATGGTTCTGATGTTTCTGCCCTCGCGGCCGATAATGCGGCCCTTCATCTCGTCGTTGGGCAGGGGAACGACCGAAACGGTGGTTTCGGTAACATGATCCGCGGCGCATCTTTGTATGGCGCCGGTGATGATCTTGCGGGCTTTCTCGTCCGCCTCTTCCTTTGCCTGTTCCTCAACGCTTTTGATGAGCAGCGCGGACTCGTGCTTAACGTCGTCCTCGACCTCTTTGAGGAGCAGGTCTTTCGCCTGCGATGCCGTCATGGTGGCGATTTTTTCAAGCTGAGCGATCTGGAGCTTCTTAACGCGCTCCACCTCTGCCTGAACCTCTTCCGCCTCGTTGAGCTTGCGCTGGATCTGCTCCTCGCGCTTCTCGATCATGCGGCTTTTTTTGTCTATCGCGTCTTCCTTTTGCTGCACACGGCGCTCTTGTCTTTGCAGTTCGTTTCGTCTCTCTTTTGTTTCTTTGTCAAGCTCGCTTCTTAATTTATGTATCTCTTCTTTTGCTTCGATCAATCTCTCTTTTTTGATGTTTTCCGCGTCCTTTTCCGCGGTCTTGCCCGCCTCGGACAGGATCCTTTCGGCCTCCTCCTCGGCGCTGCCGATTTTTACCTCGGCGAATTTTTTTCTATATGAATAGCCGTATTTAAACGCCGCGAACGCAGCCGCGACTCCCAGCAGAAAAACGACTATCAATAATATCCATGGTAATATAGTTATTTTAAAGCACCTCCTCAATTAATTAAACTTTGTTTTCTATATTATTTATATAGGTAAAGAAGTCGATACAAGTGAATCTGCATAAACAAAAATATGTGCATACATAAAGTCACTCATATATTATACATGAGTTTTTTAAAAAAGTCAAGCGCCCGCGGCGGGTATTTATTTTATATATGTGTTACTTTTTGATAACAAAAAACAAAGACAGCCGAATATTCGGCCGTCCCTGAGATCCGAAGCGGCTCTGCGCCCCGATAGATGTGTTACGTAAGATTAGGAATGTACGATTAAACAATGTCCTCCATTTCGGGTTCGGATTCCGATATGACATCGGTCTCGCCCTCGTCGGGAGTGTATATAACAAGCTCTACCGACTTAGTCAGAACATCCGCGTAGCTGTATGAAACCCTGCGCTCGGTTGTGAAGAACTCATTCTGGTTGTCAAGCTTCACAGTAAAAATACTGGGATAGGTGCTTTCAATGACTCCCTCTCTTGTAACAATCTGTTTTCTGCCTTTCTTGGCCGTTAATCTGACTTTGTTGCCCACATTATCGGCAAGATTGGACTTAATTTTTGATAAATCATTTTGACCGTACAATAATCTAACCCCTCTTCACAATCATTTTCTGTATTATAACATATTATTACAATTTTGTAAAGAGAAATTACAAAATTCTAACAAAAAAGTTACAAATTTGTGTTAATATTCGAACAATGCAGGACCTAGTTCCTACATTCCCACCTCCGTCTGCGGCAAGCCGCAGCCACCTCCTCCCGGGAGGAGGCAAGCGGGCGGATAATATCCGCCTCTACGAACATAGTGATTAGTAATTAGCGAATAGTAATTAGAAACTTCAAACGTTCGCGGGGATACCGAAACGGATGCGTCGGTGTATTTCCGCATATTCGCTATTCACTAATCGCTAATCACTACGTTAGTATATATCCCGACACATTTTGATGTAGTCGCGGAAGTTGGTGCCGAGGATGTAGTTGGTTATCAGGAAGTCGTCGATCGGCGTGGTGTTCAGTATCTTTGTTATGGTCTGGTCAAACGTTCTGGCGTCGATAACGATTATCTTGCTGTATGAGCTGGCCAGCCACGGTATCAGCGCGTTTGAGTATGAATCTTTAAGCATGAGCAGCGTTTTCTTGGTCGCGCCGTTTGTGTTTATCTCTATATACGGTTGATCGCCGCCCAAAAACATGGTGTATGACGTGCCGCGGCTCAGGTCGAACATCTTTCCGGTGTAGGGGAAGGCCTGACCCGGAATATAGCTGTACGTCATGCAGTCGAACGGTATGTCGTTGAGGGCATTTTTATAATATTCGATAGTGTCGCGGTGGTCGTAGAGATACGGCGCCTCGGCCTGGCTGTAGAGATAGCCCGTGAAGTCCTCGACCTCGCCCTTTTCAAACTCGTTGATATAAAGAGGCATGAAGTTCATCGCCTCGGCCATTTTGTGATAAGCGTAATACGCGCCCAGCTGCGTCCAGTGGTGGTCGGTGCGGAAATAAACATACTCTCCCTGCTCGAAGTGGGCCTTTAAGCTGTCATACACGTTTATGTTTTTGACGCGGTCGTTAAAATTGTCGTACAGATAGTCGATCGCCGCTTTTTCGCTGTCGCCCACCGTGTTGTAAAACGGCATGAAGTCGATCTGGGTCGGTATTATCATTGAGTACATTTTAATGCTCTCGGGCAGCTTTTTGGCGTAAAAGTCCACCATGTCTATATACTCGTCCTGCGCCTGTTTGTCGGCTTTGTAGATCTCCATAACGCGGTCATCGGTAACGAGCAGACGCCCCACGCCGCCCTCGCCGGTGCCCATGTCGGCGTTGCTTTCCACGATCTTGCCGAAGGCGTTTATGCCCTTCTTGTTTTTATAGCCCGACGAGAAATCCGTGAAGGCGCTGCGATAGCCCACATTGTCGGAAAGGTAGGTCTCAAAGTCGGACGCGAATTTTCCGGAGCTAACGCTCTCAAGGCTCACATGCGGAAAGTCCGCCAGAGCGCGGTTTTCTTTCTGTGAGGCTGCCTCGTCGCGCGGCAAAATGACAACCGTCACAAAGCCGGCGATCAGGAACAGCACAAAGGCTATGACCGTTAAAATTCTTCTCGCAGTTTGCATTTATATTATCCTCTCGTAAAAATTCTCAAGTTTAGGTATCAGAACCTGAAATACAGGAACGGATTGTATGTCTCGCCCACCAGCAGCACAAAGCAGAACGCCAGCAGCGCGAATATCAGCACGGGCGTCACTATCACATTTACCGCCTTTAGCTTGTCCGCAAACCACAGACACAGCTTTTTGATGATCGGCGTCGAGACAACACCGCAGGCGATAAGCAGCCACAGATTGGACATGAGCGTGGTGAAGCCGTTGTAGTCGTACAGCTTGCCGGTGCCGCCGAAGGCGCACACGAACCAGTCGCGCAGGGAGCCGAAGTCGGTGTAGTAGAACAGCGCCCAGCCCAGCACGAACACGATTATCGTGTAAAGATGGGCGAAGAACGCGGGCAGCCGCATCAGCTTGCCCCTGAACGCCTTTTTCTCAATGACCAGAAGGAGTCCGTAGTAAAGACCCCACAGCACAAAGTTCCAGCTGGCGCCGTGCCACAGTCCGGTCAGCATCCACACGAACATGATGTTGAATATCTGGTGCTTTCGGTTGCCGCCCAGCGGGATATACACATAGTCGCGGAAGAACGTGCTCAGCGACATGTGCCAGCGCCGCCAGAAATCGGTGACGTTTTTTGAAATGTACGGATAGTTGAAGTTTTCGAGGAAGTTGAAACCGAACATGCGGCCCATGCCGATCGCCATGTCGGAATATCCCGAAAAGTCAAAATATATCTGGAAGGTGTACGCGATTATGCCGACCCACGCCGAAAGCACCGACGACTCAAGCATGTTTCCGCTCAGCAGCGTTGAGACTATCGCGCCCGTACCGTTGGCGAGAACCACTTTTTTTATCATGCCCTGAGTGAAGCGGAGTATACCGTACTCAAAACCCTTGAGCGTGACTTTTCGGTCATTGATCTGTTTTTCGATGTCGATATAGCGCACGATGGGTCCCGCCACCAGCTGGGGAAACATCGAGACGTAGCACAAAAAGTTTATCGGATTTCTCTGGACTTTGACCTCGCCCCTATACATATCTATACAGTAAGAAAGCGTCTGGAAGGTATAGAACGAAATTCCCAAAGGCAGCGAAAAGTTATAAAACGGAATACTGAGATGAAAAGCCGAGTTCACGCAGTCCACGAGCCAACCGGAATATTTAAACACCGCCAGCTGCCCGAGGTTGATGACCAGCGCCAGGATCAGCGCCAGCTTCGCCTGCCATTTGCCGAAATATTTGTTTATGGCAAGACCGCAGATATAAGCCACAGCGGCGCTGAGAATGAGCAGAACGACCCAAACGGGCTCGCCCCAGGCATAAAAGATCAGCGACGCTATAACAAGCACCACGTTTCTGTAGGTCACGTTTCCGTTCCAAAAATAGAACAGAAGCACGACCGGCAGAAATATGCACATAAACAACAAGCTTGAAAATACCATATTTTTCTCTCCAAATATATCAGCGGGTCAACGCACATAAATACCCACTTTAAAATATCAGGAAGATTATAACACCTTTTTATAAAAAAGTCAAACAAAAATATGGTCGATTGTCGGAGCCGAAAGCCTCGGATGCCGTTAAATACGATAAAAAACGAAAACTGTTATAGTTTTATTGCTAAAAATTACAGAAAATTTGCCTTGCAATTCTCATATTATTGGAAAATCATAAAAATTGCTGTATAATTATTGTATATTTTTTCTGAAAGCGAGTGATTTTATGAGATTTAAAAAGAGACTGATGAATATATTGCTTTCCGCGGCGGTTATTATCGGCAGTTTGGCTTCTCCCGCAGCCACGGTTTCGGCGGCTGACGCCTCGCTGCTTCCGGCGTTTCCGGGAGCCGAGGGCGCGGGTAAATATTCCACGGGCGGCAGAGGCGGCACGGTGCGTATCGTCACAAAGCTTACCGATGACGGAAGCGTCGGCACGTTCCGTGAGGCGGTCAGCCACTCAAACAGTATTGTTGTGTTCGCGGTCGGCGGAACGATCAATCTGACCAAAGGCGATGTTGTGGTAAAGGGCAACGTCACCATCGCGGGTCAGACAGCGCCGGGCGGAAAGGGAATCGTGCTCCGAAACGGCAAGATCGGCATGGGCGGCGACAATATTATAGTAAGATTCATAAGCTCGCGTCCCGGCGAGAAGGGCGAGGGCTCGGGCGACTATGACGCTTGGGGCGGAAACAAGGGCTCCAACTCGATCATAGACCACTGCTCGCTGGGCTTTGCCAACGACGAGCAGTTCGGCCTGTACTCGACCAACATGAATCAGACGGTGCAGTACACGATAGTCGGCCCGTCAAACTGCGTTTCGTACCATTCAAAGGGCGCTCACGGATTCGGCGCCATGTTCGGCAAGGGTCAGAACTCGTGGCACCACAACCTGCTGTGCCACAGCCTGTCGAGAAATTTCCGCGGCAAGGTCGAAAAGGGAAACGAGCCTATGGACTTTACCAACAACGTAATATACGACTGGGGCTATCAGACGGCGTACGGAACTCTGGGCCACATCAACTATGTGAATAATTACCTCAAGGAAGGTCCTTCGACCAAAGGCGGCGACAGATTCTTGAATAATTCCAGCGGCTCAAGTAAGGAAAATTACAAATTTTATGTGACCGGCAACACGATCAGAAAATATGACGACAGCGTCTACAGCCAGGCGATAGAGCAAAACAACTGGAGCGGCGTTTCGGGATTTGACGCGGCGACATATCAGACGAACGTACCCTTTAAGGTGCCCGCGGTAAACGGCGAGGACGCGTCTACCGTGAATAATCTGGACACAGCCGAGGAAGGCTACAAAAAAGTCGTAAGATACTCGGGCGCGGGCGTTCATCCGTCGGACAACACCGCCGCGGGATATGACTACACAAAGGATACCACAAGACCGTTGATAGACGCCAAAGTGCTCTATGAGACATACACGGGCACGGGCTCGCTGACCGGAGCCAGACCGTTTGACACTGTTTCTGACAGCGCGGTAAAGAGCGCCATCAGCAAGTACGGAATACAGTATATGGACTATGACCAGTTCTATCCCAAGGATGAGATCAAGCAGGAGATAGTCGACAGCGACAGCGACGGTATGGACGACGCTTGGGAGACCGAAAGAGGCCTTAATGTGGGCAAAAATGACAGCAAAGAGGATTATTTGGGCGAAGGCTATACCAATATCGAGTATTATATCAACGATCTGACGGTAGACGCGTTCCCCGAGGGCGTGGTTACCCCCACGATCCCGCTCGGCGATTTGGGCGAGGATTATCAAAAAGCTTTGGCTGACGCGAAAGCGATCACCCTTTCGGCAGATACGATAAAGACGGCGGATCAGCTGACCCTGCCCGCGATGGGAAGCGTTAACGGCTGCCCCATAACGTGGTCAAGCGCGTCCGAAGCGATAGTTATCGAAAATAATAAGGTCATTGCGGTCAACCGTCCCGAGGACGAGGACGAGGTCGTATCGCTGCTTGCGGAGATAACGTCGGGCGAGTATACCATGAAAAAATATTTTAACATCACGGTCAAGTCAACATCGTCCGTGTGGACCGCCTCGTCGGGAGACGCCGACAAAAAGGCGGGTTATGAGCCCGTGGACGGTTTGACGGCGCTGTTTGATATAACGAGCAGCGGCTCGACATTGGCAACGGTCGGAGAAAAGTCGTTCGGTTCTTTTGTCAGCGGCGCGGAAAACGGCGACTGGGTCGACGGAAAAGCGACCGGCACGGCGTTTAAATTTGTTCCCGAGAGCGACGGATTCCTGACGGCTTATATCGAAAAGCTGGGCGGAGCAAATCCGAAGACGGCTTTTATAATGGAAGAAGGAGCGGCGAATCAGGATAAAGATAATTTGGCCTCGGTCACCGGAACCGGCGGCAACGAGATGCTCACGGCGGCAGTCGAAGGCGGCAAGACCTACTATGTATATGTGGCGGGTTCAAAAGGCAGATTCCTCGGCATAGAGTTCGGAAAGGAAGCTCCCACCAAGATGTGGAAGGCGTCAAAAGAAGTCAAAAAGGGCGACACTTTGATGGAGGGTCTGTCGGTCAACGAGGACATGGCGTTCAGGACCGCAAGCAAGGATATCGACTCGGTATACTTCACGGGCCGCATACAGGGCACAACAAATCCCGGTCAGAGCGGAGCCACGGGCGCCTCGATGACGTTCGTTCCCAACGCCAACGGAAGAGTGACGGTTTATTATAAGATAGGCGGTCTTAACAAAGAATTCAAGCCTAAGACTTTTAAGATAAACGAGCCGGGTATGAAAGACAATCCGATTGCCTCATATGTTAACGAAAACGAGCCGCTTGAAGGCGACGATATGGGAACCAGTGAGTACACGTCCACAAGCGCGGATGTCTACGCGGGACACACATATTATATATATGTCGAGGGCTCAAAGGCGGAATTCTACGGAGTTTCGTTCCAGATGAGATCCGATCTTGAGGGAGGCGGCGGACCGATCATAACTCCGGAGCCGACCGCGATACCCACTCCGACTCCGACTCCCGTTCCGATGGAGGGAGAGACTTGGGATTTCAATAATCTGGAAACCGGAAAGACATTCTTGGGCGGCGACAAGGTCTCGGGAACGGATGGCAGAGAGCTGACTGTGAACTTCGGCACGAGCGTAAAAGCGCCTTCGATAGCGGAAAAAGCCGCAGGCGACAACTATCTCGCCATAGACGACCAGGGCACCGGAAGCGACGGCTGGGCCTACACGCCCGAAAGTCCCATTGATTCGGATACCATTGTAGCCGAGGAAGAATTCAAAATGGGCGACAACAATAAAGATGCGGTTTTGATGAGATTTCATGACAAGAACAACGTGAGTCCCGACAACGCGTATATCACATCGTCGGACGGCAGAGCTTTTGAAGTCAAGACAGCCGACAACGGAGGCCTCAAGATAACCGACTACTTGTCAAAGGGCGACTTTACCGACGCGTCAAAGCCCAAAGGTCTTGACACGGCTGTTTCCGGATTCACGTTTAAGGCGAACGAGTGGTATGGCCTGAAGGTCGAGTTTAACAGAGCCGACAATACAGTGACGGTCTATACCAAATCCGCAGGCGGCGAGTATGCCAAGAGAAGCTCGGTCAAGCTCGGCTCGAAAGAGCCTAAGGGAACTATACCAAAGCTTGCGCTCACAAGCATAGGTTGCGTGACGCGCGGCAGCGGTTCGAATGTTTTGGGCATAGACAACGTGTATGTGGGTTGGCAGACCGAAGCTCCCGCGGAGACAGCGACGCCGGAGCCCGCGGAGACATCGACGCCCGAGCCCGCGGAGACAGCGGAACCCGGACCCGCGGAGACGGCGACGCCCGAGCCTGCGGAGACAGCGGAACCGGGACCCGACGAGACCGTGACGCCTGAGCCTGCGGAAAGCGCGGAACCCGGACCTGCTGAGACATCGACGCCTGAGCCCGTTGAGAGCGCGACGCCCGAACCCGCGGAGAGCGCGGGGCCGAAGCCCACTGAGGAGCCGAGCGGTCAGCCTGTGATCGGGTTCACTCAGGGAGGCGAGAAGATCGACGCCTTTTCCGACGGCGAGGTGCGGTTTGAGATCACGGCCCCGGAGTATGAGCCCTGCGATCTGATAATCGCGGGATATGACCAAAACGGAGCGCTGATAAAGGTCGGTATAACGGAATTCGACCCGTCAAAGGATCCCGACGGAGCGGGCGCTTACGCGGCGCTGGTTCCCACGGCAGACACGATGGTGATACGCGGATTTATCTGGAACGGGACCGAAAGCATTAAGCCGATAACGAATGTTTATGAGATAAATAGAAAGTAGAACCACCCCCTCCGCCTGCTTCGCAGGCACCTTCCCCTCCTGAAAGGAAGGGGAGGCTTGGGGGCTCTCGGGAGGTATTTATGAAGGTTTCGATAATCGGAACGGGGCATATCGCTCATTCTATGGCAAGGGCGGTAAGGCTCACGGACGAGGCGGAGTTTTACGCCGTTGCGTCGAGAACGCTTGAGTCGGCGGAAAAATTCGCGGGAGAGTTTGATATTCCGATCGTGTACGGCAGTTATGACGAGCTGATCGAGGACCCCGAAGTCGAGCTGGCGTATATCGCCACGATCCACCCTCTCCACTACGAGCTTTCCAAAAAGCTGCTGGAGCGGGGAAAAAGCGTGCTGTGCGAAAAGCCGATATGCATAAACCGCGCGCAGGCGGAGGATCTTTTCAAAACGGCGAGAGAGCATAATGCTTTTATATGCGAGGCGGTTTGGACCAGATTTTTCCCATGGGTGCGCGAGATAAAGGAAATTATCACAAGCGGAGAGATAGGAAAGCCCGTTATGCTGCAGTCGAATTTCGGCTCAAAAAAGACGGGCTCTGTGTGGATACACGACCCGAAGCTGGGCGGCGGCGCCCTGCTTGATCTGGGGATCTACAACGTTACCGCGGCGTCGATGCTGCTTGGCGATGATTTTGAAATCGAGTACAGCTCGGGAGTTTTGTCCGACAAGGGTGTGGATAATCACAGCCTGACCGTGATAAAGTACAAAAACGGCGTGACGGGCGCTTTGATGTGCTGCACGGACATGTGCGTTGATTCGAAGATCACATTGATGTGCGAGAACGGAATTATCGAGATAGCGGGACCGTCGAACTGGAAAAGCACCAAAGTATATAACGAGAAAAAGGAGCTTATCCGCGAGATAGCGCCCAAGTTTGAATCGGGTTATGTATATGAACTCGGCGCCTGCATCAAGGCGATAAAAGATGGAAAGACCGAGTGCGCGGAAATGCCGCACAAAGAGAGCTTGTTCGTGCTTGGCGTTATGGACGAGATGCGCGCCCGATGGGGAATGAAATATCCCGGAGAATAAAAAAACGAGGCGGTTTGATCCGCCTCGTTTTTCACTTTATGATTTCGATATGCCTTCGGGGCCTATGTACCTTGACTTGCCGTAGCCAAGAATAAGCACGAATATGGGCCACAGGAATAACATGCCCACGGTGTATCCCGCGCCGTGTCCGTATGACTTCGAGATCTTGTGGTACGAGATTATTGTAAGCACCAGAATGATGATCGCGAATACGAGCAGCAGAACCGTGTAGAGCATAACATCGGGGAAGCTTTGGTTTAAAGACGTGAATACGCCGTATACAAAAGCGACTATCAGCGAGATCCAGAACCACGATGTTTTCCATGTCAGCTTATACATGACGTATTGGTTGTAGAACGGGATAATGCTCTTCCAGCCGGGCTCGCCCGCCTTGGTGAACATTTTCCAGTACGCGATAATTTGGAATACCCAAAACACGATAGCGCACGCAGCGATAAAGCCGACGCCCAATCCCAATATGCCTCCGACCGCCAGTCCGCCGACGAGATCATCGGGCAACGGTGTTGAAACAGGATTCATAGTGTTACCTCCTTAAAAAATATTGTTTATTATTTGTTTATAATGAAATTATAACATACATTTTTCTAAAAAACAATACCGTTCACGTCAAAAAACATGCATTTCGTGTCGTCGCCGATCCCGCGTCGCAAATTTCTCCGCTTATCGTAAAATACGCAAGCGTATTTTACTCACCGCTGCGAATTTGCTTCTCTTTCCCACGTCACAAATTTCTTCGCTTATCACAAAAGCCGCATGCGCCTTTTGCTCATCGCTGCGAATTTGTTCCTTCTTCCCAAAAACGCAAGCGTTTTCGGGAGCCCTGTCTGCACTGCGTTGGCGCTTTGCGGGAGCCATAAGCACTTCGTGCGCTTCTAGTATCTAGTTACTATTTCTTAGTACCTATGTTGAGCCCTTTGCGCGGCGTTGCGCGTCGCCGATCCCGCGTCGCAAATTTCTCCGCTTATCGTAAAATACGCAAGCGTATTTTACTCACCGCTGCGAATTTGCTCCTCTTTCCCACAAAGCGCACTGCGTTGGCGCTTTGCGGGAGCCCTAAGCACTTCGTGCGCTTCCGGTATCCGGTTACTATTTCCTAGTACCTATGTTGAGCCATATGCGCCTCTTTAGTTCAAAACGCCTTTCAGGTACTCCGCTATCTCGGGGACCTTGCAGCTCGGGAAGAAAAGCTCCGCGAACTTTTCGCCGCTGATCGTCTTTTTCAGGAAGTCTTGGTCGATGTTTTTGAGCACGTACATAATGTCGTGATGCGTGATCTTCTTGACCTCGTCCAAGATCTTTTTATTGGCCTGCTCGGGTACCGCTCTCTCTTTGGGATAGCCGCCGCCCATCTCATCGCACAGCAGTTTTTCAAAGGTGTAGTCGAGATTCAGCTCGGCGCCCCATCCGAAGCCCTGCGCGAACGGCATCGCTATGGCGTTGCCGTTGTTTACCTGGCCGAACAGATACGCATCCAATGGGCTTGTAACGTGTCCGCAAAGCACTCCCGGGAATGAGTTGAGCGCCAGCATCGCGCCCTCGCCCGTGCCGCAGCCGGTCACCACAAAGTCGGCCGCGCCCGAGTTAAGCAGGATCGCCGCGAGCAAGCCGTTCATAACATAGGTGAGCTGCGCCTCGTCGTCCGCGCTGTACATGCCGTAGTTAACGACCTCGTGTCCCAAAGGCTCGGCGACCTTTTTAAGCGACGCATAGATCACTTCATTTTTTGCCGCCTGTGAGTTTTCGTTGATCAAAGCTATTTTCATTTTGTTCGCTCCTTTATAAAAATTTTAAAAAAACTGTTTATTTTTTTTCGTACTTATAGTATAATAATAATTAACTGTTTTGTCAACTTCGAAAATGCGACAGTATGCCGCGGCATGGATGGCGCTCACGTAAGTGGTCACTGATTAAATACCGCATTGCGGCTTCGCGCAACCGGTTTGATCAGCGTTTGCGTAAGGAGAGATGCTATGAAAGGATTAAACTTTTCGCTGTCTTTGGTGATCGACAATGTTGTCGACATCACCGATGAAGGCGATATGAACATCGTTAAAAAGAGGCTCGATCAAATCAAAAAACACGGATTTGACGGAGTTGTGCTGACCTTCGGAAACTTCGGGGACGGCTTTCTTTCGGCGCTCGGAAAACTGATCTCGGACTGCGCCGAAAAGGAGCTTTCGGTTTGGCTCGGATTTAGCGGTCCGCGGAGCGGAGAAGCCGCCGCGCCCGCCGTGGGCTCGTGCCGTCTGGCTCTTGGCAACGACGGCGAGGTTATGAAAGTCAGCGACCTGAGCCGCCCCTCGCCCTTTTACGAGGTGTGCGCCTACGAGACGATAGGCGGCGTGTATGAGCGCGTAAAGGCGGGGCTTTCGAGCGAGGCTTTTGAATATATAACGGGCTTTTGCGCCAAGTTTCCGGGCTTTTCGGATCTGAGCGGCTCGACCGTGCCTTGGTACGATGAGATCGAAGAGGAGTTTAAAAACGACTACGGAATGGAAGCCGAGCCGTTTTTAAAGGAGCTGTTTTCGGAGGGAGAGCCCTCGAAATTTAAAGACCGCTATTGGCGCAGGATAACCGCCAGATTCAGAGACGCCAGCTTAAAGCCCGTCGCGCAGTGGTGTTTGTCTCACGGAAAAAAGCTTTTTATGGCGTCCGATACTGCGCTTTCGCCAATCAACATGATAGAGGAGCGCGGCTCATACTTGGAATCGGAGGGCTGCGGCGGCGCGCTAATGCCTTCGATCACCGTCAAGACGCCCGGCGATGTCAGTGTTTTTTCGGCCTCGATGGCGTCTGGCCTGGCGCGGCAGCAGGGCGGCGGCGAGGCGGCGGCCTCGGTGTTCGGCGGCACAGGCTGGGGTCTTTCTCCCGAGGATTTCGAGGAATGTTTGAGAAAACTGATGGAGTGCGGAATTTCCACCTTTGTGATAAACTCGTGCTATCCGCGACTTAACTACGAGGCCATCAGCGCCCGCCGCATATCGTTCCCGACCCATGTGCCGTGGTCGGCGGTGATCCCCGATATATTCAAAAAATTGAGGCACTTGGCCGAGATCGAGCAAAAGCGCGCCCACAGGATATTGGTCGTGTGTCCGACCCGCGCCATACAGCGCTGCTATACGCCGGGCGGAGAGAACGGCGAGGCGATGCGTCTCAGCGAGGCTGTGACCGGTATATGCGACCGTTTGTTTGAGATGAGCCGCCGTTTTGACGTGACCGATGAGAATTTGTTCGAGCGCTGCGCGGCGTTTGACGGCTCCGGCGTGAGCATGGGAGAAAAGTCCTACGGGACCCTGCTTGTCACGCCCGGCTGCGCTTTTAACAAAAAGGGCAGGCTCAATGCCGAAAAGGCCAAGGCGGGCGGAACGCGTATTCTTCATGATATACCGAAGTCCGACACCGAGATAATCCCGCTTGAGCTTATCCGCAACACGCTGAAGGAGATAGTTCCCGTTGTTGTGAATCAGGATAAATGGACGATAACGCTGCCCGAGGATAACGTGCTTCCTCTTACGCCTGCCGCCGGCGGCGGCAAGGCGGAGTTCGCGTTCAACGCCTCGGAGGACTACGCCGAAAAAACGACTTTGCTCGTGACCGACCCGTGCGGCAATGTGAGCATAAACGATATACTGGTAAGCCGCGGCGCGGCCGATGAGCGCGGCGCGTACTACGATATAACAAGCAACATAGTTTCGGGAGAGAATAAAATAGTGGTCGATAACTGCCAAAACACCTTCGCGTTTCTTTTGGGCGGCTTCAAGGTAGTGCCGTCCTTCGGCTGGCGCAGCTTTGACTCAAGACAGGTGCAGACTCGAGACAGCTTTTTCATACGTCCGCAAGGAATAGAGAGCGAGACAAATTTGGTGCGCTGCGGATATCCGTTCGCGGATAAGCAGGCCTCGGCGAAAAAGATCATATACATAGAGGAAAATATAAACAGACCGATACTCAAAATAGACTGCGGCGGCTCGTCGCTTATCGCCGTGTATTTTGACAACGAGTTTTTGGGATATGTCTACGGCGAAAGCAACACTCTGCCCGTTCCGCCCATGGCGGCTGACGAGCGGCATCTTGTGGAGATCAGATGCTGTCCGCCCGGCTTTAATCTTTACGGCGACAAAAAATTTATTTTCGGCGACACCGGCCGCACCGAAAACCCGTCCGCGCCCAATTACCGCGCCGATGAGAACGTTAAGGCGGCCGTATGGAAAATTCCGAGAGAGATTGAACTAATACGCGAGTTTTGACGCGCTGTTTTTCGTCAAATTTACATGTTTACAAAGCCGCTCGGATGTGTTATATTATTTACACGATAAACATGATCGACTATGATTTGTAAAAAATCAAATACATATTATCGAATTTAATTGTGTAAAGGCGGCTTTGGTATGGAACTTAACGAATTTAACAGCATGACGCGTCAAAGCGCGCATATAACAACTCTTGAGCATAGAAACGAGCTCAGCAAAAGAGAAAAATTTATAAGAAGGCTCCTGCTCGGAAGCAGGGATTTCAATCCCAAGATCTCGGCAGAGCTGGGAATTAGAATGCAGTCGCGGTATTTTACCGTGATACTTGTCAGAATAAAACGCGGGGATGATGTGGCGCTGTCCGACATTCCGGATATTATCTACGCCATACGCAATATAGGCGAGGAGCTTTACGGCGCGTATTCGGAGTGCTACGGCGCCGAGTTTGAAGCGATGACTGTGGGCTTTTTGCTGAACCACGGCTCGGATTCTTCGTTTATACGCGAGCAGTCGCAGGATCTAAAGCGGCATATTATCGAGCTGTTCGGGCTCAACACCACGCTGTCGTTCTGCACGTCGGGCAGCTGCGCTCCCAACGAATGCTCGAAGCTTTACAAAAACGCCCGCACGGCCATGCTCTACAGGCTTTCGTTCAAACCTTTTTCGATAATTAATTATGACGACACGCTTTCGATGTCCAGGCTCAGCTGCGAATACCCGTCGCTGCTCGAGAGGGAGATATTCGAGTGCGTTCAGTCCCGTGATGAGATCGCGCTGAGCAGGGCGATCGGAGCTTTTATCGGAACGATCGACAATATGTCATATGACACGATCGTGCTGCATACCACGCGGCTGCTTCTTGCGGTCGACGGCATGATGGTTTCCGAAAAGGACGACGGCGAGTTTTTTGACGGCAGCATAATAGAGGCGCTCACGGCGCTTGAGTCGATCGATGATCTTATTGCCTTTGTGGAAAAACGCTGCAAAAAAGTCATGAAGATCATTCAGATGTCGAAGTCCGACACTAAAAAGGATTTTATAGTATTGGCTATTCTCAAATATATAAACGAGAATTACACCGATTCGTCTTTGTCGGTCGAGGTCATCGCGGCGAACGTCAACCGCAGTTCGAATTATATCAGAAGCATATTCAAAAAGAGTCAGGGCATATCCATATCCGAATATCTCACGCGCAAGAGGTTCGATCAGGTTTGCAAAATGCTGATCGAAACCAATCTGACCGCCCGCGATATAGGCAAAGAGGTGGGCCTCAACTCGGGAAGCTATTTTTACACGTCCTTTAAGAAGTACACGGGCCTCACTCCCGACGCTTATCGAAAGGCTCACAGAGCGCAGAATTTCGAGCTGTAGCGGTTGTAAGAATAAATTTTAAAAAAATTTGCAATATTTGAAAAAAACTCTTGCATTTTGTGTTTGAGTGTGCTATAATCTAAAATACTGATGTTTAGCAACACTGTAATATATTACTATACGCGCGGCGTATAAGGAGGAAGTTTAAATGGTAACAGCTTTGGTTATTGTACATGTGATTATCGCTCTGGTGCTCACGGTTATCGTGCTCATGCAGCACGGAAGGCAGCAGGGCTTGTCCGGCGCTATCGCCGGCGGCGCCGAAACATTTTTCGGCAAGAATAAAGGCAGAACGATCGACGCCATGCTCCGTAAATTTACGGCGGTGTTCGCTATATTGTTCATCCTGTCGTCTATCGTTTTGACATACGTTTCGATCCGTCAGGCCAATCTTGAGGACGAGGCGGCCGAGGAGAGCAATCCCGACGCGAGCCAGTCTATGAACGTCACGGTTGACGAAAACGGAAACTTAGTCGACGAGAGCGGCAATATCGTTATGAGCGCCGAGGATATGGCGGCTCAGCAGGCGGAAGCCGAAACCGAGGACGCCGCCGAAGGCGCTGCAGACGCCGAAGGAGCGGTTGACGAGGCCGCGGGCGCTGTTGATGAGGCCGCGGGCGACGCGGCGGACGCGGCAGCGGGAGCAGCCGACGCAGCAGCGGGAGCTGCCGATCAGGCCGCGGATGCGGCTCAGCAGGCGGCAGCCGAATAAAAGCGTATAATACAGAACTTAAAGGGTAGGCTTTCCGCCTACCCGTTTTGTTCAAAAAATGTAATAATATTTTAGGAAGTGATACTAATGAAAGACACAAAACTATTTGTGGTAATGCCTTGCTACAACGAGGAGGAAGTCCTCGGTGAAACGTCGTCGCGCATGCGCGAGCTGTTTGTTAAAATGGAAGGCGAAGGCCTTATTTCCCATGACAGTAAGATCGTTATGGTGGATGACGGCAGCCGAGATAAGACCTGGAGCATAATAAGCGGTCTTTGCGACAGCGGCAGCATATTCCGCGGAGTGAAACTGGCCCATAACTCGGGACACCAGCGCGCTCTGCTGGCGGGCCTCATGACCGTCAAGGACGAGTGTGACTGCGCGGTTTCTATCGACGCGGATCTGCAGGACGATATAAACGCGATACCCGAGATGGTGAAAAAATTCGACGACGGCTGCGATGTTGTGTACGGTGTGCGCAGCAAGCGCAAGACTGACACGTTTTTCAAGCGCTTCACGGCCGAGGGCTACTATAAGTTTTTGGCATCCATGGACACCGAGGTCGTGTTCAACCATGCGGACTACCGTCTGATGAGCCGAAGGGCGCTGAACGCTCTTGCCGAGTATAAAGAGGCGAATTTGTTCCTGCGCGGAATCGTGCCCGCTATCGGCTTTAAGAGCGACAGCGTTTACTACGAGCGCGCCGAGAGATTCGCGGGCGAGAGCAAGTACCCGCTCAAAAAGATGCTGGCGCTCGCGTTTGACGGAATAACCTCGTTCAGTATCAAGCCGATCAGGATCGTCGGCTGGCTCGGATTGCTCGTGTGCGCCGCCGCCATAATAGCGGCGATATATACGCTGATAAGCAAATTCTTCGGCAGTTCCTCGGTCGGCTGGGCCTCGCTGATGTGCTCGATCTGGTTTCTGGGCGGAGTTCAGTTGGTGTCGATCGGCGTTATAGGCGAGTATATAGGCAAGACCTACAGAGAGACAAAGGCTCGTCCCAGATTCATAGTTGAGGAATATAAAAAGAAGTAAAATATTTCTATTATTGTGAACTTTATATTAAATTTCTATTAATAATAATGCCTCTTTGTTGAGAAAACGAGAAAAATGTGTTATAATTAAATTCGTGTTTTACACGGAAATTAAACAGTGATTGATTAGAGAGGTGTTTTTGTGAAAAAGACAATTACCGCGGTTTTGCTGACGCTTTGCGTGCTGACGTCAAGCCTCGGCGCCTATGCCTATGACCCCAACTGGTGGGCGACAGACACGGTAAAGGGCGCGATGGACTACAGCCTTATTTCCACGGAATACGGCAAAAAGCCTTATACTGACGCTATAAACAGGCTTGATTTTATAAACGTGGCGGTCAATATTTACGCCACGATAACGGCCGAGAACGTGTCATCAAACGCGTATAACCCGTTTATTGATACCGACAACGCCTTTCCCAATATGGCATACTACGCCGGTATCATCAGCGGCGACGGTGAGGGTCACTTTTTCCCCGCGAACTTTATAACCCGCGAGGAAATGTGCAAGGTCATAACAAGCACGCTGTCGGCGGCGGGCGTTTTGGGCCCGTATTTTCCGTCGAGCGGAGTGTTTGACGATATTCAGGACGCGTGGCAGATCGACTCATGGGCCAAGGACTATGTGGCGTTTATGCTCGACAACGATTTGATGGCGGGATACGAGGGCTTGTTCAAGCCTCTCGATTATGTCTCCCGCGAGGAGGCGGCGATAATTGCCTATCGCTGCTTCGTAAAATACGGCAGAGACGTCGACGGTCAGATCCGGTCGGCTCTAAAAGAGGGAACCGATTCGAACGGCAGACGCATCTACACGCTCGAGAAAACCGTAATGCAGAGCAACGGCACGGAAATAGCGCTGCGCAACGCACCCGACAAAACTCTCGTTACACCCGGCGGAGAGGTTGTCGGCGGAACCGGCGAGCCCGTGGTCGATACCGAGCCTGTACCCGCTCCGGACGGAAGCGGAGGCTTCGCGGCAAGCGGCACGCCCCTTCAGATGCCGGACGAAAACGGACTTTATCAGCTCAAGACCTATTCCGAGACTCTCGCCACAGGCGAAGCGATGGACAAAGAGATGAGAGTATTCGGCGATCTGGGTATCAGATATACCACTATGGAAGAAGCCGACGCTCATATGACAGAAGTCACGGTGCCCGTCTGGGAGCTGCCCGATGGCGCGGCCGAGCTGCAAACCGGCTGGAGAACATTTAAGGTCAACACGGTCTTAAAAGACGACGTTGTGGCTATATTCAACGAGATATACAACTCGCCCACAAAGCCGCCGATCAAGGACGTTGCCGGATACGCGTGGAGAAGCGCACTTTCGGGAGGCAGTCTGCCCGAGAACAATTACGGTACGGTCCTTGACATAAACTACAACGAGAACTACTGCGTCTACAAGAGCGGACAGCAGATAGGAACCTTCTATGACCCCGACAACTCGATATTCTCGTTTGCTCCGACCGGCGCGGTCGTGCAGACCTTCGCCAAGTACGGATGGCTCTGGGGCGGCAACGCCTGGGTAAGCGGAACTGTTAACTACATGCACTTTACATATTTGGGCAAATAAACCCCGAGACGGCTCAGTGTTTGGGGAAGCTTGCCTCAAACGGACAATAAAGCCGAATTATATGTCAAAAAAACCTGTTGTTTTCGCTTGCAAAACAGAGGAAAGCATGGTATAATTATGAGGAATTTGGGGAGTAGCATGCGGCGCATGCCGTCGCGGACCTCGTCATCACGGAATTTTGATAATTCCCGGGGCCGCGGTTCATGATGAATTTGCGAGACTGTAATTCAAGGGTTTATTTGCGTACCCTTGAATTATGGTCTCTTTTGTTTTTGAATTTTTTGCAGGAGGAATATATATGAAAAAGGTTATCGCTTTGTTTTTGTGTATGGCGCTGTGCCTTTCGTCGACGGTTTTCGCGGCTAAGCCCGATGCGTCCGCGGCTGCCGACGAGCTTCCCGCCTTCCCCGGCGCGGAGGGCGGCGGAATGTACACCACCGGTGCCAGAGCCGCGTCAAAACCCGAGGTCTATCACGTTACTCAGCTTAGCGACAGCGGAACAGGCTCGTTTCGCGACGCGGTCTCAAAAGAGAACCGGATAATCGTTTTTGACAAGGCGGGAAAGATCGAGCTTAAATCCCCGATCAATATCTCAAAAAGAAATCTGACTATCTTGGGCCAGACTGCGCCGGGCGACGGCATCTGCATTTCGGGCGCCCCGGTCAAGGTCAGCGCCGACAACATAATTATGCGCTACCTTAGGTTCCGCATGGGCGTCTACAGCGAGGCCGACAAAAAGTATGACGACGACGCGCTGGGCGGCACAAGCAGCACATCGAACCTGATAGTCGACCATTGCAGCATGAGCTGGTCCACCGACGAGTGCTGCTCTTTCTACGCTATAAAAGATTCCACCATCCAGTGGTGTATCATGACCGAGCCGCTTAACACTTCGATACATATTGAGAATGGAGTTTTGCAGCAGCACGGATACGGCGGAATCTGGGGCGGCGTCAACGTATCGTACCATCACAACATGGTGTCAAGCGCCAACAGCCGTTTTCCCCGAGTGGGCACAAGCGAGACGGTCAGCTCCTACAAGGGCGGCAAGGACACCGAGAGTCTGCTCGATATTCGAAACAACGTGTTCTACAACTGGAACGGCAACAACTCATACGGCGGAGAGAACGGCGTGCGCGTAAATCTGGTTTCGAACTACTACAAAGAGGGCCCCGCCAGCAGATCGATCAACAGATTTTATGAGATGTATGGCGGCAGCAAGGGCGGCAAGTCAAAATGGGGCACCGACATAGCCGTTGACGGAAATTATTACGATTCAAAGAACAGTCAATCGTCCGCGGTCAGAGCGATAAACGAGGACAACACAAAGGGAGTTGACACAGGAGGCTGCATAACCTACAATATAGAGAAGTACGACGAAACTATAGCGGGCACAACGACAAACCACACTCAGTATATACAAAAATTCAAGATCGGCACCCACTCCGCCGAGGAAGCCTTCAATTTGGTGCTCGAGCACGCGGGCGACAGCCTCAAGCGCGACGCGGTAGACGAGCGCGCGGTAAACGACGCGAGAACCGGGACCGCCGAAATGGGCAATAACGGAATAATCGACCTGGCGCATCTCAAGAAAATGCCGGATATAACTTACAGCCCGGGGACCGCGCCGACGGATACCGACGGCGACGGAATGTCCGACAAGTATGAGGAGGATCACGGGCTCGACAAAAACAAGGACGACGCGCTCGATAAGACGAGCGAGGGCTACTTTAATATAGAGGCGTATGCCAATTGGCTGGCCGAGAGCAACGAGCTGGAGATCCCTCCGACGCCCACCCTTGACCCAAATCAGCCCACGCCCACTCCGTCTCCCACGCCAACGCCAACTCCGATACCGAGACACAATATAACGGTAGATGAGAACATGCAAAACGGTTCGATCGAAATAAACGGAGTTTCGAGCCGAACGATAACATGGAACGCGGCGGAGCATGAGAACGAGATCGGCGGCAAAAAAACCTATAACCTAAACGGCTTCGAGGGCAGTGACGGCACATTGACAATATACGACGAGGCTACGACCGTTGAGGAATACGACGGAGTGAAGGTGGCGAGAGCCGACAGCGGTTCAAACGCGAATACCGAGGGTAAACCTTTCACGGGCGGCGAGGAGCCGAGCGGCTCAATATTTATGGCAAGCCCGGGCACGGACGGCACTATGCGAATGGAGGTGTTTGTATACGGCGGCAGCAGCGCCAAAACGGTACATATTTATGACAACTCGGCGAACAAAGATCTGTACACAAAGGGAATTGTCCAAAGAGGCGTGTATACATTTGAGTTTGAGTGCAAAGCGGGAAATAAATATTATGCGTGGATCGACGGCTCAAAGCTGGGTCTCAAGAGCGTGACCGTGACCGGCGGAGGCGGCGCCTCCGCCAAGGTCGGCGAGACCGTGAATATCACGACCGTGCCAAACAGCGGCTTTAAGGCTCACGGAATATACACAACGCCAAAGACCGAGACGCGTATGCTCGCGGAAAACAGCTTTTCGTTCATAATGCCCGACAGCGACGTGGTTGTCGGAGCGGAATTTAAGGATGAGTCGCTGCCTCTGCCAACGCCCGAGCCCACAGCGGCGCCCACCGACACGCCGAAGCCTTCCGACACACCGGAGCCCACGGCAGCGGCGACCGACACGCCCGAGCCCACGGCGGCGACCGACACGCCGGGCCCCATATCGACACCGTCTGACACACCGGGCTCCACGCCGACACCGTCTGACACACCGGGCCCCATATCGACACCTACCGGCACACCGGGGTCCGCACCGACACCTACCGGCACGCCGACGTCCACGGCCGAGCCTATTGTCACGGCGGAGCCGACGAAAAGTCCGGCTGTGACCGAAAAGCCCGGCGAGACGCCCGCACCCACTCCCGAGGCGAAGCCCGATCGGCTCTATGAGATCGCGGACTGCGGATCCGGTGACGACGGAAAGATAAATATTGACTTGAAGTATTACGGAAACGGCTCCGACATAGCCAAGCTGATAATCGCGTCATACGGCGAGAGCGGCGTCCTTACCGATACAAAAATGTACGACATAACCGGCGGAGACATTTCGGCGGTCGATTACAAAAAGCCCGAAAGCGGAAGCATAAAAATCTATATTTGGAATTTCGAGACGCTGAGCCCGATGGCTGAAGCGTATGAAAAACAGTTTAGCGAAACGGAGGAGAACAGATGAGAAGAGCAATTTCGTTTATACTGTGCGCGGCGCTGTGCCTGACGCTCTGCGCCTATAATATCCGCGGAGAAAACGCCGTTTCGGCGGCGGACATAGCGCCCCTTGCGGCTGACGGTGATTTTCCGGCGTTCCCGGGAGCTGAAGGCGGCGGAATGTACACCACCGGCGCCAGAGCCGTGTCAAAGCCGGAAATTTATCATGTGAAAAATCGGGATGACAGCGGCGAAGGCTCGCTGCGCGACGCGGTTTCAAAAGAGAACCGAATAATCGTGTTCGATGTGGCAGGAACCATAAATCTTGAAACGCCGATTTATTTGAAAAAGGGAAATTTGACGATCTTGGGCCAGACTTCGCCCGGAGACGGAATTTGTATCTCGGGCGCGCCAACTTATGTGCAGGCGAGCAATATAATCGTGCGCTATCTGAGATTCAGAATGGGCGTATATGACTTCGATGCTAAGAAGTATGACGAAGACACTTTTACCGACGGAAAACATCAGAACCATGTTATAGTTGACCATTGCAGCATGAGCTGGTCAAATGATGAGTGTTGTTCGCTGTATGCCATAAAGGATTCAACCGTTCAGTGGTGCCTGCTTACCGAGCCGCTCAATAAATCTATACATATTGAAGGAACCGATCTTCAGGAGCACGGTTACGGAGGTCTGTGGGGCGGAGAAAACATGTCCTATCATCATAATTTTATTTCCAATGCCAAAAGTCGTTTCCCCAGAGTTGCGACGAGCGAGACGACTACATCTTATGCGAATAAACCCGACACCGAAAGTTTGCTCGATGTTAGAAACAATGTGTTCTATAACTGGCGCGATAATGCGTCATACGGCGGCGAAAATATGGTCAGGGTGAATCTTGTCAATAATTATTACAAGGAAGGTCCCGCTAGCAGCAGCATAAAAAGGTTTTATCAGTTTACTCCTTCTAAGAGCGGAGTTTCCACAGATCTTGCTATTGACGGAAATTATTATGATGCTAAAAGCGCAAATGATACGGTTAATAAGATCAATGCGGATAATACAATATCATCCGCATATAGGCTTGAAAATAACGTAAAAACATATAATATCGAAAAATATGATGAGAACGTCCCGGGAACCGATACCAACCACACCCAATATATCCACAAGTATACAATAGAAACGCAATCCGCTTCCGAGGCGTATGAATTAGTGCTTGAGAAAGCGGGAGCCAGTCTTAAAAGAGACGCGGTCGATGAGCGTGCGGTTCGGGGCGCGAGGAACAGAGAAGCATATTACGGCAAAAACGGATTGATCGATTATGAGGACTGGCTGAATTTACCTAAAATCACATATTCCGGCACCAAAGCAGAGGACACCGACGACGACGGTATGCCCGATACTTATGAGGAACAGGTCGGGCTTGATAAAAACGACCCTTCCGACGCGCTTGAGAAGGACAGCGACGGCAAATATCTAAATATAGAGACGTATGCCAATTGGCTGGTTGAGGGCAATGTTATACCGACACCCACTCCGGACCCGAACGCCACTCCCACGCCGACGCCCACGGCCACGCCTGTTCCCACCGCGACCGCGGCGCCTGTTCACAATATCTCAATAGCCGAGAATATAGAAAACGGCTCGATCGAGATAAACGGCGCGTCAAGCCGAGAGGTGACATGGTCGGCGGCGGATCACCAAAGCGAGATAAGCGGCGCGAAAACTTTTAACTTAAACGGAGTTGACGCAAGCGGCGGCACGCTCGATATATATGATCCCAAAACCACGACCGAAACCTATGAGGGTTCGGTAATTGCCCGAGCCGATCAAGGCGAAAACCCGGATATGAGCGCAAAGCCGTTTACGGACAATGAAAAGCCCTCCGGCTCGGTGTTTATGGTTTGTCCCGCGAGCGACGGCAAACTGGTTATGGAATACTATGTTTACGGCGGCAGTTCCAGAACGGTGCATGTGTATGATAACAATAGCGATAAGGATCTGCAAACAGTAAAGCGGGAAACAAAAGGCATATACACATTCGAGGGAGACTGCAAGGCCGACAATAAGTATTATTTGTGGATCGAAGGCTCAAAGCTGGGGCTCAAAAGCGTGACGGTAACGGGCGGCGGAATCGCCGCGAGAACGGGTGAGACGGTGAATGTCAAGACCCTGCCCGATGAGGGATTCAGAGCCGAATCGGTAAACGTCACTCCGGAAACGCAGGTTATGAATCTTGGCGAAAACAACTACAGCTTTGTTATGCCGAACAGCGATGTAACCGTTGGGGCAAGCTTTGTAAGCGCGGACACGCCCACCGAGGCGCCCTCGCCGACACCTACAGTGGCGCCGACCGCAACGCCTACCGAAGCGCCTTCTCCGACGCCCACTGAGGAGCCGTCACCGACGCCTACGACTACACCGACCGCAACACCTGCGGCCGTGCCTACGCCGATTAACACGCCGACACCGACACCCACTCCTACGGCAACGCCGAGCGAGACGCCCGGCGAGGAACCGTCGCCGGCTCCTACGGCAACACCGACGACAACACCTATAGCAACGCCGTCTGCGACGCCTGCGTCTACGAAGATCCCGGCGCCGACCGCCACACCTACCGTAACGCCGACGCCTTCGCCTACAGCGAAACCGATAGAGACGGCAAAACCGACCGATACGCCGATACCGACAGCGACGTCCTCTCCCACGGATAAGCCGACTGAGACGCCGACTGTGACAGCGGAGCCAAGCGGCACGCCGATGCCTTCGGCGACGGCAACTCCGACAACGACGGCGGCGCCTTCGCCGACCGACACGCCGAGACCCGAAGGATCCGCCGCGCCTACCGCGACGCCGAGCCCGGCGCAGTCTCAGGCTCCGACGGAAACTCCCAAGCCCGATGAGAGCGCGGCTCCCGAGGAAACACCGAGCGCAGCTCCCACAACGGAGCCGAGCGGCGCGCCGACGCCCGAGTATCTCTATGAGATCAACGGTTATAACTTCGGAGGCGACGGAAAAATCAATATTGATCTGAAATATAACGGCGGCGGTTCGGACAAGGCCAAGCTGATCATCGCGTCGTATTCCGAGAGCGGCCTCGTGACGAGCGTTAAAATGTTTGACATAACGGGCGCCGACTTATCCTCGGTCGACTATAATGATCCCGGAAGCGAAAACATAAAGATCTTCATCTGGGAGCCGAAAACCATGGAGCCTATGGCAAAGGCATTTGGGCGTAGAGACTAGGGAATAGCATCCCCCCCTCAGTCGGGCCTTGCCCGCCGGCATTAAGGAAGCTCTTGGTCAAAATTGCAAGCAATTTTGAAAGATAGCTCTGAACCCGCAAGCAAGCTTGCTGATTATCCCCAAGGGGCGAGCCTGATTTTGCCTCCCGAATTTGAGGCGCCCGATTTTTCTAACAAAACCCCCAAAATTTTTGGGGGTTTTGTTATTGTAAACGTTGACTTTTGACAAATTTTGTGTTAAAATATAAAAGACAATTGTATACTTTAATAAAAAAAGAAAGGAGTAATTAAAAGTGGAGGACAAAAAATCAACATTCAAACCCTATATTCCCGCCGATAAAATCGTGCCGGAATTTACGGTCACATCAATTGTGCTGGGCATTATCCTCGCGGTAGTGTTCGGCGCGGCTAACGCTTATCTCGGTCTCCGCGTGGGTATGACGGTTTCGGCTTCGATTCCCGCGGCGGTTATCTCGATGGGTATTATCAGACTTATTCTCAGAAAGAATTCCATTCTTGAGAACAATATGGTACAGACCATCGGTTCCGCCGGCGAATCGCTGGCCGCGGGCGCGATATTCACCCTGCCCGCTCTGTTCATGTGGGCCGCGGAGGACAGCTCGGTTGCGACGCCCTCGTTCCTGATGATCACGTTTATCGCGATCTGCGGCGGCGTTTTGGGCGTTCTGTTCATGATCCCCCTGCGCACCGCGCTGATCGTTGAGGAGCACGGCGTTCTGCCCTTCCCCGAGGGCACGGCCTGCTCCGAGGTTCTGCTCGCCGGCGAGGAAGGCGGCGATAAATCAAAACTGGTGTTCTCGGGTCTGGGAATCGCGGCGGTCTACAAATTCATCGCCGACGGTCTGTGCCTGTTCCCCAGCGAGGTGGATTGGTCAATCAAGGCGTATCCCGGTTCGGGCATAGGAATGGACGTTCTGCCCGCTCTGGTCGGCGTCGGCTACATATGCGGAGCGAGAGTTTCGTCATACATGCTCGGCGGCGCCGTTTTGGGCTGGTTCGTTATCATGCCGATGCTGGTGCTTGTGGGAGGCGACGCGGTCATGTATCCCGCCGAGGCTCCGTTCAATCAGCTTGACACCTGGGATCTGTGGGGCAGCTTTGTGCGGTACATAGGCGCGGGAGCCGTGGCCGCCGGAGGCATACTGAGCCTTATCAAGTCGCTGCCTCTGATAGTATCGACGTTTGCAAAGGCAATGAAGGGCTTCGGCCACAGCGGCGGCGTGTCGCGCACCGAGCGCACCATATCTCTTCCGGTCGCCATGATCGGCGCTCTTGTTATCGCGATCCTGCTCTGGCTCATCCCAAGCGTTCCGATCAGCCTGCTGGCAGCCGTTATAGTCGTTGTGTTCGGCTTCTTCTTCGCCACCGTTTCATCTCGTATGGTCGGACTGGTAGGCTCGTCCAACAACCCGGTTTCGGGTATGGCGATCGCCACGCTGCTGATCTCAACGGTGCTGCTTAAAGCCACGGGCAACACGGGCATTGGCGGCATGACGACCGCGATCTGCATAGGCACGGTTATCTGTATCGTCGCCGCTATGGCGGGCGACACGTCTCAGGACCTCAAGACCGGTTACATAGTCGGCGCGACGCCGTTCTATCAGCAGATAGGCGAGCTCATCGGCGCAGTTGCGGCGGGTCTTGCCATCGCGGGCGTTCTGTATCTGCTCAATGCCGCGTGGAGCTACGGTTCGTCTCAGATCCCCGCGCCTCAGGCGACCCTGATGAAGATGGTCGTTGAGGGCGTTATGGGCGGCAACCTGCCCTGGGGCCTGGTATTCACGGGCGTGTTTATCGCTATCGCTGTTGAGATCGTGGGTATCCCCGTTCTTCCGTTCGCGATCGGCCTCTATCTGCCGATACATCTGTCCACGCCTATCATGGTGGGCGGTCTTATCCGCCTCTGGGCCGAGAAGCGTAAGTGCAAGAGCGAGGAGCGCCGCAATGAGATCATCAACGACGGTGTTCTGTTCTCGTCCGGTATGATCGCCGGCGAGGGCCTTGTGGGAATACTGCTCGCGGTATTCGCGGTCGTAGGTCTTGACCTCGACATGGGCGGTATCCTCGGCAACTGGGGAGGCCTCGCGTTCTTTATCGTGCTCTGCGCGGTCATGATAAAGTTCATGTTCGGATTCAAAAAGAAGGCTAAATAATATACTTATTCTGCCTCGCCCCTTGGGGAGAGGTGCCTGCGAAGCAGGCGGAGAGGGGTTAAGATAAGGTAAATAAAACCCCTCTCAGTCGCCTTTGGCGACAGCATTAAGGAAGCTCTTGGTCAAAATTGCAAGCAATTTTGAAAGATAGCTGTGAACCGCAAGCAAGCTTGCTGATTACCCCCAAGGGGGGAGCCTTTACAAGGAGAAATTATGGCAAAAAAGAAAAAGGTATCAGCTAATTATTTTGACAGTGTGCCGGTCCGCAGCGCGGACCGGCCCTGGCGCGTGAAGGACGACGGTCTGGTCGAGGTTGATATGGAAAACAAGGGCTTTTATCACAGCATAGCCCAAAAGCTTTTCAAAAAGCCCAGGATCAGCCATATCGCGCTCGATAAGCACGGCAGCGCCGTTTGGAAAAGCATCGACGGCGCAAACACCGTTATGGACATAATCCGAGTGATGGAGCGCGAGTTCCCGAAGGAGAAGGACCGTATGCTCGATAGGGTAGTGACGTATCTCGCTACCCTTCAGACAAACGGTTTTATAACCATGCGCGGAGCCAAAAAGAAAGGGAAAAAATCATGAGGTTTTTGATCGCGGGATTCGGAATTCTTTTGTTCGCGGCGGCCACGGCGATACTTGTGGTCTGGGGCATGCGCAAATCGTATTTTCAGCGCGAGAACCTTTCGAGAATGTTGTTTTCCAAAGCCGCCGACAAGGTGATGCGGTACCTTAAAACTCACGACACGATCTCCGCGTCTCAGATGCGGAAGGTGGTCGACGGCACCGAGGTCTCGGAGGCGTTCAGCCGAAACCGCGCGGTGGTCCAAGGCGACAAGGAATTCACGGCGCGGCTTATCGAATTGATGCAAAACGACGGCAAGATCGAGCCGATCGAGCCCGGAAAGTCAGTCTACCGCAAAAAACAAAAATAAATAAGAGGTGAATAAAATGCCGGTATTATCGGGAATCGAGCCGACAAAAGTGTTTAAGTATTTCGAGGAGATATGTTCTGTTCCCCACGGCTCGGGAAACACAAAGCAAATCAGCGACTACTGCGCGGGTTTCGCTAAGGAGCGCGGCCTCAAATACATTCAGGACGCCACAAACAACGTTGTGATCTTCAAAGACGGCACCGAGGGATACGAAAGCTCGGCGCCCGTCATGATACAGGGACACCTTGACATGGTGTGCGAAAAAGAGGCGGACTGCGATATAGATTTCGAAAAAGACGGTCTGCGGCTGAAGCTTGAGGACGGCGTTATCTCGGCCGAGGGAACAACTTTGGGCGGCGACGACGGAATAGCCGTGGCGTTCGCGCTGGCTATCTTGGATTCGAGCGACATTCCGCACCCTCCGCTTGAGGTCGTGCTCACGGTCGACGAGGAGATAGGAATGTTCGGCGCGGCCGACCTTGACTGCTCGCCTCTCAAATCCCGGATCATGCTCAATCTTGATTCCGAGGACGAGGGCGTCCTGCTGGTGAGCTGCGCGGGCGGAGTCAGCGCGGCGTGCAAACTGCCGTTGACCCGAACGATGGTAAGCGGCGCAGAGGCAGCGCTCAAGATCGACGGTCTCACGGGCGGTCATTCGGGCGTTGAGATAAACAAGGAGCGCGCCAACGCCAACCGCCTTATGGGCAGGGCTCTCAATGAGCTTTGCGGCGTTTTGGAATATGACATAATCTCGGTGGACGGCGGCCTTAAAGACAATGCCATACCGAGAGCGTCCGAGGCAAAGCTTATCGTGGGGGCCGACAGCGCTTCCGAGCTGAAGGATTTCGCGGAGAAATGGAACAAGATATTTAAGAGCGAGTACCGTCTGTCCGACCCCGAGCTTTCGTTTACCGTGGAGATCGGCGGCGAGGGCTCCCGCAAGGCGCTGAGCAAGGATTCAAAGTGCAGGCTGATCTCCGCGCTGGTCAACATGCCGGGCGGTATTCAGCGCATGAGCCTTGACATTCCGGGTCTGGTGCAGACCTCGCTCAATATGGGCGTGCTTGAGACGACCGACGGCGAGGCGATAATGCGTTTCGCTGTCCGCAGCAGTCTGGGCAGCGAGAAGGAGGAGTTGGTCGGACGGCTCAAGAACCTGACCGATCTGCTGGGCGGCACGGTCGAGCTTATCGGCGACTATCCCGCCTGGGAATACAAGCAGGATTCAAAGCTGCGCGTTTTGATGGTAGATATATTTAAAGAGCAGTACGGCAGAGAGCCGAAGGTCGAGGCGCTCCACGCGGGCGTTGAGTGCGGCCTGTTCGCCGGAAAGCTGCCGGGTCTGGACTGCGTTTCGATGGGCCCCGACATGAAGGATATCCACACTCCCAACGAGAGAATGGACGTCGACTCGGTTCAGAGAACGTGGGAATACGTCCTGGAGATATTAAAACGTCTTAAATAAGAGTTATATAAAAACGGCTGAGCGGATAAGAGCTCAGCCGTTTTTATATTATTATATATTATAGAGGGTTTAATGTATATTTATCTGTTTGGTCTGCTCGTCCCAGTCGACGGTCATTCCCAAATTTTCCGAGATGAACCGTACGGGTATCAGTGTGCTGTCGCTTACCAGCTCGGGCGCGGCGAGCATTTCGACCGCCTGCCCGTTTACCGTCGCTGTGGTCGAGCCGATCGTCATTGTGATGATCGCGCCGTCCTTTTCGGCTGTCGCGGTTTGGGTAGCGTCGTCCCAGGTGACGTTGGCGCCCAGCGCTTCAAGTATTGCGCGGAAGCCGACCAAAGTGGTGTCGTTCCGCGTCACCGGAGCCACGGGGAAGTTTACCCGGCCGCCGTTTACGAAAACGGTGATCTCTTGATTTTGCCCGTGTCTCATGCCGCCTCTGCCGCCGAACATTCCGAATGAGGCCGTTCCGATTTGGTTGACGCCGCTTTGCGCGGTGAAGGTCTCGACCTGCTCGCCGCCCACATACACCGCGTATTCGGTGTTCGCCTTGAGTTTATCGGATGTGTAGGTGATCGTCTGATACGCCTTTGAGGGTGCGTATTTCATGATCTCATTGCCCGAGGCCGTCTCGCGGATCGAGACCTCGGTGCCCGCTGTCTGAGAAGCGCTGAGATTTATCGCGGCGTAGGGCTGATTTTCGCAGGCCGACGGGTTCTGGTTCATGCCCGCCGCCGACGCGGCGATGACCGTGCCGCCGTTTACTGCGAAGGTCCCCTCGGCGTCCAGCGCGCCGTTGCCCGTATTTGTCGGGCCGTCAACGGTTATTTCGCCGCCGTTTATCGTCAGGTTTCCGTTGGAGTCGATGCCGTCGCCGCCCGCGTTCACGTAAATCTTTCCGCCGTTTATCGTGATGGCGTGAGCCGCCGCGGTCTCCTCGTCGATCATGCCGAAACCTCCGCCGCCTCCGCGCATGCCGCCGTGCCGCTGCCCGGGCTCAAAGCTCGGCATTGCGCCGCTCATATCCGGTTGCTGTCCGTCGGGCATCTGCGGCGGTTGCTGATCGTCAAACTGCGGTTGTTGTCCGTTGGGCATTTGCGGCGGCTGCTGTCCGTCGAACTGAGGCTGTTGTCCGTTGGGCATTTGCGGGGGCTGCTGTCCGTCAAACTGTGACTGCTGTCCGCCTTGCATCTGCGGCTGCTGCTGTCCGTCGAATTGAGGCTGCTGTCCGTCAAACTGCTGCCGTTGTCCGCCGGTATTCGGGTCAAAGCTGCCCTGCTGCATCATATCGGGGCGCGCGCCGCCAAACTGTCCGCCGTTTGCCGCGTCGGTTGTGTTTTCGTTTCCGGTGTTTATTCCGTCGTCCGCCGCGGTGACGCTTATGTCTCCGCCGTTTATCGTCAGGGTGCCTTTGCTCTCCATACCCTCGCTCTGTGCCGAGGTGAGATCCAGCGTTCCGCCGTCGACAAGCAGTTCGGTTCCGGCCTTCATCGGTTTGCCTGTCTCGGATTTAGCGGTTATCTCGCCTCCGGATACCCAAAGCTTGTCATTGGCTTTTATGCCGTGTTCGTAGGATGCGATGTTTATATTTCCGTTTTCGATAACCACATCGTCGTCGCCCGCTATGCCGTGCTTACAGTTCCCGCTTATTGTGAGAGTTCCGTCGCCCTTGATCTCCAGATCATCGTTTGAAAACAGGGCTCCGTCGGCGTTCTCGTCCGAGTATGTCTTGCCGTCGGTCAAATAGTTCTCGGTGCCCTCGGTTATGGTTATAAGAGCTTTTTCGGCGTTGTCAAAATATATCGCGGGGCCGTCGCTGTTGGTGATCGACGCGCCGGATAGGCGCAGCTTCACTTTTTCCTCGGAGTTTACGTATATCATGCCATCGCTCAGGGTGCCGCTCACCTCAAAGTCTCCGCCTTGAGTGATGACAATATCGCCGTCCGTGACGCTCGCGCCCGAGCCGCTCACGCTCATTTTGTCAAGGTCGATTTTTCCGGTGTTGTTTTTCCATGCCTTGTCTGCGTTCGCGGCGCTGCACGCGGTGCATCCGACGCTCATCATTACGCAAAGCAATAAAGATATTAATTTTTTCATAGAAATTCTCCTTTTTAAGTCAAATCAGTATTGGTGGGCGCTTGCCGCTGACGATAATATTATGCTCAAATTTCCGTTGCGGCAGCGCAGCTCGTCCAAAAATTCCCGCTCGTCCTGTCCGCTGTCCATTGTCACGGTGTAGCACAGTTCAAACAGCGAGCCCAGGTCGGTGGTATGTATCTTGTCAAGGGTGTAGTTTTTGGTGTGCTTTTCGAGTATCTCGTCAAAGGCGCGCTCGTAGTTGAGGTCTTCGGGGATCGTGATCTTGAGGTGCTTGCGCACGGTCTTTTTCTCAAACAGTCCCCACTTTTCCGAGGCGATTATAACCAGACACAGGACGATGACGAATATCGCTCCGTAGGCGTACAGCCCCACGCCGCACGCCAGACCCGCGGCGATATCGAAAAATATAAATCCGATGTCCTTGGGGTCGCCGGGCGCGCTTCTGAATCTGATTATCGACAGGGTTCCGGCTAAGCTGAACGCGCGGGCTATGTTGCTGCCGATAAACAGAATGATAACCGAAAGAATAACGGGCAGCATCAGCAGCGTTATCGCCAGACTGCGCTGGTAGTAATCATCGTGCTGGGTCTTGTAGTAGGTGAACGCGATAACCGCGCCGAAAGCGACTGCCACCGCCATTGTGATCATTGCCGACATAACCGACAAGTTATCCGAAACGTTCGCGAGTATGTTGTTAAATATATTGTCCATTTAAAAATTCCTCTCTTTTATGTTATAGTTAAAGCATCGCGGCTGATGCGCGCTTCGCGCGTTTTTTGAGCATGTTTTTGAACTCGGTGCCGTATTTTGAGAACTTGACCCGCTTGATGTCAAACTCGGTGAGCATGTGGGTGAGCCACAGGGGTTTTGCTCTCGCTGTCTTTATCTCCATAAGGTACATATCGTCGTCAAGCAGCTTTTTGCCGTAATCCCCGTCCTCAAGATGCACGTCGTATCGCCTCGAGCGGATGTTTTTGTCAAACGATATGCGCAGGTCGGGATTGTCTTTTTCAAAATACGCGATGCGGTCGTATGCCAGATATACCTTCGGCTTCAGGTCGTACACATGCAGAAAGTAGTTTATCTCGTCCATGACCTGCTTGTTCATGTATTCGCGCGCCTCGGGCTCCTCTCCGGTCTTAACGAAATCGTATGCCTCGTCAAGCTCGATCATTGTGCGCCGCTTGTTCACAAGGCCCTTGTATTTCTTTTTGATCTCCAGAAAAACCTTCGAGGTCATGCCGGGCACGCCGTAGGAGCGCAGGCGCAGCTTTTCTTTGTAGACGGGGCTTTCCAAAGAATGGCGTATCAGATAATCGTCGCCCGTGTCGTAGTATATATTGGCGATGGTGTACGGCTTGTGTCCCTCGTTGTAGGCGTCAAGCTCCATATGGCTCTCGATTATCGGGATAACCTTTTCGTAGGTCTGCTTGTCGAGCAGATATTTGTGCTCGTATCGGTTAAAAATTTCTATTGCCATGTTTTCTGTTCCTCCTGATGTTACCATTCTAAACGGGTTTCCTTAAAAAAACATTAAAAATTTGAGGGAAATTTTAATGTTTACAATTAGTTAATATTTTTGACAGAGGTGATGTTTTGTGGTATTATTATAAAAAAGGAGAAAGAATTATGAAGGAATCATACAGGACGATCGCGAGGGAGGCTCGGGCGGAGTTTACCGAGAAACGCTCGCGGTTCATAGCGACGGCGAGGCCCGTCTCGTCCGAGGCCGAGGCCACGGCTCTGATAGAGGAGCTGCGCAAAAAGTACTGGGACGCGACCCACAACGTCTACGCCTATATTATAGAAAACAACAACATCATGCGCTACAGCGACGACGGAGAGCCCTCGGGGACCGCCGGAATGCCCGTTTTGGATATTCTCAAAAAAGAGGGGCTCACAAACTTAGTCGTGGTCGTCACCCGATATTTCGGCGGCATACTGCTGGGAACGGGCGGACTGGTCCACGCCTACTCAAAGAGCGCCAAGCTGGGCGTCGAGGCGGCGGAGCCTATCACCATGGCGCTGTGCCGCGAGACCAGAATGCGCTGCGAATACACCATGCTCGGAAAAGTCCAAAGCGAGCTCAAAGCCCGCGGCCTGGTCTGCGGCGAGCCGATCTACACCGATTCGGTGGAGATCCCGGTGCATATTCCGATATCCGAATTCGAAAAAACCAAGACCGACTTTGTCGATCTGACAAACGCCGGAGTGAGCTTTATCGACGGAAATTCCGCATTTATGAAGGTCAAAGATTAATTTATGTGATATTTCAAAAACGCCGCATGATTCGCGGTGTTTTTTTGATTATCAAAGAAATTCGGATAAATTTTTCGCTTTTTAGAAGGGTTTTTGAAATTTTTGCCTAATATATTAACGGACGGATAAAACCGCTTTTTGATTTAAGAGCCTATTTTTTGGCTCTGAGATACATAGACAAGGAGAGATAATTTTATGGCAAACACAAAAGGCAGAGAAAACGAGCCGATGTTTGACCCGTCAAAGCTCAACATTATTCCGGTCGATCTGGATAACGAGATGCGCAAGTCATACATCGACTATTCGATGTCGGTTATCGTGGGCAGAGCGCTGCCCGACGTGCGCGACGGCCTCAAGCCGGTGCACAGGAGAATCCTGTACGCCATGTACGAGGACGGAATAACGCCGGATAAGCCCTACAAAAAGTGCGCGACCACCGTCGGCAATGTGCTTGGAAGATACCATCCCCACGGCGATGCGTCGGTCTATGACGCTATGGTGAGAATGGCGCAGGACTTTTCGATGCGCTATCCCACGATCGACGGACACGGAAATTTCGGCTCGGTGGACGGTGACCCCGCCGCGGCTTACAGATATACCGAGTCCAGAATGGCGAAGCTGTCGCTCCATATGCTGACCGACATCGACAAGGACACGGTCGATTTTATGCCCAATTTTGACGAGAGCCGCGACGAGCCCATCGTGCTGCCCTCGCGCTTTCCGCACCTTCTGGTGAACGGCTCGGACGGTATTGCGGTCGGAATGGCGACCAAGATCCCGCCCCACAACCTGGGAGAGGTCATCGACGGCGTTGTGGCACTTATAGACAATCCGGACATTACGCTTGACGAACTGATGGAGTATATTCCCGGCCCCGACTTCCCCACCGGCGCTCAGATCATGGGCAGCGCGGGGATACGCGCGGCGTACGCCACGGGCCGCGGCAAGCTGAAGATCCGCGCCAAAACCGAGATACAGCAGTGGAAGGAAGGCAGAGAGCGCATCGTCGTGACCGAGATACCTTATATGGTAAACAAGGCGCGGCTGATCGAAAAGATCGCCGATCTGGTGCATGAGAAGCGCGTCGAGGGAATTTCCGACCTGCGCGACGAGTCGGACAGAGACGGCCTCAGGATAGTGATCGAGCTCAAGCGCGACGTGAACGCCCAGATAGTCTTGAATCAGCTGTTTAAATACACTCAGCTTGAGGACTCGTTCAGCGTTATAATGCTGGCGCTGGTTGACAGGACATCGCCAAAAGTGCTGTCGCTCAAGGAAGTTCTGACGCAGTATCTGGACTTCCAGAAGGAAGTCATCGTCCGCCGCACCAAATTTGACAAAAAGAAGGCTGAGGCGAGGGCCCACATTCTGGAAGGCCTGAAAAAGGCGCTCGACAATATCGACGAGGTAATAAGCATAATCAGGAACAGCTATAACGACGCGAAGCAGCGCTTGATCGACCGCTTTGAGTTTACCGATGTGCAGGCGCAGGCGATCCTCGATATGCGCCTTGCCAGACTGGCGGGTATGGAGCGCGAGAAGATCGAGAACGAGCTGCGCGACGTGCTCGCTCTGATCGAGCATTTGACCGAGGTGCTCGGCAGCGAGCAGATGGTGCTTGACATCATAAAAGAGGAGATCACAGCGATAAAAGAAAAATTCGGTGACGAGCGCAGAACTTCGATCGAGCCCGTGGCCGACGATATCGACATAGAGGATCTTATCGAGGAGGAGGACAACGTTATAACCATGACCCATCAGGGTTATATCAAGCGTCTGCCCGCCGATACCTACAAGAGCCAGCACAGAGGCGGCAAGGGTATAATAGGCATGCAGACCAAGGAGGAGGACTTTGTGTCCACCATGTTCATATCCTCCACCCACTCGTATATCCTGTTTTTCACCAATACGGGACGAATGTTCAGAATCAAGGCCTACCGCATACCCGAGGCCGGCAGACAGGCGAAGGGCACGCCAATCGTCAACCTGCTTGAGCTGCAGCCCGGCGAGACGATCTCGGCGATGATCCCGATACGCGAATACAAGAGCGGCCGGTATCTGACTATGTGCACCAAAAACGGAATCATTAAAAAGACAGACATCATGGAGTACCGGAACGCGCCCAAGGGCGGCAAGCTGGCTATCAAGCTCACCGAGGGTGACGAGCTGCTGAGAGTAAAGCTGACCGACGGCAACACCGATCTGTTTGTGGGTACCCACTGCGGTAAGATGATCCGATTCAACGAGCGCGACGTGCGCGAGCAGGGCAGAGTTTCTCAGGGTGTGCGCGCGATCAAGCTGGACGACGGCGACTATGTTGTGGGAATGAGCGTGTATCGCGAGGGCGCCAAAATGCTGGTCGTATCAGAAAACGGCTACGGCAAAAAGACCGAGCTTCCGGAGTACAAGGTCCAGGCCAGAGGCGGAAAGGGCTGCTCCACATACAAGATCACGCCCGACACTGGCCGCATAGCCGGTATCAAGGTCGTGACGCCCGAGGACGACATAGCGCTTGTGACTTCTGACGGGATCATAATCAGGATCGACTCCGAGGACATCAGCACCTACGGCAGAGTGACGCGGGGCGTTAAGCTGATGAGGCTGGGCGAGGGCGTTAAGATAACCTCGGTGGCGAGGATCGAGAAAGAGCAGGAAGAAGAAAAATCCGACGATAATGAAAACGAAAACGCGGAATAAAAGGTGACGCTTATGAAAAAAGAATTATTATTTAAACTCGCGGCCGTATTAACGGCGCTTATGCTGAGCTGCTCCGCGCTGAGCGGATGCGGAAAAGACAAGGAAACAGTCCCGGCCGAAACATCGGACGAGGGGGACACCACGGTATCGAAATTCGATGCGGAAAATAAGGAAGAAAAGCCCTCGACGGCTGATCCAAAAACGGTGGCCGCGACACCCGCGAAGGCGGGAGGCTCCGTTTCAAACAGCGGCTCCGTTTCGGGCAGCGCGGGCGGCTCGGGCTCTAATGTCTCATCCGCCGAGGCGGTGAGCCGATCGGCGCTCAGCGACGCGCGCTCGTTTTTCGAGGCGGGCATGTATGACGACGCCGAGGAAATGCTCAGGTCGGTCGATCCCGAATATCTGACCGATGAGCAGCTTGACACATACTATATGATCTCGGACAGCCTGAGCAACAGAGCGGGCGCTCAAAGCGAATCGCAAAAGGAATTTACTGCCGAGGAAGCGATAAGCGCCGCCGAGCAGAGATACGGCGTGAGCATTGACGGCGACCCGTCGGGTCTGACCCCTCAGACCGACTCAAGCGGCAGACAGTATTACACCATGCAGGTGGCGATACAGAGCGAGAATCGCAGAGTCACGATAAACGTCTACAGCGACGGAGAGATCGAGGAAGTATCCGAGGAGCCCTTGGCATATGGGTAATATAATAATATGATAATAAAAAAACCCCGAACCGACTAAAACGGTTCGGGGAAATTTTTTAAGTTTAGCCGAGAAGCTGATCGTACATATCCTGATACTTTTTCGCGGATTCCTTCCACGAGAAGTCCTGCTTCATCGCGTTTTTAACCAGCTTGTTCCATATGTCTTTCTTGCTGAAAATCTCTATGGCGTAGCGGATAGTGTGCATCATGTCGTGAGCGGTGTAGGGATAGAAGCTGAATCCGTTGCCCTCGCCGGTGTACTCGTTGTAGGGCTGGATCGAGTCTTTGAGGCCGCCTGTCTCGCGAACGATCGGGATGGTGCCGTATGCCAGAGAGATCATCTGGCTCAGGCCGCAGGGCTCAAACATGGACGGCATCAGGAACAGGTCGCAGGCCGCGTATACCTTGTGTGCCAGCTCGTTGCTGAACATGATGTTCGCCGACATTTTCTGGGAATTGCACCAGGCGTTGTGGCGGAATAAATTCTCATATTTCGCCTCGCCCGTGCCGACAACCACCAGCTGAATGTCCATATTCATCAGCTCGCCCATAGCCTCGGAGATGATGTCGAATCCCTTCTGGTCGACCAGACGCGAGATTATGCCTATCATGACCTTCTCGCCGTCAACCGTGAGACCCAGCTGCTCCTGCAGCTTCATCTTGTTCTCTTTCTTGCGCTTGAGCACCGAGCGAACGTCGAAGTTCTCAAAGATCATCGGGTCGGTCTTGGGATTGTATACCTCGTAGTCGATGCCGTTTAATATTCCGAACAGCGACTGATTGCGGGCCGACAGCAGACCGTCGAGCTTTTCGCCGCCCGTGGGCGTCTGGATCTCGGATGCGTATGTGGGGCTTACCGTCGTCACATAGTCGGAATACACGATTCCGCCCTTGAGCAGGTTGGCGCAGCCGTGGAACTCCAGTTTGTCGGAGGTGAAGAAATCCCTTCCGAGCGAGAAGAAATCGGCTACTATGTCGATCGAATAGATTCCCTGATATCTGAGATTGTGGATCGTGAACACGGTTTTGATGCCGGCGTAGAACTCGTCGCGCACATAATAGGCGTTGAGCAGCACGGGAACCATGCCTGTCTGCCAGTCGTGGCAGTGGATAACGTCCGGCTTCCACTCAAGGTGCTTGAGTATCTCAAGCGCAGCCTTGTCAAAAAACGCGAAGCGCTCCAGATCGTTCCATTTATAGAGATAGGGGTCTCCGAAATAATACTCGTTGTCGATAAAATAATATGTTACGCCCTCTTTTTGGAGCTCAAAAACGCCGCAGTATTTTCTTCTCCAGCCGAGGGGAATGTAGATGAAGAATTTAAACTCCATCTGCTCCAGATATTCCTGGGGGATACAGCCGTATTTGGGCATCGCGACTCTCACGTCGTCGCCCAGAGCCGCCAGAGCCGTGGGCAGCGAGCCCACAACATCGCCCAGACCGCCTGTTTTGGCGAAAGGAGCAACCTCAGATGACGCCATAAATATCTTACTCAATTATTACACTTCCTTTCAAGTGTTTTGTGTTTTGTTTATTTTCTGTCCGCCCGCGCGCCGCGCGGGCGGATATACGCAAAAGTCTTATACAACGATCTCCTTGCCGATAACCATCGGATAGGTGTCCTGACCGACAAGCTTTTTGCCGCTGCGCAGGATAACGCCTTTGTCGAACACAACGTTTTCGACCAGGCAGTTCTCCATGACCTCGGCGTCCTGCATGAGTATGCAGTTCTCAACTGTCGCGCCTTTGCCCACATGAACGCCGCGGAACAGGATACTGTTCTTAACGGTGCCCTCGATCTTGCAGCCGTCCGCTATAAACGCGTTTTCAACCTCGGCGGTTTTAGCGTACTTGGTGGGAACCGAATCCTTGATCTTTGTGAAGATCGGCTTGTCGACCGAGAGACCGAACAGCTCGTCTCTCACTTCTTTGTTCAGCATGTCGATGTTGGCCTTGTAGAACGACTGAATGCTGTCGATCTTTTTGCGGTAGCCCGTGAAGTTGTAGGCGCAGACCTTGACCTGATCGTTTGTCACCGCGGGGAGCAGGATGTCCTTGGAGATCTGGTGCTTGCCGTGGGTGGAAGCGTATTCAACCAGCTCCATCAGGGTCTCTCTGCGCGTGATGAACATGTGCATATATGAAAGGTCGGTCACCTGACGGCCGGGATAAATGTGCATATCGGTCACATTGCTCTCGTCGTCCACGTTGAGCAGGATATGCTTTCTCACATCCTTGGAGCTCAGATCCTTAACGGGCGTGCATACCAGCGTGAAGTCGGCCTCGTTTTCAAGATGCGACTCCAGGACCTTGTCAAAGTCGATATTGCAGATCGTGTTGCAGTCGGTTACCAGCACGTATTCCTGCTGGCTCTTGTTCAGGAACGACGAGATACCGGTCAAACGCTCGATGCCGCCGATAGCCTCAACATCCGACTCGCCGGTGTCCTTGGGCGGCAGTATGTAAAGGCCGTCGTCCTTTCTGTCCATATCCCAGTCCTTGCCGGTTCCAAGATGGTCTGTCAAAGACTGGTAGTTAACGGGTGTTGTGATTCCGACCTTGAGTATGCCGGAATTAACCATGTTGGACAGCATAAAATCTATTATTCTGTATCTTCCGCCGAGAGGTACAGCGGCAAGGGAGCGCAGACTGGTGAGCTCGCCCATGCTCGCCTCCGGGTTCTCGGAAAATATTACGCCAAGCATATCATTCTTCATTTATATCACCTCAAATTAAATTCTTTTTAAAATTTGTCAGCTGTTTTCAGCATATGTCGTCGGTTACCATCGAAAGGACCGCGACCTTCTTTTCATTTCCGATTTTTATTCCCGGACCGATAAGCGTGATGTCAGCGCTGCATATCTTTGTGTTGTTGTAGTCGCTGTTGGCGTCGTCCGCCGTGCTTCCGATCTCGGCTCCGTCGCCGATAACCGCGTCCGAGCCGATGATCGCCTTGTTGACCGAAGCGCCGCTGTTTACCACGGCTCCGGGCAGCACGATCGAATCCTTAACGGTGGCGCCCTCGCATATTGTCACTCCCTCAAACAATATGGAGTGCTCTACCTTGCCGTAGATCTCACAGCCCTCTGTGGTGTAGCTGTTTTTCAGCGAGCCCGTGGCTCCCACATACTGGGGCGGCTTTATCGGGTTCCTGCTGAAGATCTTCCAGGTGTCGTCGTCAAGGTCGCAGCCCGGCTTGTCGTCCAGCAGCTCCATGTTGGCCTCCCAGAGGCTCTGGATCGTTCCGACGTCTTTCCAATAACCGTCGAATCTGTGGGCCATCAGCTTTAGGCCGTCGCCCAGCATCGCCGGTATGATATTCTTTCCGAAATCGTTTTCGGATTCGGGATCGGCCTCGTCGGCCATCAGGTACTTCTTGAGCACATCCCACGAGAAGCAGTAAACGCCCATTGACGCCAGATTGCTCTTGGGGTTCTCGGGCTTTTCCTCAAAATCCACGATCTGCATATTTTCGTCGGTGTTCATGATTCCGAATCTGGGAGCCTCGTCCCAGGGAACCTCGATAACCGCGATGGTGGCGTCGGCGTTGGCTTTTTTGTGAGCCGTCAGCATCTTGTTGTAATCCATCTTGTAGATATGGTCGCCCGAAAGGATAACCACATACTTGGGATTAAACTGCTCCATGAATCCGATGTTCTGATAGATCGCGTTTGCCGTGCCCTTGTACCACTCGCCCTTCTCGGCCGAGGTGTAGGGCGGGAGCACGAACACGCCGCCGTTGGTTCTGTCCAGATCCCAGGGCTGTCCGTTCGCGATATAGGTGTTAAGCTCCAGGGGTTGATACTGTGTCAGAACACCGACAGTATCAATTCCCGAGTGAGCGCAGTTGCTAAGCGGGAAGTCAATAATTCTGTACTTTCCGCCGAAGGGCACCGCGGGCTTTGCCACGTTCTGTGTAAGTATTCCCAGGCGGCTGCCCTGGCCGCCGGCGAGAATCATAGCCACACATTCTTTTGACCTCATTTTATCTCCTCCTGTTTCGCAATTCCATCTATATATGAAGTAAATCGCTTATATATTTTAATTATTTTTCAGATTTGGTTGTTTTTGCCGCGGACTTTTTGCCCACAACATTATCCGTCTTTTTCTTGCGGCGGGCGGGCGCGCTGCGTTTTAAATACAGAGCCGTGAGCGGCGGAAGCTCCACGTCGATCGAATAGTCGTAATCGCCGCAGGGGATCTTTTTGGCGCGGTAGGACTTTTTCTTTCCGCTGCCGTCACCGCCGAACTTCTCATCGTTTGAGTTTAAAACCACGGTATAGGTTCCGCTTGTGGGTACGCCCACGGTGTAGACCGGATGCGCCACCGGCGTGAAGTTCAGAACGACCGCGATCGCGTCCTTCTCGTCCTTTGAGAATCTCATGTAGGACAAAACGCTGTTCGCGCTGTCCTGAGCGTTGAGCCACTTAAAGCCCTTCCAGTCGCCCGATTCTCTCTCTATCTCATAGAAGGCGGGGTGCTCTTGATAGAAGTGTCCCAGAGCCGCCGAGTAATCCCACATCTTTCTGTGGGTCTCGTATTCCTCAAGGTTCCAGTCAAGCTGCTCGGCGAAGCGCCACTCGACAAACTGTCCGAACTCGCCGCCCATGAACAGCAGCTTTTTGCCCGGGTGGGAATACATAAAGGCGAACAGCAGCCGAAGCTCGGCGAACTTCTCCTCATAGGTGCCCCACATTTTGTCGATCAGGCTGCGTTTTCCGTGGACCACCTCGTCGTGCGACAGCGCGAGAATATAGTTCTCGGCAAAGGCGTACATCATCGGGAATGTCAGCTTGTTGTGGTTGCCGGGTCTGAAATACGGGTCGCACTGCATGTAATCCAGCACGTCGTGCATCCAGCCCATGTTCCACTTGAAGTTAAAGCCCAAGCCGCCCTCGTGAGCGGGCGCGGTAACGCCGCCCCAGGCGGTGGATTCCTCCGCGATCATCATAACGTTTGGCAGGCGCTCGAATACCGCCATGTTGAGCTTCTGTAAAAATTCAATGGCCTCAAGGTTTTCCTTGCCGCCGTACTTGTTGGGCAGCCACTCGCCGTCGTTGCGGTTGTAGTCAAGATAGAGCATGCTCGATACCGCGTCGACTCTCAGGCCGTCAAAGTGGTATTCGGTCAGCCAGAACAGCGCGTTTGAGATCAGGAACGACCATATCTCGGTCTTTGTCCAGTCGAACACCAATGTGCCCCATTCCTTGTGCTCGCCCCGTCTGCTGTCGGGATGCTCGAACAGGCAGTCGCCGTCAAATTTCGCCAGAGCGTAGTCGTCTCTCGGGAAGTGAGCGGGAACCCAGTCCATGATAACGCCGATGCCGTTTTGGTGGCACTGGTCTATAAAATATCTGAGGTCCTCGGGCCTGCCGAAGCGGCTGTTGGCGCTGTAGTAGCCCGTTACCTGATATCCCCAAGAGCCGTCAAACGGGAACTCGGTCAGAGGCATTACCTCAATGTGAGTGTATCCCATTTTTTTGATATACGGGATCAGCTCGTCGGCCATTTCCCTGTACGAGAGGAAGGTCCCGTCGTCGTGGGTCTTCCAGGACGCGAAGTGCATCTCGTAGATGTTTATCGGCGCGTCGTAGGGCGGGGTTTTTGCGCGCTTGTCGAGCCAGGCGGCGTCGTTCCAGTCATACTCGATATCCACCGTGACCGAGGCGTTTGCGGGGCGCACCTCGCTGTAGAACGCGAACGGGTCCGCCTTTAAGATTATGTCGCCCCTGAAGGTCTCGATGCTGTATTTGTAGCACTGTCCGGGCTCTATGCCCTCCAAAAATACCTCCCAGATGCCGAAGTTCATGTGCTTGTACATTCTGCCTTTGTTGCGGTCCCAGCCGTTGCCGTCGCAAACGACCGAAACGCTCTTGGCGTGGGGAGCCCACACGGCGAACAGATAGCCGTCCTTGCCGTCAAAGGACTTGCCCCGATGAGCGCCGAGCATGCGGTACGACTCGTAGTTCACTCCCTGATTGAACAGGTACATGGGCGCGTCGTCGATATATGTGCCGGCGTCTCTGCTTTTTCCGTTTTTGTAAATATCAATAATATCCATATCCTGTCTCCCTTGTCTTTTTGTAAATTGGCTTTTTGTTTTGGTTTTAGAAATAATTTTGGCGACAATATTAAATATCTCATCGCCGGGTTTCATATTTTATTATATAAATTAACCAATTCCATTTTATCATATATGGTTTTTTTTGTCTATTTTAATTGCAAAGAAAATTGCACAAAATATACTTTTGGTTTTTGTAGGTATTAACAAGATATGATTCTGTTTTTAAGTTCCCCAATACTGCCGTGTTCTATTCCGGTAAGAATATGCCTGCGGCGCTCAAGGTCATAAGCCATAAGCAGCGGTCTGTCGGCGGTTATCCGCAGTTCCTTGTCTCTTGACGTCAGGGAATTTTTATGAAATCTGTAAAGATAAAGCGGCTCTTTAAAATCTGTGTGAATTATGTAAAAAATTTCATTCATGCGCATCCAGTAGTCATAGTCCTCGATGCCGAAGCGGCTCTCATCGTAGCCGCCTATGAACCGCGCCGCCTTCGCGCGGTACAAAAACGCCGCCCCCACTGTGTTGTTGGGGACGTCGTTGAGCTCGTCCGTGCCGCTCGGCAGAATGACGTTTCCGCTCATGGGCGGAAACTCGTACCAGCCGTGACCGCGGCGGATATTTCCGCTTTCGTCAATTATTTTCATGTTGGCGTAGACCATGGCGGCGCCGGGATTTTTTTGAAGCTCCGAGACCATGACCTCAAGGCAGTTTGGCAGCATGATGTTGTCGTGGCTTATCCAAGTCAAAAACTCGCCGCGTGCCGCCTCGAATCCCGCGTTGAGCGCCGCGGGCAGCTTTTTGTTTTGCTTTAGATCAATATATTTTATGTTTCGGTGTTTTTCGGAAAACTCAAGGGCGATCCTGCCGCTCTCGTCGGTCGAGCCGTCGTTTATGATCATAAGCTCGAATTTCTTGTAGGTCTGAGCAAGAACGGAGGCTATCGCGTCCCGGAGATACTCCGCGCCGTTGAACACGGGCAGCGCGACCGAGACAAGTCCGGGCTCCCCGACGTTTTCAAGCTTCGGCAGAACGTCGCCGTAAATTTCGCGGAACCTTTTTTTATATTGCCCGAAATTTTTGTCGTTATCCGTTTTTTTGTTTTTCAAGGCTCTGAGCCAGCTTGACAAAACCATCTCGTTCACATTCCTTGTAAAAAATTTCCAATTCGTCCGCGCCTCGGCGAATGAGGCGCCGAAGCTCTTTTTCGGCTATTCTTATCCGCTCGCGGGCGTAGGGCAGATCCCACGCCGAGCGGCTCAGCCCGTCTTGGTAAAGCCTCGCGGTGGTCATTATGCCCGCCTCGGTGGTGCGGCGGATATGCTCGCGGGTGAAACGGCTCTCGTCCACGTCGTGCAGTACCGAGCAGCGGGGCTCAAGGCCGATCCTGTATCCCGCGTTCAGCGCCCTGAAGCACAGGGCGGTCTCCTCGCCTCCGGCGTAATCGTTCCCCACTCGGCCGTAGCGCTCGTCAAAGCCGCCGACTTTTTTGAGGAAATCGTGCCGCACCGAAAAGTTCGCCCCGAACGGAAACTCATACTGGAATTTTGCCTCGCGGTATTTGCCGCCCGGGATGTCAAACTCGCTCCACAGGGCCTCGTGGCCGCTCAGCACAATGTCGGGAAGGGGCCGCCGAAGCAGCACACGTCCGCCGATGATCGCCGCGTTTTTGTGCGACAAAAACGAGTCTAAAGCGCTCTCCAAAAGATTCGGAGCGGCGACCGCGTCATCGTCTATGTAGGTCAAAAATGCGCCTCCTGCCGCCGCAGCGCCCGCGTTTCGAGCTTTGCTCAGTCCCGGCTCGGGCACGCTTATTATTCCGGCGCCGCCGAGCTTTTCGAGTGTTTCGCTCCCAAGCTCCGCGCCGCTGCACACAACTATTATCTCATATTCGTTCCGCGGCAGCGTTTGGTTTTCAAGAGAGCGCACGGCGTTTATAAGCTTGTCGCTTTTGCCTATCGTGCACACTATCGCCGAAATTGTCCGCTCGAGCGCTTCCGCCGTTTCGGCCTTCGGCTCCGTTTCGGTTTTCGGCTTGGGCTTCAGGGCTTTAAGCTCACAGACGGCGCGGCGCACCGTCGTGTCGGCTCCGCATCCGCCAAGGGCGTTCATCGCGGCAGCTATTCCGTTTTTTATTTGAAGCAAACGATCACCGCCTTAATTTATTGTTATATCGGACGGCAAACTCACCAGTCCGAAAATCTCGGCCCCGAGCGGGGCTGTCGATTTAAAGTCCGCAGCGCCCTCGATGTACTCGTAGTATGAGATCGGGTTCGTGCCGCGGTTTTCAAAACCGACGGCTATCGCGTATTCGCCCGGCGCCAGCCTGTTTTCGAATTCAAATTTGATTTTGTTTTCGCCGCGCTTTAAAGGTTTTTCGGTGCGGAAAACGCACAGGTCAAGCCCGTATCTGTCTTTTATCGAAACGGCGACGCCCGCGCTGCCTAAGTCGGCGTTTTCGGGCGCATTGACCGAAACTTCTATTCCGCAGCGGCCGCCGACCTCGGCTGCCGCGTCTGCTTTGACATCGGTGATCGAGCCAGGCGCCGTGCCGTATTTGTTGGCGCTTCGCTGCTCGCGTGCGTCGGCGCCTTCGCTCGGCTGGACGCAGAATTCCATATATTCCGAGGTGACGCGCGCCACGTCTCCGTCGCCGCGAACTTTGCCGCGGTCAAGCCACACCGCGCGGGTGCAGAAGCGGCGCACCGCGTCGGGGTCGTGGGTCACGAAGATTATGGTTTTGCCCCGCTTTTTGAGGCTTTCAAATTTTTGGTAGCATTTGGCTCGAAAGCGTATGTCGCCCACTCCCAGCGCTTCATCCGCGAGGATTATGTCCGAATCCTGCCACAGCATCACCGAGAAGCCCAGACGCATCAGCATACCGGATGAGTAGGTCTTTATCGGCATGTTTTGAAATTCCCGGGGTATTTCCGCGAATTCCATGATCTTCGGCGCGCCGCTTTTTATCTCGTTTCGGTCAAAGCCGTTTAGGGCGCCGCTTAAATATATGTTTTTCATGCCCGAGTATTCGGGATTAAACCCGATCCCGGGCTCCAGCATGGCGGAAATCGTCCCGTTTATTTTGAGCGAGCCCGAGTCGGCCGCCGATATTCCCGCCAAAATACGCAGCAGCGTAGATTTTCCCGAGCCGTTCCGCCCGATTATTCCGACGCACTCTCCGGGCGCCGCCGAAAAGCTTATATTGTTCAGCGCGCAAAAGCGGTCGGCCGATCTTTCGGGGCCGAAAACCGCCGCGCCCAGCTTTTTTATCGGGTTTTGAGATCTTGTGTAAAACTTGTTCACGTTGTTTAATTCAATGATATTCATGGCCTGCTCCAAAAATGTCGGTTTTGTCTTTTTGTTTATTATACTACATAAAAAACGGCGCCGCAATCCTTAATTTTCTGTTCACATTTTTTTAAAAAACTGTTGACAAATGTCTTAAAATATGCTATTATAGCTAATGTTCCGCTCGTTCGGAACGAGAAAAAACGCTGGTGTAGCTCAATTGGTAGAGCAGCTGATTTGTAATCAGCAGGTCGCGGGTTCGAGTCCCATCACCAGCTCCAAGAGCCTCGGCTCCGATTAATCACTACCTTTTCATGGGTAGTGGTTTTTTGTTTTAAAATATATTTTTAATTGTGAAAACAAGCCTTTTATACATCGGTATTTTTTTGCGTATTAAAGAGACCGCGCCGCGGCACGTTTTTATGGCAAAGGCGCTGTCATCCTCGCTCGGCGGATTTTTTCCGTATGCCGCGGTCATGACCGTTCCGATTGTGCGGCCCAACGCGGAAGAGTCAAGGTCGGGCAGGGCTTCGCTCAGCTTTTCGCAAAAGTCGGGCTCGGTCCCGTCATATCCCGGCATAATGCCCGCGGTGCTCAGAGCGTCGATCAGGTATGCGAATTCCGCGCGGCAGCCGGCGCGTCTTTTGCGGCGTGTTTTTCTTGTTATAAGCAATATCGCGGCGGCGAAAAGCGCCGTCGGAAGGATAATCTTTGCCGCGGTCCTGACGGGCTTTTCCATCCGCTCGTAAGCGGCGTAGTCCGTACTCTGTTCCTCGGGCTCCGCGGTCTCATCGGTCTCGGTGTTTTCTTGTATGTCGGTCTCCGACTCGCCGCGGTTTTTGGGTATAAGATTAATGTTCAGGTTTATGCCGCTGTTTTGCTCGGCCTTTTCGGGCTCCGAGTAACCCGGATAGATATCGCCGTCGATCTCTCCGCCCTCAAGCGGCGTCATATCGACCGGCGTCCAGCCGTAGTCCTGCAAAAAAATCTCGACCCACGCGTGGGCGTTTTTGTCTTTCAGCGCGGCGTTATACGTGCCGTACCTTTGCCGCTCAAAATCCGAGGGCTCGATCATATATCCGGTCACGTATCTCGCAGGAACGCCGAACATGCGGTACATCAGAGCCGCAGCCGAAGCGTAATGCACGCAGTAGCCCCGTCCGCGGTCAAACAGAAATTCCTCGACCGGGTCGCCGCCGGGCGTCGTCCAGCCCGGCGTTTGGGTGTATTCGGTTCGCTCGCTGAGCGTGTTTTTAATAAAGTCGGTGATCTCGCCGAGGCTTTCAAGATCCCTGCCCTCGCACAGCGCGTGGAGCCGCGGCAGACGGTTTTCGGGCACGCGCGTGTATATGTCTTTGGCTTCGGCCGAGTATGCCGCCTGCAAATTCAGGCATTGGTCGCGTTTTCGCTCGTAAACCTGCGGCACGTTGTTCCAGTTGATGCGCATGTCGTCTTTTTCGTAATATTGAAAGCGGTATCCGCCGTAAACATATATGGTCTCGACTCTGCTGTAATATGGCACGTAATAGTTTTTGCCCTCGCTGCTGATATAGCGAACGGCCATGGAGGCCGGAGAGGGGATCGTGTCGTCGATGGTGTTAAGGTTCATTGTGAAATAAAGCGATGAATAGGTGTTGGTTATTCCCAAAATTCCCCAGTTGTTTTGATATTTGTTTTGTATGTCGTTTAAGATCGAGGTATCGTCGGCCGCCTCCCACTCGCCTTTGTTGTAGTCGCCGCCAACAAAGCCTTTGAGGTATATCGGCTCCTTGGGAAAGCGGGTTATCTGCACAATCAGCTGTTCTTTGTCGGTCAAGTAGTTGTTAAAGCGGCTGACCTTTCCGCCCTGGACCAAGTCGCCGCTGTGTCCGGTCTTTTCGGCGATAAATCTAAAAATTTTGCCCTCTGCCGCGTTTGTCAGCCGGCACAGTTTGTCGGCGCTCGGGTACGTGATCGCCGCCGAAACGGCGATAAGAGCGATAAGGATCACGCAGATCCGAGCGGCGGCCTTTCCGCGTCCGCCGCCGTTTCCTTTTATGCTCAGCGCGCGTGCCCCTACGGCCGAAACCGAGAGCAGCAGCGGGGCAATCAATGATTTTTCGGCGCCCAGCATTGGGGCCGCGATGATCAGCAGAGCCGCCGCGATCGGAAAGATATTGCCGACTAAGGCCGCAAGAGGCGGCAATGTCGCCGCTATCAGGGGCAGAGCCGTCAAAATAAACAGCGTCACCGACGGGGGTTCCGCCGCGGGCGCGCCCGTCAGAGCTTCGCCGAGATAATTAATCTGAGACGCGAGCAGCACGCGGCCGAAAACGGCGGTGAGCAAAACGAGGATCGCGGCGCACGCGGCAGCGATATAATAATATTTTCGATCGCGGTAAAACAGAAAAACGAAAGCCGCGCACCAAACCGCCGCTGCCGCGTATGCGAGTGCTTTTTCGAAATATACTCCTGGTATCGAACCGAAATAAAAAAGCAGACCGAAAATTCCGCACAGCAAAACAAGAAACGAAAAAAGCGGATGTCGATCCCGCGCGTTCCGTTCAGAGCGTTGGGTTATTGTTTTTTCGGTTTTTTTATTATGTTTGATAGATTTAATAAATATCACTTCCGGTCGAAGCTTAAATTTCCAAAACGCCGTTTTCGGCGTCAAAATCCTTCGCGGTGAAAGTTTTAATGGTTTTTCCGTCTCGGGTCAAACGGCAGTCAAGGCCGAGCGTGGTCGCTCCGCTCGGCGCCTCGGCGGCGCCGAGAGACGCGGGGTCGGTTTTGTACAGTTCAAGCAGCGCGGCGCGGATATCCCCGCGGTTCCGCGCGGTGAGACAGTGATTTTCGCCGCGGCTGTAATATATCATGACTGCGGCGGCGTTCCTGAGAAGCCCCGCCGCCAGCGCCGACAAGACCTCGTAGAACATGTCTGTGGTTTGCGGCTCGGCTGTGCGCGCGCCGCTCATATCAAGATACAGCTCCGCTATGATATCCGCTTGTTTTTCAAGCTCCTTGACCCAGAGCTCGCCCGTTCTGGCGCTCAGGTTCCGATGAATCAGCCGCGCCGAGTCGCCGTGCTCGTATTCCCGGAGATTTTTTATCTCGGTGTCGCTGCCGCCGCGAAGTCCCGGGCGCTCCGCGAAGCCGCTCAGCCCCCGCGAGGGAGCGAAACTTATATCAAACTCGCGCTCTTTGGGATAGACCGCGGCGCGGCATACGCCGCCGCATTTTTTGGGAGCCGCAAAAATATTCAGCCAGTCGCAGACCCGCAGCTTTTCGATTTTAAGCTCGATAAGCCCGCAGTACGGGGCTTTGATTAAAAGCTCTTTTGTTTGCTCCGACTTCGCGTCCGCGCCCGTTTGAAGTTTGAGCTTGCTCGGTTTTGAGTTAGGGTACGCGGCGGAAATATCGGCTCGGCAGAGGGTGACGGGGAGCTTTCCGCCGTTTTCGCACAAAACCGAAACAGCCGCCTCGCCGCCCTTTTCGGCGGAATATTCGGGGCGCACGAACTTAACGTCGGTCTTTTTTCCGAGCGCCCGCGACAGAATGAACATCGTCGGGAGCAGCAGCAGGGCTGCCGCCGCGAAAACGAGCAGCGGCGTAAAGCGATACGCGCCGCCGAGATAAAACGCCGCTGCGGCAAACAGGAGCAGGAATATCTTTTTCATTTATACGCGCGCTCCCATCGGGGGCTTTTTTATCGACGCGGCGATCTCGCCGATCACATCGTCCTTTTCGGCGCCGCTTTCCGCGGCGCTTAAACGTATCCTGTGGCGGACCACATAGGGGAACTGCGCGAGGGTGTCGGCGGGCGTCACAAAATCGCGTCCGTCGAGCCAAGCCGCCGCCCTTGACATTTTCACAAGCGCCAGGGTCGCCCTGGGGCCCGCGCCGTGTTTTATCGCGCGGTGATCTCTCGTGGCGGTCACCAGATTCAGGATATATTCATACATTTTGCCGCTGATATAAACTTTTTGCACCTCTTTTTGGATGTTGAGCAGCTCGTCGCGGCTGAGGCTTGGGCCTAAGTTTTTGAGCTTGTCCGCGCTGCCGTCCTCCATCGCCATTTTAAGCTCGCTCTTATAGTCGGGATATCCGATAGTCATTGAGATCATAAAGCGGTCGATCTGCGAGTCGGGCAGATATTGGGTGCCCGCGCTGCCGAAGGGGTTTTGGGTCGCTATTACCAGAAACGGCTCGGGCACGCTCCGCGTCACGCCCTCGGCGGTCACGCGCCGCTCTTCCATGACCTCCAGCAGCGCCGATTGGGTTTTGGGCGAGGTTCGGTTGATCTCGTCGGCGAGCAGCAGGTTGCAGAACACGCTGCCCGGATGATAGACAAAATTTCGGTCTTTTGGGTCAAACACCGAAAACCCGGTCAGGTCTGACGGCATAACGTCGGGCGTGAACTGCACCCGTCGGCACTCAAGGCCGAGAGCCTTTGAAAAGGCCACCGCCAGAGTGGTCTTGCCCACTCCGGGAATATCCTCCAGCATTATGTGGCCGTCCGCCAGAAACGCCAGCAGTATCTCTCGGGTCTTGTCCTCTTTGCCGATTATTATTTTGTTCACCGCGTCAAGCGCCGCGAGGCAGCCGCTTTTTAAGTCTTTTTGTTCGCTCAAGGCAATACCTCCATATGTTCGTTCGTGTGTTAGATATATTATATAATACCGATCTGTTTCAATCAAGCTGTATTTGTAAATAATTTGATAATTTTATCTTATACAAAAGCGCGCGTTTGAATTGACACAGGCGCGTATGTGTGGTATATTATCAATATATTTTAAATTAAAAGGAGTGGAAAAAATGAAAAAGGTTTTATCAGTGGTTTTAGCGTTTGCGCTTATGATCGCGTGTATGCCCGTGTGGGGATTAAACGTCGAGAGCGTGAATATCTATGTTAACAACGACCCCATGCCCGACGGCACGGGAATGATCATCGACGACTGCACCATGTGCGGAGTGCGCACCGTTTCGGAAAGCTTCGGCTGCCGTGTGGATTGGGATGACGCCATGCAGAAGGCGACTATATACAGCCCCGACGGCTCGGACGCCTGCGGCATGGTCATAGGCAGCCGCACCGCGTATTATCTGAGCGGAGCGACGTCCGAGATGACCGGCGCCCCGGTGCTGCTGAACGATACGACTATGGTGCCGATAAGGGCAATATCGGAATTTTTGGGCAAGACCCTGATCTGGGATTCGGTGACCTCGACCGCGTTTATCGACTCGCCCGAGGCGTATGCCGCGATGACGAGCGCGGATTGGTACATATCCGAGGCGGCCGTGAAGCCGGTTTTCGCGCAGGCGGACGCGTATTTGGCTGCCGGTCAGCTCTATGAGGCGCAGGCGGAGCTTGACGCGATAGACGTGACCGCTCTGACGCCCGAGGCCGCGGCCGAGGTTGCGGCGAAAAAATCCGAGGTGGCGGATCGGATACAGAATTATGACATGCAGACCGTTAAAAAGGTCGTGTACGCCCGAGAGGGAAAATTCAGCTATGTTGACGTCCACAGCGAGCCCGACTGGTCGTCGCCCGTTATATTCACGGTGCCGTTTGACAACGCGGTCGGCTTTGTGTCGGATGTCGGAAACGGATTCGCGAGGATCGAGTATAACGGCTCTTTCGGTTATTTGGAAAAGACGTATTTAAAGGATGACCCGCCCTCGACATTTGTCACAAAAGTGCTGTATGTCGCCAACGTGAACGAGGCGGCTTATATCCGCTCCGCTCCCGCCGAGGGAGCCTCGATCGTGGCGACCGTTCCGATAGACAGCGCGGTGGGCTATATCGAGGATCTGGGCGACTTCTACCGCGTGGAGTGTCAGGGAAATTACGGTTATATGTATTCCCGTTATCTGACCGACAAAGAGCCGTCGCGCAATGTGACAAGGGTTCTTTATGTCACGGGCGTGGCCGAGGCCGCGTCGCTGCGCAAAGCCCCCAGCACCGACAGTTCGGTCATAGTCAACGTGCCGCTAAACGGCGCGGTGGGATATATCGGGGATTACGGTGACTTTTACCGCGTTGAGTATCAGGGCAAATACGGATATATTCTTGTCAGGTACCTGACCGACAAAAAACCGGCCACAAACGTCAGCAAGGTCCTGTATGTGACAAACGTGCAAGAATCGGCTTCGCTGCGCACGGCTCCGAGCGACAGCGCTTCGGTCATAGCCAATGTGCCCTTAAACGGCGCGGTGGGCTATATCGAGGATTACGGAGATTTTTACCGCGTCGAGTATCAGGGAAAATACGGATATATGAAGGTAATGTATCTGACGGACGCGGCGCCTCCGCCTCCCGTGTCAAATAATTCGGGCGGCACCGTGTACTACACGCCAAGCGGAAGTAAGTACCATAAATCAACAAGGTGCCCGACCCTTGACAACAGCCGCACAATTTACTTTACGGATGTTTCGCACGCTCAGGCGATGGGTCTCGGGCAGTGCCAGGTGTGCAAAAATTATTCATATTGATTTGATATGACAAAACGGCCCTCCCCAAAATGGGGAGGGTCGTTTTTTGCATATCACGCTTGGGATCCGTTTGTTTTTAGAATACCGAAACGGGGTTGGCGAGGGGGTTCATGGTGTCCGCGCCGTCCCATACCATCAGCTTGACGCTTTCGATCTCGGCGCCTTGCGGTATGCTTATTTCTTTTGTGATCGCCTCGTCGTCGTTCACAAGTTCCGCAATGTCCGCGTCGGTTATATCCGCTTTGACAAGCGCGCCTTCCGCGTCGTAGAACGCCAGGATGAATGACGCGTCCATTCCCGAGCCGTCCGCGGGCGTGTCATATACTTCATCTATAAAGATGTAGGCCGTTATGTCTCCGCTTATACCGCTCGGATCGTAAAGCACGTTTTGCTCCGCATCACACAGCAGCGCGTCTGCGATCACCTTTGTGTCGGCCGAGCTCAGGTTTATATATCCGTCCCATACCACGATCTCATCGATTTGCGAGTTTTCGGTCTTTATCGCCGCGTCGCTCACCGTTATTCCGTATTCGCCGCCGGACACCTGAGCTTTCGCTCTGAGTTTGATTTGGCACAGCTCGTCGCTCATAAGATCTTCGCCCGAATATCTTATCGTTACTTTGCCGTCTGACGCCGATACCGACACAGCCGAAGCCGCGATCCCCTCGGGAGGTATTACCGACTCGTATTCGAAGATCTCGCTGTCATAGTCTACCGTCACGCGGTAACTTGTCACGGTGTTTTCGCTGTATATGTATATCGGCATGTCGATCGTGTCTCCCGCTCTGCCCGTCACGATTCCCGGAGACAGCACCGCTCTTTCGGGCGTTGTTTCCAACGCGGGAGGCAGTGTCGGCGTCGGTGTTCCCGTCGCCGCGGGCGTCGGAGTTGCCGGCTCTTCGGTTGTTCCGGGCTCGGGTGTTATATCGGGTGTCGGAGTTGACGGCGTTTCCGTTGTTCCGGGCTCGGGCGTTATATCGGGCGACGGAGTTGACGGCGTTTCCGTTGTTCCGGGCTCGGGCGTTATATCGGGCGTCGGAGTTGCCGGCTCTTCGGTGGTACCGGGCTCGGGTGTTACAACGGGCGTTTCGCTCTCCTCGGGCGTCGATGTTGCCGTAGGCGCGAGTGTTGGTATTGCCGTCGGAGCGGCGGTAGCCGTCGGAGCGGGCGTCGGGGTCGCTTTTTTGACCGTGTATTCCGCCTCGAATACGGCGCTGTTCGCGCAGCCTTTCTTTACGGCTATCGCCCTTATATTCATGTCTCCGCTTATCATTATTCCGCCGCTGTATTTTTTGTAGTTCTCGCTTGTCAGCGTGCCGTCGGTCGAGTAGTATATCTCGGCGCCCGACGTTGAGGTTGTGAGTGTCAAAAGCGTTCCCGCCTCGACTTCTCCGGGATCGACGCTCGCCTCGATCGCTCCGACCTCGGTCACAGCCACTCCCTGAGCGCTTACCTCGCTGTCGTTCATGCCCTGCTTTATCGCTATCGCTTTGATCTGCGCCGTGCTCGTCAGCTTTATCGGCTCAATGTAGCGCTCCGACGATACCGACGGCTCCGTGCCGTCCGTGGTGTAATATATTTCCGCGTCGCTGTCGGCGCAGGTGATATACACCGTTTTGCCTCCGTAGTATGACGCTGCCTGTATCAGAGGTTTTTCCACCGTTCCGACAGGCGCCTCGGGCTCTATCACGATCGTTTTAAACTGCGCGGTCTGTCCGTTATATGAGACGGTTATGATCTGCTGGCCCGCGCTGTTTGTGTCATAGCCGTATACTTCATAGTCCGTCACGGGCTCGCTTGTGTAGTTGTTATATTTCGCCGTGATCTCCATGCCGCTTGTGTCAAGGCTCTCGCCTATGTAGTACAGCGTTCTGTCGGGCAAAGTTGTTATCTCTATTCCGATAAGCGACTTTTCGATAACGGTTATATCGAACTCCGCCTTAAACTCACCCTGCGTTACCGCTATGGTCTGCTCGCCGAGCTTCGACGCGTCGTAGCCCGATATTTCATAGTCGTTTGTCTCAGCGGCCGTGCCGTCGGGGTACACATTCTCGACCGCGAGTCCCGATATGTCAAGAGGCATTCCCTCGACGATTTCGGTATTTGTCGGCGGCGTCTTTATCCGTATTCCCGAAGACGTCAGCCTCGGTATCGACCGCGTCACCGTTCCGTATTCCGAAACGTATGTCAAAGAGCCGTCGCTTGAGGATGTGGGTTCCGTGCGGTTTTCCTCGGTCCACACGCTCGCGTCCGAAAGGTTCGGCACTTCGCGCGCGTCGGTCATGTCGCCGCCTATGCAGTATCTTTCGGCCGAGCCGCTCTCGGTCATGGTCGGTTCCTTTGTCATGCTCCATTCGCCGTAGCTGTGGCTTACCGTGAAGTCGTCATACGCGGTGTCCTCGGAGTAGTTCGCGGTCGCCGCGAATACCGCCCTGATCGTATATTCGCCCGCCGTATTCGGCCTGTACGGAGTATATGTCGAATCGTCGGCGTCTTTTGCCTTGTACGAATATGTCACGTTGTCCGTTCCGTTTGTGTCGGACATCGCTATCGGCTCCGCCGCGTCAGCTCCGCCGCACAGATAGTCGGGCATTGTCACGCTTGTCTCTCCGCTCGCGGGAATAATGTGGGCCGCTGCCGAAAGCGGCGCGTTTTCCTTTGGTGTTTCCGCCGTGTAATATTCCGCGTCGGCGCCGCCTATCGTGATCTCCGAGAGGTTGACCGAGCTGTAGTCTCCCGCCTCGGCCGAGGCGAAAGCGCCCTTGGCCGTCATCGTCACATCGTCGTCGCCTATGTTGCTCGGGGTGAGCGTCACGTTGGTGTCGGGTGTTCCGTCGAATATCTTGCTTGCCGCGAACGTCGCGTATTCAAGCGGCTTTTGGGTCATTGTCACCGTCACGGTGTTGCTGCCGCTGCCGGCCAGGTTTATGCTGCCGCCGTAGTTTGCGGTCACTTGGTTTTCTCCTATTTTGAGCCGCTTGTCGGCTTTTGTTTCAAGGGTCGCGTATCCGCTGTCTTTGAGGCCGCTGTCATATTTAACGTCGGCCGTGCCCAGCAGAGTGTTTCCGACGTAGAAGTCGACCGTATCCTGCTCCGCGGCAAGGCTCGCTCCCGAGCTCGCTCTTGAGACTTGTGCCGCGAGATAGAGCGTGCCGCCGTATACTGCGGTTTTTGCCGCTCCCGCCGTCACGCTTGACGCGCGGGGCGCTATCGTGATCCTCACGTTCAGCGTCACGGCTTGCGTTCCGTAATCCTCAACGCTCATAAGAGAGAAGTTCGGCGTCTTTTCGACCGCGTTTATCGTCAGCGCGTAGTTTCCGTTGCCCGTGTCCGCGGGCACGATGAGCATATCTCCGTTGATCTTGGCGCCTATGCTGTTGTCGCTCGATATCGTGTATATGAACTTATCCTTCGCGCTGTCTCCGTTTTTGTACGACATGTGCTTTGACAGGTCCTCGGTTATTCCGTCGCCGTACACGGCGTTTAAGGTTATCTCCTTGCCTTCGCCGCCGTAGGGAGCGCGGCCTACCGCGTATACCGTCATGTCGTCTGTTATCGGAGTGTCCGCCGTGAATTTATATTGATCGCCGTTTATCGCCCACATATTGAAGATATATCCGTCGTTTGTCGGAGCGGTCGGAGGCGTTACGGTTCCGCCGTAGTTCACATAGTTTACGGCGTATTCTTTGTTGTCGTCGGTCACGAATGTCACTTTCAGAACCTTTTTGGTTATCATATCCGACAAGATCGGATGATCGTCCTCGCCTATGGTCTGGCCCCATATCGGAGCGGCGCCGCCGCTTTGGAGCATATGCGCCACCGCGCCGGTCTTGAGCTCGTCGGCGGTTTTCGCTTCGGGTGTTCCCGTGCCTCCGAAGCCGACGCCGCTCGGCGCCGAACCCTCGAGGTAGAAGCAATTGATTATCCTGCTGTCGTCGGTTCCGCTGCCGCCCGCCACGGCGCCCAAGCCGCCCGACATATCATTCGCGCTCACGCTGCCCATATTAAGGCAGTTCTTTATTACCGATGAGGCGAGCGTGTCCAGATTGGTTTCAAACGATCCGACTATACCGCCGGTCTTGATGCCCGCGCCGCCCGAGACGGTGCAGTAGTTCAGGCAGTTTTCAACGGTTCCGCCCTCCAGAGAGGCAACGATTCCGCCGGTGGCGGAGCTGCCGCTGACCGAGCCCGAGACGGCCAGGTCTTTGACCATTCCGCCCTGAATGTCTCCGAACAGACCGGTATACTCGCCGCCGCTTGCGTAAAGTCCGCTTATCGTGTGTCCGCCGCCGTCAAATATGCCTTTGAACGAGTGGCTTCTGTCGTTTCCGATAGGCGTCCACGCCTGCTTGCCCTCGCCGTATTTTTCCGACAGGTCTATGTCGTTTGTAAGCGTGAAATACGCGCCTCTGCCGCCGCCCTCGTTTACGTAATCCCTTACAGATTCAAGGGTCTCAAGGTCGGGGATATCAAACGGAACACCGGGTGTTCCCTCGCCGCTCAGCGCTGTTTCGGGATTGTTGATAAGCGTCGGCCTTCCGAGCATGGGATTGGTTTTCCACGGGCCGCCGATCTTATTTGCCAGGGTGTTCGCGAAATCGTCCGCGCTCGCCGAGGATATAAGGGTCTGAGTTATGATCGGGCTGCCGCTGCCTTTGTTGTTGGCGGAGCTGCCCTCGAGATAATACAGGTCCGAGTACGACGCCGCCTCAAGTCCGTATGAACTGCAGCGTATCAATCCGATAGTCGCGCCGAACATATTGCCCGAGGCGCTGACATTGCCGTAGTTATACGCGTGGCTGATGTTCGCGGTCTTTCTTATGGTGGGGGATACCGACGAATTATCGTCCCTCAGTTCGCCGATAATTCCGCCGACATAATTCGAGCCGCCCACGTTTCCGGCGTTATACAAATTGTTGGTCCGCCCCGTGGCAAGTCCGATAACGCCGCCGACGTCTTTGAGACCCATGACCGCGCCGGTGTTATAAGACTCCGACACAACGTTCTCAAACAATCCCATGTATTTGTGATAGCCCGAAATTCCGCCCGTATAATCGTTTCCGTTTATATTGCCGCTGTTTGAGCATAACGATATGAGCGTCGCCGAGTTGCAGCCGGTGATGCCGCCCACATAGGTGTCGCCGCTTATATCGCCGCTGTTGCGGCAGCCGGTCACGGAGAGGGTGGCCTCATCCTGCGTGATCCCCGCGATGCCGCCCGTGTAATTCTTGCCTATAACGTCGTTGTTGTTGGTGCAGTTCTCTATTGTCGAAAGATAATTTTTCAAGGTGCCCACGATGCCGCCGGTGTTGTCGCCCTTGGCCGAGCTTATAGTGCCTCCGCCCGCGGTGTAGCAGTTTGATATATGTACCTCTCTCCTTATGCTGAGCGGTCTGTCGGCCGCGTTTCCGACGATACCGCCGACGTTTGCGTCGCCGCTGACATTCACGCCTGTGGATAAATAGCTGTTGGATATCGTTCCGCCCATGCTCAGTCCCGCGATGCCGCCGACGTTGGTGCCGCCGCTCACATCTGCCGAAACGCCGCAGTTTGCTATCGCGGAGATCTCAGAGTCGCCGATAATGCCGCCGACATAGGTCACGCCGCTTACCGGCACGGAAACCTCGCAGTTTGTTACAGCCGCGTCCGTGGCGCCCACGATGCCGCCGACATGGTCGCCGCTCGCCGCGATGCCGTCCAAAGGATTGCCGTCCTTAGAGAAAACGCTGCAGCCCGACAGCGGCTTGCTGCCGTATTTTCCGACGATACCGCCGACATATGATCCGGCCGCGGTGATGTTCACGCCGCTGCGGCAGTCGGTTATCGAGCCCAGACATTCGCCCGCGATGCTGCCGATATAATCGCCGCGGCAGTTTATCGAGCCTGTGAGCGTCAGATTTTTGACCGCTCCGCTCTCGCCTATATGGCTGAACAGACCCTTGTAAGGATCGGTCGTTACTTGGTCGTTTATATAAAATCCGCTTATCGTGTGTCCGTTGCCGTCGAGGGTGCCGTCAAACGCGGCGCTTATGGGGATCCAAGACAGCTTTCCCTCGCCGTATGTTGACGACAGGTCTATATCGGCGGTTATCTTAAAGTGCTCGCCCATGCCTCCGCCGATTTCCTCTATATGCTCGCGGAAACGCTCAAACAACGCGGCGCTGCTGATAATATACGGATCATCCTCGGTGCCTGTTCCCAGGAACACAGTCTCGGTATTCTCGCGCAGCTGGGGTCTGCCCAAGGCTGAGTCGGACCACACGCTGCTGTTCAGAGACTCCGCCAGATTTATGAAATCGTCTTTTTTAAGCGACTGTATACCGCTTTCGTCGCCCTGTATAACGCCGTGGCCGGGTATTCTGTAGTGGGTCGAGTCCTCCAGCCAATAGCAGTTGTTTATCACGGCCGAGGCTGCTCTGATATAGGCGATGCGGCCGAAGTAGATGCCCGTGCCTATGACTGTGTTGTAGAAGTACGAATCCGACAGCTCGGAGCCGCCCTCCATTTCGCCGACCAAGCCGCCCGAGCCGTTGACCATTTGAGGCTTGCCGACGCTGTAGCAGTTCGTTATAACGCCGCCGCTTTTGAGAATGCCCGCGATGCCGCCGCTTTCGCGGGAGGAATCGCTCGAAAAGAACACGTTGGTATAGCAGTTCGTTATCTTTCCCGAGCACTTCGCCGCTATTCCGCCGTTGATCGTTCCGTTGCACCAAGTGGTTCCGTTTACGCTCAGGCCTTCTATCACGGCGTTGCTGCCGACGGTTCCGAACAGGCCCTGGTCGGAGGTGCTTGACTTGTAAATATTGCTGATCGTGTATCCGTTGCCGTCGAAGTGTCCGTTATACGGAGTATTATCCGAGCCTATGGGAGTCCATAAAACCTCCTTCGGAGAGCTGCTGTTTCCGTCGTACACCCTTTCGCCGCACAGCAGCGATATATCTATATTTGCGTCAAGACGCGCGTATGTGCCGGAGCAGTCGTTGCCGCTGTTGACATAGTCGCGGAATGCCGCGAGGGAGCGCGCGTTTTTGATAATATACGGGTCGTCCTCTGTTCCGCTGCCGTAAAACGTTTCCGGATTGTTTACAAGCAGCGGCGTATCGAGGAGCGGGCTCTTGCCCCACTCGGAATTAACGTTGTTTTGGTTCAGCGCATTCAATGTTTCCGGCTTCAGAAAATCCGCGAGCTGCAGCGGTGTGGCAAATGGGTCACGCGGCCGTTTGTCGAGATAGAAACAGTTGATTACCGTTTCCTTGCTTATGTTGGGGCCGTTGGCAACGTTTTTGCTGTCACCGTATCCGACTAAGTAGTCCTGCAGCACAATAGTGCCGGTATTATAACAGTTTTCAACTCTGCTGTTCTCGTCGAAATATGATGTTATTCCGGCGGGTGTGCCTTCTTCTATGCGGCAGGATCCGGCAACACTTCCGGTATTGTAACAGTTTTTTATTATTCCGTTATACTTATACCCCGCAATTCCCGCTACCTTGTGGAAGTAACCCCTGACAATCAACATATATCCGCTTCTGACCATGGCGGTATTGTAGCAATTCAATATATTTCCGCCATTGCTTTGTCCCGCGATACCGCCAAAATAGCCATCAGAAGAGTCATTGTTACCGTCGACAGTGCCGAAATTGGCGCAGTTGATTATGTCCGATGTGCTATAGCCGGTAATTCCGCCCACATATCCGCCGGGACGCTTAGAGAGGTAAGCAGTGTAGCTGTAAATAGAGCAATAGTTTGTACAGTTTTCAATCGTTCCGTAGCTCGATCCCGCTATACCGCCGAGATATTTATCCGCCTGGATATATCCTCTTACGGTCAGGTTTTTGACCGAGCCGCCCTCGCCGATACATCCGAACAGTCCCTTGTCGTTCGCCGCTTTTTGCGATATGTATATTCCGAGCACGCCGTGTCCCGCGCCGTCGAAATGACCCTTAAACGGTACGTCGGGACTGCCGATAGGCGTATGCTGATTTTTGTCGCTGCCTTCAAGATCGACGGAGTTCGTCATCTTGAAATACATGTTTTCGCAGGTGTTGCCGCTGTTAACATAGTCGCGGAACACGATAAGCTCATCCCTGTTTGAGATGATATACGGGCTCACCTGCGTGCCCTCGCCCGAAAGTCCGGGCCCATCCGCCGAAGCCGTCAGCACAAACCCCGGCACAAGCGACACCGCCATAGCGACCGCGAGTAAGATCCCGATCGCCTTTCTTAAAGTTTTTTTCATATTAAAAACCTCCTTTATATTAGGTTTATTTTTTTCGAATTCTGCCTCGCCCCTTGGGGAGAGGTGTCAGGCGAAGCCTGACGGAGAGGGGTTTCCCATGCGATTTGGAAACAAAAACCCCTCTCAGTCGCCTTTGGCGCCAGCTCTCCCCAAGGGGCGAGCCTGATATAAACCACGAAATATTCCTAGTCCCTACGTTGCCACCTCATCAGTCGGCTCCGCAGCCAGCTCCCCCGAGGGGGCGCCTATCTTTTGCCTCCTCCCGGGAGGAGGTGTCAGGCGCAGCCTGACGGAGGTGGGCCTCCTGTCATGGTACAAACCTCCATATATAATCATACATTAAAACCTAATATTTTTCAACACCTATGACACGAAACGTGCGTTTTTTGACACGAAAAGTCATTATGCGGCTTTGGGCATGTTGCACAAAATTGTAAATGGCGCGCGAGTATACGCGAGTATTTCAAAGAAAACAGCCGAAAACGAGAGCTTATAATTATCTAAATTAATTTTTTGAAAAAAGTGCTTGACAAAGTACCAAACCCGTATTATAATAGCAAGGTACGTTTTGAGAAAGACGCTAAATTTTGTAAGATAATTAACTATTATATATTTAGGAGGAATTCATTACTATGTCAACATTCATGGCAAAGGCCGATGAAATCGAGAAGAAATGGTACGTTATCAACGCTGCCGGCAAGCCTCTCGGAAGAGTAGCGGCGCAGGCCGCCACGATCCTCAGAGGCAAGCACCGTCCCGAGTACACACCGGGCGTTGACTGCGGCGAGTATGTTATCATAATCAACGCCAAGGACGCTGTCCTCACAGGCAACAAGCTCCAGCAGAAGAAGTGGTACAGACACACGGGCTATATCGGCCACTTAAAAGAGGTGTCTTACAAGGAACTGATGGAAAAGAGACCCGAGAAGGCTATGGAACTCGCCGTGTCGGGCATGATCCCGCACAACACTCTGGGCCGCAAGGCGCTTAAAAAGCTGAGAATTTACGCAGGCGACAGCCACGAGCACGCCGCTCAGACTCCGGTCGAGTGGACGCGCGAGTTTTAAGAAAGGGGACTTAGATAATTATGGCAGATTCAGTACAGTATTACGGAACAGGCAGAAGAAAGAGTTCTGTTGCCAGGGTTAGACTGGTGCCCGGCACAGGAAAGATCACTATAAACAAGAGAGATATCGACGACTATTTCGGTCTTGAGACCCTCAAGGTCGTTGTTCGCCAGCCTCTGGACGCCACCAAGACGCTCGGCAAGTTCGACGTTCTGGTAAACGTGAGCGGCGGCGGCTTCACAGGCCAGGCCGGAGCTATCCGCCACGGCATTTCAAGAGCGCTGCTCGAGGTGGACGAGGAGTTCAGACCCGTCCTCAAGGCGGCCGGATACCTCACCCGCGACCCGAGAATGAAGGAGAGAAAGAAGTACGGACTCAAAGCAGCCCGCCGCGCTCCCCAGTTCTCAAAGAGATAAATTTTTATACAGAATATCCCAAAACCCCGGAGCCGCAAGGCTTTCGGGGTTTTGTGTGTTCCCAATTTTGTCGGCCTTGCTTTAATGAGTTTTTTCTGATATAAGAAAAAACAGAGTTAATATCGGTAAGCCGGCAAAAAAAGAAGTTGATTTCGTCGCGGTCAATATGAACGAAACAGAATACCATCAGGTCTCCGCGAGCGTGCTTGATGAAAAGACCTTGGAACGGGAATTGGCGCCGTTGCGAGAGATAAAAGATAATTATCCTAAAACATTGTTAACTCTTGACGATATAGGCAGCGGGGCAAATTACGGAGGTATAAAACAGAAAAATGTAATTGACTGGCCGCTTGAATAATTTTTTAAAATATAAAATTTGCCCGAAGCTCATGTTTCGGTTGAAAATGTCGCGCGGCGGGCGACCGCGGGCTTGTTTAAATGATGTATGATAAAATCACGAAATAAAAGAAGGAGTGATTTAAATGCTTGGAGCAATAATCGGAGATATCGTGGGTTCGGTTTATGAATGGAAAAACATTAAAACAAAGGACTTTCCACTGTTTCGGGATGACTGCTTTTTTACCGACGACACCGTTATGACCTGCGCTGTCGCGGAGGCGCTTATGAGCGGCGGCGGGAGAGACGATTTTATTGACGCCTTGAAGAAATACGGAAGAATGTATCCCGACGCAGGGTACGGAGGCAGGTTCAGGCAGTGGCTTTTTACGAATGACCGTATGCCGTACAACAGCTACGGCAACGGCTCGGCTATGCGCGTCTCGCCCTGCGCGTGGGCGGCCGATCTTAAGCCCGCCGCCGAGATCGGAAAGCTGTTGGCAATCGTCGGGAAGCGCGCAACGCTGTCCGCCGAAGTAACACACAACCACCCGGAGGGCATCAAAGGCGCGATGGCGACCGCGGACGCGATCTTCATTTGCCGCTTCTATTTCGGCGGATACTGCCGCGATGGCGAAAAATCTATCAACGATGATCCCGGTGAGTGCAAGAGGCACGTCAGGGAGCATATCGAGCGGGAGTACGGATACGACCTGTCTAGGACGATCGACGAGATCCGCCCGACATATCGTTTTGATGAGAGCTGTCAAGGATCAGTGCCGCAGGCTATAATCGCTTTTCTGGAGAGCGAGGATTTTGAGGACGCCGTGCGGAACGCCGTGTCCATAGGCGGCGACAGCGACACTTTGGCGGCGATAACGGGCGGCATAGCCGAGGCGGCGTACGGGATCCCCGATCGGATCAAGGAAAAAGCGTATTCCTATCTTGACGAGCCGCTGAAGGACGTGCTCGAAAGATGGGAGCGGTTTATTTCAAAATAATAATGAGATGAGGCGGGCCGATAACCCGCCTTTGTTTTTGGGATTAACATATATTGAACATCTCCGAGGGGGCGGAAATCTTTGGTTGACGGGGATTTGTTTGTGTGGTACAATGTTTTTTGCTCTTAAAACGGGCAATTCGGTTTTGTATATAAAGGGGAATTTTTTATGAAACGACACGTTTATTTCGCGGCGGGAGTCGGAGCGGGGATACCTATTTTTCTCGGTTATCTTGCGGTTTCGTTCACGTTCGGTATCATGGCGAAAAACTGCGGGCTGTCGGTGTTTCAGGCGGTGCTGCTTTCCGCCTCGAATCTGACCAGCGCGGGGCAGTTTTCCGGTCTCACGCTTATTACCGCGGGCGCGTCGCTCTCCGAGATGGCGGCCACGCAGTTTGTGATAAATCTGAGATACTGCCTGATGTCCTGCTCGCTGTCGCAGAAAATAGATGAAAAAACGCCGTTTTTCCACAGGTTTTTTATGGCGTACGGCGTGACGGACGAGATCTTCGGCGTTTCGGTCAGCCGCGAGGGACGGCTAAGTCCGTTTTATTTTTACGGGCTGGTGGCGGTCTCGGCGCTGGGCTGGGTCGGAGGCACTTTTTTGGGCGTGGTTTCGGGCAGCTTGCTGCCCGCCCGCGTCGTAAGCGCGCTGAGCATCGCGCTTTACGGCATGTTTATCGCGATAATCATACCGCCCGCCCGCGACAACAAGGTCGTGGCCGGAATAGTCGTGATCTCGATGCTGTTGAGCCTGCTGTTCGCCGCGGCTCTGGCACTTAAAGAGATATCGTCGGGATTTCGGATAATTATTTTGACAGTCGTTATTTCGGGCGCCGCCGCGTTTTTCTTTCCAATCGCGGACGACGAAAGAGGCGGACAACAGGAGGAGTTATCATGAAGCCGAGCGTTTACACATATATCGCGGTGATGGCGATCGTCACATATTTGATCCGCCTTTTGCCGCTGACGCTTATACGCAGAGAGATAAAGAACAAATTTATTCGCTCGTTTTTATATTACGTGCCTTTTGTGACGCTGTCGGTGATGGTGTTCCCCGCCATCCTCACTGCCTCGTCTGGCAAATGCGCCTCGGCTGCGGGATTTGTGACGGCGCTTATTTTGGCCTACTGCCGAAAGAGCCTTATAACTGTGGCGCTGTGCGCCAGCGCCGTCGTGTTCCTGGTCGAGCTGTTGCCGGTGGCGTGATATAAAAATTGCGAAAATTTGTAAAAATATTGTTGAATTTTATTTTGAAACAGTATATAATTAAATCAGCAAAAATAAAAGAATCAATTTGGCCTATACAGTCGGCGGATTTATGAACTTACGGCATGAAAGGAGTTTGCTATGGGAGGAATATTTGGTGTAACTTCAAAAAAAGACTGTGTGCTTGATTTGTTTTTCGGAATTGATTATCATTCACACCTGGGCACAAAGAGAGGCGGAATGGTTGTGCACGGCGACAAGGGCTTTGACCGCGCCATACACAACATCGAAAACTCGCCGTTCAGAACGAAATTTGAGAGAGATGTTGAAAAGATGAAGGGCACGTCGGGCATAGGCTGTATTTCGGACAACGAGCCGCAGCCGCTTATCGTGCGCTCGCATCTGGGCAGCTTCGCGATAACCACGGTCGGCAGGATCAACAATATGGACGAGCTTGTGGAAAAAGCGTATAACAAAGGCGTGACGCACTTCCTTGAGATGAGCGGCGGCAGCGTCAACCAGACCGAGCTTGTGGCGGCGATCGTCAATCAGGCCGACAGCATAGTTGACGGAATAAAGCTGGCGCAGAAATTGATCGACGGCTCGATGTCGATGCTTATTCTCACGGCCGACGGCATATACGCCGCGCGCGACAGACTCGGCAGAACGCCGATAGTCATCGGCAAAAAGGACGGCGCGATGTGCGCCTCGTTCGAGAGCTTCGCCTATCTGAATCTGGGATATAACACATATAAAGAGCTGGGCCCCGGCGAGATCGTGTTCGTGACGCCCGAGAGCGCCGAGACGGTGGCGCCGCCGGGGGACGAGATGAAGATCTGCTCCTTCCTCTGGGTTTATTACGGATATCCGCCTTCAACATACGAGGGCGTAAATGTGGAGCAAATGCGCTACAACTGCGGTCACAAGCTGGCGGAGCGCGACAATGTGAAACCCGATATGGTGGCGGGCGTTCCCGATTCGGGCACGGCGCACGCCATAGGCTACGCCAATAAGTCGGGCATACCGTTTTCGCGTCCGTTTATCAAGTATACCCCCACGTGGCCGCGCTCGTTTATGCCGCCCAATCAGGCACAGCGCGATGTTATAGCCAAGATGAAGCTGATCCCGGTCAAGGAGCTGATACACGACAAGAGCCTGCTGCTGATCGACGACTCGATCGTGCGCGGAACGCAGCTGAGAGAGACCACCGAGTTCCTCTACAACAGCGGCGCCACCGAGGTGCATATCAGACCCGCGTGTCCGCCGATCATGTTCGGATGCAAGTATCTGAATTTTTCGCGCTCAAAGTCGGAGCTTGACCTGATAGCCCGCCGCACCATAAGAAAGCGCGAGGGCGACGATGTGCCCGACGCGGTGCTTGCGGATTACGCGAACCCCGAAAGTCAAAATTATAAAGAAATGGTCGACGAGATGTGCAAGGAGCAGAATTTCACGTCGCTGATGTATAACAGGCTTGACGACATGATAGAGGCGATCGGCCTGCCCGAGTGCAAGCTCTGCACCTACTGCTGGAACGGAAAAGAGTAATATTTTATAAAAATATAAAATATTTGCGGGCGGTGATAACCGCCCGCGTTTTTTATTTGAACCAAGCAAAGCGAGAGACAAGAGCGCGATCAAAGGCCGGCTGATGTTTTTATTGGGCTTGCAGAAATGTGTTTTATCAAAACGTCAAAGAATAATGTGTTACAATACACGACACAAATATTTTTTGTGTTACAATAGCACTTTTTTGTTGACAAAATGAAATAATTGTGGTATATTAATAGTGTCAGAAATGATATAATAATTGCCATTGTACTGTAAGGAAGGAGGACATATTTGTGTATAATGGTCAATTAGGTGGAATTGGCAGAAAGGAGGTAAGTATGCCAACTATTTCAACACGTGTAGACGACAAAACGAAAGCCGAGGCTGAAAAGATTGCTGCCGAGATCGGAGTTCCGGTAAGTACGGCGATAAATATATTTTTAAAACGTTTTATAGCAAATCGCGGATTTCCGTTTAATGTCGTTTCAACCAATGGAGCAGATCAAAAACCGCTAATAAATATTAATACGTTAGACGCGTCGGTAAAGCGAGCAGTTGCCGATCCAAATAATATAGGTTTATCGCGTCAATTCACCTATTTAGACCAAAATACGGGACAACCGATTACGGTTGTCGGAAAGGAGTAAGGAATGAAAACCTCAATACTTATGGTAGTGGCAGGACCTAACGGTTCCGGAAAATCAACAATTACATCGGAAATACAGATAATCGGATATTATATAAACGCTGATGAAATACAGAGAGAAAAAGCGTGCGATCCCCTTGAAGCCGCGAAAATAGCGACAGCCACTCGCGAATATATGCTAAAGAATAAACAGAATTTTACATTTGAGTCTGTGTTATCAACAACGCGTAATTTTAACCTTATTGAGAAGGCGAAAAGAAGCGGCTATAAAGTAATTTGCATTTATGTGTTAACTAATGATCCCGAAATTAATGTCACGCGCGTTGAGGAAAGAGTAAAAATGGGCGGCCACGATGTTTCGTCGGAAAAAATCCGCGAAAGATATCATCGAGCAATGAAATTATTTCCGAAATTGTTTACTCTTTGCGATGAGTTGTATGTTTATGACAACTCATATGAAAGAGGAGAAGGGGAACCGGAAAGAATTGTAAGCATGCAGAATGGAATAATAACGTTAAGTCCAACTCCAAAATGGTCTTTGGATGACATTAACAAATTGTGCAGCGGAACATATAGCTGTTAAATTAGTTAAAGCGTCTGTGTTGCTTTACAAACAATACAGACGCTGTTTTTTTATTCTTCAAGTTTTTTGATCAGTTTTCCGACGTCAACGGGTTTTTCGACAAAGTCGTCCATGCCGCTTTGGGCGGCTTTTTTTCTGTCCTCGTCGGAGGTGTTGGCTGTGCAGGCGAAGATGCGCACTGTTTTCGCGTCGGGCCTGTTTAAGGCACGAATGGCTTTGGCGGCCTCAAATCCGTCCATCTCGGGCATTAAAAGGTCCATGAGTATAACGCCATAGGTCCCGACTTCCGATTTCGAGAACATGTCAAGGGCGATCCTGCCGTTTTCGGCGAGGTCGGCCTCAAAGCCGCTTTCGCGCAGCAGCTCGATCAATATCTCCGCGTTTAGCTCGTTGTCCTCCGCCGCGAGGATACGGGGATGCGTTTTCTTTTCGGTCGGCTCCGCCTCGTCGGATCTTTGCGGAGGAGCTGTCGGAGACGCCGTGAACGTGAAGGTGAAGGAGCTGCCCTCTCTCTTGCGGCTGGTAAATGTCAGATCGCCGCCCATCAGCAGAGCGAGACGGCGGCTTATGGGAAGGCCGAGCCCCGTGCCCTGGTTTCCCTTTGAAACGGTGCCCGGCTCCCGCGCGAATATGTCGAAGATCTGTTTTTGGAATTCCTCGCTCATTCCGCAGCCGTTGTCCGAAACGACCGCCGTGGTCAGCACATTGCCGTCCTCGGTCAGTTCCTGGCTGAGCGACAGTGTTACCCTGCCGCCCTGCGGAGTGAATTTTCTGGCGTTGTCCAAAAGATTCATCAGCACCTGCTGAATACGCGCGCCGTCGCCTGAAACATACGGCCATGTGAGGTCGTATTCAAGAGCGTAGGTCAGGCCTTTTTCCGACATGGCGCTCTTCGCGATCGTGTCAACGGTTTTGAGCATAAGCTCAAGCTCCACCGTTTCGCTGCTGAGCGTCGGGTTCTCATCTTTAAGCTCCGACATGTCGAGCATGTCGTTTACCAGAGACAGCAGATAATTGGCGGTCACGGTCGACTGCTTGAGATAGCCCTGAACGCGCTCGGTGTCGTCCGCGTTGCGGGTCATCAGCTGATTTAATCCGATAAGACCGTTGAGCGGAGTTCGGAGCTCGTGGCTCATTGTGGACAGAAACCTGTTTTTGGCTTTCGCGTCGGCCTTGTTTTTGGTGTAGCGTATGTACAGACGAATAAGCAGGAACGCCAGAACCAGTATAACAAGCAGCAGGAGCGTTGAGGCTCTCACGGCATAGCGGTAGCGGTACAGAAAATCCGACACCGTGAATCGGTACTGATTATCCATTATTCCCTTTATTGTGCAGCTCCCGATCTCATCCTCGGATATTGCGGCTATGGTTTTGTTTAATATATCTATCATAGTCCGACCGTCGGCCTGAGACTGTTCGCTGCCCTCGCCGAACTTCACGACCGCGGAAAAGCAAAGCTGGTCGTCAAGCCCCGGCACGGGGATGACCTTGAGTTTTTCATAAATCGGTTTTGACAGCCAGTATTCGACCACATACTGGTTCTGTATCATCAGGTCGGCTTCGCCCGAGTTGACCGCGTCAAAGCAGGCGTCGATCGAGGGATAATCAATAAGCTTAAAATTGGGATACATCTCGCTCAGCACCTTTCTGAGCGTCTGCGAGCCGGTGGAGATGGCGATCGTCATTTCGGCGTCGCGGTTGAATACCAGACCTTCGCGCGCGACCACCACTTTTCGGCTCGAAAGATACGGGTCGCTGATAAGGATGCCGCGGGCTTTTTGGTTCTCTTTGTTATACTCAACGCTTGAAACCAGGTCAAGATCCGCGCTTAAAAGATAGTCGTAAGTGACGTCTCCGGCGGGCAGGGGCACATACTCAAAGTCCATGCCGCACAGCTCGCTGACATAGTCGAATATATATCGGGAAATTCCCGCAAACTCGCCGTTTTCGTCGGAAAAAGACACGGGCACTCGATCCTGCACATAGCCTATCTTGAGCGTTTTGTGCGAGGAAATATAATTCTGCTCATCGGGAGTGAATTCGAGCGGTTCCCGCGCGGAGGCGATGGGCGCGGCCGAACAGAGCAGCTGCAGTATTATAAAAAACAACGAAACGAATTTAAATATCCTGCGTTTCATGTGGGCGCCTCCTTCATATTTAAATAATATTATGACCGAAAATCGGTAATTTGTCAAGCGAAAAGAGAGTATATTATTGCAAAAACACATATTAATTTTGTGCATTTTTGCCTTTGAAAAACAAGTGGACCCGTGGTAAAATATATTAGTCGAGTGGCGTACAGCGCGTAAATCCGGATGGATTTGCGCGCTGTTTCTTTTAAGGAGAAACATGCGCCGCTCAAAAAATAAGAAAGGAATGTCAAAATGAAGGAATCAAACTCGTATTTGGGAGAGGAAAAAGTCGGAATTTTAATGAGAAAGTATGCGGTGCCCTGCATCATATCGCTGCTTGTGGCCGCGCTGTATAACATTGTGGACCAGATATTTATCGCCAACGCCGATTATTTGGGCTCGTACGGAAACGCGGCCAACACGGTGGTATTCCCGCTGACGGTAATAGCGCTCGCGGTCGCGGTCATGATAGGCGACGGCTGCTGCGCCTTTGTCAGCCTATGCCTTGGCGGCGGAAACACGAGCGACGCGGAAAAGAGCGTGGGAACGTCGGTCGCGCTGTCGGTTTTAAGCGGCATAGCGTTGTGCGCCGTGTATCTTATGCTGCAGGATCAAATCGTCACGGTGTTCGGGGGAACGGTCAACAGCGAGACATTTGAGTATTCAAAGGAATACTTCTTTTATATCACGCTCGGAATACCGTTTTATGTGTTCGGCCAGGCGATGAATCCCGTTATCCGCTCGGACGGCAGTCCGAAGTTCGCTATGGCGTCGACTTTGGCGGGAGCGGCGGTGAATATCGTGCTCGACCCTGTCTTTATATTCGCGTTTAAATGGGGAATGACGGGCGCGGCGGTCTCCACGGTCGCGGGGCAGATCGTGACCGCGGCTCTGGCGGTTTGGTACCTGACAAGGACAAAAACCGTCAGCCTCAAAAAATCGAGCTTCAAACCGAGCGGCGCGGTGACCGCAAAGATAATACCGCTCGGCATATGCAGCTTTTTATCCCAGATCTCGTTGGTGGCGGCTATGGCGGCGATAAACAACATGATAAGAAAATACGGCGCTCTGGATCCGATCTTCTCGCAGGAGCAGTACGCCCAGATACCGATGGCGGTCGTGGGTATAGTTATGAAGTTTTTCCAGATCGTGATCTCGGTCGTCGTGGGTATGGCGGCGGGCTGTATACCGATCGTGGGATTCAATATGGGCGCGGGGTTTAAGGACAGAGTGAAAAAGCTGTTCACCATGCTGCTCGCGTGCGAGGCGCTTGTTGGAGCCGCGGCTCTGGCTCTGGCCGAGCTCTGCCCGCGGCAGCTTATAGCGGTATTCGGAGCCGCCAACGAGAGCGCGTATTACGCCGAGTTCGCGGTAAAAGCGTTTAGGGTGTACCTTTGCATGATGATCTTCGCCTGTGTCAACAAGGCGGCGTTCATATTCCTTCAGGCGATGGGCAGGGCCGCCGCGTCAACAATGCTGTCCATGGTAAGGGAGATCGTGTTCGGCGTCGGTTTCGCGCTCACGCTGCCGAGGTTCTTCGGACTTGACGGAGTGCTGTACTCGATGCCCGTTTCGGATATACTGACGTTTTTGATATCCGCCGCGGTGATAGTTTCGACATATCATATGCTGTCGGACGGCCGCGGCGTCCCGGCTCGCCCCTTGGGGCGAGGCAGATGGGCGAATGATATTTGATCTTATTAATTTTGTGTATTACAAAAAGTTCGCGCCGTTTGCGGAATTTTCCGCTGCCGGCGCGAACTTTAAGAGAAATTTTAATATTGGAGAGGTTTTTGCTTTTGCGATATTAATATAACATATTAGGGATGCCAAAAATTGTACACGTAAAACTTTTTTAAAAATTTTTATGATTGAATAAAGCCCTGCCTTGTGATATAATCATTGTATTATATAAGCGAGGTGGAAATATGGACAGCGGGCGCTTTGAAAAGCAGTTAAATTTTATTCTCGAGGCGGACAAGGAAAAGTCGATATTCCGACAGACCCATTTGTCGGACGGCTCGCGCCGTGAGAACGACGCGGAGCACGCGTGGCACATGGCGATGATGATATATCTGCTCAGAGAATATTCAAACGAGGAGTTCGACCCGGCGAAGGCGATGATGACGGCGCTTATCCATGATATTGTGGAGATAGACGCGGGCGACACCTACGCCTACGACGAGGAAAATTTAAAGACCCAAAAGGAGCGCGAGACAAAAGCTGCGGAGCGGATATTCGGGATGCTGCCCGAGGATCAGGCGAGGGAGCTTCGGCAATTGTTCGATGATTTCGAGAATTTCGCCACGCCCGAGGCGAGGTTCGCCCGCGCCATGGACAACTTTCAGCCGCTGCTTTTAAATGACGCAAACAACGGCGGCGACTGGCGCGCCCACAAGGTGAGACGGTCGCAGGTCGCGGGGCGGCAGTCGACCACGGCGAGAGGCTCCGAGTTTATCGGCAGGTACTCGATGGGCTTGGTTGACAAAAACGCCGAGATCGGCAATATAATCGACGACAGGGAATAACAAAGATTTTGCCCGCCGACTTGCGAAATATTTAATTTACCGCTTGCAAAAGGTACCGATATATGGTAAAATCATATCAGCATAAAATTTTTTAAGGAGGAGATATATTATGGATATTGAAATCAGAAATCCTTGGCATCCCGATGACGCCAAGCATTACACGACCGACCGCATGAGACACGACTATCTCATTCAGGATCTGTTCACGCCCGACAAGGTTCGTCTGGTGTACAGCCACGTTGACAGAATAATCGTCGGCGGAGTTTGCCCCGTAAACGAGACTCTGTCTCTCGAGGCGGGTCACGAGCTGGGAGTTGACTACTTCCTGGAGCGCCGCGAGCTGGGCGTTATCAACATCGGCGGTCCCGGCACGGTTATCTTGGACGGCGAGGAGTACGACCTTGACTACAAGGACGGCCTGTACGCCGGAATGGGTATCAAAGAGGTATCGTTTAAGAGCAAGGACGCGTCAAAGCCGGCTCATTTTTATCTGAACTCGGCTCCCGCGCACCACACCTATCCCACGCTCAAGATCACGATGGAAATGGCCAACAAGCGTCCCCTGGGCAGCGTTGATGAGTGCAACAAGAGAGTTATCAATCAGTACATACACCCCGACGTATGCCAGAGCTGTCAGCTGGTAATGGGCATGACCTCGCTTGATGTGGGCAGCAACTGGAACACGATGCCCTGCCACACCCACGAGAGAAGAATGGAGGTTTATCTCTATTTCGAGCTGGGTGAGGACGACGTGGTGTTCCACATGATGGGCGAGCCGCAGGAGACCCGCCACCTGGTTATGAGAAACGAGGAGGCCGTTATTTCTCCCAGCTGGTCGATCCACTCGGGCGTCGGCACCCGCAACTATACCTTCATCTGGGGTATGGTCGGCGAGAACCAGACCTTCGACGATATGGACAACGTTGATATGAAGGACCTGAAATAAGCCGGAATATCGGCGCGGCGGAAATGCCGCGCCTTTTAAATTTCGGTTTACAACGCGCGCGGAGTGTGCTAAAATAAATATGGCCGCGTTTTTGCGCGGCGCAAGTTTGGCAAAGGGAGAAAATAAATTGCAGGACTCAAACAACGGAAGAAGTTTTTTGAAAAATTATCTTTACGCCGCATACTCGGAGGAGCATATCGTGACCGAGGAAGATCCTTTGCGGCCCTATCGCAAGCGCAAGAAGATCAGAATATCAAATCGGCGGGACGAGCTTATGGAGCTTTACCGAAAGTTCCGCCGCCGTCCGACGAGCCAAAGCGCGCTCAAACAGCTAAAAGAAAAGCTCGCCGGGTTTAGGCATATCTATTTTTCGAACTATCCTCAGACGCAGAACAGGAAGATAAAAAACATATTTAAAACGGTGCCGTATGACGACATTATATACAAAATCGCGAAGGCCGAGGTCCTTCAGTACAATCAATATTTCAGAAAGCACCAAAACAGGGCGCGCATAGATCTTGAGGTTCTGGCGGCGGACGAGCGCTTCGCGGATGACCTGAAAACAAAGACGCTGACCGAGATATATAGGGAGCGTTACGTTATCGAGCATATCAGGGTCAAGATCGAGGAGGCGCTGCTCACCAATCCCAAGCAGCTCTATCCCGCGGCGCGGCTTATGCGGCGCAGGTTCGTGATCCATTGCGGCGGCACCAACACCGGCAAGACCTACAACGCGCTGAAGCGGCTCAAGGCCGCGAAAAACGGCGTGTATCTGGGCCCGCTCAGACTGCTGGCGCTTGAGATACAGGAAACGTTGATGAAGGACTACGTGCTTTGCAGCATGCGGACCGGCGAGGAGGAGGACATCAATCCCTACGCCACCCATATGTCCTCGACTGTCGAGCTTGCCGACCTTCACACCGAGTACGAGGTGTGCGTGATCGACGAGTGCCAGATGATCGGCGACCGTCTGCGCGGCTGCGCCTGGACCCGCGCCATATTGGGAATGTGCGCCGACGAGATACACCTCTGCACCGCGCCCGAGGGGCTCGGCATACTGATCCGCCTGATCGAGGACTGCGGCGACGAGTACAAGGTCATAAACTACAAGCGCCGCGCTCCGCTGGTGTATGATGACAGTCCGCGCGGCGGCGAGTACAAACAAGACGAGCCGCTTTCGGGCATCGACATAAGCAAGCTGGAGTACGGCGACGCGCTTATCGCGTTCTCGCGGAAGGCGGTGCTGACGTTGGCCGATATCCTGAGAAAGCGCGGAATAAGCTGCAGCGTCATCTACGGCGCCCTGCCCTATCATGCCAGAGTAAAGCAGATGCAGATGTTTTTGGATCGCGAGACCAAGGTCATAGTCGCGACCGACGCCATCGGCATGGGGCTCAACCTCCCGATAAGGCGCGTGCTGTTCACCACGCTCAAAAAATACGACGGCAAGAACTACCGCAGGCTGCGCCCTTATGAGATCAGGCAGATCGCGGGCCGCGCGGGCAGGATAGGCATGTACGACACGGGATATGTTTTCTCGGTCGAGCAGCCGTCGTATCTCAAAAAATCTCTCGAATCGGTCGGCGCGCGGCTCGGCAAAGCGTATCTTGACTTTGACCCGGCCTTTGTGGAGCTGGACGGCGATCTGATCGAGATCCTGGAGCAGTGGAGCGGCGCCGAGATGCCCGAGTTCCTTTACGAAAAGGTGGACATAAAGCGCAGGATCGACCTGCTGCGCGGCCTCAAGATAATATGTCGGCGAAACAAGCTCGAGTGCGACAACATGACCGCCTACAAGCTGACCGGAATATATTTCGACGAGTCGGTCGACAAGGCATACAGCCAATGGGCGAAATACGCGCGCGAATACTTGTCGGGAAAGACCGTCCTTTCCCTGCCGAAGATCGACACCGACTCGCTGATGGGCCTCGAGGACTCGTTCAAGTGCGTGGACGTGTATTACTCGTTTTGCCGCGGCATGGGCTTTATGCCCGACCTCGATTATATTCACTATATTAAAGAATATCTGACTGACGAGATAAATTACAGACTGATAGACAAAAATAATGTAAACCAAAATAATATATAAGGTTGACATTTCAGACCGAATATGTTATAATCCCGAATATGCGCTGAAAGACAAAGCATCAAGGAGGAGATAAAAGTGCATAATTCGGGACTTACGATAAAAAAGATGGCGGCGTGCGCCATATTCACCGCGCTTATCGCGGTCGGGGCGTTTATAAAAATTCCGGTGCCGGTGTGCCCGTTCACGCTGCAAACGCTGTTTGTGGTTCTGGCGGGGCTGATCCTCGGCAAAAAATACGGAGCGCTCAGCGCGGCGGTGTATCTGGCGCTGGGGCTGATAGGCATACCGATATTCACTCAGGGCGGCGGGATATATTATGTGTTCAAGCCGACCTTCGGCTACATAATCGGATTTTGCCTCGGCGCGTATGTCACGGGATATATTGCAGAAAGGCGGGATGAACCGTCGTTTGCGCGGCTGCTCGCCGCGGCGCTGGCGGGTATCGGCTGCGTGTACTTGATCGGAGTGCCCTATTATTATATCCTGTGCGATCTGGTGATAAACTCGCCTATCGCGATCGGCACCGTGATGCTTTATTGCTTTTTGCTGACCCTGCCGGGAGACATACTCAGCTGCGTTATCGCGGCGCTGTTTACCAAAAGAGTAAAGCCGATCCTGCGCAAAAACGGCTTGCTGTAAAAAAATAAAAAAACATCTTGACACGGCGAAAATAATGTGATAGAATATCATAGTTGGATTTAGGGGTATAGCTCAGTTGGTAGAGCAGCGGTCTCCAAAACCGCGTGCCGTGAGTTCAAGTCTTACTACCCCTGCCAAAGTAGAGATTAGCGATTAGAGAATAGCGAATAGGAAACATACGTTATTCTCCTCGCTGATTTTTATGAGCCGAGAGCGCACGAAGTGCTTAGGGCTTCCAAAAAGCGCCAACGAAGTGCACTTTTTGGGAAAAAGGAGCTGTTCCGCAGCGATGAGCAAAGGCTGCTTGCAGACTTTGTGATAAGCGGAGGAGACAGCGACGCGGGGGTATAGCTCAGTTGGGAGAGCGCTTGCTTCGCATGTAAGAGGTCGGGGGTTCGAATCCCCCTATCTCCACCAGCGGAAAATCAACCGCTTTTTTGCGAAAGTCATGCAAAGCATGACTTTCTTTTTTGAGCGGTTGATTTTCCGCTATTCCCACGAAACGCGCTACGCTGGCGTTTCGCGGGAGCCCTGAATCAGCGAATAGCTGTTATCTTCGAAACTATTCTGTATTATCTATTTACATTTATTATGATCTATTCCGCCGTCAATTTCGGCGTCAAGTCAAATAATATGAATATTAACAATAAATGGATCCCACAATCGGCATAAAATTACGCAATAAATTTCTGCATTTTTTACAAACAAAATTACCAAATTTGTCTTGTATTTTTGTTCAACTGTGCTATAATAAATTGTAATTAAGAAGTAAATACTTTCGGCGAGTGAAAATATATAAAAGGAGGCACATAAAATGGAAGAAAAACAAGACTTAAGAGAACAAACAAATCCGATATACAATACAGCGAAAGCCGTGCTGCTGCATTACTGCATAGCGGGCGATAAGGACGCGCCGGTATTGGCGAAAAAACTTGGTATAGACGCCGATTCGCTTATCGGCACGGATGAACAGAAGGTGGCGCTCAGCCTTGAACTGACCTTATTGTTGGAATCGCGTTTCCGCTCAACAAACAAAATTGCAGGCAATTATAAAAACAGCACAGTTTTAGACCTTCCGTGCGGATATGCGCCGCGAGCGCTGTGTGAAACGTTTAGGGATATGCGTTACATAGGCTGCGACCTGCCTATCGTAACGGACGAGCTCGCTCCGGTAATCGGCGAAATCTGCGCCGAGCGCGGAATAAAGAACACGGAGTACCACAGTGCCGACGCGACGAATTACCGTTCGCTTCGTGACGCGCTGAACACGGTTGACGGAGAAATTACCATATTGACCGACGGACTGCTCACATATTTCAGCAATTCCGAGCTTGCCGAACTTTGCGCGAATATCCGCCGTTTGCTCAAGGAATTCGGCGGTCGATGGATAACGTCCGATCCGGACATGAACCCGCTGTTTATGGCGGCGCTTAAGGCTGTCCACGGTAAAGCGGCGTTCGAGGATTTGATAAAGACTATGGATGTATACTCCGAGAAGTCGGACACAAACATAGAGGTGCAGAACATGACCGTTTTGGCGTATGATTACGAAAACAGCATGAAAACGGTAACGGACTTCCTGCGCTCGGTAGGCTTGAAATGGGAGATCGTTCCGATGTCCGATTACATAACGGAGATCCACAGCCTCGCGGATTATTCGGACGAGGCGAAGGCGGATTATATAAAGTCGCTTGAAAACGTGCATATCTGGATTTTTACTCCCGACGAAAACTACAAGGAAACCGAAGAAAACTATGAAAGCGACAAATTCGGCGTTAAAGCAAAGGCGCGCGGCGGCAAAATGGAGATCAAGCTGCGCGGCAGACTCGATTCGATAACCGCGCCGGAGCTGCTGGGAGTTTACGAAAAAACTACAGTTGAAGAAAAGGTTGAAAAAATCACCGTTGACGCGTCTGAGCTCGAATATATCTCGTCCGCCGGACTGCGCGTACTGCTTCTTATGATCAAGCAGGTCGGAAATGGAAACCTCGCCGTCACCGGACAAAACGAGACGGTTCAAACCATATTCGACCAAACGGGATTTGCCGACTTGATAGCATAATTTCCACAGACAAACCGAATATTTAATTATAAAAGCATGCGTTATAAAATACGCCTGCTTTTATTATTTACATTTTCGCAAACGCTTTTTGTTCGGCGTAAACAAAAGCCCGCCCCGGATTTTCAAAATCGCTTGATTTTCGCGTTCGTGTGTGTTATAATATAGGAAATTATCGAAAACAGTCAACCGAAAGGAGAATTAATATGTCATCAACATTCAAACCGGTGCGCAAGGCGGTCATTCCGGTTGCGGGCTGGGGAACGCGATTTCTGCCCGCGACCAAGGCGATGCCCAAGGAGATGCTTCCGATAGTGGACACGCCCACGATCCAGTATATAGTAGAGGAGGCCGTGGCGTCGGGCATAGAGCAGATCTGCCTCGTCACGTCCCACACCAAAAAAGCGATAGAGGACCATTTCGACAGGACGCTCGAGCTTGAAGCGCTGCTCGAAAAGGGCGGCAAGACCGAGTATCTAAAGCAGATCCGCGCCATCGCCGACATGGCGGAGGTGGTTTCGGTGCGCCAGAAGGAGGCCAAGGGCCTGGGCCACGCGGTGCTGTGCGCCGAATCGTTCGTGGGCGACGAGCCCTTCGCGGTGCTTCTGGGCGACGACGTTGTATATAATGAAGAAACTCCCTGCGTAAAGCAGCTGATAGACGTGTATAACGAGACGGGCGGCAGCGTGCTGGGCGTCCAGACCGTGCCCCACGAGAACATCTGCAAATACGGCTGCGTGGACGGCGAGAAGATCGGCGATCGGCTCTACACGGTAAACGATATGATCGAAAAGCCCTCGCCCGACGAGGCTCCGACCGACGTGGGCGTGCTCGGCAGATACGTTATAACCCCGGCGATATTTGAGAAGCTCAAGCGGACCAAGCCCGGCGCGGGCGGCGAGATACAGCTGACCGACGCGCTCAAGGCCCTCGCCAAGGACGAGAAAATGTACGCCTATGATTTTGTCGGCCGCCGCTACGACGTGGGCGACCGTCTGGGCTTCCTGGAGGCGACCGTCGAGTTCGCCCTCCGCCGCGACGACCTCAAAGACGCGTTCGCGCAGTATCTCAAAACTGTATGCTGAAACGGCTTTTGACTTTGTCAATGATAGATTTCCGCTCAAGGTACGCCGGGCACTCCCTCGGCGTTCTTTGGGCTTTTTTATATCCCGCCGCCGCGGCCCTGCTCTACTTCTTCGTGTTCGGCGTTATACTAAAGACAGGCCCCGTTGACGGTTCGCCGTACCTCGTCTGGCTCCTTTCCGCGCTGGTCCCGTTTCTGTTTGTGAGCGAAGCCGCGTCCTCCGCGTCGTCCGCGCTGGTCGACTATTCATATCTGGCGCGCAAATCCCGTGTGAGCGTCGGCCTGCTTCCCGCCGCCCGCGTGCTGTCGTGCCTTCCGGTGCATGCTGTTTTTCTGTCGGTTCTGCTCGCGCTCGGCGGAGGCGCTCGCGTTTCGCTGCTCGTCTGTATTGCCGCCGAGCTTCTGTTTTCGCTGGCCGTCGGATATTTTTTGGCTGTTATCACGGTTTTTTTCCGCGATTTAAAAAGCCTGCTCCCCATAATCACGCAGCTGGGCTTCTGGGTGACGCCGATCTTCTGGGACATAAGCGCGGCGCCCGGTCGCGCCTGTACGATTTTGTGCGTCATAGATCCGGTAATATATATATCGGAAGGTTTTCGTTCCGCGTTTGGCGCGACCGGCTCGTGCCCCTCGTGGTTCTCGGCGTACTTCTGGGTTTTCACCGCCGCGCTGCTTGCGGTGTCGGCATGTCTTTTTTTCGGTATACAATCAAGGATTGTAGACCATTTATAGAAAAATTAAAATTTTTTTCCCAAAAGTATTGCATTTTGTAATCAATTGTGATATTATAGTACATAGCAAAATATCTTAAAATAAGATGTTTGTGCGCAAATTTACGCATATATAGTGGTTTTATGTTATGATATATACAATATATTGTGTATTATCCGACATGACCGGGCCGCTTTCGGTGCGCGTAAATTGTATGATTACGGAAAAAAATAAAATTAAAATAGAGGCGAAAGCCTCAAACAAAATTATTTCAAGGAGGGTTTCTGTATGAGAAACTTTAGAAGAACCTTAGCCTCAATTTTGGCAATCGCTATGGTTCTGACCACGATCGCTATCCCCGCTGTTTCTGCGGCCGGTTTTGATGACACAGCCGGCCACTGGGCAGAGGGCGTTATCGACACGTGGACGAACTATGGCGTTATCCAGGGCGACGGCAACGGCCTTTTCAGACCGGACGATGCCATTACCCGCGCCGAAGTTGCGCAGGTTACACAAAACGTTATCGGCTATGTGACAACGGCCGGTAATTCGTTCACAGACGTAGACCCCACGGCATGGTATGCCGACGCGGTGCTCAAGCTCGTTGCGGCCGGCACTCTCAAGGGTAACGGCGACGGAACAATGGCTCCGAACGCTTACATGACCCGTGAGGAAGCTATGACGATGCTTTCGCGCGCTTACGGTCTCACGCCTGACAACACACAGGCGGGCATCACTCAGTACGCTGACTATGCTTCGATCTCCGAGTATGCGACGGGCCATATCGGCGCTATGACAGCTGCCGGTTATGTAAACGGTTATCCCGATGGCACGATCAAACCTCAGGATTGCATAGCCAGAGGCGAGTTCGTTAAGATGCTCGACAACATGATCAAGCTGTACATAACCGCTCCCGGAACCTACGGACCTCTGTATGTAGACGGTATCGTAATGGTTAAGTCGGGCGGCGTTACGCTGAACGGCGTAGTTGCTGACGGTCTTGTTGTATCGCCTCAGGTTAGCGGCTCTATTGATATCACCGGCGCTTCGCAGTTCGGATTCCAGAACAATCTGTCCGGTTCTGCCAGCATTAACGGCGGCTCGGGCTCAGAGGATAACAGCATCATCTGGGGCGGCGGCGTTAACAACACCGGCGGCGGCACATCTTGGGGCGGCGGCGGAGGCGGCGGCTCAACAAGCTCGTCAAGACTGACCGCAAGATTCTATGTTGACGGCAAGCTGGTTTACACCGCGACGAACCTCGTTCGCAACCAGGTTATCCCCACAACAAAGAGACCCACAGCCGACAAGTATGAGAAGGACGGTTACGACTTCACAGGCTGGTACACGACAAGTGCGGCTGCTGAAGCGAACGACATAAACAGACTGTTCGTATTGGAGACAGACGCGGTTACGGGCAACCTCAATCTCTATGCGGGCTATGTGCCTGCCGGCACAACTCCCACAGCGGGCCCCGGCGAGACACCCGGCCCCGGCGAGACAGCTACGCCCGGTCCCGGTGATGTAACACCCGGCCCCGGCGAGACAGCTACACCCGGTCCCGGCGAGACACCCGGCCCCGGCGGTGATGTAACACCCGTTCCCGGACAGACATACACTGCTCACCTCTATAACGATGGCAAGGGCGGTAAACTCGTTGCGGGCAAAGGCGGCTCGGAGACACAGGCTCCCGCTGAGACTAATGCTCCCGCTGAGACTAACGCTCCCACAGATACACCGGCTCCCGCTGAGACACAGGCTCCCACGGATACACCGGCTCCCGCTCAGACGCAGGAACCCGCAGAGTCCGGTGACCTTACAGCTCTTGACGCTGCCGGCGAAACCGTATCCTTCGGCGTATTCGGCAACCAGAAGCTGGAAGCTGAAACCGTTCTCGGCGGCAAAGTTAAGATTTACGCTACAAGCGAAAAGCCTATCGAAATTTCTAACTCGGATAAAGAATATATGGGATTTGCCGGCCAGATCAAGTTCGGCGGCACAGCTAAGTTCCCCTCCGAAAGAGTTGTTGAGGTAATGATCCCCGCCGACGGTACCGTTACGGTATACGGCGCTTCCGCTTCAAGCTCGGCTGTTCGTACTCTCCAGTACTCCAACGCCGGTTCTGCTGCTGCGGACGTTCCCGGTCTTACCGATGTTAACAACGAAGGCTCTCAGTCCGAGCCCATCACCGTTAAGGCTGGTTCCTTTATCGTAGGTTCCAAGTCTTCCGGCTTCAACATCTTCGCTATCGAGTATGCTCCCGCTACAGCTGCGGCAGCTGCCGATGCTAATAATGGTCCCTTGAACTTCGGTAAAGGTACTCCCGATGACCCCAACTATTCTAAGCTTGTTAGAGAAGACAAGGAAGACGGCACAGTTGTTTACAAGGTTGTTTGGGAAGACGGAACCGATGTAGGCACTGCTATTAATGAGCCCGCTATCGAAAGCAATATCTTCATTGACGACGGTAACTTCGGTTACTATGAGAACGCCGGCAATGATGATAAGTTCACGGGCGCCAGATATACTACCGGCGACGGTACTACTCCTTCAGCCGGTTATAAACCCGAAAATGTTAAGATCGAGGGCGCTATCTATTCCCGCGGTTCTTCCGTAGGCGAATTCGAAGCTGACATGCACGGCGCATTCGGCGTTGTAATGCCCTTCGACGGCAGAGCTACTCTCGTTGCGGGTAAAGGCGGCGATACCAAAGGTGAGACCGACCTCTACGCTCGCGTTGGTTTTGACGGCGTTGAAACCCTTCTCGGCGATTTGAACGCTATGACCGATGCTAACGGCGAAGTTACCCAGGCCGCTTACTCCTTTAGCCTCTATCCCTTCGATCAGGTTATCGAGAAAGGTACTCGAGTATTCTTCTATGGCGCAGGCGCCAGCCCGAACCGCATACTCTTTTCGCAGGTTATCCTGACACCAGCGGCCGAAGACGAAACACCCGCTCCGCATGTTACCGCGGCTCCCGACCTTACCTCTAAGGTTATTCCCGCTGTTCAGCCGGGTAAGGAAAAAGACCCCGACGCGGTTTTTTCCGAGGACGGCAAGATCACCGTCGATCCTATACCCGCAGGTACCGATAAGAGCGGCACCGAAGGCGCTTGGACTGCCAAGAACGGCCTCGTTTCCGCTAATACCAACCCCTCGGATCCCGATTTCGGCAAAGTTTCCGCTGACCAGGCTCCCGTTCAGGGTTCCGCTATAAAGGTCAATGTAACAGAGGCAGGTATGGTTAACGTTGTTATGGAGATCGGCGCTCCCGGTTCTTCCGGCAACAAGCACGCTTATGTTCTCAAGTTCGCCAAGGATGCGACCACAGGCGGCGAGCAGCTGCTCGACTTCGAGAACCAAACAGGCGCAAAATACACAGACGATGAGAATATCAACTTCACCGCTGAGCCCGGCTTCGACTACTATGTATATGTAGACGGTTCAAAGGCAGGCTTCGGTCAGGTTACATTTACACCCGGCGCTGCTGCTCCCACGACCGAGCCCGGCGGCACAGAGACACAGGCTCCTTCTGAGACGCAGGCTCCCGTTGAGACGCAGACTCCTTCGGAGACACAGACTCCCGTAGAGACTCAGACTCCCGTAGAGACTCAGACTCCCGTAGAGACTCAGTCTCCTGTAGAGACTCAGACTCCTGTAGAGACTCAGACACCTGTAGAGACTCAGACACCGGTTCCCGGCGGCAGCACAGAGACTCAGCCTCCCGCTGAGACACAGCCTCCCGTTGAGACTCAGCCTCCCGTTGAGACTCAGCAGCCCACGACCGATCCCGCTCACAAGTGCGACGAAGAATTCCAATTCGCTGCGGGCGATGCGGTTGTATTCGAGGCTCCCGCTGATCTCACGGTTGATTCAATAACAGTAAAGACGACCGCTGCAGGCGCGGAAGTTAAGGTAGAAAACGGCACATTCACAATGCCCGCTGAGGACGTTGACGTAACTGTTGTATACAAATCGTCACAGCCCGGCGGTGACATAACACCCGGCCCCGGCGGCGATGTAACACCCGGCCCCGGCCAGTCATCCGAGCCCGGCACAACAGCCACACCCGGCCCCGGCGGTGATGTAACACCCGGTCCCGGCGGCGATGTAACGCCCGAACCCGGCCAGTCATCCGAGCCCGGCGCAACAGCCACACCCGGCCCCGGTGATGTAACACCCGGCCCCGGCGATGTAACGCCCGAGCCCGGCCAGTCATCCGAGCCCGGCACAACAGCCACACCCGGCCCCGGCGATGTAACACCCGGCCCCGGCGAGACAGCCACACCCGGCCCCGGCGATACAACGCCCGAACCCGCTAGGTACATGGTAACGGTTCATGGCGGCACAGCTACAATTGTGGAAGAGGTAACTACGCCCGATCCCAACCAGACACCGATACCCGTTGAGACACAGACTCCCGAGACATCAACAGAGCCCGCTCCCGAGACTTCGACAGAGCCCGCTCCCGAGACCTCGACGGAGCCCGCTCCCGCAGGCGATGTTTGGGTGGCTTCCGAGGCGGTTCTCGCGAACCCGGTAGACCCCGATCCGTTCACGGTTGGCCCCGTAACGGTTGACCCGATAACTGCTGCTCAGGGCAACGATGCTGACAAGTGGAGTTATGACGATGCTGACAAGAGAATTGGCGCGAACACCAACCCCAAGATCGGTACAAATGGCGTTAAGACCAACACCGATATTCCCGACTCGGGCAGCGCTTTCAAGATCACAACAACAGAAGCCGGAACTATCACTCTGACTTATGTAATAAACGGTACTGCCACAAAGACTATTACTTACAACGTAGTAGAGAAAAAGGCTGACGGTTCGGTTGTGAACTATGATTCAAAGGATTATAACAGCAAAGTAGCAGACGCGAAAGGCACGATCAATGCTGTTCCCGGTTCCGAGTATTATGTATACGCTCTGGGCGGATCAAAGCTCGGCCTTGCGGCAGTATCCTTCACAGCTGAAGGCGGCTCTGTAACTCCCGACGAGCCCACTCAGGCTCCCACTCCCGAAGTTACTCAGCAGCCCGGCGGCGATACACCCGGCGGTGAGACGACATATACAGCGGTAAAGGTATATGCTCCCACAGAGGCTGATATGATGAAATTCCCCGGTATTACTGATACTAATATTGGTACAGATCAGAAACCCTCGTATGCCATCACTGATGCGACAGAGATTTCGGGCGATACCGACACTGTTTCGATCAAACTGTACGGCTACGCAGTAAACGCCGGCAGCAAAGGCGATTTCCTCAACGGCAACAATGCCGACACGGTAGCTGCTCCTGCCGGAATGGATTCAACTCACGCGAAATGCCTCGGCAAGGCTTCGGCAAGCGGTTCTCTGACAGACGGCGCTCCCGCCGGTCAGTATATGCTTGTTAACGCCAAGACCGCGGGTACTGTAGGCATTTATGCCAAGGTTAACAAGGCAACGGTTGATGAGACCAGCGGTGAACTAACACGTGGCTGCCCCGTATATATCACTAAGAAGGACGCTGATCCTCTTGTTCCCGTTTACGAGAACTTTGATACAGAGGTAAAGGATGGTAAGACTACGGGCAAGACCCGCTTCGTATACTTCGAAGGCGAAGTTGAAGCCGGCGCTGATTATGTTGTATTCTCAACGGCAGGTCTCGATGTTTACGGCATCGAGTTCACACCCGCTGCAGAGGCTACAGCAGCTGCCGTTGACACTAACTCCATCGGTTATGTAGAGTACATCTTTGATAAAGATAACAATACATTGATGCCGGCCAGTGAAGCAACCGTAGCTACAATAACAAAGAACAGTGGTATTGACACAGTTCCCGTTATGACAAAGGACAATACGACGAGTGAATATAAGGCTCAGAGTGTAAGTGGCCACACATATGAAGCTCCTCTTCCTTTGAGTGACGAAGCACATACTTGGGATCAAAGCAACAAGGGATCAAACGGCAAAGGCTTCATCATTGACACCAAGATGGCTGCCAACAATGCAACATCTTATGACCTCTATGTGATCTTCAGCTCTAACGCAGACGATACTGAAACTGCATTAAGAGTTTCATCATATGTTGATGGCGCTGATGGCGCTCAGATCGGTGAGGATCAGTCTGTTACCGGTATGACTCCCACTATGGCTGTGTTTAAAGGTCTCACCGAAGAGCAGATTCACTTTATTCTCAGAGTAAAGCAGGGCAGACTCCTCTATGTTGGTATTGATTATATCAGCGGCGGCGCTATAGCTCCCGAGACCTCAACAGAGCCCGCTCCCGAGACATCGACAGAGCCCGCTCCCGAGACTTCAACAGAGCCCGCTCCCGAGACATCGACAGAGCCCGCTCCCGAGACATCGGAGGCGCCTATAACTACACCCGGTCCCACGGCTACGGTTGATCCTGACGAATATCAATTGCCGGCTTACGCAGGACAGATTATTTCTATCATTCCTGACGCCGCAAAGACCGTCAAGGAGATCCAAGTCGTATCCGGCGGAGTTACGCTCAGCGACGAGAATACATTCGTAATGCCCGCAAACGACGTTGAGATCAATATCACCTACGAGGACAGCACAGAAACATCCGCGGCTCCCACAACAGAGCCTTCGGGTCAGCCTTCAACGCCTACGCAAGTGCCCTCGACTGAGCCTTCGGGTCAGCCCGCGACGCCTACGCAAGTGCCCTCGACTGAGCCTTCGGACCAGCCTGTGACGCCTACGCAAGTGCCCTCGACTGAGCCTTCTGGCCAGCCCGTGACACCTACCCAAGTGCCCTCGACTGAGCCTTCGGATCAGCCTGTGACACCTACGCAAGTGCCCTCGACTGAGCCTTCTGGCCAGCCCGTGACACCTACCCAAGTGCCCTCGACTGAGCCTTCGGA
>CANRBF010000010.1 GCA_947628795.1 uncultured Monoglobus sp.
TTTTCTATCAGATCAACCAACAACTCCTTCAAGGGCTCACGCACATCGTCCGAGCGCGTGTTTCGATGTCCGAAAAAAGTACACGTCATTTTACCCCGCCTGTTCTCTCAAACAAAAAAGTGTGCAGCACGAAGCCGCACACCGAAAAACGCAGCTTCTTTGTTGCTACACAAGTTCACTTTGCCGAATAAGGACAAGAACATGAAGCGTGCATTTTTACCATGGGTAAAAAATGCCCTTATATTCGGCAAATTATTCACTTGTGTAGCACAACTATTATATCACATACCATACGATTTTGTCCAGCACTTTTTATATTGATGAATATGACCGAACTGTAAAATAAAAACCGTATTTTGTAAAACGATTTTTGAATAAAATCGGAGCTTTAGGGTTGACAATAAGTTGTTATCGGGTTATAATATAACCATCAAAATATTTAGGAGGGTTGGTTATGAAAGGTATTGGGAAAAGGTTAAGGACGCTGCGGAAAAGCACTATGATGTCTCAGGAGAAATTCGCCAAGGTTATCGGTTCGTCTCAGTCGGCTATCAACAGATATGAGAATGACCAGTCCGAGCCGCCTTGCGAGATTTTCTTGAAATATGCGGACTACTTTAACGTGTCTATGGACTATCTGTTTTTAAGAACAAATGTGCCGGAGGGAATAGATTATGAATTCACTCCAAGGTTTGATACAGATAATAAACAGTTCAAGCAATTCATAGATATGTGCTTTGACCCGGAATCGCCATTAAATGAAAAGTTGAAAAAATCTTTGTATAACCTGCTTTTGGAGGAAAACGATAATGCCTAACAGAACATCAAAAATTACCGTGCAGAATGTTTCCGTCACAATAATGAATGTTGACCAAAACGATTATATCAGTTTGACAGACATGGCAAAAGCGCGGACTGACAGCGCGCGAGCAGCCGACGTAATAAAGAACTGGCTCCGCACCCGATCGACGCTTGAATTTCTCGGCACCTGGGAAATTATGTATAATCCGGATTTTAAAGTGGTCGAATTCGACCACTTTAAATCGGAGGCAGGTCTGCACACATTTACCTTAAGCGCCAAAGAATGGATCGAAAAGACAAACGCGATAGGAATGTATGTCCGCGCAGGCAGATATGGCGGTACTTATGCCCACAAAGATATAGCTTTTGAGTTCGGCTCGGCTATAAGCCCGATATTTAAGCTGTATCTTTTAAAAGAGTACCAGCGGCTAAAAGATGAGGAAAACGACAGATTAAAACTGGAATGGAACGCAAAGCGGTTTCTTTCTAAAAATAATTATCTCATACATACCGATGCCGTGAAAAACTATGTTTTGCCGCAGAGCAATTACAGTAAAAACACGGAATGGCTGGCATACGCGGACGAAGCCGATTTATTAAACGTCGCTTTATTCGGCTGTACTGCCAAAGAGTGGCGGGATGCCAATCCGGAATTGGCAAAAAACAGTAATATACGAGATTTTGCCTCAATATCTGAACTAACGGTTTTGTCAAATCTTGAAACGCATAACGCCGAGTTGATCAAAAATGGTTTGAGCAAACGGGAACGCTTTGAAAATCTCAGAAAAATTGCTCAGTATCAACTTCAAGTTCTTAGTGAGGCTGAAAAAATACAATTACCGGAAGGAGAAAGCAATAATTGAAAGCGGTAATATATGCTAGATATTCCTCGGACCATCAGCGTGAGGAAAGCATAGAGGGGCAGCTCAGAGAGTGCAAGGAATATGCCGGCAGGAATGACATGGTCGTTATCAAGACATACATAGACAGGGCGCTGTCAGCCAAAACGGACAACAGACCCGAGTTTCAGAGAATGATCAAAGACAGCACCAAAGGATTATTTGATATTGTTCTTGTTTGGAAACTTGACAGATTTGCGAGAAACAGATATGATTCAGCCCACTACAAGGCAATGCTGCGCAAGAACGGAGTTAAAGTCGTATCGGCAAAAGAGGCAATATCCGAAGGTCCGGAAGGAATAATCCTCGAATCTATGCTTGAAGGCTACGCCGAATACTACTCCGCAGAGCTGGCACAAAAGGTCACGAGAGGAATGACCGAGAACGCTCTTAAAGCACGGTACAACGGCGGAACTATGCCGCTCGGCTATATGGTCGATGAAAACAAACAGTATGCCGTAAATCCACAGACGGCACCCGTCGTAAGAGAAATATTCAATAGATACGCTTCGGGCGAGTTGATACAGGATATAGTGAAATCCTTAAACGAGCGCGGTTTGAAAAGTTCGAAGGGCGCAGAGTTTAACAAAAGCAGTATGAATGTAATGCTAAAAAATCGTAAATATATCGGAGAATATAAATATAACGATATAATTATTCCGAACGGAATGCCCGCAATAATCTCGGAAGAATTATTTGAAAAAGTGCAGAAACGGTTAAAACGAAACAAGCATGCTCCCGCCGCCGAAAAAGCTAAGGAGAAATATTTGCTTACGACAAAGTTGTTCTGCGGCAATTGCGGTGCGTATATGATAGGCGAAAGCGGTCACGGACACAAAGGCATAATGTATCACTATTACAAATGCGCCACAGCTAAACGCAAAGGTAATTGTGATAAAAAGACTGTCAAAAAAGATTATATAGAAAATTTGGTCGTGGAACTCACAAAACAAACGGTACTGCATGACGACGTTATTAAAAGAATAGCAAAAACAATTTACAATATGCAGTCGGGAGAAAGCGATATATTAAAAACGCTTAGACAAAATATGAAAGAGGTTGAAAAATCGATCAATAATATGCTTCACGCAATTGAAATGGGGATCGTGACGGCTTCAACCAAACAGAGGCTTGAAGAACTGGAAACCAGGAAATCGGGACTTGAGATCGCTGTGTTAAACGAGGAAATCGAGCGTCCAAAGTTGACCGAGGAGCAGATAGTATATTGGATAAGCAGATTTAAAAACGGAAATACAGATGACGAAAAATACAAACAAATGCTGATAGATACCTTTGTAAATTCGGTATATCTGTACGACGACAAATTAATAATAACATACAATTTCAAAGACGGAACAAGAACAACCACGTTTGATGAGATAAATAATTCGGATTTGGCGCAACACGGTTCACCAGAGTAAGACTCCCGAAATGCCCGATTTTACGGCGTTTCGGGGGTTTTGCTTTTTCCTAAAATCCGTTTTGGTCGTTATTTGGTCGTTATTTAATGATCAAATTGTTTTATGTAACTTATCATAACTTATCGTAAGTTAAAACAGCTCGCTACTGTTTCGCTCGCCAATGCCTGCGCTCTTGAAAATGCGTGGGCGTAAATGTTGAGCGTCGTGTTCGCGTCGCTGTGACCCATGCACGCCTGAACCGTTTTAACGCTCGCTCCCGACTCTATCATAATCGAAGCGCATAAGTGACGGAACGAATGCGGTGTCACATACCTTATTCCCTCGCGCTTGCAAAAGCTGTTCAGCCAATCCCTCGGCGTTAGCGGCGACATAACACCGCCATATGGGTTTTTAAACACAAAATTGTTTTCCTGCCATTTTGTGCCCAGTCTGACGCTTTCATCCTCGTAAAATTTTTGCAGCCGTTTCAGATATTCAAACACTTCCTCTGAAAGTTTCAAACTACGATTTGATGTAACAGACTTGGGAGTGTCAATTACCGTGCCTTTATAGGCAGTATGATACAGAGCTTTGTTTATTGATATTATATGATTTTTAAAATCAATATCATCCCATGTAAGTCCGCATATCTCGCCTCTGCGAAATCCGCTGAAAATCATAAGTATAAAATAACACTGATACACAAGCGGAGCTTTTTCTGTGAGCCTGTCAAGAAATATCTGCGCTTCTTCGGGAGTGTATATGTCTCTTTCGGTTTCTTTGATACGCGGTATATTCGCGTGACTGCACGGATTTGAGTTCAGCATATCAAGCCTTATTGCGTAATTCATTATTGAGGACACGCATGACACATAATTTTTGATCGTCTTTGCTCCCAACGGCTTGTGCTTATCATTACCGTTGTACAATGATTGAATAAACATTTGAATATTCCGCCGTTTTATTTTGTCAAGGTGCATATGCCCGATTTCCTCGTCTATCCGTTTTGTCATTTTCCCCATTGAATCAAGAGTTGTCGGTTTCAAGTTCGGTATCGCGTATTCCTCTTTCCAGCGATTCATAAAATCGCCGAGCTTTACTTTTGATGCGGTATAACCATCTAAGCAAGCTTCCTCAAAAAGAACCGCTTGACGGTTTACTTCTTTTTCGATCTGCCGTTTAGTCATATCCGGTTTAGGTTTCCATGTTTTTGTTCGTAAAATTTGCTTGCCGTTAGTATCACAACCGCAGCTTACAATAATCTGATAACTGTTGTTTCTTTTTCTTATTGAGGCCATTTGATGAATCTCCTTTCCAATTATTCACCTTGGCGCCATCGTATATTAAGTATAACGCCGTTTTGAATAATATGTCAATGCCCTATTTTAGCTTTTGTCAAAAAATATAATTTTAGATAAGAGCCGATAATTCATGTCACATTATTGTCTTTGAAGAAATCACCGAAATAGCTTTTAAGAACTGATTTTGAAATAAGCATTTTACCATTCGCGCCGACACCGGCTCTTATGTACGGGATTTTACCGCTGCTTATTAATTTTCGCAGAGTGTATTCCGAAAGTCCGCGAACCATTTTTACACACTCTTTAATAGTGAGCAGTTCAACTTTTTCGTCCTTTGAGTTATCGGACTCTGCCGGTTCATCAACAGGCATATCGTTAATCACGGCTGTTAATTGCAATATCAAGTCTTGTTTTTCCAAAGCGGTCATTTTGGGTTCATCCTTTCGTTTAAATGCTGTATTCGGCACATTTTCAAAAGATACAAAGATATAATATCTTTTGAAAATATGTGAATTTGTCAAATATGCCCGACGCATTCCGATTGAGTGATCTCGCAGATCATAGATATGCGCCGGGCATATAAATATTAAAATTTTCTACGGTATCTTGTATTTGTCCACGACATCCCCAAGACAGGCAATCATCAGACTGTCGGCAGCTACCGACATCACGGGAATCTAACCCCTGCATGGTTCGCATCCAGCCGCCCAATTCCGATAAGAGTTCAAGACGGGAGTATCATTATACTTTCTGACAATCATGGCCGTATCGGGAGCCGCCCGATATTTTGCCGCCGCTTAATCGCTCAGTGTACTTTTGTAACAAGAACATTAGAGGTTCATTTCTATCTTACAAGCGCTTCCGGTGTGATTTCCGATGTCATATAAACAGCCGGCGCGTCGGGATTATCTGTTTTATACTGCTCATCCGCCGCTAAAGCTGTCAAATGGCAAATTCCAAAGCAGATAACTGCCGATATTATTATAAAAATAATTTTTTATAACGTCTCCACCCACCTTTTAAGCTCGTCTTGTGACAACCTTCCGTTTAACATTCTGCCCGCCTTTATTTCGGCGCGCTGCAAAACCGAGTCTTTCAGCGCGTCAACGCAGCCGCCGATACCGCTGCCGCCGGAGGTGGCGAACAATATGATCTTTTTGCCCGAAAAATCATAGCTTTCAAGAAACGTGTTTATTATTGTCGGCGCGGTGTACCACCAGATAGGGAAGCCCAAAAGGATTTTGTCATACGCGCCGATATTCGCGTTTGTGTCCGCAAGAGCGGGACGGCTCGACTTATCCTTCATCTCGACCGAGCTTCGCGAATTTTTATTTTGCCAGTTCAGATCCGCGCTTGTGTAGGGGACCGCGGGCTTGATCTCATATAGATCCGCTCCCGCCGCATCCGCGAGATTTTTCGCGGCTCTCGCCGTCGTGCCGCTTGCCGAAAAATATGCTACCAATGTTTTACTCATTGTAATTACCTCCTAATCTTGACGCTGTGTCATTTTTATATATTATAGCACATCACTGACACGCCGTCAATAGATTTTAAGAAAAATATTGACATTATGTCAGAATTGTGTTACACTAATGGCGAACTAAATTTTAAGGAGAAAAATTTATGCCAAAAGGATCACCCGAATTAACCAACGCGCGCAGGGAGGAGATCATCAACGCCTGCGAGAAGCTGTACAAAACCATGAACTTCAAGGAAATAACCATAAAGGAGATAGGCGGCGCAACCTCGTTTACGCGTACTTCGATCTATAATTATTTTCAGACGAAGGAGGAGATCTTTCTTGCGCTTATCGAACGGGAATACAACCTCTGGTGCGACGATCTGGAAAAGACGATGCGTGAGACCGAGTCCATGACAAAGGACGAGATCGCCGACGCGCTCGCGCGGTCGCTGGAACGCCGTCCGCAGCTTTTAAAGCTGTTGTCGATGAACCACTACGACATGGAGGAAAACAGTTCCCTCGATCGTCTGACGGATATGAAGGTCGCGTACAACCGCTCGATATGCACCGTCCGCGCGTTTGTGAAAAAGTATGTCCCGACGTTTACGGACGAGCAGCTTCACGAGTTTATATATCTGTTTTTTCCGTTCATGTTCGGTATATATCCGTATGCGGTCGTGACGGACAAGCAGCAGCAGGCAATGACGGACGCGGGTATGAATTATCCGAAAATGACGGTCTATGATATAACATACGCCTGCGTAAAGCGGCTGCTCGACAGTATTATTACATGATGTTCGTAGTTGTAATGATCTATATATTCTTTTAATTCATTGATGAATTCGCCGACGCTTTAAGAACGCTCCGCGGCTTTGGAGATGTTTTTCGGATAATGCCGTATGAGGACGGCCTTCATCTGCTTTTAAGAGCAGAGACCCGACTGCATACAACTGCGTCGGCACGAGCGACAGAATCGCGTCGTATCGCACGATGGAAAACAGAATGTGATTGATGGATGGATAGTTTGTTGATTTTTTCAGGATTTTTTACAGAAACTTCTTTTTTTGCCCGTTTATGCTCTAAAACGGCCTTTTCGTGTCATAAGGGTTGAAAAAATTATTTTTTTGTGGTATAGTTTTGTATGATTAAATTGGATTATTGTGGCCCGTCAAAAATAGGGGAGCCCACCTCCGACGGCGATGAAATCGCCGCCACCTCCTCCGAGGAGGAGGCAGATTTTGGGGGACCCACCTCCGTCAGGCTTCGCCTGACACCTCCTCCCGGGAGGAGGCAGAAAGGAATTGAAAATAATTAATACACATATACACACAAGGAGGTTTTTTTATGAAAAGAACTTTACGAAGGGCGATCGGGGTTTTGCTTGCGGTCGTTATGGTTGTTGGGCTTATGCCGGTTTTGCCGGGGTTTACTCTTGGCGTTTCGGCGGCGGACGGATTGGATCTTCAGGGCGAGGGCACGGAGGAAAGTCCGTATCTCATCTCAGAAAAGAATGAATTCCTCGCGTTCCGCGACTGGGTAAACAACGGACACGACTGCGCAAATCAGTATTTCATGCTGACGGACAGTATTGATCTCGAAGGCAGAGGCGGAACCGCGAATAGCCTCGAGACTATATACATACCGGAAAATCATTACACCCCGATCGGAAACCCGAACAATCAGTTCAAGGGTCATTTCGACGGCGCGGGACACGCCGTGATAAACATGTGCATACAAAGGGATTATTTCAACATTAAAAGGGCCGCCGAGGGCGCATATCAAGGCTTGTTCGGATATATAGGCGCGGGCGGCTCGGTCAAAAACCTGAGCGTCAACGGATATGTCATCGGGTTGTATTATATCGGCGGCATAGCCGGATACAGCGAAGGAGTTATCGAAAACTGCACAAACTATTGTCAAGTTTGGACTGTAAGCGGTGACGGTGACTGGAATTCGCTTGCGGAGTATGGATGGGGTCCTACCGGATATGCCGGCGGTATCGTCGGCGCGAGCAGCGCCGATATAATCAACTGCGCCAACTTTGGCCAGGTTACAGGACGTATTTGGGTTAAGCCCAGCGAAAGAAAGGACCATTACGGCGGTATCGCCGGAGAGAGCCGGGGCGGAGATATAGTGCGCTGCTATAATACCGGCTCGGTCCGGAATTTTCGTTATACTTATGAGAGTGGTTTTCCTTTTACGGGCGGTATCACCGGCGAAAAGCAAAACGGAAATATAATAGACTGCTATAACAGCGGAAAAATAGAAGGACAGAATGATGGCGCGTCGACGTCGGGTATCGTGTCGTCCTATGACGGGAACAGCAAGATCATAAACTGCTATAATATAGGAACTCTTGAGTCTTATAAGCCTTTAGTTGGTAAAACTAAATATCCGAGCAACATTGGCAACAGCGCCTACAAAAGCGCGGACACTATGGTCAACTGCTATTACTTAACCGGAAGCGGTACGGAAAGCTTAGCCACACCGCTGTCCAGAGAGGAGTTTTCAAGGCAGTGGGTAACGGACGGCCTTAACGCGGGCAGGTTCGGCAAAGAAGCGGCGTGGACGCTCGACTCGTATTTCGGCATACCGGTGCCTATTGACAATCCCGAATCGTTTTACGGCAGCGGAACAGAGGAAGACCCGTATGTTATCAAAAACGCGAGAGCCCTCGCGATATTCAGGGATTATGTCAACAACGGCAATGACTGCGCGGGAAAATACGTGCGCCTTGACGCCGATATAGATATGTCGGTTTATCAGACCGGATACTGGATAAAAGAAGTGTATCCTCCCAATATGTGGACACACCCGACGGCTCATTATGATTGGATCGGCATAAGGTCAAAAACTCTGACACCTACGATAGGATCGAGCAAAACTCCGTTTAACGGGCATTTCGACGGCAACAATCATACGATCACCGGCATCGGTCAATTCGGTGTCGCGGAAGAGGGCGAAAATCAGGGCTTGTTCGGATATATCGGCAGCGAAGGCACGGTCGAAAGGCTTATCTTGGCGGGAGAAATCATATATCCCGAATCACGCATGGGCGCCATCGCCGGCACCTGCATGGGCAAGATAATGAATTGCTATACAGACATAAATTTCAATTACTTGGGACCCGCAGCGACAGCCGGCATCGCCGCGGTTCTCGGAAACGGCGGTGAGATAACGAATTGCTACAGTATCGGAATACCCAATAGAACCGTCGGTTCGGCAGGTCTCGTCTGTGAAATGCAAAGCGGCTCTAAGCTGTCTAACTCATACTATTACTATTATAATTCGAACTGGAACCGTCCCGATTTCGCGCGCATCGCGTACATAAAGTACAATTCGGCGGTGATAGAAAACTGCTATTGGCTGAGGGACTATAAAACGAGCACTGCTCCGGGTTTCGCCGTTCGTTACAGCGAATTCAACGGCAATCCGTACGGTCCCGGAGATCAAACCGGAACAACAAGACTTGAAACGGATGAATTTAAAACGCTCGCGGAAACTCTGAACAACGGCATCAGCGCGCGGGAAGGCGGCGCATGGGTAGACTCTGCCGCTTTGGGAAGACCGGTACTTTGCGAAAATCTCGAAACATCTTTTATGCCGGGCAGCGGCACCGAGACGGATCCGTATCTCATCTCGAACGTGACCGCTCTTGAGCTTTTCCGCGATTACATAGACAGCGGCAATGGAGCGGGAGAGTATTTCGAAATAACAAAAGATATAAATATGGTAAAATACGGCGAGGGCAGGGATAATTGGGATCCCATAGGCAGCGAGACGGTACCGTTCCAGGGCACGCTCGACGGCTTGGGACATAAGATAAACGGACTTTACGCAAGCGCCTCCGCTTCATATCAGGGCTTGTTCGCAAACATCGGCGAGAACGGAACCGTTATGCAGCTGACGGTGGACGGCAAGGTAAGCAGCGGCGGCGACTATGCCGGCGGTATCGCGGGCAAATGCGACGGTCAGATGTACAACTGCTTTGTTACGGCGGATATCAGCGCGAACGGCAGTTATGTCGGCGGAATCGCGGGCGAGTGCTCGGGCAGCATATCGCTCAGCGGCAGCGCCGTGACGATCAACGCGGACGGAAATTATGTCGGCGGTATCGTCGGAAAACTCGGCGACAAGCTGCTGTCGCTCTGCACAGTACACGCAAATTATGAAAATATTACATCTTCGATCACGTCGAAGGGCAATTACGTCGGCGGAATCGTCGGCGCGGTCGGCGCCGGAAACGGAGCCGTGGCGCGCGGAGTTACCGCGTGCGAGAACGGCGCGCCGGTCAGCGGCGGAGACTATGTCGGCGGTATCGTCGGACAATTTAACGGCGGAGCGCTGGCGGAAAATCCCGAGGAGAGCTTGGAAAACAGCTCCGCGATAGGCGGCTGCACAAACACCGGCGCGGTCAGGGGCGGCAATTACATCGGCGGCATCGCGGGCGAAACCGCGACGACGGTTATCGAGACCTGCCTGAACGACGCCGAGGTCAGCGGCAAAAGCAATGTCGGCGGCGTTACGGGACGCTCCGCAAACGGCATTATATTAACCACCAGCGCCGGCAGAGCGGTCACCGGCGAGGGCGACAACGTCGGCGGCATCACAGGCACGTGCGACGGTGAGACTGTATCAAACTGCTACTTGCTCACGGAGGTCAACGTCACAGGCAATAACAATGTCGGCGGTATCGTCGGCAACGCGTACGACAGCGACCCCAGCGTAAAGACCTTCAACAAGATAACAAACTGCTATGTCGCGGGCAAAGGCACCATCACGGGCCGCGGCGAAAAAACCGGAGGCATCGCGGGATGTTATTCGGGAAATACAAATATGATAGAAAACTGCACAAACAATAACAATGTTTCGGGCAAGAAGTATACGGGCGGCATACTCGGATACTCGGACACGAAACCGAATGCTTCTATAACCGGCAGCAGCAACAACGGAAATGTTTCCGGCGGCGACTATACGGGCGGAGTCGCGGGCTATGAGACCATCAGGATATCATTATCCGCGAACAGCGGCAATGTCGCAGGAGGTTCATACGTCGGCGGAGTTTCGGGATTCCATAAATTTAACGCCTTTTATATAGATCAGTCATACAACATAGGCGCGGTAAGCGGAAAATCAAACGTGGGCGGAATCGCGGGACAAAACACAGGCCTTATCCAACATTCGTATAACGCCGGAACCATCACGGGCGAATCAATTGTCGGCGGCATAGCGGGACTTTTTGAGGATGACCCCGAGTATGGTAAAAGCACGGACTGCAGTGATGTTTACAACTACGGCACGGTCACGGGTCCGGGAAATGCAAATATCGGAGCCCTTTTCGGAGAATTTACCGCTGCCAGCACCGTTACCGCATGTTATCTCAATACCGGTCAAAGACCGTGCGGCAACACAGACGGCACCCTCACCATGAGAGCGACCAGCGAGCAGGAGTTCGCATCGGGAAATATTGCCCGCTGGCTGGGAGATGCCACATGGAAGCAAAGCTCGCTTCTGGGACGACCGATCCTTATCAGAAACCCCGAGATAGGATTGACCGGCGCCGGCACGCCCGAAGACCCGTATCTGATCCCCGATCTTGATACGCTTGAAGCAGTCAAGGTATTTGTAAACGACGGCGGACGCGGTTCGTACTTTAAGCTTACAAACGATATAGACCTGTCGGAAAATTACAGCGAGAACACGACGCCATGGAAGCCTATCGGCAGCGACTATGATCACCCGTTCACAGGCGTATTCGACGGCGGCGGTCACACGATCAGCGGACTTTATACAGACATTTACGTAGGCGATTACGTGGGTCTGTTCGGAGTCGTCAAGGGCGGAATGGTCAAAAATCTGATCGTCTCAGGAACGATCAGATCCGGTAAATACACCGGCGGTATTGCCGCCGCGCTCTGCGGCGGCACGATCGAAAACTGCCGCAGCGACTGCTACATCCGGGGAACGAATTATGTTAGAGGACTCGGCGGTATAACCGGTCTGCTTGAAACGGACAGCAACACGAGCGCGCCCCCGGTGGTAAGGAATTGTCTGAATGTAGGTCAACTATTCATTGGGGATCCGCACCATTATACAAACGCGTATACGGGCTCAGTTGTCGGCGTCGGCAATCGTGATGAGGTGACAAACTGCTATTTTCTTGACAGCACATACCGGAGAGGAGGAGCCGGCGGTTCAATGGCCGGCACGTCGTCCAAGAACGCCGATCAGCTCAGGAGCGGCTCGGTTGCACATTCGCTGCAAAACGGCGGCGCTAACCCGATATGGGGCCAGACGATAGGAACGGATGATTATCCCGTTCCGTCGGGCGACATAAACAAACAGGTTTATGAGGTCAGATTCAATGTCGGCGGAAGTGAGACGAAATTTGCGCCGCAGTATGTGAACTACGGCGGCACGGTAAAACTTCCCGAGCTGCCCACAGAGGACGACGCGCAGATATTCGCGAAGTGGTCAACGACGGCGAGCGAGCCTTACGACGAGTTCACAGCTGAGACAAGAGTAGAAAAAGATCTGACGCTGTACCCGATAGGCAGAGTGAAGTTCGGAGGCGAGAGCGATGTGATAAAGCTCAACGCCGACGAGGGCTATGACCCGTCGATAACAGTCGACCTTGACAATTATGTATCCTACGCTAAAGATGAAGTTTCATCCGAAGGCAAGTTCACCTACACGATAACAGACGACGGCAGGACCGGAGCGATAATAACAAACGGCAGCACGCTGCTTATCCCCAAGGGTCTGACGATGGGCGAGTACAACATCAGGATCAACGCGAAAGAAAATGAGCCCGGTCTCGCGCTTATGAGCGTTGACGAGTACGGAACAAATGACATCGAGCTGCTTGTCAGACTGTCGATCAGGACAAGATCATCGCATGTTGAGACGACCGCCGACCAAGAGGTGACCTACGGCGATCCCCTGACGCTGACGGCTCAAATTTCAAGAGCCGATTCGGGCATCAGCCTCGCGGCTGTGACCGACGCGGTCAACTTCTACCTTGGCGATAACCTGCTTGGCACAGCCGATGTTGAATACACCAACCAGACCAAGGACAGCGGCACAGCGACGCTCAATATAACGGCGGATAAGCGCTTTGCCATAGGCGAAAACAAGATACGCGCGGAGTACGGCGGCAGCGTTAACCTGTCGGGCAGCGGCAGCGACGAGATAACGGTGGTTATGAACCAAAAACCGATCGAATACTCGGCTATAGCGTTCAGCAAGGCGTATGACGAAACTCCCGACGCGGATATGCTTCTGATACCGCTGAACATTGATGAGGATGATGTTTACGCCTTAGCGTTAGGAGAGTTCCCCTCGGCGGAAGTCGGCGAATATAAAACCGTGAATATCACCCGGATCATGCTTATGGGAGACGACGCTGACTATTACAGCATTGAGGAATCAAAAGAAAATGTTGCTCTTGAATTCCCGGCGAGTATACTTGAGGGAAGCGAAGAACCGAGCGTGACAATGCAGGACTACTACTGCGGAGGTCTGGGAATGCAGGCGCCGGTAGCCATGTATGCGGGCGGCACCGAGGGCGTGACATATGAGTTTAAGGTACAGGGCGCCGACGATTCGACTTATACGGAAGATGCCCCGTATAAAGAGGGAAATTATACGATAAAGGCCACATTCCCCACAGGCGAACTCCTCGGAGCCGAGGCGACCGACGACTTCACGGTGCATCACAAATACGGCGATTGGAAGATAACAAAAGAGCCGACGCAAACCGAAAAGGGAACAGCCGAAAGATACTGTCTTGGCTGCGACAGCGTTGAGTCCGCGGAATTGAAGGTACTCTCCGACACAAGTATGTGGACCCCGGGCACAAAGACCGATCCCACATCAAGCGGCGACGGCTCGCAGGAGTATACTTCCGACTACGGCACGGTGACCGAGACGATACCTAAATTGACAATTACGGGAATAGAAATCGCAGAACAGCCGACCAAAAATACAGTTATCGAGGGAATGCCTCTTAACACAAGCGGACTTGTCGTTGAGGCGATTTACTCCGACAATTCAAAAGTAGAGATAACCGATTATAAATTATCGGAATACAATACATCGACAGTCGGCGATCAGACTGTGACCGTTACATACGGAGATTTTAGTGACACGTTTAATATAACGGTTGAGGCGAAGTCCGTCACGGGAATAGAGATAACTCAAAAGCCCGACAGACTGGAATACACTCAAGGCGAAAAGCTTGACACAAACGGATTGATCGTTACTGCAATCTATAACAATAACACAACGGAAACGATAGAGATAAGCGACTGTGAGATAAGCGATCTGCTCGACGAGGCGGGAGAGCAGATAATAACAGTCACATACGGGGACTATACTGCCGAGTTTACCGTAAATGTGATCGCTCCCGAGGCTCCTCCCGAAACGGAAACGGTAGAGACACCGCTGATAAACGCCGCTGATTACTACGTCGGAAAGAAAGTGACTATCTCCTGCGCAACAGACGGCGCCGAGATCCGCTACACCATCGACGGAACCGAGCCGAACGAAAACAGCCCGATCTACTCCGATCAGCTTACGCTGAGCGAGACGACGACTGTTAAGGCTGTAGCGAACAAAGAGGGCATGACGGAAAGCAGAATAGCCGAAAAGACTATCGAGGTGGCAACCGTAAGCGCGCCGAGATTCAGCTATCCTTCGGGAGAAGTGGACGCCGGAACAATAGTAACTCTTACATGTTCTATAGACGGGGCCGAAATATATTACACAACCGAGGATACGCTGACCTCCGATAATGCCAAACTGTATAACGGAGGAATCGCGATAACCAAGGACACGACGATAAAGGCTGTCGCGGTCAAGAAAGGCATGAAATACAGCGGCATGTCCGAGGCGTCGTACACGGTTAGGAGCACATGGACAGAAGGCGTGCTGCTGACACCGGGATATGTGGACTGCAAAGCCGGAGAGGATGCGTATATACCCGTATATATGTTTGCGGACAGCAATGTTTCGGACTACAAGCTGACAATAAACTACGACAGTGAAACGTTTGATTTCGTGTCGATTATGGCTGCCGATGACATCGTGGCGGCAATGTCGGCGGTTGTCGGCAACGGAACCGTAACGATACGCTGCTCGGGAGAAGTGCCGATCGACGACGAGATATGCCTGCTTGAGCTGAGAGCAAAGGACGACGCGGAGGACGGAAATTACAATATAACGATCAGCGACGTGACGGTGACAATGGTGGATCATGCCAACGCGGACATCAAGCTGTACGACGGAGCGGTAACGCTGTACACCGACGTACCGCCGGGACCCGTTGACACACCCGAACCCCCGGCAACGACTGAACCGTCGGCCGAGCCTACAGATGTTCCCACGGAGGAACCATCGGCCGAGCCTACAGACGAGCCTATAACGGAGCCCTCAAATGAACCATCAACTGAGCCTACGAATGAGCCCACTGCGGAGCCTACAACGGAACCGGAAAGCATCGAATTGGGCAGCTACTTACAGATGGGCACGTATTACGGCGCGCCGATCCTGTGGAGATGCGTTGACACGGACGAAAACGGCACGCTTATGCTGGCGGATAAGATAATCTGCCTCAAGCCGCTTGACGCGTCGGGCGGCGCGGTTACCGCCGCAGGCTCACACAGCCGAAATCCTTACAGAGAGTCGGGAGCCTCCAACTACTGGGCCGACAGCAATATGCGCTCATGGCTTAATTCCGACGCGGCCGCGGGCGACGTTGATTGGCTCTGCGGAAACCCGCCCGATAAGGACCATGTTTGGAGCGGTTTCAACGCCTACGACCAAGAGGCCGGATTCTTAACGAACTTCACGCAGGCCGAATTGAGCGCGGTAAAGACGGTAAGTCAAAAATCCATACTGGCCTCTCCCGAATATGAGGCGGGTATGGCGACGATGGGAACCGAACTGCACAGGTACGAGTATGAGATAACGAAGCTGGAGGCGAATTTCGACAGTGCCTACGCCGAATACGTGACCGACAGAATGTTCCTGCTCGACGTGAAACAGCTGAGCGCGGTTTACAACAACGGCGACGTTTTGGGCGAGGATTACTATATAGGCGAGCCCACGACCGAGTGCGTCGAAAACAATGAGTACAAGCGAGAGGGCGGACCGGAGGCAGGCAAAAAGTGGCATTACTGGCTGCGCACACCGCTCACCGATCTCGGTTATGACGTACGATATGTTTACTCGCCGGGCAGAATAGGCGGCGGCAGCGCCGACCTCTCCTACGTCGGAGTGCGCCCCGCGTTCTACTTAGACGCGTCCGCGGACTTTGCGGCGGGCACGGGAGACCCGAGCGACCCATACAGATTCGAAACCGAACCGGAGCCCTCGGCATCGGCTGAGCCTTCGACGGAGCCCGAGCCTTCGGCGACAGCTTCAAGCGAGCCTTCGCTTGAGCCGGAACCTTCGGCAACGGCGGAGCCGATAGAGACAAGCGCACCCGAGCCTTCAACCGGACCTTCGATTGAGCCCGAACCCTCGGCAACGGTTGAGCCGATAGAGACAAGCGCACCCGAGCCTTCAAACGAACCCTCGCTTGAGCCGGAACCCTCGGCGACTGTTGAGCCGATAGAGACGAGCGCACCCGAGCCTTCAACCGAACCTTCGCTTGAGCCGGAGCCTTCGGCGACAACCGAACCTTCGGTAACGACCGAGCCTTCGACAGAACCGACGAACGCTCCGACGGCAGAACCGATAACACCCACAGCGGAGCCTACAAACACTCCCACAACGGAACCGACAACACCCACAACGGAGCCTACAAACGCGCCGACGACGGAGCCGACAACTCCCACAACGGAGCCTTCAACTGTTCCCACGGCCGAGCCCACGGCAACGCCGGCTCACACCTCAAGGCCGAGCTACGGCGGAGGCGGAGGCTCGATAGGCGGTTCGGGATTCTCGACCGGAGGAACGGCCGCAACGGCGACGCCCGCCGCAACGACAACACCCGATGTTTCGGCAGCGCCAAGCCCCGAACAGCCGACAGCGCCGACATTGGCGCCCGCTGCAGGCAGCGGACTGCCGTTCACCGACGTGAATCCGAGCGACTGGTACTATCAGGCGGTTTCGGAGATATACAGTCTGGGACTTATGATAGGCGAGACAGACACGATGTTCGCTCCGAACGACACGCTGACCCGCGGAATGTTCGTTTGCATATTGAACAGGCTGGACGGCGCGAATTCCGCAGCGGAACCGATATACTCCGACGTTGACTTAAGCGAGTATTACGCCTCGGCAGTCACCTGGGGAACCGAGACGGGAGTGATCGAGGGCTACGGAGACGGAACCTTCGGCCCGAATGACGCGGTGACCCGCGAGCAGACGGCGGCGATACTCTGGAGATACTCAAAGCAGCTGGGAGAGGACGTCAGCGCGAGCGCGGACATTTCGACATTCGCCGACAGCGGCAGTGTTTCGGGATACGCGCAGGAGGCAATGGCCTGGGCCTGCGGCAAGGAGATAATAAACGGATACGAGGACAACACCCTAAGACCAGCGTCCGACATAACCCGAGCCGAGACCGCGGTGATGCTCATAAGATACACAAACCCCGAAAGATAAGATAACCAAAAGGACCAATGCCAAACCTCGGCATTGGTCCTTTTCAGGCGCCCCCTCGGGGATAATCAGCAAGCTTGCTTGCGGGTTCAAAGCTATCTTTCAAAATTGCTTGCAATTTTGACCAAGAGCTTCCTTTATGCTGGCTCATTTTGAGGGGTTATGGTATAAGTTGGCCGAGGCTGTTTTTGGCTTTAAAACCAACGTTTTTACGTCACTCGCAAGCCTCTATTTTTCCACTCCGGCACCTCGAAAACCGAAAATATTTTCAAAGTAATAACTATACAGAATTCGCCCTTTGTGTCACGCAGTAGAACCACGTTTTTGGGGTTTTTAATATAGGAACATAGCTTTGCCTGTTTTTAGCCGAAAAAACAACGTTTTTTCGGTGTTTGAGGCCGCCTACTGCGTGACAGCTTATTCTCTTTTATTAGTCTGACGGTTTTTATCTGCTGCCATGGCTATGTTGTACAGCGCGGATATTATATAATTCTTCGTGCCGTGTATTAGTGTCATTTTTCGATTAAAATCACGCAATAATTTCTCGATCTGCCCGTGCGTTATCAAATAGTAAAGGTTTTCATATTTTAATTTCGGATTTTATTTACTCATATCTATCTGTCCATCCTACATTATCGTTTTTCTTCACACGCGCGTGATGGATAGATGGATAGATAGTTTATTATGTTAGTTATTAATGTTTTTGTATTTAATAAATTAGTATTTTATATATTTAGTATTGCTTGACCAAATAAATTTTATATGGTAAAATCAAACTAATTATTGATTCAGCAATTTATGAGGTAATATTTTTATGAAATGGGAGCATTTATTTAAAGACCATATTTTAATGCGCGGGTATGACTATTATAAAAACGGCGCCGTGGCCGAGCTTGAGGCGGACGGTGACATTATTCGTGCCGAGGTCTCGGGAACCGAGGATTATGAGGTTGAGATATGCTTAAAAAACAATAAAATTGATGATATGTATTGCTCCTGTCCATACGCTGACGGCGGCAATAACTGCAAGCATATGGCCGCGGTTTTGTGTGCCTATGAAGAAAATAGTTCCCGTGAGGCTGCTTTTGATATCGAAAAATCCGTAAATGCCGCAAACGATGCTTTTGTCCGTCGGTTTTTAATAAACTCGCTTCGGAATGATAAAAATCTGTGCGCGCGGTTTAAACGCGCGTTATCGGAGCCTGATGGTTTTGATCTAAATTATTACAAAATACGAGCGAACGAAATAGCCGAAAAACATTCGGACAATTACGGTTACATTTCATATCGCGACGCTTATTTTTTCGATGAGGAGATCAGTCATGAATTTAGCGACGCGGCGGAGTATCTCATCGAAAGCAAACGCTATGACGAGGCTTTGGAGCTTTCTCTGTTCATGACCGAATTTCTGTGCGGGCTTGATATCGACGATTCCGACGGCTGTATAGGCTTGCTGCTTGGCGGCTGTGAGGAATTATTGCTGGATATAATCAAAGAATGCGGCGCGCGAACCGAGGAAAAAGTTTTTAGAGAAATACTTAAGGCGGCGCGAAAAACATCTTATGAACTTGCGAAAATGTGTTATGACGAGTTTATCATGACACATTTTAATGATAAAAAATTTCTGGATGACAAATTTGCCTATATTGATGAAATGATAGATATTTATGACAAATCCGATTCGTATCACCGTGAATATGCCGTGCCGAAATATTTGACCGCACGGCTTGAGCTTATGCAAGAGATGTGCGGCGATGATGAAATCGAAAAGTTTTGCCGTAAATATTGGGCTCATACGAATATCAGAAGATTTTTGACCGACAAATATACCGAGGAAGAAAAATATGAGAACGCGATCAATATACTGAACGAAAGCCTTGAAACCGATAAAGATCGTCCCGGACTGATCCGCGAATACCTCAAGAAATTAAAGGAACTTTACAAAATCACCAATGATTATGATAATTATCTGAGCACGCTTTGGAGAATCGTTCTTGAATCGTTTGCATTATCGGACTATACAGAGCTTAAAGCGCAGTATACCGAGAGCGAATGGAAACAAAAGCGCGAGCGTGTATTTGAAGCCGCAAAATCAAATTATCAAAAGGCGGAAGTATTTTATACAGAAGGTCTTTATGACCGTTTGCTTGAATGCGCGGTCTCCGATAACGGGCTCGAAATGATCAGCAAATACAAAGACGCGCTGGTTCCACTGTTTCCGAAAGAAATACTTGACAAATACACGACAGAGGTCCAAAAAGCGGCCGGTTTCGCTTCAAATCGAGAAATGTATAAAAGAATCGTTTCGGTTTTGCGCGAAATGCGCGGACTGCCGCAGGGAGAAGAACGCGTCCAAAAAATAGCGGCTGAATGGAGAGAGAAATACCGCCGCCGCAGGGCTATGATGGAAGAGCTGAACGCGTTATAACTTTAACAAAAGGTTTCGCTTATGCCGGAATTGGCGAATAATTTTCTATTTAATATTTATCTTATATCCGACAAATGGCTGCCGCGAAAAACGGCGGCTTTTTTTCGCTCAAAATCAGTTAAAATCTAAGCAATGCTTTGCTAAGCTTGCTTAAAGCAAAGCTTGCGACAGATTGCAACTGCGAAGCAGTTATAACTTTTAGTTATAACTAATGAACTGCAATCCTAACTTTGCGCTTATGGATCCCGAATATACATTCAGCGTGCCGAAATTACAGACAGCCTCCGGCGGCTTTGACATGCTGAGCCACATAATGGAAATATATTTCAGCGAGCCGGACGAAAACAATGTTTCCGACGACATAGCCGAGGCGGTCATGAAAAGCGTTATCCGTGATCTTCCGGCCGCCCTTAAAGACCCCGCCGATTACACAGCGCGGCATACTGCGGCTACACCCGCGCCCGCGGGCGCGCTCGACGTCGCTCCGACAACGATAAACGACCGCACAATGCTTCCGATACGCTTTATCGCTGAGAGCTTTAAATTTTCGGTAGAATGGGACGGCGATACTCAAACGGTAACGATAACAGTTCCGTCGGACGCGGCAGCGGAAGCGCCAAATACGGACGCGGCGCCAAAATCGCTCGTGGTATACTTTTCGGCAACGAACACGACCGAAGGCGTGGCGCAGAAAATCGCCGATTACACGGGCGCGGATCTGTTTGAGCTTACGCCTAAGGAGCCCTACACGGACGATAATCTTGACTGGACAGACGACAACAGCCGCGTGGTAAGAGAACATAATGACCCCGACAATACGGAGGAAGGCTCAAAGATAATTGATGTGCCGACGCCGAAAACAGGCGCCTCCTCTACCATTACCGAAAACTATGTGGGCAGCATATTGAAAAATACAATTTGCTGATCTCACTGGCTCATTTCAAGGGACACATGATCGCGGGCTACGGCGGCGCGATAAAAAATATGTCGATCGGTATGGCTTCGGTTGAGGGAAAAAACCTGATACATACCGCCGGACAAAATCACGACCAATGGTTCGGCGGCGATCAGGACAAGTTTTTGGAATCCATGGGCGACGCCACTTCAAGCGTAGTAAATTATTTTGACGGTAGAGTGGTTTATATTAACGTTATGAACCGCCTGTCCGTTGACTGCGACTGCAGCGGCAATCCCGCCGAGCCCGATATGCACGATATAGGCATACTTGCGTCGTATGATCCCGTCGCGGTAGATCAGGCCTGCATTGATTTAGTTTACCCCCAAAAGGACGGCGACGGCGCGTCTTTGGTAAACAGAATTGAGTCGAGAAACGGACTGCACACCCTCGAGCACGCGGCCGAAATAGGCTTGGGCAGCAGGGAATACGACCTGGTAAGCATTGATTCATAATATTGACAAATTAAATTAAAACATGTATAATTTAATTGATATAATTTAATGCAAGGAGGAAAATAAAATGGCATGTTTTTTGGTACCCACAACCGAAGCTATCGTAACAACAATTGTAAAGAAAACCACCGACAAATCGGCGGATAAGAAAAAGATCGAGATAAAAAATCCTTTTATCAAAAGACTTAACTGGCTCAATAATATGCTCTGGGGCGGTTCGGCTCTCTTGGCGTTTGAGCACGTCTGGCACGGCGAGATCGTGCCGTGGGCGCCGTTTTTGACAAACGGAGTGTCGGCCATACAAGAAATGGCGACAGCCGGAGTCGCTATGGCCGCGGCGGTCACCGCGGTATGGGCGGGAGTTGTAGCCGTTACAAGCTCTATGGCAAAGCGCCCGACAGAATTGATAAAATCTAATTCCCAATAATGATCCGCGAAACGGCTCTATTGAAAAAGTATAGGGCCGTTTCAACTAAAAGAAGAGGTTATGATATGAAAGAAAAATATGACGATCTGAAGGAATATATAAAATCATTGGGATCAGTCGCGGTTGCTTTTTCGGGAGGCGTGGACTCGACGTTTCTGCTTAAAACCGCGCATGATGTTTTGGGTGACAACTGCGTCGCGATAACGGCGCGCTCCTGCTCGTTTCCGCAGCGCGAGCTTAACGAAGCAAAGGCATTCTGCGAAAAGGAAGGAATAAAGCATATAATTATCGAATCGGAAGAGCTGAGTATTGACGGCTTCGCCCAAAATCCGAAAAACCGCTGCTACCTCTGCAAGACGGAATTGTTTACAAAAATGCGCAAAGCGGCGGCGGAGCTTGGCATAGAAAACATCGCGGAAGGCTCGAACATCGACGACAACGGCGACTATCGCCCGGGACTTATCGCTGTTAAAGAGCAAAACATCAAAAGCCCGCTCAGACACGCGGAACTTACAAAAAATGAAATACGAGAATTATCCAAAAACTTAGGTTTAGATACATGGGATAAACAGTCGTTCGCCTGCCTTTCGTCGCGGTTCGTGTACGGCGAGACCATAACCGAGGAAAAGCTCGGCATGGTCGATAAGGCGGAACAATATCTTCTTGATTTGGGCTTTACTCAGGTGCGCGTGCGCGTGCACGGGGATATGGCAAGAATCGAGATCAACAAAAATGAATTTCCGAAAATACTGGAAAAATCAGACAGCGTGTACGATTATCTGAAATCGCTCGGCTTTACATACGTATCTCTCGACTTGGGCGGATATAGAACGGGCAGCATGAACGAAACGCTTGAAAAGTAAGGGGGCGGCGTAAATGATCGCGAATATATTTGAAATACTTCATCGTGAATTTATTTATGTGTGGTACTATTTTGAGGTGCAGCTGCGTCAGATACTGCCTTATTTTTTGATGGGAATTGTGATAGGCTCGATAAAGCATCTTCCTTTCTTTGATATTTTGGGCTTGAACACCTTTATTATATCACTTTTGATTGATGCTTTTTCGCTTAAGCTTTAATCTCACACGCATAGCGTGTGGTTGCTGAAGCCGATTTCATCGGCTTCCTTCGCTAAAGCAATAGCAAAAAACCACCGGTGAACCGGTGGTTTTCTCACAAGCCTTTGTCATTATTGTGAGTATCTGAAATCTTTTATTTTTATATAGGGTTCTACATAAACACGGCTTGGATTAGCATCATGATTGGCTGAAAATTCAACTCTGATCTGCAAAACTCCCGCGGCAGAAATTTCAAACGGTATTGGGCTTGTTGTATTACGCATGGCGGGAGATTGATACAGAACTCTGTCGTCTTGATCGCAAATAGTTACTTTTCCTTCCGCTTCGTTCAACGGCGTATCACTCATATCAATAGTTCCCATTACTTTTTTCGCAAGTCCGTTTAAGTTATATGTAATCGACGCTTTTACTTCATCGTCGCCTTTATCGACATAATAATAAACCGTTTTTGTTTCACTGTCTAAATAAATGCCGTCACCGTCTAATTTATCATATCCCGTTGTTGCAAAATATATATCCTCATTCATGGAACCGTCATCATTTATGTAAATTGTTAAATTATCAGCGTCCCATGATACCTGTTTGCCCATTGCCTCGCCGATATAGCGAAGAGGAACATATGTACGTCCGTTATAGATAAACGGCTTGCTGTCGTCGGGCGTTTCCGACTTGTCCTGTCCGTCAATTATAATACGATAATTGTCATAAAGAACGCTGATTGCCTGCTCAATAGGCTGCGCGCATACCGTCAGTATTGAGCTTGCCGCAACAGTTGCCGCGACTCCGATTAAAAATCTTTTACACCTTATTATTTTATGTCGGCGGCATTGTCAAAGAAGCCGAGTGTAACAAGAGCGTTTATCGCCCTGCTTATGTAGTTCTCATTGATGAGCGGCCACGAGAATCCCAGCTTGTACAGCGCCTTCACGGTAAAGCTGTTGACGCTTTCGACCGCCCTGTGTTCCGCGTCGTTTGCTCTGTACGATATAAGGGATGAAACCTCCATGCTTTTTTCGTCGCTTGACAATATCTCATTAAACCGCTTTTCGAATTCCTCCTCCGACACGTTTTTAATAATTATGCCGTTTTCGCGCATACCCTCAATAACGTTGTCCATATGGACAAAATGCGAATTATACGCATGGAACATCGTAAACTTAGCCGGTGTGCCCGCGAGTTTTAATACGGCCGCCGCAGTTGAGTCTATCGGCGAAAACTCAACGTCCCTATCGAGCTCCGAGATTGGGAAACAGCCGAGCGCCGCGTAAGCGCGCAGCGTGTTCATAAAGTTGTTGGTTCGGAAATTGGCCTGGAATTCTCCGTCCTTTTCGCGGCTCATCAAATTGCCGACGCGTATCACCTTTCCTCTGAGTTCTTTGTCTCTGACCGCGGTAAGCACCGCCTTTTCGGCTCTGTGCTTGGTGTTTACATACTTGTTGTCAAGGTTCTGCCCAAATTCCAGCATGCTTTCCGAAAGTTTCACATACTCGGGAATGCTGCCGTTGATGCTCTCGCCGCCCACGCTTACGGTCGAGATCTGAACGAGGCTCTTGTCAAGCTCAAGGCAGGCCGCTATCAGGTTCTCGACGCCCTCAACATTTACTTTTTCGAGTATGTCGCTGTTTGTGAAATGCTTTACGCAGGCGGCGCAATTTATCACGGTGTCAAAATCGTATCCGCGCAGCTTGTCCGTGAGATTTTCCGAGGTAATGTCGCTGTCTATAACTGTGATGCCGCTTTCAAACAGCTCGTCGTAGGTGTCGTCGAAATAAAACATCAGCATCATTTTCACGCGTTCCTCGGCTGTCAGCTTGCCGTTGTTGCGAGCGAGGCAGAATATCTTTTCGGCGCCGCTGTCGATGAGCTGTTTAAGCACATGCGCGCCCAAAAATCCCGTGGCGCCCGTCACCAGAACGTTTCCTATGTCCGTATAATTTATTTCCCCGATGTGCTGCGCCGTGTTGTATTTCAAAACCTCATAAAGCGGTTCATGTTCCTCGTCAGCCGTGGTTTCGACCGCGGTTTTTGCCTCCGCGACAGGCGTTTCCGAAGCGTTCACAAGCGCCGCCAGCTTCTCGGGCGTTGTGTTGTCAAAAATATCTTTATAGACGACCGGAATATTCTGCGTCATGCAGCGCACGGCAATTTTTGTGGCAAGCAGCGAAGTGCCGCCGAGCCCAAAAAAATCGTCGTCGGCATATACCGCGTCAAGGCCGAGCACAGCCGCGAACATATCGCAGAATATCTGTTCCGTGTCGTTTGCGGGTTTTCTTCCGTCCGATCTTTTCCGCGCCGTCTGCGGTTCGGGCAGCGCTTTTTTGTCTATCTTTCCGTTTGCCGTGGAAGGCAGCTCGTCAAGCCGATTAAACGACGCGGGGATCATATAGTCCGTAAGCGATTTTTTCATTTCCGCTTTCAGATATTCAACGTCGGGATCTCCATCGGCGGTATAGTACGCGCATATTCCGTCCTCTTGACCGACCTTTCTGATCACAGCGACAGCCGAGCGTATTCCATCTATGCTTGTCAGACACTTTTCGATCTCGCCAAGCTCAATTCTCAGTCCGCGGAGCTTGACCTGATTATCCGTTCTGCCGAGGATCACAACGTCTCCGTTTTGGGTCTGGCGCGCATAATCTCCGGAGCGGTAGAAGCGTTCGCCCTCGTATTCGATAAAAGCCTTTTCGGTCTGCTCGGGAAGCTTGTTATAGCCTAAGGCGACTCCCAATCCGCCTATAAGCAGCTCGCCGACAACGCCCGGCGGCAGCTTGTTTCCGTCCATATCCACAATGTACTCGCGGCAGTTCAGCAGCGGTCTGCCGACGGATATTTCATCGGCGTTTGTAAGATCCTTCGCGTTTGACGCCACGGTGATCTCCGTGGGGCCGTAGGCGTTTATAAGTCGAGCGTTTGTCTTTTCGCGCAGGACGGCCAGCAGCTTATCCGAATATTTTTCGCCGCCCGATAAAATAACCTTGCAGTTTTTCATCGCGTCCGCGAATTCGTCAAGCTCCATATATACGAGAAGTCTTGACGGAGTGGCGATGAACGCGTCCACATTGTTTTCCTTGAAAAAATTCGCGAGCGACAGAGGTTCGTTTATCTGCTCGTCATCCGCGAAAGCGAGCGTAAGGCCGTTGCAGAGCGCAACAGCCGTCTCCTGCAGCGACATATCAAAGGATACCGTTGTGATCGCGCCGTAGCATTTGCAGCACTCGGTTATGCAGCGAACCTGAATATTGCGCTCGTCGTCGGTAACATAGCCCGCTATAGCGATGTGCCTGAGCATAACGCCCTTAGGCTTTCCCGTGGAGCCTGAGGTGTAAATAAGATAAGCCAAATCATCGGGTGAGATCGCGATATCAGGCTTTTTATCATTTCCGTCCACCTCAAGCTCCGCTATATCAACCGTGTTTTTGTACGCGCTGAGCAAATCGCCGAAGGTTATCACAAGCTCCGCGCCGCTGTCCTCTATAATGCTTTCAATCCTTTCCCGCGGATACTCGGGACAGGTCGGTATAAACGCGCCTCCCGCCTTTAATATGCCGAGCATTGCCGCGAGGAATTTTGAGGTCCTATCCAAAAGTATAACCACGCGGCTGCCGTTTTTAACTCCGCGATTGATAAGCGCGTTCGCGATCACGTTCGCACGTTTGTCCGTTTCGGCGTACGTGAACCTGCCGTCGCAGGCGATGATCGCCGTCCGGTCGGGATGAAGCTTTGCCTGATACTCGAATTTTTCATGCAGAAGCTTTATTTCCGGCTCCGCGAAGCCCGTGAATGAGAAGTCGGCAATTTGTTTTTCGCCCGCCTTATCGAGCATGGATAATTGACGTGCCTTGCCGTCGGGATTTTCGATGATTTTATCCGCGACCGTCTTGATCGCGTTCGCTAATGTGCTCATAAGCTCGCGGCTGTAAACCGCGTCGTTGTATTGTACGTTTATGCACTCTTTGCCGTTGGTTTTTTCGATGAACACTCCCGTGTCGAATTTTACGCGCTGCTCGCCGATAAGCTCTCTTTCGATCAATTTGCCGTCTATGCGAAACTCATCCACGACTCCGAGCTGGTACGCGTACATAATATGCGGCGCATAGTCGAATTTGCGGCACACCTCGGCATACGGGTACGCCTCGTTCGCCACCGCGTTTATAAGCAGATCCTTTGCTCGACCCACAAGCTCCGCCGCCGTTATATCATCAATTTCAAGACCTATCGGCAGCGTTTTTACAAACATACCGAGGCAGTTTGTGAGTTTCATATCCGAGCGTCCGTTGCTTATCGTGTTGATATACGCGCCTCGGCTGTTGGTAAATCTCGACACGACGTAAAGCGTCGCCGCGAGGAACAAATGCGCGGGAGTCGCGCCGATATTGCCGCAAAATTCCGTGACGCGCTCCATGTCGATCGGGACGCAAACCGTCGCGGAGGAGCCGTTTTCGGCAAGCCCTCCGTTATCCGGCGTGATCTCAGCCGCGCCCTCGCATTTTATAAGCATATCGGAAATATATTTTTCCGACGCTTTGAACTCATCGCCGTCTATGAACGCTTTGTCATCCTTTACATAATCGAAGTAATCGTATGTTTCGCTCTGTATTTCGCCGCCCTCAAAAACCGTTTTTACTGATTTCAAGAACAGGTCGAACGACGCGCCGTCAAAAATAATATGGTGGAAATCGGCAAGAAAATGAACGGCCGCTTCCGTTTGGATCACCTCGATCCTGAACAGCCGCGAATCCATAAGCTTGAACGGCTTTACAAATTCCGCGCGGTACTTTTGCAGCTCATTCTCGCTCATATTCTTTACGGGAATCGTATATCCGTCCGCGTCCATGCGCCGCTGAACAATATCGTCGTCTTTGATCGTGAGCCGCGTGAAGATATACGGATGCGCCGCAAGCACGGCGTCTACCGCGCCCGCGAGTTTTTCCGCGCCGAAATCGGCGGGGAACCTGAGCATGAACGGGATATTGTAGAACGTGTCATCGGGGCGCTTCATACACTCCGAATACACTCCGTACTGCGTGTACGAAAGCGGCACGAACTCCGACTTTTCCGTTTCTGTTTCAGTCCGCGCCTCGGCGGGCGTATTTTTCGCGGCAAGCAGATAACTTACAATATCGTCCTCTATTGACATCACCGTGCAGCCCTTCATAAGCTTTTTTATGTCCGCATCAAAGCCGAACTCCTTGTTAAGCTCGACCGCCAGCTTTATAACGGAGAGCGACGTCATGCCGCAGCGCATAATATCGGCTGAAACGTCGATCTCATCCGTTCCGATTATGCCCTTTATTATTTCAAGTATCTTTTTTTCAAGCGCCGTGAGTGAGCGCTCGGTTTTTGCCGTCGTCTCCGCTGGGGCGAAATCAATTTCCGGCAGACTTCTCTTGTCGACCTTGCCGTTTACCGTGAGCGGTATCGCGTCGATCTGCATGATCGCCTCAGGCACCATATACGGTGGCTTTCTTTCCGAGATAAATTCCTTAAGAGCCGCTGTGTCAATCTCTCCGTCCGATACGATATACGCGGCGATATACTTTCCGCCCGCCGCCTTGTCCTTCGCAACAACAGTCGCGTCCTTGATCCCTTCAAAATCGAGTATGGCGGACTCGACCTCGGTAAGCTCGATTCGGTAGCCGCGTATTTTAACCATGCCGTCGCGGCGTTCCACATACGACAGATTGCCGTCATTCATAAATTTTACTATATCGCCCGTATGATAAAGCACGTCGCGGTATTTGCCGCTTTCAAAGGGGTTTTTAACGTATACCTTTTCCGTCTGCTCCGGACGGTTTAAATATCCCTCGGACACGAGCGGACCCGCGACACACAGCTCTCCCACCGCGCCGAACGGCAGCATGCGGAGCTGCTTGTCAACGATATAGAGGCGCGCGTTGTCGACGCCTGTACCGACGGGAACAGGGTCGTAATATTTATCCATCAGAAACGCCGTTATCAATATAGTGCACTCCGTCGGGCCGTAGCTGTTGAACTGTTTAATACCCGCTCTCGGCTCGAACGGCACAAGCTTTTCGCCGCCTATGTCCACAACCTTGAGAGCAATATCGTCGATCGAGGTCAAAAACGCTCTGGCGACCTGCGTTGTCAGGGAAATATGGGTAATATCGTTTTGCGTGCAGTATTCGTTGATCCACATCAAGTCGAGCCTGCGCTCCTCGGGGATCACATACTCCGCCGCGCCCGCGCTCAAAAACGGGTAAATGTCCAGCATATGCACGTCAAAGCTGTAGCTCGCGTGCGCCGCCGTCGAGCTTTTATCCGTAATATCGTAGATCCTTCGGAACCAATGAATAAAATTGGTAAGGTTATGATGCGTCAGCATACAGCCCTTAGGCGTGCCCGTCGAACCCGAGGTATAGAGCAGCACAAACAAATCATCCGGACCGGGAGAGGGGAGATGGAGACTGCCATCGCTGAGATTCGGAATATCCTCCGTTTTTAATATGTCTCCTTCAAAATCGGGTATGAGCGAAAGCAGCTTACCGTCCGCGATAAGCATTTTAGCCGCCGCGTCCTTTGTCATAAACCGCAGCCTCTCCGGCGGATGTGTCGGGTCGAGCGGCTCATAGGCCGCGCCCGATTTGAGTATGCCTATCGAGCAGATCGTCATATATTCGCTGCGCTCGACCATTGACGCTATAACGTCGCCCTTGCCCAAGCCCTTTGATCGGATATACCGCGCGAGCTTGTCAGTTATTTCGTCAAGCTCCTTATACGTATAGCGGTTTTCCCTGAATACAAGCGCCGTATTATCGGGCGTTTTATTTACCTGTGCGCGGAACATGTCCACAAATCCGACGCTCAGATCAACATCGGTTATAAGCGCGTCGTTTAAAGCGCGTATTTTGTTTACGCTGCGCTCGTCCGCGAGGCGCAGCTGTGAAAGCTCGGATTTTTTGAGCATTTCCGAAATTATAAGAATAACCGTGTCCGCAAACGAGCGTATTGTTTCGTACTCGTACAAATCGGTGCGGTATTCAAAATCCATCTCAAACGTGCCGCCGTACTTGAATACCATAACAGATAAGGGCGATTGCGCGCTGTAAGTGGGGACCCGCTCCATTTCAACAGTGCTTTCGCCGAGCGTGAATGTGTTGAACGAATCCGACTGGTACGCAAAAAATATACCCGTATTTATTCCGTATTCGCCCGCGAGCTTGACAAACGGATAATTACCGAGCTTTATCGCGCCGCGCTGTGCGGTTCGGACGTCCAAAAGATAATCGCATACTTTAGCGGCCTCGTCGATCTTTATGTAAATCGGCAGAGTGCGGATCATCATGCCGACGGTATTTCTCATGCGCGTATCGTGTCTGCCGTGGTTGACGGTGCATATCAGAGCGTCTTCACGGCCGGTAAACTTCGCCGCCGCGTATGCAACAGCACCGAGGAAAAGCGTGTTTTCGGTTATTCCGTTTTCCTTTATAAATTTGTCTGCCTTTTCGACCGATATATCATCCGGCAGGACCCGCCTGAATTCACGGCAGGGCTTGTCCGCGGCAGAGTCGTCCTCGTTCATGTCCGCGACGAGCATTGAATTTGTTTCAAGCCCCGCGAATATGTTTTCATAATACTTACGCGCTTCCTCATACGCCGGGGTATCCGCGAATTTTCCCTCATATACCGATAACCCGAACTGACCTATTTCCTCCGGCTCGATCTCTCCGCCAGAATAAAGCGCCGAGATCTCTCCGCACATAACGGAAAACGAGGTGCCGTCAACCGCGATATGGTGGTAGTCCGTTAAAAAGCACATTTTCGTTTCCGTTTCGATGATTTCAAAGCGGAACAAATAATCACGCCCCAAATCAAACGGCTTTACAAAATCGTTTTTCAGCTTTTCAAGCTCGCTGTCCGAAGCGTTTATCACCGGAATGTCAACAGTAACATCGCGCGGCTTCATAACCGGCTCTCCGCTTGAGGCGTCAATGTAATAGCGCAGTCCTTCATGGTTATTAACCGCCGTTTCAACAGCGGATCTCAGCGCGTCGATATCAACGGCTCCCTTATCAAACGTATAGCAGAGGGGCGAGTTATACATCAGGCCGCCAGGGTTTTTAATACAAGCCAAATATACGCCCATTTGGCTCGGCATGAGAGGGTATTCCTTCATATTACGCGCTTCCGCGGCCGATTCGGCTATTAAATCCTTTTCGGTTTTCATGCTTTCACCTTCTTATATTATTTCTTTAATTTGATTCATACTTAACACAACGGTGTACTCGAAGCTTTTATATTTGCCGCTGAAATTGCTTTTGTCAATTTCGGCACCGTTGTTGCAGAGCATTATGACATACGATCCGTCCTCCCGGCGGATCCGTATATCGTTTTCGGCGCTTTTGTCATTACCGCTCACAAACGCAAGCAGCTCCGACACGGCTTCGGCGGCTTTGTCTCCGTCCGTGAGCTCATCCGCGACAGCCGACTTTATCTCAGATACATCAGCGTCGGATCTTACGGAGAACGAAAGCAGCTCGTCCGCCTTGTCAAGCAGGAACATATCCTTGTATCTGCCGTTTGATTTTGCTATTGTTACGATGATCATAACCGCTATCACGATCCACGTTCCGTACTGAGCCGCGCAGGACGTTATCCATAATCCCGTTATGCCGAGAAGGCGGCCGAGTATATACGCAAACGGTATGGTAAGCACGATCCCGTTGACGAGCGAAACCGTGAGGGACATAGCGTTGCGCTGCGTCGCGGTAAAATAGTACATGAATAAAAACGACATCGCTGTTCCGATAAATGACAGCGCGCTTATGCGGAGCGCCGGGATTATCACCGCCATTTCCGCCGGAGTTTTGTCTCCGAAAAGCCGCGCGACCGACGCCGGGGCGATCTCTATAATAAGCGTGACCGCTGCCGCAGCGATCATAAGCACCAAAATCGCGCGCTTCATGGCGTATTTTATACCGACGATGTCGCCCTCTCCGAAAAGCGCACTTACTATCGGTACCAATGTCTGCGACGCTCCCGCTACGAACGCGGAAACAAATATCTGGCAGTTTGCTATTACCGACATGGAAACCATGCCTTCCTGTCCGCCCGCGTTTTGTATCGCGGTGTTCATATAAAGCGTCGTGACTGTTATAAGCATCGCGCCAAGCGCGCCCGATATGCCTGTGGTAAAAAGTGAAACACATTCGTTTCGCAGCTTTTTCGGCGATAACGCCGCGCTCAAATCAATATGAAGCGTATTTTTCTTGTTTTTAAAATGCGTAAGCATAATGCAGAACGCGATAACGTTTCCGATAACCGTGGCGATCGCGGAACCGGCTATTCCCATTTTGAACGGTCCCATAAGCACAATATCCATAACGAGATTTATCGCGTTTGAAATAATTATGAGATTTGACGCGAACTTCGGTCTGCCGTCGCTCCGTATGCAGTGTACCGCGCTCGGCAGCATAAGCGAGAAAGGCGTTCCGATAATAAACGGTATGTAATATTTCAAAAGCTCGTTTCTGAGCGTCTCGATAGGCGTGAGCAGATCCGCTATATCGTTTACAAACACAAGCTGCAATATCATAAACGCCGCGCTTAAAATCACGAGCAGGATCGTTGCCGCCGTGAACGCGGCATCGGCTTCCTTCTTGTCGTTTTTGCCCTTCGCGAACGAAATAAGCGTTGACGCGCCGACACCGAACAGTATAGTCGTCGAAAAATACAGCTGATTGACCGGTGAAAGAACGCTGATCGCCGCCATTGACGCGCTTCCGAGCATGTTTCCGACGATTATCGAATCCACCATAACGGCGATATTGTTCGCGAGCGCCACAAGCACCGTCGGCCAAAAGTATTCGAGGTATTTTTTGTTTATAATATTTCCGTTTCTTTTTAACTCGATCATCGTTACGCTCCTTTATACACAATAATTTTAACATTTTTTTATCCTAAATTCAACGCTTTGACATAAAAGTCATTTTTGGCGGCGTGAACGGCACAAAAAATTGAGCAGCCATAACATTATGTTAAGGCTGCTCAATGTAATTCTTACTTCTTTGCGCGTTTTAATCTCAACCTGTTTGGCGGATCTTATAATTTCCAAACTATCCGTAATCCCGGCTATTTTATTTCATACGGCGCAGCTAAGGGAGTCATGTCGTCGAGGCCGCTCCAGATAAAGATTTTTATTATATCTCCCCGAGGCTCGTATCCGCCGAGATCGACATTCGCGCCGTTTATGTCAAACGCTCTCGTCTCGGTCAAGGCGCCCTCCGCGTCGTATGACGCGACGATCAGCTTCGCCGCGATCGGTATCTCCTCTTGATACTCAAGCTCAACATCGAGTTTGCCGTCAGCGTTGATCGCGGCGCTCTTTATGATATAATCGAAATCGCCTTGCATCGCTATCGTAACTGTCAGTGACAACGGGTCGCTGTCGTGATATTGCTTTCCGTCTATAACGCCTCCGACCGCCATATACCAAACGGTGTATTCGCCCGCATCGGTCGCGGTCGGGATCTCGGCCGAATAATTTTCGCCGTCAAGGCTGTACCTCATTTCACCGTTTTCGGCCTCTCCGGGCGTTATAAGCTGCTGCGGCGAGCCGCTGTAAACAAGGTTCTCGATCGCCGTCGGCGCCTTTGTGACCTCCGCGAAACCGTGGGCTATCTTCACCTTTACGGATGCGGGCGGCAGATCGTTATAGTTGTTATTTCCGACCGCCTTGTACCAAACGGTATATTCGCCCGCGGCTTTTCCGGTCGGTATTGCCGCCGAATATTCGCCGTTTTCGGAATCACTGAACAGCACCGTAACGCCGCTCGGAGCCTCGTATGTCACAAGCTCCTGAACGCTGTCGTCATATAACGCCTTGGCCGATCTCACGGTCACGATCGGATCCGCCTTCGCGATATTTACGGTTATTGACGACGGATCGCTGTCATGATAGTGCTTGCCGTCTATAACGCTGCCGACCGCCATATACCAAATGGTATATGTGCCAGCCTCGGCCGCGGTCGGGATCTCGGCCGAATAATTTTCGCCGTCAAGACTGTACCTCATTTCGCCGTTTTCGGCCTCTCCGGGCGTTACAAGCCGCTGCGGCGAACCGTTGTAAACAAGGTCCTCGATCGCCGTCGGCGCCTTTGTGACATCGGCGAAACCGTGGGCTATCTTCACCTTTACGGACGCGGGCGGCAGATCGTTATAGTTGTTATTTCCGACCGCCTTGTACCAAACCGTATATTCGCCAGCGGCTGTGCCTGTCGGTATCGCCTCCGAATACTCGCCGTTTTCGGAATCGCTGAACAGCACCGTGACGCCGCTCGGAGCCTCGTATGTCACAAGCTCATGAACTTCGTCGTCATAAAGTGCCTTGGCCGCTCTCACGGTCACGGTCGGGTCGGCCTTCGCGACATTCACGGTTATCGACAATGGATCGCTGTCGTGATAGTGCTTGCCGTCTATAACGCCGCCGACCGCCATGTACCATACGGTGTATGTGCCCGCCTCGGCCGCGGACGGGATCGCGGCCGAATAATTTTCGCCGTCAAGACTGTATCTCATTTCGCCGTTTTCGGCCTCTCCGGGCGTTACAAGCCGCTGCGGCGAGCCGCTGTAAACAAGGTTCTCGACCGCCGTCGGCGCCTTTGTGACGTCCGCGAAACCGTGGGCTATCTTCACCTTCACGGACGCGGGCGGCAAATCGTTATAGTTGCTGTTTCCGACCGCCTTGTACCAAACCGTGTATTCGCCAGCGGCTGTGCCTGTCGGTATCGCCTCCGAATACTCGCCGTTTTCGGAATCGCTGAACAGTACCGTGACGCCGCTCGTGGCCTCATATGTCACAAGCTCGTGAACTTCGTCGTCATACAGCGCCTTGGCAGATTTAACTGTCACGATCGGATCGGCCTTCGCGATATTCACGGTTATTGACCGAGGCTCGCTGTCGCTGTGATTGCTGTCGCCGATCACTTTGTACCAAACAGTGTAATCGCCCGCGTTTGTGCCCGTCGGGATATTTTCGGTATAATCCCCGTCTTGCTCCAAAGAGTATACGAGCTTTCCGCCATCGGCTTCGCCCGCAGTCACAAGCTCCTGCGTCTCGCCCGTGTAGGTTAAGTCATTCGCCGTGACTGTTCCCGAGGAAACGGCTTTCTTTATCGAGGCCGCGGCCGACTGCGGCTCGGTGTCGCTGTGATTGCTGTCGCCGATCACTTTGTACCAAACGGTATAATCGCCCGCGTTGGTGCCCGTCGGGATTTTTTCGGAATACTCGCCGTTTTGCTCCAAAGAGTATACGAGCGTTCCGCCATCGGCTTCGCCCGCGGTCACAAGCGCCTGCGCCTCTCCGGTGTAAGTAAGGTCGTTCGCCGCAGGAGGCGTCTTTACGCTTGACTGCGCTTTTGATATCGCGGCGAAGGTCTCAAGCTCGACGCCGCTCTTTTCGCTGTCTGCGCTGTAATATCTCGCGTCTGCGCCGCTTATCGCTATCTCGGTCAGATCTACCGTTTCATAGCTGCCCGCGTTCGCTGTGGGCGCCGTGCCTTTCGCGGTCAGCGCAACGTCGTCATCGCCGTTGTTGGTCGGCGTGAGCGTCACTTCAACGTCCGCCGTGCCGTCGTAGGTCTTGTTACGCGCCGACACCTCGTACTCGATCGGCTTTTGGGTCATCGTGACGGTGATCGAATCGTTCTTGCTACCGTTTAAATTCACGCTGCCGCCGTAATCGGCTCTAATCGCGTTGGCTCCAATCGCGAATTTCTTGTCCGCCGTGACCGTGAGCGTGGCAGTGCCGCTGTCTTTAAGCTCTGCGCCGCCGTAATCCGCGTCGGCCGAGCCGAGGAGCGTTTCTCCGATATAGAAGTCGACTTTATCCTCATCGGACGCGAGAGCGGCGCCGACCGCGTCAGCCTTTGAGACCTCTGCGGTGAGGGTGAACTCGTCTCCGTAGACAACATCCGCGCCGTCCGACTCGACAGCCGAATCTCCCTTTACGATCGTGGCGGTCAAAGAAGCGGCCTCGCTGTCGTGATAATGCTTGCCGTCGATAAATCCTCCGACCACCTTGTACCAAACGGTGTATTGGCCCGCGGCTGTGCCTGTCGGGATCTCGGGCGAGTAGTTTTCGCCGTCGAGACTGTACTGCATTTCGCCGTTAGTGCCGCTTCCGGCGGTTATGAGCTCCTGCGGCTCGCCGCTGAACACAAGGCCTCTGACCGCTCTCGGCTTTGTCGCCACATCCGCGAATCCGTGAGCTATCTTGACATTTATTGATTTGGGCGCGGCGTCGTTGTAGTTATTGTCGCCGACCACTTTGTACCAAACGGTGTATTCGCCCGCATCGTGCGCCTTCGGGATCTCCTCGGTATAGGTTTCGCCGTCCAAGCTGTATTGCAGCGTGCCGCCGCTCGTTGTGCCCGTTACCAGATCGTCGGGCTCTGGGTCGTCGTCATACAGCGCGTTGGCCGATTTAACGACAACGACCGGATCGGCCTTCGCGATGTTCACGTTTATTGTAAGCGTCACGGGGTCTGTGCCGAAGGTCTCAACGCTCGCGAGCGAGAAGAGCGGCGTCTTTTCCTCTACTGTGACCTTGAGCGTGTAGCTTCCCGCGTTTGTATTCTTCGGGATAGCCAGCATACTGCCGTTTATCGCCGCTTCGGTTTGGCCCTCGTCGCTTATGGTGTATCTGAATCCGCCCGAGACGGATGCGCCGTTTTTGTACTCGATATACTGCGACAGGTCCGCGGTTATTCCCTCGCCGTAGGTGCCGCTGAGACTGATCGCGTCGCTTTCGCCGCCGAATAGCTCGCGTCCTACCGAATGAACGACCGTGTCCTCGGTCACCGATGTGTCGGCGGTGAACTCCTCAAACGGCGCGGCGCTTGAGGTCGACCACATTTCAAACTCGGCTCCGTCTATATCGGGATCGTCGGGCAGCGTCACCTTGCCGCCCGCGTTCGTGTAGCTCGCCGCGTAATCCGCGTTATCATTTGTCGAGAATGTCACTTTAACGACCTTTTTGTCCGCGTCGCTTGTCAGGATCGGATAATTATCTTCTCCTATCTTCTGTCCCCAAGTCGGCTCATCGCAGCCGCTCTGCAGCAGCCATGCCGCCTCTCCCGACTTAAACTCATCCGCGGTCATTGTTTTCGCGTTCGGATCCTCGCGCGTGCCTTCGAGATAATAGCAATCGGTTATCGTGCCGTAATCATTATCACATATACCGTAAACAAGTTCATCGGCGCTTACCTCTCCGACATTATAGCAGTTTTGCATCGTGCTGTAAGCATTTTCTCCCACAACGCCGCCGATTTGTATATCGCTGCCTGTGACAGCGCCTCCGTTAAAGCAATTTAAGACCTTGGCGTAACATGTGCCTCCCGCAACGCCGCCAACCGCAGTTTTTCCGCTTACCGCGCAGTCGTTTTTGCAGTTTTCGATCGTTCCGTATTCAATATAACCGACGATGCCGCCCGTGTAGAATCCTCCGGCGACCGTGCCGCGAACGCCGAGATTTTTGATCGTGCAGTCTTTTTCGACAGCTCCGAACAGGCCTTGATAATCGTCTGTCGTATTGATATAGAGGCCCGATATCGTGTGTCCGTCTCCGTCGAATATGCCATCAAACTCTTTGTTAAAACTTCCTATCGGTGACCACGATTCTTTATTTTCGCCGTATTTGCCCGACATATCTATATCAGCGGTCAGTTTGAAGTATTCGCCGGAGCCCTTGCCCGCGTTTACGTAACTGCGGAACACCTCAAGCGCCTCAAGATCCCGGATCTCGTAGGGCGAGTCCGCTGTGCCGCCGCCGCTGAAGTTTACATCTAAGGTTATGGTAAGCTCGGCGTAAAATTCCGCGGGGTTCGGGTCAAGCGCGGCAAGCGCGATATTGCTGTACGGCTTTTTGTCCGTAATATTGAACGTTACGCTGTATTTGCCGATATCCGACACAACACAGTCCGATTTGAGCTTTCCGTCCTCAAACGTAAAGCTGCTCGGGAGCGTTGATCCCTTTTTCAGTTCAAATTCAAAGTCGGAGCCTGTGATCTCGCTTCCGTCCTCGAATTTCAGCAAGCTTGACAGATCCTGCTCAAACGGAGCTCCGCATTCGGCTTTGAGCGTGATATCGCCTTCGGAGCTTTGCTCAAACTCGCGGCCTTCTATCAAATAGAGCGTCAAATCGCTTGTTATCGGCGCGCTTAGGTCAAACTCGGGCTGCTCGGCGCCGGGCGCGGTCTGCGACCACTTGACGTACGGATAGTCGTCCTTGACCGAAAGCCTTTCGCCGTCGGGAACATACAAAGCGCCTATGTTCGGATGCTCGCTCACAAATGTCACCTTGCGCAAGATTTTCAGGTCATCGTTGAGCGCGATCAGATCCGGGAAATCGCCGTTTTGTCCCCAGGTCGGCGAGTCGCAGCCGCTCTGCAGCAGCCACGCCACCTCGCCCGACTGAAACTCATATATCGTCTTTTCCGTCGCGTTCGGATCCGAGCTCATATTTTTATTGAGATAATAGCAATTGGTTACCGTCGTGCCGGTACCATAACCTATATCGTGAATGACATACCCGTTGATCTCTCCGACATTATAGCAGTTTTGCACCGTACTATCCATGAAAAGACCCACGATGCCGCCAATACCGATATCATCGCCCGTGATAGGGCCGTCGTTTATGCAATTTTTGATCGTGCCGCCGCTTGATTTTGACACAATGCCGCCAAGGTTAGCGCTTCCGCTTACGGCGCAGCTGTTTCTGCAGCTTTCGATCGTTCCTCTTTGAAGATATCCGGCGATGCCGCCAAAGTCCGTGTCATATCCTCCGTTGACCGTGCCGCTGACGCTGAGATTTTTGATCGTGCCGCTTACCGTTCCGAACAGACCCGGATTATCGGAATTATTGATATAAAGGCCCGATATCGTGTGTCCGTCTCCGTCGAATGTGCCGCTAAACCCATTATTGGCATTCATTCCCCATCCTATCGATGTCCACGAGTCTTTATTTTCGCCGTATTTGCCCGACATATCTATATCGGCGGTCAGTTTGAAGTATTCGCCGGAGCCGTTGCCCTCGTTTATGTAATCGCGGAAGGTCTCAAGAGCCGCAAGACTTGAAATTAAATGCGGGTCATCCTGCGTGCCGCCGCCGTCCTCCGGATTATCTTTAAGTATCGGTCTGCCCAAGAACGCGTCGTCCTTATAGTCACTGCCGAGGCTGCTCGCGAGCGATCTAAACTGATTGACAGAGGGTTCCTCGGCGGAGTATCCGGTCTTATTTGATTTTGTTGTGTTTTTTTGAGCAGCGTCCGTTAATGTGTAACAAGAATCAAATTCATCATCTATGTTTCTCTTGCGTACTACATTTACAATGCTTTCTCCTTCCACGGTACCGTAATTATAGCAGTTTTGGGCTCTGATACAATAATCGGTATAGCCTTCTATACCTCCGTTATATTTTCCCCCTTTAACGCTTCCGACATTATAACAACTCTTAATTTGTCTTCGCGTACCGCTGCCCGAGATACCGCCGCAGCTGGCGCCGGACTTGTTTGAAAAAATATCTCCGGTGTTGTAGCAGCGTCTTATAACCGCGTTATCGTAATCGTTGGTATCGGCAAAATTTACGCCGCCATTATCTCCCGCAATGCCGCCGATACACAAATCGTTATTGCCGTCTTGGCTGCCTATGACGCTGCCGATGTTCCGGCTGTCTTCAATAACGCCGTTATTTTGTCCCGCTACGCCGCCTCCGTATCTGAGAGCGCTGACCGTGCCGACGTTGGAACACTCTTTTATTCCGACAGTGCTTTGGGAGCCTTTATGGGAGCCGACATCGTTTATACCCGTGATGCCGCCGACATAGTTTGGATTCGTGACATCTCCGTAATTAGTGCAGTATTCTGTAGTGATCCCGCCTGAATTTTCCATTTTGCCCACTATGCCGCCGGTACTGTATGTTCCGTCAATAGAGCCGTAATTTTCGCAATATCCCAAATAGGCATGGCTGACTCCGGCTATGCCGCCGCTGTATTTGCTCGATACGGTTCCGTAATTTGTGCAGTTCTGTATATGAACACCGCTTACGGCTAAATGTTCGCCCGCGATGCCGCCGGATTTGGCGTCGGCATCACTCGAATTATCCGTACTGCTGCTGACAGAGCCGGAATTTTCACAGTTATCCAGCTGTCCCGTGTTGCTTCCCGTTATGCCGCCGCTTATTCCGACGCCGGCGGATACGGCCGCGGAGTTTTCGCATTCCGATATTTTGCTTGTGTTAGATCCCGAAATGCCGCCGACATTGTCTGTACCCGTGACAGCGCAGTCACTATGGCAGTTTTCTATCGAGCCGTCGCTTTGGCCCGCTATGCCGCCGACGTAATTCTTGCCCTTGACCGAGCCTCCGATAGTCAAATCTTTGACCGAGGCTCCGCTGTCGATATATCCGAACAAGCCCTGATAGTCATTATTTGAGTTTATATAAAGTCCGCTGATCTCATACCCGTTTCCCAAAAATACGCCGTTAAATTTTTTGCCGCTGTTTCCTATCGGCGTCCATGACTTTTTGCCGTCTCCGTAATCCTTCGACATGTCGATATCATCGGTAAGCTCATAATACAGCTGCGACAGAGAGTTACTATTGAAGTAAGCCTCAAACGTTTCAAGCGTTTCAAGGTCGGGTATCTCATAAGGATCATCCGACGTGCCGCTGCCGCCCGCAAAAAGCGAGGGCTCCGGATTTGATGTCAGAATGGGCCTTAAAGCGGTGCCCTGATCGATCTTCCAGACCGTGTCAAAATCAAATCCCGTAAAGCTGCCTTTATCGGCGAACTTATCCGAGCTCAGCCCTGTTCCGCTGCCTGCGGCGCCGCAGGTGTCGAGGTAATAGTTGTTGTCTACAATGCCGCTTGTCGAGCCTATAACACCGCCGACGTTTGAGCCGCTGCCCGAGACCTTGCCGATATTGTAAACATGCTTAACGTCGCTGTTGTCGCCGTTGTTTTTACCAACCGCGCCGCCGACATTGTTTGTGCCCGAAACGCTGCCGATATTGTAGCTGTCCTGCGTCATGAACAAATTGTTTCCCACAAGACCGCCGACCGTGTCTTGACCCGATACCGCGCCGCTGTTATAGCAGTATTTGATCGTGCCGCCGGCTCCCGCGCTTGCGGCGATTTGACCCGCGATGCCGCCCACGTTGTTTGTTCCCGTGACGCCGCACGCGTTATGGCAGCTCTCTATGGTTCCCTCGCATTGACCCGCGATACCGCCCACGTTGTCCTTGCCCTTGACGGAGCCCTCGACGGACAGATCTTTGACCGAGCCTCTGCTGTCGATATATCCGAACAGACCCTGATCGTCGCCGCTTGAGTCGATATTGAGGCCGCTTATCTTATGGCCGCTGCCGTCGAATGTGCCGCCGAACTTTGCGGAAGCGCTGCCTATCGGCGTGAAATTATTTCCCGCGCCGCCGAGGTCGATGTCGTTATTCAGCTTAAAGAATTCATCCTTGCCGTTTCCGCCGTTTACGTAGTTCGCAAACACGTCTAAAGACGAGGCGCTGTCTATTATATATGGGTCTTTTTCGGAACCGCTGCCCGATGAGAAGATGCTCTCCGAGATCGATATCAAAGTCGGGCGCGAGAGAGCTCCGATCTCCCAGACCGTGTCAAAATCCCAGCCCTCGAAGGTTTCTTTTTTCGCGAGGTCGGCGCTCGACACAGCTTTCGCTCCGTCCGCGGAGGCGCTTGCCGAGCCGCTCAGATAACAGCAGCCCGATACCGCGCCGCTTGAGCTTCCCGAAATGCCGCTGCCGCTTTTGCCGATGTTATAGCAATTTGATATGCTTCCGCTGTTTGCCGCCGCGATGCCGCCGACATCCGCCGCGCCGATGTTATAGCAGTTTGAAATATCGCCCGCATTGCTTCCGACTATGCCGCCGCCCGAGGAGGACGCCGCGCTGTAGCAGCGTGATATCTCGCCCGCGCTGTATCCCGCAACCGAGCCGACGTTGCTGCCGCTGCCCGAAACGCTTCCGTGGATTATTCCGAAATTTTTGATAACGGAGCCCTGCGCCGCGTATCCGAACAAGCCCTGATAATCGTTGTTTTGGTCGGTATAAAGTCCGCTTATCGTGTGGCCGCCGCCGTCGAACGTGCCGCTGAACGGCGCCGCCTCGGTTCCTATCGGGGTCCACGGTTTTTCCGCGCTGCCGCCGAGGTCGATGTCCGCGGTGAGCAGGATATTTGCGCCGCTGCCGCCGCCCGAGTTTACATAGCTTGCCAGGCTCTCAAGCTCCGCCTTGCTTGAAATATTGAACGGCTGAGGCACGGACTTTAAGGTCGGTCTTTTCAAAAACGGGTTTATTTCCCATTTGCCGTCAAAATCCCAGCCGACAAACAAATCGCTTTCGGCGAGTCCGTCGGCGGACAGCGCGTTCGTGCCGCCCGTTTGGTCGCTGCCCGCGATGCCGCCGTCTGCGGTGCCTATCAAATAATAGCAGTCGGATATCTCGCCGCTGCTTGATTTTCCCGCTATCGCGCCGCATGTCGGGAGCTGCGGCGACGAAGCGCTCACCGCGCTGCTGCTGTAACATTTTTCGATCGTGCCTCTGTTGAATCCCGCTATACCGCCGACGTTGCTCGTCGCGCTTACCGCGCCCGCGTTGTAGCAGTTTGTGATCTCTCCGTAATAATTGTCTCCCGTGATGCCGCCCACGTTTCCGCCGCCGCTCACGGAGCAAATGCTGTAGCAGTTCTCTATCGTGCCGCTGCTGTATCCCGCGACGCCTCCGACATAGCTGCCTCCGCCGGTGATCTCGCCGCTGACGCCCAGGTTTTTCACGGTGCCGCCCGAATTTCCGAACAGGCCGAGATAGCTTTCGTCCGAATCGATATTGAGGCCCGATATCGTGTGTCCGCCGCCGTCAAATGTGCCGCCGAACGGGTTTGAAAGGCCGCCTATCGGGGTCCATGGCGAGATCTCTCCGCCGAGGTCGATGTCGTCGGTGAGCTCAAAATACTCGCCGTCGCCTTTGCCCGAATTTATGTAATCGCGGAACACCTCAAAAGTCGCAAGACTCGGTATCTCGTAGGGCGAGTCTTTTGTGCCGCCACCTCTGAAGCTTATATTTAAGGTTACAGTAAGCTCGGCTAAAAATTCCGCAGGGTTCGGATCGAGCGCGGTAAGCGCGATATTGCTGTACGGCTTTTTGTCCGTAACATTGAACGTTATGCTGTATGTGCCGGTATCCGCGACGCAGTCCGATTTGAGCTTTCCGCCCTCAAGCGTAAAGCTGCTCGGGAGCGTTGACCCGTTTTTCAATTCGAATTCAAGATCATCGGATGAAATGCCGCTTCCGTCTGTGAGCTTTAAAAGGCTTGACAGATCCTGCTCAAACGGAAATCCGAATTCGGCTTTGATCGCGATATCTCCCTCGGAGCTTTGCTCAAACTCGCGGCCTTCTATCAAATAGAGCGTCATATCGCTTGTTATCGGCGAGTTTAGGTCAAACTCGGCCTGCTCTCCGCTGTCCGGCGCGGTCTTCGACCACTTGATGTACGGATAGTCGTTTTGAACCGAGAGCTTTTCACCGTCGGGAACATACATAGCGCCTATATTCGGGTGCTCGCTCACAAATGTCACCTTGCGCAGGATCTTCAGGTCATCGTTAAGCGCGATCAGGTCCGGGAAATCGCCGTTTTGCCCCCAGGTCGGCGAATCGCAGCCGCTCTGCAGCAGATACGCCACCTCGCCCGATTTAAACTCGTCCGCGGTCTTTGCGGTCGCGTTCGGATCCTCGCGCGTGCCATCGAGATAATAGCAATCGGTTATGCTGCCGGAAGCTAAATGGGATATACCGTAAACATGGTCCTCGCCGCTTATTTCTCCGACATTATAGCAGTTATCTATAACGCCGCCGCTATTAAAGCCTGCAATGCCGCCTATAAATTCGATTCCCGTGATTGCTCCGCTGTTAAAGCAATTACGTATCGTGCCGTGATCCGATGTTCCCACAATGCCGCCGCCGCTGCCATCGCCATCTCCGATTACGGCACAGTTATTTTGGCAGTTTTCGATTGTACTGCCACCGCCAATATTCCCCGCTATGCCGCCCATGTAGTAACCGCCGGTAATCGTGCCGTTAACGCTGAGATTTTTGACCGTGGCGCCGAACATATATCCGAACAGGCCTTGATTATCGTCTGTCGAATTGATATAGAGCCCCGATATCGTGTGTCCGTCTCCGTCGAATGTACCGGCGAATGCACTTTCATGCTCATCTGCGCTTCCTATCGGTGTCCACGAGTCTTTATTTTCGCCGTATTTGTCCGACATATCTATATCGGCGGCAAGTTTGAAACACTCGTAGTAGTAGCCGTCCACCTTCTCATTTACGTAATCGCGGAATTTCTCAAGTTTCGAAAGATCCGAAATTATATACGGGTCACCCGACGTGCCGCTGCCCTCAAAGTCGGCTGCAAACGCCGAAAACTCAAGCGAAGAAACAAGAGAGATCAGCATTGCCAGCGCAACTGCCCACGCGATAAACTTTTTAGATATTCTCATGTTTTTAACACTCCTTTTAAGAATTCTTAACATGCTTTCACGACGCCGCCCTATTTTGGGCGGCATCGTGAGATGATTATATTCGTTTCGTCTTATCTGAGGCCCGAGATCAGCTTGTCAAGCCTTTCGGCCACAGCCGCTGTCTCGGCTCGGGTCGCGTTGTTTTGCGGCGCGAAGGTACCGTCGTCGTTTCCGTTCAGGATGCCCTGCTCGACGCAGAGCGCTATCGGCTCGCGCGCCCAATCGGAGATATTTGCCGCGTCGGTGAAGCTCAGCTCGGCTCCGCCCGCGGCCGCGCCCGTTTTGTAGGTTATATAATTCGCCGTCATCTTGGCGATCTGCTCGCGGGTGATATTATCCTCGGGGCCGAAGTTTCCGTCTCCGTATCCGTCCACAATGCCGTTTTGCGCCGCCCACGCGATATACGGGGCGTAGTACTCATTTGGAGCCACATCCGCGAATCCGCTGTCCGAAGCCGCGGGTGATACGCCCTCCATGCGGCCCAGAACCGTGGCGTACATTCCGCGCGTCACATTGAGATACGGCTCAAAAATTCCGTCTCCCGTTCCGTTCATAATGCCCTTTTCGGCCGCGTAATTAACGCTTTCGAAGAACCAGTCGGAGGGCTGCACATCGGCAAATCTTGCCGTCTCCGCGCCCGTTGTGTCGGGGGTCTCGATCGGCTGAGCCGAAGCGTCGGGGCCCTGCGCCTCGGTCGGCAGCGGAGTCGCCGCGGTATCGGCCGTTGTTCCGAAGGTTCCGCCTCCGAAACCTCCGCCTCCGCTGCTCGAGGGGCGTCTTGTTGGCGTGGGTGATGTTCCGTCTCCCGTGACTGTTACCTTTATGTCCTTATATCCTCCGTGGGGCATTATCATGACCTTAAGGGTGGTGTCGCCCTCTCTGAGAGCTTTTAAGGTATTGCCGTTTATCTGCGCCACCGAGCAGTCGCGCACGGAGTAGTTCACCTCGGCGCCATCGTAATAGTCGCTCTGCGAGAATTCGGTATTAAGCTCAAGGCTCTCACCCTCTTTGAGCGTTATTTCGGAAAGGTCCTCGTCGCCGTTGACCTTTATGCTGTATGGGAACTCGAGAGGCAGCTCGAACGCTTCGCCGCTGCCTATGTTGTTGCCCTCGCTGTCCCTCACTCCGATGTACGCGTTTAAATATCCGCGCTCAAAATCGTCGGCGGGGATATCAAGACGGCCCGAATAGCTCTTTGTCTCGCCCGGCTTCAGCTCTCCGATCTGCTCCTTGAAATATGGATCGGATGTCTTTCCGCTGTAGTAGATGTCGTTGAAGAGCACGACCACCTCGTCGCTCGGGTTCGAATCGGCGTTTCCGCTGTTTGTGACGGTGTAGTCGATCTTAAAGCCGTCGGCGTCCTGTGTCAGGTTGTAGTCGGTGATCTCGTAATTCGGTTCTATGTCGATACTGTCGCTCTGATACTCGAGTATCTGCCCCGTGCCCGTCTCGTTGAGCTCCGCGTACAGCGAAAGGTCGTTTATGCCGTCAAAGCTCTCGGGCATCGTCCACGCAAACTCCGCGTGCGAGCTTGACGACGGGGTGATGTGCTCGTTTGACTCTGTGGAGAATAACTTGTCTTTCACTTCTCCGTTGATCATCTCGTATACATCGAGGGTATAGCCCGACGCGGGCTTGAGGCCCGTGTTCTTGACCTTTAAGGTCACGTCGACCGTCTCGCCCGCCATCGGGTGCTCATCCGAAAGCTCGGTGTCGACGGGCTCAAGCGAGCCGACCGTTTCATACTGCGTCGAAACCAGCTTGACGTCCGTGACCGCGACGTCGTCGCTGTTATTATCAAGCTTATACTGATTGTTGACGGTCATCAGATTTCCGTTTTGATCGATCACGAGAGCGGGCTCGTCGTTGAACACGCCGCTGTGGGTGAGGCGCACGGCCTCGGACCAGCTTGTGCCGTTTTCGTCGTTGATCATCGCGGCGGTGTAGACCTCCTGGCAGTTCTCGCCCGCGTCGTTCTTTTCGGGCTGTATCCATACGATGTATATGTTGCCGTCCTCGTCAACAAACGGCTCGAAGCTGCCGAATGCGGGATTGACGTTCGGGTCCTCGGTATTGCAGTACACAAGACCGATCTTGTGCGTATAATCGGGATCTATGCCGCCGTCGTCGGTCAGTCCTTCATCAAGCAGTCCGGCAATGCTTATATAGCGTATATCGCTGTTGTTTTCAAGCCAGAATATATACGATCTTATACCGGCGCTCGCGATATGAGGCATCGAATCGCAGTAATTGTCATTGGTTATTCTTATCGGGTCGTATGTCTTGTGCGTCTCAAAGTCGTATATCTGAACAAACAGCTCTCTGTCGGCGTTGGTGTCCATGTTGTTGTCCTCGTCGACGGTGTAGGTGTATATTCCCTTTCCGTCATAGCTCGCGGCGTCAAAGTCGATAATGACGGGGTCGTTCATTCCAAAGTCGTGAATAGGCGAGGACAGGAACCTCTGTCCGCCCCACTCGTCGGTGAGCGTCTGCTTAACGCCGCTGTCGGGCACCTCGCTGTCGTAATACATATCTCTCAGCCATCTGCCCTGCTCCGCGTCGTAGAGCATGTACATGATCTCGCCCTCGTTGACCGTGGGCGATACCGACTGCTCAAAATCGTCGGTCGGCGCGGATTTCAGATAAAATACCGTCATGTCGCCGCTCACGTCATCGTATACTCCGACGGGCGAGCTGTTGAAGTAGTCGTCGTTTGTCAATTTCTCGACCTCGCCGAGCTCGAGAGTGTTCTTGTCGAGCGTCACGGCGTGAACGTTGAGGCTCTTTAGGTATTCCTTTTCGTTTGTGTACTCCGCGCCCTCGGCTCTTGACGTCCACGAGATCAGGACCTTATCGCCCGCATCGCATATATCGGGCTCAAAATCGGCCGTGCCGTCGTCGTGTATCATTACAGGCTCGGACCATGTGTTGTTCTCATAAATGCTGTACATTATCGCGGTCCTGTTTTCATCGTTTCTTTCGGGAATATCGGCCACAAACACGAGCAGCACTTTTCCGTTGCCCAGGTTCAAAAGCTGCGGGTCGGCTCTGTCGTATCCGTTCTCCAGCAGCACGCTTGTGCCGTCCTCCTCAAAGGAGCTCGCCGCCTGCACGAGATCGCCGTCCGGCAGCCACTCGGACGTTCCCTCGGCTCTGGGCCTCATTACCGCCTGCACGGCGTCCGCGGTCTCCGCCTCGCTGCTCGACGCGTCTTCCTCGCGCGCTTCCTCAACATCCTTGAAGTATCCGAAGTTCATTTCAAGCAGATTTACCGCGGGTATCGGGATCGAGAACAGCAGCACGTCAAGCTTTACCTTTATCGTTGCGTCGAGAGTCAGTCCGTTTTCGTGATATGACGGATAGATATCCTTCACATAGGGGAAATATATATAATCCGCGCCGAAGCTGAGTCCGCCTCTCACGCCCAAAATTCCGCACAGGCCGACGCCCGCGTATCCGTAAACGTCGCCGTATGCCTGAATAACGATCTGGGGCGAGAAATGCGAGGAGAATGAGTTGTTCTGATCCTTGATCGAGTTGATCGTCGTTGCCTCGGTGCTGATATCGTCGAGACCGGCCTGCGCGGCCACGGTCAGCTCGCCGTCAACGCCGAAGTAGATCGGCACCGCGCCGACCATGAAATACTGAACCAGACTGAAGTCTCCGCTTATTCCGAAGTATAATCCGCCGCCGATGAACACAAGTTCTCTCGTGGCTCCGGTTATGCCGAAGTCAATATAAACTCCGAATATGGGGCTCAGCCCCCATTCATACATACCTATGGCATTGGTGTTGCCCGCCATCTCTCCGAGATCCTTGTACATATCGGCGCCTTTTTCCACTTGCTCATGCGATATGTCCGAGCCCGGTATTTCGCGCTTTTCGGACAGCGGAACATATCCGATGCCGAGGCGCTCTCCGCCGTCGGGCAGACTGGTGAGCGACAGACTGACAGCATCAAGAGCGAAGAACGCGTTTAGCGAGCCGATCAGCGGAAGCTCCATAAAGTTCATGTCTGTATTAAAGTTTATGTTCTGCGTCACGGGCTTCTGCGGATTTTGCTCCGTGAAGACGTAGCCCGTGTTGATCGGATTGTAGGTCGTCTGCTTAAACGCGTCGTTGTCCGTCTGGTTTCCGTCCGCGTCGATCGACTTGCCGTTGCCCATGAGCCTGTCGGTCGTGAGTCTGACATACAGCTTGTCGCTGGCATCGTAAAAATCAGCGTGGCCCTTGTTGAAGGTGTGGCTCATCTGCCATACCGTTGTGGTCGTTCCGTCGTTGTTGACCGTCTCTTTTATCTTTGTTATGACCGCGCTGTTGTTGACGCTGTCGGGGTCGGGAGTCGGGCTCGCGGTGGCTTTTGGATCGGGAGTCGCGGTCGAATCCGGGCTTCCGCTTGGCTCGGGCGTGGCTATCGTGCCGGTTATCGTGGCTTTGACCTTGTTTGATTTGGGGTCGCAGGCCAAAAGGTCGATCTCCTTGACATTCTCTTTGTGCTCATTTCCGTCCGAGTCGGTGTAGGACGCGTTGTCGTTGTTGACGGTGATCGTGAAGGTCTCAAAATCGTCGTCGCTTATCTCGACCGTGTTGAGCTCGTTCTGATTTCCGTTTTCATCGGTTTCCACAAACGCGCTTATATGCGGGACAGTCACGTCGGACGCGTTGACATGGACCGCTTTCACCGACGATTCATAAGCGGTGACCGCGCTCTCGTCCTGTCCGAATTCCGATATCTTTGTATTGTCAAGGACCGCCGAGCCGTATGTCGTATTGCCCGAGGCCGTCACTTTAAAAATAACGCTGCATCCGTTAATGCCGGAAATGGCGGTGGTGCTGAAATTGCCGTCGTTGTCCGACAGTCCGTAGTTGTACGGGTCTATATATATGTAGGCTCCGCTCGCGGGCAGGTACGCGCTGTCCGATGACGAACCGTTTAAGGGCTGATCCGAATACGCGACGCTGCCGGTCAAAACATAGCGCATGTCGTCCGCTTTCTCGCAGGTCAGATATATTATGTTTTTCTCCGGGTCGTTGGTCGCGTCGAAATAGAACGTGTTTTGCGCGTACCGCGCCGTGCCCGTGCCTGTCGGCCGCCATACCGAGATATATCCGTCCCGGGCGGGCGCCGCCGTCATTTCGTAATATTCCTCGAACACGGTGCCGCTCGCCGCCATGTATTCCATATAATCTCCGGTATCGGTGCTCGTGTTCGCGAATATTCCCGTGTTTGTGTCGAACATATTAAGATCGCTCTTGGCCACTCTGACGGTTATCTGATTGTCCTGCCTGGTGTAGTAGGGCGTAACGTCTATTTGGTCGCAGTCGTCAAAATATGTGCAGTAATTCGTGAGACTGCCGTCCGGGTTTTCGTCGTATTTTCTCAGGACGTCGCCGGGATTGGTATCTCCCGCAGTCACGAGCTGTATTCTGTCGGAGGTATACATATCGGGGTCCTTTATGGTCTGAGTAAACCTTATGGTGTCGCCCTTGTGGTATGTGTACGAGCCGTCGCTGTTCGGCTGAACGTTTCCGCTCAGCGTGACCTCGCCTATATTGAGCGGGTCCGCGTGCACGTTTACGGTCACGTTTACATAGCCGAGCTCGGGCTGCACGCTGAATATGCCCTTTTGGCCTCTCGAGTTGTCGTCCTTAATATTCTCAAAATCAATATAATCTAAGTAATCTTTCACGAGATCCTCGGTGAGCTTGACCGTCGCCGATCTTGTTCCGAGGCCGCTGATATACTTCTTGTCTATGGAGGTCGATTTGTTTGCTTTGTTGTTTATGATCTTAATGCCCGTTATGCACGAGTATGTGCCCGAGGTGGTGAGGGTGATGGAGTTGCTTCCGTCCTTGGCAAACCTTACGATCTTATTTTGCTCGTCCGCGCCGCTGAGCGAGACATTTGTCGCGTCCACGACATTTTTGAGCTCCGTGTTGTCCTTGTAGGTTCCGTCGCCGTCAAGGAATTTAAGCCGATCGGGACCCTCGAGCGTGATGTCAAACGGTTTTAATATGGGGGATGCCGAGTATATTTTCAGATCTTTGGCGTTGCCGTATGAACCTAAGTCGTAAACCGACTCTGCCATAAATGAAGAAAAATCAGCCTGTTGAAACACATCTATTTTTTGTTGGTTCCATACACCGCCGTTGCTATAGACGTTCTGGTCACTATTGTCATCGGCACTGTAAAAATCAAAACCTGCCGCGCCGTTGCCGCTGCACGAGCAGTCAAACTCAATACCGTTATAAGTATAGTGCCTGGGTATATCCCATGTTGCTTTTGAATATACCTCATGTATATGGTCGGTAATAGTGACCCACCAATGATCGTCGGCAGATACTTCGTATTGAGTATTTTTACCGCCAAAGGTTCCCACCGATCCTATGCTTGCCCAATTCATTTCGGTGGATTTGGGCTTCGAAAGGTCGAGCGCGTCGAGAACCACAACGTCGTCATCGTCGGCGGCCTTCGCCGCTGTGACCTCGCCGTCAGCCTCGTTTTCTATCTCGCTTTCCGTCTCGTTTTCGAAGGAATAGCTCTCGCTGCCCGCGGGGATAATTCCGCGCGCGGTCGAGTTCCCGCCGATAACGCAGCCATTCGGCTCGGAGAGCGTGATGTTAAAGTCGGCGTCTTCGCCTATATATTCGCTCCTTATCGGTATGTTGATCGTGCGCCGCGTCACGCCGTAGGGGAATGCCGCCTCGGTGTCGACCCGAGAATAGTCGCGGCCTGCCGCCGCGGTGCCGTCCGAGGTGGAAACCTTGAGCGCGACCATCTGATTTAACGCCCCGCTCCTTTCAAGCGTGACCTTTATGTATCCGTCCTCGGGATAATACTCCGAGCTTCCGAACGAGATCACGGCGGGCTCCTGCTCCTCGTCGTCCTTGATCGTGACGGTGACGCCCTTCATGTCGCTTATCACGGCGCTCTCGGTTATGGGGAAAAGAGCCGCCATGAACATTCTGTCGCCGTCGCCGCTTAGGTTGTCGTTCGGGATGATCTCTATGTACTTTTCGCTCTCTCCCTCGGCAAAATCGAGGGGGAGGTAGGCGCTCTCCATCTCAAGCGAAAGCGCGGACAGCATGTCGTCGGCGAGCTGCTCCACGCTTCCTCCGCCGTCCATCGGCGTCTTGTCGGACTCAAGGCCCGTCGCCAGGCTCTTGGCGGCTTTGAGGCTCATTGCCGCGGCCTCTGTTCCGTCGGCTTCCGAATCGGCCGCTCCGTCGCTCGGCTCATCGACCGCCTCGGGCTCTTCCGAGACCTCGGGCTCGGCGGATGCCTCGGCGTCCTGCTCGCTCAAAGCGTCGCCCAAATAGTTTCCGAGTTTTTGGGCGTCCTCGGTATAAAGCTCGTTCGCCGTTTGCTCGTCGAGCTTCTCGCCGTCCACCAAAGTGTCGGTGTCGTTCCGCTCCTCGATCGAGTCGGAGTTTTCGATGATCTCCTCAAGCAGCGACTTGCTTTTCCGCGCGTTTTTAACGCCCTCCGAAAAAGCGCCGCCGCCAAGCACCTTGACCTTGTAGTCTGTCCCGTATCTCGCGGTGATGTCCGTCATGTTAAGGCGCATCGAGGCCTCGGGCAGATCATCGCCGCCTCTCGCTACCTTAAAGATATAGGACGCGTTCGCGTTCTCGTCGATCTCGGCGTTTGAGACCGACACGTAAAATGCGCCGCTTGAAACAATTTCATCCGCCACATCGTCCTCGGGCAGATAGAGCGGGTCGCCCGCGGCGAACACCGGGATCTGCAGCGAGCACACGAGCATAGCGAAAACAAGCGCCGCGCTTAAAATGCTTTTGAATTTCCGTTTGATGCTGATCTTCATATGTCATGCCTCCTGATATATAAATTTAATTAATTTACACCCTGATAAATTAAAACATATCTTTCCCATAATATTTGTCTATAATTATATCACAAATTTTCAAGAATTTCACCACTTCAAAGCTGTCGTTCACGCATTTAAACATGACTTTTACGACCACTTCCGGAGCCGCGCTCCGCAAAACGTAAATTAAGTAAAAATATTCAAAATAAAACGCTATCCCGCAAAACCGGGATAACGCCTTTTACTACTCGAGTTGCCTCCTATCCAATTTCAATAAATATCGCCGTCAGTTAACAGTTCGCCTATATGCGCGCGGGGTTCACCCGGGGTCAGGTTATTTTTTGGCTGCCTTTTAGGTCGGATGGTCTTTTGTTTTTGAGCAGGTAGCAGCATGAGCGGTCCTTCGGGACAGCGATGTATTTGGTTTCACACTCGCTCAGCAGACCGCTTTCTTTTATCAGTCTGTATTGCCAGTTTTCCATATCTTTCGGCTTTTGGAAATCCGAAATGATGTCGGCGTAACTTTTGCGCATCAAGAGAAGCAGCAGCTTTTTGAAATATATTTTGAATTTGTCTGTTTCAATAAAGCGTTCGATCTCTCTGAACAGAGGGAACAGCTTGTGCTTATCCGCCTCTCCCGCGTTCCAGTACGACCACCAATAGTCATAAAACCGATACTTGCCGTCCGCTTCTATCGTGAGCATGGATCTTCGCAGCATGTCAAATTCCTTGTCATTGTTATCAAGGTCCTTGTTAAAATATTTTTCAAACACTTTTTGGATATCGGCGAGCAAATCAAAATCGATCTCGTCAATATCACCCTTGCAGCCCGCACATTCCAGCGCGAAACCGATCTTTCCGCGCAAAAGCTCGTTATCCTCGGTTTTGAATATCAAGGTTTTGCGGGTCGGCACCCGATCTATTATCTTCGCTTTCAGGATCTCCTCTTTGACCTGCTGCCGCGCAAAAGACGAGGCGACCTCCGCGGAGCGCAAATATTCATATATATCGCCGCTGCCCGCCGCGAGCTCGCTTATCAGATTCATTGCTCCCGAAAAGCTCTCGGGGCTTCTGACGATGTCGTTCCTTTTTCCTTCCGGTGTTATATCCGCGCGGGAAAGTATGTTGCGCGTGACCCTCATCCACTCGTTGTATTTTTCGGGATCCGCGTCTTTGTTCCTGAGCAGGTACTCCGTTTGGGCGTAGAACAGTATTTTATGACTGTAGGAGGTCTTGGTTTTGTCACCTCTTAAGATTTGATCCGTCAGACTATTTTCGGGATTGTCGGGGGCGTGCCTCCACATATCAATATCAAGCCGCGGCACACCGCCGTTTTTCATAAGGCGGCTGTACAGCTCATACACGCTGTATATATAGTTAAACGTGTCCTCGTCTATATATTTTATCAGCGCCCTGAGCGAGTTATTCTCGTTGAGCTTTCTGATAATATCCGCGCGCTCCTCGCCTTTAAGCCGCGTTCCCGTGGCCAGCTTTGCCATCACCAGCGTCGTGATCAGATTCATGTGGGCGTTGTCCACGGAGTTGTCTTTCCTGAAATTATTCCAAAGGAAGTCGGTCCACAGAGTGTCGATCTTATAGGAGAATTTATCGGTCTCCGCTCGGCCGCTTTCCCAGTTGTTCTTCATGGATTTATCCTGAAGCTCAGCCTTTAAATTCTCAAACGGCGTGAGGATCCTTCCGCGGGCGTTCATTTTTATATACAGATCGTCCGACAGACCGAAATCTTTCAATCTCAGCAAATGAAACGTTACGCCGCTGTTTTTGACCAGCTTGTCCCATAAGCCGTCTATATCGCCCATAATCGAATGTATCATGTCGATCGAGTTGAGCATGGCTTTTATCGTCGGGTCGTGCTTCCATGATATAAAAAACCATTTTGAGTCGCAGATCAGATCGCTGATCGACTCGATCCCGTCCGTGATGTTCAAATCGTTGTCCGCCAAAGCCTCGCAAAAGCGGCGCGACGACAGCCGCGTTTCGTATGAAAATTTTTTCAGAGTTTCTTTTATGGCCGCGTCCCCGCTTTTTTCCTTCGCGTAAGCGTACCAGTGGAGCAAAAACAGCGTGGTCAGCCTTTGCTGTCCGTCAAGGGGTTGAAAAACCTTGTCGTCCGAGCTTATGTCTCCGTATATAAAATCCAAATTGATGGGGACGCCGCTTACCAAGCTGTTTTTTATGGCGGTGAGAAAATTTTCGCATATTTCCGCGTTCTTTTTCCGCCCCTGGGCATAATCCCGCTGGATAATGGGGATCTCTATTCGGTATTCGCTTAATAATTCATAAAAAGAGCAGTTTATGTTGTTCATTGCTTATTCACCTCCAGATAATTTCCCAGAACATCTATCAGATCTTTCTCGTACTTTTCCCGGTCATCCTGCGTCCAAAACGAGATCTTGGGCGGATAGTCGCTAAAATATTTCAAAAATACATTTTTTGTGCATATAGGCACAAAACCGCCCCTTTTGTCAAGGTCGATGATATATTTTCTCTTTAGCGGGAAAACGGCGTTTTTATAGGATTTGTTTGTTTTTTCGTCCAGCAGCGCCAGGTTGGATATTCCGTCGATACTGTCCGGATCCGTCATATAGCGGTTAAAATACGCGTCAACTTCATCGTAGATCTTAGAAAACTTATCGTCGTCCCCGTATTCCGCGTTTTTTAGGCACAGATCAATTTTTTTGAGCAGGGCCTTTCCCTCCGTATCATTTTCGATATAACCCTTCACGTCGGTGAGCCACGTTTCCCTGTTGGCGGGCGGAACGGTTGAGGGATCCTTTCGTGACGCTATATGCTCAATGTTCCATTTGTTCAGCTTATAATCGTCAAAAGGAAAATACGAGGAGTCGCAGTCGTTCCGCAGCATTGTCAGTATGTTATAAAGGAGCAATACGCTGAGGGTGGGTTTGTCTTCGTAATCCAAATCAAAAATATTCAGTTTTTTATACTTGTTTCTTATCAAGCCGTCGATATATGATAAAAACTCGCTTTTCTTCATTTCCGAGGATTTGTCATACAGATCCCTCAATACTTTAATATCGTTTGTTTTGTCGGTTTTTTTCGCGGTCAGCAGGAAGCCTATTTTATGGTACAGCTCTCTTTCGGTGAACCATTCGTTGAACCGCTGATAATATTTTTGGACTTCCTCCCAATTGTCCTTCATTTCCTTTTCGGTTTTTCCTATCAGTTTTCCGCTGAAAAACCTGAACGTGGAATACGGGTCCGTATCGCCGGAGGTGTTCATCAGGTCGAAGATGTATTCTATCCTGTTATCGTCTTTGGACTTGTTGCTTAAAAAGTACCATAATTTGTCGTTTTGGAGGGCGTTTTCGATGGTGTCCCATTCGTTCGCGATCTCTAACTGACGAAGGCGCATTTTCTCTTTGTCTTTGTCATTCTCTTTGTCATTGGTTCGGAAATTCGAGCTGTTGAGAAAAAGCGCTTTTATAAGCTCGGCGTTCGTCAGGTTGATCTTTCCGATATTGAGGCGGGTGAATACGGTGATCGGGTTCTCTTCCTCGGTTTCGTACCATATAATCTTGGTGTGGAACTTGAGCTTTGACCGAAAATCGTTTTTGTCAAAATTCCCTTGGGCTTCTTTTGACTCAAACCAGCTTTTGATGGTATTATAAGCTGTGTGCATGTAATAAAAATCAATGCAGCTGTCATTTTCAATCTCGGGATTTTTCAGAAATTCTTTAGAGTCTTCTCTTGTTGCGTATTCGATCTCAAACAGCTTGTCTCTTCTGCTTTCGACAAAGTCCTGATTCAGATAATAAAGGATCAGATAGACGGTCGTCAATCTCTGCTGCCCGTCGATCACCTCGTAGGAGCCGTCGTCTCTCTTTTTGACCACTACGGGCTGCAGGCAGTACCACGACTTCTCGCTTCCTTGTATTTCGCGCGGCACAAACTCGTCGATATCCTTAAGCAGGTCCCCGACCTCCAGTTCCGTCCATCTGTATCCCCGCTGATACGAGGGAACATAAAACGAGCAGGACAAGAGATCGTTTATAATCTTTAATTCTATTTTGTTCATAACGGCGTTCCTCCCCGATGACATTATTTTATTAAGATTTAAAATTTATATCAAATTTTCGCCCGCGTGTCAACGTGCCGATCAGCCGTTTGGGCTATAATTTGTTTTGCGCTCCTTATGAGCCGACGGCGGCGCAGACTAAACTGCGCCGCCGTCTTATTGTCTTTATTTCATCGCTATAGCCTCTTTGGCTTTCGCCGCGATGGTCTTGGCGTCAAGGCCGTACATCTCAAGCAGCGGATACGGCTTTCCGGAACGTCCGAAAACGTCCCGTGTGCCCACGCGCTTCATGGGAACGGGCGCGTTCTCGACCAGAACTTCCGCGACCGCGCTGCCCAGTCCGCCTATGATATTGTGCTCCTCGGCGGTTACCACGGCGCCGGTCTCCTTGGCCGCTTTTATAATTATGTCTTTATCAATGGGCTTGATAGTCGCCATATTGATAACTCTCGCGTTTATGCTCTCGCCGGCTAAGATCTCGGCCGCCTCGGTACAGGCGGGAACCAGCAGTCCGGTGCCTATCAGCGTCACATCGGAGCCGTCCTTGAGCTGAACGCCCTTGCCTATCTCGAACTTGTAATTCTCGTCGAATATGGTGGGAACAGCCAGTCTGCCGAATCTCAGGTATACAGGACCGTCGTAGTCGATCGCGGCCTTGACCGCTAAATTGGACTCGACCGCGTCGGCGGGGTTTAAAATAACCATGCCGGGGATCGTGCGCATAATTCCTATATCCTCAAGGCACTGGTGCGAAGCTCCGTCCTCTCCGACCGATATGCCCGCGTGGGTCGCGCCGATCTTGACGTTCAGATGCGGATAGCCGATCGAGTTTCTGATCTGCTCAAAGGCTCTGCCCGCCGCGAACATCGCGAACGAGCTCGCGAAAACGATCTTGCCGCAGGTGGAAAGACCCGCCGCGGTCGCCATCATGTTGCCCTCGGCGATACCCGTATTGATGAATCTTTCGGGATACGTTACCTTAAATCCGTCGGTCTTGGTGGACTTTGAAAGGTCAGCGTCCATAACAACTATTCTGGGGTCGCTTCCGTACTCGACCAGAGCGTCGCCGTATGCCTGTCTTGTAGCGATACTTTCGCCTATTTTATAGTTCATTATTTGTCACCTCCGAGAGAATCGATATATGCGTCAAGCTCCGAAACTGCCTGCGCGTACTGCTCGTCGTTGGGAGCCGTGCCGTGCCATGCCGCCTGACCCTCCATAAAGGATACGCCCTTGCCCTTTACGGACTTCGCCATGATAAGCGTGGGCTTGCCCTTAGTCTGCTTCGCCTCGTTGACCGCCGCCTCGATCTGATCAAAGTCGTGGGCGTCGATCCTGATAACGTGCCAGTTGAACGCCTCGAACTTTTTGTCAATAGGCGTCGAGTTCATGACCTTGGTGATCTCGCCGTCTATCTGCAGACCGTTGTAGTCAAGAAACGCGGTCAGATTGTCGAGCTTATAGTGAGCGGCGAACATTGCCGCCTCCCATACCTCGCCTTCCTCGATCTCGCCGTCGCCGAGAGCGGTGTAAACGCGGTAGTTTTTGCCGTCCAGCTTTCCGGCCAACGCCATGCCGTTGGCGCAGCTTATGCCCTGACCCAGCGAGCCGGTTGACATGTCAACGCCGTTTACCTTCTTCATATCGGGATGACCCTGAAGATAACTGTCGATGCTTCTGAATCCCTTTATGTCCTCCTTGGGAATAAATCCCCTCTCGGCCAGAATTCCGTAAAGAGCGGGCGAGCAGTGACCCTTTGACAGCACGAACCTGTCGCGGTCGGGATTTTTGGCGTCTTTCGGATCGACATTCATCTCTTTGAAATAAAGATAGGTCAGAATGTCGGCAACCGAGAGCGAACCGCCCGGATGACCCGCGCCCGCAGCGTGAACGGCCTCAAGAGCCATCTTTCTCACATGGGCGGCGTGGATCTGTAAATCTTTGATTTCGTTTGAATCCATTATAATTCCCCCTTGTTTGGTTAATTTTTTCTTTCTAACCATATATTTTACCACATAACGCTATACTTTTCAACTGTTTTTTAGTAAAAATTTATTTAACAAAAAAGCGGCATTTTTGACGCGCGGCTCTGCAAACGGTACGGCATACCGGCCTCGGCCGAGATGCAGCTCCGGTATCCGGATATCGCGGCGCGCAGAGACATAGAGCTATCTTTCCATTTTCCAATACTGCACGCTGTAGGGCGGGAGCTCGCTGCCGCCGCCGAAATCATGGGTCTCACCCGTGATAAGGTCCACCGCGGTGCCGCAGCCCGCGTCGAAATGGGCGGTGTAGGGCGCGCCCTCGATATTGACCGCGACCATCACGCGCTCATCGTCACACTTGCGCTCGAAGATCGCCTGCTTGTTGGTGAGCACAACCGAGCGGAAATCGCCGAAGCACAGAGCCTTTGACTCCTTGTGTGCCTTGGCGAGCTTTGAGATAAACGCCGTCAGCTCGCTGAATTCGGGCTTCTCGAAGCAGGGCCTTAAGGCGGGGTCGCCATCCTGCTTTTTGCCCAAAGCTCCCCACTCGCTGCCGTAGTATACGCACGGCACGCCGGGCATTCCGAACAGCACGCCGTAGATCAGCGGCAGGTGGTTCTTGTCGGTCAGTATGTCCGCCACGCGGGTCACGTCGTGATTGTCAACGAAGCAAAGCAGATGCTTTCCGCGGTACAGACACCAGTTGTCGGGGCCGAACTGCCGCAGAAGCGAATGCACTATCTCGAACATATTGAGCGAGTTCATACTGGAATACAGACCCTTGTAGCACTCATAATTTGTGCAGCTGTGGAGCTTGTCGTCCGCCACAAACTGATTGTAGTCGCCGTGGAGCAGCTCGCCGATAAGCACGAAGTCCTCTTTGAGAGAATTGCAGTGATGGCGCAGCGTCCTGATAAAGTCCTGATCGAGGCAGTACGCAACGTCAAGGCGCAGGCCGTCGATATCGAACTCGTTTTTCCAGAAGTCGACGCACTCCAAAAGATAGTTCACGACGGCGGGGTTCCTGAGGTTGAGCTTTACCAGCTCGAAGTGACCCTCCCAGCCCTCGTACCAGAAACCGTCGTTATAATTGCTGTTGCCGTCAAAGCTGATGTGGAACCAGTCCTTATATGGCGAATCCCACTTTTTCTCCTGCACGTCCTTAAACGCCCAGAATCCGCGGCCCACATGGTTGAACACGCCGTCCAGCACGACCTTTATGCCGTTTTCATGAAGGGCTTTGCACACCTCTTTGAAATCCTCGTTGCCGCCCAGACGACAGTCTATCTTCTTATAGTCTCTTGTGTCGTATCCGTGATTGTCCGACTCGAATATCGGCGAAAAATACACCGCGTCGCAGCCCGTTTCTTTAATATGGGGGATCCAGTCGATCACTTTTTTGATGCGGTTTTGGTAAACCCCGTCATTTGAAGCGGGCGCTCCGCAAAATCCGAGCGGGTATATTTGATAAAACACGCTTTTTTCATACCACATAACTTTCCTCCTGTTATTCGGCCGCTTTCGGCCGCTTGGTTTTGTTTGCCGACTTCGCCTGTTTCGGCTGTTTCGGCTTTTTCATTTTGCTCATCTTCAAAAAGCACTCGGCGGTGGCTTTGGCGTCGTCGAGCGCGCGGTGCGGATGGTCGTTCGAAACGCCGAGACGCTCGCACGTGATACCGAGATTGTGCTTGGTCTCGTCGGGATAAAGCTCCTGCGCCATTTTGAGCGTGTCGCAGGTCTTGTTTCCGAACTTCATGCGGTACTTTTTCGCCACGGTGTTGAGAAACTTCAGGTCATATGTCACATCATGGCCCACCAACGCCGCGTTTCCGCAAAATTTTTTGAAATCCTTAAGAACTGTTCGGGACGTCGGCATGTCTTTTACCATCTCGTCCGTTATCCCGGTCAGCTCCCGTATTATCTGGGGTATGCTGTATCCGGGGTTTATAAGCTGCTCAAAGCTGTCGGTTATTTTTTCGTTTTTCAGCTTAACCGCGCCTATCTCAAGCAGCTCCTTGTCATCTGGTCCCGTGCAGACCGTCTCAAGGTCGAACACAACATACGTTTTATTCAGCATTTGATTTTGATTTTCCTTTCAACATAGTGATTAGCGATTAGTGAATAGCGAATAGGCCTCCCTCTCCGTCGCCTTCGGCGACACCTCTCCCTCCTAAAGGAGGACGAGGCTAACGGGCGGCTGCGGCCGGAGCCGCGAAGCGGGTTCGAGGCACTAACTTATTCCGATTGCAGATATGAACAAGGCCACAAATCATAAACCCATCGAGGACATGCGAGGTCGTCCGCCCCTACAACCGCCTCCTCCCGGGAGGAGGTGTCAGGCGATAGCCTGACGGAGGTGGGTTTATTTAGCCTATTTATTAAGCTCCCGGTTTAAAAGCTTGTTCACAACGCCGGGGTTGCCTTTGCCTTTCAGCTCCTTCATGCACTGACCCATCAGAAAACCGCTGGCCTTCTTGTTGCCCGAGTTGTAGTCCTCGACGGCTTTGGGGTTGTTCGCGATAACCTTTTTGACGATATCGAGCACAAGACCCTCGTCGCTAACCTGCTCAAGGTTGTTATCCTTGACGTATTTCTCAACGTCAAGATCCTCTTTGAAGGCTATTCCGAATATCTCTTTGGCCTTGTTGCGGTTGATGGTCTTTTTGCCCACCAGCTCGATCAGGGTCGACAGCGCCTTCGGCGTCAGCTTCATGTCCTTGGCCTCGATGCCCTCATCGCCCAGCTTACGCATTAGCTCGCCCATGATCCAGTTTGAGACCTCTTTGGGATTGCCGCAGAGGGCGGTCGTCTCCTCAAAGAAATCGGCGAGCGCCTTCTGACCGGTTATCATATCGGCGTCGTACTCGGGCAGACCCAGCTCGTCCATATAGCGCCGTTTTTTGGCGTCCGCCAGCTCGGGCAGACTGTCCTTTGTGGTATTGTACCACTCGTCGTCTATCTCGATGGGCGGCAGGTCGGGCTCGGGGAAGTATCTGTAGTCCTGAGCGTTCTCCTTGCTGCGCATGGCGTAGCTCTTGTCCTTGTTGTCGTCCCAGCGGCGGGTCTCCTGGATAACTTTTCCGCCGCGCTCGATCACGTCGATCTGGCGCTTTGCCTCATAGTTTATCGCCTTTGATATCGCCTTGAACGAGTTCAGGTTTTTCATCTCGGTCCTGGTGCCGAATTCCTCGGAGCCCGCCTGTCTCACCGACAGATTGACGTCGGCGCGCATCGAGCCCTCCTGCATCTTGCAGTCGGAAACGCCCAGATATTCAAGGGTCGATTTGAGCTTTGTCAGATACGCGATGACCTCCTCAGCGCTGCGGAAATCGGGCTCGCTGACTATCTCGATAAGGGGCACGCCGCAGCGGTTGTAGTCGCACTTGGTCTCGTCGTTGAACTCATCGTGGATAAGCTTTCCGGCGTCCTCCTCCATGTGTATCTCGTGTATCCTGATGTCCTTCTTGAGGCCGCTCTCGGTCTCGATCGGCACTCTGCCGTTTCGGCATATTGGCAGATAGAGCTGCGAGATCTGATACGCCTTAGGAAGATCGGGATAGAAGTAGTTCTTTCTGTCAAATTTATTGTACCGCGTGATGTCGCAGTTCAGCGCGATGCCCGCTTTCATCGCATAGTTGACCACCTGACGGTTGACGACGGGCAGAGTGCCCGGCATTCCGGTGCAGATGGGACAGCAGTGCGTGTTGGGCTCGCCTCCGAACTCGGTCGTGCACGAGCAGAATATCTTTGATTTGGTCGCGAGCTCCACGTGGACCTCAAGACCCATTACTGTTTCCCATGCCATATTACTCCGCCTCCTTTCCGAATTTCTCGGCCGCTTTTTTGTGATAGTCGGTCAGCTGCTGGTACGCGTACGCCGCGTTCAGGATCACGTGATCCCCGAGAGGCGCGCCCACAAGCTGCGCTCCGATCGGCATTCCGTCCTTGTCAAAGCCGCAGGGCACCGATATGCCCGGCAGACCCGCCAGGTTGACCGAAACAGTGTATATGTCGGACAGGTACATCTTCAGCGGGTCGGACAGGCTCTCGCCCATTTTCGGGGCGGTCGTCGGAGCCGCGGGGAACAGGATAACGTCGTATTTTTCGTACGCCTCGTCGAACGCCTTTTTAATAAGCGCCTTGACCTGCAGCGCCTTTTTGTAGTACGCGTCGTAGTATCCGGTGGACAGCGCGAAGGTTCCCAGCATGATCCTGCGCTTGACCTCCTCGCCGAAGCCCTCGCTGCGGGTCTTCATGTAGAGGTCGGTCAGATCCTCGAAGCCCTCGGCGCGGTAGCCGTACTTCACGCCGTCGAACCTTGAGAGATTGGAACTGGCCTCGGCAGCCGCTATGATATAATAGGTGGGAACGGCGTAGTCAATAAGCGGCATGTCGAACTCCTCGGTCTCGGCGCCCTTGGCCTTGAGCGTCTCCGCGACGCCCAACACCGCGGCCTTGACGTCGGCGTTCAAGCCGTCGCCGAAGCACTGCTTGGGTATGCCGATCTTAAGGCCCGACACGTCGCCGCTCAATTCGTCGAGATAGCTCTTGTGCTCGACGTCAAGCGACGTGCCGTCCATCTCGTCCTTGCCGCAAATTATGTCCAAGATAGCCGCGCAGTCGGCCGCGTCCTTGGCGATCGGGCCGATCTGGTCGAGAGACGAGGCGTAGGCTATAAGGCCGTAGCGCGACACCGCGCCGTAGGTCGGTTTCATGCCGGTGACTCCGCAGAATGAGGCGGGCTGCCTTATGCTGCCGCCCGTGTCGGAGCCCAGAGCGCAGGGCGCCTCGCATGCCGCGACCGCCGCGGCCGCTCCGCTGGACGAGCCTCCGGTAACGCGGCCGTGGTCCCACGGATTTTTGGTCTCTCCGTAGAACGAGGTCTCTCCGGTGCTGCCCATGGCGAACTCGTCCATGTTGAGCTTGCCGATTATCACCGCTCCGGCGGCGTTCAGCTTTTCGATCACCGTGGCGTCGTAAGGCGGCTTGAAATCGCCCAATATTTTCGAGGCGCAGGTGGTCTTTACGCCCTTTGTGCAGATGTTGTCCTTGATAGCGATCGGGACGCCCGCCAGAGGCGAATCCTCAAACTCGCCCGCCTCTATCCTTTTCTGGACGTCCTCGGCGCGCTCCAGCGCCTCCTGCTCGATCGTCAGCAGATAGGCGTTTATGCCGCCGCTGTAGTAGGGGTCCTTCTTTTTTATCTCGTCAAGCACGGCGCGGACGGCGTCGGGCGCCTTTATCTCGCCGCTCTTGATCTTCGCGCCCAGTTCCAGGGCGGTCATTTCGCAAATATTCATATTATACTTCCTTTCCGGTTTCCGCTTATTCGACTGTTCTGGGCACTATGATAGCCTCATCGTCGGCCTTGGGCGCGTTTTTGAGCAGCTCGGCCCTATCGTGGCTCGGGCGCACAATGTCGTCGCGCATGACGTTTTTGACGGCGAACGCGTGGGACATCGGCTCAACGCCCTCGGTGTCGATGTTGTTGAGAATATCCATGTAGCCGATGATCTCGCCCAGACCCTTGCGTGCAGTCTCGGCCTCCTCGTCGCTCAGTTTGAGCCGCGACAGCTCCGCCACGTAAGCGACCATATCCTTCGTAATTTCCATAATATCACTCTTTCATATTAAATAAATTTAAACATATCAGGTCAATTATAGCAAACCGTGATTTTTTTGTCAATGTTTTTTAAAAGATTCACTGTTGTTTGAATAAAATAATTAAAAAACGGGACCTAATGCAAAAAAATAGGCTCCGCCAAAAGGGGAGGAGCGGGGCGGGCGGCGCACAAAATTTTCACAAAGCGTTAATACACAGCAAGCGAATATCGCGTTTTCGCGGCCGCGTGACCGCGTATGTCTCGCTTTGTGAATACCGAATTTTGTGCGGTGTTTATATCTAACACAACTCACCGATTTAACAAACAACAGACTTATAAAAATATTTTAAAACAAACATTTTTCTCGCTGTTAGCTATATTTTAACATATATTACAGCTAATTGCAATACTTTTTGCAAATTTTTCTATCTGCGTGATGGTTTTTTATATTGCCCTTTGCTGTAAAATAGTATTGGGGTGATATTATGGAGCTGTCTTTGATGGGCGAGAGGATCAAACACATCAGAGCCGAGCAAAAACTGACTCTGGAAAAGCTTTCCGAGCAAGTAGGAATTTCGAGAAATTTTCTTTGGGAGATCGAGGACGGCAGAAAGGCGCCGGCCCTAAAGACTCTGTGCGGTATATGCCGCGAACTGAACGTTTCGGCCGATTATCTGCTGGGGTTTTCCTCGGTCCGCGGCCTCGCCGAAAACGGCGGCGGCCAAACCGCGCACAAATTATTTGAGATCATCGACACCCTTGACGAAAACGAAAAAAATATGCTGCACGAGCTTTTGATTACCTATAAAAACACTGTAAAATAAAAATCCCCCTTGACAAAAGGGGGGTTTTGTCACACTTCCATTATTATTGGAAGTATCATGGGATTGCGTTTTGTTTTGATGTACAGGCGGTTGCCCACCTCGTTTTTGACTCTCGTTTTGAGGGTGGTCCAGTCAAGCGTTCTGCCCGATAAACAGCGGTCCACCACGTCCTCGGCGCAGAGGCGCACCTCCTCCATCATGTCCTCCGACTCTCTCACGTACACAAAGCCTCGGGATATTATGTCCGGACCCGCCACACACTCGCCGGTGTCGCGGTCGATCGTCATGACGATTATGATTATGCCGTCCTCCGCCAGATGCTTGCGGTCGCGCAGGACTATGTTGCCCACATCGCCCACACCCAGGCCGTCGACCAGAACCTTGCCGGCGGGAACCGTGCCCACCACCTTGGCGGATGTCGGGGTTATCTCCAGCACATGACCTATGTCCAGCACGAAAATGTTTTTCCGCGCGATGCCGGTCTCCATCGCCAGCTCGCGATGCTTGCACAAATGGCGGTACTCGCCGTGGACGGGTATGAAAAACCTGGGCTTCACGAGGGAGAGTATCATTTTTAGCTCCTCCTGGCAGGCGTGGCCCGAAACGTGGACATCGGCCTGCTTTTCGTAAACCACCTCGGCGCCGTGCTTCAAAAGCTCGTTCACCACGTTGGCCACCGACTTCTCGTTGCCCGGTATCGGGCTGGCCGAGATTATTACCAGATCGTCGGGCTCCACGTTTATCATCTTGTGGCTGGTGAACGCCATGCGCGTCAGAGCCGCCATCGACTCGCCCTGGCTGCCGGTGGTTATTACCACCAGCTGATCCTTCGGATATCTGTCGATCTCGTCAAGGGCTATGAGCGTCTTGTCGGGCACATGCATGTACTTGAGCTCGATAGCGGCCTGTATAACGTTCTCCATGCTGCGTCCCGAGACCGCGACCTTTCTGCCGTACTTCACGGCGGCGTCTATGATCTGCTGAACGCGGTGCACGTTTGAGGCGAAGGTCGCCACGATTATGCGCTGCTTGTTGCCGTCGGCCTTCTCGAACAGGCTGTCAAACGTCCTGCCTATCTTTTTCTCACTGTATGTTATGCCGGGACGGTCAGCGTTGGTGCTGTCGGACAGGAGCGCCAGCACGCCCTCCCTGCCCAACTCGCCGAAACGCGCCAGGTCTATCATGTCGCTGTCTATCGGCGTGGAGTCGATCTTAAAGTCGCCCGTGTGCAGAATCACTCCGATAGGGGTGTGGAGCGCGATGGCTACCGCGTCGGCTATCGAGTGATTGGTGTGTATAAACTCAGCCGTGAACGCGCCCAGCTTTATCCTGTCGCCCGCACTTACGGTGTTGAGCTTCGCCTTGTCCTCAAGACCGTGCTCCTTCAGCTTGTTTTTAAGTATGCCCAGCGTAAGACGCGTGCCGTATACCGGCAGCGGGAACTCCTTCAAAACATATGGTATCGCTCCGATATGGTCCTCGTGACCGTGGGTCAGCACTATGCCGCGGAGCTTCTCGACGATCTTGTGCAGATATGTTATGTCCGGTATAACTATGTCTACGCCGGGCATATCCTCGTCGGGAAACGCCATTCCGCAGTCCAGTATCACCGCGTCGGACGCGTATTCAAACACGGTCAGGTTTTTTCCTATCTCGTTTAGGCCGCCCAGCGGAACTATCCGTATCGGCAGCGCGGGCTTTGCCTCTTTTGTCTTGGGCGTTTTCGCCGCCTTTGTTTTGGTTGTCTTTGTCGTCTTTGTCGTCTTTGAAGGCTTTGATGGCTTTTTGACCTCGGCCGCCTTCTTATTTGTCTTTTTAACGTTTTTCTTTTCGTTCGCCGCCATATCCCGGGGTTTTTGGTTTCCGCTCGTTTTTCCGGCAGGCTTCTGGCCTCCGGAACCCAGCTTGGCGATCTTTCCCACGACCTTTTGCGCCATCTTGTTGGCCGCGCTCTGCGGCTGCTTGCCGCTCTGTCGTGCGTTGTTGTTAGTCTTCAAACTTATCCTCCTGAAATATATATTGGATTTCGGCACGGACAAACGGCGCACTCGGCGCCTGCGCGAAATGACCCCGCTCGCTTTGGCGACAGTTTTCGCAATACTTATAACGGCGCGGCAAAAATTCCTCCCGACAGCGGAGCGCATGTTTCGTCCCCGTCCGCGGCCGGGCTTTTCTGAATGTCATGCCGCGAGGCATCGCCCGCATGCAAATACAGACCTCAAAGATCAGTGGCGCGCACCATTGTCGACCCGTGCGCGCGGTTTGCTTCGGGCATTATTAAATTGTCGGGCAAAAGCCCGTAAGTCCGTACATCGGAGCGCGTGCGCCCCTCAAAATCCAAACTATTATATCACAACGTTTCTCCTTTTGCAAGTGTTTTTATTTTATTTTTAAACAAAGTCGAGATCTCCTCCGCGGCCTCGAAGGATTCCGACTCGGAAATTATGCGTATCACGCCGCTGCCCTCGGGGATTATCAGCGTGACGCCGCCATCGGCCGCGATCCTGAGTCCTCGGCGCTCATCAGCCCCGCCGTATCTCTTTTTGATCGAGTTCATAATATCCCGCGCCTTCTCCGGGCCGCACTCGACCTCGGCCTCCGCCTTGAATATGCGCGGAAGATGGTCGCATAGGCTTTCGAACGAAATATCGAAACGGTTCAGAAAGTCCAGAATTTTCAGCGCGGCGTATATCCCGTCGTACTGCATCAGCATCTGCTCGCGGCTGCCGTGCTTGAGTATCCTCGCCATGATCTCACCGTCGTCTCCCTCGGCTCTCACCACGTTTCCGCCCCAGTTCAGAACGGCCTCCTCGACATGTTTAGAAACATAATCGGGCAGCACGAAAGTCCGCGCACCGCTGTCGCGCAAAAGCACGTAGATCATAAGCGACAGCGTCTGCTCGCGGCCGAGATATGTTCCGTCCGCCCGCTGAAGAGCGAGACGCTCGCCGTCGTCGCTGATCATGCCGCGGAACTCGTAAACGCCCCTCGCCTTCGTGTCGAGCCGCAGGTACAGCTCCTTGAGCGCGGCCTCGATTATGTCGGACACGGTCTTTGACTTTGTGGAAAGGCACATGTTTATCCCGAACTTTTCGCTCTCTATACCGTTTATTATCTCGCGGAGATAATGGCTTTTGTAGCCGCCGCAGTCCTCGGGCTCGGGCCCGGGCGTGATTTTAAAGCCCGAGAAATCGGGGCTCAGTATTTCGCCTCCGCCGCGCAGCAGCTTTTCGGGCGGCACGTGTATGCCGCGCTCGTCGAGCAGAGTTATCCTCAGGCTGTTTGTTCCCTTGTCAAATCCCGCGTAGGCCGTCGCTCCGGTCTTGTGGAACCGCGCGCCGCTGCGGGTTATCGGCAGACTCTGCGCCCCGAAATCGCAGATCTTTGCCCCCGCGAAGCCAGCGCCCAGCTTTATCGCGTCGGCCGCCAAACGCGATATGTCCTCGCAGTCGCGGCCCACGCCGATCTTCTCGGCGCACGCGCCCATGGCGTAGCCCAAGCGCAGCCAGAAAAACGGCGCGGTCTTCTCGGTGTTGTGTGTCTCCATAATATCGGCTCCTTTTAGAATATATTTATATCTATTATAACGACAATACGATTTTTGTATTCATTTATCCATAAAACCGCACTTGAAAGTGCGGGATCATTGTGGTATAATAAATTGATTACTGAAAATAAGGACAGGTGAATATGAAAAATTTTAAGATTAAAAAATTCGCGAAAAGGCTGACGGCGGCGCTTTCGGCGGCTGCCGTGCTGCTTATGCCCGCCTCCGCTCTGGCCTCCTCGATCCTGGGCGAGCAGACCTCACATTCCGAGCTTGAGTACGCCCAGGGCACGGTTTACAACAAAAACACGTTTATGAGCTCGTCGGTGGGGCAGCAAACCGAAAACTTTTTCTCGTATCTGCCGAATCCCGACGTGCTGCCGATAATCTCAAACGGCGGCCAAGTGTTCGGAAAGCGCACCGTGCTTGAGGCGAATCAATATCTAAACGGTCTTGGCGTGTTTGCCGCCATGGGCATGAACGCCGACTTTTTCTCGTTCACGACAGGCGTGCCGATGAGCGACACGATAACAGACGGCGAAGTACTGACCTGCGACAGCGACGAGCTGATCGGCCTCGGCTTTAACGCCGACGGCACAGCCTTTGTGACGCCGCTCAAGATCGCTATAAGCGCGCAGCGGGCGGACGGCTCGACATTCGGTGTCGAAGCTCTTAACAAATTCCGCCAGCCCTATATCATGTACTTATATACCGACGATTTCGGCTCCGAGACCGGCTGCTCGGGCGCAGGAACAAACATCGTTCTCGGCGATGTTTCGGGCGGTTTTAAGTTCGGGCAGCCCGTCACGGCCACGGTCGAGTCGGTCTTTGAGGCCGACGGTTCGGTCGAGATCCCCGAGGGCAAACTGCTGCTCAGCGTGGACAACACCGCCGCGGACGAGGTCAAGGCAAGGATCGCGGGCATAGCCCCGGGCGAGAAGATAACCTTCACCGCGTATGAGATGACGGGCGATCAGCGCTGGCAAAGCGCGGCATATGGCACGGGATGTCTCGGCGGCTCGCTGATTCGGAACGGGCAGCTCGACTTCACGGACGACATCGCGGCTCCCAGAAGCGCGGTGGGCATCCGAGCCGACGGCTCGATAATATTTTACACGATCGACGGCAGACAGCAGGGCTACAGCTACGGCGTGCGCAAGGAAACTCTGGCCAACCGTCTGCTGGAGCTGGGCTGCGTCGACGCGGTGAACCTGGACGGCGGCGGCAGCACACAGCTGGCGGGAACGCTGCCCGAGACGACCGATTTCACGGTGCTGAACAGCCCGTCGGAATCCCTAAGACGCTGCGCCAACTTTATATTTTTGAAAAAGACCAATGCCCCAAGCGGCGTGCCTTATAAGCTGCTGGTTTATCCGTGGGGAGACTATATTCTCTCGGGCTGCTCGACGGCGGTATGGGTATCGGCGATCGACAGCTCATACGGCAAAGCGAATATAACCGAGCCCGTGGCGTACACGGTCACGAGCGGCGACGCGGACATAAACCAAGACGGATACGCGACCGTCCGCGGCGACGGCGAGATCTACATCAGCGCCGCGTCGGGCGCCGCGCAGGGCTCCACCATGCTGCGCTCGGTCACCACTCCCGACGCGGTCACCATACGCCGAGAGGACGGGAGCGAACCGTTGACCGAACTGTCTCTGATACCCGGCGAGTCGGTTGATCTGGCGGCCGACTGCACATACGCGGGCGCGAGCGTTACCGACGCGGACGAGGGCTACGCCTGGTCGTTGAGCGACCCGTCGATAGGCTCGATATCGCCGAGCGGCGTACTGACCGCGGGCGACGTTCCCGCCGAGGGCGACGTCGCCGCAAAAGCCGGAAACGCGAGCGGCGTTATAAAAGTCCGCGTCTCGTACGAGAACGCGCCGCCCCCGAAAGAGGGCGACTACCCGATAATCACCGACGGCATAAGCGGCGACATGTATGTGGCGGAGTTTGACAACTGCCACGGGGAGCTCGCCGCTGGCAACATCACACTCGCCTATGACGGAAAACCGATCGACTTCAGCTTTTATGAGGCGGACGACAGGCTCGAGTGCCGTCTGCCCGACGGCGAGGGCTTAAAGCCGCACCTGATCCGCGCGTCCGTGACCGACGCCGCGGGCTTCAGCGCCTTTAAGCTGTCTCTGATCGGAGGCGATATTGAGGCGCTTGAAAACGTATACGACGACACAAAAAACCACTGGGCAAAGGACTGCGTCTCATACATGACGGAACGCAAGGTGGTCTCGGGCTACAACGAGGACGGCAAAACGCTGTTTAAGCCCGACAACAACATGACGCGCGCCGAGTTCGCCTGCATGATTGCCAACTATCTTGGCATTAACCCCGCCGACTACAGCGGAGTGCGGCCGCCCTATGACGACATAGACGACATCCCCTCATGGGCAATAAATCAGGTAAAGGCGCTCTACAGCCTCGGCATAATGCAGGGACAGCAGAACGGCGGCGCTATCGAGTTTTCGCCCAACGGAAAAATTCGGCGCTGCGAGTTCTCGGTCGCGGCGGCGAGGCTGCTGCCAGACGGGCTTTACCGCGGAGAGTTGATCGCGGCGGACGAAAACGACGTGCCCGACTGGGCGAAGGACGAGACGGCTCTGCTTCTGACCCACGGCATAATGAACGGCTACACCGACGGCACGCTGAAGCCGGAAAATAACGTGACCCGAGCCGAGGCGGTAAAAATACTTTTTAATATAGGATGATCAACGATACTTATTTAAACGGAGTGATGATAATTATTATGAAATTCCGAAAAACCTTATGCGCGGCGCTTGCGGCATTTATGCTCGCGGCCTCCGCGCCCGCGTTCGCCGAGCCGATCTACGGCGACGGCATTGTTACCATACCCGAGGAAGAGCTCGCGTTTGACGAGATCACTATCCCCGACCCGATCGCTGCGGCGTCCGAGAATTTTCCGAACGACCCCGAATATTCAAGACAATGGAACACGCTGATGGTGCGTCCCGAAAAAGTATACTCAAGTCGCGCTTTCGGAAAACAGATAAAAATAGCGGTGGTCGACAGCGGCAGTCCGTCAAAGCATCCGGATATCGGCGCCAATATAGCAGTCGAGGCGGACTTCACCAGAAACAAGGTCGGACTTTATGACAGCTACGGACACTGCACATTTATCTCCGGTATCATCGGAGCCGACACCAACAACGGACTTGGCATCGCGGGAGTTCTGCCCGAGGTCTCTATTTACTCCCTGCGCGGTCTCGAAGGCAGGACAGGCTCCATAAACGACATCGCAAACGCGATCACGGCCGCGGTCGACACCTACAGCTGTGACGTCATAAACCTGAGCCTCACAACGCCATCCGATTTCGCGAGCCTGCGCGACGCGATCACCCACGCGGTCAAAAGCGGCGCGATAGTGGTCGCGGCCAGCGGAAACAAATCGGGCGCGAACAAGGGCACCGAGCTGCTGTATCCCGCGGCGTACGACGGAGTCATCGGCGTGGGCGCCATAGACAAAAACAAAATGCGCGGCTCGTTCAGCCACTATAACTCGTCGGTGGACGCCTGCGCGCCCGGCGTTGATGTTTTCAGCACGCTGGTCTCGGGCGGGTACGGAACCGGCCGCGGAACCTCCTACGCCGCTCCGTACGTATCGGCGGCCGCGGCCGTGGCGAAGTATTATCACCCCGAGATCGACAGCGCGGGATTTATGGATCTGCTGTCAAAAACCTGCGAGCCTCTCGGAGGCGCGGCGCAGGGCGAGCGCAACGACGAGTACGGATACGGCATGGTCGACTTTCAAAATATAGTTGAATACTACGAGGCGAGCGAGGATCCAAAACCTGTCGAAACACCCAAGCCCGCGGAGACCGCGACGCCCGAACCCGCGGAGACCGCGACACCCAAGCCCGTTGAGACCGCGACGCCCAAGCCCGTTGAGACTGCAACACCCAAGCCCGTTGAGACTGCAACGCCCAAGCCCGTTGAGACTGCAACGCCCAAGCCCGTTGAGACTGCAACGCCCAAGCCCGTTGAGACCGCAACGCCCAAGCCCGCGGAGACCGCGACGCCCAAGCCCACGGAGGAACCGAGCGTTCGGCCTGTGATCGGGTTCACTCAGGGAGGCGAGAAGATCGACGCCTTTACCGACGGTGAAGTGCGGTTTGAGATCACGACTCCGGAGTATGAGCCCTGCGATCTGATAATCGCGGGATATGACCAAAACGGAGCGCTGATAAAGGTCGTTATAACGGAATTTGACCCGTCAAAGGATCCCGACGGAGCGGGCGCGTACGCGGCGCTGGTTCCCACGGCGGACACGACGGTGATCCGAGGATTTATCTGGAACGGTACCGAGAACATTAAGCCGATAACAAATGTTTATGAGATAAAAAGAAAGTAAAAAAACTAATCGCTATTCGCTGATAACTACGTTGATCCCTCCCACGGCGGCGCCGATGGGAGGGATATTCTTATCTTGAATATGTTTTTGTGATCTTCAGCAGCTTGGCGGCCAGATCGTCGGTCAGGACGTTTATGTCCGGAAGCCTCCACGCCCAGTTCCCGCCGAGGGTCGACGGGGTGTTCATTCTCGCCTCGCTGCCCAGGTCCAAAATGTCCTGCATCGTGATTATCGCGGTGTCCGCTGTGCTCATCAGCAGGCTTTTTATAAAGCCCCAGTTGTAGCCCTCATCCTTTGTGAGACGCAGATAGTCGACCGCGAAGTCTCGCATGTAATCGGGCAGAGAATTAAACCAGCCCTTTAAGGTGTCGTTGTCGTGGGTGCCGATATACGCCACCGAGTTCTCGGGGAAGTTGTGGGGCAGGTAGTCGCTGTCCTCTCCGGGAGTGAAGCCGAACTGCATGACCTTCATGCCGGGCATGCCGCTGAATTTCAGCAGCGCGCGCACATCGTCGGTTATGGTTCCCAGATCCTCGGCGATCAGAGGCGGCGTCTCGCCGAATTCCTCTTTCACCTTGTTGAAGAAATCGCTGCCGGGGCCTTTTAGCCACTCGCCCTCCACCGCGTCGGGCTTTCCGTACTCTATGGCGTAGAACGCGTCAAAGCCGCGGAAATGGTCGATCCTCACGATGTCGTACATGTTGAGCGCCGCGGACAGCCGCTTCATCCACCATTCGTATCCGGTCTGCGCCAGATAGTCCCAGTTGTAAAGCGGATTGCCCCAGAGCTGGCCTTTTGGCGCGTAGCCGTCGGGCGGGCAGCCCGCGACCTTGATCGGCGTCCTGTCGGGGTTCAGCATAAGCACCTCGTTGTGGGCCCACGCGTCGGCGCTGTCCTCGGCCACGTATATCGGTATGTCGCCGATTATCTTTATACCCTGCTTGTTGGCGTATGACTTGAGCTCGTTCCACTGCTCGTAGAACCGATACTGAACATAGACCCAGAAATTGATCTCATCGTCCAGGCGGTTATAAACCTTGATGATTGCCTCGGGCTCGCGGCGCACTATGTCGCTGTCCCAGTCGCGGTACATCTTGTGGCCGCTGTCGAACTTGAGCGCCATGAACATGGCGTAGTTTTCGATCCAGTATGAGTTCTCAACGCGGAATTTTTCTATTTCCTCTTTCTTGCGCGCCTTGTCGCGCTCAAAAGCGATCCTCAGCACGCGGAACTTGCCGCGGAATATTTTTTCATAATCGACCTTTCCCGGATCCGCGCCCCAGTCGATATAGGCGTAGTCCTCAAAATTCAGCGCTCCGTCCTCGCGCAGCAGGTCGAAGTCGATAAAATACGGGTTGCCCGCGAAGGTCGAAAACGACTGATAAGGCGAATCGCCGTAGCCCGTGGGACCGATCGGCAGTATCTGCCAGTATTTCTGATTGCTCTTTTGCAGAAAATCCACGAACCTATGAGCCTCGCTGCCCATGGTCCCGATCCCGTATTTCCCCGGAAATGATGATATGTGCATTAAGATCCCGCTTCCGCGTTCCATATAATAACCCCCTCGGTTTGAGTAAAAATCCAAATCTACAAAGCGAGACACCTCATCCGACACGCGGGACTGATGAGGTGTCACATTTTTATTTAGTCAACAGTTACGACCCAGCCCATTTCGTCCTCGGCCTTGCCGGTCTGAATATTGGTTATCGCGTCGAAGATCCGCTGAGTTACCTCGCCGATCTCGTTGTTGTTGATGTGCATAACCTTGTCCTCCCAGCGAAGCTCGCCTACGGGCGAGATGATAGCCGCCGTGCCGGTGCCGAAGCACTCCTCGAGAGTTCCGTTGTCATAGGCGTCGGCAACCTCTTGGATCGAGATCTTCTTTTCGGAGACCGGAACGCCCCACTTTTTGAGCAGCTGTATAGCGGACATTCTGGTGATACCGCTCAGTATGCTGCCGTTCAGCGCCGGGGTCACAACCTCACCGTTGATCTTAAAGAAAATGTTCATCGAGCCGACTTCCTCAATATACTTTTGCTCAACGCCGTCCAGCCAAAGCACCTGCGAGTAGCCCTTCTCGTGAGCCACGACCTGAGCTCTGATGCTTCCCGCGTAGTTGCCGCCGGTCTTTGTGAAGCCCGTGCCGCCGCGCACCGCGCGAACATACGAGTCCTCGACGTAGATCTTGACCGGAGCCAGTCCCTCGGGATAGTAAAGTCCACTGGGTGAGCAGATGATCATGAACTTGTACGAGTGCGACGGTCTCACGCCGAGGAAAGGATCGGTCGCGATAATAAACGGCCTGATGTAGAGCGATGTGCCCTCCTGCTCGGGGATCCAGTCGCGGTCCAGTTCAACCAGTTGCTTGAGGCCCTCCAGACAGAGTTTCTCGTCTATCTGCGGTATCGCCAAGCGCTCGTTCGAAACGTTAAGTCTCTCAAAATTTTTGTCGGGTCTGAAAAGACGAACGTGTCCGTCGGCGGTCTTATAAGCCTTGAGGCCCTCGAAAACTTCCTGCGCGTAGTGGAAAACCATGGCGGACGGATCAAGGTCTATCGGGCCGTAGGGCACAATCCTCGGATCATGCCAGCCCTTGCCCTCGTCGTAGTCCATAACGAACATGTGGTCCGAGAAATAAACGCCGAAAGGCAGGTCCTTCATGTCCGGCTTAGCCTTGGGATTTTGTGTTTTGATTACTTTAATTTCCACTTTTATCAATCCTTCCTGATATAGAAATATATTATTTTTAATTTAAACTAATTTAGTATAACATACATATCCGATTATTTCAAGGGGTTTTATCCAAAAAAATCCTAAATAAAATAAAAATCCGCCGCTGTTTTGACAAATTTTTTATACGCGCGGGTTTATAATTATGGCGGTGATAAAATTGACGGTGTATATCGACCTGCTGTTTTTGAGCAATCTTATAATAAACTCAATGCTCGTTTTGTGGTCCGGGATAATATTCCGCGAGCGAATGACGGCGGCGCGGGCGCTGATGGGCGGCGCGATCCTTTCGTGCTATTCGGTGATCATGTTTTTTCCGCGGGCGGGGCCGCTGCTCACGGTCTCGGGAAAAATTCTCTGCACCGCGCTGTTTGTGCTGCTGTTCTACCGCCCCAAGACCCCGATCGCTCTGATACGGCGGACCGCGGTGTTTTTCGCGCTGTCGCTCATAGTGTGCGGCGCGGCGTTCGCGGCAGCGGCATGCCTGCCCGGGACCGTTATCTCAAACGGCGTGCCCTGTTTTGATCTGAGTCTCAAAAAACTGCTGACCGCCTCGGCCGCGGCCTTTGTGATGATAAAGCTCACCGCGGACATATACACAAGAAACCTGAGCCGCGGCATTGTGTGTATGACGATTTTTTCGGGCGGCAAAAAGACAAGGGCGAGAGTGCTGATCGACACGGGCTGCGAGCTGTTCGAACCGCTGGGCGGACGGCCGGTGCTGCTTATCCGCGGCAAGCCGTTTAAGAGCGGCGTTCCGATAGCTCTCGGCACCGTTACCGGAGGCGGAGTGGTATTCGCAAAAAAGGCAGACGGGATCATCTGTCGGGACAAGGAGTTCGGGATCGACGCGGGCCGCTGTCTCGTGGCGTTCACCGAGGCGGAATTTACGGGCGACGGGCTGTATAACGGCGTCGCGCCGCCCGAGGCTTTTTATTTTAAACACAAAAAAATATTATTGGGAGGAATGAGAATGAAAGGGCTCACAGACAAAATCCAAGCGGCGCTCGGCCGCGCGCTCGTCAAGCTGGCGCGGCTAAAAAAAGGCCGCGTCCATTACATAGGAGGAAGCGACACCCTGCCGCCGCCTCTTGAAAGAGACGAGGAACAGATATGGCTCGCCAGGCTCGGCGACCCGGACTTCGCGGAGGAAGCGCGGCAGCTGCTGATAGAGCGTAACCTGCGGCTGGTGGTGTATATCGCCAAACGGTTCGACAGCACGGGCATAGGTATCGAGGACTTGATCTCGATCGGCACGATAGGGCTTATAAAGGCGATCAACACCTTCAGGCCCGAAAAGAAGATAAAGCTGGCGACCTACGCCTCGCGCTGCATAGAAAACGAGATACTTATGTACCTGCGCAAAAACAGCAACGTTAAGACCGAGGTGTCGATCGACGAGCCCCTAAACGTGGACTGGGACGGAAAGGAACTGCTGCTGTCCGACATACTCGGCACCGACGGCGACGTCACGCAAAAGAACATAGAGGATGAGACTGACCGCAAGCTGCTCAATATCGCGCTGAGCAGGCTCGGGGTCAGGGAACGCAGCATCGTTGAGATGCGCTTCGGCATCGGGCGCGACGGCGACGAGATGACCCAGAAGGAAGTGGCGGATCTTTTGGGGATCTCACAGTCATACATATCTAGGCTTGAAAAGCGTATCATAAAGCGGCTGCGCAAGGACATGACAAAAATGCTGACGAGCTAACCTATATTGTAGGCGATAAGCAGATCGTGGACGCGCTCGAAGATCAGCCCTACGGCGAACCATACGGGAGCGTAGTCAAGACGAATAAGCCCCATGACCGACAGCCCTCCCGTATAGCGCCACGCCTCGATCCCTAAAAGCCTCAGGAGCCCGCCGCTCATAAACTCAAGCGCGAATATCACCGACGCCCAGACGCAGCCGCGCAGGAACCAGTTCTCGTTTCCGATCAGCATGTGGACGGGCTCCAGCACGACCACCGCCAGGCCGTAGATAAAAAACATCCAGATCGATGTGTGACCGATGAAATTTAACGTCTTTTCGCCGCTCGGCGCCAGACCCGTCCAAAAAATTTCCATGTTCATTCCCAGTAGTCCGTAAATAATATAACGTATAAGCATATGTTTAGTATTGCGCCGCGGAGTAAAATTATACCGTGAAAATTATTTAAAAATTTTTTCAAAAAAAGTCTTGACATCTCAAAACTATTTTGCTATAATTGTCAATGTTGTTTATGAGTTGTCCGCCAAAGCTCGCGGATATTGAGACATGGCGGTATAGCTCAGTTGGCTAGAGCATACGGTTCATACCCGTAGTGTCACTGGTTCAAATCCAGTTACCGCTACCAACACTCGGCTCCTTGGTCAAGTGGTTAAGACTCCGGCCTCTCACGCCGGCTACAGGGGTTCGAATCCCCTAGGAGTCACCAGAAAACCCTCGCGGGATCCCGCGGGGGTTTTGTTATAGTTTTTCGGGATTTTCGATCATATTAAGGCATCACCTATTTCTCAAGCTCCGCCGCGACCTTATCCCGCCAAAGCGCGGGCACGTCCTCGATCGTCATCTTCCCTTGGTGTATCTTCATTACATACAATTTAACCACGGTGTCATGTCTCCTTTCTGTATAGGCTCCCCTTCCCGCGTCACAAATTTCTCCGCTTATCACAAAAGCCTCATGCGGCTTTTGCTCATCGCTGCGAATTTGTTCCTTCTTCCCAAAAACGCAAGCGTTTTCGGGAGCCCTGCGCCCGCTGGGCGCTTCCTATTCGCTATTTACTAATCACTAATCTCTACGTTGACTGAGGGGGTGGGTCCTAGTCTCTAGATCCTATTCCCTAGTCCCTATGTTGCTATCATTTCGGCCAGCTCCAAAGTTGCATCCTCGAGAACCGAAACGCGGTATTCGGGGTCCGATTCCTTCTTCTGCCGCTTATATTCTTTTTCTCCAAGCTCTATCGCTTTCTCGACTTCCCCGGC
>CANRBF010000011.1 GCA_947628795.1 uncultured Monoglobus sp.
CGGGCAAAGCCCGACTGAGGGGGGATCCTAGTCCCTAGAACCTATTCTCTAGTCCCTACGTTATCACCAGCCTATTATCTCGGCAACTCGTTCGGCGGCGGGTGGGATGTACCTCATGCCGAGGCTCCGCGCAAGATCCCGAGCCGGCGCGTAGGGCTTGCCGCCTATCATCTTTATCGGCACGGCAGACCCGCCGACCCTTTCGGAAAAAGCGACGCTCCCGCTCGGTTTGAGGCTTATCTCCCGCTCTTCGCGCGCGTCAAACGAGCGCATTTTTTGGCCGGAAGTTTTTGGCACCCGAGCGGCAAACCCGCCGTCAGCCGCCGACACGGAACCTCCCGCGCTTTTTATCAAAAACTCCGCCGGAGCCCAAACCTCGCCGTTTGTCATAACAGGAGGATCGTCAAATCCCAAAAACACGCCGCTTAGTTTAACATAGATCGGGTCATCGGGCAGATACCGGTCTATATCGCTTTTTAAAACATAGGCGCTCTCGTGCTTATCGCACAGCGCGTCGGTTCCGGGAATAAACTCCAAAGTATTCAATTCAAACTCTTTGAAATACACGCCGTCGACCGACATCCACAAATCGCCGTAAATATCCTTTTCGTCGTTGTTTGCCACGCAAAAATAATCGCCGAACACGTTAAGTATGCGCTGCGACGCAGTGTCGGAATACGGTCCGCTTCGGTCAATCGCCCTCATGCTTTCATACGATACGCGGCTTTGCGGCTTACCGTTTTTGAACATATAAATATCCTCGCCGATAAGAGTCAGCGCCGTCTTTCCGTTATACAGCGGCACGTGCTCGAGATCGTCTCTGCGCGTCCATGCGCTCAGGTCGGCGGATTCGTACACCGCTTCGATTTTCTTCGCCGCGGAAGCGTTAATATCGCTCCTGTCCGAGGTTTGAACGTAATACATTCCATCTACGCATGACATTTCACTTACATAATCATCAAACTCTATTTTTTTAATTAATCCGAAATCATCGTTTAACACGTACAAATATCCCTTATCCTCAAGAACGCGGCCGCTTTTGCCGTAATTGTCATACACGTCGGAACGCGCGATATACACATCTCCCGCCCGCGTGATCTCGTCCATGCCGCCCATTCTGCTGTACTTGTCAAAGCTCGCGCTGTCGTCATAAACATCGACTTTTCTCATATTCACAAAATCGGCGGTGAAATAATCTTCTCCGTCATTCATTTTTATAATATACCCGTCGCCCGTAAAGCGAACGCCCGCGACATCATTTCTGACGCTGCCGCCCAAATATATCTCGCCATCTTCCAATCCGCGGATCAGCTCGGCTCCCGGAGCCGCGAGACAGCCGATCGAAGGCAGCAGGCACAATGCCAAAACCAAAGCGATAAGACACGAAATAAACTTTTTCATATTCACACCGCCTCCTAATACTTTCGGCTCAGGAAAAGCTCGTTGGTTATTCCGCCGTTGTCGCCGGTGGTCAAGGTGACGGAAATCGTCACGCTCACGGTTTCACGCGGCGGTATTTCGATCGTGGGTCCCACAAATCTGGGAAAAGCCTTAAAGCCCAACGAGCCCGCGCAGGTGTATGTCGGCGGCTCTCCGTTTGCGCCGATCCCCACAACAACGCCCGAGCCCGAATCGGTTCTGTAGTTAATTTTCCATACCGCATCGGTATTATTCGTTATTGATATGTTATACGTGTTCGCGACACTGTAGTTCCCCTGGCTGAGCGAGATCTGCTGCTTTTTCATGCCCTGAAAATACCCGTCGGTTATAGTATAGCCCGGCGGCAGCGACAGATCGGGCAGCGGGCCGTTGGGTTCGAAGCCCTGTTCCGTCAGCCCGTCGGGAGGGAAGCGCAAAGACGTCCTGCGCGTGTCAAACCGCCACAGAGATCCGTCGTTATATTCAAACGCCGGCATAGACGACTCCGGAACTATCCTAAAAGCAAAAATATCATTTTGCGGATTCAGGTTGGTGAGCCACTTGCTCGTTTCCGCCGCGCCGAACGGACCGTTCACATTAAACGAAAGGGAAAACGCGTCCGACGGCTCGTTTTCGGTGACAGCGTAATTTATCTCCGCGTCGACGGCGGGCGCCGACTCCGTCATTCCCTTCCATGTCGGCGAGGCGGAGCTTGTTTTTGAGACCTCAACATCCTGAACATACGGCGCCGAATCGAGCAAAAACGCGGTTTTGTCGGAGCCCGCGCGATACGCAATAGTGCTGAGACTCGGCGTGCCGCTCAAGACCTCAAACTCCATGATTATGTATATCGGAGTGTTAAAATCGTACATAAAAGGATAATCCTCGCCATACGCCGACCGGTAAATATCGCTCAGCCACACCGACCGCCTCGGCTCCGCGAGAGTTATGGTTTGTGGCAGATCAAGCGCTTTCGGAATATATCTCGGCGAATTATTCTCATCCGCGTCAAACGGATTTTCTATGGCGCTGCCCAGAAAATCCGCATACGCCCGAATACCCGTCCAAGCCGGAGAGTTTTTGCGCGGAAAGACTTGAAGTCCCAAACGATTCACTCTGATCTCCGCGCGGTTCAGCGTGTTAAACAACACATCGGCATAGATTTTTCCCCTCGTTCCGTTGTGATACCACGCCATATATGTGTAGGTTCCCGGGACAAGGCTGTTGTAATTATCCAGCATGCTGCCGCTTTCGGCAAGGTTCTCGTCCAAAATATTCTCGGGATTGCTTGAATAGATAAATCTCCCGCCGTTCCTCGGAACAAAATCCAAAGAACCGCCGCTCCCCTCCGCATATGCGGCGGAAGAGATAAGCAAGACAGTAATTAAAAGCAATAATCCCGCTTTCGCTCTCATAAAAACATCCCCGATCACAAAATATAAAATCAATAATATCGCGCTCGCCGATAATTGCGCAGGCGCCCCATTATTTAACGAGGCGCCTGATTTTTTAATATTCCGGTGTCCAGTAGTGCTGATTGTATATGTCGGTCAGGCGGTAGGTGCGCTTGGTCTCGCCGCCCACGTCCACGTTGCTTATCTGCATGTTTACGGTGACGGTCATGGGCTCGCCCAGATAATAGCTGTCGGTGTAAGTGCCGTCGTAGCTGTAATAATCGCAGAGGAACTCGAGCGTGTCGCCCGGATCCAGCGCGGTCAGGCCCTTTGCCTCGGTGCCCGTCACGCTCTCGTCATAATCGGTTTTCGCGCCGAGGATATAGCCGTAGGGGTTCTCGTTGTCGAACACCAGCATAAGATCGACCCGTTCACCGTTCAGCATGGCGGGCACGCGGCCCCTTATCGTGTAGCTGTCGCCGTCCTCGGTCTCGTCGAGGAAATAGTACGCCACGGGCTGACCGTTTATCGCGAGCCACGTGTTGTCGTCCGACGCGACAAGATTTCCGTCGTCGTCGAAATCATAGGTGTTGTCAAGACCCAGATCAATATAGCCCTCGCCGTCGTCGTAGAACATATTCAGCTCGACGCTTCCGATCAAATCCCACTGATTCTCGCGGAGCTTGAGCACTGTTTGACCGTCTCTGTTCTGTTTCCACTCAAGGTCCTCGGGGTCGAATCTGTTGTCCTCGAGGAATTTTTTGTTTTCCTCGATCACTCTCGCGCTCTCGGTCAAAAAGCCCGAGTTCGAGGCGTCAAGCCCCGATATGCCGTTTACGCTGCCGCCCATAAGGCTGCCGAGTATCTCGGATATCATGTCGGAGCCCGCGGCTCCGCCTCCGCCGAGACCCAAAAGCGAGCCCAGCGGGTTTCCGGTGCCGCCCGCCAGCGACTGTCCGCCGACTTCAAGGCCCGCGAATTCCTGAATACAGCGGGTGTAATCCTCGTCCATACCGATCTGCTTGTAGGTCCTTACCATCGAATCAACGTTTCTGACGTTGTCATACGGAAAGTAGATCGAAATTCCGTAGGAGTTCGCCATCGTCCTTGAGGTGCGGTTGTACTTCACAGCTCCGTTTAAAACCTTGACGAGCGCGCCCGCCTCGGGCGTGTTCATGTTCTTCGCCAGATGTATCAGATCGACCTGATCTATGCCGCTTGAGCGGGCGAACTCTTTCGCGCCGGCTCTGGCGTTTGAGACTATGTTGTACTTTTTGTCCTGTATCAGCTTGCCTATCGACTGAGCGAACATCGAGAAATCGTCTTTGGTCGTCTCTATCTCGGCCAGATCCACCACCGACAGGGTCGTTGACTGTCCGCCCGCGCTCTGCGCCGAGGCGGAAACAAAGTCGTCGCATATTATCTTGCCTATCTCGGTCGTCTGTACCGAAGTATTTTGAGACACGGCGTTCAGCCAGTTCGTGTAGTACCAGCCGGTGCCCGGCTCGGTCTCCTCCGAAGCTATCAGATAGTCTCCGTAGCGGCTGAGCATCAGCGCGTTTTCCATTGTCGCCATAAGACAGGCGTCGAAGCCTATAAAATCAAAGGTCACGCCGCTGTTTTTAAGCGCCTGATCTATGCCCGCCAGCGTCATGGAGCCGCTCGACGTATGCTTCTGGTCGTAGCCGTAGCCGCTGATCGAGCCGCCGCCGTGATCCCACAGGATCAGCTCATTGCGGTTGGCCGGGAAATTTTTGGCGCACCACTGAATATATCCGGTCAGCGTGTTCGGGTTTGTCATCGCGTCGTCGCCCGCGTCTTGAACAAGCGGGATAAGATTCCCGTTTTTGATCTGATATATCTGGTTGACGCGGCTGCTTACCACGTTGTTGCGCCAGCCCTGGCAGCCTCCGGTATACACGATCAGGTTAACGTTGTCGGCGATATTCGCACGCGCCATCTCCTGAAGGTCAGAGGTCGCCATGCCGCCCTTTTGCTCAAGGTCGGTGCCGCACATGTAGACCATGATCGTCATGGTGTCTTGGCCGTTTCCGATTATGTTGGTGCGCTTGGCTCTGGCGCCGCCCGCCACCGAGGTGTTGAGGTAACCCGTGTTGCCTCCGCTGTATGTGCCGCTGTTGTTCGCGCCGTAGTTTACGCTTTCCTCGTTCATGGCCGATCCGCTGTACCAGCCGCCCGTCTGCGCGCCGCTGTTTGAGTAGTTGGTGTATAGCGTGTGATCATCCGAAATTCCGTTGTCGTAGCCCATCAGATTGCCGCCGATCAGGCCTCCGCCGCCCAGCAGCAAAAACGCCGCAATGGCGATAACGATAAGGCAGCCGGGGCTGCATCCCTTGCGCCTCGCGCCGCCGCCGAACGTTCCGCCCTGCTGCTGTCCGCCGAAGTTCTGGCCCGCGAAGTTTTGACCGCTCTGCTGATTTGCCGAGTGCTGATTAAGGCCGTTTTCGATAACTTCCTCAATGCCCTGCTCCACAAGGCCGCCCAAGCCGCTCTGTGAGCTGTGTCCGCCGCCCAAGGCGTTTCCGACCAGACCGCCGATAATGTCGTCGGCCAAGCCCTTGTCGTCTCCGCGCTGTCCTCCGCGGTCGGCGTAGCCGTCGGCCTTGCCCACGGGTCCGCCCGAGTGCAGTCCTTCGCCGCGCTTGTGAACACCCATACCGCCGCCGGTCACGTTTTTTTCGCGCCCTCTCGGCCTGTTGTTCTTGTCCATATTTAACCTCCTCTTTGCCTATATATTTAAATTATATGCCATAATTTGACAAAAGTCAATATAAAAAAGCCCGGACGGAATGAACCGTCCGGGCAAAATTATTCTTATTTGGAGATCAGGTCGATAAGGTTGAACTTAACGATAAGACCCGCGAACACGATCGAAACCATCGAAAGCAGCTTGATAAGGATGTTTACCGAGGGACCAGATGTGTCCTTGAAGGGATCGCCGACCGTGTCGCCGACAACGGCCGCCTTGTGGTTCTCGCTGCCCTTGCCGCCGAAGTTTCCGGCCTCTATGTACTTCTTGGCGTTGTCCCAGGCGCCGCCCGAGTTTGCCATCATGATCGCGATGGCGAAGCCCGATACAAGAGCGCCGGCCAGCATGCCAACCACGCCGTTAACGCCCAGAACCAGACCTACAACGATGGGAGCCAGAATACCCAGAGCCGCGGGAACGATCATCTCTTTCAGCGATGAGCGCGTGCAGATATCAACGCAGGTCGCGTAGTCCGCGTCCGCCTTGCCTTCCATCAGGCCCTTGATCTCTCTGAACTGGCGTCTTACCTCAACAACTATCTTCTGAGCCGCGCGGCCTACAGCCTGCATGGTGAACGCGCTGAACAGGAACGGCAGCATAGCGCCCACGAACAGTCCGATCAGAACGGGCGGGTTTGTCAGATCAAGCTGAAGTTTTCCGCCCAGAGCCTCGATCTTGTCGGTGTAGGAAACGATCAGAGCCAGAGCCGTCAGAGCGGCGCTGCCTATAGCGAAGCCCTTACCGGTCGCGGCTGTGGTGTTGCCCAGCGAGTCGAGAGCGTCGGTGCGGTTTCTGACCTCTTCGCCCAGGCCCGCCATTTCGGCGATTCCGCCAGCGTTATCGGCAACGGGGCCGTAAGCGTCGGTGGCGAGAGTGATACCCAGAGTCGCCAGCATGCCGACAGCCGATATACCCACGCCGTAGAGGCCCATGGCAAAGCTGTCCATATTGCCGGTGGCGATAAATCCGCCGCCGCCAGCCGCGAAGAAGCTGATCAAAATCGAAATACCAACGATTATAACCGGGATCGCGGTCGAGTTCATGCCCAGCGCGATACCGTCGATGATTATCGTGGCGCTTCCGGTCTCTGACGAGCCGGAGAGCTTCTGGGTGGGCTTATACGAATCCGAGGTGTAGTATTCGGTGAAGAATCCGATAAGAACGCCCGCGATCAGACCCGAGATAACGGCCCAGAAAACGCCTGTGTTGTCGGGCAGCTGAGTGAATATCAGAACAGCCGCCGCGATAGCCGAGAGTACGGCGGCAATATACGTGCCGCGTCTCAGCGAGCCGAGCAGGTTTTTCTGCGTCGCGCCCTCCTTGGTCGATACGAAGAATGTTCCTATGATAGAAGCGATGATACCGATAGCGGCGATGAGCATGGGAACGATGATTCCCGCGTAGCCCAAGCCCGCGGCGGTAGCCAGCGCGCCGGTCGAAATGATCGAGCCGACATAAGACTCATAGAGGTCGGCGCCCATTCCGGCAACGTCTCCCACGTTGTCGCCAACGTTATCGGCAATAACAGCGGGGTTGCGGGGGTCGTCCTCGGGAATGCCTGCCTCGACCTTACCTACCAGGTCGGCGCCAACGTCAGCGGCCTTGGTGAAGATACCGCCGCCCACACGGGCGAACAGCGCCATCGAGCTGGCGCCCATACCAAAGGTGAGCATCGCCGCCATGATATCGTCGGGATTGCCGAGCAACGCTCTTAAAATCAGGAACCAAACGCTGATGTCCAGAAGGCCCAGACCGACAACCGTCAGACCCATGACCGTACCGCTTGAGAACGCGATTTTAAGACCCTTGTTGAGGCCCTGCTGCGCGCCGTTGGCGGTTCTCGAGTTGGCGTATGTGGCTATCTTCATGCCGATGAATCCCGAAAGACCGGAGAAAAATCCGCCGGACAGGAACGCGAAGGGCACGAACCATGTGAGCAGGCCGCAGGCCGCCATGATGCAGATGATGATCAGCATTACTATAAAGAATATGCCGACCGTTTTGTACTGTCTTTTTAGGTACGCCATAGCGCCCTTTCTTACTTTAGAGGCGATATTCGCCATCTCTTTCGTTCCCTCGGGCTGACTCTTTACCCAGAAGAACTTATACATCGCGAATGCGAGACCGCAAATCGCCGCGATCAGCGCAATCACAGGTGCAATTTTTACAAATACGCTCATATCGTTCATTGTAAAATCTCCCCTTGTTTGTAATGATATAATATAGTTTTATTTTTTTGCAAAGCTTTAAAAAATCCTTCGGAAGACCCGCCCAAAAGCGCAAAATCCTCCCTTTTTCCTCAATATATATTATACATAACAACGCCTATGTTCGTCAAGCATTTTTTTGCCTGTAACATAATTGTAAACCCCGCGGCAACGCCGCGGGGTGTTAAAGCGGATACTGCCGCCATTATCTGCATATCGGCTCCGCGAGGGGCTCGAGGTTTTCGCTCCAAAGCATTATTTTGAGATTTTCGCCGCTTTCGGGTTCCAAAGCCTTTGCCGTGTGAATATTATTCACACCGGCAAGCGCCGCCAAATCAATGACCTCGCTGTCCGTCAGTATATCGCCGCGGTATTTCGCGATACAAATCGTCGCTTTTTCGCTCCTCGGCGCAGTGATCGTCACAACTCCGCTTTGATAATCATTGATTTCCCAATTATAGACCGGTTTTTCGGCAGGTGCAAGCGTGGGCGTCGAGGTGGGCTCCGTCGTCGGCGCACTTGTGGGTATCGGAGCCGCGGTTGGCTCCGGGCTATCTGTCGGAATCAATGTCGGCTTTGGCACAGCCGTGGGTTTTATTGTCGGTTTTGCCGTAGGCACAGCGGTAGGTTTTAATGTTGACGCAGGAGTGGATGTAGGTTTGGGAGTCGGTTTTGGTGTCGGTTTCGCCGTGGGCTTGGGCGTTGCCGTCGGCTTCACTGTCGGTTTCGGCGCAGCCGTGGGTTTTATTGTCGGTTTTGCCGTAGGCACAGCAGTAGGTTTTAATGTGGGCGTAGGTTTGGGCGTAGAAGTGGGTGTCGGCTTTGGCGTCGCCGTCGGTTTCGCCGTGGGCTTTGGTGTCGCCGTTGGTTTCAATGTAGGTTTCGGCGTAGGTGTCGGCGCGGGCGTCGGCTTTGGTGTAGCCGTCGGTTTCGCTGTGGGCTTGGGCGTAGCCGTCGGCCTCAATGTCGGTTTGGGCGTAGGTGTTGGCGTGGGTGCCGGCTTTGATTTCAGAAGATCATCGAGCCAAACTGCATCATTCATGCTCACTTTTCCGTCACCGTTTAAATCAGCAGCATCTATTTGTTCTTTTGTTGGAGTTACATTTCCAACTATCATATCTGCAATATAGGTAATATCTTCTTCGTTTACAACGCCGTCGCCGTTAGCGTCACCCTTTTGAAGTTTTTTGCCGGTTGACACAAAATCCGGGATAGTAAAAGTCACGGTATTGCTCATTTTACATTCAAATTCATTCGCGGCGTCCACATACGCTTGATATGTTCCGGGCGGTAATTTTAAGCTATAATTGTTTTTTGCGCCCCATTCAACATGGTAAGCGTCGCCCTCAAAAAGTGTGTTTTTCCAGATTTTCACATCATATCTGCTTTCACCGTACACTTCCTTCCAACTAAATGACGCATTTTGATTTACTCCGTCAACGCTGACAGACACAGTAGTTGGCTTTAACTGAACATCGTCTTCTTTATAAACAGAAAAAATTTGCGCCGGAACATTATCCCTGTCATATATTTGAATTTGAGTTCCATCCGTCGTTCCGCCCCACGCGCAGTCTAACACGCGATTTGCCGACGATTTTGGGCGAATTACATACCCATCTCCTTCTCCGTAAAAATAAAATCTTTGATTATTTGCGTTTGTATCATCCGGCCAAGTATGGAGTTTTAAACGATTTTCATCTCCGGCCGTTTCCACATCAAGCATACTTCCGTCAAGGGCGGAAATTATTTTATAAGTTCCGTCCGCACAGCGTTCAAATTTCCACACTTGATTTGCATATCCGTTTTCCGTGGCAAGTTTTACATATCCGTCGTTATCAACAGAAATCGGTTTCCACGGTTTTGTATTTAAAATAACACCATAAAACTGTGAACCTAAGTTCGCAGGCGGAGTATCAATTTTTAATATCTGGAAATTTTGTCCTGTATGTTCGTGTTGCTCATACATTTGTATATTTGCTCCTTCATCAGAAGAACCATTTTCCAAGTCTAAAACACAATTTGTACATTTTGCTCTTAATTTGTATGAACCCGAATTATCATATATAAACCAACGTTGAGCATCCGAATCATTATCCCAATGTACTTTTACATTAGTATTGTTAGCTGTTCCTGCATTATCAACATCTAGGCACTTTCCATTCCAAACAGATGTTATTTCATAGCTATTATCACTTTGACGGACAAAGTGCCATTGTTGATCAAGATTGCCGGTAGAAGAATATGAACGAACATCATCACTATCTGTGCTTGTAACAAACATCCATACATATGAATTAATTATATGTGCATAAAAATCATCCCCAAGATTAACGGGATTGGGTGCTGAATTAAGAATTTTTTCCCAATAAGGATATGGATCCGGATTATCAAGTTTACTGTCATTTTGGCTCACAGAAGCGTATGATTGACGCCCAAGACGTATTTCAACATGGGTATGCGCTGAGCTGGTTCCGCCGGTTCCTTCATGAGAAATTAATTGTCCTTTTGACACATGATTTCCGACGCTTACCGCAAAATTTTGTGAATGCAAATAAATAACTGTAAGATTATATTCAGAATTATAAATAGCTATAGTTGTTAAGCCGCCCGAAGCAGTTCTTGCGGCTGTGACTTCTCCATCTATAACCGAATATACATTCGCCCCCTTATATAGTGCTATATCTATACCTTCATGTCTACCGACAGTGCTGGTATATCCGTCAAAATCACAGCTTAAACGTCCGCCCGCACCGTTATATACAGCTGATATTAATTTTTGTTGCAACTCGGATTTATTATAAGCCGAAACCGGCATCGCATAAATCAAGTTCATAAAAATGCAAATCACAACAAAAACCGACACTCTTTTTTTCATAAAATATCATCCTCTCTGATCGCCTATATTACAAATCCGTTTCGTCACGGCGCAATAGTATCATATATTATCCATAATAGTATCATATATCGCCTATATTGTCAAGAATTATTATATAAAATATTATCAAATAATAATACACGGGGTGAAAAGTAATGAAAACGACCGAGGCGATCATAAACCGAATTGTTGAATTATGCGCGGAAAGAAACATATCGTTAAACAAATTGGCGACCATGTCGGGATTGTCTCCCTCATCGCTTAAAGCTGTTTTGTACGGAAGGAGCAAAAATCCCACCGTCAAAACAATTAAAATATTATGCGACGGACTCGGAATAACATTGGGCAAATTTTTTTCAACCGATGAATTTGACTCGCTTGAGCAGGAAATAGAGTAATGACTGTCACTTTGAGGTGAGTAAAATGCAAAGATTAAAAGAATTAAGAAAAGAGAGAGGCTTTACTCAAGTTAAAATGCAAATGCTGACAGGGATAGACCAAAGCGACTATTCCAAAATAGAAACGGGAAAACGTTTTTATACCTTTGAACAGTGCAAACGTATCGCGCTCGCGCTTGACACAAGCATGGATTATCTCGCGGGCCTGACCGATGAAAAAAATCCGTACCCGCGTTCATTGAATAATAAACTAAAATAACGGCATACAAATGACATTATGATTAAAACAAACCCCGCGGCGATGCCGCGGGGTTGTTGGTTTTAAAATTACTCGGTTGCTGCCGCTGATTCGGCGGGTTCGGCCTCAGTGTCGGACTCGTCCTCGGATGCGTACTGCGCCTCTTCCTCGGCCTGGAGCTGCTTGCCGGACTGATATACGCCGTCCATAATGCCTTTTACCGATACCTTGTCAAGATTGCCTTTGTTCTCGCTGATCTTGGCCTGAGACTTCCAGTAATTCTGAAGCTCATAGAAGCCCGCGATCCTCTTGATAACATGATAACCGTAATCGGTCTTGACGGGGTCGGAAACCTGATCGAGAGCCAGCGCGAACGCCGCTTCCTCGAACTCGGGCACCATCTCGCCCTCGCCGAAGGTGTATCCCGACGAGGTCTCGCCGGTATCTTGGTTGTACTGCTCCATCAGCGAATCGAAATCTCCGCCCGCCTTGGCCTGCTCTGAGATCGTCTGAGCCAGAGCCGCGGCTGTCGCGTCGTCATACGCTTCGGGGTCGGGAGTTGCCGCCGGGTCAATGTTCGTGTTGTCGTTTACCATAAGCAGGATGTGCTTCGCGGAGCCCTTGTTGTCCTGCGTGTAGTCGCCAAGGTTTACGCCATCGGGCACAAAGCTGTTGAAGTCATCCTCTATCTCGGCTTGTACCTCCTGACACTTCATAACCATAGCGTATATCCTCGCGTACTCATTGACAGAGCTGATACCCATGCTCTTCGCTCTAAGGTTAAAGCCGTCCTCGCCGAACTGCTGAACATAGCTGTCGACCGTTGACTGGATCTGCTGATCGTCTTCCTCATCCCATACCGTGTCGCCGGTCAGGATCTCGGATGTCTTCTGAGACGTGACCATATCGCTTATGGCATCGTTATAAGCGTTCTCTTTGATTATGTCGGAAAGCTTTCTGCCGTCCACATCCTTATCCCAATCGTAGCCTTCGAGCTCGCCGTCGGCGTTGTCGCCCTCGACCTCGTAATACTGATTGGTGGCTTCGGCGTAGATGTAATATCCGAGATCGGCATCAGTCAATTTCTCACCGTTTACAGTCGCTATCGCTTTGCCCTCGGCCTTGCCGTACTTTGGCTGACCCTGCATGTAGTTCATGATCAGGAAAACAACCAGCGCGGCGACCGCGAGACAGCCGACAACAATACCAACAAGCGCGCCAACCGAAAGATTAACGCTTTTGCCCGCTTTTTTTTCAACAAATTGAGCGGTCTCGGTCATGTTGTTTTTGACGTCAGCCGCAATATCTTCGAAAGCTTCGCCGACTTCGGCGGCTTTGTCGGCCGCGGTATCCTTGATCTCCGAAACAGCCTCGCTCGCGGCCGCGTCAGCCTCGGCGATCTCTTCCTTGATCTCGGAAGCGGCGTCGGCGATCTTCGCGGTGACGTCGTCCTTCACCTGCTGAACTTTTTCGTTCAGCGCATCATTTTTTTCGTTGTCCATCTTCTTCTCTCCTTATATTAAACTTTATATTATTTTCAAAAATCAAACCGTCCTCACTTGATTATACTACATATAATCCCGTTTTTCCATAGCTGTAGTAAAAACTTATTGGAATGTTAACAAAAATTTAAAATTTATTTACAAAAATAACAAATTTTAAACAATCTTTGTTATGCTTCGGCCTTCGGCATCAATGATTTCATTATCTCCTCGAGTTCCGTCAGGTATTTTTCGCCGTACTGATCGGCTTTATCTGGAGCCAAACTCAGTATAAGTTTCGGATTCGCGGGGCTTATGAGCCGCGCAAGATCGGGCCTGCTCTCTATAAGCTTTATGCAGGGCGCCATGTCGGGCGGGTTTTCCGGGTCGAATTTTATGGTGATCTTCTCTGATGTGCCTATCATCTCGGATATGCCCAAATTCTCCGCCGCGGACTTGATCAGCGACACCCGCAGCAGGTTGTTTGTCTCGGGCGGTATCGTGCCGTAGCGGTCCTCTATCTCGTCGTAGGCGTCAAGCATTTCGGCCTCGGTCCTTACCGAGGCGATCCTCTTGTAAGCCGCGAGACGGCCGCTGTGGTTCTCTATATAATCCTCGGAAATATACGCGGTCACCGGAAGGTCTATCTGGGTCTCGGTCTCGTGCTTGACCTCGCCTCCGCTGAGCTCTATCCTCGCCTCTTCCAAAAGTCGGCAGTACATCTCATATCCCACCGCCTCCATGTGCCCGTGCTGGCTGGCGCCGATCAGATTTCCGGCGCCGCGTATCTCAAGGTCGCGCATGGCGATCTTGAATCCGCTGCCAAACTCGGTGAATTCCTTTATGGCCAGCAGCCGCTTTTCGGCCTCGGGCGTCAGCATTTTGTTTTTGCGGTAGGTCAAATAGGCGTACGCCGCGCGGTTCGAGCGCCCCACCCTGCCGCGAAGCTGATAAAGCTGCGCGAGCCCCAGTCGGTCGGCGTTCTCAACTATCAGAGTGTTGACGTTGGGAATATCGAGACCCGTCTCGATTATCGTGGTGCAGACCAGCACGTCGATGTCTCCGTTTTGCACGTCCATCATTATCCGCTCGAGCTCGCTCTCGTTCATTCTGCCGTGGGCGACGCCGATCCTGGCGTTTGGAAGGCGCTCGGCCAGATTGTTGGCGATCTTAAAAATTCCGTCTATCTTGTTGAACAGATAATACACCTGTCCGCCTCTGCCCAATTCCTTGTTGATCGCCTCGACCGCCACGTCGGCGTCGTATTCCATAACATATGTTGATACCGGGAACCTCTCGGCGGGCGGCTCGTTTATAACGCTCATGTCGCGGATGCCCGTCAGCGACATATGCAGCGTTCTGGGTATGGGCGTGGCCGACAGCGTCAGCACGTCAACCTCCTTGCGCATCTCTTTGATCTTCTCTTTGTGAGCCACGCCGAAGCGCTGCTCCTCGTCGATTATCAGCATGCCGAGCTTTTTGAATTTTATCCTGTCTCCCAGCAGCTTGTGGGTGCCGATAACCACATCGACCTCGCCCGTCGCGAGGCCGCGGACAACGCGCCGTTCCTCGGCCGCCGAGCAAAATCTCGACAGCATGGCGACGTTTATCGGATAGTCCTTCATGCGCTGCCTGAAGGTGTTGCAGTGCTGATTGGCGAGTATGGTCGTGGGCACCAGATACGCAACCTGATATCCCGCGTTCACCGCCTTGAACGCGCCGCGCAGCGCCACCTCGGTCTTTCCGTATCCCACGTCGCCGCAAAGCAGCCTGTCCATCGGGTGGGGTTTCTGCATATCCTGTTTCATCTCGTCTATGCTGCGCAGCTGGTCGTCGGTCTCCTCGTAGGGGAACCGCGCCTCAAAGTCGGACTGCCACTCGTCGTCGGGCGGGAACGCGATGCCCGGGATCTTGGCCCTCTCGGCATAGAGCGCGATCAGCTCCTTTGCCATGTCGGCGGCAGCGGCCTTGACCTTCTGCTTGGTGCGCGCCCACTCGGCGCCGCCCAGCTTGTTGAGCTTTATTCTCGCGCCGTCGCGGGATATGTGCTTAAACACCATGTCCGTCTGGTCGGTGGGAACATAGAGATAGTCGCCGCCCTTATACTGTATTTTAAGGTAATCCTTGCGCGCGCCCTCCACATTCAGCTGCTCGATTCCGAGATATTTTCCTATGCCGTAGCTTCGGTGGACTATATAATCGCCCACGCTCAGATCGGCGAAATTGTCTATCTTCTCGCCGTCGATTTTGGAGCGCCGCTTTTTGCGCTTTCGCCCGCCGCCGAAAATTTCCTTGTCGGATATGACCGCTGCGCGGATCAGCGGCAGCTCAAAGCCGCGCCCTATGCTTCCCGGGCAGACCGTCACCGCGCCGCCCGGCGGGAGCGCCTCGAGCTTTTCCGCATAACCGCAGGACACGCCCTCGTTTTCCAGCTGTTTTACAAGGTTTTTGGCCCTCGCCGCGGAGCCTCCCAGCAGCACCGTGCGATATGATTCGGATTTATAATATTTGAGATTTTCGACCAAAAGCCCGAGCTTTCCGCCGAAGCCCGCCAGAGATTTTGAGTTTATCGAAAACGTCCGCTTTGGACGGTATTCCGCCGAGTTTCCGGGCAGCGCGCTTATTCCGATAAATCTGCGCTCCGCCAGTCTGCGTACCGCCTTTTTGAGCGGCATTTTATAGACCGCGTCGGCCCTGGGTATGATGCCTCGCTCCGCCAGATCGGTCAGGTCCTGCGCGAAACGCAGTTCTTCCTTCTCGCTTAAGTCGCTGATCCTGGCGGGGTCGCACCAGAATACCGCCGCGTTGTCGGGGATATAGTCGATCAGCGTCGGTATTTCCTTATATATATATGGGATATATTTTTCGATTGATGGGAACGAAATGTTCTGCTTTATCCGCTCGATATCGCGGCTGAGCGTCGCAGCCGATTTTTCATCCGCGCCGTTTTTCAAAAGCCTTGACAGACGGCGGATCAGCGCTTCTCTCTCCTTTTCGCTCAGCACCAGTTCGGCCGCCGGAGTTATGCGAGCCGAGTCGATCATTTCAACGGTGCGCTGGCTGTCCTTATCGAAAACTCTTATCGAGTCGATCTCGGTGTCGAAAAACTCGATTCTTATCGGGTTGTCGCTTCGGGGCGGGAAAAAATCCAGAATACCGCCGCGGGAGCTGAACTGCCCCGCGCCCTCGACCATGTCCTCGCGCTTGTAGCCCAGCGCCGTCAGCCTTTCGCAAAGCTCCTCGGGCTCTATCTCGTCGCCCGCTTTAAGCTCGGCAGTGTTCTCAATATATTTTTCATAGGGCAGCGTGGGCGAGACGAGCGCGCCGAAGCTCGTCACCAGATACGTGATATCTCCGCAGCTGCGGCACAGCGTGTCAAGTACCTCCAGCCGCTTTTTCTGAACGCCGCGGCTGCGTGCGTCCACGTCATAGAACAAAATATCGGACGCGCCGAAGTGCAAGACCCCGCCGCCCGTGAAAAATCTCAGATCGTCGGCCAGCTCGGCGGCCGCCGCGTCGCTCTCCGCCACCATAACTATCGGCGCTTGGAGTTTTTCGGACACGCAAAAAGCGAGGTGTGCCCTGAGTGAATCCGACACACCGCTTATGTTGATTGGGTTTATATTCTGTTTTGACTTGAGCGCGGATATGATCTCATCAAAATCCGCCAGCTCATCCATCATTTGATAAAATCCGCTGCTCATAAACCTACCCGTTGTATTTTTGTATCGCTTCACGAACGCCCGACTTTATGATCTCCTCGACCGCCAGCACAGCGCGCACCGCGGTCTTTGTGAGGACCTCGGTCTCCTCTTTCGAGAATTTACCCAGCACGAAATTGCATATCTCCTCGTGGGTCTCGCCCTTTGCCTCGCCGATACCGATCTTGACTCTCGGAAAGTTGTCGGAGCCGAGGCACAGGATTATGCTTTTAAGTCCGTTGTGGCCCCCGGCGCTGCCCGAGGCTCGCGTTCTAAGCTTGCCGAGCTCCATTGTCTTGTCGTCCGAGATCACTATTATATTTTCGGCGGGAATGTCATAGTAGTCGGCTATGGGAGCCACCGCCTCGCCGCTCAGATTCATGTAGGTCGTGGGCTTGACCGCGACGATCTTCTCGCCGCCCAAAAATCCCGTTCCCACCATGGCCCGAAAACGGCTCGACTTAAACTTTATGTCATTTTTGGCGCAGAACGCGTCTATCACGTCATAGCCGATATTGTGCCTTGTGTTGACGTATTTTCTGCCCGGATTGCCCAGGCCGACCACCATATACATATTATGCCTGCCTTTATAAAATAAATTTACAATATCTTACTTATCCTGCTTTTTGCTCTTTTTTAATTTTTTGGACTTTTTTCTGTTGACCGTCCACTGCTCCTTTACCACCTGCTTAGAGCGGGCGATAGCCAGCGACTCGGGCGGCACCTCGTCGGTTATGGTCGAGCCCGCGGCGGTGTAGGCGCCGTGGCGGACGGTTACGGGCGACACCAGATTGGTGTTGCAGCCGATAAAGCAGTCGTCCTCTATTATCGTGCGGTGCTTGTTCTCGCCGTCGTAGTTCACAACGACCGTGCCGCAGCCGAAGTTGACGCGCTTGCCCACATCGGCGTCTCCGATATACGTAAGGTGCGCCACCTTGGTACCGTCGTCGATAGTGGAGTTCTTGACCTCGACAAAATCGCCTATTTTAACGTCCGAGCCGATCCTTGTGCCGGGTCTTAAATACGCGAACGGGCCGACGTTTGTGTCCGAGCCTATCTCGCTGTCTATCGCGACGCTCTTTAATATCGTGGTGTTTGAGCCCACAACGCAGTTGTTGAGCGAGGTATCGGAGCCGATAACGCAGTTTTCGCCTATGACCGTGTTTCCCTCGAGCACCGTGCCGGGATACAGCACCGTGTCTCTGCCGACCTTGACGTTGGCCGTTATCTGGACCTTGTCGGGGTCGATTATGGTAACTCCGCTCAGCATCAGCTCGACGGCCTTGCGGCGGTTTAATATCTTCCCAACCTGCGCCAGCTGCAGCTTGTCGTTGACGCCGAGTATTTGCTCTAAATCTGTCACGTAAGCGCCGACCTTGTCGCCGTCACCGAGCATGATCTCCACGACGTCGGTTATGTAATACTCGCCTTGGGCGTTGTTGTTGGTGATGCGCTTGAGCGCCGCTCTGAGCTTTTGTATGTCAAAAAAGTACATTCCGGAGTTGATCTCTTTTATTTCCTGCTCGTCCTCGTCGGCGTCCTTCTGCTCGACTATCTTGACTATCTCGCCCTGTTCGCGGACTATCCTGCCGTAGCCGTAGGGGTCGTCGATATACGCGGTTATGACCGTGGCGGCTCTCTTTTTCTTTATATGGTCCTCGCGCACCCGCTTTAATGTGTCCGCCTCGATCAGCGGCGCGTCGCCGTAGAGCACCATAACGGTGCCCTCGATATTTTTGAGCGCCTCTATTCCCTGCATAACGGCGTGGCCCGTGCCAAGCTGCTCCTTCTGGAGCGCGTATTTAACGCGATCGCCCAGATACGCCTTCATGTCCTCGGCCTTGTGGCCGATAACCACTATGTTTTCATCGCTTCCGGCCTCCTCGGCAGTGTCGACCACCCACTCGACCAGAGCCTTTCCGGCGGCCTGCTGGAGAGGCTTCGCCACGTTTGACTTCATTCTCTTGCCCTCGCCCGCGGCGAGTATTATACTGTATAAGCTCATTTTTATTCCCCCAAAAAGAATTTATTTATCATAATTCAGATATTATAACATATAAGAAAAAATTTTACAATACCGATTTTGTGATTTCATAATTTTTAAATTTTCACCGATTTTATGTATTATTCGGCCCGTCTTTGGCAAGACTTAACATCGAGGTGATAAAATGAACAACAAAAACAATAACGGATTCGAAAACGACGACAAAAACAAGAGGGGCGACAACTACGACCGCAGGCCGATCACCGACCCTCCCAAAGCGGACGAGCAGGACATCACGATCTCGGCAAAAAGAAAAGGATTCTACATAATCCTTTTGCTTGGGATTACCGCCATAGGAATTTACGCTCTTTTAAGCGCTCTGATACCGAAACCCGACAACAACAAACGGATAGAGACCGGCTCGGTCTTCGCGACGCCAACGCCCTACGCCGCGGCTGTGCCCGCCAACGCGGACGCACTGCCGCAAAACGACGAGGACGACGCGGCTATGCCCACAGCAAGGCCGACGGCTAAACCCGCCGCCGAGACAAACGCCGATGATAAGCCTGCTCCGAGTCTCGCGCAGGCGCCCGTTTCGGGCAGGATAATCAAAGACTATTCCGGAGACGATCTGGTATACTCCGAGACCATGAACGACTGGCGCGCCCACTGCGGGGTTGATATAGGCGCCGCGCCCGACACGTTTGTGACCGCGATAAAGGACGGCACGCTGAAAAAAGTGTACGAGGACAGCCTGCTCGGAACCACGGTAGTGCTGCACCACAACGATGACGGCACCGAAAGCGTTTACTGCAATTTAAAAGAGGTTCTCGACCTGCCGATAGGCTCGGAGGTCAAGATGGGCGACACTTTGGGCAAGATCGGCTCGAGCGCCGTCTCGGAGCAGAACGACGAGCCCCACCTGCATTTTGAGATCAGAAAGGACGACAAGCCCCTCGACCCGAAGGAATTTGTGGCCTTTGAGGAAGTCGACTATATAACGCCCGAGCCCTCGGCTGCAAGCGGCGTGAATGATTACGAGGACGCGGAGACCCGATCGGCCTACTCGTCCGACCCCTATACCGACGGCGAGGACATCGAGACTATGATAATAGACTAAACCAACGGGCGGCAGATTGCCGCCCGTTTGCCTCTCCCCCTTGGGGAGAGGTGGCGCCAAAGGCGACGGAGAGGAGTCAACATAGCGATTAGTGATTAGCAAATAGGTCCCCCCTCAGTCGGGCTTTGCCCGACAGCATTAAGGAAGCTCTTGGTCAAAATCGCAAGCAATTTTGAAAGATAGCTTTGAACCCGCAAGCAAGCTTGCTGATTATCCCCGAGGGGCGCCTATTTTTGCCTCCTCCCGGGAGGAGGTGGCTGCGGCTTGCCGCAGACGGAGGTGGGAACGTAGGGGCGGACGACCCCGCCCGGTCTTTTTCCGTCATATTTCCCTTGTTTTCTCAATTTATTTATTATATAATAAATAAAACAAACAAAAAGCGGGGAATGATTATCATGGACAAAGTCTCGATCGTAAAATGCGCCGATTACGCCGACGCTTACGCGGCGGTGAAAAAATCGCTGGACCTTATCGGCGGTATCGAAAAATATGTGAAGCCGGGCAGCCGCGTGGTTCTGAAGCCGAATTTTGTGTCGCGCAGGAAGCCCGAGGCAGCGGTCACTACCCACCCGGCGGTGCTGCGCGCGGTGATCGAGCTGGCCGAAAGCGCGGGCGGCAAAGTGACGATCGCCGAGAGCCCGGGCGGGCCGTATAACGCAGCGTATCTTAAAAGCGTGTATTCGGCCTGCGGCGCGCTCGAGGCGGCGGAAGGCACGGGCGCGGAGATCAACTATGACACCGCCTTTGAGGAAGTCCCGTGTCCCGACGGCGCCACCGTGAAAAAGCTGCCGATCATAAAGCCTGTACTTGACGCCGACGTTATAATTTCGCTGCCCAAGCTCAAGACCCACTCGATGACGAGCTACAGCGGCGCGGTGAAAAACCTGTACGGCACGGTTCCCGGCACATATAAGGCGGAGCTGCACTTCCGCCTGGACGAGCGAAAAGCGTTTTGCTCTATGCTGGTCGATCTGTGCGAGGTCGTGAAGCCGACCCTGGCGGTCATGGACGGAGTGTGGGGCATGGAAGGCGACGGCCCCACCAACGGCGAGCGGCGCGACGCGGGCGTTATCATGGCTGCCGCCAACCCGCACGCCCTTGACTACATCGCCTGCAAAATGATAGGCTACGGCCTTGATGACGTTGACACCATATCGGAAGCCGCCAAGCGGGGTCTGTTTGACCCGAGCGCCGTTGAAGTCACGGGCGATGATCTGAAGTCGTTCGGGCTCGGCGATTTTGTGAAGCCCCAGACCGACTTTAATCTTTTGAAGGTCGTGTCGCTGCCGCCGCGCCTCAACAAGCTGGTCGTGAAAATGCTGGCCTCGCGCCCCGCGATCGACGAGGGAAAATGCGTCGGCTGCGGCGAGTGCGCCCGCTGTTGCCCTCCCAAAGCGATAAGCATGGAGAGCGGAAAACCCGACATCGACCGGAAAAAGTGCATAAAATGCTTCTGCTGTCAGGAGCTGTGCCCAAAGGGCGCGGTCAAGATCAAGCGCCCGCCTCTCAACCGCTTTATGCTCAAGTTTTTGAAATAAATTTTTCTCCCGCGCGGCGGGAGATTTTTTATTCGGCGCGATCGGATTTTCAATTGAGCAAAAAACCGCACGGCGCCGCCGAATTCAAAAATTTGTCCTTGAATATAAAATCGCGTTATGTTAAAATGGTCGTATCACAAGTTTTTAGGAGAACTCTCATGACTAAAAAAATAAAAATAGGAACGACCGAGATCGGCGGCGGATCGCCGGTAAAGATACAGTCAATGACAAATGTTCCCACATCGGACACCGAGCGCGTTATTGCTCAGATAAACGCGCTGGCCGAGGCGGGCTGTGACATCGTGCGCTTTTCTGTGCCCGACGAGCAGAGCGCCAAGGCTGTCGAGGCGATCAAGAGCCGCTCAACCGTGCCGCTGGTGGCGGACATACATTTTGATTACCGTCTGGCCCTGATGTGCATAGAGCGCGGTATAGACAAGGTGAGGATCAATCCGGGAAACATCGGCGGCGAAAACAACGCCGCGGCGGTGGCAAAGGCGGCGAGAGCCGCGGGCGTACCGATTAGGATCGGCGTAAACGGCGGCTCTCTGGAAAAAGGACTGCTTGAAAAATGCGGCGACCTGCCGAGAGCCATGGTCGAGAGCGCCAAGCGGCACGTCGAGATCCTCAACAAATTTGATTTTGATGATATCGTGCTGTCGCTCAAGGCGTCGAGCGTCAAGACCACGGTCGAGGCGTATCGGCTGGCGTCCGAGACCTTCCCGTATCCGCTGCACCTGGGCGTGACCGAAGCGGGAACGACCGAGCAGGGCATCGTCAAATCCGCGGTCGGTATCGGCTCGCTGCTGCTTGACGGTATCGGCGACACGATACGCGTCTCGCTGACCGACGACCCGCTGCGCGAGGCTTGGGCGGCAAAGCTGATACTGCGCTCGCTGGACATGGGCGGCGATTATGTTGAGGTAGTGTCCTGTCCCACCTGCGCCAGAACCAAGATCGACCTGATACCCATCGCCGAAAAGATAAACGAGGCGGTGAGCGGCATTGACAAAAAACTTAAGGTGGCGGTCATGGGCTGTGTGGTCAACGGCCCCGGAGAGGCGGCTGACGCCGACGTAGGCATCGCGGGAGGCGACGGCTGCGCCGTGCTGTTTAAACACGGGAAGATAATCAAAAAGATCGGCGAGGCCGAGATCATACCCTGTCTGCTGAGCGAGATCAAAAAAATGACCGATAACAAATAAAAAAAGGATCTGATATAAATGAACCCAAACATTCTTGATATATTCGACAAAGTGAGCGTGGCCGAGAGCTTCGCGCGCGTTCTTGAAAAATTCGCGATAGCGTCCTGCAATGTGGACACCGCCGCGGGAGAGGTGGCAGTTTATCTTTCGGGAAAAGACGCGGACGACTTTCTGCCCGCAACGGACACCCGCGCCTTTGCCGATACCGCGAAAAAGCTGTACGGCCTCAGAGATTTTGACATATTTGTGAAATATCCGGGGCTCGGCTTTTCGGACGAGTATTTCGACTACCTGACCGAGGTTTTTTTGAGCGGCCACGACTCGGGCAGGGCGTTTCTGTGCGGCGCCGAGGCGGAGCTTCGAGACGGAGTTCTGACTATAGGCGGGCTCAAGGGCAGCGAGGAAATGCTGCGCAAGATAGGCTATGACAGTTTTATGCGCGATCATGTTTCATACGGTCTTGGCGCCGACGTCACCGTGCACCTTAAATTCGAGGATACCGACAAAGACGAGTACATAAAGAACCGGGAAGAACTGGAGCAGAGCATCGCGCAAAAGATCGCCGCCGCGCCGCCCGCGCCTAAAAAAACCGCTAAGCCAAAGGCGAAACAATTCGGAAAACACATCGACGGGGAACCGACTTCAATTATAAATTTAAACGAGGACACAGGCGCCTGCGTGATCAGCGGCGAGGTCATCGAGTGCGACGTGAGGGAAAACGTCCGCGGCAATCGAAAGACCGTATCAATGCGTTTTTCGATCGGAGACGACGAGTGGGCGACCACCTGCAGCGCCTTCGGGATCGAGGAAAAAATGAAACCGCTGACCGAAATGGTGAGCGAGGGCGCGCTGCTGAAAGTGGCGGGCGATTATGAGTACGACGATTTTCTGCGCTCGTGGGTCGTTAAGGTAAGCTCCGCGAAGGTTCTTGAAAAGCCGCCCGTCAGGACCGACAACTATCCCAAAAAGCGCGTGGAGCTGCATCTTCACACCAAAATGAGCGCGATGGACGCCATGACCTCGATCGGCGATCTGGTCGACCGCGCGGTCTATTGGGGACACCCCGCTATGGCGATAACCGATCACGGCGTGGTCCAGGGATTCCCCGACGCGCACGCGGCGGCCAAAGCCCACAAGGGCTTTAAAATGATATACGGCATGGAGGGCTATCTGATCGACGACATCCCCTCTAAAGAACTGAACAGGATACGCCGAATGAAGCGCGGGACCTACGTGGTGTTCGACCTTGAAACGACCGGTCTCAAGGCGGACTATGAGGCGATAACCGAGATCGGCGCTGTGAAGATCAAAGACGGTCTGATCGTTGACAGCTTTTCGCAGCTGGTCAATCCCGAGCGGGACATCCCGGCCGAGATAACGCAGATCACAGGCATCACCGACGAGATGGTGAAAGACATGCCGACCATCGCCGAGGTACTTCCGAAATTCAAAGATTTCTGCGGCGAGGCGGTCATGGTCGCCCACAACGCGAAGTTTGACATGAGCTTCATATACGCGGCGGCGAGACAGCTTAAAATATATTTCCCCAACAAGACCATGGACACGCTTAAAATGTCGCGCGATCTGTTCCCAAACGAGGAAGTGCACAAGCTTGACTTTGTGTGCGAGCGGCTGGGCGTCAAGCTCGACAACCACCACAGGGCTGTCGCGGACGCCACCGCCACGGCATACTGCTTTATAAAAATGATGGAGATGACAGTCTGGAAAGAGGCGGCGGAGCTTGAGAAAAACATACCGGTCATTGAAAAAGACGACCCTAAGATCAAAGAGAGAAAGTACCACATAATTTTGCTGGCGCGGAACTATGTGGGGCTCAAAAATCTTTACATTCTGATCTCCCGCTCCAACCTTGACTATTTCTACCGCCGTCCCGGCATACCCAAGAGCCTGCTCTATAAATATCACGAGGGTATCGTGATCGGCTCCGCCTGCGAGCAGGGCGAGCTGTACCGCGCGATAATCAAGGGCCTGCCCGACGAGGACTTGCTGGAGATCGCGAAGTTTTACGACTATCTGGAGATACAGCCTCTGGGCAACAACGCGTTTATGCTCAGAAACGGCCAGGTCAGCGATGAAAACGGACTTATCGAGATAAACAAAAAGATCGTCGAGCTGGGCGACCGCGCGGGGATAAAGACGGTCGCCACCTGCGACGTGCATTTTATGGACCCCAAGGACGAGATGTACCGCAGGGTGCTCCAGGGCGCCCAAGGCTACGAGGATGCCGAGACCCAGGCGCCGCTGTATCTGCGCACCACCGACGAGATGCTGGATGAATTCAGCTATCTGGGGGATCGCGCAGAAGAAATAGTTATTGACAACACGATCGAGATCGCGAACACCATCGAGGAGATACAGCCCGTGCGCGACGGCTCGTATCCGCCCGAGATACCCAACAGCGAAAAGGACCTTCTGGAAATGTGCCACAAAAAAGCCCACGAGATATACGGCGACGTTCTGCCCGAGATCGTGGAAAAACGCATGAACCGAGAGCTCGACTGCATAGTGAAGTACGGATACTCGGTAATGTACATAATCGCCCAGAAGCTGGTTAAAAAATCCAACGACGCGGGCTATCTGGTAGGCAGCCGAGGCAGCGTGGGCTCGTCGTTCGCGGCGTTCCTCTCGGGAATCACCGAGGTCAACGCTCTCTGCCCGCACTACGTGTGCCCCGAGTGCAAATACAGCGAGTTTTATGAAAAAGGCGAGTACGCCGTGGGTATGGACATGCCCGACAAGGTCTGCCCCAAGTGCGGCGCGCCCCTCAAAAAAGACGGGCTGAATATCCCGTTTGAAACGTTTTTGGGCTTTGAGGGAGACAAGGTCCCCGATATCGACTTGAATTTCTCGGGCGAGTATCAGGCGACGGCGCACAAATACGTGGGCGAGCTGTTTGGCGAGGAATATGTTTTCAAAGCGGGCACGATTGGCACTATCGCCGATAAGACCGCCATCGCGCTGGCGAGAAAATACTACGAGCAAAAGGAGATAACCGCCCCCGAGGCTGAGCTCAAGCGCATATCAAAGGGAATGGTCGACGTCAAGCGCACCACGGGACAGCACCCCGGCGGAATCATCGTCTGCCCCAAAACCATGGACATCCACGATTTCACTCCGGTGCAGCACCCGGCCGACAAAAAGGATTCCGACATAATCACCACCCACTTCGACTTCCATTCGATACACGACAACCTGCTGAAGCTGGATATACTGGGTCACGACGACCCCTCGACTATCAGGATGCTCGAGGATCTGACCGGAGTCGACGCGCTGAAAATCCCCTTTGACGACCCCGAGACCATGAGCATTTTCAGCGGCACCGAAGCGCTGGGCGTCACGCCCGAACAGATCGACAGCAAGGTCGGCACCTTCGGCGTGCCCGAGTTCGGCACCAACTTCGTGCGCGGCATGCTGGTGGACACGATGCCAAAGACCTTTGTGGAACTTCTTATCATATCCGGCCTGTCTCACGGCACCAACGTTTGGCTCAACAACGCTCAGGACCTTATAAAAAACAAAACCGCCACCCTGTCCGAGGTTATCGGACTGAGAGACGATATCATGGTGTATCTTATCCAAAAGGGTCTGGAGCCGGTCATGGCTTTTCAGATAATGGAGTTTGTGCGAAAGGGCAGAGCCGCCAAAGAGGGTATGCCCGAGGAATACGAAAAGGCCATGCGCGAGCACGATGTGCCAACCTGGTACATAGAATCCTGCAAAAAAATCAAGTACATGTTCCCCAAGGCTCACGCCGCGGCGTACGTTATGATGGCTGTGCGCATAGCGTATTTTAAAGTACACTATCCGATACAGTTCTATATGTCGTACTACACCGTGCGCGCCGACCTGTTCGACGCCGCTATAATGGCCAACGGCAAGGACGGCGTTATCTCCGAGATGCGCAAGATACGCGTCAAGGGCAACGGAGCCACCGCCAATGAAAAGAACCTGTTCACCATCCTTGAAGTGTGCCTTGAGATGTACGAGCGCGGAATAGAATTCGCCCCGGTCGACCTCTATGAGAGCCACGCCTATAAATTCCTGGAAAAAGACGGCAGAATACTGCCGCCTCTGAACGCTTTTCAGGGTGTTGGAACCACCGCCGCCCAGGCCGTTTACGACGCGGCCCGCGAGGGCGAGTTCATGTCGAAAGATGAACTAAAGCAGCGCTCGGGCGTCACCAAAACGGTCATTGAGACGCTGGCCGAAAACGGTGTGCTCGGCAATCTGCCCGACAGCTCCCAGATATCATTTTAAATTTAACTTATCTCGCGGCCGGTTGCCGCGATAGCGGCGCCGCAGACGTAAGCGGCGCCTTTTTCTTTTAAAACGCGGGCGCACTCCTCCATGGTCGAGCCGGTTGTCTTAACGTCATCTATCACCAATATTGTTTTGCCTTTGAGCCTGTCCGCGCCGAGCCGCGTTTCAAACGCGCCCGCCAAATTTTCGCGCCGCTCATCGCCCGAGAGCTCGGTCTGCTTTTTGCCCTCTCTCGCTCTTTTAAACGCGCCTTTGATATACGGAACGCCGAGCGCCTTGGCGGTTTTCCGCGCCAGCAGATCGCACTGGTCAAACCCGATCTCCCGTATTCTGGCGCGTCTGGGCGGGACCGCCGCGACAAAGTCAAACTTTATATCGGGCAGGCGTCCGCTGATATTCGCGGCGATAATTCCCGCGAAGGTCGAGGCGGAGCCGAGGCTCCGTCCTCTTTTGTATTTTATTATGCCGCCGCTTGAATTCTCGTCATAGGCGCAGGCGGCGATTATCCTGTCAAAGCTCCGCCTCGCGCCGCTCCGCCGCATGGAAAAGCACTCGGGACAGATCGTTCCGCGCCGCTTATCCTCGGCAGCGGCAAACTCAAGCGGCGCGCCGCATATCGAGCAGCAGCTGCCGCGGGCGCAGAACCGCACTTTTTCCATGCACTCGGGGCAGATATACACTCCGGTTTTCGAGTGCGGCATAAGAGCGCCGCAGAAAGCGCAGGCACCGGGATAGACATAAAACAATATCCGATCAAGAAAATTCATGATAAATCTTTCCTGTTATATTACAAATTCAGCTTGTCAAAGGCGGCCGCGAACGGATTGTTGGCCTCCTCCTTTTTGTTCTGGTTCCTCAGATAATTTTGAACATCGCGCTTCGAGGCGCCGCCCTGATTTTTTCTCTCTTTAAAGGCGGAATACTTCTCGCGGTAGCCGCAGGAGCAGTAAAAGCTCTTTTTGTCGCCCTCGCCCCGAAGCTCCATTTTTTTGTGACACTCGGGGCACCGCGCGTTCGTGATTATGCTGACCGAGCGGCGGTAGCCGCACTCCCTGTCCTGGCAGACCAGCATCTTGCCCTTTTTGCCGTTGACCTCAAGCAAAAATTTTCCGCACTCGGGACAGGTCTTTTTTGTCATGTTGTCGTGGCGGTAGGACGCCTCGCTGTTTTTCACGGTCTTTACCAGATCGGACGCGTATTTTTCGATTTCCGAAATAAATTTGTTTTTGTCGGCCTTGCCCTTTGATATCCGCTCAAGCTCCATCTCCCACTTGGCGGTGAGCAGCGGCTCTTTGAGGTCCTCTGGCACCAGGTCGATCAGCTGTATGCCCTTCGAGGTGGGCGCCATGCTGTTTCCCTGCTTTTCAACATAGAACGAGGAATACAGCTTTTCGATTATATCGGCTCTTGTGGCGGGCGTGCCCAGGCCTCCGCCCAGGTACTCCTTCATGTTCTTGTCGCTGACGAAGCGGGACGGATTCTCCATAGCGGAGAGCAGCGTCGCCTCGGTGTATCTCGCGGGCGGGCGGGTCTTTCCTGATTTTATAAACACGTTTTTGCAGATAAATTTGTCGCCCTCCTTCATTTTGGGAAGTATCTGCTTGCGCTCCTCGACGCGGATCTCGGTCACGTCCTCGTCCTCGTCAAAGGAATAGTCGGAGGAATACACCGCCTTCCAGCCCTTTGAGACCTCCTCGCGGCCGCCCGCCTTGAAGCTGTGGCCGCCGCACTTAAACTCCGCCTTTACCTGCATGTATTTATAGGGCGGCATAAAGCAGGCCAAAAACCGCTTTACCACCAGCGAGTATATCCGCTTTTCCTCCTGCGACAGGCTTATCATCGGAACGCGCTCCTCGGTGGGTATGATCGCGTGATGGTCCGAGACCTTGCCGTTGTTGACGCAGGCCTTGTTGATCTTAAGGTTCTTTTTGAGTATTTCCGCCGCTGCGTCCTCGACCTTTGAGACCGCGCGCAAACGGTCGCCGAGAGTCGGCACGATATCGTCGGTCAGGTATCTCGAATCTGTTCTGGGATAGGTCAGCGCCTTGTGCTGCTCATACAGCTTCTGCATTATGTTAAGGGTCTGCTTTGGCGAGTAGCCGTAGAGCTTGTTGGCGTCGCGCTGCAGCTCGGTCAGGTCGTAGAGCATCGGCGCGCCCGTCTGCTTTTCGGCGCGGCGCATCGAGGTCAGCCGAAACTCCTTTCCCTTGATATCGTTTTTCACCGCCTCGGCCTTTTCGCGGCTGAACGTGCTTCCGCCGTTCTCGCCTGTCCAGGTGACGAACAGTCCGCCCAGGTCGGCCTCTATCGTGTAATATTCTTTGGGAACAAATTTGCGTATCTCGTTTTCGCGGCGCACCAGCAGCGCCAGCGTGGGCGTCTGCACCCTGCCCGCCGAGAGCTGCGCGTTAAATTTGCAGGTCAGCGCGCGGGTCACGTTGAGACCCACCAGCCAGTCGGCCTCGGCGCGGGCCTGTGCCGCCATATACAGATTTTGGTAGTCCTTGCCGTCCTTTAGGCTCCTAAATCCCTCGCGTATAGCCTTGTCGGTCTGAGACGAGATCCACAGCCGCTTTATCGGCTTTTTGACCCCTGCCTTGGCGATTATCCATCTCGCCACGAGCTCGCCTTCCCGGCCCGCGTCGGTGGCGATTATTATCGAGCTCACCTCGGGGCTTCTGAGCTGCTTTTTCACCGCGCTGAACTGCTTCGACGTCTGACGTATCACCTGCAGCTTCATGGGCTTCGGCAGCATCGGCAGCGTGTCCATGCTCCATGTTTTGTACTTGTCGTCATAGGCTTCGGGGTCGCACAGCTCCACCAAATGCCCCAGCGCCCACGTGACGATATACTTGCCGCCTATCAGGCAGCCGTCTCCCTTTTTCGCGCATTTCAAAACTCTCGCCAGCTCTCTGCCGACCGACGGTTTTTCCGCGAGAACCAATATTTTAGACATAATTCTTCTCCTGTATCAAATAATATTTTTCTTAAATTATATTACAATTCTTCGCAAAAATCAATCAATATAACAAATATTAACAATTTAAATATTGACAATATCAAAAAACGGATATAAAATAGAATAATAAGGGGTGATTTTTAATGAAAACAAAAGATTTTATGTATGACGGTGAAAAAAAGCTTGATTTAAAAAAGCTTTCGACAAACGGCAAAGAGTACAAACCCGACAAGCAAAAGACTGTCGAAAAGACCGCGAAAATGCTGCCGAGGCTGGGAGAGCTCCAGAGCAGGCTGTACGCCGAGTCGAAAGAGGGCTTGCTCGTCATTCTCCAGGCGATCGACGCCGCGGGCAAGGACAGCACGATAAAGCACGTTATGAGCGGGATAAACCCCCAGGGCGTTATAGTCACATCGTTCAAGCAGCCCACATCGGCGGAGCTCGCCCACGGCTTTCTGTGGAGGATCGAAAAGGCGATCCCCGAGCGCGGCTACATAGGCATCATGAACCGCTCCCACTACGAGGATGTGCTGACCGTTAAGGTCAACAAATTCTATAAGAGCTACAACATGCCGAGCCGCTGCATTGACATGAGCGAGAAAGAATTTTTCAAAAATCGCTACCGTATGATAAACAACTACGAGGAATATTTGAGCTTAAGCGGCTACAGAATAATCAAGATATTTTTAAACGTCTCGGCCGACAAGCAGAAGGAGCGCTTTTTGGAGCGCATAGACAATCCTGCCAAAAACTGGAAGTTCTCGGCCAGCGACCTGAAGGAGCGCGCCAAATGGAACGAATACCGCGAGGCATTTGAGGACGCGATAAACGCCACGGGCACCAAGACCGCGCCCTGGTATGTGCTGCCCGCCGACAGAAAGTGGCTCACGCGCTACCTCGTGACAAAGATTCTGCTTGAGACCCTCGAGGACATGGACCCGCAGTTCCCCAAACTCTCCAAAGAGGAAACCGCCAAACTCGGCGACTACAAAACCGCCCTGCTAAATGAAAAATAGCTTGACATGATCGACAGAGGGATCGAGCAGCTCAAATCCGGAAAAGGTCAGAGGCACGAGCTGATCGAGGAGGACGACCATAAATAACCCAAAACACCGGCCGAATTTATTTCGGCCGGTGTTTCCGTATCCCCGATTGCACCAATGCCGTAGCCCGTCTGCCTCGCCCCTTGGGGAGAGGTGGATTTCCGCCGCAGGCGGAAAGACGGAGAGGGGTTAACATAGGTACTAGTGATTAGGTACTAGGGACTAGGCCTCCCCCTCAGTCAGCTGCGCTGACAGCTCCCCATCCTAAAAGGAAGGGGAGCCTTTAGGTGAAACGGACGGCCGCAGCCGCCCGCCCTTTGGATTTAATTGGGAAGAATTAATTATTTTTTCATAAACTTATTTCGGCGGGTTCGGCCAGGGGTTTCATGCTGTCCGTGTCGCTCCACAGCATTACTTTTATGTCCGCATTTTGCAAATTCTCGCTAAAAAACATTACATCGCCGGTATTATAATAATTCTGCATTTCAATAAGCGCGCCGTTTTTGTTATACACCGCCAAGATCACCTGCGCGTCAAAATTATCGCAATTATTGACCTTTGCAGTAACAATATAATCAAAAACCCCGGTTATCTCAACCGAAGGCGCGTTCGGGTCGGCCGTCGGCTTTGCCGTAGGCGCTGCCGTCGGCCTTTGAGTTGGCGTCGGCGTCGGTTTTGGCGTCGGAGTGGGCTTTGCTGTTGGCGTGGGTGTAGGTGTTGCTGTCGGCTTGGGAGTCGGAGTGAAATTGCTTTCCGGCCATCCCCACGCGTTATTGTAAAAACGACAGTTGTTAATGTTAAACTTAATATTGTCGCTTCCGAAAACAGTGTTTAAATTGTCTTGAAATGTACAATTGTTTAAGTTTATTTCAATATTATTTCGCCAACCGCCTGAAAAAGCTTTATATTCGGAGGCATATCCTTTATCATACGCGTTTCTGAGAAAGGCGCAATTTTCAAATGTTGCTCCATCATGAATCAAAGCGATACATGCCATGCAATCTCGTATAACGGTATTGCTGATTAAAGTGTTTTTACTATGATCCGTCCATAATCCGAACACGCCGCAGCCGTATATATCACAATTATTTATTTTGACGCTCGCGCTTGAAAAGATATTGATTACTCCGTTGCCTTCACAGCCGAATTGCGGAACATCATGTCCCAATATAAGACCGTCAATCAAAATGTTTCGCGAGTTGTATATATTTATAACTGCCAAATAACCCTTATCAACCTTTATTTCGGCTTTTCCGTTTCCGTAGACTTCCAAATTTTTGATATTCCTTATATCTACTTCATCTGTGATCAGGTATTCGCCCGGAGCCATTATAATTTTTGTGTTTGAATCAATGGCGTTGAGCAGTTCTTCGACTGTGGATACATTAACCGTTTTAAGCGGAACCGGCGTCGCGGAGCTTTCGGAATCGTTAAAATGTTTTTCGGCTTTTATCAATGAATCGTTGTTTGAACCAAAAGTTATTCCGCGCCAGTCGTTTTTACTACCGTTGTAATATACATCGATCGGAGTGTAGCAATCACCAAAAGCGCCTTCTCCAACAAAAGTCAGCTTATTTGACATCGTTATGTTCGCGAGGCATTCGCAGCCATAAAATGCGTTAGTTCCTATATTTGTCACATCATCTTTAATTATTACGTTTTTAATTCCATATCTATATTCTTCATTGAACCATGCCGGACGATTGATCCACGTATAATCCCGCATCTCTCCCGTGCCGCTTATCGTCAGCGTACCTTCGTTGTCAAGCGTCCATTTTACATTATCTCCCTGCGCGCCGCAGTCGCCGCTTGCGATTATTGTCGCGGCGGTTGCGGGCGTGAATGTCAGCAGGGCGCAAAGGATTGTTAATACCAAACTTAAGCATAAAACTCTTTTCATAAAAATGTACCTCCCGAAAATAAAAAGTGTGTGGTCTCAATCTAAACCACACACGAAAAATGCACGGCTCGGATTGTTACCACACAATTTTAAACCTACTAGTAAAACCTCAACAGAAATAAGCTAATAGAATGAGCGCGCATTTTTGCCGAAAAAGCAAAATACGCCTATTTCTTATTGTGGTATATTAAGTTTAAAATTATGTGGTGAATACAGTCTATCACATGCCGGAAATATTGTCAATCAAAATTTTAGTAATTTGGAAAATACGTATGTTGACATGTGAACAAAAATTTGTGTTGTATTTTTTAAAATAGTATGCGATAATATACTCAAGCAGAAACTATAAACCCGAATATGCGCCGCAGTTTTATTCTGACAGCTCCTCATTTTGGGTGACGTTGTATAATCTGAATTATAGCGACACGGGCGAAAACCAAGCGATTGATATAGAAAAAACCGTTGATTCGGAAGAAAAACCGGCGATTGATAAAGAGAAAATCGGCGTTTCGGATAAAAAACAAGCGTTTGAAGCTCGTGTTTCCAATCTTACGGTAAATAAAAAAACAAAAGAAAAGATTAAATTATTATATCAAGAACTCGGAGAAAATAAAGTATTTGGACGCGGTGAGATTATGGAAATCACTGGCATAGCCTATAGTGCGTCGGGAGAATTGATCAAAAAACTAATATCGTCTGATTTAATCGTTAAGGTCAAAGGGCGCGGAAAAGGGAAATATAAGTTTAATATTTAAAAATGCCGCGGCGCAGCAAAAACTGCGCCGCGGCGGCTTTTGTTTGAGTTTTGTTTTTTTAGCCGAGTTCGGCGAAGTATTTGATGGTTCTTACCATCTGGCTGGTGTAGGAGTTCTCGTTGTCGTACCAGGAAACAACCTGAACCTCATAAATGCCGTCTCCGACTTCCGCAACCATTGTCTGGGTCGCGTCGAACAGCGAGCCGTACTTCATTCCGATAACGTCGGAAGATACGATCGGGTCGGTGTTGTAGCCGAAAGACTCGCTTGCGGCGGCCTTCATGGCGGCGTTGATTCCGTCAACCGTGATGTTCTCGCCCTTAACTACCGCTGTCAGGATAGTGGTCGAGCCGGTAACTACCGGAACGCGCTGCGCCGAGCCGATGAGCTTGCCGTTGAGCTCGGGGATAACCAGGCCGATAGCCTTGGCCGCGCCCGTTGAGTTGGGAACGATGTTGGCAGCGCCCGCTCTGGCGCGTCTCATGTCGCCCTTTCTGTGGGGGCCGTCCAGGATCATCTGATCGCCTGTATAGGCGTGGATCGTCGACATGATTCCGCTCTGGATGGGAGCGTAGTCGTTGAGAGCCTTGGCCATGGGAGCCAGGCAGTTGGTTGTGCAGGAAGCGGCGGAGATGATCTTGTCGTCCGCTGTCAGCACGTTCTCGTTAACCGAGAAAACAACTGTGGGCAGGTCGTTGCCGGCGGGAGCCGAAATAACGACTTTCTTGGCGCCGGCGTCGATGTGAGCCTGAGCCTTCGCCTTTGAGGTATAAAAGCCCGTGCACTCCAGAACAACGTCAACGCCGATCTCGCCCCAGGGGAGCTTTGATGCGTCGGCTTCCTCATAGATCTTGAGGGTCTTGCCGTCTACCGTGAGAGTTCTCGCCTCGTCGTCGCACTCGACTGTGTGCAGGCCCTCGCCGATCGCGCCGCAGAATCCCTTCTGAGCCGTGTCGTACTTCAGAAGATTTGCCAGCATCGAGGGAGCCGTCAGGTCGTTGATGGCAACAACCTCATATCCGTCAGCCTCAAACATCTGTCTGAAAGCCAGACGGCCGATACGTCCAAAACCGTTAATAGCAACTTTTACCATAATAAAAGTACCTCCTAAATATAAATTAAAATTGTTTATTATTTTTCAAAAATCCGAAACGCGTTTCGGGCGCGTTTTTTAGGTTATTATTATTGTACCTTATAGCGGAAAAATATTCAAGTACTTTTTTGATATTTTTGTGTCAAATATATCAAAAGTTTTGCGAAGGGATATGTTGAATTTGCTTGTGCAAACTGCACAAAACGGCGAAAATCGCGAAAAAGAAATGTTACAGAAATGTTACAGAAATATTTGATTTGTGTTACAAACACGAATATACAAGATATTGATTTGAGAAAAAATCAAAATCAATATCTTGTATGACGATTTTCGGAGAGCGGCAAAAAAGCGGGAATTGTCGAAATAATTTTATGTATTTTTTGTAAATGATGATTTAACAAATTGTGAAAAAATCCCGTTTTCCCTTGATTTTCGGGGCAAAAGCTGTTATAATGTAAATCAGTTTTAGGGAAGTTGAGATAAATCGCGCGTTTGCCGCCCGGGCGGCGAGGAGGGCGCGAAAATATTTTGAGGTGATATTTTTATGAGAAAATTTAAGGCGCTCGCTCTGACGGTGCTTATACTGTCCTTGCTGGTCGCCGCGTTTCCCGCGGCGGGCGTTTCGGCGAGAGAGTTTTCGGACGTTCCGATAACCGCCTCGTATTACACGGCGGTCGATAAGCTGAGCAACATCGGCGTTATCCAGGGACGCGAGGACGGAAATTTCGCTCCGGACGCTCAGACGACGCGCGCCGAGTTCTGCGCGTTCCTTTCAAGAGCGACGGGCTATAACGAGAATTATTACCAGGCGTCGACCACGCCGTTCACCGACGTTTCGGCCGACTACTGGGCGAACAGCTACATATCATATTGCTACGACAGAGGTTACATAAACGGAAATCTGGACAACACCTTCGCGCCCGCCGACCCGGTCACATACGAGCAGGTCGTGAAAATGGTTGTCTGCTCCTCGGGAGCGGGCGACGACAGCCTGAGAAGCGTCGGACCCTACTGGTATTCCGGATATCTGGCGGTGGCCGACAAGTACGGACTTCTTCATGACACGACCAAGGCGGTCGGAAAAGACGCGAACAGAGCCTTTGTGGCTCAGATGATATACAACTCGCTGAGCTTTATAAACGGCGGCGAGATCGACGACAGCAATGTTGTTGCGGACGCGGCGGATCTTTCGAACAACGCGGCGCACAGCACTGCTATTCCGCAGAGCACAGAGGCTCCGAAAGAAGAAATTTTTGCGGCGACTCCCATGCCCACGGCTGTTCAGACTGTGGCTCCGACGACAGCGGCACCCACGCTTGCGCCTACATTGGCGCCGACGGCGAAGGCGGTTATAACGCCCGCGCCAACCGCGGTAAACGTTCCCGCGGCAACCGCGCTGCCCACGATGGTTCCGACGCCGAGACCCACGGCGGTCCCCACGCCGATACCTACGGCTGCGCCAACGGTTGCGCCCACGGCGGCTCCGCAGCAGAGCGTTCCGCAGAACGTTCCGGTTTGGAACTCGGCTTATCAGCCCAACAAGACGATCGTTATCGACCCGGGCCACAATTACAGCGGAGTTGACACCGGAGCGACCGGAAACGGTCTCAGAGAGCAGGATATAACCTGGTACATAGCCGACAAGGTAAAACCGCTGCTTGAGGCTCACGGATTCAATGTTGTTATGACGAGAAACTCGATCACCGACAACTGCTCGACCGCGTCGACCTCGGACAGCTTGGCTTACAGATACAATCTGGCGAACAACCTGAACGCTGCGCTGTTTGTTTCGATACACTGCAACGCGGGCGGCTCAAACGGAACCGAGACCTATTGCTACTACAACAGCTCCGAGGGACGCAAGCTCGCACAAAAAATACAGAGCTACATAATAAGCTCCGTTGGCACCGTGAACAGAGGCGTCAAGGAAGCGGGATTCGCGGTGATCAGACACACCACAATGCCCGCGGTGCTGGTTGAGACAGCGTTTATCGACACCGCCGACGACGCGGCAAAGCTTGGCGACAGCGGGTATCAGCAGCTGTACGCCGAGAGTATAGTCCACGGTATATGCGATTACATGGGCGTTGCGTATTAATTACGAAGTGAAGGGCACATGATAATGTGCCCTTTTTATAACACGGGATTTGAGGGCGAGCCGCAGGTCTGCCTCGCCCTCTGGGGAGAGGTGTCAGGCGCAGCCTGACGGAGAGGGGTTTCACATGTGATTTGGAACACAAACCCCTCTCAGTCGCCTTCGGCGCCAGCTCTCCCCAAGGGGCGAGCCAAACATAAACCGAAAATAGTCCTAGTCCCCACGTCGCAAAACATAAGACCGATGTTTTATATTGAAAGGAAAACATATCATGGATAAAATCACAAAAAAGCCGGAGCTGTTGGCGCCGGCGGGGAATCTCGCGAAATTAAAAACCGCGATAACATACGGCGCCGACGCTGTGTATATTGGCGGCGAGGAGTTCTCGCTGCGCACCGCGGCGGACAATTTCACGGTTCCCGAGATCGCCGAAGGCGTCAGGTACGCCCGTGAGCGCGGCAAAAAGGTGTATCTGACCGCCAATATAATTCCGCACAACAGCGACATAGCCGAGTACGGCGGTTTTTTAAATGAGCTTGCGGGAATAGATATCGACGCGGTGATACTTTCCGATCTGGGGATGTTCGCCATGACCCGCGAACTTATGCCGAACACCGATATCCATATAAGCACCCAGGCCAATAACGTAAACTGGAAAAGCACCGAGATGTGGCGCGATATGGGCGCGAAGCGCGTTATTTTGGCGCGGGAAATGTCTCTTGCCGAGATCCGCGAGATCCGCGATCGGGTGCCCGGCCTCGAGATCGAAGCTTTTGTTCACGGCGCGATGTGCATTTCATACTCGGGGCGCTGCCTGCTCAGCAACTACATGGCGGGCCGCGACGGAAACCGCGGCGAGTGCGCCCACCCCTGCCGCTGGAAATATTTTTTGATGGAGCAGCAGAGGCCCGGCGAGTATATGCCCGTGTTTGAGAATGAGCGCGGAACATTTATATACAACTCAAAGGATCTGTGCATGCTGCCTTATGTAGACAAGCTTGTCGAGGCGGGCGTTGACAGCTTTAAGATAGAGGGCCGCGTCAAGTCGGAATTTTATGTGGCGACCGTTGTCAAGGCGTACCGAAAGGCGATCGATGATTATTTCGCCGCCGCGCCCGGAGAGTATAAGTTTGACGAGCGTCTTATGGACGAGGTGAAAAAGGTCAGCCACCGCGACTACACCACCGGGTTCTTTTTCGGAAAGCCGGGCGGCACCGAGCAGCACTACGAGAGCAGCTCGTATATCAGAAACTACGACATGGTAGGCGTGGTCGAGAGCTATGATAATAAAACCGGGATGGCGAAGGTGATCCAGAAAAATCGTTTTTTTAAAGGCGACGAGGTCGAGTTCCTTCGTCCGTACGGTGATTTTTCAAAGCAGGTCATAGAGTATATGACCGATGCGGACGGCAGCGAGATCGAGGTCGCCAACCATCCGCAGAGCGTGGTTTATATAAAAACCGAGCTCGAGCTTGAGCCCGACACTTTTATAAGAAAGAAGAAATAAACCGCGGTTTTTCCGCGGCGGGCGCCCTTATTTATTCTAATGTAGGAAAACATTTTTATCGCGATAATAAATTACCGCAAATTATAAAAGCGCAATGTTTGATTATCTATTGACTTTTTGAACTTAGTGTGTTAAAATTAACATTGCGGCGGTTTGTCCGTCTTTAATTTCGGACTGCCGCGCAAAAGTATTAAGTAAAATAATTAAAATTTATTTTTATCTTGGAGGGTAAAATATGAGAAACATTAAAAGACTTACCTGTTTGGTTGTCGCGTTTCTGATGATCGTGTCCTGCGGCGCGGTATTCGCGGATTTCAGCGATGTTCCCGCAACGGCGCAGTATTCGCAGGCGGTCTCGGCGCTCAGCCAGCTGGGTGTAATCAACGGTTATGAGGACGGTACATTCAAACCCGACAACGACGTTACCCGCGCGGAGTTCACGGCTATGCTCATGAGAGTAATGGGCGCCGGAAACTTAGGCTCGACTTCGGCGGAGTCGCTCCCGTTCACGGATCTTTCCGACACGGACTCGTCGATCTCCTGGGCTATTCCTAATATTAACATAGCATACAGCAAAGGCATCGTCAACGGATATCCCGAGGACAACACGTTTAGACCCAACAACAACGTTCTCTATGAGGAAGCTGTAAAAATGGTTGTGTGCGCTCTGGGCTACGGCAGCTATGTAAACACAAACGCCGACCCGTGGTACTCCGATTATATCAATCAGGCCAGATCGCTGACGATCATTAAGAACGCTCAGAACATGGCCAACGTAGGCAGTCCCGCGAGCCGCGCCTGCATCGCTCAGATGCTGTACGACTCTTTGGAGGTCAATCTGGTTGAGGGCGGAATGCTCACCAACAAGAACCTGCTTTCGGACTATCTCGGATATATCAAGAACACCGGCTATATTTCGGCCAACGACGTGACAAGCCTTGATAATCCCGATGTGACGATGCATGAGAACCAGATACAGATCCGCGCCCGCGAGCCGGGTTCAAATGTGTATGAGGTGCATACATACGCTGTTGAGAATATAGCCGAGTTCCAGAACAAGCTGGGCTATCAGATCGATTTCTTCTATTCGGCATCGACGGCGAACAATGCGGTCCGCTCGCTGTTCAGCTATGAGATCAAGACCAACAACACAACTCTTGACATAGCAGCGAATATGATCGAGCCCGATGAGTCAACAAACTCTATCATAAGATATTATCCCGACCAGAACTCGCGCACGACCGGCGCCAATCTTGCTCAGGACAACATAGTTATCTATAACGGCAAGCTCTACGGCCCCAACGCCGACGCGAGCAGATTCTCGGTCGACATGCTTCCCGCCGTCGGAAACGTTTCAATGCTGGATTCCGACAACAACGGCGCGTTTGATATAATAAATATCTGGAGCTATGACGTATATTATGTAAGCAGCAAGATGAGCTCGGAGCGCTCGATCACCGATAACGTTACCAGAGAGGGCGATAAAGCGAGACTGTATCTTGACACCGACAGAGACAAGATCAATATCATCAGAAAGAGCGGCGAGAAGATAGACTTCGGCTCGATAGCCACCGGCGACGTTGTCTGCTACGGAGCGAGCAACCCCGATAACGGCGGCGAGCTTTACGCCACGGCCGTTGTGGTTTCCGATAAGGTGACCGGCACGATCACTTCTCTGATCCCCGGCGAGGATATGGTTGTAAATAACCAGGCATATCCTTTCTCGGCGGCGGCGCCCTGGATGAGCAGCGCGTACGTGCTGGGCAACACCAAGGCTCTTGAGTCGCCCAAGGCGTCTGAGAGCGGAACTTACGTCCTTGACATAAACGGCAATGTTTTCGCGTACAGCAATACGGCGGACAGCAGCGCCAACACAACATACGGCTATCTCATAGCTTATGATGCCGGCAACAATCTGTTCGGCTCAAGCCTTGAGGATCTGCGTTTGAGAATTTTGTCTCAGAACGGAACCCGCGGAGATTACTATGTAAGACGCTCAACAAGAGTTAACGGCCAGTCCTACAGCAACAGCAATGATTTTATTAACGCTTTGTACGAGGGAGCCGGATATCAGTACACCGGAATCGATTCATACACCGACTTGCAGCAGGTTATCAAGTTTGCCGTATCGGGCAACTATATTACCGATATGTACACGGTAACGGCCGATACCAATGTCAGCGCGGGAAGCGAGATCGTTACGAACAAACTGTATAAGTATTCGAATCTCAATCCCTCAAGAGGCGACGTTAACCTGAAGTATTCAAACAACAGACTCAGCAACAGCAGCGTTAACCTGATGGTTGAATCGGGCACGGTGGTATTCGTTGTTCCCGAGGATTCCGAGAGAAACAATCAGGATAACTTCTTCAAGAGAGACCGCAGCTACTTCAGCAACAACAGAACTTACGCCAAGGTTGAGGCCTTTGACGTTTCAACGACCAACGCTGCAAGAGTTGTTGTGGTATACAGCGGCGCGTCCGCCCAGGAGGTCGACGACAACTCGCCGATCATGGTGATCAGTCAGCTTCCCGGTCAGACCCTCGACAGCTCGACCGGCGATTATGTAAATGACGTTACAGGATATCAGGTTACAAGAAATTCCGGAAGCCTGAAAGAGAATGTGAGAGCGTCAAGCACATCGAACAGTATTCTCAACTCAATGAGCATAGGTGACATCTACAGAGTCGGCGAGGATTCATACGGTTATCTGACATTTGAGAGCAAGAACCGTCTGTATCCCTCAAATAACGGCTATATCGACACCGGAGTTTCCTCAAAAAGCAGTTGGGATACCGCGGATTACTGCGTGATCTACGGCAGCGTTTACGCTTCGAATTCAAGCGAGGGTATGGTTCTCACCACAAAGATAGCCGGCTACGGCGATGATCTTGAGAGCGATCAGCAGTACCCGATTCCCGCGCTCAACTTCAGAGACGCGACTATCCTGAGATATGACTACAGCAGAAACAATACGTCCATAGTTGACGTTTCGGCCGACGGTCTTATCAATCTTGATACATTGTCGACCTACGCCAACGGACAGGATCCCGCGGACGTGCTGATTTATATGTATCAGGGCGAGGTAAAGATGATGGCTATCATCCATGAGTAAAAATTTTCGGGCCGCCTTTTCGGCGGCCTGTTTTTTTGTATATGAATATTGACAAGACAAATTCTGTGTGATAAAATTATGGTAATCTCATATAAAGGAGACGCGGCTGTGTCTCCCGACATACAAAGGAAGGCTATAAGGGAGGTTAACATCTAATGGTAGAATTAACAGAAGGACAAAAGCGTGAAATGTGCATCGAGCTTGCGGAGCACTTGCCCAAAATACGGGAGCTGCTCAGGCTGTCGCAAAAAGCGTTCGGAGAAAGATGCGGGATTTCAACGCCGCGAATGTCGGTTATTGAAAACAAGCATTTTGTTATGACATGGTCGCAGCTTACATCAATTATGTTTGTTGTTTTTTCAAATCAGAAAACGAAGGAGTATTTTCTCGTGAACGATCTGCTCGGCCCCGCTTTCATGCAGTTTATCCAACAGAAAGAGGAAAACAGCGTTCCCGATATCAACGTTGTGGTCGAGGATGTGTATGTTGAAAGATATAAGAAGCAGTTTTTTGACAAGTACATAAAGGACTGGGAGTAACGAATATTTATTTTTTCGTGTTTTCCGGGGCGCGGCGCACGCGTCCCGTATTTTTTTCTCGCGATATACGCACAAAACGCTCGGTGTTTTTTTGTTTTAAGACGCAAAATAGCAAATAATTATTAAAAACTAATGAATAATTGCCTCTTTGTTGGGGTCGGATTGACTAATCGGCGAATTTGTTGTATAATTGATTTAACTGCACGGGAGTACTGTGTCCTTTTTTACTCCCGGAAAATTAGTTAAAAATTTGATTTAATAAATAGGGGGAATAGTAATGAGAAAGTTTAGAAAGACTATGGCAATGCTGTTGGCGCTCGCGATGGTTTTCACAGCCTTTGGTGCCGTGACAGTCTCTGCCGCCTCGTTCAGCGACACTCAGGGTCATTGGGCCGAGAGCGTTATTGACAAGTGGAGCGGCGCCGGTGTTGTAAACGGCTATTCGGACGGCACTTTCCGCCCGGACAGCAATATAACGAGAGCGGAGCTGGCCAAGGTCATTTCGACGGCAGGAAAGTTTACAGCCGAGGCTGATGTCAATTTCAGCGATGTGGCTGACGGCGACTGGTATGTTTCGGATCTTAAAAAGTGTGTCGCTCAGGGCGTTATAGGCGGTTATGAGGACAACACCTTCAGACCCGACAACGAGGTTACCCGCGAGGAAGCCGCGGCTATGTTCCAGAGAGCCTATAAGGTCAACTCGCACGGCCTGATCACATTCGCGGACAGCGATCAGATCTCCGCGTGGGCTACCACCGCGATCTCCGCTATGGTAGGCACCGGCATCATCAACGGTTATGAGGACAACACGTTCCGTCCCGCGGCAAGCATTACCCGCGCCGAGGTCGTAAAGATCCTCGACGGGATCAGCTCGGTCGGCACAGAGCCCGGCGCATCAGCGGCTCCCGGCAAGAATGACGTAAGCTCCGGCACGGTTGTAAGCGGCGGCCTGGGCGGCAGCGGCACCGGCGGCGGATTTTCAAACAGCGGTTTCGGCGGCGGAGGCGGCGGCAGCACCGGTGACGGCAGCACCGGCTATTCCGTAACGTTCAACGCCAACGGCGGAACATTTGATAACGGAAGAACAACAAAGTCGATAACTATATCGAGAAACAGCGTTATCGGCGGAGCGGAGCCCGTTCCCACCCGTGAGGAAATATCGTCCGATCCCGCGGCTTCGGCTGAGCCCGATATCACTACATATAACTTCGCCGGCTGGTACAAATCGCAGCAGGCGGCCGATAAACTCGACGACACTCAGAAGTGGGACATCAATTATGACAGAGTTTCGGGAAGTATGACGCTTTACGCCGGATGGTACAAGGACGGCGACGTTACCGTTTCGTTTAACTTAAACGGCGGCTATGTCACGGTTGTTGACGGTTTGGGCGCAGAGCAGAAGGTTACCGAGATCAATCCTCAGACCTTTAAGGCCGGCGGTTATGCCTCGGCTCCCGCAGAGGTTCCGACGCGTGACCACTACACCTTTACCGGTTGGCGCGCGAGCCCCACGGCAACTTCCGAGTTTGATTTTGCCGGCACACCCATAAACGTAAACACAACGTTATATGCCGGCTGGCAGGTCGCTATGGACTTCGCGGATTCTGAGGTCTCAATGCCCGATGTAACGATCGGTTCAACATTGAACGGAACCGTTATAGCCACACCCGCAAAGGCGATCCCCGGCGAGACAGTAAGCCTTAAGGTGATCTCGCCCGACGGCTATAAGGTAAGAGCCGTGAAATCGCTCAGCTATATTTCAAGCATTACCGGCGAACTGACAGAGATAAAAGACACGACAATGGTAAACGGCGTTGTAACGTTCACACTGCCTGCGGGCGTTGAGGACGGAACAATGCAGCTCGAGGTATACTTCACCGCGGGCGAGGAGAGCGAAGAGCCTCCCGCGACGGCGGCTCCGGTCATTGATGACCTCGATCAGGCTAACGGATATCAGGCTTATAAATTCCACTATTCCGAATATGCGGAATATGCCGGCAATAAGGTTCCCGGCAAAACGGACTTCAACGGTTTCTCAATATCGGCCGACTGTGATTTGACCGAAAGCAGCAAAACGTTTATCAACAGCAGGCAGTCAGACGGCTCATCGAGAAAATATGATTACACCTTAAAGATCGGTAAGAATACGGCAAGCTTTGAGGTATACGGCCCCTGTGAGATCACTATCGATGCGGTTTCGGCTTCCGGCAGCGAGAACAGAAGCTATACCGTAAAGGATGGGGACGGCAATGTTTTGGTTGACAACTTTATGTGCAACGGAGGCGATACGCCCACATGTACTTTTGAGTATACCGGAGGATCCGGAACGCTTTCGATGAAGAGTGAGCAGGGCGTTAATCTGTACGGAATCGTTATGTACTACGGTGAGGACTTCGTAATGCCCACCGCCGCTCCGGTTCCGACACCCGATCCGGCCGTTAAGCATAAGGTAAGCATAGGCGAAGTTACAAACGGTTCCGTGACAACAGACGCGGAGCAGGTTCTGGATAAAGACGGAAAGCTCACCAACTATCAGCAAACCTTGGGCGAAAAGGTTACCGTTTCGGTACAGCCCGATGACGGCTGTAAGGTAGCGGGCGTATACACGAGCCCGAGCCTTACGGTTACCAAAGAGAGTGACACCGCATACTCGTTTGTGATGCCTTATGAGGACGTTAAGGTCTCTGCGCGCTGTGTTGCGCAAAACGCGGACACCCACACCGTGAGTGTGGTCCAGCCCGATAACGGCACGATAACGGTAACGCCCGGAAACTCAATGATAACCGAGCCCGTGATGAACAGCACAGAGAATTTCCTTGTAAGCAGCGGAGGCGGATGGGCCGTTTCGTATGACGGAATCGCTTCGTCCGAGACAGGTCTGACACCCACGGCCGTTGAGACATCGGAAGAAGCCAAGGGCAACGCCACCAACAAGATGATGGTATCCGATAAGGAAGTGCTGTACGCTCTTGACAAAGCGGTCGACGGCCCCTTCACACTGTCGTATGACATATATACCAAGGGCGGAATCAACCAGTCGTTCAGAACATATCTTGACAACGCGGCTGATCCGGTCGACGCGGCGATAGGCCAAGCGACAGCGGGCGGAAATGACAACGCGTTCTTCCATATGACAAATATTAAAGACAGAATTTATGTGACGGGCGATGCCGCTGATCTGACGATGACCGATAAAGCATCCAAGACCGCCACCATGCTCAGCAAGAACGAGTTTGAGGACGGCAGATGGTTCAAGGTTTACATCAAGGGCAACACCAACTATGATACCGCCACGGTCGAGTATTACAGACACAGCGCAAACGGAAGCTATTCCGCGTCATCCACAATGGCGACCGCGGAGATCAGCTCGGATGCGGCTCCGTTTGTAACCGGCAGAAACAAGGCTATCAAACAGATCAGACTTGCCGAGGCGACCAGCGGAAACGTATATTACGACAATATTAAGCTTACGACATGCAACGATAACGAGTACACGGCGTATGAGGGAGAGACATTCACCGTGACCGCAAAGGCCGCCATGGGTTATGAGCTGAGCCGCGTTACCGTAACTGACGCGGCGGGCAACGTGACGGACGCCGAGGCCGTTATGAACGCCAGCGGAAAGGCCACGGGTGATTACATCGTGAAAGTTCCCGCAAGCGACGCGTTCATATCCGCTGAATTCATTACCGAGACTCCGGCTGATCCTCCCGCGGAGCTTAAGCCTATCACGACAGATCTGGAGTTCGCCGTGGAAGATTACATTTCGGGCGCGCAAAACGATGCGAGATATCTGATGGACAACAATGTATATCTCTCCGGAGCTCACAGCTTCAGTTCACAGATGGGTACCAGCGTTGTGGGAAGTCTCGGAGCCAAGAAGAATTGTCTCCGTCTGACGGGATCGACGGCTTACATGGCAGTAATGCCCGGATATGACGCCGAGATCACGGTTTACTCCGAGTCGGCGGCCGGCAAGTCGATAGGTATGGGCACAAGACCCGGTTCGTGCGGATTGTATATCGGCGAGCCGCAGCAGACGGTTCACACGATCACCGTAAAGGCCGGCACATGCGTATTTATCACGGGCGTATTGCCGACGGGTATCGGCAGCGACGTATACACGGCAGGCTTGACCGTAAAGCACGCGGGCGCGGCCGCTGAAGCGGCGGCAGAGCCCGAGGAGGAAGTAACGGTTGACGCTGTTGCTCCCGAGGAGAATGACGCGGTGGAGGCAGTTGAGGAATCCGCTGCGGAAGAGACCTCTGAGGAAGCCGCCGAGGTATCCGAAGCTGTTGAAGCTGACGAGGCGGCCGATGAGGCTCAGACCGAATAATATGAAATAATAGCGGGGTCCGGATTTTCCGGACCCTGTTTTAATTATATTGTAAAATATTTGTAACAAAATCGTAATATGAAAGATTTTTAGATAAAAAACCGGAAATGATAAGCAAAATAACAGTAACTTTACTCATAATATTGTGTTTAATTGCCGTTTGCATTGACTTTTTAGAGAAAAGGCATTATAATGTATAGTAAGTAGCTGTGTCGGTATTTTCGGATACAGCGGATTGCTATGATAAATATTAAAACATTATAAAATAGGGGGAATTAACATGCTTAGAAAAAAGCTGTCAGCAGTGCTCGCTCTTCTTGTATCGCTGATGCTCGCGCTGCAGGCGGGGCCCATCTATTCCTTTGCTGCGGAATCGGATGCTCAGGCTCCCGCGCAGGCTGAAGCGCAGGAAGACGGCAATGTTGATGAGGAAGACGTCAGCTTTATGATTGATGCCGATGGCAACAAGACTGAGTTGACAGACGAAATGAGAGAGGAGATCTACGCGGGTGATTCCGAAGGTTCCGGTCTCTATGCCGCTGACGCGGAGGCTTTCTTTGCCCGTGAGGACGGAGAGGTTACCTCGGCGGAAGGCGAGGAGGCGGAGCAGACCGATCAAGACGCCGTTACAGCGGATATGAACGCTTTGGCTATCCCCGGTGAGGCTTCCGAACTCAGTGCCGATTTTGATTTGCCTGTAAAGGGTCAATTCGGCTCAACAATAACTTGGGAATCATCAAACGCGGCGGTCCTGTCGGTTGACAACACCACCGGACACGTTACCGTAAAGCGCCCCGAGTTTTCCGGAGATACCGCTGTTCAGGTAACTCTCACGGCCACGGTCACAAAGGGCGCGGCAACCGCCACAAAGACTTTGACAGCCAAAGTTTCGGCGGCGGCTCCGACCGAGGACGGAAAAATTGCGCAGGCGGATATCGACGTGATCGACCTTCCCGCGGTAGACGCGGAAGGCAACAAGTTTGATGCCTCAAGCGTTGCGGCGGGCTTTACGATGCCCGTGAAAGGCTATTACGGTTCCGTTATTACATATGAGTCTTCCGATAATACTTATATGAGCGTTGATAACGCAACCGGAGCAGTTTCGATCAAAAGACCGCCTTTCAGCGGAAACGGCGCGACGGAGTTTACTTTGAAAGCCATCGCGACCTTCAACGGCAAGACTGCCGAAAAGGAATTTGAGATCAGCATAGTTGACGAGGAGCCGGCGTCGGACGCCGAGAGAGCTCTTTACGACGTTAATAACGCGATCATCGGCGGAATTGATCCCGACAACGTTCGCCAAAGCTCGTTCTATCTTGAGGACAAGGGCAGCTACGGCACACTCAAATGGGAGACATCCGACAGCAGCGTTGTAAGCATCAAGCAGGGCGACTATGTTAATCAGAACGACGGCACAGGCGACGGCGAGGGCAATGAGGATGAGCTTCCTCCCGAGAACCTGGGCGGCTACACTGCAACAGTCACCAGACCTTCAAACGGCTTTAACGCCTATGTCACGCTGACGGTTACCTCAACGGTAAACGGCCAGACGGCAAGCCGCGATATTCCTCTCACGATAATGTCGAGCGACGGCGTAAAAGCGTTCCCGTCAGCCGAGGGCTACGGCCAGTATTCGGTCGGCGGCCGCGGCGGTCAGGTTTACCACGTTACGAATCTTAACGCTTCGGGACCCGGATCGTTCCAGTACGGCGTTGAGGAAATGACGGGCGCCAGAACTATCGTTTTCGATGTCGGCGGCGTTATTGACATGACAAACTACGGCGCTAACCTTTCGCTCAAGGGCGTTAAGGGCGCAAACGTTACTATCGCGGGTCAGACGGCTCCCTATCCCGGCATCACGCTGAAGGGCTACGGACTCGACGTAAGCTCGACCCACGATGTTATAATCAGAAACATAAGGATCAGAATAGGCGACGTTCAGGAAGACGGTCTTTACAATCAGACCGACCCGATGAGCATAAGCTCGACCACCAACCTTATCGTTGACCACTGCACATATCAGTGGGCGATCGACATGGAGTTCCGTATGGCGGGCAGAAACGTTACATTCCAGAACATGCTGATGGGCAAGGGTCTTACGATCAACTCCACGCATGAGAAGGGCGGCCACTCATACGGCGGCGCGGTAAACGAGGGTTCCTCGAGAGTTTCGTTTATCAAGACAATGCTGGGCGACAGTACTCAGCGTACGCCGCGTCTGGTTGACGCCAACTGGGTAGATTCTTATAACGTTCTGCTGTTTAACTGCGGCAACGGATTTGATATTTACAACTACGAGGCTCAGAACAGAAACGCGAAATACAGCGTTCACGACAACTTCGCCCGCAAGGGCAACACGCTGTCCAACGCGACTCCCTACAGAATAGGCAGAGGCCGCGCGTATTCCGGCGGCGTAATCGCCTACTATGCCAACAACTACACATCGGGCGGCACCGACAACGGATTCAGCGAGGTCGCGACTGCCACGATCATAAGCAGCTCGGTTCCCTCAAAGGGCATAATGAGATTCGGACGCGATGAAGGCAGCAGCAAAGTTGCGGATCTGAGCAGCATGACTCTTGACGAGTGGGACAACGACCCCAGATCGTATGACAACGACAACAAGAACACAACGGCGGCTACCATAGCGTATATGGATTATCCGCTTCCCGCTCCCCGCGGCGATGTTATCCAGGTTGTGGGCGAGGGTCTTGACAACACGCTCGTAAGATACGCTCTCGACGAGGAAGGCCTCAGCCAGGGCATGGGCGCGACCAAGCCCGCGCGCGACCTTTACGACACCATGATCATGGCGGAAGTAAAGAGCGGAAACACAAAAGCTGTCAGCCTGACAAAGAGCCAGGTATCTCCCTTCTTTAAAGAGCTTGAGGCGAGACTTACCGAGCCTAAGCTCGATGAGAACGGCAATACCGTTATGGTGCCCGTTGACTACACTGCGCACCGCGCTGTCCAGTACGACGCGAATTCATCTTCGGGATTCTCATACGGCGAGCCCCAGAACTACAAGACCAGCAGAAGCTGGAACATGATCCAGGGCGCGGGCCCCGCTATAAAGGGCGCGACGAGTTCGGGCAATATCCCGATCAACTGGGATACGCATACCGACGTGAACACCGAGACCAATCCCAACGCCGCCGGCCGTTACCACGCCGACTATCTCACAGACTTTGAGATAGGCGACTGGTGGGGCGAGTATTGCGGCGCTCCCGGAAAGGTGCTCCAGTACAACGTATACGATCCCGCATCGGGCAACTTCTACACAACGACCAATCCCGATACGATCGACGAGACAAAATATGAGATAAAGAGCGTTGAGCCTGTTTATCAGGCGGTAAAGAGAACCGTTGCGGATCTCATACCCGCTGAGTGGATATATGAAAGAGACGCGAGACATGCGGACGAGGAAGGCTACAAGCCGGTTGCTCCCTTCATGCTCAACTACATGCTGACAAAGTATCCCTATCTCACAAGCTACGACAACTACAGTGATTTCCAGGCGGCGAAGGCTGAGGGAACGCTCAGAGACTTTGAGTTTGCTCCCGAGTACACAACCAGACAGATCCCCTGGGACGGCATGGGCGACGGTATCCCCAACTGGTACAAGGAATACAGAGGCTGGGATACGACCGATTATCTGGCGACAAAGGTCAACCCCGACACGGGCTACACCTATCTTGAGGAGTACATCAACTTTATGGCTGACGATGAGCCTACCAATATTGATATGACTCCCGCGGTTGCCGAGAACTTTAAGATAATCCGCGGCGACAGCAGAAATCCCGAGATCGCTCCCAACAGACTGGGTTATTCTTCGGCTGAGATTTCTTGGAACACCAACTACAGAGCCACATGCGTTATGGATTACGGCACAGAGCCCGGCAAGTACAACAAGAGCATCGCGGTCGACTACACCGAGGCTCCCGACGGATATCACACATATCACGCGGTTACGCTTGAGGATCTGCAGCCCGACACAAACTATTATTACAAAGTAACAACCACAGACGAGTTCGGACAGGTCACCGTGGCCGAAAGCGATGATATGACATTTAAGACCGAGCCCAGACCCGAGGGATCGGAAATAATGCCGTCCGAGCCTCAGATAGCCACCAGCGGCGTTGTTCCTTATCTGAATCAGGTAAGAATCAACTGGTCGGGCAACCCCGCGACCGATGAGGGCTACGAGATCTACTACGACACCGTTGACCACGGTCAGGATTATGACGCTTACGCCAACAAGCTGACCGGTCTCAGCATGACGACCAAAAAGCAGGTTATAACAGGTCTTGAGAACAACATCAAGTATTATATACTGGTTGTCGCGACTAACTCAAACGGCAAGACGCCTTCGAGAGTTATAGAGACGACGCCTTCGGGAGTTCTGTATGATTTCGATTTCCCCTCAATGAACGAGGAAGAGAGATATGACTTCCTGACCAAGCGCTTCATGTACATTCTGGGCGGCCAGGTATCCATACAGAAGGATCCCGATACCGGCGAGAACGTTCTGCAGATGCTTGACGAGACAAACTCCCACGGTGTTAACACCAACCTCACTCTTCCCGTAACACAGGAAGACAAGATGACATACGAAGTCAAGCTCAAGGTTCTGTATCAGAAGCAGACCGATGCCTTGAACGGAATGATCTTCAAAAATAGTTCGGATATGACAAAGACCGGAACCACCGAGCACAACACATGGCAGCTCAACTTCTTCAAGGATCCGGACGTAAACGAGGATAAAGACTCGACCAAGACGGAGCTTTGGGATTCCGCGTTCTCGATCTATCTTGACGCTTCGTCAAGACCCAACAAGGTAATGCGTATCGATAAGGATGTTGACGCGGAGCGTTCGTTCCACGGCGACAGAGCCGACGGCACGATCGAGACTCCCGTTCTGAAGTTCGGCACGACCGAAATCGGAACCTATAAAATAGGTACAACGGGAACGCCCAAGGAGGGCGACCTCGCGATCGACAGCATACCCAACACGCCTAAGACCTTGAACGACTTGGATGTTATGGGCGAGGACGGACATGAGTACGTTCTGCCGTTTGCTGAGGCAGGAGCCGCGTACACATCGGAGACTGATTCTGCAATGAACAGTCTGCAGTCGACCGGATACGCTCTGTCGACATACAAGCTGACATCGCCCTTCGGAGACGCGATATTCTCCGATCAGGCGGATACAGACAAGACGCTGCACGCGCTCTGGTATTATCAGAAGGGTTCAACTCAGTACCAGACGATAAAGGTTGTTGTTGACTCGCTCGGCAACAAGGCGGCGGTAACTATTACCGATGATTCCGGCAGTGTTATCGCGGATTACAAACTCGGTGAGTTCAGCATTAACATCGACCCGCCGTACAACATCGGTAAGATCGAGCTCAAGTCGCGTAATGACGGATATTCATGGGTAAACATCGAGAGCATAAAGGTATCGACAGGCGACGGTACAACGACCGTACAGCCCGCGCCCGTACAGCCCGGAGCTACAAAGCCTCAGGGCGGCGGTTCAGGCGGCGGCGGTGGCGGCGGCGGAGGTTTCTCCAACGGTCCTTCCGCTACACAGGGCCCCGACGCGTCGGCGCAGCCCGAGACATCGGCCGAACCTACATCAGCGCCCGCGGCGACGCAGGCACCCGCTCAATCAACATCCTACAGCGATTTGGCTGGATATGAGTGGGCAGCTGAATCGATAAACGCTCTGTCGGCTTTGGGTATTGTGAACGGAACCGGCGACGGCAAGTTCTCACCCGCTCAGAATGTGACAAGAGCCGAGTACACAACGATGCTCATGCGCGCATTCGGCGAAGATACCACCGCGGCGGCGGCAAGCTTTACGGATGTTGCTTCGGATCAGTGGTACACCGTTCCCATCGGCAAAGCCGTTGCGCTCGGAGTTGCTAACGGTTATGACGACGGAAGCTTCGGCTTAAACGACAACATCACTCGTGAGGACATGATGGTTATGGCGTACAGAACCACGACCGCTCTCGGAATCGCCATCCCCGAAAAGATCGCGTACGCGAGCTTCGCGGATCAGGATGATATCAGCGATTATGCTGTTGAGGCGATAGAGAAGATGTATTGCGCAGAAATAATTAATGGCGTAGGCGGCGGAATGCTTGATCCCAAGGGCTATGCGGACCGCGCTCAGTCAGCTAAAATAATATACGGATTAATAAATATGGAGGGACCTGTTAATGAGTAATTTTAAAAAAGCAGTATCAATGCTGTTGGCGGTCGCCATGATCCTGAGTATGGTAAGCATGGTAGCATTCGCCGACGAAACCGATCCATCAGCTGCTCCCGCGGAACCGGCGGTATCAGCGGCACCCGAGGCTGAAGCCGCGGGCACTGAAGTACAAACATCAACAACCGATCAAGAAGCTGCCGACGCCGTAGTCGGCTCGGCAGCCGGAACAACAATAGCGAATCTGCCCAATGACGAGGTTGCATATTCTCAGGATTATAACTTCGATTACGGCCTCGGCCTGTTCGAACTGCTCCCCGACGGTTATTGGCAGACGCAGCAGGTAACAAGAGCGGACTTTGCGGCTGTTGTCGCAAAGATGCTGAAGGCTAACACGGCCGGCTATCCCAGATACGGCCAGAAGCCCTACAACGATGTTGACGAGACAAGCAGCACTTATCCCGCTATCTGCTATTTGACGGAAATAGGTATTTTGCAGGGCGACGGCAACACGATGTTCAGACCCAACGATCCGATCATTGTTGAGGAAGCTTCAAAGATGATCATGTGCGCGCTTGGCTATAAGGATGCCTGTGAAGCCACGGCCGGCGGTTATCCCAACGGTTACACATCATTCTCTTTGAGAGAGGGTATATATAACGGTCTGAGCCTCAGCTACACAAGCTCGATGACCGCTATGGAGATGTCCAAGATGGTCAGAAACGCTATGGAAGCGTACATCATGGAAACGCTGACATATGATTCGACCGGCGGACAGATCAAGGTTATCCAGAGCTCAAAGACACTTCTCTCCGAGACATACAAGATGATCAGCGCGAGAGGTATTGTCCAGGGCACATACTTCTCATATCTCGGCAATGCTCAGGTAGAGCTCGAGAATGAAGTCGTTGTATCCGACGTGATCGCGGACGTTAACGGCGTAAAGAACGTTAACCTCGGCACGGTAACATATCAGTTTGCCGACAACATGGACCTTGAGTCATATGTCGGATACGCTATAAACTTCTATTATATGGAGGACGTGTCGGGCTACAGAAGAAATTATATCGCTTACTTTGAGCCCAGAGACAGCTACAACCTGGTATATGATATCGACGCCAAGAACATCACAAGCCTTACAACCAACGAGATGTCATACGACGACGGCAACGGCAAAATAAGAAAGTTTGACCTTTCGCAGGCTGCCGTATCCTACAACGGCGTTGCCACAACGACCAAGCTCAGTGACACTCCTCTGGTTATAAAGCAGGGTCACGTTAAGGTGATCAGCCACAACTCATCAACGGTTGCCGACGCGGTTATTATTGAGGAGCAGTTCGATGGTCTGTTTGAGAGATATAACTCTTCCACATATCAGGTTATATTCCAGAACAACATGACAAACAAGATGGCCCCCGTATTCTTCGATGACGCTTATCACACAAGACTGACACTCAACGGTCAGGACATCGAGCCCGAGGATCTCAAGAAGAACGATGTTCTCACATATTCCGTAAGTGATGACGGAATGTACATTACGGCTTACGTATCAAGAGACGTTATCGAGGATGCAACGGTTGAGTCGAGATATAACGAGGAGTATTCAAACGGCACTTACGAGGTACTGGTTATAGGCGGTCAGCCTTACTTCAAGTCAAAGTATCTTGATAAGACGATCAATCCCGGATTTGCCAGCGACTTCCAGCTGACATACGACGGCAGGATCGCGGGCACAAACGCGGCCGGATCTGGCAAGGGCAACTACGGTTACCTGATCGACTTCGGAGCTTCGGAAGCTTCGTTCGACTCACGCTTCTTTGTTAAGATCCTTGACATGAACGGCACGCTTAGAGAGTACAGATCGGCCAGCAGAGTTCTGACAAATATTAAAGACGCGAGCGAAGTTACCCGCGTAGCAGCGGATGACCCGATGTTTGCTCAGGTATTCGCTAATCCTCAGCTGATCACATTCGAGCTGAACGGCAATGACGAGGTCAAGACTCTCTACTACGCTCCCGACTACACAGCCGCGGTTCCCGGCGAGGATCTGTTCGGTAAGTATTTCAGCGGCACATCGCCCTATGCTAACCACCTTATGCAGACCTGCGCTATCACAAACGACACGGTAATATTCAACGTTCCTTACGAGGATCGTGACCGTGATGAGGACTACTCGCTTCTGACGCTCGACGATCTGACAGAGAGCTCATACACTGTTGATATCTATGATATCTATAACGGTATCGCTAACGCTATAGTTATCAAGGACGTTAACCCCAGCAACCTTTCGAACACCGCGGGCGTTATGCTGATAGACCAGATAATCAGATCATGGGATCCCGATAATCAGAAGGAGATCATGGAGATCATGGGTTGGTCAAAGGGCGAACAGGCAACTATCAAGATTGATGATCCGGTTGTACCCAGAACTTCGATCAGCGATATCGGCGTTAATATCCCCAGCGACGAGATCAGCTCGGTTAGCGACCTGAAGCGTGGCGACGTAATTCAGTACAACACGACAGCAAACGGTTACCTCAACTCGTTCAGACTCCTGTTCAATTACACCAACAGGATCAAGAACGGCGAGCCTTACGGCGAGTGGAACGAGGACGGAGCAGCCACAAGCTACAGGATCACATCCGGCGAGGATATTCGCGCTATCTACGGCGAGGTTACAAGCGCTTATGATTACTTCATGATTGCGACATCCAACTTCGATGACATGAAGTGGTACAGAGCTTATCCGACAGCCGACACAGAGATCTACATCTATGATCAGGTTAAGGATGAGATCAGAAAGGGCGAGGCCTTCGACATCCAGATCGGCGACAAGGTATTTGTTAAGGTAAACAACGGCGACGAGAACTACGAGATCGTTGTATATCAGTAAGATCTAAATTCAAGGCGGCAGGCGAAAGCCTGCCGCTTTTTCATAGTGATAAAAAATCAATTCGCAAGAATGTATAAATTTAAAGCGCATATTTTATTTTATTTTGTCACACTGTGTATTTTGATTCTATTGACAAAACTCAAAAAAAAGAGTAAAATCAAATAGTGGGATTTTATACGATCCCCACGGCATATAATTTATATGGTAATTGTAACGGAGATGGGATGTGATTTTTTGAAGATCGGAATACCGCGCGCCTTGCTGTTTCAGTTCTATTATCCGCTGTGGCGCTCGCTGTTTGAGCGGCTCGGCTGCCAGGTCGTCGTGTCGGACACCTCGACCAAGAATCTGGTCCAGAAGGGTATCGCGGTCACGGTTCCGGAAATTTGCTTTCCGATAAAAATATATAACGGACATGTTATCAACCTTATTGAAAAGGATGTTGACTATATTTTCTGCCCGCGGTTCGTGCATATCGAAAAGGGCTACTGGTTCTGCCCCAAGTATATAGGGCTGCCCGAGCTGGTGTGGAAAACCATACCCGAGGCAAAACTTCTCGTGATAGACATAGACTGCCGCAGAGAGGACACGGCCGACCTGAAATGCTACATGCCGATGGCGAAAAAGCTGGGCGTTTCCTCCCATAAATTCAAGCAGGCGCTAAAAGGCGCGATCGCGGATTTTGAGAAGTTCCGCGACCTCTGCATCCGCGGACTGACTCTCGACGAGGCGGCCGAGGTCATGTTTGAGGGCAAGAAGTTTGAGGACTTCAAGATCCCGAAATACGAGACTACAATAGGACTTTTGGGATATATATATAATGTGTATGACCCGTTCATAAGCATGAACATAATCAAAAAACTGCGCGAGCTTGAGGTCAACGTGATAACGTTTGATATGCTTGACCCGAAGGATCTGCTCAAGCACCGCAGCGAGGAGACCCGCCGAATATTCTGGACTTTTCCGGATAAGCTGTATCAGGCGGCGACCGTTATGATAAAGGACATGAATGTCCAGGGTCTTATTCACATAACAGCGTTCGGCTGCGGCCCCGACTCGATAGTCGGCAAGGAGATCGAACATGACTACGCCGATTCGGGAGTGCCGTTCATGACGCTCAGGATCGACGAGCACACGGGAGAAAGCCACCTGCAAACGCGAATCGAGGCGTTTACAGATATGATAAAAAGAAAAATCCGCAAGGTAAACGAGAGGTGATTTGCCAAATGAAAACATCTTTTCCCCATATGGGATGCGTCACGGGATACAAGGTGCTGCTTGAAAAATTGGGCCACGAGGTGATAATGCCCGACGCTCCATCGCAGCGAACAATGGAGCTGGGCGTGAAATACAGCCCGGAGTTTATTTGTTTCCCGTTTAAGGTCATGATGGGAACCTACATAGAATGTGCCGAAAAAGGCGCGGAGCTTATCGTGTCCTCGGGCGGCGCGGGACCGTGCCGCGCGGGAATGTATCCCGATGTGCACCAGAAGGTGCTTCAGGAGCTGGGCTACAACACAAAGGTCGTTGTTTTCGACAGCATGTTCCAGGACTTTAACGCGTTTTACGAAAAAGTCAAGGCGGTCAAAAACGGCACGCCCAACCGCAAGCTTCCCGGATTGGCGCTGTTCTGCTACAAACTGATCAAAAAAATGGATAAGCTCGAGAAGCAGATGAAGATACTGCGCGCCTATGAGATAAATCAGGGCGATTACTCAAAGGCGTGGAAAGACATAGTGAAGATGTTTGAAAAATGCGACACCATACGCGACGTTGATCGAACATATAAGCAGGCGCTTGAGATATTCGAGGCGATACCCCGCCGCAAGGTCGAGGAAAGTCAGCGCATCAGAGTCGGCATTGTGGGAGAGATCTACGTTATAATGGAGCCCACGGTCAACAAAAACGTTGAGGAAATTTTGAATAATCTCGGCGTTGAGGTCGAGAACGTTCAGTACATATCGGATTGGGTCGAGCATAACGTGGTGCCTCAATGGCTGCCGTTCCCCAAGTCTCACAGAGTGTTCAGAATGTCGGACAAGGTCGCGCCGCTCAACTGCGGCGGGCACGACAAGGAGAACATGGGCTGGGTACACGATTTCGCGAAACGCGGCTTCGACGGCGTTGTCCATCTTATGCCCTTCGCCTGCCTGCCCGAACTGGTGAATTTGGGCAAGTTCCCGGCAATATCGAAGGAGCTCAACATGCCGATTATGTCTCTGTCGCTTGATGAGCAGATGGGCGAGGCTCATGTCAAGACAAGGCTTGAAGCATTCACCGATCTTATAAAGAGCAAGCACTACGCCAAGCAGAAGCAGGGCATCGGTGACGCGATCGGCTCGGCGGCTCAGTCGGCCGCGAGAAAGGCTCAGTCAAAGGCGCAGGAGGTCAAGGACAATCTGGCTGCCTCGTCGCACGCGCCGATAAAACAGCACGCGAAATAGGAGAAGAAACAGATCATGAAATATTATTTAGGAATTGATATAGGTTCGGTCAGCACAAACGTGATCGCGATGGACGAAAACTATAACGTTTGCTTCAGTCAGTATATCAGAGCTAACGGCCAGCCTCTTGAAAGCGTCAAAAAGGGCATGAAGATGCTCAAGGACGCGGTCGGCTGCGAGGACGACGATATCCTGGGCATAGGTACTACCGGAAGCGGCAGAGAGCTTGCCGGAGTTCTGGTTGGAGCCGATGTTATAAAAAACGAGATAACCGCTCATGCCACCGCCACGCTGCACTATCACCCCGACGCGAGAACGATTTTCGAGATCGGCGGCCAGGACTCAAAGATAATAATTTTGCAGGACGGAATGGTGACCGACTTCGCTATGAACACGGTGTGCGCAGCGGGAACCGGCTCGTTCCTCGACCACCAGGCGGAGCGTCTGGGAGTGCCGATCGAGCAGTTCGGAGAATTAGCGCTCACGGCCGAGAAGGATGTGCGCATCGCGGGCCGCTGCACGGTTTTTGCCGAGTCTGACATGATAGCGAAGCAGCAGTACGGATTTTCCAAGGCGGAGATCATAAAGGGCCTGTGCACCGCGCTGGTGCGCAACTATATAAACAATCTGGGCAGAGCCAAGACTCTCAAGCCGCCGTTTATATTCCAGGGCGGAGTCGCCGCTAACGTGGGCATCCGCAAGGCATTTGAGGACGAGGTCGGCGAAAAAGTGGTGATCCCCAAATACTACAACGTTATGGGCGCTATCGGAAGCGCGATACTCGCGAAGGAATATATAGAGGATAACCAAATCGAGAAGCCCTCGTTCAAGGGCTTCGGCCAGCTTGAGCTTGAGTTCAAGCCCACCAGCTTTGAGTGCCGCGGCTGCTCGAATATGTGCGAGGTCATCCGCGTGATCTCATCGGACAACGAGGTTTTGGCGGTCTGGGGCGACAAGTGCGGCAAATACGCAGGCACGAGCAAAGCCTCGCGCACCGCGGGAAGATAAATATCACAAACGATAAGGAGGAAAAAATCATGGAATATACCTACAAGACAAGAGGCACCTGCTCTCAGATGATAACCTTTGAGGTAAACGACGGCAAGGTCAGCAACGTGAGATTTTTGGGCGGCTGCAACGGCAATACCCAGGGAGTCTCGGCGCTGGTCGAGGGCATGGACGCCAAAAAGGTGATCAGCCTGCTCAAGGGCATAAACTGCAACGGCCGCGGCACATCGTGTCCCGATCAGCTTGCGTCCGCCCTGCAGGAAGCAATATCGTAAGACCAAAACCGCCGAAAGGCGGTTTTTTATTTTAATGCGTATTTTAAGACGCGCCGACAGGTCGGACAGAGTGAAATATTTTCAAATTTTTCAAGGTCTTTTTCTTCTCCGCAGTTAGCGCAGCGCGGTACGATCCTGAAAAGCGAGACGCCTATGCCGTCAGGCAGAGGCAGCATATTCGCTTCGGAATTTGGTTTTAGATTAAATTCTTCCCTATATTTTTTGGGAATTAATATTCTTCCTATCGAATCGATCTTAACTATCATATCAGTACATCCTAAAGTTTAAATAAAATAAAAAGTGTGCAGAACAATCAGAGTTCCGCACACGAAAAATGCTAAGCTCCGATTGTTGCGACACAAATCCTTTTCCACTTTGAAATTTTATGCAAAGTATGTGAAAATAGAGCATGCATTTTTGCCAAAGCAAAAACACATACTTCGCACAAACCTCAAAGTAAAATATTGAATTTATGCCGCGATATTAAGTATATCACTATAGAACAATTTAGTCAACCGAAATTTATTGTTTTATATTTTTCTGAAATTGTGGGAATAGCTTATTTGTAGAGATTTAAATTGGTAAAACACCGTATTTTGAGAGTGTTATCTTGCTATTTTTACCTATGTGTGGTATAATAATTATAAAGGAGGCGGGCTTTATGAAATATATTTCCGTATCTCAAGCGGCGAAAAAATGGGGCGTGTCCGAGCGGAGCGTGCGCGGTTATTGCAGAGATGGCCGCGTGCCCGGCGCGTTTATTGCCGGAAACGCGTGGAGCATACCCGAAAACGCGCCAAAGCCGCCTCGAAAAAACGCGCGCAAAGCGAGACTAAAGACTTTGCTTGATATCTTGAAGGCCGAAAAAGCGGCAAGGCTGTCCGGCGGTATATATCACAAGCTCCAGATCGAGCTTACCTATAACTCGAATCATATAGAGGGCAGTCGTTTGACGTTTGATCAGACGCGATATATTTTTGAGACAAATACCATAGGCGCCGATGATAAGAATCTCAATGTGGACGATATCGTCGAGACCGCAAATCATTTCAGATGTATCGACATGGTTATAGACAACGCGTCAAATAGGCTGAGTGAAAAGTTTATAAAAACTCTGCACGGCATGCTGAAAAACGGAACAGGCGATTCGAGGCTTGATTGGTTCAGCGTCGGCGGCTATAAAAAACTTCCCAACGAGGTTGGCGGAAAAGCGACAACCGAGCCCGGACGTGTTCACGATGAAGTGTCGGGATTGCTTGCGGAATACAATAATTTAAAAACTGTGACGTTTGATAATATAATCGACTTCCACGCAAGATTTGAAAAAATACATCCGTTTCAGGACGGAAACGGCAGAGTCGGCAGATTGATAATGCTCAAAGAATGTCTTAAAAACAATATTGTTCCCTTTATAATCGACGAGAATTTCAAGCTGTATTATTATCGCGGGCTTAACGAGTGGCCCCGTGAGCGCGGATATCTTATCGACACCTGCCTTGCCGCGCAGGATCGCTTCAAGGCATGGCTCGATTATTTCGGCATAGCGTATCAATATTTAATTATATAAAATTAGGAGGAGTTTATATGAAAAAGATTGTTTGTTTGGTATTGTCGGCGCTGCTCGCGATCTCGGTTATGCCGGTTTTCGCGGCGGACAGCGCGGGGCTTGAGGCGGCGATCACCGCGGCCAAGAGCCGAATTGAGGTTCCCGATGAGCTTTCGGAGTTCTCAAGCAGCGTTTCCGCCGAAAAAGACGGGATCACAACCTACAGACTTAATTGGGAGACCGCCGAGGGAGCCGAGACGCAAAAGAGGATCGAGACGACTGTGGACGGCCTCGGAAACATTCTGATGTACAGCTGCAGCGTGTTTGAAAACAGTTATCCGGGCAAGGCGTCTCTGCCTAAGCTCTCCGAATCCGAGGTGATCGCGGCGGCATACTCGCATCTGGCGAGGCTTGATCCCGCGCTCGCCGCGGAGTTTGACCCAAACGGCGAGCTCCTGTACGGCTACGGCGTGAACTCGGCAAGCGCGACGGTCCGCTTTGAGCGCCGAATAAACGGCCTGCCGTTTTGCGGAAACTATATGGATATTACTCTCAACAAGGACACGGGCGAGCTCGTTCAGCTGACGTCCTCGATGACATACGCCGAAAATATCGCCTCGCCCGATGGCATTATAACGCCCGAGCAGGCGGCGGAGAAATTTAAGGCGCTGTCGCCCATGACCGCGAAATACATAACCAGGTACGGCGGAGAGGACGAGGACGACGCGGCGGTTCTGGCGTATGAGCCGAAAAACCCCGACGCGATGATAGATGCCAAAACGGGAGAGGAATTCAAGCAGGATATTGGAGGAAGTCAAAGCGCCAATACAACGTACGGAGCTGCGAGCGGAATGTACGCGGCCGAGAGCGCGGCGTATGGCGGATTCACTCCGTCGGAGCTGGTGAACATGGAGCAGGTCGAGGGCCTGATGTCCGAGGCCGAGGCTCGGGCGGTCGTTGAGGCTATATCCGAGCTGCCGCTTGAGGGCAAGGAGTTTTCGGGCTGCACCTTTGATTATCTCAGAGGCAGCCGCAAGGACGACGGAACATTGACATACACCGCGAATCTGGCCTATTCGCTGAGTGAGGTGCGCGGCGATATGAACATGCGGGAGGACACGTTTGTTTTGATAGACGCCGAGAGTGGGGAGCTTCTCGATGTCAGCACGTTTAGTAATACAAACAACGGCCCTGAAAAGCCGTCTATCACCGAGGCGCAGGCGCTGGAGACCGCCAAGGCCTTTGCCGCCAAGTATGCGGCAGATGAGTACGCAAAAGCGGACTCCGATATTGAGGCTTCGGATTCCGCGGCTCCCGAGTCGGATTATTACGGAGACTATTGGTTTGATTTTTACCGCATGGAAAACGGATACGAGTATCAAGAAAACAAGATTAGCATTACGGTCGACAAGGTCAGCGGAAAAATAAAGCGGTTTTCCAAGGATTGGGACGATGATATTGAGTTCGAATCGCCCGAGGGCATGATCTCCGCCGATGAGGCGTTTTTGGCGCTATCTAGGCGTCGCGGCATCGAGGCGCGTTATGTGCTTAGAACCGACGAAAGCGGCGCAAAGACCGCACAGATCGTTTACGCTTTGCTGATCGGCAAAGCGAGCATTGTTTCGGCAAAGAGCGGAAAGCTCTTGGACTACAACGGGAGCGAGCTTAAAGAGGACGAGGCGGCCGCTTCCGCGGACGATATAAGCGGACACTACGCCGAGAACGCGATAAGCGCGCTGCTTAAGAACGGAGTTGTTTCTCTGCCCGAAGGCGAGACAAGCTTCCGCCCGAACGACGTTATAACTCAGGGCGAGCTGCTGGCGTTTGTGGCGGCGCTCGAGGGTGAGCAATATCCGATAACACCGTATTACGAAAGAGGATTATACAAGTACGCCGCGGCCCGCGGGATAATAAAGAGCGGAGAGGCGCAGGATGAAAATTTGCCCTGCATACGCGAGGACGGACCCAAGTATATCATACGGGCGCTGGGCTATGAGGAAATAGCTCAAATGACCGACATATTCGCGGCGGGATTTTCGGACAGCGCCGACATAACGTCCGACATGGAGGGGTATATAGCTTTGGCGAAGGGCTTCGGCATAATCGGAGGCAACCCGGACAGCACCTTCGCGCCGAAAGATCAGCTGACAAGAGCCGACGCTGCGATAATGATCTATAATTATTTGACTAAGTAAAGATTGTGAATAATAAGGCGTGTCAAAAATAAGCTGTTTGACATGCCTTATTTTTATTCAACACTCAATCGGCTGTGCATCGGCGCTTGCGGTTTTTCTCTGATTCTTCAAATTTTTAAAATTATAACGCTGTTCTTTGGTATATTTCAGGCTTGACATACAAACAGCTATGTTGTAAAATATAAATGATATTCTACCGACATTTGACATTTTTCGAGAACAAAGGAGAAGAGCTATGAAAGTGGTAATTTTAGCCGGAGGATTGGGAACGCGAATCTCGGAGGAAAGCCATCTGCGCCCGAAGCCGATGATAGAGATCGGCGGCATGCCGATAATGTGGCATATAATGAAAGAGTATTCGCATTACGGATACAACGACTTTATCATTTGCGCCGGATATAAGCAATATGTGATAAAGGAATATTTTGCCGACTACTATCTGCACCGCAGCGATGTGACTTTTGATTTCGGTCATGAGAACAAGATGATAGTTCACAATAACGTGGCGGAGCCCTGGAAGGTGACGATCGTCGACACCGGTCTTCACACCATGACCGGCGGCAGGGTGAAGCGCGTCCGTGATTATATCGGCGAGGAAACCTTTATGTTGACCTACGGCGATGGTCTGTGCGATATTGATATAAACAAGCTTGTGGATTTCCACAAGAGCCACGGCAAGATCGCCACTATCACCGCAATTGACTTAAATCAGCGCTTTGGAGTTTTGGAGATCGCGAAATCCGGACTGGTGAAGGCCTTCCGCGAGAAGGACGAGGAGGACGGAGATGTGATAAACGGCGGCTACATGGTTCTTGAACCAAAGGTGTTTGATTATATTGAGGGCAGCCGCACGGTGTTTGAGAAGGAGCCGATGGAAAGGCTCGCCAGAGAGGGTGAGATGATGGCCTACAGGCACGACGGTTTCTGGCGCTGTATGGACACCCAGCGTGACAAGATGGTTCTTGAGCGGATGTGGGAGGAAGGCAACGCGCCCTGGAAGGTTTGGTATTGATTTTTGGGAATAATAAAAGATAATAAAAAAGATAATAATATGAAATTTGATCTTGATTTTTATAAAAACAAAAAGGTTTTCATAACCGGACATACCGGTTTCAAGGGCAGTTGGCTGTGCAAAATATTGACAATGGCCGGAGCTGACGTGACCGGATACGCGCTTGAGCCGCCCACCGAGCCGTCGCTGTTTGATTTGGCTAATATCGGGAGCGAAATTAAATCGGTTATCGGAGATATACGGGATTTCGACGGGCTGAAAGCAGCGTTTGATAAGGCGCGGCCCGAGATCGTGCTGCATTTGGCGGCGCAGCCCATAGTGCTTGAGAGTTACAAAGATCCGAGATACACCTACGAGACCAACGTTATGGGAACGGTGAATATATTGGAGTGCGTCAGAAACTCGGACAGCGTGAAGTCGTTTTTAAATGTCACAACCGACAAGGTCTACAAAAACAACGAGTGGTGCTGGGGATACAGGGAGGACGAGCCCCTGGACGGCTTTGACCCGTACTCGAACAGCAAGTCCTGCTCGGAGCTTGTGACCCACAGCTACAAAAGCAGCTTTTTTGAAAGCGGCGCCGCGATATCGACCGCCAGAGCGGGCAACGTCATAGGCGGCGGAGACTTCGCGAAAAACAGGATAATTCCCGATTGCGTGCGCGCGGCGCAAAAGGGCGAGAATATAATCGTTCGCAACCCCGCTTCCACGCGCCCTTATCAACATGTGCTGGAGCCGCTTTTCGCTTATCTTATGATAGCCGAAAAGCAGTATGAAAACTGCGGGTATTCCGGATACTATAATGTGGGCCCCGACGAGATCGACTGTGTGAACACCGCGGAGATCGTCGATATGTTCTGCGAGAAATGGGGAGACATCTCATGGGAGAATGCCGCACCTAAGGACGCGCCCCACGAGGCGAATTTCCTGAAGCTCGACTGCTCAAAGCTAAAGAGCGCGTTCGGCTGGAGCCCCCGCTGGCGCGTGTCCGAGGCGGTGGAAAAGACTGTGGAGTGGACGCGGGTGTACTTGGGCGGAGGAAGCGCCGAGGATATAGATAATATAATGCAAAAACAGATAATCGAATATATGAGAGGATAAAACAATGTTTGAAAATATTGATGAAAAGCAGGCGAGACAGCAGATACTTGAAATGGTCGACGAATACTGCAAGACGTTTCATCTAAAAAAGAAAGATTTTGAGAAGGGCGACCGCATACCGTACGCATCGAGAGTTTATGATTCCGATGAGATGGTGAATCTGGTCGACAGTTCGCTTGAGTTTTGGCTGACATCGGGCAGATATACCGACGAGTTTGAGGAAAAGCTTGCGGAATATCTCGGGGTGAAATACTGCGCGTTGGTGAATTCCGGCTCAAGCGCGAACCTGACCGCGTTTATGACGCTGACTTCGTCGCTTCTGGGTGATAGAGCGATAAGGCGCGGCGATGAGATAATAACCGTCGCGGCGGGATTCCCCACGACTGTGACGCCGATCCTCCAGTACGGAGCTGTGCCCGTGTTTGTGGACGTCACGATCCCGCAGTACAACATAGACGTGACAAAGCTTGAGGACGCGCTTTCGGACAAGACCAAGGCTGTCATGATAGCCCACACTCTGGGCAACCCGTTTGACATAGCGGCGGTCAAGGCATTTTGCAAGCGCCATGATCTTTGGCTGATCGAGGACAACTGCGACGCGCTTGGCTCTCGGTACACCATAGACGGCGAGAAGCGCTTCACGGGCACGATAGGCGACATGGGGACCTCGAGCTTTTATCCGCCGCATCACATGACGATGGGCGAGGGCGGAGCGGTTTACACAAACGATCCGCTGCTGGCAAAAATTATAAAGTCAATGCGCGACTGGGGCAGAGACTGCGTGTGCAAGTCGGGCATGGACAACATGTGCGGCCACCGCTTTGACAGACAGTACGGTGAGCTGCCTCTCGGATACGACCATAAATACGTGTACTCCCACTTCGGGTATAATCTCAAGGCCACCGATCTGCAGGCGGCGATAGGCTGCGCGCAGCTGAAAAAATTCCCGTCATTTGTGGAAAGAAGAAAGCATAATTTTGCGCGGCTGCATAAGATTTTGGAGCCGATAAGCGACATGGTGATACTCCCCGAGGCGTGCGAGAACTCGGACCCCAGCTGGTTCGGATTTTTGATAACCTGCAAAAAGGGTGTCGACAGAAACAGTGTTGTGCGCTATGTGGAGCAAAAGGGAGTTCAGACGCGCATGCTGTTCGCGGGCAACCTCACCAAGCACCCATGCTTTGATGAACTCAGAAAGTCCGGAGAAGGCTACAGAGTGGTCGGAGGACTTGAAAATACCGACAGAATAATGAATGACACTTTCTGGGTCGGCGTGTACCCGGGAATGACCGACGATATGATAGACTACATGGGACGCGTGATCATCGAGGCGGTTCGCAAAGGAGAATAGAAAACATTATGAAAAAAATTTCCGTGCTTATTCCCTGCTACAACGAGGAGGAGAATGTTGTTCCTCTGAGCAAAGCGATCATTGAGCAGTTCGAGCGGCATTTGGGCGGCTACGACTACGAGATCGTGTTTATAGACAACGACTCGCAGGACAGCACCAGGGCGCTGCTGGCGGGCTTATGCGCCGATAATAAAAAGATCAAGGCGATCTTCAACGCCAAGAATTTCGGACAGTTCAATTCGCCCTACTACGGCATGTGCCAGACCACGGGCGATTGCACGATACTCATGTGCGCCGATTTTCAGGACCCGCCCGAGATCATTCCGAGGCTCGTGAAGGAATGGGAGAACGGCTATAAAATAGTCAGCGCCATAAAGAGCTCCAGCCGCGAGAATCCTTTTATAAGATTTTTGCGCACCTGCTACTACAAGATGATAAAGAAAATGTCCGACGTGGAGCAGATCGAGCATTTCACGGGCACGGGCCTTTATGACAAGGCTTTTATCGATGTGCTGAGAAACTTAGACGATTCCGAGCCGTTTCTGCGCGGGATCGTGGCGGAGCTGGGATTCAAGCGCAAGGATATAGAGTACGAGCAGCAGCAGAGGCGGGCGGGTAAGACCAGCAACGGTTTTTACAGTCTGTACGACGCGGCTATGCTCAGCTTCACGTCATACACCAAAATAGGCCTCAGACTCGCCACCATGTCGGGATTTGTGATCTCATTACTTAGCATAGGCGTGGCGCTTGCGTATCTGATAATGAAGCTTGTGCATTGGCAGAACTTCCCGCTTGGCAACGCCCCGATACTTATCGGCGTGTTTGTGCTTGGCGGTATACAGCTTTTCTTTATCGGCCTTTTGGGCGAATATATACTTAACATAAACAAAAGGGTAATGCACCGCCCGTTGGTTATAGAAGAAAAAAGGCTGAATTTTGACGACGAGGAGGCCGCGCAATGAAAACCGCGGTTATAACCGGAGCGACCGGAATGTTGGGCGCGGCGCTGACGCGCAAACTGACTTTTGAGGGATACAGGGTATACGCGGTCGCGCGCCCGGGATCAAAGAGGCTTAATAATATTCCCGACATTGACAATGTTATTCGCGTGGAGTGCGATCTGTCGGAGCTGAGCGGGCTTAAAAATCTTATTCATGAAAAATGCGGCGCGTTTTTCCATTTCGGGTGGGGAGGCACGTTCGGCGCGGCCAGAAACGATTTGGACGCGCAGATAAATAACATTAAATATACCCTTGACGCGGTCAAAGCGGCTAAAGACTTAGGCTGCGAGGTGTTTCTCGGCGCCGGATCCCAGGCGGAATACGGCCGGCATGACGGCGTGATCTCTCCCGACACGCCTACAAATCCCGAAAACGGCTACGGCATCGCGAAGCTGTGCGCCGGACAGATGTCAAGGCTGCTATGTGAAGGCCTCGGAATGAGGCATATTTGGTGCAGGATATTCAGTGTGTACGGCCCGAATGACGGGGAGAACACCATGGTCTCGGCTACTTTGAGGAAATTGCTTTGCGGCAAGCGTCCGTCCTGTACAAGGGGCGAGCAGATGTGGGATTATCTCTATTGCGGCGACGCGGCCGAGGCGTTTTATCTGGCGGCGGAAAAAGGCAAAAACGGCGCAGTCTACTGCGTCGGCAGCGGCAAGGCGCGGCCTTTAAAAGAATATATAGAGGCGATGCGCGATATTGCGAGCCCCAAAACCGAGATCGGATTCGGAGAAGTGCCGTACGCCGAAAAGCAGGTGATGTATCTTTGCGCCGATATCGAACCGCTCAGGCGCGACACCGGTTTTGAGCCGAAAACGCCCTTCGAGGAAGGCATCAAAATAACTGCCGATCATATTTCAAAAAATTTGTAATTTATTGCGCCCGCCGAATTTCGGCGGGCGCTTGGTTTATTCAACAGGTTTTATTATCATGTTTTCGAGCAGTTCCTCGCGGGGGAGGAAGGGGGCCAGGTCCTCGAGGGGCGGGCTCACAAGCGAGCCGTCGGGCAGGCGTTTGGTTGCGCTTTTGGGTTCAAAGTTCTGATCGGTCGAGACGAATATCTCACAGAACACCGCGCCGCTTTCGTTAAGCGCCTCGTCGACCGCGAGTTTCATTTCGGCGTTGCTCTTGGCGGATAGATATTTATAGCCGAAGGCCTCGGCCAGCTTTTTGAAGTCGGGGAAGCTCAGGTCGCCGCTCTCGGGGCCGATGCCTACCTTAGTGTGTTCGCCGAACAGGTTGTTCTGGGTCTGCCTTATCGAGTGGTAGCCCTGGTTGTTTATCAAAAATATTTTTATCGGCAGGCGGTTGGTGATGATCGTCTGAAGCTCCTGCAGGTTCATCATAATACTGCCGTCGCCCTCTATGCAGATAGTCTCGCGCTTATCGGCCGCAACGCAGGCGCCTATCGCCGCGGGCAGGCCGTAGCCCATGCTGGCGACCGCGCTGTTTATCAAAAACCTCGCGTCCTTTTTGATTATATAGTTGTGGCTGCCAACAACGCAGGCGCTGCCGTTTGACACTACGGTCAGGTTCCCGTCGGGCAGGCTGCCGCTCAGATAATTTATAAAGGCGTACACATTGGCGGTCTCGCCGTTTTCCTCAAAGTGCCGCGCGAGCGTCACGGGGTATCGCTTTTTCCAATCGGCGCAGGTTTTTAGCCAGCTTTCGCCGCAAAACACGGGGGCGGGCTCATCCGACAAAGCGTTATTCATTTTCTCAAAAAAGTCTTTGGCGTCGGCACAGACCGGGGTCTCGACGTGTATAGTCGTCTTTTTAAGCTCCGCAGGGTCGGCGTCCACCATTATGACGTGCGCCTCTCTCGCCCATGTTTGGTAGTTATAGCCCACCTGCCGTATCGACAGACGGTTGCCCACGGCCAGAATCAGGTCGGCGTTCTGCACCGCGAAGTTTCCGGCGCGGTCGCCCATTATTCCGCCGCGGCCTACATACAACGGATTGTCGTTTTCGATCGCGTCGATCGAATCCCAGCAAGTGGCGATCGGTATGCCGAGTTTGTCCGCCGCCATGCGGAAGGCGTCATATCCGCCCGAGAGCCGTATTCCGTTGCCCGCGTACAGCACGGGCCTTTCTGAGGCTTTGATCTTATTGATTATATCTTGAATTATATTATCGGTTACCGGAGCGGGTTTGGCGGCCGCGTCCTCGTTTGGGTCATAGGCGCGCAGCTCGTCCGTCTCTATCGTGCAGCCCTGAAAGTTTACGGGAATATCTATCCAGACCGGGCCGCTTCTGCCGCTTAGCGCCAGATTATACGCCTTTTCGAGGCAATAGCGGATGTCGCGCGGGTCCTCTATCATGACCGCGTATTTGCACATGGGGCTCACCGATTTTGTGATGTCATACTCCTGATCGCCCACCGCGCGCAGAGGCAGACCGTCGGTGAATTGTTCCATATAGCGCGCGGTCGTGTCGTATCTGACCTGGCCGGATATAACGAACATCGGCACCGAGTCGAGCCAGGCGCCCAGCACGCCGGTTATGGCGTTTGTGCCTCCGGGGCCGGTCGTCACGCACAGCGCCGCCATGGTGTTGTTTACGCGGGCGTAGCTCTCCGCGGCTATGGCGCATGCCTGCTCGTGATGGTTAAAAAGGCACCTGAGCCCTTCCTTGTGTCCCAAAGCGTCATTCAGGTGCATGGCTCCGCCGCCGGTCACCATAAAGCAGTCATGAATTCCGTGGTTTACCAAAAACTCCGCCACATAATCCGCCAGTCTGATCTTCATTTTATTATCATTCCTTTCGGGTTTTTGCTTGATCAATACAAAGCGTATTATATCAAATACAATTAAAATTGTCAACCGATTACGGTTATAGATTGTCTTGTGACGCTTTGATTTATGAAAAATCTTGACAAAAACATAATTATAATATATAATAACTATAGAAAGAGAAACGGCAGAGCGTAAAAACGGTCAGTCGCTTCGAATGTGTTAAATTAACAATCGATCCTTGGCGGCTAAACTTCGGATCGGTTGTTTTTTATTGCACAGGCGATGCAAAAATCGCAAAAAATACGATAATCACAAGCAATGCAACTAAAATTCTGAAAAAATAAGTTTTCATCATGGCATCACTCCCTTCTTTAAGTCTTAAACACGATGTTAAGTGTTTAGAAAGGAAGTGAAGCGGCCAACCGTCCTTACGTTTTTAGTTCTGCCTTTTACAATCGCGCGTTTTATTCGCGCAAAGGTGTTTCTCCGCACGGAAAATCCGCACTTGCAGTCTTTGCTGCCACAAATATAATAACACATTTTAACAAATTTTTCAAGTTAAAAATCGGTTAAACAAAATCATTCATAAAAAACGGATAGAGCATTGATTTCTCTATCCGTTTTTAAGTTTTATTCTGTTTGGCAAATATTACTGTCTTATTGTAGAATGCCGCGCGGGCGCGTTCTTTGTGTAGAAATTTTATTTAACGATCTCGTCAACGTCGGCCTTGACTTTTTCGAGAAGCTCGTTGGCCTCTTCCTCGGTCTCGCCTTTCATCAGGCAGTATACCTTGATCTTGGGCTCGGTGCCCGAGGGACGGATAACAAAGTTGTTCTTGTCCTCAAGCTCCAGATAGATAACGTTGGACTGAGGAAGCAGGATCTTCGATTTCTCGCCCGTCAAAAGATCGACGCGCTCGCTTGTCAGGTAGTCGCGGATGGCGATGACCTTCTTGCCCGCCACCGACTTGGGCGGGTTGGAGCGGATGTTGTCCATTGTGGACTTGATCTTCGCGAGACCCTCGATTCCCTCGAGAGTTACCGAAACGACCTGCTCCTTGTAATAGCCGTACTTCTTGTATATCTTGTCCATCTGCTCGAAGATAGAGCTGCCCTTTTCCTGATAATAGAGCGCCATCTCGGCGATCAGCATCGTGGCAACGACCGCGTCTTTGTCGCGGGCGTATGTGCCCTTTAAGTAGCCGTAGCTTTCCTCAAAGCCGAACAGGTATGTGCCGACTCCGGTCTCCTCGGATTCCTTTATCTTTTCGCCGATGAACTTAAAGCCGGTCAGGACTTCCTTCATGTCTATGCCGTAGGCGTCGCAGATGTCCTTGACGATGTTGGTGGTAACGATCGTCTTTACGATATAACCGTCCTTCGGAACGGCGTTCTTTTCTTTAAGCGCCGAGAGTATATATTCGGAGAGCAGAGCGCCCACCTGGTTTCCGGTGAAGTTCACATACTCGCCCTCGTCGTTTTTAACCAGGATTCCCACGCGGTCGCTGTCGGGGTCGGTGCCGACGATCAGGTCGGCGCCGCAGTCCTTGGCGTAGCCTATCGCAAGGTGGAAGCCCTCTTTATACTCGGGGTTGGGGAACTCGACCGTCGGGAAATCGCCGTCGGGCAGCTCCTGTTCCTTAACGACAACAACGTTGTCAAAGCCCACGCGCTTTAATATCTTTCTCACCGGCTTGTTGCCCGCACCGTGGAACGGGGTGTAAACAAATTTCAGAGTGCCGCCCTTTTCCTTCGCCAGCTCGGGATTCACGCACTGCTCCTGAACTCTGTCGAGATAAACCTCCTCGACCTCGTCGCCTATCATAACGATGAGGCCTTTTTCTATCGCTTCCTCAAAGTCCATTTTCTTAACGCCCGTGAAGATGTCGGTCTTTTCGATCTCCTCGAGCACGATGGCCGCAAGCTCGGGATTGAGCTGGGCGCCGTCCGCGCCGTACGCCTTGTAGCCGTTGTACTTCGCCGGGTTATGGCTGGCGGTCACCGCGATGCCCGCGGTGGTCTTTAAGTATCCGACCGAGAACGAAAGCTCGGGAACCGGCTTGAGCTCCTCAAACAGATACGCCTTGATGCCGTTGGCGGCCAGTATCTGGGCGGCTTCCTTCGCGAAAACGTCCGACTTGTGGCGGCTGTCGTAAGCGATAACAACGCTCAGATCGGCGTCCGCGCCGTTTGTCTTGATAAGCTGATTGGCAAGGCCCTGTGTCGCCTGGCCCACAACATACTCGTTCATGCGGTTGATGCCCGCGCCGAGAACGCCTCTGAGGCCCGCGGTTCCGAATTCCAGCGGCTTATAGAAGCGATCCTTTATCTCATCCTCGTCGCCTCGGATAGCCTCAAGCTCCTTGACGGTCTCCTCGTCCGCCTCCTTGAGCCATCTCTCGTATTCAGCTAAGTAGTCCATAATAAATACCTCCGTTTTAATTAATATAAGTAAAATTAATATATTATTCCCGAGATTATCCCATACATATTCATTATACTACTATACCGCGCGGATTTCAACTGCTTTTAATGTAAAAAAATGCCTGTGATTTTTGTGTAATATTTCGGAGACGATCTAAAGCCAAAGAAAAATAAAATCAATAAAGCGCCCATGTGAATCGGGCGCTTTTCGAATTGCCGGTTTACAAAACGAATACCTATGCTTAATTTACAGGCTAAAGCCGCCGCCCGAGAGCAGAAAATCAAAGATGTTCATGATCGTTATGCCGTTAATTTATGCTGAAATTACCATGATTCATCCTCCTATTGAAAATTAGTGGCATTTGTGCCGCTCTTTTTCAATATTATACACCAAAACAAGAAAAAAGTAAACACTTTTATGGATTTATTATTTTGCGTTCGGATCATCGGTCAGCCCTAAAATATAATCGGTTGACGTATTATAATATTCGGCGAGCTTGATCAGCATCGACACGGGTATCTCGCGCAGACCGCGCTCATATCTTGCGTAAACTTGACGATTGCATATTAAATAATCGGCTATTTCCTGCTGAGTAAGATCGTGGTCGATCCGTAACTCGTAAATTCTGTGAAAAATCAAACAATCACCTCTTGACAATGATACCATATGGTACTATAATTGATTTATAAATGGTACCGTTTGGTACCATCAGGGCATGATTGTTAATTGAAAATTTTAAAATCATATATTTACAATTATGTCAAGTTGTGTTAAAATATAAGTACCACACAAAATTTAATATTATGCTGATTTTATGATCAACGCGCATTTTTTTGATAAAAATGCAGCTCTTTTCGCGTTTGATTATTAAATCAGCGAATAAATTTTGTGTGGTAACAATCGGAGCGAGCATTTTTTGTGCGGCTTCGACCGGAGCCGCACTTTTTTGTACGCTAAAAATGATATACTAAAAATAAAATATTAAAAATGGAGGTATTGCTATGAAGGTTTCAAAATTTCTGTCATTATTGCTTTGTGTCATGATGATAATGCCGATTGCGGCGATCAATACATACGCGGAAGTCGGTTTGCAAGCAGATTCCAATACGGGTCCTTTTAACTTCGGTATGGAAACCCCTGATGACCCCAACTATTCTAAGCTTGTTAGAGAAGACAAGGAAGACGGCACAGTTGTTTATAAGGTTGTTTGGGAAGACGGAACCGATGCAGGCACTACTCTTAATGAGCCCGTTATTGAAAGCAATATCTTCATTGACGGCGGTAACTTCGGTTACTATGAGAACGCCGGTAATGATGATAAGTTCACAGGTGCCAGATATACTACAGACGGTACTAATCCTTCAGCCGGTTATAAACCCGAAAATGTTAAGATCGAGGGCGCTATATATACCCGCGGTTCTTCCGTAGGCGAATACGAAGCCGACATGCACGGCGCTTTCGGCGTTGTAATGCCCTTCGACGGCAGAGCTACTCTCGTTGCGGGTAAAGGCGGCGATACCAAAGGTGAGACCGA
>CANRBF010000012.1 GCA_947628795.1 uncultured Monoglobus sp.
GAGGAGCCTGCTGTATCGGCAGAGCCCGAGCAGTCGGAAGAGCCCGCAGTATCGGCGGAGCCCGAGCAGTCGGAGGAGCCCGCAGTATCGGCAGAGCCCGAGCAGTCAGAGGAGCCCGCAGTATCGGCTGAACCCGAGCAGTCGGAGGAGCCTGCAGTATCGGCAGAACCCGAACAGTCGGAAGAGCCCGCTGTATCGGCGGAGCCCGAGCAGTCGGAAGAGCCCGCAGTATCGGCAGAGCCCGAGCAGTCAGAGGAGCCCGCAGTGTCGGCTGAGCCCGAGCAATCCGAGGAACCCGACATGACGCCTACACCGAAACCGACCAGAAGACCCGTTTACAGCGGCGGCGGAGGCGGCGGAGGTGGCGGAGGCACCTTTACAACGGGAAATTCGACTCCCAAGCCTGCTGCAACGACCGATCCGAACGCAACGGCTAATCCGAACGCGACAACGGCACTCGGCGCGACAGCGGCTCCCGACACGATTGTGACAAGCAATCCTACCACGACACAGATATTCACCGATGTTCCCGCCGACCACTGGGCATACAGCTACATAATGGATCTGTACAGCGCGGGGATCATAAACGGCGAGAGCGAAACTCTGTTCGTTCCCGACGGCAATATCACCAGAGCTGAGTTCACCAAGATCGCGACGCTGATATTCGAGCTTCCGATCGCGGAGACGACATCCAAGTTTGCCGATGTTGCCGCGGATGACTGGTACGCCCCGTATGTATCGACGGCTCTCGACGCCGGAATGATCAACGGCACATCCGAGACCACGTTCAGCCCCGACGACAATATAACCCGCGAGCAGATAGCGGCGATCGTGGGCAGATACCTTGACGCATCATCGCAGGCGGCGGTAAGCTATTCCGACGCGGCGGCCATTGAGGACTACGCGCTGCCATACGTGGCGGCTCTCTCGGAGCGGGGCATCCTGACCGGCTCCGACGGAATGTTCAATCCCAAGTCTCCCGCGACCCGAGCGGAAGCCGCGGCGATAGCCGACAGGATATATCAAAGATAAAATTTAATTACTGCGGCGCGGCTTCGGCTGCGCCGCTTTTGTGAAAATTTCTCTTGACAAACGCGGTCATATAGTATATAATAGAAAAACAGTTTCAGATTAGACGAGATTAGGTATTTGAGATTAGACGAGACGAGTGGACTGAAATAGTGTCCGAATTTTTTTGGCGGGCGGCTTGGCCGCGCCGTGTTTGCGGCGCTTGGGCTATGGACCGGACCGCCGAGCTTTACTGATACTGAATACTTAGTTGGTCTACTCTAATAAATTATGAGGAGGCTTTTTTAATGTTTTATCCAACCTTTGAGCAGGTGGAGGACTACGCCCGCGAGGGGTACAACCTGATACCTGTCACATTGTCGGTCTTCGCGGATATGGACACTCCGATATCCGCGTTCCGAAAGCTGGAGACCGACAAATACTGTTTTTTGCTCGAGTCGGTCGAGGGCAGCGAGCTTACAAACCGATACTCGTTTATCGGCAGGAACCCGTTCCTCACGTTCAAGAGCTACGGCGGCACGGCGGTCATCACCGATTATAACGGCGTTGTGACCGAGCGCGAGGGGAACCCGATCGACATTTTAAACGAGTACGCCGACAAATTCAAGTCCCCGGTCATCGAGGGGCTGCCGTCGTTCAGCGGCGGCGCCGTGGGCTGCTTCGCCTACGACTTGGTGCGGCTGACCGAAAAGCTGCCCGAGCCGCCTGAGGACGACTTGAATCAGCCCGATATGCACTTTATGTTCACTGACGAGATCGTCGCCTTTGACAACAAGGCGAAGAAGATCATAATCATGGTGAACATCCACCCGGGCGAGAACCTGCGGTTCAGATACGACCGCGCGGTCGAGCGGCTGATCGAGATCAAAAACGAGCTGGCCGCGCCTCTTGAGCTCAAGTTAAAGCCCGGCAGCGGATTCCGCGGCTCGGGCGAGCCCAAGAGCAACATAACAAAGGAGCGGTTCTGCGAGAACGTGGAGAGGGCGAAGGAATATATCAAAAACGGCGATATATTCCAGGTGGTGCTGTCGCAGAGGTTCGAGATCGAGAACTACAGCGACCCGTTCAACGCCTACCGCGCGATACGCGTTATAAATCCCTCGCCGTATATGTATTTCCTGAAATTCGACAGCTGCCGGATCGCTGGCGCGTCGCCCGAAATGCTGGTGCGCGTCGAGAACGGGATCGTGTCAAACAGTCCGATAGCGGGCAGTCGGCCCAGAGGAAAGACGCCCGAGGAGGATCGGCAGAACGAGTTTGACCTGATCGCCGACCCCAAGGAGAACGCCGAGCATATCATGCTTGTCGACCTGGGCAGAAACGACGTCGGCAAGGTCTGCGAGTTCGGCAGCGTCGAGGTTACGAGGCTCAAGTATATCCAGAGATTTTCGCATATAATGCACATGACGTCCGACGTGCAGGGAAAGCTGAGGCCCGACAAGACCGCGTTCGACGCGCTGCGGGCGGTGCTCCCCGCCGGAACGCTGTCGGGCGCGCCCAAGATACGCGCCATGGAGATCATCGACGAGCTCGAGACTCGAAAGCGCGGTTTCTACGGCGGAGCGATCGGCTATATCGGATTCGGCGGCAGTCTCGATTCCTGCATAACGATAAGGACGGCGCTGTTTAAGGACAACAAAGCCTATGTTCAGGCCGGAGCGGGTATCGTCTACGACTCGGTGCCCGAGACCGAGTACACCGAGACGGTCAACAAGGCCATGGCGATGATACAGGCGATAGAAAGGGCGGGTGATCTTTGATGAATATTATTATTGATAACTACGACTCGTTCACATACAACCTGTACCAATATATCGGAGAGATCGACCCGAATGTCAAGGTTTACCGAAACGACGAGATCACGGTCGATGAGCTCGAGGCCATGGAGCCGGAGCACATAGTGATCTCGCCGGGCCCCAAGTACCCCAAGGACGCGGGCATCTGCATTGAGCTGATAAAGAGGCTGCACACGAAGTTTCCGATATTGGGCGTGTGCCTCGGGCACCAGTCGATAGGCGAGGCCATGGGCGGCAGGACCGTTCACGCGCCCAAGCTTATGCACGGCAAGGCGGACACCGCCAAGCTGCTCGACAAGACCTCGGTCATATTTTCGGGTATAGTCGGCGACGAGATAAGAGTCGGCAGGTACCATTCGCTGGTGACCGACGAGAGCGCCCTGCCCGACTGCGTGAAGGTCACCGCAAAGACGGCCGACGGCTCGGTCATGGCGATGGAGCACAAAGAGTATCCGCTGTTCGGGCTGCAGTTCCACCCCGAGTCTGTGCTGACGCCCGACGGAAAAACAATGTTAAAAAATTTTTTAAATATATAGGAGTTGAAAATTATGCTTACAAAATACATAAGAAAGATCACGGACGGAGAAAACCTGACGTTTGACGAGGCGAAAACCGCAATGGACGCGGTGCTGGACGGCGGAGCGACGCCGGTGCAGATAAGCGCGTATCTTACCGCCCTGCGCATGAAGGGCGAGACTATCGACGAGATCAGCGGCAGCGCCGCCATGATGAACAGCAAGGCGTCGCTCATAACGCCCGACGTTCCCGACTATGTTGACTGCGTGGGAACCGGCGGCGACGGCACGAACACGTTTAATATTTCGACCACCGCTGCGTTTGTCATCGCGGGCGCGGGCGCAAAGACCGCCAAGCACGGAAACCGCGCCGTTTCCAGCAAATGCGGCAGCGCCGACGTGCTCGAGGGCCTCGGCGTCAATATCATGATAACGCCCGAGCAAGTCAAGGAGTGCGTCGAAAAGATAGGCATAGGCTTCATGTTCGCCAGGACCATGCACCCATGCATGAAAACCGTGTCGGGCGTGCGCGGTGAGATCAAGATAAGAACTCTGTTTAATATACTTGGCCCCCTCTCGAATCCCTCAAACGCCAAGCATCAGGTCATAGGCGTGTTTGACGAAAACCTGACTCATCCGTTGGCCGAGGCCATGATGAACCTGGGCGTAACCTCGGGCATGTCGGTTTGCGGCGTCGACAACGGAATGGATGAACTGTCGATAATCGGCAAGACCAAGATATCCGAGATAAAGGACGGCAAGGTCATAGATTATTATTTAAGCCCCGAGGATGTGGGCCTTACCGTCGGCACGGCGGACGATATCAAGGGCGGCGACGTACAAGAGAACGTAAAAACAACCTTGAGCATCTTAAAGGGCGAGAAGGGCCCGCGCCGCGACATAGTTGTGCTGAACGCCGGAGCCGCGATATACACCACGGGCCTCGCAGGCAGCATCGAGGAAGGCGTGCGCATGGCGGAGAAAGCGATCGACAGCGGCGCCGCCATGGAAAAACTCGATCAGCTGGTTGAAATGACAAACGCGTTTTAAATTTGGCTCGCCCCTTGGGGAGAGCTGGCGCCGAAGGCGACTGAGAGGGGTTCCTAGTACCTAGACCCTAATCTCTAGTACCTATGTTCCCACCTCCGTCTTTTCGCCTTTGGCGAAAATCCACATCCTCCCGGGAGGAGGCATTAATTAGGCGGCCCCTTGGGGGAGCTGTCGGGCTTTGCCCGACTGAGGGGGGAGACAGACATACGTCAATGAGAGGAAATATCCATGGACATACTTGAAAAAATCGTTACAAAAAAGAAAATATATCTGGAGAACCAAAAACAGAAGATAAGCTACAAGACGCTGCGGAGCGGCGTTGAAAAGTCATTTGGTTCGCGCAAGGTGATAAGCTTTTACAACGCCCTAAAGGACTACAAAAAAATCTCGATCATCGCCGAGGTGAAAAAAGCCTCGCCCTCAAAAGGGCTGATCCGCCCCGACCTTGACCACATGGACGTGGCTCGGGAATACCTAAAATCCGACGTGCAGGCCATGTCGGTGCTGACCGAGACCGATTTCTTTCTCGGCAAGCCGGAGTTTTTGCGCGACATCAGCCTGATCTCCAAAATTCCGCTGCTGCGCAAGGACTTCGTGATCGACGACTATCAGATATACGAGGCGAGCGGCCTCGGCGCGTCCGCGATCCTGCTGATCGCGGCGATCCTTGACGACAAGACCATGGGCGAGTTTATGAAAACCGCCCACGAGCTTGACCTCGACTGTCTTGTGGAGGTCCACAACGAGGAGGAACTGCGCCGCGTCAACGCGCTTGGCGCGAGGATCGTTGGGGTCAATAACCGCAATCTCAAGACCTTTGAGGAAGACCTGGGCACCACCGAGCGGCTTTTGGGAATGCTCGAGGAGCGGGACAAAAAAGTCCTTGTGTCCGAGAGCGGCATCAGAAGCAGCCGCGACCTTAAATTCGTTGAATCGCTGGGCGCCGACGCGGCGCTTATCGGCGAGCTGTTTATGCGGCGGCAGCATATTTCCGCCGCGGTCGATGATCTGAGAAACGGAAGGCTCGGTTGATATGAGCGTTAAAATAAAGATCTGCGGTCTCATGCGCGAGGCGGACGCCGACGCGTTAAGCGCCGCTATGCCCGATTACGCGGGATTTGTGTTCTACGAGAAAAGCCGACGCTGCCTGACGGCAGCGAAAGCGCGCGCGATACGCTCACGGCTCGATCCGAAAATAAAGGCTGTCGGCGTGTTTGTTAATATGCCGTGTGAAAAGATCGCGGAGCTGGCAGGCTCGGTGCCGCTTGATATCGCTCAGCTGCACGGCGGCGAGACAGCGGAGGATATAGAAAAACTAAAAAAGCTTTGCCCCGATCTGGAGATTTGGAAGGCGGCGCGGGTCGGAGACGATTTTGACCCGAAAAGTCTTGAAAAATACAAAAACGCCGACCGTCTGCTGCTTGACGCGTACGTCGAGGGCTACGGCGGCAAGGGCAAAAAGATCGAGGACGAGCGTCTCCGCGGCATTGACCTGAGCGGCATTATGCTGGCCGGAGGTCTGAACGCGGGCAACATAGCGGACGCGGTCGAAAGGTACCGCCCCTACGGGGTCGACGTCAGCAGCGGCGCCGAGACCGACGGGCAAAAGGATGCGGAGAAAATAAAGAAAATCGTGAATATCATAAAAAGTATAAAATAATCAAAACGAGGTATAAAAATATGGAAAATAAATCAAAGGGCAGATTCGGGCTCTACGGGGGACAGTACGCACCCGAGACCCTGATGCGCGCCCTGAACGAGCTTGAGGCCGCCTACAGCGAGGCGAAAGCGGACCCCGAGTTCCAAAAAGAGCTTGAATTTTATTTGAACGAGTACGCCGGCAGGCCGTCTCTGCTCTACTACGCGGAGAACATGACAAACGACCTGGGCGGCGCCAAGGTATACATAAAGCGCGAGGACCTGAACCACACCGGGGCACACAAGATCAACAACGTGCTGGGTCAGGCGCTTCTGGCGAGGCGCATGGGCAAAAAGAAGGTCATCGCCGAGACCGGAGCGGGTCAGCACGGAGTTGCCGCGGCAACGGCGGCGGCGCTGTTCGGCATGGAGTGCGAGGTATTCATGGGCGAGGAGGACACGCGGCGCCAGGAGCTTAACGTGTTTCGCATGAACCTTTTGGGCGCCAAGGTGACGCCCGTCACATCGGGTACCGGCACGCTCAAGGACGCCTGCAACGAGGCGCTCCGCGCGTGGGCGGCCAGGGCGAACGACACGCTCTATCTGCTGGGCTCCACAATGGGCCCGCACCCGTACCCCACGATCGTGCGCGACTTCCAGAGCGTTATCGGAAAAGAGATAAAGGCGCAGATGCTTAAAAAAGAGGGGCGTCTGCCCGATGCGGTCATCGCCTGCGTGGGCGGCGGCAGCAACGCCATGGGCGCGTTTTATGACTTTATCGGCGACAAGTCGGTTCGGCTGATCGGAGCCGAGGCCGCGGGCGACGGCATTGACACCGAGCGCCACGCCGCAACCATGACAAAAGGCACCGTGGGCGTGCTCCACGGCATGAAGTCTATATTTTTGCAGGACAAATCGGGCGGCATAATGCCGGTCTACTCGATCTCCGCGGGTCTCGATTATCCCGGAGTGGGCCCCGAGCACGCGGCTCTGCGCGACAGCGGCCGCGCCGAATACTATCCGATAACCGACGCCGAGGCGGTCGACGCATTCCGCTACCTGACGAGGATCGAGGGCATAATCCCCGCGATCGAAAGCTCCCACGCGGTGGCGCAGGCAATGAAGATCGTGCCCGAGATGGACAAGAACAAGATCGTTGTTATAAATCTTTCGGGCAGAGGCGACAAGGACGTGTACTCGGTAGCCAGATACATGGGGGTGGAAATCAATGAAAAATAAAAACAGAATAGACTCAATGTTTGAAGCCCTGAGAGAAAAAGACAAAAAGGCGCTGGTGACGTTCCTGACCTTCGGCGACCCCGACATCGAGACCTCGAAAAAGCTGGTGCTCGCCATGGAGCAGGCCGGAGCCGATCTGATAGAACTGGGAATACCGTTCTCCGACCCGATGGCCGAGGGCCCTGTTATCCAGGCGGCGAACGTGCGCGCCCTGAAGCATGAGATAAATCTCGACATAATATTTAAGGCCGTGTCCGAGCTGCGCGAGAGCACGCAGGTCCCGCTGGTGTTTTTGATGTATTTCAACTCGATCTTAAGCTACGGCCCCGAAAAATTTTTCGCGGGCTGCAAGGACGCGGGCGTAGACGGAGTTATTATCCCCGACCTGCCCTTTGAGGAGAGCGACGAGATCTACGATCTGACGCAAAAGTACGGAGTATGGCAGATCTCGATGATCGCGCCCACCTCGTCGGAGCAGCGGTCAAAGGCGATCTGCGAGAGGGCGAAAGGCTTTCTCTACTGCGTGTCCTCGATGGGCGTCACCGGAACGCGCGAAAATTTCACCACCGACTTTGACAATATGTTCGCCATGCTCAATAAGTATTCCGATATACCAAAGTGCATAGGCTTCGGCATATCAAAGCCCGAGCATATCGAGAACTTGAAGAAATACTGCGACGGCCTTATCGTGGGCAGCGCCATTGTCAAAACAATAGCCGCCGGAAAGACCGAATCCGACAAAATAAACGGCGTGAAGGAACTGACCGCCGCCCTAAAAGCGCCGCTGATGTAACGCTTGACAAAGCCGAAAAAGAATGTTATAAATAAATGCAAAAAGGAGCCCGGGGCTCCTTTTTATATGCTGTTTTCTATGAATTTGATTTTGGGCTTGTGGGTCTTGGCTTGCTCGTAGTCCATGGTGGCGTAGGCTATGATTATCACCTTGTCGCCCACGCTCGCTTTGTGGGCGGCGGCGCCGTTTAAGCAAACCACTCCGCTGCCGCGCTCGCCCGGAATCGCATAGGTTATCAGGCGCTCGCCGTTGTTTATGTTCACCACATGCACCTGCTGGTTGGTGAGTATGCCCACCTCGTCCATCCAGTCCTCGTCAATGGTTATCGAGCCGATGTAGTTTAAGTTGGCGTCGGTCACCGTGGCTCTGTGGATCTTTGAGTTCATGATCTCTATATTCATGCGCGCACCTCCTAATTTTCGGGTTCTACTATGATATTGTCGATCAGCCGCGTTTTTCCGAAGCGGACAGCAAGCGCGATCAACGTTTTTTCGACGAGTTTTCCGCCGTATAGCTCAAGGCTCGGGAAGGCGCAGCTTTCGATATACTCAATGTCCGCGAGGGGCGATCTTGATATCCGCGCCCTTATGTCCTGTTTTATTTTTTCAAGATCGGTCTCTCCGTTTTTGACCGCGTTCTCCGCCTCTTTCAGCGCCGCGCTGAGGCTGAGCGCCTGTTCGCGCTCCTCGGCCGAGAGATACGTGTTGCGGCTGCTCATGGCGAGCCCGTCTTTTTCGCGCACTATCGGGCATGGCACGATCTCTATGTTCATGTTGAGGTCGGAGACCATGCGCATAATGACCGCCAGCTGCTGCGCGTCCTTCTGACCGAAGTAGGCGCGGTCGGCCATCGAAATGTTAAACAGCTTGGTAACGACAGTCGCCACGCCGCGGAAGTGGCCGGGTCTGGTTTTGCCGCAGAGTATCTTGGTGATGTCGCTGTCCACGCTGACGAAAGTTCCGTAGCCGTCCGGGTACATGTCCTCGGGGTCGGGGTGGAAAATATATTCCGCGCCGGCCGATTCGGCTGCCTGTTTGTCGCGCTCAAGGTCGCGGGGGTAGGTCTCGAGGTCCTCGCCCGGGCCGAACTGGGTCGGGTTGACAAAAACGCTGACGATCGTGACGTCGTTCTGCTCGGCGCTTTTGCGTATCAGTGACTTGTGGCCCTCGTGAAGATAGCCCATTGTGGGCACAAGGCCGATGGTTTTGCCCTCGGATCTTAATTTTTTCGAAACGGCGTTAAGCTCCGCCGGTGTTTTTATTATTTGCATGGTGTTTCCTCCTAACGTAGTGATTAGCGATTAGTGAATAGTGATTAGGATCCCCCCTCAGTCGGGCTTTGCCCGACAGCTCCCCCGAGGGGGATCCTATTTAAGGCCTCCTCCCGGGAGGAGGTGGCAGGCGTAAGCCTGACGGAGGTGGGAACGTATGGAATAGGAACTAGGAACCCCTCTTAGTCGCCTTCGGCGCCAGCATTAAGGAAGCTCTTGGTCAAAATTGCAAGCAATTTTGAAAGATAGCTTTGAACCCGCAAGCAAGCTTGCTGATTATCCCCAAGGGGCGAGCCTAACGGGCGGCCGAGGTCGTCCGCCCCTACGGCGGTTTGCGTGCTATGGTCGTAGGGGACGACGACCTCGGCGTCCCGCGGGCGGATATTATCCGCCCGTTTGCATTGCCCGGTTGAATTATTTGGGGAAGCTTCCCTCTTTTACTTCGGTTATATAGTCAGTGACGCCGGCGGTTATCGCTTTGCCGACCTCGGCGAAGCGTTTCACGAACGACGGCACGTAATCGTCGAACATTCCCAGCATGTCGTGCAGTACCAGAACCTGCCCGTCGCAGTCGGGGCCCGCGCCTATGCCTATCGTGGGGATCGTCAGGCTCTCGGTAACCTTTTTCGCCAGATCGCGGGGGATGCACTCAAGCACCAGAGCGAAGGCTCCCGCCTCCTCCACCGCTTTCGCGTCGCGCAGCAGCTTTTCCGCCGCCGCGTCGGTCTTTGCCTGAACGCCGAAGCCGCCCAGCTGATTCACGCTCTGGGGCGTCAGCCCAAGGTGTGCGCACACGGGTATTCCCGCGTCGGTTATCGCCTTTATGACATCGGCGACCTCCTCGCCGCCCTCGATCTTGACCGCCGCCGCGTTTCCTTCCGCTATAAGGGCGCCGGCGTTTTTCACAGCCTCATACTTTCCGACCCGGCAGGACAAAAACGGCATGTCGGCCACGACCATGGCGCGCTTCGCGCCTCTCGCCACAGCCTTTGTGTGGTGTATCATGTCCGCCATGTTGACGTGGGTGGTGTTGTCATAGCCCAGCATAACGTTGCCCAGCGAGTCGCCCACCAGTATCATGTCGATGCCCGCGTCGTCTACCAGCTTTGCCATCGAGTAATCATAAGAGGTCAGCATGGAAATTTTCTCTCTGCCTTTCATTGCCCGAACGGTTTTTGTGGTGATCTTCTTTTCTGCCATTTTTCATTCTCCTTTACTTTTAATTTCAGCTTTTGGTATGAGTTTCTTCATTATATTATATATAATATAAATCCAAAACTACATATTATTGTGTGCATAAAAACAGGATACCCAATATGCGGTATCCTTACAGAGAACGTCAAAACGCGGATCCCGCGCAAAACCTGCGCGAAATTGTCCGTTTTGAAAAATTTTTAAAAAAATCAGTCTCTGTTGGGAACCCAATCAAAGCTTTTGTCGTCATACATAGTGAGAGGTCGATTTTCGCTCTCCCTATGTCGGCAAGTAAGAGTATAGCATACTTTGGAACAAATTGCAATATCTTTTTGTTACATAAAGTTACAAACAGGGTTACAAAGAATTACAATTTTTATACAAATTGATTCAAACCCCTTGACATATGTCGGTTTAGGTATTAAAATACAAGAGTTAAAGTGTATTTGGCTTTTAATATAATTATCGAAAAGGGGGAAATCATTGTGGCCGTTAAATACGTTTTCGTGACCGGCGGAGTTGTGTCGGGCATAGGCAAGGGCATAACCGCGGCTTCGCTGGGCAGACTTTTAAAGTCCAGGGGCCTGAGAGTCACGATACAGAAATTTGACCCCTACATAAATATAGACCCGGGCACCATGAGCCCGTATCAGCACGGCGAGGTGTTTGTCACCGACGACGGAGCCGAGACCGACCTCGACCTGGGCCATTACGAGAGATTTATCGACGAAAGTCTGACAAAAAACAGCAATATCACCACCGGCAAGGTTTACCACTCGGTCATCACCAAGGAGCGCCAGGGCGCGTACCTGGGCGGAACGGTCCAGGTAATACCCCACATCACCGACGAGATCAAGCAGAAGATCTACGACGTGGGCGACGAGGGCGAGTCCGACGTGGTCATCACCGAGATCGGCGGAACGGTCGGCGATATCGAGAGCCAGCCGTTTCTGGAGGCGATACGCCAGGTGGCCTACGACAAGGGCAGAAAAAACGTCATGTATATACACGTGACGCTGGTGCCCTATCTCAGGACATCGGGCGAGCTCAAGTCAAAGCCCACCCAGCACAGCGTCAAGGAGCTTCTCAGCATAGGCATTCAGCCCGACATGCTGATCTGCCGCAGCGAGATCCCGCTTGAGGATTCCCAGCGCGACAAGATAGCGCTGTTCTGCAATGTGGACCGAGACTGCGTTTTCCAGAACCTTAACTGCGACACGATCTACGACGTGCCGATCATGCTCGAAAACCAGAACCTTTCGGGAAAGGTCTGCGAGAGACTGGGGATCACGACCCCGGAGCCCGACCTTCACGAGTGGTACGATATCATAAAGCGGGTAAACAGCCTTGACAAAAAGGTCAAGATCGCGCTTGTCGGAAAATACGTGGCGCTGCACGATGCGTATCTCAGCGTCGCCGAAGCGCTGCACCACGGGGGCTATGCCTGCGGTGCCGAGGTCGAGATCGACTGGGTGGACGCCGAGGAGGTAAACGACGACAATGTGCGCGAGCGTATCGGAGACGCGGACGGAATTTTGGTTCCGGGCGGATTCGGCGACCGGGGCATAGACGGCAAGATATCGGCGATAAAGTACGCCAGAAAAAACAAGGTGCCGTATCTGGGCATATGCCTGGGCATGCAGCTGGCGGTGGTGGAGTTCGCCAGGAATGTCGCGGGGCTCAAGGGGGCCCACAGCTCGGAGCTTGATCCCGACACGCCGTATCCGGTCATCGACCTGATGCCCGAGCAGAAAAATATTTCCGACATGGGCGGCACAATGAGGCTCGGAGCCTATCCGTGCAAGATCAGAGAGAACAGCAAGTTTGCCGCGGAGGCATACGGCGGATTTGAAAAGATAAAAGAGAGACACAGACACAGATACGAGATGAACAACGACTTCATCAAAGATCTGACCGATATGGGGCTTGTGATAGCGGGAACATCGCCGGACAATCGTCTGGTTGAGATCGTTGAGGTGAAGGATCACCCCTGGTTCGTGGGCGTGCAGTTCCACCCGGAATTTAAATCCAGACCCAACAAACCGCACCCGTTATTTAAGCAATTTATATATAATTCGCTACTTTGTTCACAAAAAACTGTTAAATAATTTGGTTATTTTGTTACAATTGTGTGAAAAGATAAAATACTTATTGACAATTTGCCCTATTTGGTGTTATAATCTGTAGTAAGCTAAGAAAAAGTATGATAGGATAAAAATGTTCTGCTCATAATTTGCTTGGCTCGATAATTAATTTTGTAAAAAAAATTAAAATTTTAATATTTTAAGGAGGATTTGAGACATATGAGAAATCTCAAAAAGGTGATTGCCTTAGTAGCAGTGTTTGCTATGTTGGTAAGCACAGTTGCGTTTGCGGCTACATTTGATGATGTTGCTGAGAACGATACATACGCTGCGGCAATCGAAACATTAAACCAGCTTGGCATTTTGACAGGCGACGATGCAAACAATGACGGCGTTATGAGCTTCCGTCCCAACGACACTATCACAAGAGCTGAGATCACAGCTATTATTGCGAGAATGCAGGGTCGTACAGGCGCGGTTGCTCAGACAGAGACAATCTTTAAGGATGTTCCCGCCAGCCACTGGGCTTCCGGTTATATCCAGGCGGCTACAAGCACACAGATAATCAACGGTTACGGCGACGGTAACTTTGGTCCCGATGATAACGTTCTGTATCAGGATGTTGTTAAGATGATCATGGAGACACTGGGTTACAAGAACTACGCTCTCGAGAACGGCGGATATCCCGTAGGATATGAGATCGCTGCTCAGAGACAGAAGGTTCTGGACGGTGTTATCGGCGGCGCTGACGGCGTTCAGGCTACAAGAGGAATGGTTGCTCAGATGGTTGACAACGCTATCGAGGCTCCTCTGATGGACAGAATGGCTTACGGCGGCAACGGCCAGTACGTAATCTATGACGGCACATGGCAGCCCATGAGAACATGCCTGAGCGAGTACCTCGGCATCACCAAGCTGAGAGGCCAGGTCGTATCCAATGAGATCACAGGCTTAAACGGCGCTATGAGCGTTAGCTCCTACAGAGACGAGACAGTAAGAATCGCTCTGACAGACCTCTTTAAGGTTCAGTCGAACAACTATGACACACCTTATGAAGGCTACAATCCCGAGTATGATTTCTATGTTGGCACAACAAACGCTTCCGAGTACTTCGGTTATGACGTAACGGCTTATGCCCGCACAAACGGCACAGATATCGCTACTCTGATTTCTATCATCCCCACAGAGGGACAGAACACATCGGCTTCGTTTAACCTCAGCCAGTTCAGCTATTATGACAGCAACAACCGTCCCGCTCTGTACTACATGAGAGGCGAGAACGACAGAACAGCCACAAGACTGCCTATCGATGAGAACGGCGCGTACATTGTTTACAACGGAATCTGCGGCTATGACATCAACAGCGTATTCGCTCCTCAGGACGATCCCAACAACACAAACTACAAGGTATCGGCTGACAGCGCTTACAGCGGACAGGTTACACTGATCGACAACAACCAGACAGCGGGTTATGACTTCATCTTCGTTGACGTTGCGGTAGGCGGCGTAGTTGAGGAGCTCTCGAACAGAGGCATCCTTTCCTTCAAGAACGCCGTAGGCGACAGAGGCAAGGACAACCTGGTTAACAGAGTTGAGTTTGAGTCTACAGCCAACAACGCTTACATCAAGATCACAAAGGATGGTCAGCCCTACGATTATACACAGCTCAAGGAGTGGGATGTTCTTTCTATCGTAGCTAACACTTCAAACAGCGGCAGCGAGTATTATGACATCGAGGTTCTCGATGGCGAGGCTACAGCTATCGCGGGCACAGTTAACCGCGTGATCTCTTCGGAGACATCGGCTACAGAGTTTGCTTACGAGATCAACGGCACATCTTATGACGTGGCTGAGGGTTACTATGCTCCTTCAACTATCAGAGCCGGTTCGTCGGGTACATTCTATGTTGACAAGTACGGCAAGATCGTTGCTTACAACAGAGACCTGAACGCTACGAGCGGCACAGGCGCTAACTACGCTTACATTCTGAACGCGGAAGTTGCTTCGGGTAACTTCGGCGAGACAGCTCCCGTTATCCAGTTCGTATATAAGGACGGTACTGTAAACACAGCTACATTCGCTCAGAACGTTACTATTTACAATCCGTCAGCCGAATTCGTAGACGGCGGCGCTACAAGCGACTATATCACATATCAGTATAAGAACCATGACAACGTACAGGATGCTCTTGACTCGATGGTAGGTCAGATCGTAACTCTGAGCGCTTCCAGCGGTTCTATCAGATCGATCACATTGCCTTATGACGGACAGGAAGGCGTTGACGCCGATTCTACACTCAACATTCTGGCAGGCGCAGGCGCGTTCAGCTATGATCAGGATACTCAGGAAATGAGAATCAGCAACAAGAGAATCGACGTAACTCAGGATACAACAGTATTCTTCATCGGCAGACCCGGCGACGGCTTCCAGTATCTTGTTTCCGCTTCCGGTCAGGCTACAGAGGACTGCACAGTTACAAACGGTTCTAACCTCGTAACGATGGACGGCGACGTTGCTGTTGCATACTCGAACGCTAACGCTAACGGATATGCTGACGTAGTAGTTCTCTACAACACAGATATCGCCACAAGCCCCGAGTCCGGCGTTGCTATGATAACATCTGTCGGCGAAGGCTCAAACGGCACTCTGTCTGTAAGCTACTATCAGAACGGCGAGCTCATCCAGGCTCAGACATCTGATGATTTCAATAATGCATACCTGACAAGAGACACGCAGCCCGGTTCGCTGTTCAAGTTCGGTAAGACCGGTGATTATATCACATCGGCTACACCGTACCTGACATTTATAGGCGACATCAGATCCGATATCACAAGCGGCGGCTCTAATCCCGGTGTTCCCGTAATCGATAGGCTGTTCGGCGGAACAACCGATGAAGAGGTTACATTCGGTGCTGTTGTTGGAAGAAACGGCAACAGAGTAAGAATCGCTCCCATGGAGGAAGGCGACGAACTGCCCGACTTTGGCAACATCACATCTGTATCGCTCAACAACGTACAGGCTAACTACTATGTATATGATGCTTCCAGAAGCAGCAGATCCAGAGTAGGTCTGGGCGGTATCGGCGACATCTATGTTGACCGTTATCTCGCCGGTGACGAAGGCGTTTCAACAGGTAACGTAATCACCTACGGCAACTTCTCAGAGGAGAACCCCGTAGCCGGAATGCTCGACTATGTATACATCAGAACATACGAGAGAACAGGCGATGTAGTTATCTACATGCAGCGTCAGTATGACTACTCGATCAACTAATATAAGTTGAAATCAAGAGGTCCCGAAAGGGACCTCTTTTTTTGTGTAAAACAGCCAAAGCCGCAAAACACGTGGTTAAAAAATGAATATTATGCCGAAAATAAGCGTGGATAGCAAAAAAACATTGACATTCGTAAGATTGTATTGTAGAATATTTAAGATGGGTTTGTATATATAAATGCAGAACAGACCCGGTTAAATAGTGATTCAAACAAAATATATACATGAATATTTTGAGACAAATAAAACCGAAAGGCGGATGATATTATGGTTGGAGTATTGCTGTATATTCTGTTTCTTTTAATAGGTTTCGCTTATGCGAACATGTATTTTAAAGATAAGGATATATTTTTTCAGGCCTGGACCGGAGGTTTGATCGGTACCCTGGGATTGATGTGGGGCATAATACCGTTTGCATTTGTTTTCGGCTTTTCGATTGCCGCTCATCTGATATTGCTGGCGGTGTTTATAGGCGCATATATCTTATTGTTTTATCTCAAAAAGAAAAGTATTAATCAAATAAAGACCAATATACGCTATAATAAATCCGAGGCCCCGATGACAGGATTGATATTCCTCTGTCTTATACTTCCTATTTCGATAATTATGTGGGTCCTTCTCACAAATCATATTATGGCTCCTTATGAAGGAGGCGCCGTTTCCACCGGTCAGTCGACATATGGTGATCTTGCCATGCACATGGGAATAGTAACAAGCGTTGCCGAAAGAGGCGTTTTTCCTCCGTCGCATAATCTGCTTTTGGGACAGCGGCTCGGATATCCGTTTTTGATCGACACGCTGTCGTCAAGCTTGTTTTTGTTCGGAACGCCGCTTCGCTGGGCCGTTCTCGTTCCGAGTTATGTGTGTTGCCTTCTGCTCGCGATGGGCTTCTATTATCTGTCGTACAAGCTTGTCAAGCGCCGCAGCGCCGCGATACTTGCGACCGTGCTGTTCTTTATAGGCGGAGGTTTCGGTTTCGCCTACTTCTTTGAGGGCGCCAAGGCGGACCACACCGCGTTTACCAAAATTTTTAACGACTATTATCACACTCCGACAAATTATAATGAGGAAAATATCAGATGGGCGAATCCGATTTGCGATATGATCATTCCCCAGCGCACCACAATGGCCGGTTGGACATATCTGACGTTTACGCTGTGGCTGCTGCTTGACGCGTGGGAGTCAAAAAAAAGAAGCGCGTTTATCTTCCTTGGCGTTATCGCGGGATGCATGCCGATGATCCACACCCACTCGTTTATGGGTCTGGGCATTATATCGGTCGCCGCTTTTGTCGCTGATATGATAATGTCAAAAGACAAGAAAAACGACTTTATAAATTGGCTGTGCTTTGGCGGAATCACGATCGCTATGGCGCTGCCGCAGCTGTTCATTTGGACATTCAGCCAGGCGGACTCGGAGGGGTTTGTAAAGTTTGCGCCGTTCTGGGTAAACGAGCAAGACCCGAACTTCTGGTTCTGGATCAAGAACTGGGGAATAGCGGCCCTGTTTGTTGTTCCTGCGTTTTTAAACACCGGAAAGCGAAACAAAATCGTTATGTGCGGTGCGGCTCTGATATTCGTTATCGCCGAGCTGATCCTGTTCCAGCCGCTGCCGTATGACAATAATAAGCTGTTCTTTGTCTCGTATATGATTTTTCTAATAATAATAAGCGAGTATTTCCTTGTGCTGTTCGACAAGCTCAAGGGCGTGAAGGGCAGATACTTTTTGGCCGCGCTCGTTATACTTGCCGGCACGGTGTCGGGCGCGCTGACTATAGGCCGCGAGTATCACTCGGGTGCGATGTACCAAACATTCTCAAAAGCGGATATTGAATACGCTGAATTTGTCAAGGACAATACCGACAAGCGGGGAACCTTTGCCGCGTACTATAATCATCTGAATCCGACCGCGGTGATGGCGGGACGCCAGATGTATTTTGGCGGCGAGATGTGGATGGGTTCTCACGGATACGGAAATCTTGTTTCCGAGAGAAAGAAGGTTTTAAACGAGTTATACGGCTCGTCTGACAGCGAGAAACTTAAAAGCATCGCGCGAGAAAATAATATTGATTATGTTGTGCTGTCAAACAATGAGCTGTCGAATTTGAAAGTCAATCAATCCGCGTTCAGCGGGCTGGATAAAATATACGACCAAGGCGGAATAAAGCTTTATAAAATTGATTAGACTCGAAAAGAGGTAGGTTATGGAAAAAATATCCGTTATAGTCCCGTGTTTTAACGAGGAGAAAGCCGTTCCGATATTTTATCGCGAGATAAGCAAAGTCGCGGAGGGTATCTCCGGCGTCGAATTTGAGTTTCTGTTTGTGAACGACGGCTCCAAGGACAAAACCGAGGAGGTCCTTCTGGGTCTTTCTGAAAAGGACAAGCGCGTTAAATATATATCGTTTTCAAGAAATTTCGGAAAAGAAGGCGCTATGTACGCCGGAATGGAAAACGCGTCCGGCGATTATGTCGTGATCATGGATGTGGATCTGCAGGATCCGCCCTCGCTCATTCCGGAGATGTATGATATTTTAAAAACCGGCGAGTATGACTGCGCGGCCACTCGCCGCGTGAACCGAAAGGGTGAGGCGAAGATACGCTCGCTGTTCGCGCGGGCGTTTTACATGCTGATCAATCATATTTCTCAGACCGAGATCGTGGACGGCGCCAGAGATTTTCGCATGATGACGCGTCAAATGACCGACAGTATTCTCGGTATGTGCGAGTATAACAGATTTTCAAAGGGAATCTTTTCGTGGGTCGGATTTGAGACCAAATGGATAGGCTACGAAAATGTGAACCGCAGCGCCGGCGAGACCAAGTGGTCGTTTTGGAAGCTGTTTAAATATTCTTTGGACGGCATTGTGGGCTTTTCCACCGCTCCGCTGGCGATGGCTTCGCTTATGGGTATAATTCTGTTTTTCGTTTCGATCGTCGGAATTATATTTATAATAGTCAGACAGCTGCTTTACGGCGGCAGCGCGTACGGATGGCCCTCTATGATCTGCGTTATACTTTTTGTCGGCGGACTTCAGCTGCTGTCGATAGGTATTTTGGGTCAATATCTGTCAAAGACATATCTTGAAACCAAAAAACGGCCGCTATATATTATAAAAAAGACAAATATTAATTCTCCGTCCAAGTTTGACGCTAAGTTTCGAGCACATAAAAATTCGGATTGATATAATATGTTTTCTGAATAAAAATAATCGAATAAGGGAGAAAACAGTATGCGAAAGATTCAGTTAAAGCTTAAAGCGAAAGAGGCAAATGGGATTAACGCGACAAAAGCGTTTAATAATTTTGATTTGCCGCGAAACGGATATATTGCGCTTATTGTAGGTTTGGCGCTGATTATTATTACATTATTTTCCGGATTTGGCCCCTCAAATGAGATGAGCTATGATCTCAGCACTGATGTGACTAAAGGCGATTATACCTATTATTTGCCGCGCATTACGTTGCCTAAGGGTGATTATAAGTTTAACCTCAACTCAAATAATTCAAACAGAAAAATTCTTATCGAGTCCGGCGACGGAGAAAATGTTTTTGAGGGCAGTCTTTCTGAGCTTAACGACAACGAGGTCAGTCTTGACAAGGATTATGCCGAATTGGTTATAAAAGCTGACGGAAGCGCAGATTTGAAAAAGCTTACTGTCACGGGACACGGCTCTATTTTTAATGACAAATATTTTCTGGCATTGGTTTTATTTTTGGCAATGCTGTGGTTATTATATATAAAATACGGGGAACACAAAGACAATGTGGACGCATTTATGCCGGTGTTTCTTGTGCTTATAGCGCTTGTGTCTTCGTACACGTTTTTCACAAACTACCTGTCCCGTTCTCACGACCTGTCATTTCATCTTGAAAGAATCGAGGGAATCAAAGAGGGACTGCAGGCGGGACAGTTTCCCGTTAGGATCCAGCCCCGACAGATAAACGGATACGGCTATTCGGTCGGCATTTATTATCCGGACTTATTCTTGTATTTTCCCGCGATCCTCAGGTTGTGCGGCGTGTCGCTTGTAATGGCGTATAAGTCGTTGTGGATAGCGGCGTCGATAGCGACATCGCTGATTACCTATTACAGTGTTAAGGGAATTACAAAATCGAGATATTCCGCGGCCGCGGCCGCGGTGATATACACCACTTGCACGTGGAGACTTACAAATATTTGCGTGCGCGGAGCCATGGGCGAAGGTTTGGCGATGACTTTCCTGCCGCTGTTGATATACGGAATTTATGAGATCCTTTGGGGAGACAAAAAGTGGTGGATTTTGGTTTTAGGCGCGACCTTCATTTTGCAGTCGCATATTATCAGCACGGTCTATTGCGCAGTTTTTTCGGTGCTGTTTTTATTGTTTTCGGCGCGTCGTCTCGCGCGGGACAAAAGATGGCTGGCGCTCTTGAAGGCCGCGGGTATGATTTTGTTGGTTAACGCATGGTTCTTGGTCGCGTTTGCGACAACATATCTGGGCTTTGATATTAACGATACGTTTGATTTGTCACAGGAAACGAGTTTCCCGTATAATTCAACCGTTTTCGCCCAGCTGTTCAATGCGCTGTACAACACAGATTCGCTGCAAAGACCGTATTTTTCGGGAGTCGGAAAGTCGCTGTCTCTTACGCCCGGTATAGGTGTGCTGGCGGCAACAGCCGTGAGCGTGCTATACTTTCTTTTTCCCGCGGGAAAGAAAAAACCTAAAAACAGCGCTTTTATGACGCTCTTGTTTGCGGCGGGAATAGTGGTATTGTTTATGTCCACGTCATTGTTCCCGTGGAAACTGCTTACGGATAAATTGTTCGCGATCAAGGCGTTAGCAAATATTATTCAGTTCCCGTGGAGATTTATAACGCTGTCGTGCGCGGCTTTGTGCGTAGTCGGCGCATGGGTCATGGGCGTCACCAGAAAAGAAAAATCAACAAACTTTTTGGCGGCGATCTCCATAGTTTGTATAATAGGCGTGTTGGTTAACGGAACTTTTGTGCTGGGTCATGACATAGCGATAAAAAAAGGAGTTAGTTTTTTCAAAGAGAAAGATGTGTTTATATCACACGATTATTTGCCCGCCGCGTTAAATACCGGCGCGTCGTTTGAGTGTAATACATACAAAACATCAGACAAATCATTTGGTGTGAAAAACTATGACAAAAACGGCACAAGCATAAACGTTGAATTATCCGAGGCGCCCGGCAAAGACAACAGCTGGTTGGAAGTTCCATTGATTTATTATTGGGGTTATAAGGCGGTTGACGGCGGCGGCAAACGTTTGGATGTGGTTCAAAACGACAAGGGTATTTTGAGAATAATGCTCAGACCGGATACCGACAGTGTGCGTTTGAAATACACCGGAACATGGTTCTACCGTTTGGGTGATATAATAACTCTGCTGACTCTTATTGCTTTGGCGGCGTTGGCCGTATATAAAAAATTTTTCCGCCCCGTCGGAGAATCGGCGGAGCTTGCAAAATCTGACGGTGCAAAGGAATAACGGAGGACACTTTATGAAAGAATTTTTTGACGCGCTGAAAAGGTTTGACATGAACGCTCTTTTCCGCGCGGAGACAACAAACGGATTTATACAGTTTTTCAGATATATATTTGTCGGCGGTATCGCTTTTGTGGCCGATGCCGGTGCGCTGTGGCTGTGCGAAAAGTTTATGCATTATCTGATCGCGGCGGCTATCGCGTTTGTGTTCGGACTGGTCGTCAATTATGTGCTGTCGGTGTGCTTTGTGTTCAGCGACAGTGAGCGAACCACAAGCAGGACTGCCGAATTTATAATATACGCGATCATCGGCGTTATCGGTCTGGGACTGACCGAGCTTATTATGTGGCTGTTCACCGATGTGATAGGACTTTATTTCCTGCTTTCAAAGATCGTCGCGGCGGCGATCGTGCTGGTGTGGAACTTTGTGGCGAGGAAGAAGATCATATATACAAATAAATAAGTAAATAAGGCAAAAAGAAATAAAGCGATAGAGAGGTAGTATTTTATGAAAAAAGCAGTTATAATCGGCGCGGGTCCCGCGGGACTGACCGCGGCTCATGAGCTTTTGAGCAGATCAAAAGAGTACAGCGTGACGATTCTTGAGGAGAGCGACAGAATAGGCGGTATCTCTCAGACAGTCAGATACAAGGGCAACAGAATGGATATAGGCGGTCACAGATTTTTTTCGAAGGATGACCGCGTTACCGAGTGGTGGTACAACATACTGCCGCCGCAGGGCGCGCCTTCAAAGGACGATATCCTGCTCGGCCGCAAGCGCGAATACCAAGAGGGCGGAGCCGATCCCGAAAAGACCGACAACGTTATGCTCAAGCGCAACCGTGTGTCCAGAATATACTATGACGGCAAGTTTTTTGATTATCCCGTTACCATGAAGTGGGAGACAATAAAAAACATGGGCTTCTTCACCACGATGAAGGCGGGCTTTTCTTATTTGGGAGCCACGGCGAAAAAGCTGCCCGAGGATTCTCTCGAAAACTTTTATATAAACCGTTTCGGCAAGGTGCTGTACTCGATGTTTTTCGAGGGCTATACCGAAAAACTGTGGGGCAGACACCCGAAGTATATCTCCGCCGACTGGGGCTCGCAGCGCGTGAAGGGTCTTTCGATCAAAGCCGTTATCAAAGACATGTTCGGCAAGATCTTCGGAGGCAAGAACAAAAAGGTCGAGACCTCGCTGATCGAGGAATATATCTATCCCAAGCTCGGCCCGGGCCAGCTGTGGGAGACCGTGCGCGACAGAGCGGCCGAGATGGGCGCCGAGGTCAAGATGAACTGCCCGGTCGTTAAGATAAACGAAAAAGGCGGAAAGATAAGCGGCGTCGAGTATATCGAAAACGGCGAGAGAAAAACAATGGAGTGCGACGTGCTGATCTCGTCTATGCCGGTCAAGGATCTGCTTGACGCGTTCACAAGCCCGGAGCCCGAGATGAAGAAGATCGCCGACGGTCTGCCGTACCGTGACTTTATCACGGTCGGACTTTTGGTTGACAAATTAAAGCTTGAGAACAAGACGGACATAAAGACCGTGGGAAACATCGTGCCCGACTGCTGGATATACGTGCAGGACACGTCGGTCAAGCTGGGCAGGATACAGATATTCAACAACTGGTCACCCTATATGGTCGAGGATTTTGAAAACAAGGTCTGGATCGGACTTGAGTATTTCTGCGACGAGGGCGACAAATACTGGAACATGAGCGACGAGGATTTTATCGAGTTCGCGAAGGGCGAGCTTGAGAAGATCGGAGTGATAGACAAAAAAGACGTGCTGGACGCCCACAGAGAGAGGATCAAAAAGGCGTATCCCGCGTATTTTGACACATACGATCAAATGGACGAGCTTATAGAGTATTTAAACGGCTTTGAAAATCTCTATTGCGTCGGAAGAAACGGCCAGCATCGCTACAACAACATGGACCATTCGATGGTGACGTCGTTTGAGACGGTGGACGCGATACTGGAGCATAAGACCGACAAGTCGCCGATCTGGAACGTGAACACCGAGGAAGAGTACCACGAGTCAAAGTAAAGCAAACGGGTACCGAATATTTTTTCGATACCCGTTTATCATCGCGTTGTCGGGAGCCTGAGTTTCCCTGAAACGCGGGATCGGAAGACGATTATTGTTGACATTTTTCAAGGTATTTGATATAATATGCCTTGCGTTTATTTTATGAAAAGGACGGAATATAAATGAAAATAGGTTACAAAAATCTCAAAATTTTAGCGGTTTTATATGCGTTCGTGCCGATCATAGTATTTTACGCGGGTTGGCTGAACATTATAGCAGCGATCGTATTTATAGCTCTGTCGGCGTCCGCGATCTTCTTTTTCATAAAAAACGCCTCTCACAGAGACGGAAAATTCAAATCGATCACTCTTTCAAAAAAACAAATAATAATCATAGCCGTCATAGCGTTTGTGTGGTGCTTTATGGCGGGTCAAGGCGGGTTCGTGCACCAATCGACCGATCACGCTGCGCGGAACACGATTTTTAAGAATATCATAGCTTACGACTGGCCGGTGACATTTGATAACGGAAATGTTATGATGTGCTACTACATCGCTCATTGGATGGTTCCCGCGTTATTCGGAAAACTTGCGTTATTGATTTCCGGAAGCACGCGCGCGGCATATATCGTCGGAAACGTTGCGCTCCTGCTTTGGAGCAGCCTCGGCTGTTTTATTGTTTTGTTGCTGACGGCAATGATAACAAACACCGGAAAAAAGCCGATGTTTTTTATAGCGATATTTATGTTTATATTCTTCAGTGGTCTTGACATTGTAGGTGTTTTGCTGCTAAAGAAAGTCAACTTGATTAACGGCGATATACATCTTGAATGGTGGAACAAGATTTGGATGCAGTACAGTTCAAACACGACTTGTCTTTATTGGGTCTATAATCAGTGTATTGTGCCGTGGATAATCATACTGTGTATAATTAACGAAACAAAGCTGAAAAACCTTGCTTTACTGGCGATTTTGGCTTTTCCGTACGGACCTTTGCCGTTTTTGGGCATAGTGATCATATGTATACTCAAAGCTGTGTCCGTATTGTGTAAAGCGATAAAGGCAAAAAATATCGGAGCGTTTTTCAAAGATGCGTTTTCGCCGCAAAACATTCTCGGCTTTCTTGCCGTTGCGCCGGTATATATGCTTTACTACACGGCCAATGTGGTCGTTGCAAGCACCGGCGCCGGAACGTCGGCGGGAAGCGGTTCGAAAATGGGCTTCCGCGTTTATGACAAATACGTTGCGGCTTTTAAAGCGAAAGATGTCAAGACGCTTATTAATTACGCGAAATGGTATACCATATTTATGATACTTGAGGGCGGATTATACGCGGCGGTTGTTTTAAAACGGTCAAAACCCAATATGGTGTTTATCGGAACACTAATTTCCCTTTTGATAATTCCTGTGTTCCAACTGGGCGGAAGCGCGGATTTCTGTATGCGCGTTTCCATACCGGGTTTGGTTTATTTATGTATCGCCTTTATACAGGTTGTAATAGCCGAAATGCCGGAATGGGGCGAATACGGAACATTTAGCAATTGTGTGCGGCATAAAAAGCTTCTTGCCGCGGCCCTAATTATATTTATCATCGGAAGCGTTACGCCTGCGACTGAGGTCAAGCGCGAATTATTGGGTACTGTTTCCACACCGTACAGCGATATCATGAAGCATTTTGACGAAGTCGATCCGGTGAGCGGAAACAATTTCTTGGCAAAAAATTATAAGGAATCCGATTTTTATAAATATTTTGGCAAAAAATCGAAATAAAGACTAAAGAATAATAAGACAAAAACATCAATCGGAAAGGAGAAACCAAATTGAAGGTGAAGCTGCCAAAAATCAAAGACAGAAAAAAAGCGCTTATATACGGACTTTCTTTCGCGCTGCCTATTTTAAGCATGATCGTGTTATACGCGCTGCTTAAAGTGTATCCGTTCGGCGATAAGACCGTGCTTGTTATGGACCTTGACAATCAGTATAACGAGTTCTTTGTATACCTGCACAGAGTTCTGACCGGCAAGGAGAATCTGACATACGCGTTTTCCAAAGAGTTGGGCGGCAACACGTATGGGTTGTTTACATACTATTTGTCCAGCCCGTTTTCCGTTTTGGCTCTGTTTTTCCCGCAGAAATACATGCCCGAGTGCATCGCTTTGATGATCTTGTTAAAAATAGGCCTGAGCGGGCTTGCGTTTGCTGTTTTTATCAGGCACACGCTCAGAAGGTGTGACTTATCCGTGGTCCTGTTTTCATGCGTCTATGCTCTTTCGACATACGCGATGTTTTATTCAATGTGCGTTATGTGGCTTGACGCGATGATATGGCTGCCGATCGTCCTTCTCGGCATCGAGCGCGTTATCAGGGGCAAGTCCCCTCTTGTGTTTATCGCCGCCTACGCGATAACGCTTATTTCAAATTATTATACGGCTTATATGACCGGCGTGTTTTCGATAATATATTATATTTACAGATATGTCACGCTCAAAAGACATCCGAGCTTTGCCGACTTTTTTAAAAAAGCCTTTATTTTGCTCGGTTCGGGCGCTGTTTGCGCGCTGCTCGCCACCTTTATAATAGTGCCGACGTATTTTGACATGATCGACGGAAAATTCGCGGCAAGCATATACGAGGCGCCGGGTTTCTTTAACCAAAAAATATTCGAGATCCCGCGCCGCATGTTTATAGGCCAATACGACACCATACTCAACGCGGGCTCTCCGCCGATATTTTGCGGAACGCTGTGCGGGATCATGGCGCTCGTCTATTTCTTTAACAAAAAGGTCAAACTCAAGGCGAAGCTCGCGGCGCTGTGCGTTTTCGCGGTTTTGTTTGTCAGCTTCTTTATAAAAGAAGTCGATATCGCTTGGCACGCTTTTAACTATCCCATGTGGTTCCCGTACAGATACGGCTATGTATTTTGCTTTTTTGCGGCTTATATCGCGTTTATGGGCTTCAGCCGCCTCAGTAAAAAGAATATTGTCGGGGTGTCTGTCGGAGCGGCTGTGTTCGCGGCTCTGCTTTTGTCGGCGTTTGTGTTTGACAAAGAAGTTATCAAAAACATGAAATACGCGGTCCTGACGTTGGTCGCGGCTGCGGTATATATCGGCGGCGTTGCGGCGATGATCTTGTGCAAAAAGCAATACAGGCCTTATATTTGCGGAGCTTTGATTTTGCTGACATGCTCGGAGCTTATCGTAAACGGCCGCGGTATGATAGAAGGGCTTGACCGGATTTTCAAGCTGACGGGACACACGCAATATATTAACGATGTCGAACAATTGGGAAAAATAGCCGATGATATAAAAAATCGTGACAAAGGCTTTTATCGCGCCGAAAAGACATTCAAGCGCACCGACAACGACAATATGAGTTTTGGCGTGAAAGGAATCGGACACTACAGCTCAACTTTTAACAACAATGTGTTAAAGTTTAATACTGCCATGGGTCTGCACAGATCGACCAATATTTCCAGATATCACGGCTCGACTCTGACGCTGGACAGCTTTTTCGGAGTTAAATACCTTGTGTCGGACGAAGCCGTGGAAAGCGAGTATAAATTTTTACAAAAAGAAGCGGATAAATCGATATATGAGAATCCGACGGCTCTTTCGATCGGCTTTGCCGCGTCAAAGGAAGTTACCTCGGATATACCTAATGAGAATTCGGGGCTAAAAAATCAAAATCGTTTGAGCCAAATTATATTCGGACGTTCGACTTTTGGCAATGTTGTTACGGCGACTCCGCTGAATAACGGCAAAGACATGGTGTTCCAAACCGAAAAAACGGGCGAATATTATATAGAGCTGTCAAAGCAGTTTGACGGTGTTATTACCGTCACGGCAGACGGAAAATCAAAAAAATATGAAAATACGTACAACAGTGAGGAAAAAATAATATATATCGGCAAGTATAACGCGGGCACCGCGGTGACGGTCAGCTTACCGCCGGAGCAGTCGAATATAACCGTAAGAGCGGCAATGTTTGACGGCAAGGCTCTGAGCGACGGCTTTAACTCGATACCAAAAGAGAAACAGCTTAACGTTACCGATTCCGGAAACACTTGGTTTGAGGGAGATGTCACTCTGGGAGAAAATCAACTGCTGTTTACCACCATACCCTACGCTCGCGGATGGTCCGTCTATGTGGACGGTGAAAAAACCGAGCCGCAGCCGGCTTTTGGAACGTTTATGGCGGTTTCGGCGGGCGCGGGCAAACATCACGTGAAATTTAAATTTCACGCGCCGGGCTTTAGGATCTCGATCGCTGTCTCGCTTGTAACATTGATGGCGCTTTTGGCAGTCGTTTTCAGAAAAAAGCTGCTCGGCATATTCGTAAATCGTGACAAAGAAGCGCGTCGGGCAAACGGATAAAGCTTTATACGTCTTGGAATATCGGATGTGATCAAAATAATATGTTTGTTGGAGGAAGCTATGGTAAAAGTGAAGACTGCATTTAAAAACATAAAAAATTTTTTGAAGACCGAGTCACCTAAAAAGTACGCGGCGGTTTTTGGCGCGATACTTGTTTTGACGCTTTTGCTCGAGATCTTTGTTTTTAATTTTAAGTGGCTGAACTCGGGCGGAGAAGAAATGTCTGTCGACAAAAGCAAAGTCAGTGTTTTATCCGGGATGAAAGAAGGCTCGGACGGCGATTATACCGTGACGGCCGACAGCGCCGAATTTGAGATAAAAAAAATAGACAGCGAGCTTAAGTATATTTATATTTCTCCGGGAGAGGGGAACACGGCGGAGTTTACGATCGCCGCCAAGGATGAGTCGAATAAGAATTATCTGTCGGCTCCTGCGCTGGGCGTGTGCGGCTCGGTCGAGCGCAGCAAGTATATCAGGCTGCATTTCAGCGGTCGGGTCGATTCTTTGAAATTTACGGTCAAAGGTATTAAGAATAAAACTATTCGCCCGGCTGATATAAAGTTTAATGTCCGCGTGCCGTTCATGTTTTCTTGGATGCGCTGGCTGATACTGTCTTTGGCTCTTATGCTGCTTTATATTCTGCGTCCCGGCTCGTCGGCGTATAAGTATAAGACGAATCTTAAAAGCAGAAAACAGCAGATCGCGGCGGCGGTTTTGCTGATAGTCCAGGCCGCGACGTATTTTAATATGATCAATTGGAACACGAACATACGCGACACCTATAAATCATTGGTTTATGACAAACAATATTATGAGCTTATTGAGGCGTTCAAGGATGGCAGACTTGACGTGGGAGATGCCGACCAATCTTTAAAAGATCTCGACAATCCCTATGACACTTACGACAGGATCAATAAGAAGGTCCGGTTTAAATGGGATCACGCGTATTATGACGGCAAGTACTATGTGTATTTCGGCGTGGTTCCGATGCTGCTGCTGTATTTGCCGTACAATTTGATTACCGGAAAAGATCTGCCAAACTATGCGGCGCTGTATATTTTCGGCGTGCTGCTTATGATAGGAATTATGCTGCTCCTTTGGGAGATCATAAAAAAATGGCACAAGAATACGCCGTTTGTTTTATATCTGCTGCTGTCGGTGGTATTTGTATCCTCCGGCGCCTGTCTGCCATTGGTTATACAAAAACCCGATTTTTATCTCGTGCCGATCATCGTGGCGCTGGTGATGGCGGTGTTCGGACTCGCGTTTTGGCTTTCGGCCGATAGCGAGGACAAATTGTCGGCGTGGAGACTGGCGCTGGGCTCGCTGTTTATGGCGCTGATCGCGGGCTGTCGGCCGCAGCTGCTTATCGCCGCCATGTTCGGAGTGATACTGTTTTGGAACGATGTATTTAAAAAGCGCAGGCTGTTTTCCAAATCGGGAATAAAGCAGACGATAGCGGTATGCCTGCCGTTTGTGATCGTTGCCGCGGGAATAATGTGGTATAATTTCGCGCGTTTCGGCTCGCCCTTTGATTTCGGAGCCAACTATAATATCACAACAAACGATGTCACGCGAAGGGGTGTTGTGTTCGGAAGGAGCGCGCTCGGAATATTCACATATATTTTCCAGCCGCTTGGGCTTAGCGCTGTTTTCCCGTTTATCACGAGCGTGAAGCCGGCCACGGTTTATCAGGGTTTGACCGTTACCGAAATAACATTGGGCGGCGGACTTTGGCTGTTTCCGATCTCGCTGTTTTTGCTCTGCGGCGTGTTTAAGAAAAACCTGTTTAATGATAAACGCGAAAGGATGTTTGTGATTTTCGCGGCGGTTGCCTCGCTCGTTTTAGCTCTGTTGGATGCTCAAATGGGAGGCCTTCTGCTCAGATATATGTCGGACTATGTATGGCTGCTTGTTCTGGGCGCGTTCTTCACGGTATTCGCGCTGTTTGACAAAACAAGCGGAGCATTGCCGGAAAGAAACGGCGTGACCGCCGTGACGGTTGCCCTGTCCTCTCTTACGATCATGCTGGCGTTTTTGGTAATATTTACAAGAAATGTGAACACGGTAAATGTTGTTGACGCTAATCCAAAGCTTTACTATACCGTTCAAAGGTTGATCGCTTTTTGGATGTAGAGAAGGCCGCGGAGCGCGCGGATAAGAAATTAATATAACTTAGGAGGTAATTATGCCGACGGAAGAAGTTGATTTGAAAAAATTTGACGGGCTTAAAAGGCTTAACAAAAACTTGTGGCTCGGCGGGATCGCGGTGGTTCTGTCGGTATTGGCGTGCTACTGCGTGATCTGGGCGTTCACCGAGCAGAGCATTCTGGGCGAGTCGCCTTATATGTCTTATGTGCTGCAGGCGCGCCGCTGGCTCGGCGGGCATCTTGACCTGGGTCAGGATTATCCTTATCTGGAGCTTGCGATATACAACGGCAAATATTTTGTCAGCTTTCCTCCCGTGCCCTCGTTTATTTTGCTACCGTTCGCGTGGATGAAAACCGTGCCCGACAATCTTATCACAACGGTAATCGGCATTGTCGGCGCGCTTTACGCCTACAAGTTGGTTTACAACATAAAGCAAAACGCGGGGACCGCGGTGTTTTTCGCGCTGTTTGCCACGATCGGCGGAAACTTCCTGCATTTCGGATTCAGCGGCGGCGTTTGGTACATCGCGCAGACCTGCGCTTTCACGTTCACGGTCATGGCGTTTTATTTCGCGATGAACATGAGCCGAAAATGCGGCTGGGCGCCGCTGTTTTTGCTGGCGCTGGCGTTCGGCTCAAGGCCGCTTCAGATCGTGTATCTGCCGATCGTGCTGTGGCTGATGCTGGATTACACAAGAGCCGAGGGCGAAACGTTTGCTCGGGCGCTGAAAAAGCACCTTTGGTGGGCCGCGCCCGCGCTCGGCGTCGGGATCGTTCTCATGGCCCTCAACGCCGCGAGATTCGGAAACCCGTTTGAGTTCGGACACAACTATCTGCCCGAGTTCTCGTATCAGAACGAAAACGGACAGTTCAACATTGCGTATCTTTCGGAAAATATCAAGCATATGTTCGATCTGCCGTCGTGGAGCGACAGCGGTATTCTTGAGTTTCCCAAGTTCAACGGCTGCGCCTTTTGGCTTATCAGCCCGATATTTTTGGCGTATCTGATCTATTTTGTAAAAGACATAAAGACAAACGCGAAAAATCCTATGCTGTGGACGATAACCGCGCTTGTTTTGCTGCATATGTGCCTTTTGTGCCTCCACCGCACGCTTGGCGGCTCGCAGTTCGGAAACCGCTACACGGTCGATATGATACCCGCGGCGCTGCTCGGATTGGCGCTTATGCTCAAAAGCGAAAAATATGATATTACAAAGCTGATGTATCCGCTGTTCTTCTGGGGCCTCGGCATAAACCTGGTCGGAACCGTCGGATACCTGCTGAATTGGTTCGCGTGATGACAGCCGCGCGGCGGCGTTAACGGGAGGAATTATGAAAACGACCAAAAAGGTAAGACAATCGAATTTTGAATTGCTGCGCATTATCTCGATGCTGATGATAATTTTGCACCATTTTGTCACGCACGGAGGTATTTACAACGGAGTTAAGGGATACGGATTATATCCGAGGTTCGCGGCGACTTTGTTTTATATCGGCGGGGCTTTGGGCGTCAATATCTTTATGCTGATAAGCTCGTATTTTTTGATCGACACAAAATTTAGTTTAAAAAGGACCCTCAGGATCTGGTTTGAGCTGTTTTTCTACAGTGTGGTTTTTATATTGATAGGAAAATTCTGCATGCATGAAAAGTATGATTACGCTGCTTGGCTGCGCGCGTTTTTCCCGGTCACGTTCAACGCGGCGTGGTTCGTCGTGGTGTATATCTTCATATGCTTTATATCGCCGTTTATGAACCTGCTCATAAAGAGTCTGAACAAAAAGAGCTACGCGGCGCTTATGGTAGTGCTGTTTATGTCGCTGGTGGGAGTGTCTGTTTTGACCTTCGTGTCACCGCAGAGAATATTGTTTAATCTCGGCACATGGTTTATATTTATGTATTTCACTGCCGGATATATCAAAAGGTTCTCTATAAAGGTCCTTGACAACAAAATCGTTTCAATGGCCGTATTCATCGTGTCCGCGGCGGCAACATGCGCGCTCCTGATACTCTTCAGAAAGCTCGGAAGCGGCGGCAGCAAATTTTTTGAAGCGCGCGCGAATCTTCCGTTTAATCACGAGTTTTTATTTATGTTTTTGGCGGCTGTTTCAATATTTATGTTTTTCAAGAATATAGACCTCGGCGTAAATCGGGTAATAAACTTTATCGCGGCTACGGCCTTCGGAGTTTATCTGATACACGACAACAACACCTTGCGTCCGCATATATGGAGCAAATGGGTCAAGACGGGAACCCTGAATTTGTCATCGGGGGGGGGTATATTGTTAAAAGGTCTGCTCACGGCGCTGATCATATATATTGTTTGCAGCGTTATCGACAGAGCGCGTATGATGCTTATCGAAAGGCCGATCTTCTCGCTTTTGGGAAAGCTTGACCCGTATTTTGAGAAATTCGACTCACGGTTTAATCCCGAGGCACCGTCTCGCGGCGGAGAAGATCAGCCGCGTGAGCTCGAGACAGATAATGCCGAGGCAGATGAAGTTGAGGCGGATCAATAAAAGCAAAACGGTTTACAAAAAAGAGGCGGAGATCCGCCTCTTTTTGCGAGCGTGTTTTTAAATTACATTATAGCCTGGCCCTGCATCCAAAGCACGGCGTACGCGAAGCACAGGACCGCCTCGATGAGCAGGATTATATTCTTCACGTATTTGTTCTCGATAGACGCGTATATCACATAAAGCGGCAGGCAGGACGAAACATATCTTCCGCCCGAGAGCATCCAGCCGTGGAAATACGTGGCGCCCACATAAGCGCCGATAAACAGCAGGTATGATGTGCGAACCTTGGTCTTGGCTCCGACGAATATCGCCGCCACCGCTATAAAAAACATGATTATTTGCGGCCAGTATATGATCATCGACAGCGAGAAATGCGACACTCCGGTCGAATAGCTGGTCGCGATGCCGTCGGCGATCCACTTTGAGGTGTTATACCAGGGCGCCGCCGCCTCGTATTCGACGAATTTGAAGCAGCTTCCGCCGTATATCAGATTAAGCAGCAGATAGCAGACAAATCCGAAGGGTATCAGCAGACTGAAAAGTGATTTTTTATAAAACCTTTTGTTCTTGATCGCGCCGACGATTATCTCATACGCGGCGGGCAAAAACAGCAGCACGCCCTGTGTTTTGGTGAGCGCCGCGCAAAAGCCGATGATGCCCGCGGCGAGCCAATTCTTTTTGCGTATATAGTAAAGTCCCATGGCGATCAGCATCACGAACAGGCTTTCGGTGTGAGCGCTTATGAAAAACACTCCGAACACGGCGGCGAAAAATCCTACGAGACCGTAGGCTGTCTTTTCGTCGTCGTAATCAAGCTTGAGCAGCTTATAAAAATACGCCGAAGCCAAGCCGAACGACAGGTATGACACAATGATCGCCGACAGGATATAGCTCCTGAAGATCACTCTGAACAGAGCGATACAAATCGGGAAAAACGGATAAAATACCAACAGGTTCGCCTTCTCGCCCGATGAGGCGTACCAATGCTCCGCCAGATACAGGTAATGCGGAACATCACCAGCCTCGGCGAACATCTTTGTGAATGTGGGGTTTGAGCCCAAAAGCCTCATTCCCGCATATGCCAGGGCGAACAGGAGCAGCCTGCTCGCAACAGCGGCGAAAAACACCTTCGCTGCGCCTTTGTTGTCGGCGCTCAGGCTGCCGAGCCGCCGAGCGGAAATTTTTTGAACGGCCGAATTGTCCATCACAGCGCACCTCCCATAGTAAGCATAATAATAAATCCGTTTAGCGTTAAGACAAACAGTAATATCCCCAAGCGGAAATACGGATTTTTAAAGACCTTGAATTTCGGGACCCTTTGCGCGAGATCCGCGGCCGCGGGTATTTTGGCGATAAGCGGAAACAGCAGCGTCAAAAGCCCGAGCTTTGAGGTCAGGATCGCGGCCGCCGCAAGGACGGCATAAAGAACCGTTTTCTTTTTATAAAGCGCGTAAGCCGCCGCTGCCGCCAGGCCGAAAACTATTCCGAAGCAGGCGGGCGTGAACAGCGCGAACGCAAACGGCAGAGAAAATATTACAAACACAGCTGTATCCTTGCCCTTATCGCCGTAAAAATCACGCGCAAGGCGGCTGATACAGACTGCGCCGCCGGCCGCGGCAAGAAAGTTCAGGAACAGAGCCGTGCCCGCGTATTGCTTAAAGACCGCGCCGCCGACAAAGTGCGCGAGATATATAAACAGCGGCATATTGAGCCCCGAAACGCTCTCCTTAAAGCTCGGCGTTTGATATAAACCGAGCAGCTTGTCCGTTCCGAAAAAAGCGAATATTTTTTTAAAGTCAAAAAAGTTTGTCTGTCCGCCGAAAATATTTCTCAGGTACGCCATGAAGAAATAATACACCAAACCTATCGCGGCCGCGAAAGCGGCGGTTTTGCCCGCGCTTATCACCGAGCGCTTGTCTTTGACAAGCCCCGATTCCCAAAAGAATATTCCGACAATCATAACGGCGGCGGCAAGTATGAAAAAACCGCCGATATGACCGATAAATTGACCCACTTGATCATCTCCTGTCTCATTGAGAGTTTGATAATGTTAAGCGTTTTTGATCGCTTCTTTTATTTTTATCGGCGCGGCTTTCACGCCGTTTATTATGCTCTTAAAATAGCCGACAAGGCCATGTTTCGCGATCGGCATTTCCACAAGATAGGTCGAGGCGACGGCGATCGCCAGCGAGATCACTATACCGAGCAGCACGTATCCGTCCATGGCCGCGCGGTCGTTCATGACGGGATTCGAGGTGGTGTAGGGCACCTTTATTTTCTTGAGGAAAATATTTATGTTCTGGTGCCAAAGATAAAAGCTGTATGATATCGCGGATATAAACACGAAGAATCTGTTTCCGAGTATTTTTCTGCTCCAGAGGTCGATCGAAAACGTCGCCGAGAACAGGAACAGCGCTATGATCACGCAAAGTATCTCGCGGAAGAACCAGCGGAAATATATCGAGCCGTCAACGCCGGGGAATTGAAACAGGCTCAGCCATTTCATAAAGTAGTATATTCCGAACAGGCATACTATCGAGAGCGCGGTCATAAACCATTTAAGACGGCTCATGTCGAGCTTGTTCCTGGCGTAAACCACAAAGTAGGCGCTCAGCATGCCGACCCCGAAAACGTCCAGATATCCGAGGGGGATCGCCTGGATCTCGGAGCCCGTGCCGAGATTAAAGGCGCAGAAAAGCCTGAAACACTGGCTTATGACAAACAGGCCGAGAAATACCGGCACAGGCTTTTTCTTAAACACGACCGCGATAAGCGGGAATATCAGATAAAATCCCACTTCTATGGGCAGGGTCCAGGCGGTCGAGATAGTGCTGCCGACTGTTTTTGAGCTGAGGCCGTGCAGAAAGACCGCATGGGAGCCGAAGTGCTTAAACAGGTCGGCCGCGGAGTGGATGTCATAGGTCGTGTAGGACAGCGCAGGAACAAAAAGCAGTATTATAAGCATAAGCCAGTATCCCGGAACTATGCGCATTACTCTCTTTTTGTAAAAGGTTTTCCAGGTTATCGGGTTCGTTTCGCCGAACATCGCTCTCGCCACCGGATAGAAAAGACAGAAGCCGCTCAGCACAAAAAGCGAGTCTATGGCGATATAGCCGTAACGCTGAAATATTTCAAAATTAAAGAGGAATTTGCCGTTCGGCAGGCGGATCTGATAGGATATCCACGACTGCTGCCAGCTGTGGAATATAAATATCAGCATGATCGACACAGCCCTCACGCCGTCCAGCGCGTATATATAGCCGGGTATCGAGCCCGCTCTGCCGGATCTTTTATTCGCCATTTGAGTCAGCTCCTTTCTCGGGCGGCTCCGCGCCGTCTTTTTTGTTTTCGGATCTGGCCGAGAATTTGTAATAAACCACGCTCGCGGCGATCAGCAGGATGATCAGCAAAAGGCAGACCTTAAAGCCGGTCGGCATGCCGTGGTAATTGGCTTTAAAAAATTCCCATCGCCCCGCGGGATCGTCGGGGAAGACGCCGTCCGACGCAAACGCCGCCAAATGCGCGCACAGCGCAGCGCAAAACAGCGCGGTGGAAATGAACGCTTTTTTCATAACACAACCTCCGTTTATATCATATGATGACATATTATATCACAAATGAAATATTTTGTCTATAGTTTATTTTTATTTTTTTGAAAAAATCGCCCCGAGGGGCGATCAATCATTCGTATTTCTTTCGGCGGAGGTCGCCTTCGGGCATTGAGATTATTATATACTCGCCCAATATTCTTGAGGTCATGCGCGGGCTGTAGCGCTCGTCCATCGCGGAGAAGTCAATATTGGTGGAGATCACAGTGGCGAGCCTTCTGTTGAGGCGCGCGCCGAACAGGTCAAACAGCGCCGCGGCCGTGAACTGGGTCAAAAACTCGGTGCCCAGATCGTCGATTATCAGCAGGTCGGCATTTTCGGCGTAATTTTTCACGCTTCGGTCCTGCTCGGTCTTCTCGTCGCCGTCGCTCCCGAAACGCACGCTCTCCAAAAGCTCGCACAGCTTATACGCCGTCTCGTAGTAAACGGTTTTCCCGAGAGCCAGCGCGCGGTTGCCTATGCAGCTTGAGAGGTAGGTCTTGCCCGTGCCGACGCCGCCCATTAACATTATGTTTCCGCCCTCGTCGATGCTGTCGGCGAATTTTTCGGCTTTATTGTAAGCCGACCTCGCGATGTCGAGGGGCGCTCGGCCCTTCGCGTCGGGCTTGGGCGAGAACAGCGAAAAGTCGAAATTCTCAAAGGTCTGCTCCTTCATGACCTCGGTCATATTGGAGTTTTGTATGATGTATTTCGCGGTCAGCTCCTTGAGGCAGCGGCATTTTTTGCCCTCGTCGTCAAAGCCGGTGTCGCGGCAAATACCGCAGTTGTATTTCTCGTCCAGATAATCCTCGGGCAGACCCAGGTTTTTCAAGACGGCCGCCTTGGTGCGCTGCTTGCTTTGGATAAAGTTTTTGATTTTTTCAAAATCCCGCTCGCCGCCCAAAATAGAGCGCAGCAGCTCGTTGCCCGCCCGCCTGAGGTCGTTTTCTATCGCCGCGTACTCATCCGAGCGCGCGCGGAGCTCGGCGCGCCTGCGCTCCAGTTCCGCCTCGCGGCTGTCTCTTATGTTTTTAAGCTCGCCCAAAGCGAGCGCCTGAGCCGATTGCATAAAATCACTCCGTTCGTTTTATTTTAATTGTCAAGCATTAAGTCCAGAAGCTTTTCCTCGAGGGATGAATAGTCGGTCTTGCCGCTGTCCGAAAAATTGTTGAAGCCCTTGGCGTTTTTGTTTTTCGGGGGCGTTTTCCCGTGTATAATATCCTCGCGCTCCACTCCCGCGGCGTCTTTGATGCCGCTGTCGTGCCAGCTTTTTAATATCTTGTTCATGTACGCCCAGGACAGCTTGCCCGTGTTCTCCACCGTGCGGTCGTACGCCAGCTCCACCAGCTCGGGCGGCATGTCTGTTTCCTCGGTCCAGAGCTTTATGTATTTCTTTTCGGTCTGGCTCAGGGCGCGGTCGTAGATGCCCAGGATCGAGCGTATCTTATATTCCCTGCTGTGGATCGCCTCGAGGCGGGATATGTATTCCTCGGCCTTGTCAAAGGTGTCGATGCCCTTGTCGGCCCAGTCGATCGCCACGGTTTCGAGGTAATGTTTTCCGGTCTTGCCCATTTTGGCCGCGTAGCTCAAAAGCATGACTATGACCTCGCAGGGCAGACCAAGCCAGTCGTAGAACGAGTACAAAAGCTCGGTCTCGTTGCCCGAGAGGGTGTGGCCCAGAATACTCTCCGCCTGGTAAAACATGCCCGAGAGCACTTGGTTCCTCTCCGCCGCCGCGTCGATCTCGCCGCTTTTGTAGGACGGGCGCATTTTTGCTCCGCCCCTTGAGCGGCTCCGCCTCGGCTTGGGCGCTTCCTCATCCTCCGCCGCAAACGACAGCTCGCCGTTTTCGTCCCGAATAACCGCGCCCTGGCTCACCCAGAAGCCGAGAATAAAATTCACGCGGTCGGCCGGTATCGAAAGCTCCGCCGAAAGCCGCTCGGGCTCGGGCATAGCGCCCTCGGTATTGTTAAGATACCGGGCGTATAAATACACTTGAATATATTGCGGATTCGAAAAACGCACATATTTTTCAATAAAATCCGAATTTAAGCTTATATCACTCATAATATTATCCTCATATTTTTAGCGAATAATTTTACTTTCCCACGCAGAAGCGGGAAAACACGTTGTCTATTATCTCTTCCTGCACGGTCTGTCCGGTCACCTCGCCCAGAGCGGTCAGGGCGTCCTCAAGGTCGATGCGCAGCAGGTCGAACGGCATGCCCGACTCGGCTCCCTCAAGCGCCAGCTTCAGAGCACGGCGCGCCTTTATGAGAGAATCTCGCTGGCGCGTGTTTGAAACATAAACGTCGCCGCTGCCGACGCTGCCCAGAGCGAATTTTTCGGCGATGCGCTCCTCCAGCGCCTCTATGCCCGCGGCCTCTCCGTTTTCGGGTGCCGCGGTCTCGACCACGTCGCTTATGTCAAGACCCGCCGCCTCGGCCAAGGCTTTGGCTGTCAGCCGCGTCTCGGTCTCAAGGTCGGTCTTATTGAGGGCGCAGACCGCGGTCTTGCCCTTTATCGCCTCCAGGATCCGCAAATCTTCGGGGTCAAGCTCCGCGCTCGAGTCGGCCACGAATATGCACAGGTCCGCGCGTTCTATGCTCTCAAGAGCGCGGCTGATGCCGATCTGCTCGATCCTGTCGTCGGTCTCTCCGCGGATGCCCGCCGTGTCCAAAAGGCGCATGGCAGCGCCCTTTATGTTCACAAGCTCCTCTATGGTGTCTCGGGTGGTGCCCGGTATGTCGGTGACGATCGCGCGGTCGCTGCGGGTCAGGGCGTTCATCAGCGACGACTTGCCCACATTGGGTCTGCCGACGATGACCGCCGCTATGCCGTCGCGCAGTATGCGCCCGGTCTCAAAGCCGTCAATAAGCGCGCTCACTTTTTCGAGCGCTGCCGTGATCTGTTGTGCCGTCTCTTCGGGCGGCAGGGGGTCAACTTCCTCGGGATAGTCGGCCGCCGCCGCGATCTCCGCGGTGATGTTTAAGATTATGTCTCGAACCGCGTTTATCTTATCGCTCAGCGCGCCGCCCAGCGACCTCGCGGCGTTCGAAAGACCCATGCCGCTTTTGGAGTCGATTATGTCCATGACCGCCTCGGCGCCGATCATGTCGGTCTTGCCGTTTATAAAGGCGCGGCGGGTGAACTCTCCCGCCTCCGCGGGCCGCGCTCCGGCGCTCAAGATCTCTTTTAATATCGTGTCGGCGGCCAGGTAACCGCCGTGGCAGTTGATCTCGACCACGGTCTCTCCGGTGTAGGAGCGGGGCGCGCGCATAACCGCGACCAATGCCTCGTCGATTATGTCGGTCGGGTCGCCGATTTTGTGTATGTCCGCCAAATAAAGCCTGCGGCTCTCGGCTTCTTCGAGCGGTATTCCCCTCCTGAGGCGAGCCGCGGCGCCGACGGCAGCGACGGAATTTTCTCCGCTGACGCGTATAATAGCCACGCCGCCTGAACCTATGGGCGTGGCTATGGCCGCTATTGTGTCAAACATGTCATTCATGTGCTAATCCCTCTTTATGTTGGCAACCAGCTCTTTTATGCTGTCCTGAAGCTCGGGGTTTTCGGTAACCAGTTTTTTCATCTTTTTTACCGCGTTCATGACGGTCGAGTGGTCGCGGCGGAAGTCCTCTCCGATCTTCGCGTACGACTCGTCCAGGATAACGCGCGATATGTACATCGCGATGTGGCGCGGATAAGCTATGTCGCTCGAGCGCTTTTTGGTTATCAGCGAGCCCTTGGGCAGGCGGTAATATTTTTCCACCTCGTCGATAATGACCGCTGTGGTTATGTTGCGCTGCGGCAGGGTGGACAGTATTTCCTTGAGCGCCTTCTGCGCCAGCTCCATTGATATGGTGTTGGTGCGCTCGATGCCCGCGTACGCCAGGATCCTCTTGAGCGCGCCCTCGAGGTCGCGGACGTTTGAGGTTATGTTGTTGGCCACATACTCCATTATCTCCTCGTCAAACGTGAAATACTCGTTCTCGATCTTGCTCTTGAGTATCGCCAGACGCGTCTCATAGTCGGGCGGCTGAATGTCCGCCAGCAGACCCATCTGGAAGCGGGTCTTGAGCCTGTCCGCCAGATGCGGGGTCTCGGAGGGCAGTCTGTCCGATGTGAGAACTATCTGCTTGCCCGCCTCGTACAGGGCGTTGAAGGTGTGGTAAAACTCCTCCTGCGCCAGCTCCTTGGTGGACAAAAACTGCACGTCGTCAAGCAGCAGCAGGTCGACCGTGCGGTGCCTGTTGCGGAACTCCTGATTGGTCTTTTCGCGTATTGCGTTCACCAGCTCATAGGTAAATTTTTCGCTGGTGGTATAAAGCACTTTTTTGCCAGGGTTGTGGGTCAGATAATAATTGCCTATCGCCTGCAAAAGATGGGTCTTTCCAAGGCCGCTGCCGCCGTATATGAACAGCGGGTTGTATTTTCCGGCGGGGTTCTCGGCCACCGCCAGCGACGCGGCCTGCGCCAGATTGTTGTTGTTGCCGACGATAAAATTCTCGAAGGTATACTTATTGTTGAGCATTCCCTCGTAGGTTATGGGGTCGCCCGATTGATTGTTTCCGCCCGCCTCGTCGAAGCACACGTCAAGCTTCAGGTCCTTGCCGGTTACGCTCCTGAGCGAGCTTTCGATAAGCGAACGATATTTTGTCGTGATCATGCTCTTGCCGAGGCTTCCTTTTTGGAGCCCGCCCGGCACCTTGAGCCTGATCTCGGTTCCGGTTATCCCAATCGGAACGATCGGCATTATCCATGTGTCAAAGGCGACGCCCGACATCTCGTCTCGAAGCTGAGCCGTGACTGCGGCCCATATGTCATTTATGTTATCCGTGGTTTTCAACTTCATTTCTCCTCTTGCAAATTTGGGTATAAAAACGCGCAAATACGCGATTTTGGGCATTTAATCGGCGGCACTGAAGCCGCCTGTAACATTTATGTAAATATATTTTAACAGAAAGAAAATCAATTTTCAACACCCAAATCGGCGGAAAATTTTTTTGAAAATTTGAAATTTGCCCGGTTACACAAAATATAGTTGACACCTTTTTAGAGGATAACAATATATGCGAAAAATTTTAAAATAAATTTTTTATAAAAAATTATTTGCATTTTTTGTGTAAAATATTACTTGACAACCGAAAAAACTCGTGGTACAATTATAAAGATTTTTTGTGAGACGCCGCAGGATACGGCGGCTCGGGAATAATGAGTAAATAATTAATCCTATATATTGCTAAGGAGGGATACCGATGCTCAGAACATACCAGCCTAAAAAGAGACACAGATCAAAGGTTCACGGCTTCAGAAAGAGAATGAGTACCAAGAACGGCCGTAAGGTTTTGGCGAGAAGAAGACTCAAGGGCAGAAAGAAGTTATCTGCCTAAGCAATCACGAGCAAGTGATCCGGACGCCGCAGTCGGCGTCTTTTTGTTTCGGCGGGTTTGAAGTAAGCGGAGAGGGCGGTTTATGAGCGGCATAATAAGCCTTAAAAAAAACATTGATTTTAAAAGGATATACAAGCGGGGCAAGACGGCGGTCACCCCGACGCTTGTCGTGTACGCGCTCAAAAACAAAAGGGCGGACCGCCTGGGAATAACCGCCGGAAAAAAGGTGGGCTGCGCCGCAAAGCGCAACCGCGCCAAGCGCCGCATAAGGGCGCTATACCGCGAGGAGATCTTAAACGGGGACCTGCTGCCCGAGGGCTGCCGCGTCGATATGGTCGTGGTGGCGAGAAGCGCCGTGCCCGACGCGGATTTTGAAAGACTGCGCCGAGATTTCAGGTCGGCGGTCAAAAGAGCGGTGAAACAGATTAATTTCAACAATCAGACCCGCGCTTGAATATGTATAAATTATATATTTTTATGGTAAAAAACGGTTGCAAATTTTTCCGTTTCGTGTTATATTATTAAGGTCTGTTGTTATTCTCCGCTTTATATTGGCGGACATGACCGAAAACGCGATAATTTGCTTTATTGAACATTATGAAAAAAGTGTTGATCAAGATAATTAAATTTTATCAGCGGTACATCTCGCGCCTGAAGGGAAGGCCGTCGTGCAGGTTTTACCCCACCTGCTCCCAATACGCCGTTATGGCTATCGAAAAGTACGGAGCGCTAAGAGGGAGCCTCAAAGCGATTTGGCGCATCCTTCGGTGCAACCCCCTGTCAAAGGGAGGCATAGATTATCCGTAACCGCGCCATGCGCGAAGCCGCTTGAGCGGCGAATAAACACATACGAAATTAAACGGTAAGGAGTGCTGTAATTGTCATATATAATGCTGGCCCTCGGCTGGGTCCTCAAACTTATGTACACTGTCACCGGCAACTATGGCGTGGCGATAATTCTGTTCACGCTGATAATCAAGGCTGTTCTGACCCCGCTGACGGTCAAGCAGCAGAAGTCGATGCTCAAGACCCAGAAGCTTCAGCCGCTTTTGATGGAGATCCAGAAAAAGTACGCTAACGATAAAGATAAGCTGAATCAGGAGACGATGAAGCTGTATCAGAAATATCAGATCAATCCCATGAGCGGATGTCTGCCTATGTTTATTCAGCTTCCGATTTTGTTCGCGCTGTACTATGTTGTGCGCCAGCCCATAATCTATATCATGGGCGTGGCGAGTTCGGACGTTTGGAGGATCGTCAGCGCGGTCGACGAGTGGGGCATCTCGAATCCCGACGGGCTCAATCAGTTTTTGGCCGCGCTCAATATTGAATCGCTGAGCATATTCCCCGACAACGCTTTCAAAAACTTCGGCATATACGAGATACGTTTCGCCAGACTGCTGTTTGAGCATCCGGAGATAATGAACAGTCACTTTATCACCGAGACCGGCAAGAACTACATGCTGATAGACTTTAATCTTCTGGGCATAGACCTGTCGCAGACGCCCGATCTGGGCGGCCTTTTGGGCCTGATATTCGGCAGGCTCCCCGAGGGCGGCATCACATGGGGCACGATCGGACTGTGGCTCATCCCGCTGCTGGCCGGCGGAAGCTCGTATCTGACCAGTTATATCACCCAGAAAATGCAGCCGCCTCAGCCCGTTCAGAAGGATGAGAACGGCGTCGAGAAGCCCAACACTATGAAAACAATGATGATCATGATGCCGCTGTTCTCTATCTGGATAGCGTTTACGCTGCCGGCGGCGATCGGATTCTACTGGATACTGAGCGGACTTATCCAGCTGGCTCAGCAGATATTCATAAACAAGGTCGTTCACGTTGACGTGACCGACGAGGATATAAAGGAGGAAATGCAGAATGCCGCGAAAAATAGAAAAAAACGCAAAAAGTAAAGAAGAAGCCCTGCGTCTCGCCGCCGAGGAGTTCGGCGTTCCGGTCGAGGAATTGTCGTTCACGGTCGAGCGGGAGATAGGCAAGGGAATACTCGGCAAACTTCTGGGCAGAGAGGTCATAATCTCCGCGTGGATCACCAAAGAGGCCGAGGAAGAACAGAAAATACGCGAGACACGCGAGCTGCGCCGCAAAAAGATGGAGCAGCAGAAAGCCGCCGAGGAAGCGGCGAAGGCGGCGAAAGCCGCCGATAAAGCCGAAAAGCGCGAGCCCCGCGCGGCAAGGCCGGAAAAGCCGAAGAGACCGGCTTTCGAGAAAAAGGCCGAGCCGAAAACCGAGGCTGTGCCAAAGGCGCCGGCTCCCGCGCCGAAGCCCGATAAGGAGCTGTCGCCCGCCGAGAAAAAGCGGCGCGAGGTCACCGAAAAATCGGTCAGCGACGCTCAGTATTTCGCGGAGACCCTTATCCACATGATGGGCCTTGAGGACGCAAAGATCGAGGCGAAAAACGGCGGGAAGTCGGTCGATGTGACCGTTTCGGGCGAGCGTATGGGGCTGCTTATCGGCAAGAGAGGCGACACTCTGGACGCGGTCCAGTATCTAACCAGTCTGTATGTCAACAAAGAGAAGAACTCGTACATCAAGGTCAATATAGACACCGAGGGCTACCGCGCCAAGCGCGAGGAAACTCTCGTGAGACTGGCGAAGAGCCTGGAGCGCAGAGTTCAGCGCGAGGGACATGATATTGAGCTCGAGCCCATGTCGCCCAACGAGAGAAGAATTATCCACGCCGCTCTCCAGAGCAGCGAGGACGTTAAGACCTACAGCGTCGGCGAGGAGCCGAACCGCAAGGTCGTTATCGCGCTTCAGGATTAGTATGGGTTACAGGTTTTTCGAGAATAAAGATTGCGAATATTACCCTTGTCACAAAGCGGAGCGGATAAACTGTCTGTTCTGCTTTTGTCCTTTATACGATATGACAGACTGCGGAGGAAATTTCCGCGTGCTCAAAACGGAAAACGGAGACGTGAAGGACTGTTCCGCCTGCCTTATACCCCACAGCGAGGGCGGATATGACTATGTGACAAGCAGGCTCACGAAAGGAGAATGATCGTTATGGAGCATTTAAATTTGGATCAAATAAAGGCTCTTGACAAAAAATATTACATGAACACCTTCGGCGACCGTATCCCGGTCTGCTTTGTCAGCGGAAACGGGATCGACTTAAAGTCGACCGAGGGAGATATATACAAGGACTTTTTCGCCGGTATAGCGGTGTCGGCTCTGGGGCATAATCACGAGAGACTGACCCGCGAGCTGAGAGAGCAGGTCGGCTGCCTGCTCCACACCTCAAGCGTTTACTACGTTGAGAACCAGGCGCGCCTTGCCGAGATGCTGGTCGAGAACACCTGCGCCGACAGAGTTTTCTTTTGCTCGACCGGTGCCGAGGCCAACGAGGGCGCGATAAAGCTCGCGAAAAAGTATCAGGTCGAAAAAGGCAGACCCGAGAGGATCGAGTTCATAACCCTTAAAAACTCGTTCCACGGCAGAACACTGGCGACCGTGGCGGCCACCGGCCAGCCCAAGTACCAGGCGCCGTATCTGCCGCTTATCGAAAAATTCACGCATATAGACATCAACGACATCGAGGCTCTGAGAGGCACGGTGAACAACAAAACCGCCGGAATTATCCTGGAGCTTATTCAGGGCGAGAGCGGAGTGCACCCCGCGACGCGCGAGTTTGCCGAGGAGGCGCGGAGAATATGCTCCGAGAACGATATCGCGCTGATAATCGACGAGGTGCAGACCGGTATCGGCAGGTGCGGAAAGCTGTTCGCCCACGAGCTGTACGGCATAAAGCCCGATATTTTCACGATGGCGAAGGGTCTGGGCGGCGGAGTGCCGATAGGCGCATTCTGCGCGAGCGATAAATTCGCGGCGGCCTTTAAACCGGGCGACCACGGCACCACGTTCGGCGGCAACCCGCTGTCCACGAGAGCGGGACTGGTCGTTATGGACGAGCTGATAAACGGCGGCGTGCTTGAAAAAGCCGCGAAGGCGGGCGAATATCTGGGCGATTCTCTGAATAAGCTTATGGCGGAGTGTACGCAGATAGCGGAGGTTCGCGGCGCGGGCCTTATGCGGGGCGTCGAGTTCAAAGAGCCCATCGCCAAAGAGGTCGGAAACAAACTGTTTGAGAAAAAAATACTGGTCGGCGTTGTGGGTGATCGGGTACTGCGGATAGTTCCGCCGCTGATCGTCACGAATTCCGATATTGACATATTAACCGAAGCGATCAAGGAGGTTTTATAACATGAAACATTTTATAAGCATACACGACATTTCACACGAGGAGTTCAACCAGCTGCTGTCTCTGGCGGCAAAGCTCAAAAAGGAGCAGAAGACGGGCGTGACGCACCATATCTTAAAGGGCAAGACGCTGGCGATGATCTTCACAAAATCGTCCACCAGGACGCGCGTTTCCTTTGAGACGGGCATATATCAGCTGGGCGGCCAGGCTCTGTTCCTTTCTGCAAACGATATCCAGCTGGGCCGCGGCGAGACGATCTACGACACCGCCAAGGTCATGAGCCGCTTTGTGGACGGCATAATGATCAGGACTTTCGACCATCAGGATGTGCTGGATCTGGCGAAATACGGCTCGATCCCGATAATAAACGGACTGACCGACCTGCTGCATCCCTGCCAGGCTCTGGCCGACCTTATGACGGTCAAGGAGCACAAGGGACGCCTGCGCGGCCTCAAGCTCGCATATATCGGCGACGGCAACAACGTAGCCCACTCGCTGCTCTACGCCTGCGCCAAGGCGGGCATGGACATCAGCGTCGGCTCGCCCAAGGGCTATGAGTGCGACCCCGAGATAGTCGCCAACGCCCGCGAGGACGCCAAGGCTCTGGGTTCAAAGATAGTTATGACTAACGACCCCGTTGAGGCGATAACCGACGCCGACGTGGTATACACCGACACCTGGGCCAGTATGGGTCAGGAGAGCGAGAAAGAAAAGAGAGTGAAGGCTTTTCAGGGTTATCAGATCGACCTTGAGCTGTTTAATAAATCAAAGCCCGACAGCATATTCATGCACTGTCTGCCCGCGTATCGCGGCTTTGAGATGACGGCCGACGTTATAGACGGCGAGCGCAGCGTGGTGTTCGACGAGGCGGAAAACAGACTGCACGCCCAAAAAGCGGTTATGGCAATGCTGATGGTGGGGGATAATAAAAATGAGTAAGCAGCTTTACGCGTTCGAGGTCAAGCGGGCCAGCCGCGAGGACGTTCCCGCCATCAAAAAAATAACCAAGGACGCGTTTTTGAAATATTGTGAGATGGCGGGCCTCGACTACGACATAGAGGCGCTCAACGAGACGAGCGAGGACGTGCTGCGCGACATCGAGAACAAAGAAGTGTTCGTCGTGTTTATCGACGATCAGCCCGTTGGCGCGGTGCGCATTGAACTGCTTGATAACCACGAGGCGTATCTGAGCCGATTCGCGGTCAAGTCGACTCAGCGCAACAACGGCATAGGCAAAATACTGATGAGCGTGGTCGACAAGGTAATGCGGGAGAACAACGTGAAGATATTGCGCCTGCACACCGGCTCGCATGTCACGCCGCTGATAAGGTTCTACTACGGCAGAGGCTTTTACATAAACTCGGTCGAGCACAGCCGCGGCTATCCCCGCGCCGAGCTTATCAAGGACTACAGCAAGCAAAACAAATTTTCGCTTGATTAGGACACGATCAAAAGGACGGTATAATTAAATGAAAACAAGAATAAAAGATTTGTTCGGCGGAGGTTTCGGCGGAAAGGAGATAACCGTCAGCGGCTGGGTACGCACCGCGCGCGTCTCCAAGAATTTCGGATTCGTGGAGCTGAACGACGGCTCCTGCTTTAAAAACCTCCAGGTGGTGATAGAGGCCGGCCGCCTCGAAAATTTCGCGGAAATTTCAAAACTGAACGTGGGCTCGGCGGTTACCTTCGGCGGCGTGCTGGAGGAGACCCCGGGCGCTAAGCAGCCCTTTGAGCTCAAGGCGGACCGCTCAGAGATCGAGGGAGCGAGCGCGCCCGAGTACCCGCTTCAGAAAAAGCGGCACACATTTGAGTTTTTGCGCACGATACCGCACCTGCGCCCCAGGACAAACGCCCTGTCGGCGGTGTTCAGGGTGCGCTCGATGCTGGCTCAGGCGATACACAAATATTTTTCCGAGAGGGGCTTTGTGTACGTTCACACACCGATAATCACCGGAAGCGACTGCGAGGGTGCGGGCGAGATGTTCCGCGTGACAACGCTTGATCCCGGAGAGACCGACGTTAAGGAGGATTTTTTCGGTATTCCCGCGTCGCTGACCGTCAGCGGTCAGCTTGAGGGCGAGGCTTTCGCGCTGGCGTTCGGCAATATCTACACCTTCGGCCCCACCTTCCGCGCCGAGAACAGCAACACCGCTCGCCACGCGGCCGAGTTCTGGATGATCGAGCCCGAGATCGCGTTCGCCGACCTTGACGACGACATGGAGCTTGCGGAGGACATGCTGAAATATCTGATAAATTATGTTCTGGAAAACGCTGCGGACGAGCTGGAGTTTTTCAATAAATTTGTGGACAAGGGTCTGCTTGATCGCCTGCGCCACGTGGCGGAGAGCGAGTTCGGCAGAGTGACGTATACCGAGGCGGTCGAAAAGCTCAAGGCGTCGGGAAGAGAGTTCGAGTACCCCGTGGAGTGGGGCGTTGACCTTCAAACCGAGCACGAGCGGTACCTGACCGAGGAACTGTTCAAAAAGCCGGTGTTTGTCACCGACTACCCCAAGGAGATCAAGGCGTTTTACATGCGCCTCAACGACGACAACAAGACCGTGGCCGCGGTCGACTGCCTGGTTCCGGGCATCGGAGAGATAATCGGCGGCAGCAGGCGCGAGGAGCGGCCGGATGTGCTCGAAAGGCGCATGGACGAGCTGGGGCTCGACAAGGATGCGTACTCAAGGTACCTCGACCTCCGCAGATTCGGCGGATGCAGCCACGCGGGCTTCGGCCTGGGCTTTGAGAGGCTCATTATGTACGTAACCGGAATGTCGAACATCCGCGACGTGCTGCCCTATCCCAGAACCGTGAATAATTTGGTATAATGCCGCCCGTTAAGGCTTTCGCCGCGCGGGGCGGAGGCGGCGCGCGGAATAGGGCGGGCGAAATCAATTTAAGAAAAACGAAGTTTTTCTGCATTATGACCGCAAGCGAAGCTTGCAAAAAGGAGCGAATATTATGAAATTTATCTGGCAAATACTGCTGCTTGTGGCGCTTGTGTTTATAATCATCAAGCGTGCGGGTATCGTGGCGCTGTTCGCCAAGCAAAAATACGCCAAGGGCGACTACCTGGGCTCGCTGAAAATTTTTAACATAGCAAGCAAGGTGGGAAATCTGGGCGCCGGCGACATGATACTGTTCGGCTATAACTGCCTGCGCTGCGGCGAGCTCAAGGCTGCGAAAAAGGTTTTCGCCGACGCCTACATGCTCACCAAGCCCAACACCGCCGACCGCTACAGGCTGATGTCGCTCCAAGCGCTCGTCAGCTGGAAGGAGGGCGATCTCGACTCCGCGATAGAAAAGCTCGAGGAAGTATACGAAAACAATTTCAGGATCACCACCATATATCAGAATCTGGGTATCATGTATAATCTGAAGGGCGACGGCAAAAAGGCGGTCGAGTTCAACGAGGAGGCCTACGACTACAACAGCGATGACAACATAATCACCGACAACCTGGCCGAGGCCTACGCGATAAACGGGGATTACGACAAGGCGAGGGAGACATACGAGGAGCTTCTTAAACGAGATCCCGAGCCGAGGTTTCCCGAAGCCTACTACGGCTACGGCGAGCTTTTGATAAAGCAGGGCGAAAAACAAAGAGGCATAGAGCTCATAGAAAAATCGCTGGACAAGCCCTTCTCGTTCCTGAGCCTCAAATCCAAGGAAGAGATCGAGCAAATGCTTGAGGAATATAAAAAATAAGTCGTAAAAAATGTAAATATTGACAAAAATATATTTTTTAAAAATATTAGTTGCATTTTTTAAAATTTGTGATATAATGTGATATAATATATATGTAAATACTTTAATGTATTTAAATTTGATACAAACAGTTCTCAGAGGCTGTTTTGAGCGTTGAAACATATTGTCGGTTCGCCGTCGGTGATATGCGGAGCTCTGCGGAGGGTTGTGTGATTACCACATGGCGAATAGGATTTAAAATATCTGAAAGAAAACACTCTAATTTGTGCCTCGATTATATCGGGGCATTTTTTAAATTGAATTTTGGTGTGTAATATGGATAAGCTAACAAAAGCGCAAAAGCGTTTGAAAGATTATTAAAAACGGAATATACTTTTAAAGCGGGACATAAAAACAAACTTATATCTCTTAAGGTCAATTTTATGAAGGAGGATTTTTTTCATCTTGTAGGCTTGCACAAGCTCAGAGATATAGAAAAGTTGAATGATCCTTCGTTTAGTAAATCCCAAATATTTGATGCGGTCGCATATGGCACGATTACGTTTGACGATCTGCAAAAAAGTGTGTTTTTTGACGAGATCGATAGCAGGATCCGCTATTTTTGTCAGCTTGAAGAATTGCTTGACAAGGAAGATTTGGTTTTCAGATATTATAAAAATAAAGTTAAAGGCAGCGGAATAAGCGCGGATTACTTGTTGTTTTTTGATGATAATTTACCAAACTTGTGTTTCTTTTTGACATATCGGGGTAATCAAAAAGGAGTTCTCTGCGGCAGCAGTTTTTTCGCGGCAGAGAATAATAGACATATAATAGGACAGCCTAAATTTAAAGTATTATACAAATCAAAAAAATATATTGACACGGATGAAAAAATTGTCTTGTTAAACCGTGTAAAACCAAACGGCTTTGGCAAATAAACGCCAAAGCCGTTTTTTACTTAAGGGCGAGCGCACTTGATATTATGTCATATATTATTTTTTGCTCTTTTGGCGTCAGGTCGAGCATCATGGAATAAATTTTTTGCGGATACTCGTCGCGACCGTTTTCTGTTCCACCTATGTTTTTAAGAAGCTCGGCAAGCGATATTCCCAAACCTTTTGAAATACGGTAAAGTATGTCGATCGACGGATTTTTTTCGCCCCGTTCTATCACGCCGATATACACCGTGTTTAAGTCCGCGAGCTCCGCCAGTTTTTCCTGGCTCATTTTTAATTGCGTGCGATACTGACGAATCCTGATACCCACCTCTTTTTTTATGCTGTCCACCGAAAACACCTCCATAAATATATACTAAAAGTTTTGTTATTTAATTTCTAACATCTATTGACTTTTTATTCTGTTTGATGTATACTATAGACGTTTTTATAGTTCATATAACTAACTATTGATGTTTAGTTTATAAAAAAACAATTAAATTAATTAAAATGGAGGTAAAATGTTATGAAAAAGAAGTTGGGAATTTTACTGCTGGTTTTGGGGGCTTTATTGATCGTTACGTACGCTGCGAGTGCCGAGACATACGAACAATTGACTTATAGAACTTATGCCGATCATATTGAAATAACCGGTTGTGCCGAAAATGCCGTAATGCTCAATATTCCTGCCGAAATAGACGGCCTGCTCGTTACCGGCATTGGCCAATTTGCGTTTGACGGATGCAGCAGCTTAACAAGCATAAATCTTCCGGAGAGCATAACAAGCATTGGTAACTTTGCGTTTAGAAAGTGTGAAAACTTAATTAGTATAAATATCCCACCCGGCGTGACAAGTATTGGCCGAGAGGCATTTATGTATTGCAGCGGCTTAACGAATATAAATATTCCGGATATGTAAAGCCGAATATTGATACAAATTTATTTTTTGCAAAAAACGGGTTCAAATCGTTTTTGCGGGTTCAAAATTGATTGAAATTAAAAAAGCCCTCCACCGCAGTGGAGGGCCTATTTTTATACGGAAATCTCGGTTCCGTCTTTGAACATGACACGGATTTTATCTTTGCCGTAAACCGTAATGTAGTCGCAGAGCGCATACCATGCTCCTTCGTCAAAAAACTCAACCTGCTTCGGTTGCGAACGCAAATTGTCAATAAAATTTTTCATCATTTGTTTTTGCGCTCGTTTTTCGGTGATTTCCGTCTGTGCCTCGTTTAATTTTGCTTGTGTTGTCTCAAACCGCTGAACCAGAGCATTGTATCGTTCCTCATATTCCGTTTGATCTTGGGCAATACGGGCGTTTTCGTCAATACACTTCTGTATCATTTCTGCGGACATATTTAATTCATCATTTAAAACCTCAATCTTTGATTCAAGAGCTTCGGTGGAAAACGCGGTCTCTTTTATATCCTCGAATCCCGCGATAATAACATCGCGCTCTTTACAGAGGATATTCAAGGCTTTAATAAATATTCCTTTTATGGTGTCCTCATCTAAGTGCGGAGTAGTGCATTTTTCTTTACCGTCAAATTTATGATTGCACTGCCATACAATTTTTCTGTATTTGTCATTTGAGTGCCAGACTTTCGAGCCATACCAGCTTCCGCAGTCACCACATTTGATTTTGCTTGAAAAGAGGTTCACACAACTACTGCGATTCCTGCCCGGCGTTCTTCCTTTCATTAAGATTTGTACTTGATCGAATATAGCCGGTTCGATTATGGCCTCGTGATTTCCCTCAACATAATATTGTGGAACTTCACCCTCATTTTTCTTTCTCTTTTTAGTTAGAAAATCGGTAGTGTAGACTTTTTGTAAAAGCGCATCGCCTTTGTATTTTTCGTTTGTCAATATGGATTGTACCACTTTGCTTCTCCAGATCTTCTTACCACCCGGAGTCGGTATGCCTTGGTCGGTAAGATTTTTGGCAATCTGATGCGGTGATCGTCCTTGCAGAAAGTAACCATAGATCTTTCGCACTATTTTGGCCTGTTCCTCATTGACAACAAGGTTACCATCATCACCTCGGTCATATCCCATAAATCTGCTGAATGGCACAGAAACTTTGCCGTCAGCCATACGTTTGCGCTGTCCCCATGTTACATTTTCGGAGATGGAGCGGCTCTCTTCCTGTGCAAGGCTCGACATTATTGTGATAAGCAGCTCTCCTTTGGAATCGAGTGTCCAAATATTCTCTTTTTCAAAGTATATCTCAATGCCCTTATCTTTCAGTTCGCGTACCGTTGTTAAACTATCAACGGTATTTCTTGCAAATCTGCTGACTGACTTTGTTACAATAAGGTCAATTTTGCCTGCTTTGGCGTCTGCAATCATGTTTTTAAATCCTTCGCGTTTCTTAGTGTTGGTTGCGCTAATGCCTTCGTCTGTATATACGGAAACAAACTCCCAATCATCACGACTCTTGATATAGTTTGTGTAATAATCCACCTGTGCTTCATAACTGCTTAATTGTTCTTCTTGGTCGGTGCTGACACGGGCGTATGCTGCAACTCGTCGTTTCTTTGTACTGTTAATTGGCGAAGCGGTAAATTTATTTATTGTCGCAGGTATAGTTGTTACTTTCCTTTGTGCCATTTTTCTGTCTCCTTTCTATTTTGCGTGTATACTGATAATCCATAGTTGAACCGTCCTTCTTTGTTATATGGATAACATCGTCCAGCCCTACGGATATATTGCTTATTTCTTCTTCAAAATCAGTTTCCGAAAAACTCTCAACTTCCAGCATTTCAGTAATTATATCTTCAAGTTCAGATTCGTATATAACAGATGTCGGACACTTGTGAGGTTCTTTCCTGCAAAACCATGTATACTGATCACCTTTGGCTTTTGTCTTATACTTTTTTCTGCCAAACGGTCTGCCACAGCCGCCGCATATAATTTTGCCAGTGAAACAATGATATTGAATATTTCGATTAGCACGTCTGCCGAGATTTTTGCAGCTCTTCAGAATATCCTGTGTCTTATTAAAAAATTCTTGGGATATAATCGGCTCGTGTGTTCCTTCCACAAAATAACTTTTACGCTCGCCTTTATTCCATATTCGCCTGTGGGATAAGTAGCTTTCAACGTATGTTTTGCCAAGAAGCATATTGCCTGTGTAGGTTACGTTTTTCAGAAGTCTACTTACAACGCCCTGCGTCCACACCGAGCCGCGCGGTGATGGTATGCCGCAATTGTTGAGTTTCTTTGTAATCTGATAAATTGTCATTTTATTTTCCGTATAATCAGAAAATATCATTTTTACAATCTCAGCTTTTTCAGGAACGATGTATAGTGATCCATTTTCACATCTATACCCGAAAGGCGCGGAGCCGTTCGTCATAGCACCTCTTTCGGAGGCCTTTGATTTAGACCATTTGGTATTCTCGGAAATAGAACGGCTTTCCTCCTGTGCGAACGAAGCAAGAATGGTAAGCATAAGCTCGCCATCACCGCTTGTGGAGCTTATATGCTCCTTTTCAAACCGCACTTCCACGCCGATATCTTTTAAATTCCGTACCGTCTTTAGCAAGTCCACCGTGTTTCTCGCAAATCGCTGTATTGACTTAGTCAGTATAATATCAATTTCACCGTTGGTAGCGGCTTCAATCATGCGGTTGAATTCATCTCTTTTTTTCGTTCCTGTACCTGAAATTCCGCAGTCTGCAAAAACACCCGCGTATTGCCATTCGGGATTTTTTTGAATCAATGAACTGTAGTAACTTATCTGAGCTGATAG
>CANRBF010000013.1 GCA_947628795.1 uncultured Monoglobus sp.
CCCGAAATGTACAATGATATAGGATGATATTAAAATGTACCAAGATGAAAGAAAACTTGATTTTAAGCCGTTAGGTAGGCACTTGTTTTGTCTTGTTACCTTTGCGTCCTTTTTTTTGGTGCTGTAATGCAAATACCATATCGGAAGTGCGTTCAAAAAAGCCTATATCGCGTTTCCAGCTCATACCGCATTTACAATGCTGTAACCCGATAAATTGCTGTTTCATTTTACGTCCGCAGTTAGGACAGATTTTATTGCTTGCACCCATGATATTCCCCTTTTGCTTTATACGCGATAAATATATTTGTCCTTACGCGGTTTTGCAGGCGCTTTTTCACCGTAACCGAGGACGCAGTGTCCTATACCCTCGTAATCACCGTCAATGCCCCACTTTTTAAGCAACGCTTTGCCTTCCTCACTTTCAAATTCCTCCTTTGCGCGGTGTATCCAGCATGACTGTACTCCTATCGCTTCGGCGGCATTCATAAGATTGCCCATTACGAGTGCGCCGTCATAGATGTAGGTTGGCATGGTTTTATCGGCAAGCACGACTATTACAGTTGCTGCGCCATAGAACGGATCAGCGTCTGTTCCCATAATAGAGGCGTTCATTTTTGAAATCTTCGCAACCGTTTCCTTATCCTGCACTGCCACCATAATCGGCGACTGTCTTCCCATACCTGTAGGCGCGTATGTGCCCGCCTCCAGTATTATGTTTAACTCTTCTTCGGTAATAGGTCTACCGTCAAAATTCCTACATGAACGGCGTGATTTTAATACGGTGATTGTATCCATTTTTGTGTTCCTCCTTATTTACATCTATTTCTCTTTTCTATGCTTTAGTTTGCAAATTGTTTGAGTCATTGTACCCATAGGGCAGAATGTACACCAAGTTCTCGGTTTATACAACGCCATAACAATTAAGCCAATCAATGTTGAAGTAAGCATCAGACTGTAAAATCCGAAACTGAACTGTGCAATCCAATCCGGAACAAAGCCGGCAGAATATGCCCAATGCCATGGTACTCGAATTGTCCAGAACAATTTTAATGCTTCTTTCAGTGAACCTGCTCCGGCAGCTACAAGATATGTCTGAAATACTATATTCCCAAACATTGCAAGGAAAAATATTAAAAACCCATAACGGAACCATTTTGATGAAAGCCATTTTGGTGTTGTCTTGTTCCTTGAGCAGTGGCAATGCGTCCCCATAACCCTAAGCAGCTGACCTCTGCCGCAGTATGTATTACAAAAATGCTTATTGCCACCGACAATTGCAAATATAAGAGGCACTAAGAAGTCAATCATACCCAGCCATGCAAACAGAATATTGAAAAATCCAAGTACAAAATATATTATCGTCCAAATCCATAGATAATCATACCATTTCTTTTTCATTCCTGTCTGCCTCCTCTCTTGATTTTAATGAAATACATCCTACAGGACAGCTTTTGCTGCACAATCCGCATCCCACACAAGTTTCGGGATTAGCATAGGCATAGCAGCCGTCTATGATTTTTATTGCTCCTATTCTGCATACCGATGCACATTCTCCGCAGGCTACACACCTTGGTTGATCTGTAACTGCATATTTTTTTGATTTCATTGTCATTGTCTCCATAGTTTTAGATTACATATCAAACAATAAACCGGAATTTATATTTTTTTCTGCAAATAAATCATATCTACCAGTTGAGTACCTGCTTCATATATTGGATGGTCATAATTATCCGTGAAGAAGTTTTTAATGCTATGCGAACGAATAAATCCACACTTCTCATAAAAAGGAATTGTCAACGGACTATCCCCTGTGCCAACTTGCAATATAGAATGCTTTCCTTTGTATGTCGTAGCAACGAAGTCAATTAGTGCTTTACCGTAACCCTTTCCCTGATATTCTGGTTCAGTTGCAATGTTTTTGATTTCAAGGACACCGTTCCCCTCGTCTGTTATCACACATTCGCACTTAACTCCATCATCGTCCAAAACATACATTGTCCCCTTATTAAGATACCTGTCTATCATATCCTCTTGCTCATCTGCTAATAGCAGCAACGGAAGAAATTGTTTTTTATTCTCCTTGATTTCTTTAATTTTCATATCAACTTGCTCCCTAAATTCCGCTTTGTCTGTGAATATATTATACCGCAAAACAGGCAGAAAAGCAATCCTTTCGGGCTGCTTTCTGCCTTTTGCACAAAGAATTATTTCACCCAAACTTCGTTATTTGCAGAGGTAACAGCCTTATGGTTATTAGCGGCTTCAGCCACATCAAAGAAATACCACATATTACTGTCGGTTACATCGGTAAAGCGGTTAAGCTTTGTGAAGTTGTCCTTTACATATTCCTTATCTGCAACTCTGCCTGTTGCACGGTTTACAACTGTTACAACCTCTGCACGAGTAATATCGTTATCACCACGGAATGAGCCGTCGCTGTAGCCATTGAGCCAGCCGATATTCTTTGCAAAGGCAATATCCGAGTATGCCCAATATGAGTTTGAAACATCGGTATATTTTACGGTATTGCCTGTTTTGTTTACATAATTGAAAAGGTCGTAATATCTTACTGTCATAGCAACAAACTCAGCCCTTGTAACAGATGCGTCGGGCTTGAATGTTCCATCTGTATAACCGTTTATGACATCATATTTTTCAAGATAACCGATATATGAAGAATACCATTCTTTACTTGATACATCAGCAAATGAAGATTTACCGCTTACGGTTTCGTCCTTTGCTTCAGCAATAAGTCTTGCAAAGATAGCCGCTGCTTCAGCTCTTGACATATTGCTATCCGGCTTAAAAGTACCGTCATCATAGCCCACAATATACGCCTTATGCTCAGTTGCAGGGAGTGTCAGCATACCGCTTTTATCGGTTGCGCCTGTTGCTGTGCCGTTCTTGCGGTCTTTGAGTGTAACCGTTGTATCAGCCTTTGCAGCACCTTTACTGTCGGTCACGGTTACAGTGTAGTAATTCTCACTGTCAATTACTTTGCCTGTAGGAAGTGTAACGGTTACATTACCCTTGCTGTCAACGGATTTTGTTACAGATACGGTCTTTCCGTCCTTGTCGGTTACCTTGACATTAACGGTTGAATAGCTGCTGATATATCCGCCGCCACCGCCGGAGCTTCCACCTGAGGAGGAACCGCCGTCGCTTGAAGTTTTAACAGGCAGAGTTACCTTGCCGTTTGCATCTGTTGATGCGGTCTTTTCTGTTGTTTTATCCTTGATTGTTACAGATGCACCCTTTACGGCATTTCCGTCTTTATCAAGCACAGTTACGGTTGTCTGATTTGAAGTTGTCAGCGTATGCGTGTCGGGAAGTGTGACATAAACCTTGCCGTCCTTGATTTCCACAAACGCATCATTGATAATGCCTTTAGTGTCATTGACCGATACCTTATAGGTTACGGTTTCAATCTCGCCCGGCTTATCCTCAACGCCGTCACCGTCCGTATCCTCGCCTTTGCCCGGCTTTTCCTCGGTAATGTCCGAGCTGCCGTTATCATCGGTAATATCCTCTGAAAGCGGAGGGAATACAACTTTGCCGTCATTGTTTGTAACACCGCTTAAAGATTTCACATCAGCAGCTTCTTCTGTAACAACAGCTTTTTCATATACAGTTATATCCATATCCTTAACGGCTGTTTTATCAGACTTGTTAAGAACCATTACGGTAATACGGTTAGCATAATCAAATTTCACATTTTCGGGAAGTTCTACTGTGATTTTGTTATCCTCTGTATGAGTAATAAACGCTTTTTCAATCGCTCCCGTTTCATTAACAACAGTTACGATATACCCGTCTACCTCCGAGTATCCGTTTACATCGGTATAATCAATATTAACAGGCGGAACAGTTGCTCTGCCGTTTTCATCAGTGAGATTTGTTTCTGTCTTTTCTGCGCTGTCGGTAAACATTACGCTCATATCCTTAACAGGATTATTATCCTTATCCGTAACAGTTGCCGTAATTCTGTTGTTGTAATCAAACACTGTACCTTCGGGAAGTTCAACGTAGATTTTGTTGTCTTTGATATACACAAAAGCATTTTCGATTACTTTCTGCTCGTCAGAAAGAAGAATGTTGTAGCCGTTTACAACAGCCTTACCCTCACTGTCAGTCATATTCTCGGAAAGAGGAGGTACAACGATAGTACCATTTTCATCTGTGTTTGCCGTGTATGTCTTTTCCTCTTTATCATCAACCGTTACGGTTATGTCAGCTATTGCTTTGCCGATAGAGTCAAGTATAGTTACGGTAATACGGTTTACATAGCTGATCGTCTTATCATCGGGCAACGTTACATTGATTGTTCCATCCTCATTATGCTTGACATAAGCATTTGGAATAACTCCGATTTCATCATTTACGATTACATTGATATTGTCAACATTGACCTTTCCGTTCTCGTCCGTGTATCCGTCCGAAGCGGTAGGCAGTGTAATCTTGCCGTACATATCGGTGCTGCCTTTCTCCATAAAATCAGCGTCACCGATGGCAATTACGGTAATATCCTTTTGAGCCTCTCCGTTGTGGTCGGTTACGGTTACGATTACGGGATTTTCTCTTGTCGGTTTGATACCGTCCGGCAAATCAACAACAATATTATTGCTCTCTCCGATATGAATGTCGCAGTTTGGAATAACAACATTGGTCTTATCGGTAACAGTTACAACAAAGGTATTCTTTTTATCTCCGTCCTCGTTTCCGATCGTGCCGTTGTCATCGCCCGTGCTGCTCTGATTGTTCGGTACGATAAGCTGTCCGTTTTCGTCTGTTGCGCCTGTTGCAGCATTGTTGTTGGTATCATAAATAAAGATACGCAAATCATCTGCCGGCTCCTGTGTATCCGTAAAGAATGCTGTGATTGTGGTACGGTCTGCAAAGTCAAGCAGTCTGCCTTCGGGGAGCTTGATTGTAACATTATCGTTTACATCAATGCTGATTTCACTGTCAAAGACAGGCTTTCCGTCCTTATCGGTCAAGATAATTGAGAAATTGCCCACCTGTGCGTTGCCGTCCTCATCAGAGTTATCCTTGTCGATAAGCTGTGCGATTTCCGCTGTCTGCAAAATCTCGCCGCAGCGTTCACATTCAATGTGTTTGCTTCCGGCATTTTCTATTGTTGCAGGAACATCAATTATCCATTCTGTCGGCTGATGTCCGAGAGCTTCTCTGTAATTGCTCTTGTAGGTATCACCGCAAACGGAGCATACAAAGGTGCTGAATCCGAGTTCAAGACAAGTCGGCTCTGTTACGGTTTCCTCATAGTTGTGTGCCGCTTTGTCTGTGTAATTGGATACATAACTGTCATTACAGTTTTTGCAAGTATAGGTTGTATATCCGATTGAAGTACAAGTAGGTGCAGTTACATTCTTTTCATAATCGTGCGGTACTTTATCTGTATAATTGCCCTTGTATTCATCACCGCAGTCATCGCACTTGAATATGGAATATCCCATCTCGGTGCAAGTCGGGGCAATAAACGTTTCGATATAGTGATGCTCCTTGCTGTCTGTGTAATCACCTATATATGATTTTCCACAGTCGGGGCAAGTATATATGGCATATCCGTGTTCGGTACAAGTAGGCTCTACGGTTTCCTTGTTATAGTTATGCTCCAGCATATCTGTATAATTGCCTACATAGCTGTCACCGCAGTCGGCACAGGTAAAGGTCGAAAATCCCATAGAAGTACAAGTCGGCTTTGTTATATCTTCCTTATATGCGTGGGGAAGTTTTTCCGTGTAATCGGAAACATATTCATCATCACAGTTTTTGCAGGAATATGTTGTATAGCCGTGACTTGTGCAGGTAGGAGCAGTTACGGTCTTTCTGTAATAGTGTTCTGCTTTATCTGTATAATCGCCTGTGTAGGTATCACCGCAGTCGCGGCAAGTATATACAGTATATCCCATAGAGGTGCAAGTCGGCGCTATTACCTTACCGTCATAGTGATGTCCTGTCGGAAGTTCGAGAACAGTTCCACATACCTCGCATACCTGAGGCTCAGTACAAGTTGCCGCCTTGCCCGGTGTATGTCCCGTTGCAGAGGTAGCTTTAATCATTTTTTCCGTACAGCCGTCATTTAAGCAGTGATACTCAATAACGCCCTCAGCATCGCAAGTGGAGTTGGTAACGGTATGTCCCTCGTCCCATTTGTGTCCCAAAGGCTCTGTATAATCACTTACATAATTGAGTCCGCACATTGTACAGGTAGAAGTGGTATAGCCTTTATCAAGGCAAGTCGGCTTTTTCGTGATTTTCTCAAATGAATGAGAAATAATAGGTGTCATATCGGTAATATACGAATGACCGCATACATCACAAATGTGTTCTGTATATCCAACATTACGGCAAGTCGGAGCTATCACCTCGCTGTGGTAGTGATGTTCGCCAACCGGAGTTGTTTCCTCATAAAAGCTGCCGCAATTTTCACACAGATTTAATTTCAACCCTCCTTGCTTGCAGTTTGCTTCTCTAATCGTTACCGACTTGTAGTTATGTCCAAGAGCGGGAGTATAGTTTCTCTGCTCAAGTCTTCCACAGCCGTCACATTGCCAATGTTCATAACCTAAGTTTTCACAAGACGGCTTAATCGTTTCAACATACCTGTAATCGTGGCTGTGTTCTTCATTTGAATTTGTCGGAGGAAGAATGATAATAGTATCATTTTCATCTTCCAATAGCCACACATACGATACACCGTTTTCCGTCATGCTCTTTCCGTCATATTTATAATCAATTTCATAATATACGGGATAATATCCTGCTTCGGTATAGTTTGGTGCCGATGTTAATGTGCAGCTATTTGCACTTGTGCCATAACGAATACTTGTGTGAACATCGCCTTCGGAAAGGTCTGAAACACTTACGGTATGAGGAGCACCGTCAACCGTTCCGTAATATGAACTTACAACACTTTTTGCTGTAATATATTCATTTGTTTCATATCCGCAATCATCACATCTCTCTGAAACATAGAAACGGTTGTTTCCAAGCTGAGCGTCGATAACCTCAATGAAGTTATGGGCTTCTCTTTTTTCTGTAGCTCTTGCCTTTGTTCCTTTGCAAAACTGACAATACTGACCTTTTTTCAAAACCGTTGTATGGTAAGTGTCGTTATACGGTTCATATGTGGTATTGTCAAAGTCAAGGAAAAAATCGTGGTCACAGCTATTTAAGCTATATACATTTCTGCTAAAGCAATATGAGTCAAAGCCATCAGCCGAATTGATTGTGCCGCATACCTGACAAATAGATTTCGTCCAATGATAGGTGGTATAGGTTGCATCAATTCCCGGTCTTCCGTCATCAATATTTCCTTTTGTTACTCCGTCCGTCATCGTACCATCAGAATACGCAACACCACGGTTTAGTGCTGTAGTGCCTGACTTGGTATATTCCGGCGTTCTGTAAGTCAGCATGATAGTATCTTTATTACACACAGGACACCATAATGTCTCCTGCGTAATCGTTGCATTGAAATCAAGTTCATTTGTCCTGCCGTTTGAAGTAATCCAAACATCAGCCGGATCAATATATTCATTTACCTGTGCGGCAAATACACTCATCGAGGGGATTGCTCCGATTGTCATAACAACTGCCAACATCCCCGAAATTAAGGATTTAATTGAATGTTTTGTTTTCATGTTCTTTAACCTCCAGATTTTTCTTCGTATTTTCTTCTCGTCCCGGCAACTCACTAAGGCGGCTTATACCTATAAATCAAATAATGCTTTATCATAATCACAGCTCCTGTCCGTGTGTTTTCGTATCCGTCTTTTTATTTAAATCATCTTTCTTCGGCTCAATGGGTATAGCCATAATGCCTTTTCCCATTTTTAAAAATGCTTCGGGATTCTTAAACATTTTCTCAAACTTTGCTCTGTGCTCAGGTTGTAAAGAAACAAAATTCTCATCACCCAAACCGCAGACAAAGAATGTCCCGGCTATAATATCAAGCATTTTGCCGTTTTCATCTTTTACAGCCCGATTCAGTTCTGAACCGTTAATTTTTCCTTCCTCATTGCATACAATCGCAACAGGCTCTTCAAAAAAATATGCTGCCTGAATGTTACCGCCTACAATATTCTGCATAGAAGAAAGTCCTGCTTCTATAGTGGTCATTTTTGCATATTGACCGGGTTCTACAAGCAGGACTTCCAATTCATTCGTTTTTTCAATTTCTTTGCCGTTATCGGATTCATATTCAACGCCTACAAAGTTTTCACTGTCTAAGATAATATCGGCATCCTTCCACATATCTTCAACCATCTGTATGGCATCATCTTTTGAATCAGCTTCTACAACTACCGATTTTTGGAGTGTCTCGGTAATTGTTACTTCAAACTCCTTCATCGTCATTCACCTCACTTTCTTCAATGGGAGAGAAGAATGGACAGCTCTTACCGTTATGGTATTGTAAATACGGGCACACCTCACTTTTCGGATCAAGCTTATAGCTCTCCGCTCCTGTTTTACATTTGGGACATAATTGTTTGCTCATTTGTTTAGCTCCTCTCTGTATTTCTTTTCTTTGTTCTGTTTTTCAACCAATTGTCCAAAAGCTTCAAAATCGTGTCTTTCATTTGGCTTGGTGTAAATGAACGCGGGAAATATTTTTTTATTTCGTCAGGTTCTATTGTGATTTTATCAAGGTCGCTTTTCTTCTCCTCCGACATAATCTCCCGCATAGCTTCGACCGTGCATTTGCCGCTTTTGCTTAATTTTTTTATACGCTGCGCTTGGGATAACGACGGTGCGTTTTGCGAATATTCCATCGCATCTAAAAAACCCTGCTGTTCTTCTTGCGAAAGGCTCGCAAGCTCCACGGCAGGGGTAAATGATATTTCTTTACTGTCAACCTTTTCTAAAAGTTCCGGTTCAAGGCTTGCAAGACGGATATATCTTTCAATTTGCCTTGGGTGTTCGCCTGTATCCTGCGACAGCTTTTCAACAGTCCACGACTTTCCGACATTTTGTCGGAAAGTTAAATCATCTCGTTTTCCTTGATGTTTTAGGGCTTCCATCTTCATTTTGTACGCAAGCGCACGTTCGCTCGGCAGTATATTTTCCCTTTGCAAATTGCTGTCCACCATAAAGATTATTGCTTCATCGTCCGTTAGGTCTTTGACAATGACGGGCATTGTTTCAAGCCCTGCTGCTTCACAGGCATGAAGTCTTCGGTGCCCCGATATGACTTCGTACCCGTCACCGTTTGGACTTGGACGAACAACAGCAGGGGAAAGCACTCCCACTTGTGAAATGCTGTCTATTGTCTGCTGCATGAGCTCATCATCCAAAACCTTAAATGGGTGATTTTTGAATGGATGCAGTTCCGTAATCTTCATTTCCGTGATTTGGTTGGAAGTTGACTGTTTTTTCTTTGTCGGCATTGTTATCACCTCCGTTTCGCTTGAGATATATGCTATATTCATTGAAATTTACTGTTTATGTTCCCTGCGGCTTTATCTGCACGTCCCGCAGCAACACAACAGCATATGGTTATTGCTCCAACTATAGCACCTATTGTAAACACTGTAATTATGCCAATCATTCTTGCCGCCTCCCTCCGTTGCCGTATAAATCGTTTTTCACCATATTCGACAAGTTTGTTTCCGCCGTTGCGGGTATATTGAACAGTGAAGTTATAAGATAGGCTTTTGTGTTGCGGATTTTTTCATTGCGCCGCGAAAATTCAAGCATAAAAGCCTCTAACCTACTGTAATCAATTTCAAGAAATCTCTGCCGTACAAGTTCAGTCGGGTACTGCTTTTTCTCTATGGTGTAGTACGTGGTGTCTATCGTAAGCACCTCCGCCATTACGGAAACTATTTCATCAATAACCGCCTTGTCATAGCTGTAAACAAGAGTATCGTATTCAATATTATTTTTAATATGCTCTGTGTTTTTGTTGTATCTATCTATCCATCGAATTTCCTGAGCTTGCTCTCTTTGATTGATAGATGGATATTTAATTAAATCAGTATTTAATTTTTCTTTATTTGTTTTATCTTTATTTAATTGTGTTGAGTTTTCCGACGTCGGGATTTCCGATGTCGATTTATCCGTTGTCGGATTTTTCGACATCGGGTTTTCCAATATCGGATTATCCGATGTCGGCGGTGATGTCATCGGCTGGGGTTGCTCATATATGGTGTACTCAATGGCTGTCATTTTGCCCTTGCTGTCGCGTCCCTGCCGCCTCGTAATATATCCGGCTTTTTCAAGCTCCCATACGGCGGTACGGATTGCACCGACGCTCTCTTTGTTTATGCGTGATAACCCCGCAAGGGTATAGTCCCAATTTTCCGGTAAGGACAGCATTTGAGATAATAGTCCTTTTGCCTTGAGCGATAATTCATTGTCTCTCAGATGATGATTTGACATAACCGTGTAATTTTTGTTTTTCTCAATTCTGAATACTGACATCGTAAACCTCCTTTCCTCGATGCTTTTTCTTTCCATCTCGTTCCTGCTCTAATTTTCTAAACAGCTTATGACCGTCTGTATTTGTTAAACAAGCGAACCACTCCGAGAGAAAAAAACATTTAATTTCGTTTCTGACCGATACGGATTTTGACCGTCTGTAATCTTTTGCTGCTTGAACAATAATTGCATCGGCAAGCAGTTCATAATTTTTATCGTACATTTTTTTACCTCCGTCCCGAAATCGGGCAACAAAAAAGCGTGTCCACATTAGCTCGCAATGAGCAAAGTAAACACGCTTTTAGATTTTTTTATTAAATTGTTTTAAAAAACATCGGCTCAAAGTAGCCAAAAATCGCATAATATCAAGGTTTTTAGGCTGTTAGTCCATAAATAACAGCAGGATTGGCGATTCCGCATTTAATAACTGTGATGCTTTGACGAGTGCGGTTATAAACGGTTCGGGAAGTATCGGAAGCAGTGCATTTTATGACTGCGATGCTTTGGCATCGATCAGTATTGCTGACGGTGTTACTGAGATTGGAAATGAAATGTGTTACGGCTGTGATAAATTAACCGATGTTAAGCTCGGCAAATATATAACGAATATTCCGGATTCGGCGTTCAGGCTTTGTCAGAGTTTGGAGACGGTAAATATTCCGAGATTTTGCACGACTATTGCAGCTAACGCATTTGCGGAGGATACCAAGCTGAGCTCGGCTTATATCCCGCCTTATGTGACTAAAATCGAGAATAACTCGTTCTCTTATCCCGCGAAGATGACGGTTTATGGAAAATCGGGCTCTTATGCCGAGGAGTACGCGAAGTCGAGGAATATGAAATTCAGCGCGGTTGACGCGCCAATAACAAGCATAAGTTTTGCCGAAAATGAGGTGTTTGCCGACAGAAGCAAAAATATTGTGCTGCCGATGAATATAACGCCCGAGTTTGACACCGACACAATTACTTTCTCGTCGTCGGATGAAAATGTGGCGACGGTCAAGGAAAACGGAGTTATCAACACCAAAAACTACGGCACAACAACGATAACAGCGAGCACATCGGGCGGCAGGACGGCGACCTGCGCACTGCGCGTATTGTCCGACGGCACGATAATAAAATTCGAGGCGGAGAAAAGCGGAGACACCGCAAATGTGCATATAGAGACCGGAGTTGTGCCGGCGGGTGCGATAGTCTATATCGCAGCTTATGACAGAGACGGCGTTATGGTTAATTTCACCGAGGCGGATTTGATTAATTACATTGCGGACGCGAGCGTTTCGATAAACGGCGCGAAGAAACTAAAAGCCTTTGTTTGGGACCCGAAAACATTGGCGCCGCTGACGCAGGCGAAAGAAATAAATATCTAACCCAAAATTGGCGGCAGTTCAACCTGCCGCCGCGGGCGGATAATATCCGCCCCTACGGGACGTCGGGGCGCTGTCCCTTACGGCCATGACGCGCAATATAACTCATAAAAATGCCGAGGGGTTTGGCCCCTCGGCGGTTTGTTTTAATGCAGTTTTCTGTTGTCGATAACGCGGACGGCTTTGCCTTCGCTGCGGACTATCGACTTGGGTCTCAGCAGGTGGACCTTTGCCTTTATGCCCAGCGACGAGTGGAGCTGGCTCTCCAGTTTGCGCTTTTCGGCGTCCACGTCGCCCGTGAATTTGGGGCTCAGCTCAACGTTGATGTCGAACGTGTCGGTGTTGTTCACGCGGTCAACCAATATCTGGTAGTTGGGCGAGACTTCGATGCTGTTCTTGAGCAGAACTTCCTCGATCTGCGACGGGAACACGTTAACGCCGCGGATGATCAGCATGTCGTCGGTCCTGCCGGCGGGCTTTTTCATTCTCACATGGGTCCTGCCGCAGGGACAGGGTGAGTAATCGAGCGTGCACAGGTCCCTTGTGCGGTAGCGCATCAGGGGCTGGCCCTCTTTGGTGACGGTCGACAGCACCAGCTCGCCGAACGAGCCTTCGGGCAGGACTTCGCCGGTGTCGGGGTCGATGATCTCGGGGATTATCATGTCCTCGCAGATGTGCATGCCCTGCTGTACCTCGCACTCGTAGGACACGCCGGGGCCCATGATCTCGGTCAGGCCGTAAACGTCGTGGGCCTTGATGCCGAGGGATTGCTCGATCTCGTGGCGCATTTCCTCGGTCCAGGGCTCGGCGCCGAAGATTCCGGCTCTGAGCTTGAGCTGGTTCTTAACGCCCATCTCGCGCACCGTCTCGCCTATGTACATCGCGTACGAGGGGGTGCAGCACAGGTGCGTCGTGCCCAGGTCGCACATAAATCGGATCTGGCGCTCGGTGTTGCCCGACGAGGTGGGTATGACCATCGCGCCGACCTTTTCGGCTCCCTGATGCGCGCCGAGACCGCCCGTGAACAGGCCGTAGCCGTAGGATACCTGAACGATCGACTTGTTGTCGCCGCCCGCCGCGACCAGCTGGCGCGCGAATCCGTCGGCCCACTGCTCAAGGTCGGCCCGGGTGTAGCCCGAAACTATCTGCCGTCCCGTGGTGCCGGACGACGCCTGGATGCGCACGATGTCGCGCTTGGGTACCGCCAGAAGATCGAACGGATAGTAGTCGCGAAGGTCCTGCTTGGTGGTGAAGGGGAGCTTTGAGAGATCCTCAAGCGACTGTATGTCATCGGGCTTCACGCCCGCTTCGTCCATGCGCTCGCGGTACATCTTAACGTTCTCATACACTCTCTTTACCTGCCATTTGAGCTTTTCCAGCTGCACCTCGCGGATTTGTTCCCGAGTCATGGTCTCGATCTCGGGTTGAAACATTGCCATAATTTTTCCTCCTTTTTTGTATAAGAATTACTGATTCATATTATATAATAAATATTTTGTTTAGTCAACATAGTAATTAGGAAATAGGAACTAGAGACTAGGCCACCCCCTCAGTCGGCTTCGCCGACAGCTCCCCCTCCTAAAGGAAGGGGAGCCTGAGTTTGCCTCCCCTGCGATAGTGGGGGAGGGGGACCGCGATAGCGGTGGAAGGGGCGCCAATTTAGTGCCTCCTCCCGGGAGGAGGTGGCTGCGGCCTGCCGCAGACGGAGGTGGGAACGTAGAGACTAGGAAATAGGAACTAGAGACTAGGCGGCGGATTATCGTATGAAAATTATTATCAAACCGTATTTTAAAAAGTATTGCTAATTTAAATTTATTGTGGTATAATATAAAAAGAAAGTAGGATAAGTAAGGTTTACCCTACTTATATGTATAAAGGAGGAAATAATATGAGTCCGATTATTGTTGACAGCGCAAAGGTTATGTCTAAAGGTCAAATTACGCTTCCGAAGGATATACGTGAGGCGTTGCGGCTTAATTCCGGAGACAGAGTTACACTCGTATATGAAAATGGGCAGGTGGTTATGATGAACTCCGCCGTATATGCCATGCAGATGCTCAATTCCGGTATGCGTGGTGAAGCCGAAAAAGCGGGTCTTAAAACAGAGGATGATATCGATAAGCTGATAAGTGAAATAAGAACGGAAGTGGAAAGTTGACAAAGGTTCTGATAGACACAAATATAATAGTTTCCGCCGCTTTGTCCGATCAAGGCACGCCGTATGCCGCATATATGAAAGCGGTAACATATCCGTACCGAGGCGTTGTATGTGATCAAAATATCGACGAACTTCGTAAGGTTTTCAATAGAAAATTTCCGTCAAAAATATATATGCTCGACAGATTTTTGGCGATTGCTTTACCGGTATTACAGGTTATAGAAACGCCGGTTTTAGAAATCGAGCAGGAGCAAACAGTGCGAGACATAAAGGACAGACCGATACTTAGAGCGGCGATCAATTCCGATGTTGATATTTTGCTTACCGGCGATAAGGATTTTCTTGAAGCGGATATAGAAAAACCTAAAACTATGACAGCGGCGGAGTTTTTGGGTTACGGTGAATAGAAAAAACGGCTTGAAACATGATATTTACTATTCGCTAATTACTAACACTAATCACTACGTTGGGATCCCATAAAACGCCAACGGAGTGCGTTTTATGGGAAAAGCGGAGCGACCGCCGTAAAAAAAAGAACACCTTGCTTTGCAAGGTGTTCGTAAAATGAGGCGGATCGCTCCGCTGGTGGAGGGAGATGGATTCGAACCATCGAAGTCGTTGACAACAGATTTACAGTCTGCCCCCTTTGGCCACTCGGGAACCCCTCCGAATTGTGTTTGTCGCGCCGCCCCGCGTCGCCCCGCGGCTGACGACTTGACTATAATACCACAATCGGCGGCGCTTGTCAAGGGTTTTTTCGAAAAAATTTAAAAAATTCGGCGCATCGCGCCGCTCCGCCGCTATTGACTTTTTGAAAGAATACGGGTATAATAGAGCGAGAAAAGGAGGCGGGGTCTTGGCTGATAAGGATAACGGGCGCAAAATTATCGCTCAGAACAAAAAAGCGTACCATGATTATTTTGTGGACGACGAGTACGAGGCCGGAATCGAGCTTCTGGGAACCGAGGTCAAGTCGATTCGCGCGGGCCGAATCAATCTTAAAGACAGCTATGTCTCGCTTAAAAGCGGCGAGGCGGTGCTTATCGGGGTGCACATCAGCCCCTACGAGCAGGGCAGCATATGGAACGGCGACCCGGAGCGGCCGAGGCGGCTGTTGCTGCACCGTCGCGAGATCAACCGTCTGATAGGCCTGACACAGCAGCAGGGATACACGCTGATACCGCTCAAGGTGTATTTCAGCGGCCAATACGTCAAGGTCCTGCTGGGACTGTGCCGTGGCAAAAAGAACTACGACAAGCGTGAGGACATGGCGCGGCGCGACGCGCAGAGGCATATGGAAAGAGCCATGAAGAACTACAGATAAGATCAAATAAGGAGTGATAATATATGACAATAAAGGAATTACAGTCGGCGATGGTCGCGGCGATGAAGGCGCGCGACAAGGCGCGAAAGGACACGATATCGAGCCTTATCGCGGCCGTCAAAAAGACGGCTATCGACGCGGGCTGCCGCGACGATATACCCGAGGATATGGTAGACGCGGCGGTGCTCAAGGAGCTCAAGACCGCCAAGGAGCAGCTTGATACCTGCCCGCCCGACAGAACCGAATTGCTCGACGAGTACAAGGCGAGAGTGGAGGTCATAACCGAGTTCGCGCCCAAGCAGCTTTCCGAGGCTGAGATCGAGGCGGTCATCAAAGAAAAGTTCGCCGACGTTATAGCGACGGGCAACCGCGGCATGATAATGAAGGCGGTCATGGGCGAGCTCAAGGGCAAGGCCGACGGAAAGCTGATAAATAAAATCGTGTCGGGGATGATCAAGTAATTATGCTGGCAAAGACATTTGACATAATTCCGGACTACGCGGCGGCCGGCGTCGCGCCGCCAAAGGATAAGGCCACGCTTTCGTCCTATATCCTATCGCCCGAGCTGCTCCGGAAAACGCGCATAAAAACCCGTCCCGCGGTGATCGTGTGCCCGGGCGGCGGCTATGGGTTCCGCTCGACCAGAGAGGCCGGGGCCGTGGCGCTCAAATACTGCGCGGCGGGGTTCCACGCCTTTGTGCTGAATTACTCGGTGGAGCCCGCGGAGTGGCCGATCCCGCAGTGCCAGCTGTCAAAGGCCGTGGCGCTCGTGCGCGAAATGGCGGAAAAACACGGGATAGACAAACAAAACATATACGTTTGCGGTTTCTCGGCGGGAGGACATCTGGCGGCGTCGCTGGGCGTGCACTATGACAAGCACAGGATCGCGGCTGCCTCGGGCGGAGAGAACCGTCCCGACGGTTTGATCCTCTGCTATCCGGTAATAATAGATGAGGAAGGCAAGACCCACGCCGGCACCAAAGAGCGGTTTGTCGGCAAAAATCCGGGGAACGAAAAATATTTCGGTCTCGATAAATTTGTCACAAAAAACACGCCGCCCTGCTTTATCTGGCATACCTTTGAGGACGAGTCTGTTTCCGTGTACAGCTCGATGCGATTTGCGCAGGCGCTGCTCAATCACGGCGTGGAGTATGAGCTGCATATTTTCCCGAAGGGCAGCCACGGGCTGTCTCTTGGCAGCGAGCTGACCGCCAACGAGGATAAGCATATAGAGCCCTCCGCCGCCGCATGGTTTGATTTGTCCCTGAGATGGCTATACGATAAAACCCATATCGGGATGTAACACTTTCGCCATTCCGGTGATATATTTGAAAAATATATCCCAAACAAAAACCCTGGATGTAATGGTTTCGTCTTTCCGGTGATATATTTGAAAAATATATCACCTAAATATAAACTTGGGGATGTAATGGTTTCGACGGGGCCGCAGAGGCTTAAGGAGCGAGCCGTGGCGGGAACCACGTAAAAAGCCCAACTTAAAATTAAACGCTAACAATAATAGAGTAGCACTAGCCGCCTAGCTGCGGCTTGTCCGCCCGGGTTTACCGCGGATCCGGTTCCGGGCATCAACGACGCGGTGAACGTGAGACGCGAAAGCTTTGACGCGTCCATGAACCTATGAAGCTACCGACCGGGTCGGCTTGTCAATGAGCCTGCCCGCGGGGGAATCCCAATCATTGACTACGCTCGTAGCACCTTTTGAGTAAGCGGTTTCGGACAGGGGTTCAATTCCCCTCATCTCCACCAGCGGAGCGATTCGCCTCATTTTGCGAACACCTTGCGGAGCAAGGTGTTCTTTTTTTACGGCGGTCGCTCCGCTTATCCCACGAAGTCCTGCGGACTCCGCGGGAGCCGTTTTGGTAGCGGTCATTTTTCCGCTTTTCCCATAAAACGCGCTCCGTTGGCGTTTCGCGGGAGCCCTTTTGGTGGCGACTTTTTAACAAAAGTCACGGCTGCGCTTTACGGACTGCCAACGTAGTGATTAGTAATTAGCGAATAGTAAATAGACGGGGAGGATAATATCCATATTCCGGCCCCTTCCACCGCTGTCGCGGTCCCCCTCCCCCGCTTGCGCAGGGGAGGCAGGATTAGGCTCCCCTTCCTTTAGGAGGGGGAGCTGTCGGCGGAGCCGACTGAGGGGGAGGCATTTTCCCCATATTGTTAGTTTCCTATAACTCCTCACAATATCACCGTTCATTTTTTGCATAATAAAAGCACCCGTTTTTATAGGTGCTTATTCGTCGCCTAAACCTTCATCCAAATAGGCGTACTTATCGGACATGGACTCAATTTTTAATTCCTCAGGTATTGAATTTAAAAATGTTTCGTTATCTTTTCGCGCTTGTTCGGTCGTTCCATCAAGTCTTGAACCCCATTTTAAATCATTTACCCAATCTTTATTTATTGCCATTTCAAATCACACTTGCCTTTGTTGCTGATAATAATTTTTACAGTTCTTTTTTCATGTATCTCGGTTCATATTCATAATATCCGTTTTTTGGATAGAATGAATAGGATTCAAACCACTGCTCCTTTGGAAAACCAAGATGAACCTTTGATATGGTTACGCCGTTATCACGCATAGATGATTCGGCAATCTTAAGAAGTGCAGTTCCTATTCCTTTCCGCTTTTCAGAGGGTTTGACATATAGTCTGTTGAGAAACGCTTCTGTTGTATCGGCTATTTTAGAATATCCAACGCACCCGATCACTCTGTCATTTTCATCGACCGCAATCCAAAACATATCACCGCGATCTATGTAATTTGCCTTTATATCCAATAAATCCTTGTTAATTGTCGGCTTCCTTCCCAGTGCATCCTTGGCCTGTAAAACCATAAAAATCAAATCATCTCGATAGCCTTCATCAAATGTCTTGATTACCATTTTATTCGCTGCCCCGCTTCTTGTATAAAAAATCCCATAGAAAAACCGCTTTGATTTCTTAAATGCGTATTTTTCAAACAAGGAATAATCTTCGTTGTGTCGTAATAATATATGATTTTTACGTTCATTGGTTATGATTGTTTCGTTTGTTTGCAATTTTCCGAATTCTGTTTCCAACAATTGAGGATTGATATTGCCAATTACGTCATATACAAGCACTTTATCACACCTCATTTATATTATATCGTTTTTCGCCGATTTGTCAATATTTCGGATACGCGCTGCGGCGAGGTTATAGATTGGATATTGTCGGAGCAGGGCGCGGAATTGATCGAGAAAACGGGATATACGCCGATAAGGTAGGGGGAAGGCCCTAGTTCCTGCGTTCTCACCTCCGTCAGGCTTCGCCTGACACCTCCTCCCGGGAGGAGGCATTAATTAGGCGCCCCCTTGGGGGAGCTGGCGCCGAAGGCGACTGAGGGGGGAGGCCTAATTGCTAATCACTATGTTCCCACCTCCGACGGCGATTTCATCGCCGCCACCTCCTCCTGGGAGGAGGCAACCCCTTCCACTGCTGTCGCAGGGGAGGCAAGGCTGTGTTATGGGTTTTTCGGAAGGGGAATCTTTTTTGATATGTAGTACACCGCGGCGGAGATTATCGCGGCTCCGGCTATGCCGCCCAAAATATCGGTGGGGAAGTGGACGTATAGATATATTCTCGAAAACGCGATCAGGCACGCCAAAACGAGCGCCGCGATATCGAGATATTTCATGCGGTACATCAGCAGCAGAAACGCCGCGGTGAACGACGACAGCGCGTGCCCCGACGGGAACGAATACCCCGAGGGCGGCGGAATGATAAGCGTTATATTCGGATTTTGCAAAAACGGCCTCGGGCGGCAGACTATGTTTTTGATCCCCCATGTGCTGAGAACCAGACCGAGCAGCAGCCCCGCGATCACCGCGACGCCGCACAGCCGGTATTTTTTTGCGCAGCACAGGGCGAGGCCTAAAAATATCCAGATCAGGCCGCCGTTCCCCAGCAGGGTGAAAAATTTCATCAGAGCGTCCGAAAACTCCGAGCGCATATTGTTTTGTATAAAATCGAGTATAGCGAAGTCTATATTTGTTATTGCCGCCGTCATGATATCCCTCCTGTTTATTATAATAACATAAAATTTCGTAAAATTCAAATAAAAATACACATCTTCCAGCGGTTTCGACGCCAAACGGTGATAATAAATTAGAAATAAAATTATTTGAATAAAAAGCCCAAGCCCGATTCCGCCCGCCGCGCCCGGGCAGGTTTGCTCCGCCCTTCGGGCGGAACGAATTAGGGAACTTCGTCCCCTAAAACCCCTGAATTAAAAGACAGAGGGCCGCGTTTTAAAAACGCGGCCCCAAATTATTAATATTTTAAGGCGTAGGTGTCTATTTTAAGTTGCTGTCCAGGATCTCAAGCTGGTGCTTGATCTCGGCGGGCAGCTTATCGCCGAACTGAGCGAAATACTCCTTGATGTTCTCGACGTCCTCTCTCCACGCTTCCTTGTCAACGCTGAGCAGCTCGTCGAGCGCGTCGGCTGACATGTCAAGACCCGTGGTGTCGATATCCGACGCGGTGGGCAGCAGTCCGATCTCGCTGTCATGAGCGTCGGCCTTGCCCGAAACTCTGTCGAGTATCCAGAGCAGAACTCTCATGTTGTCGCCGAAGCCCGGCCACATGAAGTTGCCCTCGTCGTCCTTTTTGAACCAGTTAACGTGGAATATCTCGGGAGCCTTGTCGCCCATCTTCTCGCCCATCTCGAGCCAGTGCTCGAAGTAGTCGGCCATGTTGTAGCCCACGAACGGCTTCATCGCCATGGGGTCGCGTCTTACAACGCCGACCGCGCCCGCCGCGGCCGCCGTGGTCTCGGACGCCATTGTCGCGCCCACGAACACGCCGTGCTTCCAGTCGCGGGCCTGATATACCAGCGGAGCCGTCTTGGCGCGGCGGCCGCCGAATATGATAGCCGAGATCGGAACGCCCTGCGGGTTCTCAAACTCGGGCGAGATGCAGGGGCAGTTCTTTGCCGGAGCGGTGAATCTGGAGTTGGGATGCGCCAGATTGCCCTCGTAGGTCGTGCCGTCAACTTTTTCGCCCAGCCAGTTTGTGCAGTTCTTGGGCGGGTTCTTGTCAAGGCCCTCCCACCATACTGTCATGTCGTCGTTGTTTATCGCGACATTGGTGAATATCGTGTTTTTCTTGGTGGACTCAAGCGCGTTGAAGTTGGTTTTTTCGCTTGTGCCGGGAGCCACGCCGAAGAATCCCGACTCGGGATTGATGGCGTAAAGTCTGCCGTCCTCGGGGTTGATCCTCAGCCACGCGATGTCGTCGCCGACGGTCCAAACCTTATAGCCCTTTTCCTTGAGGTATTCGGGCGGGATAAGCATCGCCAGATTCGTCTTTCCGCAGGCGCTGGGGAACGCCGCGGCAACGTACTTGACTTCGCCCTCGGGGTTCTCAAGACCTAATATTAACATATGCTCGGCCATCCAGCCCTCTTTTTTGCCTAAGTACGAGGCGATCCTGAGCGCGAAGCACTTTTTGCCCAGCAGCACGTTTCCGCCGTATGCCGAGTTTACCGACATGATGGTGTCGTCCTGCGGGAAGTGCACGATGTATCTCTCGTCGGGGTTAACGTCTCTCTTGGCGTGCAGGCACTTTACAAAATCGCCGTCCTTGCCCAGAGCTTCCATGACCTTATCGCCGACTCTCGTCATGATATTCATGTTGAGCACAACGTATATGCTGTCTGTGAGCTCGATTCCTATCTTTGAGAAGGGCGAACCGACGGGACCCATCGAGTAGGGGATGATATACATCGTTCTGCCTTCCATCGAGCCGTCGTACAGCTTGTTGAGCTTGGCGTACATCTCGTCGGGAGCCATCCAGTTGTTGATGGGGCCCGCCTCTTCCTCGGTGGGTGTGCAGATATATGTTCTGTCCTCAACTCGGGCAACGTCGTTCTCGGCTGTTCTGTGGTAGTAGCAGCCGGGAAGCTTCTCCTGATTCAGCTTTATCATCTCTCCGGTCGAAACCGCTTCCGCGCGGAGCGCCTCGAGCTGTTCCTCGCTGCCGTCGATCCAGACAACGGTCTCGGGGCGGCAAAGCTCGATCTGCTCGCTGAGCCATTTATTTACTTTTTCGTTATTGCATTTTTTAAAATCTGCCATTCTTTGACCTCCTGTTCATAGCATACATCTATTACATACATCTATTCCAGGATATTTTACCGCAAATAATAATCGGTGTCAAACAAATTCGCCAAACTTTGTCTTGATTTTCACAAATTCTGCACTCGGAATAGATTTGCACAAAAAACGGCCGTGATTTTTGTGCAAAATCACAGCCGATTTTTTGTCGGTTTTTGAATTATTTTTGTCAGCAGACGCCCGCGATTATCAATATCGTGTTGGTATCCGCGTCGGTGATGACCGCGGCGCCGAAGGCCTCAACAATCGGCGCAATCGGCGCGCACAGCTTGTCGTTCAGCATCTCGGCGGGCGAGCTCAGTTGTATCTGCTCGGTCGTCTCGGAGCCGTCTATGGGGTTTTTCACGGTCTTTGTCATGATGTCGCTGCCGAGGGTCAGGGTGACGGCCGTGGTCTCGTCGCGTATAACCGCTTTGTTTTCGGCTTCGTCCCATTCCACGGTTTTTTCGAGGGTTTCAAACAGCTCGCGGACGGGCGCGGTGACTTCGCCGCCTTTGACAGCAGGGCCGCCGCCCGAGAAATTCATTATATAATTGCCGTCTATGTTTATTGTGATATCTCGGCTTCCGTCAATGCTCGGAGCGCCGCCCAAGCCGGAGGAGCCCGAAACGCCCAGCTTTTTAAAGCCGTAATCCATCATCAGTATCGAGTCGGTGAACCGTGCCTCGTTTGAGTCAGAGGGCAGGCTCACGGTGATAACGCGCTTTCCGCCGCGCTCGGCGGTGGCGCACATGCAGTAGCCCGAGGCGTCGGTCATTCCGTTTTTGAAGCCGTCGGCGCCCTCGTAATAGTAGTCGGTGAACAGCTTGTTCAGGTTATAGTAGGTTTGGCCGTGGAAGTCCACCGAGGCGCGCTTGGTGCGCTCGAGCACCTCGGGATAGTCCTCGATCATGCGCCGCGCCATGATCGCGATGTCTCTCGCCGACATCAGGTTTTCCTTGCCGTCGGTGTCGGGGTTCAGGCACACGCCGGTGCCGTTGTGGAACTCGGAGCCTATGCCGATCTCTTTGGCTTTTTGGTTCATGCGCTCGGCGAAAGCGCCCTCGTTTCCGCAAAGCAGCTCGGCGCAGGCGGTGACGCAGGCCGCCGCCGAGTCGATAACTATCATGTCAAGCATCTCGTCCAAGGTGTAGGTCTCGTCGTAATTCAGGTTCGCCATCATCTTGTAGTCCTCGTTGCGGGACAGGTTGTAAACGTTCTCGCTTATCGGCACCGTTTGGTCGAGACTCAGCTCTCCGTTTTTCACCGCGTCGAGCAGAACGTAGACCGTCATCATTTTGGCTATCGACGCCGCGGGCTTACGCGTGTCGGCGTCCAGGGAATACAGCTCGTCTCCCGTCTCATAGTCCATGATAAACGCGCTCTTTGAGGTCAGCCCTTCGAGCGGATTTTCGGCGGTTTCGGGAGCGGCCGTTTTATTGAAGGCGGTGATATCCGCGGCGCGCTCCGCGTCGTTCCACGCGTAATTGTATATCGCGCCGATCTCGTCGACCGAGGCACAAATATAGCCGCCTATATTGTAAATATCTGAAATTTTGTGCTGTTCGGCGCCGTCGTCGATAACGAGGCTGACGTCACCGCTTGAGATCGAAAACGCCTTTTCGCCGTTTTTGTTTTTGTAACTGTCAAGAGCGATAGGCTCATGCGGTTTGTTTTCGTTGAATTTGGCGTAAACCGTTTTGGTGTCCGGATCGTACGAAACGTCAAAGCCGCAGCTGTGAAGGTCCTCGGCGATGATCAAAATCTTGGGCGAGCCGCCGTTATACAAAAACGTCGGAAGCTCGGTACCGTTCACAAACGTCCGCATGTCGGTGTAGTATATGCTGCCGTATTTGTCGTTCGCGGCCGCAAAGCCGTAATCCAGCAGGCGCGCCGTGTCGATAAAGCGCTGCCCGGTCGACGATGAGCTCATGGTGACTGAGATCATGCGTCTGCCGCCTCTCACCGCCGTGCCGCAGAAGCAGTAGCCCGCCGCCGGAGTGGTGCCTGTTTTGAGGCCGTCGGCTCCGGAATAATAGTAGGTGTCGAGCAGGTGGTCGGTTGTGGGATAGGTGTTTCCGTGGAAACGTACCGAGGTTTTTGAGGTCCTTACAAGTATGTCGGGATAGTCGCGGATAATATTCGCCGCGAGCTTAGCCATGCTGATCGGCGATATCTTGTTTTCGGCTATGCCGCAGCTGTCGTAATAAACCGCGTCAAGCCCCATTTCGTCGGCCTTTCGGTTCATGCGCTCAACAAAGGCGCTTTCGCTTCCGCCGCCCACCAGCTCGGCCAGAGCCACGGCCGCGCCGCTGGCGGAGTATACCGCGGCGACGTCTATCATCTCGTCCACCGTGTAGACCGTGTTATAATACAGAGGCAGCACGCTTTGGTAAACCGAGTTGCGGGATTTGTTATAGACCGCCGCGCTTATCGGAACGGGAGTGTCAAGACTTATCTCGCCGTTTTTGAGCGCTTCGTATACGCAGTAAAGATTCATTATCTTTGTCATGCTGGCGGGAACGCGCGGCGTGTAACCGTTATATTCATAGTACACCTCGCCCGTCTCGTAGTCCATAACGCAGGCGCCCGCCGATGAGAGATAGTTTCCGCCTATACTCACCGCCCCGGCGCTCGTATAGATCACCGTCTGAAGCAGCAGCGCGAGGCACAATAATAATGATATCCGTTTTTTCATAACAATTTCCTCCCGATATTTATTTTTGATATAAAAAATAATATCATATTCGGAGGAAATTGGCAATATTAAATTATATTTTATTGAAAATTCTTTTGAGGCGGCTAAGCTCTATCTCAGCGCGTATTTCAAGACCCTTCTGCAATTCGGGCAGAGCGAGATGTTTTCGAACTTTTCAAGGCCCTTTTCCTCGCCGCAGTTGGCGCAGCGCGGCACGAGCCGAAACAGCGATACTCCGCTGCCGTCGGGCAGCGGCAGCATATTCGCCTCGGATCCGGGCCTTAAATTAAACTCGTTTCTGAATTTCTTGGGAACCGTGAGCCTTCCCATCGAGTCGATCTTAACTATCATAGCGATACCTCCTGAAATTAAAAAATTTTGCGCAAAATAAAAAGGCGCGAAGCAGAGCAACGCGCCCAAAAAACACGATGCTCTATTGAGCCTAATCAATTATTCTTTCATATCGCGCATAGCTTGTGTGAAAGATGAGCTTGTGTTTTTTGCAAAGCAAATACACAAACTATGAGCGATTATAAAGATATTAATTTAAAAAAAGTAATTGATTAGGCAAGTTTGATTATATCACAGCCATGGCATTATGTAAATAAAAACTTTTCGTCTTTTTTCGACAAAATTCTCGGAAACAAAATCAAAGCTGCATAAGATTGACAAAATCGTTTGGGGTGATATAATATAAGAAAAAGATTGAAACGGCGGGAAACAGCATGAACTTTGTGGGAAAAATCAACAGGGAAATATATAAATGTATTACCGAGGATATAATCACCGATGAGGTTATTATCACAGACGAGCGCATTGCGCATATTGAAGAAAACCATACAGGACATTTTAAAAATTACGGCGTATATTTACAAGAAATTGTAGAAAAGCCCGATTATATTTTTTCGGGCAATCGAGTTAAAACAGCGCTTGTTCTAAAGCATGTACTCGAGATTGACGAAAAATTTAAAACTATAATTCGATTGGTTACACCGAGTGATGATAAAACATATAAAAATTCTATTATAACATTTATGAAAATTGACGAAAAAGAGTGGAACAGACTCAAAAAGAATAAAAAAGTCCTTTACAAATCGGAATAAATGTGTTAATATAACAATATAATAACGTTGCTGTTTGAGGTGGAGGATTACGTCCGGTCCACACGCCGATGGTATGACAAGGGTGAAAACCCTGAGAGATGCAGGAGAATGGGACGCCTGCCAAACAGTAATATTTTATACCGCTTTGAGAAATCAAGGCGGTTTTTCTATTTTCGGCGCCGGAGAAGAATTTGTAACACTATCTTAATTTACGATTTTTGCACAGTCTGTGCAATAAAAAATACAACCGATCCAAAGTTTAGCGGCCGAGGATCGGTTGATATTCAACTTATTCGAAGCGGCTGACCGTTTTTACGCTCTGCCGTTTCTCTTTCGTATGTTTATTATATACTATCGTTTCATTTTTGTCAAGCGCTTTTTGCAGTGACTGTCAAAATTATTTTCAAATTGATTAAATTTCAAAATATATATTGTAATTTGCGGCGCGTTATAATATAATAGTAAAATAACATAAATTATCCACAAACAAGGAGCTGAAATATTTGAGCAAGAAAAAAAGCGCGGGCGGCGGCTTTGTTAAGGGCGCGCTGATCCTGGGCATAGCGAGTTTAATAGTTAAGATCATAGGCGCGTTCTTCAAGATACCCATGACCAACCTGATAAACGACGACGGCATGGGCTTGTTTAACGGCGGCTATCAGATCTATACCTTTATGTTTATCGTGGCGACCGCGGGCTTCCCGGTTGCGATATCCAAAATGGTTTCCGAGAGTTTGGCGCGCGAGGACGAGCGCGACGCGAAGCGCGTTTTCCAGACCGCGTTCTCGCTGCTGTTCGTTATCGGAATAGTGGGCAGCGTTATCCTGTTCGCGTTCGCGGGGCCGTTCGCGAGGGCGGTCGGAATGCCCGATGCCGAGCTGGGCATCAAGGCGATCTCGCCCGCTATCTTCTTTGTGTCGATGGCGTCGGCGCTGCGCGGATATTTCCAGGGCAGGCAGAACATGTACCCCACCGCGTTCTCCGAGGTTATCGAGTCCACCGGAAAGCTGGTTATCGGACTTCTGGCGGCGGGATTCTTTATGAACATGGCGGTGAACACCGACATGCCGAATCTTGTGGATATGGCCGGACGTGTCATCCAGTCGGCGCACCTTAGAACGGTCTACGCGTCGGCGGGCGCGATATTGGGCGTGACCGCCGGAACCTTTATGTCGGCCACGCTGCTTATCTGCATTTACATATTTTTTGCGGTCGCGGCCAAGCGGCGCGGCGAAAAGATCGCTCCGTCCGTGGCGGCGGCTCAAAAGCTGAGACCCAAAAAGACGATACTCAAAGAACTGGTGCTCATCGCGATACCGATAACGATAGGCGCGTCGGTCTCAAGCCTCACAACGCTTATAGATATGTCGACCATAAGCCGCAGACTTGTGGTCAATCCCTCGGTTTTCGACCGCTACGCGTTTATGTTCGAGGGCAGCTCCGAGTTTATGCAGAAGGTGGCCCAGGAGGGCTGGGACGCGGCTCAAATAAATGTCCAGAAAGCCACGTCGCTTTACGGAATGTATACCGGCAAGGCGCTGACGATGTTCAATCTGCCGCTGACTCTGGTCGTGGCGCTGGGAACCAGCGTTGTGCCCGCGATCTCGGGCTCGCTGGCGAAGGGCAATAAGATCCAGGCCAGAAGCATAACCGAGAGCGCGATCCGTCTGGCGCTGCTGTTCGGCGCGCCCTGCGCCATAGGCATGTCGGCGCTGTCGGGCGGAGTGCTGAACCTGCTTTTCAGCACCGACAACGCGGCTAACGTTCTGGCGATCCTGTCGATCGCGATAATCCCGGTTTCGGTGGTGCAGGTCACAAACGCCATGCTCCAGGCCTACGGCAAGGTTTATTATCCGGTCATCAATATGCTGATAGGCGGAGCCGCCAAGGTGATATTCAACTACTTAATGATCCCCGTGCTGGGAATCGAGGGCGCGCCCGTCGGCACATTCCTGTGCTATCTGATAATCGCGGTCATCAACACGGTGCAGATAGTGCGGCTGTCGGATATGAAATTCAAGCCGCTCGACACTATAGTAAAGCCGCTTGTCGCCGCTCTGGTCATGGGCGCGGTCGGATTCTTTATCGCGGGCGCTCTGCCGTCGTCGAGGATAATGACGCTGTTTGAGATCGCGGTCTGCGGAGCGGTTTATCTTATCATGATATTCGTTGTCCGTGCCGTTAAGCGCGAGGACCTGCTGAACCTGCCAAAGGGCGAGAAGATCGCGGGGATCCTGGAGCGGTTTAAGCTGATAAAATAGAAGGAGTAAAAAATGGATTTTAATTTTAAAAACGAGAGCGAGAAATATAATTTTGACGATCTGGTCCGCGTGACCGAACTGCTGCGGGCGCCCGGGGGCTGCCCCTGGGACCGCGAGCAGACCCACGAGAGCATAAAGCGCAACCTGATCGAGGAGGGCTACGAGCTGATCGAGGCGATCGACGGCGGAAAGCCCGAAAAAATGGCCGACGAGAGCGGCGATCTGATGCTGCAGGTGGTGTTCCACGCGGTGATAGGCAAAGAGGCGGGCGAGTATGACATAGACGACGTGACCGACGCGATATGCCGCAAGCTGATCCACCGCCATCCGCATGTGTTCGGCGACGTCAGCGTGTCGGGCAGCGGAGAGGTGCTGAAAAACTGGGACGCGATAAAGCGCGGCGATCGGCACCAGCAGAGCATAGCGGACGAGCTTCGGGGCGTGTCCGAATATCTGCCCGCGCTGATGCGCGCCGAGAAGATACAGAAAAAGGCAGAAAAGGCGGGATATTCGCCCGAGATCGGCGAGGCTGCCGAGGACGATCTCGGAGCGGCGCTTTTCGAGCTCGTGCGCCGCGCCCGCAAAGCCGGCGCTGACCCCGAGCTGGCGCTCAGGGAATACACGAACAAGTTTATTGACGAGTTTGAGAGGTTTGAGAGGGAATAAGATGTCCCCCCTCAGTCGGGCTTTGCCCGCCAGCATTAAAGAAGCTCTTGGTCAAAATTGCAAGCAATTTTGAAAGATAGCTCTGAACCCGCAAGCAAGCTTGCTAATTATCCCCGAGGGGGCGCCTAATTGTTGCCTCCTCCCGGGAGGAGGTGGCAGGCGTAGCCTGACGGAGGTGGGAACGTAGCGATTAGTGATTAGCGAATAGTGAATAGTACAATAGTATGCAAAATGCTGTAGGGGCGGATATTATCCGCCCGCTTGGCTCGCCCCTTGGGGAGAGCTGTCACCGAAGGTGACTGAGAGGGGTTAACATAGTTATCAAGAAACAGAAAGGCGGAAATTTGTATGACACAATGGAGTTCGGACCAATACTTGAAATTCAAACGGCAGCGCACACAGCCCGCTGTTGATTTGGCAAAAAGAATTGCCGATAAAGACCCGCGAACTGTTCTTGACATCGGCTGCGGCCCGGGAAACAGCACGGCCGTGCTTAAAAAAACATTTCCCAAAGCGCGTATTGTCGGAATAGACAGCTCGCCGGAGATGATAGAAAAAGCGAAAGCGTCATGCGCGGATACAGAATTCAGATTGTGCGATATTACGGCGGATTTGGAAAACTTGGAAAGCTATGATGTCATATTCTCCAACGCCTGCCTTCAATGGGTGCCCGGCCACAGTATGCTGATCCCCGCGCTGCTTGAAAAACTGAACGACGGCGGCGTGCTGGCTGTTCAAATACCGATGAATTATAAAGAGCCGCTGTTTGTGGTTGAAAATGAGGTTTTGACCGAGCCGCGTTGGGGATTTGCCGGCAGGGAGATCAGAACTATCGCCACCTTGCCGCCGGAGGAGTATTTTAACATACTCGCCTCATGCGCGAATGACTTTGACATATGGGAAACAGCGTATTATCATCGTATGCCATCCGTGGAGGCGATGGTCGAATGGATAAAAGGAACAAGTCTGCGCCCGTATCTTAATGCTTTGGACGCCGAAAACGCGAAAAAACTCGAAGCGGAAATAACCGAACGTGCCGCCGAGGTTTACACAAAGCAGGAAAACGGAGAGTATATATTTAAATTTCGCAGATTTTTCTTTATTGCAGAAAAGTAGAGTTGAAATACAAAAGGAGAAAAAATGAGACTTGATAAATTTTTAAAGGTGTCGCGGATCATAAAGCGGCGTACGGTGGCAAACGAGGCCTGCGACGGCGGCCGCGTGTCGGTCGGCGGCAGGGTCGTCAAGGCGTCGTACGACGTCAAAGAAGGCGACGAGATACAGATAATGTTCGGCGAAAAGCCGCTCAGGATACGCGTGCTGTCGGTCAAGGACAATGTGCGCAAAGACGAGGCCGCGGGGATGTACGAAGTAGTGAATAGTAATTAGCGAATAGTGATTACGCGGGAATAGTTTATAGCATTGATGGTGTTATCGCCGCGTCCGTAGCGATTGCACCCAAAACTCTGTAGGGGCGGATATTATCCGCCCGCTTGCCTCGCCCCTTGGGGAGAGGTGGATTTTCGCCGTAGGCGGAAAGACGGAGAGGGGTTCCATAGTTCATATATTCTATTCCCTAATCACTATGTTGGTTTTTAACAAAATAAATTGTTAAAAATTTGTCGGTTTCGGCATGTCTTATAAAATTGGCCGAAAGGGATTTAAATTTGTTGACAAATCGGAAATATGAGAGTATAATTCACAGTAAGGTCAGCAAAGGCGCTGTGAGATTTTTCTCGCGGCGCCTCTTTTGATTTTAAAAGCAATATAATTAACATATATCTATTCAGAAAGGATGTTTTGTAAATGGATAAGATGAACGAGTTGTTCGGCAGCGCGGTCTTTGAGGATTCGGTCCAGAAAGTGCGCCTTCCGGACAATATCTACAAGCAGCTCCGCAAGACCAAGGAGGAGGGCACGCCTCTGACTCGCGAGGTCGCGGACGTTGTGGCGAACGCCATGAAGGACTGGGCGGTCGAGAACGGGGTTACCCACTTCACCCACTGGTTCCAGCCCATGACGGGCGTTACCGCCGAGAAGCACGACAGCTTCATTCAGCCCGACGGCGTTGACCATGTTATCATGGAGTTCAGCGGCAAAGAGCTCATCAAGGGCGAGCCGGACGCGTCAAGCTTCCCCTCGGGAGGCCTGCGCTCCACGTTTGAGGCCAGAGGCTATACCGCCTGGGATCCCACGTCCAACGCCTTTATCAAGGACGGCATACTGTGTATACCCACGGTTTTCGGCTCCTACACCGGCGAGGCGCTCGACAAAAAGACGCCGCTTATGCGCTCGATGGAGGCTCTCAGCCAGTCGGCCGTGAACGTGCTCCACATCATAGGCGACACCGACGTTAAGCGCGTTATCACAACGGTAGGCCCCGAGCAGGAGTACTTCCTAATCGACAGGAAGGTAGCCCTCAAGAGAAAGGATATTACATACACCGGCAGAACGCTGTTCGGCGCTCCCGCCCCCAAGGGTCAGGAGCTTGACGACCACTATTTCGGTGTTGTAAAGAGAAGAGTGTCGGAGTACATGAAAGATCTTGATCGCGAGCTTTGGAAGCTGGGAATTCTGGCCAAGACCAAGCACAACGAGGTCGCTCCCGCTCAGCACGAGCTGGCGCCCATATTCAGCCAGTCGAACATCGCCACCGACCACAACCAGCTGACAATGGAGATCATGAAAAAGGTCGCCGAGAAGCACGGCATGAAATGCCTGCTCCACGAGAAACCCTTTGAGGGCATCAACGGCAGCGGCAAGCACAACAACTGGTCTATCTCGACCGACGCCGGCGAGAACCTTTTAAAGCCCGGCAAGAACCCGCACGACAACCCCAAGTTCCTGCTTTTCCTGAGCGCGGTCATCGAGGCGGTCGACAAGTACCAGGACCTGCTGAGAAGCTCGGTAGCCACGGCCGGCAACGACCACAGACTGGGAGCCAACGAGGCGCCTCCGGCGATCATCTCGATGTTCCTGGGCGACGACCTCAAGGCGGTGCTCGACTCGATAGAGGACGACAGCAACTTCAAGAACAAGAAAAAAGAGGTCATGAATTCGGGTATCGACGCGATCCCCGACTTCGCCAAGGACACCACCGACAGAAACAGAACTTCGCCGTTCGCGTTCACGGGCAACAAGTTCGAGTTCAGAATGCCCGGCTCGGCTCTGTCTATCGCGGGTCCGAACTTTATCTTAAACACCGCGGTGGCCGATGTGCTTGACGGATACGCCGAGAGGCTTACCGCCGCCGAGGACAAGACCGCCGAGATCTACAACATTGTGCGCGACACTATGAAGAACCACAAGCGCATCATCTTCAACGGCAACAACTACGCCGACAGCTGGGTAGGCGAGGCCGAGAAGAGAGGCCTGTGCAACTTAAAGAACACGCCTGCGGCTCTGAAAATGTTCGTCGCCGACAAGAACGTTGATTTGTTCGTAAGACACGGCATACTCACAAAGGACGAGATGTTCGCCCGCTATGAGATCAACCTCGAGAACTACAGCAAGGCCATAAACATCGAGGCCAAGACGACTGTCGAGATGGCTAAGCGCGACATCGCTCCGGCGGTAGCAAGCTACGTTAAGGATCTGGCCGACACGGTCGTTTCCAAGAAGCAGATCGGCGGCATCACGACCGAGTTCGAGGAGGGTCTCATCAATCACCTGTCCGAGCTGGAGCTCAAGCTCAGCAAGGCGGTCGCGGCTCTCGAGGCCGACATCAAAAAGGCGGCCGAGATGCCCGAAGGTCAGGAGCAGGCGGAATTCTTCGCCGACGTTATCCTGCCCAAGATGAACGACGTCAGAGCGGTCGCGGACGAGATGGAGGAGAACACGGCCGAAAGCTACTGGCCGTTCCCCACATACGGCGATCTGCTGTTCTCGATCCAGGAGTAATCACAAAAACATTTTACAAAACATAATATATATTACCAAACAAAATTATATCGCAAAAAGACAAAGGGGTCTGAAAGTTTTTCGGGCCCCTTCTTTTTATTTATTTTTAAAGGTCTTAAAGGAGGAATAAGTTATGGATAATATTATTGAATTGGCAACTTCCGAGATGTTCGGGATATGGTTCCTGATAGGCGCGGCGCTGGTGTTCTTTATGCAGGCGGGCTTCGCCATGGTGGAAGCCGGCTTCACAAGAGCCAAGAACTCCGGTAACATTATTATGAAAAACCTGATGGACTTCTGCATAGGCACGGTAATGTTCATCATACTCGGTTTCGGTCTGATGCTGGGCGAGGACACGCTCGGCGGATTTATGGGCGTGCCGACCCTCGGCATAATCACCGACTACGCAAACGTTGACTGGTCAAACTTCGTGTTTAACTTAGTGTTCTGCGCCACGGCCGCGACGATCGTTTCGGGCGCCATGGCCGAGAGAACAAAGTTTTCGTCATACTGCATATACTCGGCGGTCATATCGCTGGTCGTTTATCCGATAGAGGCCCACTGGGTATGGGGCGGCGGCTGGCTGGCTCAGCTCGGCTTCCACGATTTCGCGGGCTCGGCGGCTATACATATGGTCGGCGGTCTGTCGGCGCTTATCGGAGCGTCTCTGCTGGGCGCCCGCATAGGCAAGTTTACCAAGGACAAGGACGGAAAAACCAAGGTTCACGCCTTCCCGGGTCATAATATTGTTATCGGCGCTCTGGGCTGCTTCATTCTTTGGTTCGGTTGGTACGGATTCAACGGCGCTGCCGCCACATCGGGCGATCAGCTGGCGTCGATATTTATGACAACGACGATCGCTCCCGCGGTTGCGACGGTGGTCTGCATGATATTCACATGGCTCAAGTACGGCAAGCCCGATGTTTCGATGTGTCTGAACGCGTCTTTGGCGGGTCTTGTGGCGATAACCGCGGGCTGCGACATGATCGACGGCTGGGGCTCCATAATCGTCGGCGCGGTAGCCGGATTGTTGGTTGTGTTCGGCGTATGGTTCCTCGATAACATTCTGCATATCGACGACCCCGTCGGCGCTGTGGCTGTTCACTTCTTAAACGGCGTTTGGGGCACTATCGCCGTAGGTCTGTTCGCCTCGACCAGCGTTCCCGCCTGCGAGGTCAACGGTCTGTTCCACGGCGGCGGCTTCTCGCAGCTGGGATTGCAGCTTCTGGGAATAATCACGATCTGCGGCTGGACGGCGGTGACGATGTTTATCGCGTTCATGCTTATCAAAAAGACTATCGGCCTCAGAGTTTCGGCCGAAGAGGAGATCGAGGGTCTGGATGTTCACGAGCACGGCATGTCCTCCGCGTACGCCGACTTCATGCCCTCAAGAGTGGCTATTGCCGAGGGCGCGGTCGAGGAGACAGAGGCCGCGGCGGCTCCCACTCCGCTGACCGTTCCGGTGATCAATGTTCCGACGCCTGCGGCAGGCAAGGCTGTCGACAGCGACGGACACCCGATAACCAAGGTGACGGTCGTCTGCAAGGAGTCGAAGTTCGAGTCCTTAAAGCGCGAGCTCAACAATATCGGCGTTACGGGTATGACCGTGTCCCACGTTCTGGGCTGCGGAATGCAGAAGGGCAAGAGCGAGTTCTACCGCGGAGTTGCGGTCGAGGCCACGCTGCTGCCTAAGATAAAGGTAGAGATAGTTGTTTGCAGAGTTCCGGTGAACGACGTTATCAAGGCGGCAAGCAAGGCGCTCTACACCGGCCATATCGGCGACGGAAAGATATTCGTTTACGGCGTTGACAACGTAGTCAAGATCCGCACCGGCGAGAGCGGCTACGACGCGATGACCGAGGACGGAGAGAATTGCTAACGTAGGAACTAGGGACTAAGTAAGTGATTATTCAAACTAGGGGCGGGCGGCCGAGGTCGTCCGCCCCTACGAACGTAGTGATTAGTGATTAGCGAATAGTGATTACGCGGAGGTGATTTGACAGAAATCATTGGCATTTCCCCGCGACCGTAGGGGATAGGCTCGCCCCTTGGGGAGAGCTGTCTGCGGCTTGTCCGCAGACTGAGAGGGGTTCCTAGTCCCTAGTCACTAATCTCTGGTACCTATGTTGCCGCCCCTTGTTTTTGTATTGTAAAATTTCTTTAAAAATAATTTAATAAAAGCCTTGATTTTTTAAATGAAGTAGTATAAAATTATAATATGTGTAACTCCGGTGTAACTTTTTCGCAATATTTTGCCGAAAAAGCGGAGTTTAAACAAATTAATTTGATTTTACGTTTTTATTGAAATAATTCTGGGGGTGCGATACCGATATGGGAAAAAAAGTAATGATTGTTGACGATGAAAAAAGCATCGTTGAGATTTTGACCCTTAATCTGAGGAACGAGGGATACACCGTTTGCGAGGCCTACGACGGCGAGGAGGCGGTCAAAAAGGCCGAGATCGAAAAGCCCGATCTGATCCTGCTGGACGTTATGCTGCCCAACCTGGACGGATTCTCGGTTTGCCGAAAGATACGCGACAAATCCGACGTTCCGATACTCATGATAACCGCCCGCGAGGAGGAGGTCGACAAGGTGCTGGGCCTTGAGCTGGGAGCCGACGACTACATAACCAAACCCTTCAGCGTGCGCGAGCTTCTGGCCAGAGTAAAGGCGAACATGCGGCGCAGCGATATTGTTCCGCAGCAGGAGGAGGTCGAGTCCGACATAGTCGAGATCGGAAACTTCACGCTCGACTGCAACAGATACGAGCTCTACAAAGACGGCAAGCTTATCGACCTGACGGTCAGGGAGTTTGAGCTTATCAAGTTCCTTTCGGCGCAGCCCAACAAGATCTATTCAAGAAAAAGCCTTCTTGAGTACGTGTGGGATTATGAGTATTACGGCGATGTGCGCACGGTCGACGTCACGGTGCGCCGCGTGAGGGAGAAGATCGAGGACGACCCGTCCCAGCCCAAGCATATTATGACAAAAAGAGGCGTGGGATACTACTTCGCGATATAATTTATGAGCCGGCAACGCCGGCTCTTTTTCGAATATTTGATAATTTTGTTGAAATATACGTGGAAATATTACGGAAATATATTATTTACGCTAATTGCTTGACAATGCGTATTTTTTATGGTACTTTATTATATAGTAGAAATATTAACAAACTGACTGAACCAATCAGGAAGCGGCTCAGCGCCGCGCGGGAGGGATTTAAGTGGCGGATTACCGTGAAACTGCAAACAAAAAAGTCGGAGGAAGGGTGCTGTTTGACTTCCGACAGTTTTTTAAGATGTTCACAGTATGGCTTTTGTGTCTGATCTTTTCGTTCTTTCCGCTGATGCTGCGGCCGTTTTTCACAAAGGCTGCCACCGCCGTTGACATCGGGTACTGGACCATGGTGTTCAGCGACAACGACGTTTTGTATCTGGTTGCCGCTACGGCGATAATCGCCATCGGCATGGCGGTTCTCATGGGAAAGCGCAGCACTATGCTTGTGTATTTGCTGGCGTTTTTGGAGGTCATCGCGGTTTTCCTTGCCATTATGGGATATTTGATGCTTGAGGGCGATCCCACGGTTTTCGGACAGACTGTGTACAAAATGAACACCGAGTTCCTGATTGTTTCGATTATTTTGGCCTTGGTTATGTTTATAACGGTCAATATCAATGTCAGGGAAGGCGAGAAAAAATGATGAACACGGCTTTCACGCTCATTTGGATAGCGGGCATTATTATCGGAGGCTGCATTTTGTTTGGAGTGCTCTATTCCGCCTACAAGATAACCGAGGCGAGAGGCACAGCGACGCTGATGGACGCCGAGTTTCCGATCGCGGCCGATGAGATAACAAAAAAGACGGTCTACAAGTACGAGGATTTTTATTCCTCGGCCACATCCGACGCGAGGGTCGCCACGGGCTGCTTCTATACCGACAGCAATCTCGAGTCGATGAGAAGAAAGTACGCGCCGCAAAAAATATTGAAGGGCAGGAACTGAGAATGAGTAAAAATAATTCCGAAAACGATCAGACAAAGATTATTTCCACCGAGGAGACCGGCCGCGCCGCGGGCGGACGCAGACGCCGCGAGAACGGCCGCGAGCCCGATAACGTGGAGTCCGCGAACAAGGCGATGTTTGACGGCATAAACTCCTACAGAAAGGGGAACATGACCGCCGACGAGTATTGGGAGCGCATTTTCTACGTGCATTTAAAGACGAAAGAGCTGTATATTCTCGCCGAGGAATACGGCTCGGAGCTCAAGACGTTTTTCCTGCCGATCAACAGCCTCAAAAACGCTTACGAGAATATTATTCACGTGTGCGCCAACGACTATATGTCAAGAACGGGCAGCGGCACTTTTAATGAAAAATACATGATGGACAATCTGAGGTCGGCTCTCGGCAACGAGTGCAAGGCGTTCTTTGACACGGCGGATTTTCTGTCCATACTTTTGAGAAAAAAGATAGGCGAGTGCCTGAACGGGTTTACCTATCCGCAGATCGCGTCGGTCTGGGACGAGTACAACAGCGTGCGTCTGCAGCTTATCAAGATAAACCAGGAGATCGCCAATATCAGGAACCACAAGGCGCAGAACAGCGATTTTTATATCGACGAGGATGTTGAAAAATATTATAACGAGACCAAAAAGCTGCTCGATTGGTATATCTATGTTGAGGAAAAGGTCTATCCCAAGCTTGAGCAGAGATTCAACGATATTTAAGCCTGATTTAAAAAAAGAATAACACACGGGGCGCCGTCGGGCGTCCCGTTTAGTAAGCGCCGAACAAAGCGGCGGCAAGGCGTAACGGAGGGCTGATTGGATGGAGCGGGTCAACGATTTTTCCCGAGGCAGTATATTAAAACATATGTTGAGACTGGCTGTGCCTATGACTGTGGCGCAGCTTATAACCATGCTCTACAACGTGGTCGACCGCGTGTTTATCGGCAGGATCGACGGTCCCGACGCGGCGGGCGCCCTCACCGGAGTGGGAATATGCCTGCCTATCGTGACGCTTGTGATGGCGTTCGCCAATTTGATCGGCGGAGGGGCCGCGCCTCTGATCTCGATAAAGCGCGGCCGAGGCGACGACGAGGAAGCCGAAAAGCTGCTTGGCGCCGCATTTTCGATGCTGCTGATAGCTGCCGCGCTGATAACGGCTTTGACGCTGATTTTTAAGTATCCCATACTGCGGATGCTTGGCGCTGGCGACAGCACCATGCCCTACGCCTCGGCATACACCACGGTGTATATCTCGGGCGCGGTGTTCACGGTCGTGGCTCTGGGTCTCAACAGCATTATAAACGCTCAGGGTTTTGGCAAGATAGGCATGATAACCATCGCGCTGGGGGCCGGGCTGAATATAATTCTCGACCCGATATTTATTTTCGCGCTGCGGTTGGGCGTCACCGGAGCGGCGATCGCCACTGTTCTGTCTCAGGCGGTCTCGGCGCTGTGGACGACGGGATTTTTGCTGAGCGGCCGCGCGGTCTATAAGATCAAGCTCAGCCGCATGCGGCATATATCGCCGCGCCGCGCGGGAAAGATACTCTCCCTCGGTCTGGCGACATTTACCATGTCGGCCACCAACGCGGCGGTGCAGTCGGTCTGCAACAAGACGCTGGGTAAGTACGGCGGCGACACGTACATAGGCATAATGACAATATTGATCTCGGTGCGGGATATCCTGACGCTGCCGGTTATGGGATTCACCCACGGCACTCAGCCCGTGCTGGGCTTTAACTACGGCGCCAATCTGTATCACAGGGTCAAAAAGGGCATAAAATACATGTCGGCGATCACAATAATCTATACCATGCTGGCGTGGCTGGCGGCGGCTCTGTTCCCGCGCTTTTTTGTGGGGATATTCACAAACAGCCCTGAGCTTATCAGTGCGGGCGTCAAGTCGATGCACATTTACTTTTTCGGATTTTGCTTTATGGCACTGCAGTTCTGCGGCCAGTCGGTGTTCACCGCGCTTGACAAGCCCAAGCAGGCGGTATTCTTTTCGCTGTTTCGCAAGATAGTGATAGTGGTGCCGCTCACCATACTGCTGCCGCTGGTGTGGCAGCCTCCGATAAACGGCGTGTTCTGGGCGGAGCCGATCTCGAACCTGGTAGGCGGAGCCGCGGCGTTCACGACCATGTATTTCACCGTCTACAAAAAATTGAATTAAAATATTATATTTGCGAAAACTAAGTCCAAAACTGTTAAGGCGGTAAAATTATATGAATGTTTTGGATTTAGAAAACTCAAAAGAATTTTTAAAAGATAATATTGAGCTTGATATTTTAGAGCCCGAATGCCCCGCGCCTGTCGATCCGCTGAAGGCCGCGGTCATCGGCTGCGGCTTTGTGGGCTCGGCCTCGGTTTTCGCGCTGATGCAGAGCGGCCTGTTTTCGGAGCTTGTGCTGATAGACTCCGACAGGGCGCGCGCCGAGGGCGAGGCTCTCGACATCAGTCACGGCGTGCCCCTCAGCCGCCCGGTGAAGATCTATGCCGGAGACTATTCGGATATAGGCGGCGCGGCGGTCATAATTTTGGCGGCGGGCGCGAACCAGAAGCCCGGCGAGACAAGGCTCGATCTGGCTCATAAAAACATTAAAATTTTCAAATCAATTATTCCCAAGATAAACGACTGCGGATTCGGCGGCGCGCTGCTTGTGGTGGCGAACCCGGTTGATGTGCTGACCTACGCCGCGGGTAAGCTTTCGAACCTGCCCGAGAACCGCGTCATCGGCTCGGGGACCGTGCTGGACACCGCACGCCTCAGACAGCGGCTGGGCGAGCTTTTAGGGGTCGACAGCCGCAGCGTCCACGCCTTTATAATCGGAGAGCACGGCGACAGCGAGATCGCGGCCTGGCACAGCGCCAACGTGGCGGGGATCCCGCTTAACACGTTTTGCGAGATGCGAGGCGACTACGGCCACGAGGAGGAGATGCTGCGGATAGCCGAGGATGTTAAAAACATGGCCTATGAGATAATCTCAAAAAAGAAGGCCACGTACTACGGCATAGCCATGGCGGTCAAGCGTATCTGCGAGGCGATAGTCAGAGACGAGAAGTCGATACTTCCGGTCTCGTCAATCATGCGCGGCGAGTACGGTATAGAGGGCGCGGCACTCGGTATTCCCGCGATAGTCGGCAAAAACGGGATCGAGGGCAAGGTCCCGATAAGCGTCAGCGAGAGCGAGTGCGCCAAGCTGCTCAAATCGGCGGACACGTTAAAGTCGGTAATCGAAAAAGCGGAAATTTGAAAAAACCAAGCGCAAGTTATGGACGCGGGCGGCGAAATGTGATAAAATAGCCGCGGTGATATTTATGCTTAAAGTTTTGAAAAATTCGAACTATCTGTGGGAGCAAAAGAACGGAAAAACAAAGCCGTTTTTTTGGCTTGGCGATACCGCCTGGCTGCTGCTTCAGAAGCTGAGCCTTGCCGAGATCGAAAAATATTTCAAAAACCGTGCCGAGCGGCGGTTTAACGTGATACAGGCCGTGCTTGTCCACGACGAGAACTTCGGGCGCCCGTGGGCGGAGATAGATCTTGACAGCCCCGAGAGGGCCGAAAATTACTGGAAAAAAGCCGAGGCCGCGACCGAGCTGGCAAAGAAGTTCGGCATATACACAGCGTGGCTGCCGGTCTGGGGCTCCATGGTCAAAAAGGGCTTTCTGACCGAAAAAAACGCGCGGAGCTACGCGGAGTTTCTGGCCGACAGATTTAAGACGCTCGATAACATAGTCTGGGTGCTGGGCGGAGACATCCGCGGCGGCGTCAAGTTTGAAATATGGAAGATCATGGCTGAGACGCTAAAGAGCCGCTGTCCCGAAAAGCTCATAACCTTTCATCCGTTCGGCAGGACATGCTCGGCGGACCGGTTCGGAGAAACCGATTTGCTGGACTTTGACATGTTCCAGTCGGGGCACAGGCGGTACGATCAGCACAGCCTCGGCGCGTGGGACGACAACAAGGAGAGCGAGGGATTTTTCGGCGAGGACAACTGGAGATATGTGCGCAAATGCCTTTCAGCGGATCGGCCGAGGCTCGTGCTGGACGGCGAGCCGTCCTACGAGGGAATACATCAGGGTCTGCACGATTTCACTCAGCCATTCTGGCGCGCGCCGGACGTCAGGCGGTACGCTTATTGGTCCGTGTTTGAGGGCGCCTGCGGCCACACCTACGGCGCGAATTCCGTGATGCAGTTCTATTCGCCGAGCGACAAAGCTCCGTCATACGACGCCCGTGAATACTGGAAGGACGGGATAAACCTGCCCGGCGGCGCGCAGATGAAGTATCTGTATGAGCTGATGATGTCGGCGGATTTCTCGTACGGCGCGCATAACGATAATTTGGTATCAAACAAGGGCTTTGAAAAATACGACCGGATAACGGCGTTTTCGGGAGCGGATTTCGCGTTTATATATAACTTCAGCGGTAGGCCGTTTGCCGTCCGCGCCGAGGCGCTCGGGTTTGAACCGAAGCGCATCGAGTGGCTCGATCCGACCGACGGCTTTCGCCGCGCGGCGGATATTGTGCCCGGAGATGTCATAACGCCGCCGAAAAACGCGGCGGGTGAGACCGACATGCTGCTTTGTTTTTACGGCAATTTTTGAAATTTTTGTTAAAATCTTCATATTAAGGTTGTATTTTTGTTATTACTATGGTATAATCTTTTATTGTATATTATTGCGCTTTGGCATATAATACACGATGTTGTTATACAGGAGGCGACAGAGTGAAGAAATATTTTAAAGGATTGGGCTTTTATGTGGTTCTGACCGCTATCATCCTGCTGGTGTTCGCGATGACGCGCGTCACGCCCGAGCAGGAGAACGGGATCTATTCCGATCTGGTGAGAAGTATTCAGAACCACGAGGTCAGCGAGATCAGCATAGTCAGCGATATCGCTACCGTTAAATATAAAAACAGCGATTCCGAGCAGCAGGTGGAGGTCCCCGGCTACGCGGTGCTTCGCGCCGATGTGGGCGACGAAATGGAGGAGCAGATAAAAGACGGCTCCTTAAAGATCGAGACCCCGATACCGGCCGAGCCGCCCTGGTGGCTGACGTGGCTGCCCACATTGGGTATACTCATACTGTTCGGCGTGTTCTGGTTTATGTTCATGCAGCAGTCGGGCGGCGGAGGCCGCGGAATGATGAACTTCGGCAAGAGCAAGGCCAGAATGACAAACGAAAGCAACAACAAAAAGACGTTTGAGGACGTCGCCGGCGAGGAGGAGGAAAAGGCCGAGCTGGAGGAGATCGTCCAGTTCCTCAAGACGCCCGACAGGTTCCGCCGTCTGGGCGCCAGGATCCCAAAGGGCGTGCTGCTCGTGGGCCCTCCGGGAACCGGTAAGACGCTGCTTGCCAAGGCGGTGGCGGGCGAGGCGGGAGTTCCGTTTTTCTCTATCTCGGGCTCCGACTTTGTTGAGATGTTCGTGGGCGTGGGCGCTTCCCGCGTGCGCGACCTGTTCGACAACGCCAAAAAGAACGCGCCCTGTATCATATTCATAGACGAGATCGACGCGGTCGGCCGCCACAGAGGCGCGGGCCTGGGCGGCGGTCATGACGAGCGCGAGCAGACGCTGAACCAGCTGCTGGTTGAGATGGACGGCTTCGGCGAGAACGCGGGAGTAATAATTATCGCGGCCACCAACCGCCCCGATATTCTCGACCCCGCGCTGCTGCGTCCCGGAAGATTCGACCGTCAGGTGCTTGTAGACGTGCCCGACGTTATCGGCCGCGAGGCTATACTTAAGGTGCATACCAAAAACAAGCCCCTCGCGCCCGACGTCAAGCTCGATGTGCTGGCAAAGACCACTATCGGCTTCACGGGAGCCGACCTTGAAAACTTAGTCAACGAGGCGGCGCTCGCCGCGGCCAGAGCCAACAAAAAGATGATAAACATGATCGACCTCGAGGAGTCGATCATGAAGGTAGTGGCCGGACCCGAAAAGAAGTCCAAAAAGGTCACCGAGAAAGAGAAAAAGCTCACCGCCTTCCACGAGGCGGGCCACGCGGTGGTATCAAAAATGCTGCCCACTCAGGATAGGGTGCATCAGGTCTCGATCATTCCCCGCGGCAGAGCCGGCGGATATACGCTGTCGCTGCCCAAGGAGGACACCAGCTACAACAGCCGCACCGAGATGGTCGAGGAGATCGTCGTGCTGCTGGGCGGCAGAGTCGCCGAGAGCCTGGCTCTTGACGACATAAGCACGGGAGCCTCAAACGATCTGGAGCGCGCCACCAAGATCGCAAAATCAATGGTCACAAAATACGGCATGAGCGAGGCGTTGGGCGCCAGGACCTTCGGCGAGCAGAGCGGAGAGGTGTTCCTGGGCCTTGAGGCGGGTCATTCCGCCGACTACAGCCAGGAGACGGCGGCGCTGATCGACCGCGAGATCCACCGCATAATCACCGAGTGCTACGACCGCTGCAAAACCATTCTGAACGAGCACATGGATGAGCTCACAAAGGTCGCCGAGCTGCTTCTTGAGAAAGAGAAGATCGAGGGCGACGAGTTTGACGCCCTGTTCGCAAGCGGCGATACCGATGCGGCGGACGCGGCGATCGAGGTTATCGAGGATATTGACAAAGCCGAGGCGAAAGCGGACGCAAAACAGGAGACCGAGATCAAGGCGAAACCCGAAAACAATGTTTAAAAAATGCTTAATATAACCGTGATTTCCGTTGGGAAAATAAAAGAAAAATTTTTAAGAGAAGCGGCCGAGGAGTATCAAAAGCGCCTCGGGCGCTTCTGCGCTTTAAAAATCGTTGAGGTCAAGGACGAGCCTACGCCCGACGGCGGCTCGGACAAGGAAAAAAGCGTCGTCCTCAAAAAAGAGGGCGAGCGCGTAATGAGCAAGATACCAAAGGGCGCGTATGTGGTGTCGCTCTGCGTGGAGGGCGCCCAGCTGACCTCGGAAAAATTCGCGCAAACGCTTGACGATCTGGCGCTGGGCGGCGCGTCGAGCATCGCGTTTATAATCGGCGGCTCGCTGGGCCTTTCGGAGGATATAAAAAGCCGTTCCGACCTGCGGCTCGGCTTTTCGAAAATGACGTTTCCCCATCAATTGATGAGAGTGATACTGCTCGAACAGATCTATCGAGCGTTCACCATATCAAAAGGTATTACCTATCATAAATAATTTATGCGCGCATTCCGCGCATTATTTTTTTGGCTTTCTTGACGTCCTTTTTGTCGGTCATCGCCAGAGCTATGCCGAGAAAGGCGCCGAGCAGAAGTCCCGTGCTGAAATTTCCCATTTTTATCTCCTTTCTGTGTTCGTATTTGGTTTTCAATAATATTATTTGTAAATTAAATATAAAAAATCCGAAAAAAACGGGGAAAATATTTACATCAATCTTTTAAAATTCGGCTTGACGCAAAGCCGAATATGTTGTATCATGTAAATTGATATTCTATCTGAAAATTGACGGTAAGTATTGAATTATCAGGCGCGCCCGCGCGGTAATTCCGAAAGGATGATAAGTATGGCAAAAGTTATTCCTTTTAAAGGACTGAGATATAACACCGAGCGGTTCCGCGATCTTGACGCGGTGACCTCTCCTCCCTATGACATAATAACCCCCGAGCAGCAGCAGGAGCTTTACAACAAGGATGAGTACAACGTGATCCGTCTGGATTACGGCATGGATTTTGACAGCGACGACGAGAACAATAACAAGTACACCCGCAGTGCCGCTTATCTGAAAAAATGGATAGAAGAGCAGATACTTGTGTATGAGGACGCCCCGGCGTTTTACATCTACGAGCAGAAGTTCCGCCTGGGAAACGACGAGTCTCCGTCGCATTCCCTCAAGGGCATAATCTCGCTCGTGCAGCTTGAGGAGTTCTCAAAAAAGATAATCATGCCCCATTCCGAGACCATGAACCAGACCAAGCGCGACAGAATGGGCCTTATCGAAAAGACCCGCACCGCCATGAGCCCGATATACTCGCTGTATATGGATCCCGATCAGGCGATCGCGGACATAATCTCCGAGTGCTCCGACGGCGACCCCGACATAACCTTCACCACACCGGAGCACGTTATCCAGAACGTTTGGATAATTAAGGACCCGGCGACGCTGAACGTGCTTTCAAAGAAATTTGAAAACAAGCAGCTGTTCATTGCCGACGGCCACCACAGATACGAGACCGCCTTAAGCTACAGGCGGGAGCAGCGCCAGAAGGACGGCTCCGAGGCCGGCACGCAGCCTTACGACTACACGATGATGATGCTCGCCTCGATGGACGACAGCGGACTTTTCCTGTTCCCCACCCACCGCCTTATAAAAGACGTGAAAAATTATTCGGAGCAGATGATAATAAGCGTGCTGACCGACGATTTCAGCGCGTCGAAGATATACATCACCGAGGGCGATTACGCCGACATAATAATGACAAAGCTCGGCAACACGATCGACGAGAAGCGTCTCGCGTTCTACACCGGACAGGACTATTACTACACTCTCGATATCAAGGACTTGAGTGTTATGGACGATCTGATCGAGGGCAAGAGCGAGGCGTATAAGCACCTTGACGTGACGATACTCCACAAGTTGATACTTGAAAAATATTTTGACGTCGACGAGAACCGCGAGTCGGACCGCGGAAAGATATATTTCACCAAGGATGCGGCCGAGGCCATAGACAGGGTAAAGAGCGGAGAGTTCCAGTGCTCGTTTTTGATGAACCCCACCGCGATCTCGGAGATAAAGGACATATCGCTGGCGAACGAGAAAATGCCCCAGAAATCCACGTTTTTCTGGCCCAAGCTCGTCACCGGAATAGTGATATATAAATTTGATCAACAGCAATAATTTGATGAATCGGAGGATAACCAAATGAAGATAGGAATTATGGGATTCGGCGTTGTCGGAGGCGGAGTCGGCGAGCTTATCGCCACAAACGCGGAGTCGATAAAACGCAGATGCGGCGAGGAAATAGAGGTAGCGAAGATCCTTGACCTCAGAGATTTTCCCGACAGCCGATACAAGTGCTTCACCAAGGATTTTGAGGATATATTAAACGACCCGGAGATCGGCGTTGTGGTCGAGGTCATGGGCGGAACCAAGCCAGCCTATGAGTTCACCAAAAAGCTGCTCATGAGCGGCAAGAGCGTCGTCACCTCCAACAAGGAGCTTGTGGCGAAGCACGGAACCGAGCTTCTCAAGGTAGCCAAGGAAAACAACGCGAGCTATTTGTTCGAGGCCAGCGTGGGCGGCGGCATCCCGATAATAAGACCGCTCTACACCAGTCTGGCGGCCAACGAGCTCACCGATATATACGGCATTTTAAACGGCACCACGAACTATATCCTGACCCAGATGATAAAAGAGGGAGCCACTTTTGAGGACGCGTTAAAGGGAGCTCAGGAAAAGGGCTACGCCGAAAAGGACCCCACGGCCGACATCGAGGGCCACGACACCTGCCGCAAGACGGCTATACTGGCGTCGCTGGCGTTCGGAACATATGTTGACAGCGAGGAGATCCCCTGCGAGGGAATCACCAAGATAACCCTTGAGGATGTGAAGTACGCCGCCAAGTTCGGAGCGGTGGTTAAGCTTCTGGGCATCACGAGCAGAGCCGAGGGCGGCGTGTACGCCATGGTATGCCCCGCGATCCTGCCCGCCGGCCATCCTCTTGCCGGCATAGATGACGTGTTCAACGGCATCATGGTGCGCGGCGACGGTCTGGGCGACGTTATGTTCTACGGCCGCGGAGCGGGAGCGCTCCCCACGGCCAGCGCGGTGCTGTCCGACGTGGTCGACATCGTGAAGCACAAGGGCGAGATGGCGGCTCTGAGCTGGGAGCAGGGCAGAGACGGATATCTGCTTGATTCGAAAAATCTGCCCGCCCGTTTCTATCTGAGACTCAGCGGCGGCAGCGCCGATGATTTTGACTTAAAGGGCTACGAGGTATACACCCTCGGCGAGGGATACGAAAACGAGTTTGCGGTCGTAACTCCCGAGGTCTCGGAAAACGGCCTCGAAAAAATGCTTGAGGACGAAAACGGCATCGGCGCGTATAATGTATTGGCGAAAATAAGACTTTTGGAGCAGTAAGATGGTTAAGATCAGGATCCCCGCCACTTCGGCCAACATGGGCGCGGGCTTTGACAGCATGGGCATAGCGCTGAGCCTGTACAACTACGTCACCGCGGAGGAAAACGACAGCGGAAAGCTTGAGATAGACATAATCGACGACAGCGCGAAATTTCTCCCGACCGACGAGGAAAATCTGATATACAGATCAATGAAGCGCGTGTTTGACCTCACGGGCCACAAGTGCCCGGGGCTCAAACTCACGCTTGAGAACAATATTATGATAACGCGCGGCCTCGGCAGCAGCAGCGCGGGTATTGTCGGCGGCGTGGTAGCCGCCAACAAGCTGTGCGGCGACAAGCTGTCGCAGGAGGAAATGTTGCGGCTCGCCGCGGACATAGAGGGCCACCCCGACAACGTGACCCCGGCTTTGGTCGGCGGATTCACGGTCAACGTCATGACGAGGCACTCTGTCCGCTACGTCAAAACAGAGCTCAACCCGGATGAGCTGCGCTTCGCGGCGCTTGTTCCGGATTTTTATTTGCAGACAAAAAAATCGCGCGAGGTGCTGCCTAAATCGGTGCCTCACAACGACGCGGTATACAACGCGGGCCACAGCGCGCTGCTTGCGGCCAGCCTTATCACGGGCAAGTATGAGAACATCAGGACCGCGGTTGGAGACAAGCTTCACCAGAACTACAGAAAACGCCTGATCCCCAACATGGACAGCCTGTTTCGGCTGTGCTACCAAAAGGGAGCTCTGGGCGTTTATCTTAGCGGAGCGGGCCCCACTATCATCGCGATAGTCGACGGCTCGGACAAAAGGTTCGCCTGCGAGATCAGCGGCATACTGCTCAGCAAGATGAAGGACTGGAAGCTCTATGAGCTCAGGCCCGACAACATCGGAGCCTGCGTTATAGAAAACCAATAGAATAAATAAACGAAATAAACCGAGATTAAATATAAAGTTTCAAAAGGCAATTCAGGAGGGATTTTTTTGGCACTTATAGTACAGAAGTTCGGAGGCAGCTCTGTGGCGGACGCCGCCAAGGTCATGAACGTGGCGGAGCGCGTGACCGAGACATATAAGGCGGGGAATCAGGTGGTCGTGGTCGTGTCCGCTCAGGGCGACACCACCGACGAGCTGATAGAAAAGGCGAACGAGATCAACCCGAACGCCTCAAAGCGCGAGCTGGATATGCTGCTCGCCAGCGGCGAACAGATCTCGATAGCGCTCCTCGCGATGGCGATCGAAAAAATAGGCTGCCCGGTGATATCGCTCACCGGCTGGCAGGCGGGCTTTAACACCAACAGCGTGTCGGGAGCCGCCCGCATAAAAAAGATAGACACCGAGCGCATACGCAGAGCCATCGACAAAAAGCGGATCGCGGTCGTGGCGGGGTTCCAGGGTCTTAATAAATACGACGACATAACAACTCTGGGCCGCGGCGGAAGCGACACTTCGGCGGTGGCGATAGCGGCGGCGCTCCATGCCGACAAATGCGAGATATACACCGACGTGGACGGCGTTTACACCGCCGACCCGAGGATATGCAAAGACGCGAAAAAGCTCGACGAGATAACATACGACGAGATGCTTGAGCTGGCAAGTCTGGGCGCCAACGTTCTGCACAACAGAAGCGTTGAGCTGGCGAAAAAATACAACGTGAAGCTTGAGGTAAGGTCCAGCTTTGAAAAAGTTCCGGGCACAATGGTTAAGGAGGTAATAGATATGGAAAGAATGTTGATAAGAGGCGTGACCCGCGATAACGACGTGGCGAGAATAGGCGTGATCGGACTTCCACACACACCCGGCGTGGCGTTCAGGATATTCTCCGAGCTTGCCAGCGAGCATATAAACGTGGACATGATCCTGCAGTCGGTCGGCAGAGAAGGCACAAAGGATATCGCCTTCACCGTCTCCAGAGACAACGAGCCCAAAACTCTCGAGATTCTCGAGGAGCTCAAAGGCACGCTCAAATATGAAAAGCTCGACCACAGAGACGACCTTTCAAAGGTCTCGATCGTGGGCGCGGGAATGGCGAACAATCCGGGCGTCGCGGCGAAAATGTTCGAGGCGCTGTTTGAGAACAACATAAATATCCACATGATAGCCACATCGGAGATCAAGGTGTCGGTTCTGATAAAGCTCGACAAAGCCGAGGAGGCCGTCAGAGTGGTGCACGACAAATTTATCAATTAGAAAATATCAGCCGCGGGACCCTAATGCCCGCGGCTGTTTTGAAAAGGGGGAGTTTATGTGAAAACCGCTCTTATAACAGGCGGAAGCCGCGGGATAGGCGCAGCGATCGCGCGCCGTTTCGCGGGCGAGGGCTTTAGGGTGATAATAAACTACAATAGATCCGAGGCCGAGGCAAAGGCGCTCGCCGCGGAAATCGGGGGCGCGGCCGTGCGCGCCGACGTGGGCGACCCGAAACAGGTCGCGGCTATGGCCGACGAGATCGGAGTGCGTTTCGGCGCCCTTGATGTTCTGGTAAACAACGCGGGCATCTCGCGCATCGGCCTGTTTACCGATATGACCGAGGCCGAGTGGCAGAGAATGATAAACGTGAACCTCGGGGGCGCGTTCCGCGTCACCAAAAGTCTGATAAAGCCGATGATAGCCAGGCTGAGCGGCTGTGTGATAAACATCTCGTCGATGTGGGGGCAGGTCGGTGCCTCCTGCGAGGCGGCGTACTCCGCGTCAAAGGCGGGGCTTATCGGGCTCACCAAAGCGCTGGCAAAGGAACTGGGCCCGTCGGGCATACGCGTCAACTGCATAGCTCCGGGCGTTATAGAGACCGACATGAACGCGGAGCTTAGCGGCGACACGATAAGCGCCCTCGCGGACGACACGCCGCTGATGAGGCTCGGCGCGCCCGAGGATGTTGCCGACGCGGCGTATTTCCTGGCCGAGAGCGGATTCATAACGGGCCAGGTCTTGGGCGTAAACGGCGGATTTGTGATATAACTGGAGGCGGACATGGAATATATTGGCGCGATATTCGGCGACGAGATCAAAAAGGCGGTCATCAGCAATCCCGCCAAGAAGTCGTCCGAGATCAAAAAGGCGGTAATAACGCTCAAAAACATAGGCGGACGTGAAAAATACCAGATCGAGACTTTCACCGAGAAACAGGCTTTTCACAAAAACATCGAAAAAGCGGATATTGCGGTCGAGGCCGAGCGGCTGATGACCGAGCACGGCTTTCGCCAGCTCGACGCGTGGAGCGCGGACAGCGGCTACACGCTGAAGATCTCAAAAAAGGGCAAGGCGGGCCTTTCCAAAAGGCGGCTCAAGGAGCAAAGCGCCACGCCCGCCGAGGGCAACAACCGAAAAAAGAAATATATTCTTGACACAGGAACGGAGATACCTCCGCTGGTCGATCTGGGAGTGCTGACAAAGGACGGACATGTGGTGAGCGCCATGTACGACAAGTACCGCCAGATAAATCGGTTCGCCGAGATCATAGACGATATGCTGGGCGATGACCCGCCGAGGGAGCTTAATGTTGTGGACTTCGGCTGCGGAAAGTCGTACCTGATTACTATTTGACTAAAATTAAGGGCGTCAAGGCGAATATTTCGGGGCTCGACCTCAAGGCGGACGTGATAGAAAAATGCAATCGCCTTGCCGAGAAGTACGGGTACGAGGATCTGAAATTCTCGGTCGGCGACATAAACGGCTATAAGCCCGAGAAAAAGCCCGACATGGTGATGACCCTCCACGCCTGCGACACCGCCACCGACTACGCGCTTTATAACGCGGTATCGTGGGGCGCGGAGCGAATTATTTCGGTGCCTTGCTGTCAGCACGAGCTGAACGGCCAGATAAAAACCGACGATCTGTCGGCCCTCACCGACTACGGCCTTATCAAGGAGCGGTTCTCCGCCCTCGCCACCGACGCGATACGCGGCAAGCTGCTTGAGTATATGGGTTATAAGGTGCAGATGCTGGAGTTTGTGGATTTTTCTCACTCGCCCAAAAACCTGCTGATACGCGCAACGAAGCGAAACACTCCGAAAGCAAAGCGCGAAGAGGCGCTCAAACGCGCCGAAGCCCTGATAAAAGAATTTAATTTCGACCCGACCCTCTATCGGCTGCTGGTGAAATAATATATTGATGATTAAAATATCATCCGAAATTAGCGGAGGCATAGCGTGGGTTATGCTTTCGCTGTTTTTTGAGCAAATAACGGAGGATTTGCATGGTGCCAACGATGGGAACGTATGGTTTCGGCGCATACCGTTGTAGGGAATGGCGCCCTCGACGTCCCGCGGGCGGCAGATTGCCGCCCACTCTAATCACTATTCGCTAATTACTAATCACTACGTTCCCACCTCCGTCTGCGGCAAGCCGCAGCCACCTCCTCCCGGGAGGAGGCAAAAAATAGGCGCCCCCTCGGGGATAATCAGCAAGCTTGCTTGCGGGTTCAGAGCTATCTTTCAAAATTGCTTGCAATTTTGACCAAGAGCTTCCTTAATGCTGTCGGGCAAAGCCCGACTGAGGGGGGATCCTAATCGCTATTTACTAATCGCTAATCACTACGTTCCCACCTCCGTCTGCGGCAAGCCGCAGCCACCTCCTCCCGGGAGGAGGCAAAAAATAGGCGCCCCCTCGGGGATAATTAGCAAGCTTGCTTGCGGGTTCAGAGCTATCTTTCAAAATTGCTTGCAATTTTGACCAAGAGCTTCTTTAATGCTGGCGGGCAAAGCCCGACTGAGGGGGGATCCTAGTCCCTAGAACCTATTCTCTAGTCCCTACGTTATCACCAGCCTATTA
>CANRBF010000014.1 GCA_947628795.1 uncultured Monoglobus sp.
ATAACCGAGAAGCACGAGGCGACAGGCAGGGTGACGGCGAATGTGACGCTTGAGAACGCGAACGAAGAAGCGGCGATCGAGCCGATGACCGTGAACATAATCATGGCGGTATACGACCAAAACGGCTGCCTTGTGAGCATGTCTGTGATGGACGCGGATCTGAGCGACCTTAACTACGTGTTCACAAACACGATAGACATCCCCGAGAACGTCGAGGTAGACAGCATAAAGCTTATGGTCTGGAACGGCCTCAGCGATATGACGCCCATGTCGGCCGCGAGCGAGATACTTTAAAAACAATTAATTCTTTTCGATTAAATAAGCTAAAAGCGGGCGGCAATCTGCCGCCTGCTCAGTTTGTCGAAAAACGTCCGTTATGCGTAAAGCACAGCATATATATATATATATATACGGAAAAAGACAGCAGATAAAAGATTTGTATGATATAAATATATCATCGCGAAAATGAATTTCATGCGAAGTCGCACTTCTGCTTCCCGCGAATTGCCTTTTTCTTTGCTTGTCTTTTTATAATATGCACTTTGTGTCCACTCCAAAATAATTTAAGTAGTTGCCATTTATAAATATTTGTGTTAAAATATATACTTGATAGTGAAATTATAAATTGACTTTGGAGGAAAACAAATGTACAGCCGTGACAATATACGTAACTTTTCAATAATCGCGCACGTGGACCATGGCAAGAGCACTCTGGCGGACAGACTGCTTGAGCTCACCGGGGCGCTGACGCAGCGCGAGATGCAGGAGCAGATACTTGACAACATGGAGCTTGAGCGCGAGCGCGGTATCACGATCAAGGCGCGCGCCGTTCGCCTTATATACAAGGCGAAGGACGGCAAAGAGTATTATCTGAATCTGATCGACACGCCGGGGCATGTGGATTTCAATTATGAGGTTTCCCGCTCGCTGGCGGCCTGCGAGGGGGCCGTGCTTGTCGTGGACGCCGCGCAGGGCATAGAGGCCCAGACTTTGGCGAACACCTATCTTGCTTTTGAACACGATCTTGAGATAGTGCCCGTTATTAATAAAATCGACCTGCCGGGTGCCAGACCCGACGAGGTCAAGCAGGAGATCGAGGACATAATCGGCATAGACGGCGAGAACGCGCCGTTGATCTCCGCCAAGAACGGCATAAATATCGAGGAGGTTCTTGAAAAGATAGTCGAGCTGATCCCGCCGCCCGGAGGCGACGAGAACGCTCCGCTCAAGGCGCTGATCTTCGACTCGTATTACGACGCGTACAAGGGCGTTATCGCGTACGTCCGCGTTGTGGACGGCAGGCTCAGACCCGGACAGCGCATAAAAATGATGGCGACCGGCAGCGAGTTCGACGTGGTCGACGTGGGCTATCTTCTGCCCAACGGAATGTTGTCCGCAGATGAGATTTCCGCCGGGGAGGTGGCGTTCATAACCGCCAGTATCAAGAGCGTGCAGGACGTGAAGGTCGGAGACACGGTGACGACCGCATCAAAAGGCGCGGCCGAGGCTCTGCCCGGCTACAAGGAAGTCAAGTCTATGGTGTACAGCGGAATCTATCCCGCCGACGGCGCCAGATACGACGATCTGCGTGACGCACTCGAAAAGCTCAAACTCAACGACGCGGCGCTGAACTTCGAGGCGGAGACCTCGATCGCGCTCGGCTTCGGTTTCAGATGCGGATTTTTGGGGCTTCTCCATATGGAGATAATACAGGAGCGCCTTGAGCGCGAGTTTAACCTTGATCTGGTGACGACCGCTCCCTCGGTCGAGTACAAGGTCATAAAGACCGACGGCACGGTGCTGAGCGTGGACAACCCCACCAACATGCCCGAGCCGTCCGAGATAGACTATATGGAAGAGCCGATAGTGCGGGCCGCGATACTCACGCCGAAGGAGTATGTCGGCAGTATTATGGAGCTGTGTCAGGGCAGGCGCGGCTCGTATATCGACATGGAATATCTGGACACCAACAGGGTGCAGCTCAATTACATGATGCCCCTGAACGAGATCATATACGATTTCTTTGACGCGCTGAAGTCGCGCACCAGAGGCTACGCCTCGTTTGACTACGAGTTCGAGAAATATCAGAAATCGGATCTTGTGAAGCTTGATATGCTGCTTAACGGCGAGATGGTGGATGCGCTGTCGTTTATCGTGCACAAGGAGCGCGCCTATCCGAGAGGCAGAAAGATGGCGGAAAAGCTTAAGGAAGTTATTCCGCGGCAGTTGTTCGAGGTCCCGATACAGGCGGCCGTGGGCGGCAAGATAATAGCCCGCGAGACGGTCAAGGCGATGCGTAAGGACGTGCTAGCCAAGTGCTACGGCGGCGACATCTCAAGAAAGCGCAAGCTGCTCGAAAAGCAAAAAGAGGGCAAAAAGCGCATGCGCCAGGTCGGCAGCGTGGAGGTGCCCCAAGAGGCGTTTATGTCGGTGCTCAAGCTGGACGAATAAAGGGGTTATTTCTTATGACCGGTATCTATACCCACATTCCGTTTTGTATTAAAAAATGCGCTTACTGCGACTTTAACTCATATTCCGGGATTCGGGATATGAGTTATTCGTATGGGAAAGCGGTCATATCCGAGATCAAAAACTCGCCTTATAAAAACAAAAAAATCGACACGGTATACATCGGCGGCGGCACTCCGACCTGTATAGATGAAAAAATACTGATCGACATACTCGCGTCGGTTCGCGAAAGCTTTGACGTTGCCGAGGGCGCCGAGATCACGGTTGAGTGCAATCCCGGCACCGCGAATTTTAAAAAGCTGCACGCGCTGCGCCGCGCGGGTTTTAACCGTCTCAGTATCGGCTGCCAGTCGGCGGACGATAAGCTGCTTAAAAAAATCGGGCGCATTCACACTTTTGAGGATTTTAAAAACTGCTTTCGCGATGCGCGACGCGCGGGGTTTGAGAACATTTCCGTCGATCTGATGTTCGGCCTGCCGGGGCAGACGGCCGAGATCTGGCGTGACACTTTGCGGAAAATCACCGAGCTCGGCCCCGAGCATATCTCGGCCTATTCTCTTAAAATAGAGGAGGGGACCCCGTTTTTTGAAATGAAAAGCCGCGGCGAGCTCTCCGTTCCCGATGACGACGCAAACCGCGAAATGTACGACACGGTAGTTGAGTTTTTGAAAGACCGAGGATATTGCCGCTATGAGATCTCCAATTTTTCAAAGGCGGGTTTTGAGTCTCGCCACAATCTTATCTATTGGACGCTCGGCGAGTATATAGGATTCGGGGCGGGCGCGCACTCGTTCGTATGCGGCAGGCGTTTTTCCGACCCGTTGGGCGTTTCGGATTATATTGATTTCATAAGCAGCGGAGGACGTGCGGAGGACGGCGCCGAGACGGAGCCCGATATTGATATGATGTGCGAATATATGTTCCTCGGTCTCAGGCTCGACAGAGGAGTGTCGGAGCGCGAATTTAAAAAGCGGTTCGGAAAAGACATGGGCGAGGTTTTCAAAAAACCCATTGAAAAACATTTGAATGTCATCCGAACCCTTGAGAGCAGCGGCGGCAATATAAAAATACGCCCGGAATATACTTATGTTTCAAATCTGATCATGTCGGATTTTATTTTATAGACAACAGGCGATAAATTTTAAAAATATTTTTGAATTGGTATTGCATAATTTATTATTTATTGATATAATTAATGCAGTAAGCGGTTTCAATCGAATTTTCAGTGATTGAACTCGAAAATGTACTATGAAAGGAGTAAACATATGAAGTATTCAAGTGAAGTAGAAGCGATGTGTCCTTTGGCAAAAGGAGCATATCACGGACCTGCTCCGATCCCTCAGGAAGGCAAATGGACGCAGGTTAAAGAAGTCAGCGACGTTTCCGGCCTGACTCACGGTATCGGCTGGTGCGCGCCTCAGCAGGGCACATGTAAGCTCACCCTGAATGTCAAAGAGGGCATAATCCAGGAGGCTCTGGTCGAGACGATAGGCTGCAGCGGCATGACCCATTCGGCGGCTATGGCGTCCGAGATCCTTATAGGCAAGACGATCCTTGAGGCGCTCAATACCGACTTGGTATGCGACGCTATCAACACGGCTATGAGAGAGCTGTTCCTGCAGATCGTGTACGGCCGCAGCCAGACCGCGTTCTCAGAGGACGGACTGCCCATCGGCGCGGGTCTTGAGGATTTGGGTAAGGGTCTCCGCAGCCAGATCGGTACTACATATGCGACCCTCAAAAAAGGCCCCAGATATCTGGAACTGGCCGAGGGATATATCACAAAAGTCGCAGTCGACAAGGCGGGAGAGATAATCGGCTACAAGTTCGTTCATCTCGGCAAGATGATGGAAATGATCGCCAAGGGAACCGATGCCAACGAGGCGCTCGAAAAGGCAAGCGGCCAGTACGGCCGCGTTGACGACGCGGACAAACTCATAGATCCGCGCCACGAATAAGAATTAAGATAGGAGGAATTGAGATATGGCTTTATTTGAGAGTTATGAAAGAAGAATTGACCAAATCAATGCAGAGCTTAAAAAACATGGGATTTCTTCTATTGAGGAAGCAAAGCAGATTTGCGACGACAAAGGCGTTGACGCCTATAATATAGTTAAAGGTATCCAGCCCATTTGCTTTGAGAACGCGTGCTGGGCATACACGGTAGGCGCGGCTATCGCCATCAAAGAGGGCGTAAAGACAGCCGCCGACGCGGCCGAAAAGATCGGTTTGGGTCTCCAATCGTTCTGCATTCCCGGCAGCGTTGCCGACGACAGAAAAGTCGGAATCGGCCACGGTAATTTGGGCGCGAGACTTCTGCGCGACGAGACAAAGTGCTTCGCTTTCCTGGCGGGTCACGAGTCGTTCGCGGCGGCGGAAGGCGCTATCGGCCTTGCCAGAAGCGCCAACAAGGCGAGAAAAGAAGATCTGAGAGTAATCCTGAACGGTCTCGGCAAGGACGCCGCTCAGATCATTTCCAGGATCAACGGCTTTACATATGTTCAGACTCAGTTTGATTACTATACCGGAGAGGTAAAAGTAGTAAAAGAGACGGCGTACTCAAACGGTGAGCGCTCAAAGGTTCGCTGCTACGGCGCCGACGACGTTCGCGAGGGAGTCGCGATAATGCACCTCGAGGGCGTTGACGTTTCGATCACCGGAAATTCCACCAACCCCACCAGGTTCCAGCATCCGGTTGCGGGCACATACAAGAAGGAGTGCATCGAGCAGGGCAAGAAGTATTTTTCGGTTGCCAGCGGCGGCGGTACGGGCAGAACCCTCCATCCCGACAATATGGCGGCGGGCCCCGCTTCCTACGGAATGACCGACACGATGGGCAGAATGCACAGCGACGCGCAGTTCGCGGGCTCGTCCTCGGTTCCCGCCCACGTTGAGATGATGGGCCTCATAGGCATGGGCAACAACCCGATGGTAGGCGCCACCGTGGCCGTGGCCGTAGCCGTCGAGGAAGCTATGAAAGGCTAAATTGAACCTAAAATCCCGCAAACAGGGCGTTTCGGCAAGGCTGAGACGTCCTGTGTTTTTATGTGTAGCACACACGTAGCTAACAAGTAGCGCACACACGTAGCGCACAAACTTTATGCCGTGAGCAGCGTCATATTTTTGGGTATTTTATCATTATGTATCTTTTGGATTTCCGTATGAAGCTGCTCGATTTTTCTGTGGGTATAAACCTTTTCGGTTATATCGCTTATACTGTGACCGACTATCATTTTAAGTATGTACTCGTCCATATCGGCTTCTTTGCCTAAGGTTATGAATGTGTGCCTTGTTTCGTGCGGACGGTGATCCATTTTCAAGCGGTTCATAACTTTAGCAAAGCGACCGCGGTATTTGTCATAAGTCAATGCTCCGCCCGAGCCCTGCGGGCAGTTGTCATCGTTAAACAGAAACTCGTTTTCGGAATTATATCGTTTGCATACGAGCGGAAATATCAGCGGATGTATCGGAACAATTCTGTTTTTTCCCGCCGCGGTTTTCATACCGCCGAGCATTGTTTGAGCCTCAAGGTCTATATCTGCGGTTTTCAGAATCGCTAACTCCTGCGGACGCCAGCCGGAATATATCCCTATAAGGATCATATCAACAAACTGAACAGTATTTACGTTCTTCCATAGGATTTCAATTTCCTCATCGGAAAACGGTTGCGGTTTTCTGAGCGGTTCCGTCTGTTTTACGCTGTCACATAACCGCGCATAATCAACAGTAACAATTTCATGTTTCAATGCGTATTTATACAGCATATTGAACAAGGATTTCATTCTGCCTTTAGTCGAGGCTCCGACATCTGCGTCATGTATCGTCCCCTCTAAATGCGAAACCCGTATATCCTTAAAGCGCATATTATAAAGCGGAGCGCAGTATTTATACGCGGCTTTTACTGTGCGTATACTCGACGGATTTGAAAGAGTTTCAAAGTATCTTTCGCTCCACTTGTTATAAAGTTCCGAAAATGTAATTGTGTTTGCCTTAATATCATACGGATCGGCGTTGTAATTCATCAGCGCCTGAAATGCTTCTTCCTTTGAGTGATAATATCCGATAGTGACCCTGTTTTGTTTAACACGCTCGCCGTCAGCATCGATCACCCAGCCGGTTGTTTTAACCGCACGCCACGGTTTACGGCGTTTTCCCGACAATTTGTATATTGAACCCATACCGTTAGATAATTTCATATAATAATTTGCCTCCTTGTTATTCAAGTTTTTTCATGATTTTGTTCGCTCCTTTAAGACTTTGATTATCAGACAAATCATTCAGCGGACATTGAGCGTAATATGCGGTAGTTCTGTCCTGCCACTGCTCGTATGCCGGATATGTCAGCATTTGCTGCTCAAGATTTTCTCTCGCGTTTGCAAATTCTTCAAGCAGCAAACACAGCTGGGAGTTCATATCCGCGCTTTTGTCCTGTCCGTCAAATATAACGGAACAGCTCCACTTGCCGTCAGTTTTCGGCTTTTTGACGTCGATATCGAACTTTACACCTGCCTTGCGTTCCAGCTTGAACAGAAATGTGCAGAAGTCGGCAATGCTGTCAAGATTAACTCCGTCCTGCTCATACCCTATTAAATAGTTGGCGGTGGTGTCCAGCTTGTCAGCGATCTCATTGATTACCGAGATAGACGCTTCGATCTCGCCGCTTTCATATTTTTGCACAGTACGCAGGGATTTGCCTAAAAGATTTGCCAGATCCGTCTGACTGAGCTTTCTCATTTTTCGCATATTCCGTATGCGCAGTCCGATTTCTTTTGGGGAATTTTTCATGTCTGTCACCTCTTGAAAATATTATAACACAAATAATTGCGCATTGCAAGTGCGTATTTAAAAATATTTTAACATATTTATGATTAAAAGTGCTTGACAAATTGTGAAAACCGTGTATAATAGAATTATGAATTGATAATACATAATCAATTTGATTTTCTTGATAGAACGAAAAAATAATTCGCAAAGGCGGTGATTTATTGGAGCAAAAGATTTATGTGGAAACGCCAAAGTTTACCGTACGAAATGTGCCTATTATAGAAATCGCAAAAGCAATCGGAAAAGACGCACAGTATATCCGTATCGGCCTGCAGCAGGGCATACTAAACTTTGGCTATGCTATGAAAATGGGCGGTTCAAGAGAATACAGCTATTACTGCCCGGACAGAAAAGTTTGGGAAGAAACGGGATATTTTAAAGAATCCGAAAAGTAAGGGGTATGTGAATGGATCATGATGCTCTTGAGAAAAAGCTGACACAGGCGAAACACAGGCTCGAAGAGGCAGAAAAACGAAATCGTGTGAGGCTGAGAAAGTTGCGGACTCGCAGACTAATTCAAGAAGGCGCGATACTGGAAAAGGTCTTCCCGAGAATTGTGTCTATGGAACTTGATGAACTGGAAAAGTATCTTTGTGATATTTTGAGATAGAACTGAAACTTTTTAAGCGTTCCGAGTATTCGGAGCGCTTAAATATTCCCGAAGGGCGCACTTACTCACCACGTCGCAATTCGCGTCTTTGGCTCGCTTTTCCGCAAGCGGAAAAGACTTCGCCCGAGACGCGATTGCTCCTCTTTCCCACAAAGGCAGGCCTTTGCGGGAGCCCTGAGGCGCGGTGGTACTGCCGCCGTGCGGCGGCAGCCGTGCGCTCCTGCGGAGGGCACGGATAATTCGCTCTGCGGATTATCCGTTCAGTCGAACGCGCTATTATGAAATAATAGCCGAGCGTTGCTTTCGCAGCGCATGACGGAATAATTCCGTCATGTTCGACTGACTGCAAAAACTAATTACTTTAGTTTTTGCATATGGGCGCAGGCTGCCCATGTTCTTTTGGTAAAAGAACCAAAACTGCCCGCCGTCGAGCAGAAAGGAGTAATATTTATAGCAATATATCACTTTGAAGCAAAAATAATAAGCCGAGGCAGCGGCCGCTCGGCTGTGGCTGCCGCAGCCTATGCGTCCTGTTCACAGATATATAACGACTATGACGGTGTTCAACACGACTATACCCGTAAGCAGGGCTGTGTTTACAGTGAAGTATTCCTGCCTCCAAACGCACCCGAAGAATGGAAAGACCGTGCCGAATTATGGAATGCTGTCGAAGCCGCCGAAAAATCCAAAGACAGCAGACTGGCAAGGGAGCTGATTGTTGCTTTGCCTATCGAGGTTGGTATTGACGAATGGAAAGCAATACTTAAAGATTTTATACAAGAGCAGTGCGTAAGCAAGGGAATGTGCGCCGACGTGAATATCCATGATACCGACGGGTATAATCCTCATGCTCATATTTTGCTTACAGTAAGACCGATTAACAAAAAAGGCAAATGGCAGGCTAAGACGCAGAAAGAATATTTATGCAAGCGCGGAGATGAGGAACGCGGATTTACCTCAGCCGAGTTTAAGACGGCGCAAGCCGACGGCTGGGAGAAGCAGTATCAATACAAGGTCGGCAAGAAGAAAATCTATATGACGCCCTCCGAGGCTGAAGCGCAGAATTTAGAGCGAGTTTCCAAAAATCCGAAAAGTACTCGCTACGGCAGACAGAACCCGATATGCGCCGAGTGGAATAGTGAGGGGCAGATTCTAAAATGGCGCAAAGCATGGGAGAATGCGGTCAATAAATCTTTGGAGCAGAAAAACATTGACGCCCGTATCGACTGCAGGAGTTTTAAGGATAGAAACTTTGACGAACAGCCGACAATTCACGAAGGAGTAACCGCCCGCATTATCGAGCAGCGCGGCGGTGTTTCGGAAAGGTGTGAACTAAATCGGCAGATCAGGGCGGACAACAAACTTCTGCGCGAATTAAAAGTTCATGTTAAAAAGCTGACTGACGCCCTAAAGAATACCGTACCGTCAATCGCGGCGCTGCCTGAAAATATACGCGCAAGTCTGGTTATATTTAGGTATCGAATAAAGTTTAACTCTGTTCGGATCAAAGATATAGAACAGGATAAGAAGAAAATGTTACCGATACTCAAAAGATATGACAAAATCAAATCCGAGCTTAAACAAAAGAACGCCGAACGCAAAAAGCTGCAAGCCGAGAAAAAGTCTTTCGGCTCTATGCGGTTTGTAAAGCAAAATCAACTTGAGCGCCGTATAGCCAAAGTCATTGAGGAAATCGAGGAGCTGAAAAGCGAGCGTAAATATTTACTCTCCGAACTTTATTGCCAAAATGATACAGAAGTATCGGAACTTGAAAGACAAATCTCGGATAACATCGTAGTTCTCGAAAAGCTAAACAGCATAAATTCGGACTTATCCGAGCAATACAATACGGAAAAAGCACGCTATTTTGATATTCAAAGTGCCATACCGCAGGAAGATAAAGCCGAAGTAAATTACGAGCGCCGAAACATCAGAGACAACGCCATGACCGAAGCTGCATATCGGCTAAAGGAAATCTACGGTAAGAAATACGATTATACCTTATTAAAGCGATCCGAAACCGAAGTAAACCGCGAACTGAATGTTTTGCAACAGGACAAGTCAATTCGACAGGAGCTGACAAAAGCCGAGCAAATTACTCAAAACAAGTCTGAGATCATTCCGAAGAAAACCAAAACCGTGGAACATTAGACCCTTATTTTCAGCCCATCGAGACATATTATATACCCGACCCCGAAACAAGCGCCGAAACCCACACAAATCCGTACCTCGCAAAGCCCTAACTTTCCACGCCGTCACGCAGTAGAACAGCCGTTTAGAAGGTTTTAATACAATATCATTACTTTATATAATTTGTCGAATAAAACCCACATAAAACCGTTGGTTATACGTCCCTACTGCGTGACATATCTCTCACTTTTTGCTGTCAAGCGCAGCTTTGCAGAGATTATACAGTAAACAACAGCGTTTACAGACTATGAACACGAAATTAATATGTTCAAAAAAGTAAAATCCTTGATAACCATATATTTTAAGATTATTAGAAAGTTCATAATACGTATTTTTAAGGATTAATATATGCTCTGCGACATTAATGTATGGTATTAGGCTTTTTTGATTGATAAAATTGTAAACTTTTCCGTTTCTGATATCAACAAGACAAATTAAATCACGGAAATGGCACGGTTAATTTTGAAAAAATTTAGATATGTATTTAAGATAAAAATAATTAAACTTTATTTTTGTATAGTAGTAATATAATGCATTGTTGAAAAGTGAATAGTTTACAGGAAAACCATAGAAAGTCGGCTTCACTGTATTATTAGATCCATTTCAAATTATGCGGGTCCCATTGTTTGGCGAAAGGTTGGTTTAGTATGGCGGATTTGTAGGGATCTTCGAGGAATGTGGCTATGGTGTTTATTGCGGATTCAAAGTTAGGTGTGGCTATATGGATTTTCTTTGCGAAAGCTGTCCATTTTGTTTGCATTGCGGAATTGTTGCCGAATGAGGCGAGAGCGGCAAATTGCTCAATTGTGAAGTTGTGTTCGCGGTTTTGAAAAGTTTGGCGCAGAGCGAGAGAAAGTGTTTTGCTGTCGAATTCAAACTTATTCGCCAGATAATAAATATCGTAATAATCTTTCATGCGACTTGAAAAGTCCATTAGATCCAAGATAGCGTCAAGCTTTTCTGCGATCGTTGTTTCAAGAGAATAAGTGTTTATTGTTGGTGCCTCGAAATCGTCAAGCTGTGTGGGGATCCTGCGCGTTTTCTTATCGGGCACGATTATATCGCCCACGCCGAAATCAATGGTAAACGGTGTGCGCGTGTTTTTGATATGAGCCACGACGGAAGCCCCGATACCGGTGTATTTTTTGGCTATGGAAATCGGCTCAACGCTTTTTACCTCAAAAGTGACATAATCATTTCCTGTATCCACGCCGATTATTTCTTCCAAAATTTTTCTTAGCTGCTCGGGGGTGTTCGGGATTTTTTGAAGCAGGAAATCCACGTCGACGGTTATGCGGCTGTCAAAATTTGTAATTGCGTAAATGAACAAGCCGCCTTTTAACACTAAGTTTTCGGAATATTTTGATTTTTCAAGTCGGCGCAAAAATTCTTCCTGGCAGAAAAGCTGCATACATAATTGATAACTTCTCCCGGTCTCCGCAGCTTTGTTTTTGAGCCGCGCGAGGACGGATGCCGCTTTGTCAGCCATTCAAAATCACCTCCATAGTGTCAAATACTTTTTTATACACTTTCATTTTTTTAGCGTATATTGAGAGGTTGGACAGATTTTTATTATTGTCCGCAGCGTAAGCGTTGATCGCCTTGACAAACATCTCGCTGTCCAGCCCGGTTTTATATTTGAAGCAGTCGCATATCGTTCGTTCTTTGTCATAGACTCTGAGCTTAACGCCGCTAAAGTCTCCTGTTGTCACACCAAGGTCAAAGTTTTTGTTTTGTATAAAGTACGCTCGTATCGGAACAGCATCAAGTCTGAGCTTGCTTTTAGCGATAGTTCGCGAGACGGCGATCGTCCATTTGCGCGGTGTAAAATCGCTGTAACCGTAGTGAAACAGAGCCGATTCAACACACACGATTCCCTCGGGGAGCAGAGCGGCGAGAATCTGTTCCTCACTGATATTATTGTCTTCCGCAAGACAATAATAGCCATGTTTAATTCGCCTGATATAACCGCTCTTACAAAATTCGGAAACATCGTAATTATGCAGCCCGGCAGCAGCGAAATCGGCGGTCTTGGCAATTCCGCCCATCTCTGATATGACTTGTTTGACAGTTTCTTTTTTATTCATTTTAACTCCAACTTTCGATACACAAAAATTTAAAACTGTGTTCATAAAATATTATATTTAAGTTTGTCATATTTGTCAAGAAAAATAAACTACAGATCAAATTTTACTTGCAATATTTGCAAAAAAATTGGCTATTTTTTCAGCATCACGAGATTTCCGGCGAGAGATTGAAAAATTTAGCGGATTGTGGTATAATTGTTTTATGTTTGAATGAAACGAAAAGAGGTAATTATGGACTATACAATCAGGGAAATAGCGGAGGAAGAATACAGTTTACTTGAAGACTTTTTATACGAAGCTATTTTTGTGCCGCAGGGAACCTCTGCGCCTTCCAAATCAATTATTGAGCAGCCCGAGTTACAGGTGTATATAGCCGGTTTTGGGACTAAGAAGGACGATATGGGGTTGGTTGCAGAAGTGAGCGGCAAAGTTGTCGGCGCTGTTTGGGTGCGCATTATGGACGATTACGGGCATATTGATGATGACACTCCGTCATTTGCGATATCATTATATAAGGAATATCGCGGCTTTGGTATCGGGACCGCATTGATGAGAGAAATGCTCCGTGTTTTGAAAATCAGAGGATACAAACAAGCGTCGCTTTCGGTTCAAAAGGCAAACTACGCGCTAAAAATGTATCTTAAAATTGGATTTGAGATCGTGGATGAAAATGATGAAGAATATATCATGCTTTGCCGTTTATGATACTACAAATACCTGTTAGTCGAGAAGTTAATTGAAACTATATGAGAGGGAAATACCGTGCAGTATAATTGGTTTACTGTTGAAAAAATTGATTCTCAGACATTTGCGATCAGCGAATACAAGCATTGGGAAGAAACGCACTCCTATTTGCTTTGTGGAACAGAGCGAGCCGTATTGATCGACACAGGATTGGGTGTTGCGAACATCAAAAAGGTGGTCGATGATTTGACCGATCTGCCTGTTTCTGTTATTACCACCCACGTCCATTGGGACCACATTGGCGGGCATAAGTATTTTGCGGATTTTGCCGTACACGAAAACGAAGTAAGTTGGATTTCCGAGCAGTTTCCCATTCCGCTGCAAGCGGTCAAGGAAAATCTGACTTTGAAACCATGCGATTTTCCGGCGGATTTTAATATAGAAGATTATCAAATTTTCAAGGGAACACCTGCAAGAATACTGCGCGACGGCGACTTAATTGATTTAGGCATTCGAACGCTGAAAGTGATCCATACGCCCGGTCATTCACCGGGGCACTGTTGCTTCTATGAGCAAGACAGAGGCCGGCTGTATTCCGGCGATTTGATCTACAAAGGCTGTTTGGACGCCTTTTATCCGACTACCGACCCGATTGTGTTTATGTGCTCTGTGGAAAAGGTAAGCTCGCTCAAAATCAAAAAGGTGTTACCGGCACATCATCAGCTAAATATTTCGGCTTCATTAGTTGATGAAATTGCAAAAGCGTTTCAGTCCTTATATCACCAAGGCAAGCCGCGGCAAGGAAACGGCATATTTGATTTTGGGACGTTTCAGATACATATTTGAGAGGTGAATGACAGAACCCATTTTTGAGGGGTAGTAATAGCTATCATTACTTTGGTGATTTTTGCTTCTTAACTCCTTGATTTTACTGTGGTTGAGAACGCCTATTGTTCCGCATATATGGAGTTTGGGGGTGTTGAGGTGAATGGCAATAAATTACTTGAAATATTGAATATATTATGGTATCATATAAATGAATTAAGTTTTAATTTAGATTGGAGACTTATTGACTAATAGGATCAGTTGATCTGCAAGAATTGCAGGTGGCACAGTTATTAATTTGTCAATTGCGTGTGTGCAGCGCGCAAAAATTCAGGGCGTTTTGGCATTGCCAAAACGCCCTGTTTGTGGGATTTTAGATCAAATTTAGCTTTTCATCACTTTCTCTCCGGAAGCAGTAATCGCCGAATTTACGTAATTTCTCACCCGAGTGTCATATCTGGGAATATTGTAAGCTCAGTTTGACGCGGCGCTTTAGCTTTCCGCGACCACCGCGACGATCCCGCCCGTATAATTCGGCTCGGAGAAGTACACTTTTTCGGCTCTGTCATCGGTCACGGTAAAGCCGGAAGCTCCCATATCATACTTGCCGGACCTCACATCCGAAAGGAAATCAGCCGCTTCCACACTGTTTATATTAAGTCCATAGCCGTATGCCTTGCAGAAGCGCACGGCTATATCCACATCATACCCAACCGCCTGATCGTCCTTTGTGTAGGCAAACGGCGCGTTTCCAAGCTTTAGGGCAAGCTCTACCGTGCCGTTTGACGCGGGCAGATCTTCAAAGGATTCAACAGTCTTTCGGCTCTCGTCCGAACCAAACCATATATCCTCCAGTTCTTTTAGCGTACCGTCGGCTTTCAGCTCGGCGAGAAATTGGTTGAATTCATCGCACAGGCGTTTTCCCTTGTCCGTCTTTGGAAACGCAAACGCGTAACTGTCATCTGTCAGACGTTCCGGCAGATAGGCAATGCCGTCGTTTTCCGAACACAGCATGCGCGCCGTCGGCTCGTCCATGAGGAAAGCGGCGATCTCTCCATGTTTGACGGCCGCGGCCATGTCCGCATATTCATTGTAATATTTTTTGTCGGCATCACGTATAAATTCATCGGTGTACCTATCAAAAGTGCTTCCGTTCATAACCCCGACGGACTGTCCGTCCAGACTATGAATATCGGTTATAAGAGCTGAATCCATCCAGTCACAGGACGGCATAAAGCTTCTGTCCGTATAGGTATCATCCGCCACATCCGAAAGATTTTTTACCGTGATATTTTGTCCGGACATAACCTGTTCCTGCGTTACCACTGTTGACGGGATCTCCATCCACATTCCCGGATCTTCATAATAGCAGGAAGCCGCTTTAATATCGTCATACTGTCCGGCCATCTCCAAAGCCAGCACTCGGCAGGCGAACTCTCCGTTCAGCGCCCAGTTGGTCGTGGCGCAGGCCTTCCAGTTTTTGCCTTCCTCCATAAGCTGAATATCCTCGTCACATATATCTACCGATACCATGGGAATATCGCTGCCTAATTCCCGCAGGGCTTTATATACTCCTCTGGCATAGGCGTCATAGCAGCACCATATGGCGTCTATTTCACCGTCATTGTATTTTCCGATAATGTTCTCCGCAGTTTCCTGCATGGAAGATACAGGGTTTAGGTGATCTTCCGGAGCCATCCGCTCCGGCGTCTTTATCCGTCCCTCTGTTTCATAAAGCCGGTAGCCGGCCTGGCGGCGGTCAAAAGCGATAACGTAGTTTTCTTCCTGCACCTGCAGGATATTGACCGGTTCATTTTTTGCCGTTTTGTCCGGATACATGGCTAAGATCTCTTCCACCAGAGCCGCCGCAAGCTCGGAATCCTGCTGGAACAGCTGGACCACGCCGTCGATCGTTTCCGTTTCCCCGTTTTCATTTCTGAAAGAGGTGTCAAATGTTGCTATCTTCAGGTTCGGGTATTCTTTCAATACGTCCGTCAGAAATTCCCATGAATAATCTACTCCGCCGTGTGACACCAGCAGTCCGTCATAACCGGCTTTTGCACATTGTAAAATTCTGTTTTTCCATTCCTCGTCGCTATCCTCGCAGAAAAAAGTGTCCGCCTCCATACCCAGGGCTTCCGCCGTCTTTGTAAATGAATCCGACCACAGCTCAAAAATGGGCGAGGATGACATATACATGATATACGCTACTTTTTTCCCTTCCACCGGATTATTTTTCACCGAATTATTTTCCGCCGGATTATTTCCCTTTGGGGAGCAGCCTGCCGGACAGGCTATTATCAGGGCGGCCGTTATAAGTAATGTAATTATTTTTCGCATTTCTAATCTCCTTCATGTTTTTTATATAATCTGTCAAAAGCTTTTATATATTTATTGACATTTTTCTTTATATACATTATAATTGTAACATGTTCACTCATGAACAGGTCAATAGTTGGGAGTGATTTTTTGGAAAAATTATTTACTGTAGGTCAGGTGTGCAAATGCTGTGGCATTTCACGTTCTACTATTCTGCGTATGGAGAACAGAGGTCTTTTGTCCCCTGCGCGCGTCGATAAAAATACAGGGTATCGCTATTACGATATTTATAATGTGACAAAGATCTTGCATATTCAAATGTTTTTGAATATGGGACTTACATATGACGACGCGTATTCGTACTATGTGTCAAACGGCAAATCATCCGAAATTCTTACCGCGCTCGAAAGCCGTCTTGCGCTTCTTACAAGTGCATATGAGGAAATGAAGCTGAGAATGGACGATAAGCGGCACCTTCAACTCGAGATCATAAAACTGCCCGAATATGTCTGTTACCAAAAGGAATTTAAGGGCGCGAGCTGGAGTGACAAATACCGCGATATGTATAATCTTTTCGGTGAGGTCGTGGAAAAGGGATACAGACCTCTTATATCGGAACGAATTTTTGTTATAAACAACAATGATTGGTCGGAGAGGGAAGAAAAGGAAGAAAAGGAAGGCGAAAATACTTACATTTGCTGTGTGCCGCTTGACCCGTCCTGCGCTGATGACAGCACAGTGTTTTATCCAAGCTGCACGGCGTTTTCTATGCTGTGCTACGGGGATGATAAAGCCATAAGCAAGGCGCATGCCGAGTTTGATGAAAAGCTCCGCGCTCTAGGTCTGAAGCCTGCGGGCCGTAAACGCGGTATAGGTATCGTAAGCGGTTATACCGGCAAAGAATTTTCGCGGGAAAATCACGTATCGCGCCTTGTCGTCCCGATCGAGAATCTAGACAAGGAAGAAATTGACAGGCTAAGCAGAAGCGGATTGATCAAAAACAGATGACGGATCAAACATAAGATCCGTCATCTGTTTTTATTTATGTTTGGTTCGTGCCGCAAGATATGTATTTTCCGCCGGTGCGGAGGGGCGAGCGGGCTATCGGCCCGGGGCGATGCGGTAGTCGTCCAGGGTCAGAGTGTCAAACCAGGTATAGCGGTACCGATTTATTATGCGCAGAGAGTCAATATCATGACCCTCCGTGAACCGTTCCGCGATCAGCATCTTATCTTCATAGACAAGGTCCGGCTCAAGGTTTTGCTCCTCGCTTTCATTCACGATATGCTCGATAATTCTATTGCCGCTTGCCGTCATGAGACGGTATTCCGTCGTTTCGTCGAACAGATGCATTCTTGTGAGGGGAGACGCGGTTTTTTCCTCGCAGCCGCGGAAGGAAATACCGTCGTCCGTTTTTTGATAGCGCTCAAAAATCACGCTGTCCTCGAAAACCGCCAGAATATATCCTCGTTTCGGCGCCATGTGAAATTTTTTTGTATTTTTCAAATCATTAATTATCATATTTTGCTCCTTATTCGGCGTTTAGTACTTCTTGATATATCCGCGCGAGCTCGCTGTCGTCCACGGTATAGCAATATTTGTCGCGCATGACCCGCAGCAGATCCATAGGTATCTGTTGTTCTCCGCCGCTGTCCTGTCGGTCATTGAATGCCAGTATGGATATTCTGGTTCGCAGCATCTTTTCAAGCACGCGCGTGATGATCTCTCCGTTTTTAAGCAGCTCCCGCAGGCTGCCGGGCACGGACAGGCGATACATATCCGCATCTTTCTCCTCGCAGTTGCGATAATAGAAATCGCATGGCGGATAGACGCATATCTCGCCAAAGCCTTTCTCGGTAAATTCTCCGATGAATGTTCCCGAAATGGCCGAAATGTCGATCGGCTCTCCGCTTTGCGTGCGGAACCGAACAGAGCTTCCCATCTGCATGCAGTTCAACTGCGAGGCGTCGCGGTACATTCCCAAGTCCAAGCGTTGGCAGACGGCGCTGTCTATGTACTTCCGAACGATCACAAGCGCGCCCTCGGCGCCGATTTTTTTCTCGAGCTCGCGTTTTAACGCTTCCGCGTCACATTCGTACAGACCCTTTTCGTTATAGCTGATAAACGGCGACGCCAAAAAAACATCAAATTCGCGGCAGAGGCGCTCGGGTTCTTTTTGCTCTTCAAGAGCGTCTAATATTCTGAGCCGCACCTCGCCGTAGCCCTCTTCCGTGCAGCTTCCGAGAGAAAATACCGGATGAGCCGACAGAAAATCGCAGAGCGCGCGGATATTTTTATCCTCCGCCTCGACATAGCCTCTGAAGCAATAGCCCTCGGATATCGCGCTCATGGAGTGCTCCTCTCCCGAAAGCTCCGGTTCTGTTTTTGTGGGATATATCTTCACGTCTTTCGCGGAAAAACGTCTGATCGTCTGCGCTGTCGGGTCTTCGACAAATTGTCCGTCCATGCGGACGGTCTGCACGGAAATGTAATTTTCGGGCTCGGGCGCGAGCCTTGAATGAAGCGTCTTTTTGTCCAGCTTTTCAAGGGACATGGAAACGGGCGCCGGTATCCCGCGTTTTTCTCCGAAGCTCGGATACGCGTTCGCAAATCTGTAGTCCTCCGCGCAAAAGCCGTCCATGTGCTCCCGCAGATACTCCGCCAATATCTCTCCCGGTATATATTTCTTTGTTTTTACCCGCCGCTCATAAGGAGAAAATATGCAGGTTGGGGAGCAGGTCTCAATGCAATACTCAAGCCGCCTGAAAGGAGCGCCCTCGGGCAGTTCTCGTTTTCGCTTATTCGAAACGTTTTTTTGTCCGCTCCATGTGACGGAAACTTTCACCTCGCCTTTCACATAGTCATCCGTATAGCCGAGAGTTTTGGTGCCGCTGAGGATCTCGCTGATCCGCGCTTGGTCCTCTTCCTTGGCGTCAATGTTTCCCACAAAGACCAGACCTTCGGGCAGGAGCGTGAGGACCCGCTCTCCCCGCGGTCCTTCGACGCGATAAGGCTCCATATAGGCGCGCGTTACCATATTTACAGAGACCTGTTTATAGCGCAGCAGCGCTTGGACGCCGGAGGCAAGTCCGGCATAGCCTTCCGGTCTTCCCATTCCGAGCCTGACCCCGCGAAATTCCCGCAGCTTTTCGCCAAAGAACGAGTACAGCGGAATGTACAGCAGACCGAGCGGATCAACATATGCCGGGAGACCGCCGTCATTTCTGCCTTTGCCGAGCTCGTTAAGGCAGACTTTGCTCAATGTTTGTATTTTAATTTGTCCCATTTTTCCGCTTCCTTTCTTTTCCTGAAATAATCTTGCGCGGATGATATACGGTGCTCAGCCGAAACGCGTCGTACCATGTCGCGTACCGCTCGGAATCTATAGTCACCATCGGTTCTCCCAGCAATTTCCGCAGCGGATATCCATCCGCCTCGACGCGCTCGATCAATAATTCGTAATCGACCTTCCCGAGCACGTAGGACTCCGAAAGCAGCCGATAATGGTGCTCCGGCAGTTTTAGGCGCTCCAAAGCCTCCATTCGTTCAAAGAGTTTCAGGTAATGGCGCGGCGAATCCTTTTGCTTTTCATCAAAGCTGTACGGCCCCAGAGACAGATGCACGCCCTCCGCCGTAATATTCTCGGTTTCGCGCCTTCTTTCCACTGACTGAGGGCAGTCGGAATCCAAAAAATCGAAATCGAACCAGTTTCCCGCCAGCCCGTTGACCTGATTTTGTTCTCTTTTCGCTTCCTTCTTGGCGATCGAACAGCAGTCATCCGCGGCTCCGTGCGCGTTCACATAGGAGAGATCGGGCATAACAAAAGCTATGCCTCCGCATACGGAGATGCCGACCCGGAGATCCGGTTCGTCCCATATTTTATATGAATCAAGATTTTCCATCAAATGCCGCATAAACGGCACAGCGTAATGCGGCTCCGAAATAATGTTGATGTCGTCGCCGCCGAAATGCGTTATCGAAATATATTCCGCGAATTCCTCGTCTGAGACGGAGTCGTCGAAGTAGGTCGAGCGCACCCATGACAGACTGTCTGTAACCAGTCCGGTGAAAGAGTCCTCGATATTGGCGGCGATGCGTCTGCGCGCTCGGATCGCGTCCTCATAGTCGCTGAATCGGCGAAGGATCCGCCCGATAACGATACCCATATTGTTTCCGTCGATATGCATTGCTGCTCGATACATTCGACTGTCAGGCCCTTTCGCACTGTGAATGTGCCGCGCGCAGCCGAGGTTTGCGGCCGCCGCCCTGCGGATGTCAGTACTCTTTGATATGGCCTCCCCGTTCTCGTCTATCCGATAGGCGGGCTCTCCCGTATTCTTTTCAACGCGCGTTACCGGCAGCGGCAGAAGAGGATGAGCCGAGGGGAAATCCGTTTTGATGCGGTCCATTCGGCGGTACAGCGTGTTCAAATCATCGGCGAACACGTCGGTCTTCTCAACGACGCTCACGGCCAGATCAATGCAGTAGCAGTGATCCAGATGATAGCGCGAAACCTTGTGGATGATCTTCTCGCATAACTCTCCGGTGCGGAACAGGATCATGGCGTTGCCCGCCGCGTACATGATGAGCTGCATCTTGATCTTAGGGTCAACAAACCAAGGGATCCGTCCTTTCGTATCGGAAAAACTGAGGTCATACTCGTCTTCGTGAAGCGGCTCGTCAATGTTATTGACGGCGTAATGCAGAGCGTCCATCATAACTTCCTTCAGGAATACGCTGGCCCCGATAACAGCCTCAAAGTCATTCGCGTGAAAAATAAATTTTTGTATCTGGCGCGTGTCAATAAGACAGAACACCTCTTTATCTTTAAGCCTTGCTTCCATATTATTTCTCCTTATATCTTTTTATCTGTCGATAGCGAACAAAATGATATTCATAGTTTTTTACGATCTCGCCGTTTTCTTCCGTCTTTTCCACCACGATGCGGCGGCTGCACTTTACCAGAACCGTATATCCCTTTCTGAGAAGGGCGTCGGCCATCAGATAGAACGTCCAGAAAGCGCCGTCGAGCAGGATGGCGGACGGTCGGATCTCATCGATCCGCGCGAGGTATTCCCGCGCTTTGGCGAATCGTTCCGAAAAGGTCTCGCCTTCGATCATCTTGATCGGCATGTCCGTTACCTTGCCGTATGTTTCCGCCTCCCGCGTCGCGTTCTCGTCCCACATATCGCTGGGATAATTCGCGCTGCAATTTAAGAATACCCGATTTTTCTCACCTATTACAGTCAATTCATCGGGCAGCACCGCGTAGTTCGTAAAACGCAGGAATTCCAGCGTGGCGGTCCGCCGCGTCGTTCCGTTTTCCATGGGCCCCGACACGAGCTTCAGATTTGATTCCGTGCACAGCGCGCGCACTCCCCTGCTTAGCAGCAGGTCTGTCATGGCGAAAGCGAAACAGTATTCGCCCGCCAAAAACACAGGATCTGCGGTATCCCACGGATATTTTTTCAGATATGTATCAACAAGCGCGATTATATCATTTTCCGACAGCTCCGGTGTAATGCTCGGGAAGGCGATATCCTTGACTTCTCCCAAGCTCTCCGCGGCGGCCCGCTGCTTCGGCGGCCAATTCGCGCTCGGGTGATTGCTGAAATTAATAAACAACCCTTATTCATCTCCTGTCCGTTAGATTTTTTTGGTCTCCCATCGCCCGGAACAATAGCGGATCAGGTGAGACGTTGCGAGCAGCGTCTGCGCCAAAAGCGTTCCGGTCCATATTCCGTATATGCCGATGTGAAATACCAGCACAAAGAGCGAATCAATTGCAATATTGAATATGCCGAACACGGCAGTCGAGGAGATCAGAGTGTAACGAATGTCTCCGCAGCCGCGCAGCGTGCCGCTGAAAATGATCTGCACGATCTGTATCGGCACAATGACGGCTATTATGCGGCATATCTTCGCGCCGATCGCGAGCACGGACTCGTCGGAGAAATAAAAGCCGAAGAAGTCTTTGCCGAACAGCAAGATCATTCCGGAAACAAATATTCCCAGCATAAGTCCGACTAACTGGCAGCGCTTTGTGTACCGTCTCGCCAAGGGGATATCCTTGCTTCCCATAGCGGTTCCCGACAGCGTCACGGCGGCGGTCTGCATACCCAAACCGAAGGCGAAGGCAAGGTTCATAAGCGACATTCCCACCTGATGCGCCGCGAACGCGTCTGTTCCGGTCTTTGCCGCGAGTATGCCTATGTAGAGAAAAGCAAATCGTTTCAATATATCCTCGGACATGGTGTTTAAACCCATATTCATCGTGGCCGAGGCCGCGTCTTTAGTGATTCGGCTATGCGCGAACAACTTGCCGAGCGTTATATAATTTTTCTTTGAGATCAGCGAGCACAGGGCTATGCTGAACGAGACCGCGTAGCCGGTCACCGTTGCGATCGCGGCTCCGCTAACTCCCAGCTTCGGCATACCGAAATGCCCGTAGATCAGGCAGTAATTCAGTATCACGTTGACCGCCGTGCCGGTGGAGTTGGAGATCATGGCGATCCGCGTATTCTCGCAGCCCCTTTGTATCGCGTTCAGCACCATCGTCAGCGAATTGAATATCAAGCCGCCCAAAACTATGCTGAAATAGACAGCCGCCGCGTCGCGCGTGTCCGCGTTTCCGCCGCAGAGCAAGATGATCTGTCTGCCAAACAGAACGCAGACGGCTCCCACAAGCAGCGAATAGACCGACGCGATCAAAATCGAAAATCGGCCGACTCCGCAAGCCTCGGATTCATTATTCTCACCGCGCCTTCTGGCGATCAACGCGCCGACCGTCGAGTTAAGCGCGAAGATCGGCGCCATAAGAAAATACATAGGCTGAGCGGTCAGTCCGACAGCCGCCACAGCCGAGGTTCCCAAACCCGAGAGCATGTAGGTGTCGATCATCTGCGCGAGAACATTGAATACGCTCTCCAAAACAGTCGGCCACGCCAGCTTAAAAGTTTTTTTCAGTGTGTCATCCTTCATGAATTAATCCCATCTGTTTTTTTATCTTGAATATTTAACTGCGTCTCAAATGCATATATAACAATTATATCACTGGCGTATATTTTTGTCAAGAATGCGAGCCGCATAAATCATTCGCGGCTCGCAAATTTCAAACAGTATTTTATATTTTGAGAAAGAATCAAATTTTGGTGGCTTATGTATTAATTCGGCATAAATCATATAACACCTTTTCAATGTCCCGGTCGATGCAGACAGAACGCTTTGCGATCTCGCCCGGGCATACCGCCTCGCCGCGGTTCACGCAGGCGTATATCGCATTTTGGTTTTGCTTCGTCATGCGCCAAAACGGATATTTGATAATGACGGGCGTGTTGTAGCCGACGCCCAGCTCGAGGAACAAGATACGCCGTCCGCTGCGCGTTTGTAAAAAGCTTTCATACCGCTTTGCCGCTTCGCGCCAGCCGTCGTCCTCAACGAATTTGTCGTCGGCGCGCAGATTCATAACAAGCGGCTTGCCGCAATGCGGACAAACCGGTATCAGCTCGGACGGTACGCGCATATCCTTTTGCTCATTGACCATTCCGCGTATGATCTCCTCGTTATCGAAGGTTTCGGAGCGGCACGGTACCGAGCATTGAAAAAGCCCGTAATCGCCTTGGGTGTAAAACAGCCGCGCTTTATCAAATCCCGCCTTTTGAAAACAGTGGTCGACGTTTGTTGTGATTACAAAATAATCCTTGTCCTTTATTAATTCAAATAATTTATTATATGTCGGCTTCGGCGCGTCCGCGTAGCGGTTTATAAAGATGTACCGCGACCAGTACGCCCAGTGCTCCTCGGGAGTTTCAAACTGATAAAACCCGCCGGAGTACATATCCGAAAAGCCGTATTTGCCTATAAAATCCGAAAAATATTTCTTGAACCTCTCGCCCGAATAAGTAAAGCCTGCCGCGGTCGAAAGCCCTGCGCCCGCGCCGATCACAACCGCTTCGGCGGCATCGAGCGCGTCTTTGAGCTGCTTAATATTTTCCGAGTAGCTCTCGGTAGACCTCGTGATCGACATCCTTGAAAACATTGAATATCACCTCGATTTTGCTTTTTGTCCGCTCTTTGTATTCCTTCACGGTTTTTATCGCGATCTCCGCCGCCTTGTCGTTCGGGAAATGAAATTCGCCGGTGGATATGCAGCAGAACGCGATGCTTTTCAAGCCGTTTTTATCCGCGATATTAAGGCAGGAACGGTAGCATGACGCCAACAGGCTTTTGTCCGTTTCCGTCAGCGCGCCGCGCACTATCGGGCCGACCGTGTGAATGACGCGGTCGCACGGCAGATTGTACGCGGAAGTGATTTTCGCGCCGCCCGGTTTTTCCTCGTGCCCCTGCTTTTTCATGATCCGCGCGCACTCGAGCCTGAGCTGCACGCCGGCGTAGGTGTGGATCGCGTTGTCGATGCAGCTGTGACACGGCGCGAAACAGCCGAGCATTTGCGAGTTCGCGGCGTTTACGATCGCGCCGCATTTGAGCGTGGTAATATCGCCCTGCCACAGATAGATATCGTTCGTCACGGGAGTTAAGTCCATAATGTTTGTAATGCCTTTTTGAGCTGTTTCCTCCCGCAAATACTCATCCTGAATTTTAAGAAAATCCTCGTCAATTTCTCCGGGCATACGGACGTTAAAAAGCGAGCGGAGGAGTTTTTTCCGTTCCGCTTCGCTCCGCGGTATCGCTAAGTCTTTATACCGCGGCTGCTCATCAATAAGCCGTTCTATCAAATAAATCCGTCTTTCGCTTTGCGTCATGCTATCCTCTCTTTTCTATTGCGTGAGCCGGACATACCGCATAGCAGTTGCCGCAATGCAGACAATGCTCCTGCTGTATCCGATACGGCTTTCCCGAAACTATACATCTTTGCGGACAGTCTTTTACACATTTTCCGCAGCCGATACAAGCGTCCGTGATCGTGTATCCCTTAAAGGTTATCTGTCCGTTTCCTATAATATATTTTTCACGGAAAATCGGATTGACTCCGAGATTGAAATATTCTATTTCCGCGTCCGTTATCTCAAACACAATTCCCGCGAGATAACGCGTATCGCCCGGGTATACGTTTGCAAGATGCGGCTGTTCCTCAAATATGGTGTCGATCCGCGTCCTTTGTTCGGTTTCGGGAGAGGGAACGGCTTTCGCGGACAAACGTATCATTTCTTTATACTTCGTGTATCCGAGAACCTGAACGCGGCCATCAGTCATCAGCTCCCTGCAAAACGCTTTTCCCTTGGCGGTAAAAAAGTACATTGCCTCGGGTTCATAGTGAATTGCGGAAATATTGCGTATTTGCGGCGCGCCGTTTTCGTCGACAGTTGCGAATGCGAGCACGCCGACGTATTCCAATTTTTTTAAGCAAGTTTGTGCGTCCATTATATCACCTTTGATCACGCTTCGCTGACCGCCGCCCGCGTTTGGGGCGTATGTTCCGGCTTCTATTATTTTTTCAAGATATTCGCGCGGGATCTGCTTATCCGTATATTTGCGGACAGACCGCCGCGCCGCAAGCGCTGCCGCAGGCCGCGGGTTTCTCGTCGGGCTTATCCGCCGCGCCGCAGGCCGACTCCGCCTTTTTGTCCGTCCAGTCCGAAAGATTTGAAAGAGCCATGTCATGACCTCCTTATGTTTATTCGGGTTTTCCCGTGCTTATATTTTTGCACATATTTTCCGCCCGCACAAGTACGCACTTTTTTGTTCGGTACTTACCTTTTTGTAACTATTGCGCCGCCGCGCGGAGAATCGGGACAAAAAATTTTTATTGCGTTTTTATGAATGTTATGGTACAATTGGGATGTAACGTTTAAATATGAAGTATTGGAGGAATGAGCATGAAAACAAAAGCCGAGATTATCCCCGAATGTCCGGTCGCCGCGACGGTTCAGCTTATCGGCAGCAAATGGAAGCTGCTTATTATACGGAACCTGCTCACGCGACCGTGGCGGTTCAACGAGCTGCATAAGGATCTGGAAGGTATCAGTCAAAAGGTGTTGACCGACAACCTGCGTCAAATGGAGGCGGACGGGCTTATCACCCGCACCGTATACGCCGAGGTGCCGCCGAGAGTTGAGTACGCCCTGTCGGAGCTCGGAGCGACGCTGAAGCCGATCTTGGACGCCATGAAAGCCTGGGGAGAAAATTATAAAAATAGAATGTGACTGCGATAACAAGTATAACAGATATGATTATCAGCGCCAACACGGAGAGCGATAGCCTCTGCGCCGGCGCTATAATGATTTCGATAACAAACATTACCGGATGGGAATAAAACTTGACGGCAAAGCCGGAACTTTGTCATATTATACTCATAATCGGATCTCCACAATGGTGTTGTTCATATTCAAGACTCTTGTGTATTCCATTTTATCCGCTATGCGTTTTATGAGCTCAATTCCGCCTAAGGTATATTTATCGGCCTCATCGCGTTTGTATTCGAGGGGGTCGAACGGAATTCCGTCGTCGCGCAGACGCAGTATCAATGAATCCTCGCTTTTTACCAAGCATATGTCAATATAACTTCTTTTAATTTTTTTATAGCCGTATTTTCCGATATTGACGGTCAGCTCCTCGGCCGCGATACCCACGGTGTTGGCCTTGTTTTTATCTATCCCTTGACTCAAACAATATTCAATAAGCTTTTCGGATATTCCGACCGCGTCATCCGCCGTGCCTGTGACGGTGACGTCGTAGAAAACATCGCCTCCCTTATCGGGTATGGCGGCGAAACCTCTCTGCGGCATTTTGCCATTTTTCTGCAAAACCACTCTTGTGACCGTGACGATAAGTATCGCCGCGATCTCGCTGACTATCATTGAGGCGAATATTCCTCTTACGCCGAACAGTATCATCGCGCCCAGCGCGAGCGGTATTTTTATAACAAACATTTCAAGCAGGGTATCAAGCGTCGCGATACCCGCCTGGCCTATTGTTCTGTAATAGTTTTGAATAATCGAATTTATAGCGTAAAACGCGAAACTCAGGCTGAAGATCCGCAGGCACTGCAGATACAATGGTTCAAGCTCGGGTATGCTGAAGCCGTACAATTTTGAAATAAGCTGAGGAGCGGCAAGGAACACGCCTATAAGCACCGCGAAAACACCGCCTGTCACTTTTAATATGCGCAGCAGCAGCCGCCTTATGCCGTAGTAATCTTTCTCGCCGTACAGCACTCCGGCGATAGTCGGTATCACCTCAACAATGCCGTTGAGGCACAGCTGAACGATAAAGTTCGTGTCGTTTGTTATCGAGTAAACCGTCATCATATCCTGGCCGAGTATGTAAAGCGTGCTTGTGTTCATTATGACAAGGCTTACCGCCGTCAGCGCGAACATAGCCATATTCGGCAGTCCGTTTTTGGCAGATTCAAGGAAAAGCGCCGATTTTTTTAGTATGCTTATTTTTTTGAATTTAAGCATTCTTCTTTTTGATCTCAGGTATATCGGAACAAATATCGCGCCGCTTATGATATAGCCTATTATGGTCGAGGCCGTCGACGCGCCCACTCCGTAGGGCGTGTATTTGACAAGAATATAGTCGAGCGAAAGATTTATAACATTCGCGGTTATATGAAGCGCCGCCGATATGTTCGGATTATTATCCACATTCATGAAATAGGATATTGCCAAAACCGCGCAAACAGGCCACAGGCCTATGCCGTTCACGTACAGCACGGTCTTTACCATATTATACATGTCGCCGCCTTGAGCCGCCGTGAGCTTGGCGGCGAAAAAAGGAGCGGTAGCAAGCTCGGCGACAGAGAATATCAGCGTTAGAATTATCGTCGCCAATATCGAAACCGATAGCACGTCCGAAGCCGAGTCCGCGTTCCTTTTGCCGAGATAAACTGCGGCGGTCACAGAGCCGCCCATTCCCAGCAATATAGCCGGCAGCTGGAGAAACAGAAGAAGGGGCATGGCGATATTAAGCGCCGACACGGCGTAGCTTCCCATAAGGTTGCCCACTATTATCGAATCCACAAGGGAGCCGAGCTGCAGAGCCGCCGTTACCATAACGCTCGGGAGCAGATAACTGTACAGCTTTTTTCTTATAAGATAATCATTTCTTTGCAAAGTAACACCCCATTATTTTATGTCGGCGGCATTGTCAAAAAAGCCGAGGGTAACGAGGGCGTTTATCGCCCTGCTTATGTAGTTCTCGTTGATGAGCGGCCACGAGAATCCCAGTTTGTACAGCGCCTTTACGGTAAACTTGTTAACGCTTTCGATCATTCTGTGTTCCGCGTCATTTTCCTTGTATGATATAAGTGCCGAAACCTCCATGCTTTTTTCGTCGCTTGACAACATCTCGTTGAACCGCTTTTCGAATTCCTCGTCCGACACGTTTTTAATAATTATGCCGTTTTCGCGCATGCCCTCAATAACGTTGTCCATGTGAACAAAATGCGAGTTATACGCATGGAACATCGTAAACTCGGGCGGAGTGCCCGCGAGCTTCAATATGGCCGCCGCCACACAGTCTATCGGAGAAAACTCGACTTCCGTATCAAGCTCCGAGATCGGGAAACAGCCGAGCGCCGCGTAAGCGCGCAGCGTGTTCATAAAGTTGTTGGTTCGGAAATTGGCCTGGAATTCTCCGTCCTTTTCGCGGCTCATCAAATTGCCGACGCGTATCACCTTTCCTCTGAGTTCTTTGTCTCTGACCGCGGTAAGCACCGCCTTTTCGGCTCTGTGCTTGGTGTTTACATACTTGTTGTCAAGGTTCTGCCCAAATTCCAGCATGCTTTCCGAAAGTTTCACATACTCGGGAATGCTGCCGTTGATGCTCTCGCCGCCCACGCTTACGGTCGAGATCTGAACGAGGCTCTTGTCAAGCTCAAGGCAGGCCGCTATCAGGTTCTCGACGCCCTCAACATTTACTTTTTCGAGTATGTCGCTGTTTGTGAAATGCTTTACGCAGGCGGCGCAATTTATCACGGTGTCAAAATCGTATCCGCGCAGCTTGTCCGTGAGATTTTCCGAGGTAATGTCGCTGTCTATAACTGTGATGCCGCTTTCAAACAGCTCGTCGTAGGTGTCGTCGAAATAAAACATCAGCATCATTTTCACGCGTTCCTCGGCTGTCAGCTTGCCGTTGTTGCGAGCGAGGCAGAATATCTTTTCGGCGCCGCTGTCGATGAGCTGTTTAAGCACATGCGCGCCCAAAAATCCCGTGGCGCCCGTCACCAGAACGTTTCCTATGTCCGTATAATTTATTTCCCCGACGTGCTGCGCCGTGTTGTATTTCAAAACATCATAAAGCGGTTCCACTTCCTCGCTTATATTAATTTCGTCTGCGGTTTTTGTCTCCACCGGCGGTGTTTCCGAAGCGTTTACAAACGCCGCCAGCTTCTCGGGCGTTGTATTGTCAAAAATATCTTTATAGACGACCGGAATATTCTGCGTCATGCAGCGCACGGCTATCTTTGAGGCCAGCAGCGAAGTGCCGCCGAGTTCAAAGAAATCGTCGTCTGCATATACCGCGTCAAGACCGAGCACGGCGGCGAACATATCGCAGAATATCTGTTCCGTATCGTTTGCGGCTTTTCTTCCCGCCGATCTTTGCTGAGCCGCGTCGGGTTCGGGCAGCGCCTTTTTGTCTATCTTGCCGTTTTTTGTCATCGGCAGTTTATCAAGCTGTATAAGCACCGACGGCACCATATAATGCGCGAGAGATTTTTTGAGGTGCTCGGTAAGCGCCTGCTTTTCTATCTGTTTTGAGGCGGTGAAATATCCGCACAGATATTGCTGCTGACCCTCGCCCTTTACGATAACAACGGCGTTTGTAACGTCGGGATAGCCGCACATAACGTTCATTATCTCGTCAAGCTCAACGCGGAGTCCTCTCAGCTTGACCTGATTATCCGCTCTGCCGAAAAATTCTATCTCTCCGTTTGGCAGATATCTTGCTATGTCACCGCTGCGGTACGCGCGTCCGTTTTCAAGCTCGATGAACGCTTCGGCGGTCTTTTTCTCAAGTCCTACATATCCTCTGCCGACGCCGAGACCGCCTATCGCCAGCTCGCCTTTCGCGCCCGCGGGCAGGATATGTCTGTGTTTGTCGATAATATAGGCTTTGACGTTCGCCGCCGGGTTGCCTATGGTAATGTTTTCTCCGGAGGTCATCACCTTTGCTATGCAGCTGACAGTGGTTTCGGTGGGGCCGTAGCCGTTGACTATCACGGCGTCGGGGCTTGCTTTGCGCAGCAGTCCGTAAAGCGGGGGCGTGAACGCTTCCGCTCCGAGATCATACATCTTTATGCGCGACAAGGCCTTTGCCGTCTGAGGTATTTCCGCGATATTCGTCATGAAAGAGGGCGTGCCGCTCATTACTTCCACGTTGTTTTCCTCTATAAGCTTAGCGAGAGCGAGAGGGTCGTGTATCTCCTCGTCCGTGGCGATACACACCGTCATACCGTTGCAAAGCGAAATGTGAATTTCCATCACGGAGACATCAAACGATACCGCCGCGATTGCGAGCGCGGTTTTTCCGCCATTTACGTATTCAAATGTTTCTTTGTTTTTCGGGTTCGCGTTCACAAAATTACAGAGGCTGCCGTGCTCTATCATAACGCCCTTGGGAGTTCCCGTTGAGCCCGAGGTGTATATGCAGTAGGCCAATGAATTTTCGGGAATATCTGTTTCTGGATCAGAAGCGTTTTCGTTTTGCAAAAGCTCGCTCAAGGCAAGCGCGGTGTAGGGCTTGCCTCCGAAAAGCTCCGCCCTCTCTTGTTTCAGCTCGTCCGTTGTTATAACAAAACGCGCGTGAGAATCTCTGAGACAGAAATCCACTCTGTCGTCGGGATAATCGGGCAGCATTGGCAGAAAAGCGCCGCCGGCTTTCATTATTCCGTACTCCGCGGCGGGAATGTTAACGTCTCTCGGCAGCAGCATGCCCACGGGCTCGTCAAGCCGCACTCCCTTTTCTATGAGCGAGCGGGCTATCCTGTTGGCGCGCTCGTTTAGCTCGCCGTATGTCAGGCTTTTGCCGCACGAAATAACAGCGGTTCGTTCGGGATGCGCCGCCGCCTGAGCCTCAAACAGCTTGTTCACATTCACAAGCTCTATGGGATAATCGGTGTCGTTAAAGCTTTTAATTGCTTCGGCGTCCTCGCTTGACAGCATTGATACCTCGCTGATATATGCGCTTACGATAAACGAGGCCGCCGCGGCGTCCACAGAGCTCATAAAGGTCTTTATAAATCCGTCGCTGTAGAGATTTGAGTAATATTCGGCCGCGTATTCATAAGCTCCGTCTTTTATGGTTATATCCACCGAGAGCTTTGATTTTGCGGCGTCAAGGCTCAAGGTCGTTACCCCGCATTTTTCGCCGCCGATAACATGTTCGGATATGCCGCTGTCCTGATACGCGACCATTATGTCCGCGCTGACGCCGTATTCTCTTGAAATTTCCGCGAAAGAATAAACGTCATTTTCCATGCTGTCAAGCAGCTGCGAGCCTGTTTCCTTAACAAGCTCCAAAACGGTCTTTTGGCCGTCGATATCGCAGTATACGGGCAGCGTCTTTACGAACATTCCCACGGCGTTTTCCGTTCGGGAATCGCTTCTGCCGTTGTATATCGTTGTGAACACCGCATCATCAGCGTTGTTGTATCTTCCGAGAACGAAACCGAACACCGCGTTGAAAAAGCCGTTCGGTGTAACTTTGTGCTTTTGACAGTACGCCTCGACCTCTTTCGGTGAAAGCGAGGAGCGCAAGGTCATAAAGCCCGCTTTGGTTTCGGGATCGTTTTTGTCGGGCTTTGGCAGACAGTCGGTGTCGCAGCCGCCGAGCAGCGAGGCGTAATAGTCCTTCGCCTTGGCGTACTCCTCGGAGGCTCTCGCCTTTTCCTCCGAAAGCGCGGCTTCAAAGCTTGAATATGATTCCGCGGCGAGCTCCTCGCCGTCATAAGCCCTCGAAATATCTCTCAGAATAATGCTTAGAGAGGCGCCGTCGCTTATGATATGGTGCATTTCTAGGAACAAATACAAACCGTCGGCCTTTATCAGTTTTGCGCTGAACAATCTTCCGCCTAGCAGATTATAAGGCTTTGCGAGCCGCGGTTTTATGCTTTCTATATCATCGGCGACAACGGTTTCTATCGAGATCTCGTCAAATGAAAGGTCGCCGTCTGTTCTGCGTTGTCTGATATTGCCGTCGTCGTCCATAAACAATCTTGTTTTAATATACGGGTGCGCGTTGATCGCTCGGATAACGGCGGTTTTAAGTCTGTTTTCGTCAATGCCGCCGCCGAGCTTGAGCAGCACGGGAATATTATATATGGTGGTTTCGGGGTGGGCTATCGCCTCGACGAAAATTCCCTCCTGCGTTTTTGTAAGCGGATAGTCGGGACGGGTCTCAAAAACCTCGGACTTTTCGGCACGGGCAAAGAATCGCTCGAGCTTTTCGACGGTATTGTTTTCTTTAAGGTCGGAGGTCTTTACGGGCGCGTCGAAAGCCTTTGAAAGGAGCACGTTCAGTCTGACGGCGCCGATTGATGAAAGCCCCGCGTCATAAATATCGGTCGTGATGCCGAAATCGGCATAGCCGAGCACCTCCGCTATAATGTCGAATATTTTTTGCTGCGTTTCGTTTTGCGGCGGTATAATTTCATCCTGTTTTCTCACGGGTTTCGGCAGTTCGCGTTTATTGACCTTTTGGTTTTGGTTCAGAGGGATCGACGGTATCTGCATGGTTACGGACGGGACCATATATGACGGCTTGCGCTCTATTATAAAATCATTCAGAGCCGAAATATTTATTTCGCCGTCGCCGACAATATATGCCGCGATATATTTTTCGCCCGTTTCCTCGTCCTCAAATGCCTGAACGGTGGCGTCCGTTACGCCCTCAAATTCTCGGATAACTCCCTCGACCTCGGTCAATTCAATGCGGAAACCGCGCACCTTGACCTGTCCGTCGTTTCTTCCGATAAAATCTATTTCCCCATTTGGCAAAAGCCGAACCACGTCTCCGGAACGATACGCTCTTTTGTAGTCCTCGTCGTTACTGAACGGGTTGCGAATAAAGGCTTTTTCGGTCAGGTCGTCTCTGTTCAGATAACCTCTCGCGACGCCGCGGCCCGCAATAAGCAGCTCACCCGGCACAAGAGGAGGAAGTCTGCGAAGATTCTCATCCACAACATAGCATTTATAGTTCGAGATAGCCTTGCCGATAGGCACTCTTTCATAAATCCGCTTAACCGGCATGACCGTGGTAAATATGGTGCATTCCGTCGGGCCGTAGCCGTTATAGAATCGCGTGTTCGTGTCTTTTGGCCGAATAGGCACAAGCTTTTCTCCGCCGACCGAGAGATATTTCAGCTTTTCGGGAGAGGCCATGGAATAGAACTGCCGTCCTATCTGCGTCGTCATAAAGGAATGGGTTATACCGAGCCTGTCAAACCATTTCTCAAGCTCTATAAGATCAAGTCTTATTTCTTCTTCGACAATGCAGACGCAGGCGCCCGCTGTCAGCGCGGGATACATGTCCATCATATTCGCGTCAAATCCGTAGCTCGCGTAAGCCGCAGCGCGGGAGTGTTCATCCATTTTATAAAAATCTCTGTACCAGCAGCAGAAATTGGCAATATTGCCGTGCTCCAGCATTACGCCCTTGGGAACGCCCGTTGAGCCCGATGTGTAAAGCAGAGTGAACAGATCGTTCGGCTCGGGGTCTTTTTCTATTCTGCCGCGGTTCGGAAGATCGGGAATATCCTTTGTGAGCAATATTGCGCCTTTGTATTCGGGCACTTTTGAAAGCAGCTCCTCGTCGGCGATAAGCAGTTTCGCGTCCGCGTCCGCCATCATAAACGCCAGGCGGTCGGCGGGATACGCGGGATCGAGCGGCTGATAAGCGGCGCCCGATTTAAGCGCGCCCAAAGAGGCTGTTACCATATAGGCGCACCTCGGTATAAGTATCGAAACAACATCGCCGCCGCCGATGCCGAGCGAGCGTATTTTATTCGCTATGCGCTCCGAAATATCATCGATCTGAGAATAGGTGAGTGTTTCATCTTTAAAGCGCACAGCGGGTCTGTCGGGATATTTTGCCGCCTGCTTCCTGAACATTGACACGATATTCGCAGCGGGATAATCCGTTTCCGTTTGGTTAAAGCGCTCAATTTCATCAATATTTTCATCGGTGACAAGGCGTATATCTTTGAGCTTTCCGCCGCCGCAAAGGCCCGCCGCTATCATTGTGTATACTTTCGCCATGCGCTTTACGGTCTCCGCCGACAGCTTTTCGGCCGCGTATTCAAATCTGAGCCGATAGTCTCCGCTGTTTTGTTTGAGCACATGAAGCGTAAGCGACGTCATCACATCCTCCGAAACGTGCATTTCCATAGGGATATACCTGCCGTCCACATTCACGCCCGAGAGCATATCGCCCTGATATACAAAGAAACAGTCGGGGCGTATGCCGTACTCGCCGCAAAGCTGCGGGATATCCGCGCCGTCATGGGCGACAAGCTCATGAAAGGATTTCTGCATATCTGTCATGAAATCCGCGCTGTCCGCGTTTTCGTCAATATGCGCGAGCACAGGCAGATTGTGTACCATCATGCCGACGGTGTTCTGCAAAACGGGGTCGTGCCTGCCGTTTTCGCCTGTGAAGAAAAGCACGTTTTGCTGATTGCAGAAAAGCCTCAGCATATAAGCGTAAGCGCTCATAAACAGCGTGCTTTCTGTAAGCTGACGCTCGCTTAAAGACGCGATAAGCCTGCCCGACAGCTCATGTCTTTGGGTAAAAAGCGTGGTGTCATACACGCCGAGTTTGCCCTTAAAATCGGCAAGCTCGGGATCGTCGTCGCTGTAAAGCTCGGTGTCGCTCTCGATATTATCAAGCATTTTTCTGTATACTTCGTTGTCGGCTTGGGTAATTTCGGGATGCGCCGCCTCGTACTGTGCGAGGGTCAGGTTGCTCATTTCCTCTTTTGCGGGCGGCTCGCCGCCGTATACCGCGGCAATATTGCCTATTATGATCGAGGCCGAGGTGCCGTCGCAGATAATGTGGTGCATCACAAGCACAAGGCACAGCCCCGCGGGCGTTTTGAAAATGACCGCTCGCGTGAGAAGGTCGTTTTCCAGATCAAAAGGCAGATCAACGCTTTTTGCAAGCGTGTTTTTGTCGGCGATCTCGGTCTGTTTTATCTCCGCCGTTATTTTTCTGCCCGAGGGCACGAGTGACGGAACGCCGTCTATTATTTTAACCGACGCGCCGAGTATCGGATAATCGCTCAGCACCGTTTCAACGGCGCTTTTAAGGCGCGTCTCGTCCGCCATATCACTCGGAAGCAAAAGCGAGAACACGTTGTTGTAAGCGGTCCCTTTTTCGTCCTGACAATCAAGATAAATGCTCATCTGCGCCCTTGTGAGCGGATACGAGTCGGCCTCCTCGCCTTTATATGACGATAATTCCGAGCCGTCTCCGACGGTCTCCGAAAGCAGTTTAGGGGTCTGCGAAGTGAAAACGGAGCTCGCGGATATTTCTATTCCTTTTTCTCTCAATGCCTTTTGCAGCATGAGCACTTTTATTGAATCGCCGCCGAGCGCGAAAAACTCATCGTTGATCCCTATATTTTCAATGCCGAGAATTTCCTCAAACGCCTGCGCGATAAGCCTTTGTCTGTCGTTTTCGGGAGCTTTGTATTCGGCGCGCCTTAAATCGATCTCGGGTTTGGGCAGCGCCATGCGGTCAAGCTTGCCGTTCGCGTTTACGGGCAGCTTTTCAAGACGCACGAAAAACTCCGGCACCATATATTTGGGCAGCTTAGACGAGAGGGCTTTTTTCAGCTCTTTTTCATTCTTTTCACTGTCCGATATGTAATACGCCGCTAGGAATATCTGCCCTGTCGCGTCTATAAAATCCTTTACGGCAGTATCGCTTATGCCGTCTATCTCCCGTATGGCGGATTCTATCTCGCCCGGCTCAACGCGCTGGCCGTTTATTTTCAGCATCCAGTCCTTGCGGTTGAGATACAGAATATTTCCGTCGTGCAGGCGCCTTCCGAGATCGCCCGTGTGAATAAGCACGTCGTGGCCGTCGATGTTTTTAAACGGATTCGGAGTAAAGGCCCTTGCGGTCTCTTCGGGGCGGTGCAAATATCCTTTTGCCATATGACCCGCGATACAGATCTCGCCCTCGTCGGCGATGTTCCCGTTTTCGTCAAGCACATAAGCGCTCACGTTGCCGCTCGGCTTTCCTATGGGGGTGTTGTCATAAGCCTTGTCCACCTCAAACGTAAGGCACTCTCCCGTGAGCTCCGTCATGCCGTAGCAGTTCAAAAGCCGATAGCCGTCCGGAGCGATCTGCGACAAACGCTCGCCGCAGCTCACAACGGTGCGCAGGCTGCCGCCCTTTCGGGTGAAGTAGCGCAGCACCTTCGGCATTATAACGGCTGATGTTATTTTGTGCTTATCAATAAAATCGGCAAGGCTTTCGGGGTCGCCCTTTAATTCATCGGGGATTATTATTTCGGTAATGCCGTTCGCGAGACCCGTAAAAATATCACCTACGGAGAGAATAAAATAGAAAGCGACGTTGATTCCGTATATATCATCATCTTTAAGCTCCAAAATACCGCTGTAAAGCATGATCTCGTTTTTTATTGACTCATGATCATGGATAACTCCTTTGGGTTTTCCCGTTGAGCCCGAGGTATAAATTATAAGCGCGGTATCGTCGGGCTTTACGCCGCATATTTCCGATATGGGCTCAAAGCCGTACGCGTCGTATATAAAAGCGTCGTCGATGACGATCTTCGCGCCGCAGTCGCTTTGTATGTACGCCTTGCGGTCCGCGGGATAATGGTCGGAAAGCGGCACATAGGCGCCTCCCGCCATAAGTATGCCGAACATGGCCTCTATAAATCCGATGCCCCTCGCGGCGGTTATCATCACGGCGTCGCCGCGCCGAATCCCTTGCTCCTTAAGCTTCGCGGCTACGCGGCGCGCGTTTTCATCAAGCTGACTGTAAGTGTCCGTCCTGCCCGACGCCGGTTCCGACAAAGCGATCCTGTCGCCGTGCTTTGCAACTTGTTCCATGAATAAATTTATCATTTTGCATTCATCTCTTTCATTTTAAATTTATACGATTATGCTTTAAGATCGCACATCCGAAACATACTGTCAAATTATTCACAACGGACAACTCGTTCCGGAACTTGTATTTCTTTTATCATATCACAAAAGACACAATATTTCAACAATAAATTTATTTCGTCCGCCTACTGCGCAGCAATCGGCGGAACGGACCCGCGGCGGAATCGGGCATGGGCTGTTTAAATTTTGAAAAACGGAGTTTTCTGCACGCAAAGACCACCGGCTAAGCCGGTGGTCTTGACACAGGACTTTTTACAGTCCTTCTTTTGGTTATCTTATCTTTCGGGGTTTGTGTATCTTATGAGCATCACCGCGGTCTCGGCTCGGGTTATGTCGGAGGCGGGTCTTAGGGTGTTGTCCTCGTATCCGTTTATTATCTCCTTGCCGCAGGCCCAGGCCATTGCCTCCTGCGCGTATCCCGAAACACTGCCGCTGTCGGCGAATGTCGAAATGTCCGCGCTCGCGCTGACGTCCTCTCCCAGCTGCTTTGAGTATCTCCAGAGTATCGCCGCCGTCTGCTCGCGGGTCACCGCGTCATTCGGGCCGAAGGTTCCGTCTCCGTAGCCCTCGATCACTCCCGTCTCGGTTCCCCAGGTGACTGCCGAGGCGTAATACTCGCTTAAGTCAACGTCGGAGTATATCGGTTCCGCTGCGGAATTCGCGCCGTCCAGCCTGTTCAATATGCAAACGAACATTCCGCGGGTCAGCGTGTCGTTCGGAGCGAACATCGTGTCTGTCTCGCCTATCATAAGTCCCAGACTGTATATCTCCGAAACCGCCTGATAGTACCAGTCGCTCGGATTCACGTCGGTGAACGGCAGTCCGCTGCCTGCAGCGGGCGCCAATGTCGGCGCTGTCGGCTGTTCGGGGCTTGGCGCTGCCGAAACATCGGGTGTTGTCGTTGCGGCGGGCGTCGCCGTTGCGGCCGTTCCTCCGGTCGAGAATCCCGAACCGCCTATCGAGCCTCCGCCTCCGCCGTAGCTCGGCCTTGAGGTGTGAGCCGGCGTTGCCGTGGGCTCGGCCGTGGGAACAGTTGAAGGCTCCGTTGTGGGAGTTGTCGGCTCCGTCGTCGGAGCATTTGTAGGCTCCGCTGTGGGTGTTGTCGGTTCCGTTGTGGGAGCGTTTGTAGGCTCCGCTGTGGGAGCGTTTGTCGGTTCCGTTGTGGGAGCGTTTGTAGGCTCCGCCGTGGGTGTTGTCGGTTCTGTAGTCGGAGCGTTCGTCGGTTCTGTCGAAGGCTCGGTCGTTACCGAAGGTTCGGTTGTCGCCGAAGGCTCCGGCTCAAGCGAAGGTTCGGTTGAAGGCTCGGGTGCGCTCGTCTCTATCGGCTCAACAGTCGCCGAGGGTTCCGGCTCAAGCGAGGGTTCGTTTGAAGGCTCGGGTGCGCTTGTCTCTATCGGCTCAACCGTTGCCGAGGGTTCGGGCTCGATCGAGGGCTCGGTCGTTACTGTCGGCTCCGCCGTTGCCGAAGGTTCGGGCTCAAGCGAAGGCTCGGTTGAAGGCTCGGGTGCGCTCGTCTCTATCGGTTCAACCGTTGCCGAGGGTTCCGGCTCGGTCGAAGGCTCGGGCTCGGTCGAAGGCTCCGCTGAAGCTGTTGCAGAAGGTTCGGGCTCGGTCGACGGTTCCGGCGTTGCCGTGGGTTCGGGTGTGTCAACGGGTCCCGGCGGTACGTCGGTGTACAGCGTTATCGCTCCGTCGTACAGCTTGATATACGCGTTGCCTTGGTTCTGCATTGTCACTGACGCGTCGCTGATCGTTATATTGTAATTTCCGTCCTGCGCGTCTTCCTTTGCTCTTAACTCAAGCAGGCATATCTCGTCGTCGATCGGCACTTTTCCCGTGCAGCGTATCGTCACGGTTCCCTCGCCGACAACCGCCGACATCGCAGCCGCTATTTTCTCGTCCGCCATAACCGACACGAAATCAAACGTTTCACTGTCGTAATTTATTGTCAGCTTGTAGTCCGAAACATCTCCGCTCGCAAACATATATACCGGTATATATGCATCCTCGCCTGCTTTGCAGTCTACATATCCGGGCGTCAGCAGCACGCCTTCTGTCCATGTGCTCCTAACCGTGTACGTCGCCTCGGACATGCCGCTGTATTTCATGCCTTTCTTGACTGCGACCGCCTTTATCGTCGTCTCCCCGGTTATCGCTATGCCTCCGTTATACAGTTTGGCATTATCGGAGGTCAGCGTCTCTTCGGTGGTGTAATATATTTCGGCTCCGTCGGTTGCGCATGTAAGCGTTACTATGGTGCCTTTGTCCACTTCTCCCGAAGGATAACTGAATCTCGGCGCGCTTACGGTGTTAACCTCGATAGTTTTTTCGGCTATGCCGCTTGCAATCATGCCTTCTTTGTACGCTATGGCCTTAACGGTCGCCGTTTCGCTGAGCGTAAGCTGATCGGTATATTTCGGGCTGTTTTCGTCGGGCTCGGTTCCGTCGGTGGTGTAGCGGATCTCGGCGCCGCCCGTGGCGCAGGAGATAGTCACTTTCTTTCCGTCATAGTAATCCGCGGCGTTTATCAGCGGTGTCTCCACCGTTTCGGGAGACGCCTCGGGCACTATTACCGTGACGGTAAACTCAGCTTTGCATTCCCCGTATGTGACTGTTATTTTCTGCTGTCCTACCTGATCGGTAAGCTCGCTGATTTCATATTCGGTTATATCCGCCGTTGTGTTATTGTTGTAGCTTGCTATAACGGTCATTCCGGTGGTGTCAAGCTTTTCGCCTTGGGTGTATTCCAGTCTGTCGGGCTTTTGAGTTATCTCTATTCCCGTGACGGACTTGGGCACTACCGTTATATCAAACTTAGCCTCGAATTCTCCGTATGTAACGGTCACAGTCTGCTCGCCGACTGTTGATGTATTGTATCCCGATAATTTATAATCGGTTATCTCTACAGTTTCTACTGTGAAACCGTTGGAGTAAATCGCATTGACAACAAGTCCGCTTGTGTCAAGGGGCGTGCCCTCGATGACTGTTGTATTGCTCGGCTCTGATGTGATTTCTATTCCCGTAATTGTCAATTTAGGTATCGTCTCGGTCACCGTGCCGAACACGGAATTATTATACTCCTGCGAGCCGTCGCCGGTCGATGTGGGCTTGGTCTCTGCGCCCGGAGTCCAGAAGTCTGTGTTGGTAAGCTCCGGCAGCACATAAGTGTCAACGCTGTCGCAGCCAAGACAGTATCTTTCGGCTTTTCCCTTTGCGTCTTGCGTCGGGGCTTCCGTTATCTTCCAATCGCCGTATTTGTGATGCACCGTGAAGTTGTTGGTCGCCTCGGCCTCGGGGAGCTCGCCTACGGGGAATATGGCCTTTATCGTATAATTTCCCTCTTTATACGGGGCGTCTTCCGTATAAGTCGAATCGTCGGCGCCCTGTGCCTTAAACTCATATGTCACGTTCTCGGTGCCGCCCGCATACATGGCTACCGGCGCCTGCATTCCCAGGCCTCCGCAGTAGTAGTCCTGCATTGTCACGCTCGGTTTGTCGCTTCCCTCGATTATGCTCGCCGGGAATTCAAGCGGAACATCTTGTTTTGATTCCTCAATGCTGTAATAGTCAGCGTCGTCTCCGAAAAGCATGATCCGGGTGATATTCACGGTTTTGTATTCGCCGACTTCCGCCGAGGGGCCTTCCTCATTCGTGAACTCTCCTAACGCCAAGGCGTAAACATCATCCTCATCAATGTTCAGCGGTATCAAAAGCATATCCGCGTCGGGAGTTTTGTCATACGCCTTGCTGAACGCTATCGCCGCGTATTCGATCGGTTTCGGGTTCATAACCACCGTTATCTCATCGCTGCCGCTGCCCGACAGGTTCACGCTTCCGCCGTACTCCGCGCGTATCTTGTTTTCGCCAATGGCAAAACGTTTATCCGCAGTCGTCACGAGCGTCGCTGTGCCGCTGTCTTTGGTTTGGTTGGTGTATTCAACATCGGCCACGCCAAGCAGGGTATCGCCAAGGTAGAAGTTGACCGCGTCGGTCACAGCCGCGAGACTTATGCCCGAATCGGCTCTTGATACCTGAGCCGTCAGCGTCAGAGGATCGCCATAGGTCACCTCTTGGTCGGCGGTTGTCTCAACATGCGAGGCCCTTGTTCTGATCGACAGTCTGACAAGCAGTTCGATGTCACTTGTTCCGTACTCGTCAACGCTCATAAGCGCGAGGCCCGGCTCGTTTTCTTTCGCGTTGATCCTGATGTTGTATTCGCCCATAGTCAGACCCTTGGGGATAAGCAGCGTGCTGCCGTTTGTTATTATCGCTCCTGTCCTGCCGTCGTCTGTTATCGTGTAGGTGAAGTTTCCTTTAGAAGAAACACCTTCTTTAGCGTAGGATATATAATTGTCAAGATCGACTGTTATCGCGGGATCGTAGCCCTCGTCGGCCTTGAGCTTTATCACATCGCTCTCGCCTCCAAACTTCACTCTGCCGATCGGGTACAGCGTCAGATCTTTCATCACCTGCGTCTGAGCGGTAAACTCATCGTATGGTTCGCTCTCGGTCGTTGACCACTTTGTAAATATCTGTACATCGTTCTCCGAGGACAGTTCGGGAAGAGTTACCGTGCCGCCGTAGTTCACATACTGCGGCGCAAATATCGCGTCGCTGCTGCCCGCGTTGAATTCCACTCTGTATACCTGTTTGTTTATGTCGCTCGTCAGTATCGGGTGCTCATCCTCTCCGATGGTCTGGCCCCATATCGGGCCGGCGCCGCCGTTCTGGAGCAGGTGAGCGACCGAGCCGCTCATGAGTTCATCAACGGTCTTGGCTTCGGGACTTCCCGAACCGCCCGAACCTCCTATCCCGCTCGGGGCCGTGCCCTCAAGGTAATAGCAGTTGGTCGCTTTGCTGTCCGGGCTTCCGCTGCCGCCCACTATAGCGCCGACATAGGCCGGTCCGCTGACGTGGCCTAAATTGAGGCTGTTGCTGATATTGGAGGCCGCCAGATTGTTGAGATCTTTCTCAAACGAGCCGACGATTCCGCCTGTTTTCACGGCGTTTTTTCCGTTGGTCCAAACATCACATTCATTCAGGCAGTTTTCAATAGTTCCGCCCTCGATGCAGCCGATGATGCCGCCCGAAAAATCTCCGCCGTTGACCGAGCCCGAAACGGCCAGGTTTTTGACCATTCCGCCTCTGACAACTCCGAACAGACCGGTGTATTCGCCGCCGTTTACGTAAAGTCCGCTGATAGTGTGGCCGCCGCCGTCGAATATGCCTTTGAACGGGTGCTCATAGTCGCTGCCGATAGGCGTCCATGACTCTTTGCCCTCGCCGTATTTTTCCGACAGGTCGATATCGTTCGTAAGTTTAAAGTATGCGCTGCGCGCGCCATCATTTACATATTCCCTGACTGATTCAAGCGTATCAAGGTCGGGGATCTCATACGGAACGTCGGGTGTGCCGTTTCCTTTTATTCCGATCTCGGGATTTCTGAGAAGAATCGGCCTTCCCAAAATCGGGCTTTGTTTCCAAGAGTATTCTCCCAGCGTTCCGGCCAAACTCTCAAATTGCCGGTCATCTTGCGCCGCTATGCCGGAGTCGTCTCCGGTGCCGCACGCGCTTTGGGCCGCGGTGCTCAGATAATATACGTTCTCGCTGCTGTTTGCGCTTGAAATTCCGTAAACAGCTCCAACGTTTGTGTTTCCCGTGACCGCGCCGTAATTATAACTATTGACGCAGCGCGCGCTGCCGTCCGGCAAAACGGTGTCGATCTCCCGATTTCCCGCTATGCCGCCGATATTTTCATCGCCGGTGACGGTTCCCGCGTTATACGAGTTTATAATTCGGCCGGTGTCGTGTCCCACGATTCCGCCCACGTTTGTTTTTCCGCTTACCGCGCCTATGTTGTACGTTTCCCTTATGAAGTCTAACGGATTGTTTTGATAGAAGCCCAAAATTCCGCCCACGCTGTCTTTTCCGTCAACCTTGCCGCTGTTCGCGCATGATCTTATTCCAAGACAGTCGGTGCCGGAGGCGGCGATGCCTCCCGTGAAGTCCCCGCCGTGAACATCTCCGCTGTTGCTGCAGTCGGTTATATAAGACAGACATACCATGTCCGCGTATCCGAGTATGCCGCCCGTATAAAGTACGCCTGAAACATTGTTATTGTTTGTGCTGTTTTCTATCGCCGCATCAGATGCGCGCGTATAATAATACCCCGCGATGCCGCCGGTGTTTTCACCGATGCCTGTGATCGTGCCTCCGCCCGCGATATAGCAGTTTGTTATTTCAACATTTTTCGCGCTGCCGACGATTCCGCCGACATTTTTGCCGCCTGCAACGTCAACCTCCGTGAGCAAATAGCTGTTTGAGACAGTCTCGTTTTCGCTCGATCCCGTGATACCGCCGACGTTGTCTCCTTCGCCGATTACAGATCCGCCGACTCCGCAGCTTATCATAACGCCGCTTGCGGCGCGGCCCGTGATGCCGCCGACCTCAGCCTTGCCGCGGACTTCGCCGGTGCTTTGGCAGTTTTCGACCACCGCCGTCGCGGCTTCTCCCGCGATGCCGCCGGTATAGCTGTTGCCCTTTACAGAGCCGGTGTTTGTGCAGCCGCCTATCGCGGAGCTGTTTTCTAAGCTCTCCTCGGGGTTCTCGGCCAAGGCTCCGCCGATATAGTTTCCGGCGATTCCGCCAACGTGATCGCCGCCGCTGACCGCCGCGCCGCTATCGCAGGCCGTGACGCCGCGCGCTGCCGTCTCGCCGCCTGTGCCTATTTCGCCGACAATTCCGCCGACGTAATTTCCTTTCGCTGTGATCGAGGATGTAATGTTTTCGTAATTTTTATGCACGGTGCAGACCGACAGCAGGTTGTTTCCGTATTTTCCGACGATACCGCCGACGTAACTTCCGTCCGCGTTGATCGTCACGGCGCTGCCGCAAAGCGACAGAGTGCCCGAACATTCGCCGGTGATTCCTCCGACGTAATCTCCGTGGGGTATATCGGAGGGGTCGCCTACACTTACGATCCTGCCGTTTGCGGTAATGTCACCGGCGGCAAAGCAGTTGTACATCTGACCGTCGCATTTGCCCGCGATGATGCCCGCATAATCAGCGGTGCATTTTATTGAGCCCGTAACCGACAGATTCATAACGGTTCCGCTCTCGCCGATGCTCCCGAACAGGCCTTGGCATGGGGAGTTTCCGCTCAAGGGGTTAAATAAGAAACCAAATATTGAGGCGCTGTCGCTTATGTAAAGCCCGCTTATCTTGTGTCCGCCTCCGTCAAGCGTGCCGCGGAACGGTACAGAGCCGCTGCCGATGGGAGTCCAGGACATCTTGCCCCTGCCGTATGTTGACGACAGGTCTATATCGTTTGTTATTCTGAAATACTCGCCCTCTCCCTTACCGCTGTTTATATAATTGCGGAAGCGCTGAAGCGACGCGGCGTCCGAAATTATCCACGGATCTTCATCGGTGCTGCCGCCTCGGAAAGCCGTTTCGGGATTTTCGCAAAGTATCGGCCTTCCCAATGACGTCGAGTTTGCCCATGTGACCTCGCCGGTGTCTCGGTTCAGCTCAGCCGCCAGATTTTTGAATTCGTCCTCCGTAATCATCCAGCTTCGAATATCGGGATCGATAACGGCGCGGCCGAAATAGGCGGGTCTTGTTTCCTCAAGACAATAGCAGTTTTCTATCACTGCGGAGTCGGCCTTCCTGTACGCGATGCGCCCGAACAGCCCATCGCCTACGTCCAAATTATAATAGTATGAGTTAGACATCTTAGAGCCGTCTTTCATTTCGAAAACGAGGCCTCCCGAAATGCTTGCGTTTTCGGGTTTTCCAATGCTGTAGCAATCCGATACCTCGCCGCCGTTTTCGAGAATTCCGACAATGCCGCCCGTCCACTCGCTGCTGCCGCACCTGAAGTATACGTCGGTATAGCAATTTGTGATCTTTCCATAGCATGTGCCCGCTATGGCGCCCAATTCATAATATGTGTCATCCTTGGCGATCGTTCCCGACACGCTCAGCCTGGTGACCGTGCCTTCGCTGCCTATACATCCGAACAACCCCCGAGGGACGAATTTGAAATAGGAGTCGGACGTAAATTTGCCGAGTCCGCTGATCCTGTGCCCGTTGCCGTCGAAATGCCCATTAAACGGAGTTTTGAGCATACCTATCGGAGCCGTCGAGTTTCCTAATATTGACATATCGATATCGGCGTCAAGACGCACGTATTTTCCCGTGCAGTCGTTGCCGTTGTTGACATAATCTCTAAAATGCGCGAGGGACCTTGCGTTTTTGATAACATACGGGTCGTCCTCGGTTCCGCTGCCGTAAAACGACTCGGGATTGTCAACAAGCACCGGTACGCCAAAATACGGGCTTATCGACCACGCGAGATCGCTGTTTTGGTTAAGGCTGTCCACAAGCCACTGCCTTGCAAGCTCCTCTCTTGCGACCGCTGTGGCGCAATCATCCTGTGCCTTTCCGTCGCTGAGGTAGTAGCAGTTGATCTCATTGTCCTTGCTTTTGTAGTCGCTGTTGGCAATGGGGGATAATGACATACGATCGGCCGCGTCGTTTATAAAGCTGTCGATAATACCGTCTCCGGGTCTGTATAAGATGATAAGTCGTCCTGTATTATAGCAGTTTTCCAGCGAACTGTTTTGGTCATAGTATGACGCGATACCCGCCGCCCGGGCAGTGTTGACCGTAGCGCCGAGTATATTTCCGGTATTATAACAGTTCTTTATTATTCCGTTTTTCTTTTCACCCGTGATACCGCCTGTATTATAACTATTATAATAATTGACATACAAGTTGGGAGAAAAGCCGAACGGTTTGTCACTCGAGAGTGTATCGTTATTTCTGACCTCCGCGGTGTTATAGCAGTTCAATATATTTCCGCCGCGGCTCTCTCCGGCGATTCCTCCGAAATGATTGAGACGGAAATTCGACGCAATATCTGCGGGATCTCCGCTAACGCTGCCAAAATTTCCGCAGCCGATTATATCGGCGCCGCTTGAGCCGACGATGCCGCCAACATATCCGCAATAATTATATGAATAATTTTCCATGGAAATACTGCAGCGGTTTGTGCAGTTTTCAATAACTCCGTCGCTGTATCCCGCGATGCCGCCGATATATCGGAGCGCGGTGATCTTGCCGCTGACACTCACGTTTTTGACCGAGCCGCCCTCGCCTATATATCCGAACAAGCCTTGATAATCACCGGTCTTATTATTCGCGTACGCGGAACCTTTAAGTATGCATATGTTGAGCACAGAGTAACCCGCGCCGTCGAAATGGCCCTTAAACGGCACGTTCGGATTTCCGATAGCTGCATGCTGATCGTTTTCATTGCCCTCAAGGTCAATGTTGCCTGTAAGCCTGAAATACTGATTCTCGCAGCTGTTTCCGCTGTTGACCCAGTCGCGGAACACGGTAAAATCATCCTTGTTTGAGATGAGATAAGGACTTGCCTCCGTGCCCTCGCCGGAAAGATTTAAGACGGCTTCCGGGGGATCGGTCTCGCCCTCATCCGCCGACACCGTTATCACAAACGGCGACGCCGTCAGGATCATGGCGATCGCCAAAAATATCCCGATTGATTTTTTTAAAGTTTTTTTCATTAAAAAAACCTCCTTGTGTGTATGTATGTGTATTAATAATTTTCAAATTTTAGCCTCGCCCCATACCGTAGGGGCGGACGACCCCGGCCGCCCGTTTTGCCTCCTCCCGGGAGGAGGTGGCGGCGATGAAATCGCCGTCGGAGGTGGGCTCCCCAATTATTAACAGGCCACAATAATCCAATTTAATCATACATAACTATACCACAAAAATAATATTTTTTCAATACATATGACACGAAACACCCGTTTTTGAACATAAACGGGCAAAAAAGAAGTTTATGTAAAAAATCCTGAAAAAATCAACAAACTATCCATCCATCAATCATGCGCGCGTGAAAAAAACGATAATGTAGGATGGATAGATATGAGCAAATAAAATCCGAAAAAAACAAATCAACTGTGATAGAAAATATCCGGTTCAGTATGTACATAGCGCACAATAAATACTTCAAGCTCAGGCTATGTGGAAAATGTAATTATTCCGAACACGGTAACAACGATTGAAGATTACGCATTTGAGGGTTGTGCATCGTTTACTGCTATGGATATACCCCAAAGTGTATCAAGTATTGGAGTAGGAGTATTTCAAAATTGTAAGAATTTAAGAAATGTAACATTTCACGAAAATGCCACCACAGGATTTGAATTAAAAATTTATGGCTATGTATTCAATGGTTGCACAAAGTTAGCAGAACTATTTTTGCCTGAAACTGTGACATATTTGGGAGATCATATGATACAAGGCACAGCGATTAGCAGCATTACTGTCCCCAAAAACGTGAAGAAAGTTGGCGATAACGGCGGCGGTCCATTTGCGGGCGACATCAACTTAAGTTATGTAACTTTGGAGGAAGGAATGACCTCTGTGCCAAACCGATTATTGAACTTCTATCAATCGCCAAGCTATGTTGAAAGAGTGAATATTCCAAGTACTGTTACAACCATTGAAGATTTCGCATTTGAAGGATGCACCCGACTTAAAGAATTGTATCTTCCGGACGGTGTGGTTTCGATAGGAAATAATTCATTCAAAAATTGTCACAATTTACAAGTATATTGCAGTGAATCCTCACCTGCCCTTGCACATCTGATTGACAATGATGTACATTTTATTCTTACACGGGATATAACCTTCTATGAACACTTTGTTTATGGAGACACCGATTACTACTCCGACATCAGTACCATGACGGGATATGTTCCTTTTGTGGTCAAGTATGAGCAGAAGGCCGAAACAAATATGGAAAATAAGAGACTGGTAATTCGGATTCCCCAAAGTTCATCATTGATAGAAAGCACTCTAAAATTGTATGATGTGCTTCTTACCGACTATGAGTACAAAGATAATCTCTTGACCATACCGATAAATTCAGATAAAGGTACATTAACGTTTTGTGTGCAGCCATCTGAATATACTACTTTGCTCAGCTATGCAAAGATGGACTATCAGGATGGCGAGATCAACAAGTCTGAAATTATTGGCGTGTTGAACTGTTCGGTTCCCGATATTTCTATTAAAGCAGACAATATTACCAACAGCTCTTCCGTATTGGTGGAGGGAATTGCGTCGCCTGATAGCATTGTTGACTTCTATGTGGGCGATGATAAAGTGGGAAGCACAAATACCATAAAATCCGGCAATTATACAACAACTATCACGCTGCCTGAAACAGAAAATTACAAGACTTATACCATTACAGCGCAGACGGAAAAAGCCGGAGAGCGGGTAGATGCCGAAACCTCGGTAACCTATCGGGATTCCGCGCCGGCATTGAAATCTTTGATTATGAGCTATGGAAATCATACGAACACATATAGATATAATTTAACTGACAGCACCATTAAGCCGACTCTAATTTTCAATCCAAGTTTGGGATTTAGATTTGAGGCGAAATTCGATAATATCGACGCTATAGAAAAGGTCTATATAGTCAGCACTCGCAGTAATCAGAAAAAGTATATGGAAGCCGTTTGGGATCCCGGCATTCAGGCGTATGTCGCCGAAGGAGTGTTTGATGGTACAAATCGCAACTATGTTCCGGGTGAGATCTCGGTTGAATATCTGCCAAAAAGCGAGCCGTTTTTATTCAGCAAAGAGATCGATTTTACATCAGCTCAATATACCAATACTCTTCCCGAAGAATGGGACGGCTGCGAGATTACTTTGACAAATGATGAGGGCGAGCCCGAAGCGCAGATAGCAATAACATCTGCTTCAAACGACAGCCTGTCGGGTAAGGTGACATTTTTAAAGGATATTAAAGGAGCGCTCGATTTTAATATTCTCTCAAAGGTTATCCCCTCGTACTTAAAGCCTGAAAATGCCGCGGATTACGGATATAACAAAGTCGTTGACGAGGCGGGCGAGGAACTTTATGTAAAGGTCGCCAATGAGGCTGAAAGCAAGCTTCAGGCCGAAGTTGTGAGCTTTGCGCAGGAAAAAATGTCCGACTTCTTAATTGAAAACAAAGCGTACGGACTTGACACGGCATTGGATCAATTGAATTCTGTAACATCGGTTCTTGGCGATGTTGACAAGTTTATCACATTCGACAACAACAGAGTTGATATAAACGCTGCTCGGCAAAAGGTTTTAAACACACCCATGAGTCCCGAGGAAAAGCAAATGAGGTTGAAGCGTTTGGAGATCGCGGAGAAATCAAATTATGCCGATATTGCGCTCTTGTGCGTGACCGGAGCGCTCGCAGCTTCCGGAATAGCATTGCCTCTCGCGTGCAGTTTGGTGGTCTCCGGTCTGTCGTATCAAAATACAGCGGATATTGAATTTGCTCTCGGAACTTGGGAAATGCTTGCCACATGGGAGATCGGCACGGGATATTCATGCAAATGGTCGATCGATCCGAGCGGGTATGTTTATGAGGGCGTCACAAGCAACCGTTTGGAGGGCGTGACGGCGACGGCGTATTATATCGCTCCGGATTATATAAACGAGGACGGCAGCTTTGACGAAAGCAGCACTGTGCTTTGGGACGCGTCGGAATATAATCAGATGAATCCGCTTATCACAGACAAAAACGGAGCGTACGCTTGGGATGTGCCCGAGGGGCTTTGGCAGGTCAAGTATGAGAAGGACGGATACGAGACGCAGCTCAGCGAGTGGCTGCCCGTGCCTCCGCCTCAGACGAACGTCAATATCGGGCTTGTGTCAAAGACCGCGCCGAAGGTTGAGAGCGCAGTGCTGACGTCCGAAAATCTTACAATTACGTTTGACAAATACATGAAACCCGAGACCGTGACAAATATCTCGATCGGCGGAAACGAGTACACGCTGTCATATCCCACAAACGAGACCGCACCCGACGGCACGGTGTATGCGAGAAAATTCGTTTGCACTCTCAAAACTCCTTTGCAGGCGGGCTCGAACGCAGCCGTTAAGATAAGCGGTGCGGAAAGCTACGCGGGCGTTAGGATGAGCGATTACAGCGCGAATCTGTCGAGCGGAGAGGCCGCGCCCGAAAGCTATGACATAAACATCGAGAACGCTTCCGAAAGCAA
>CANRBF010000015.1 GCA_947628795.1 uncultured Monoglobus sp.
ACACCGTAAGCGTGCCCTTTACCGCTGCTACCGTGCCCAGCCAGATGACGCTGTTTGTTTACAACATAACAAACATCTTGGCAAACGGCGGCGACGGATTTGTTTCCGTTACCGAGACGCCCGTAGGCTACATCAATCAGTATGACGGCGCGGCAAGCGGCACCTACACATTCAAGCTGTCAAAGACGGGCGACAACGCTTATAAAGACGGTGATACCATCATGGTAAAGATAGGCGGCACGGATGTAGCTACACCCGACGCTGAGTCGTATACTCTCGGCGCTGGCGGAGACCAACCCGGACCCGGTCCCGAAGTTATGTATGGTGATTCGAACGGCGACAATAAAGTTAATCCTGCGGATGCAGCGCTTGTTATGAAGTATGCAAGAGGCAAAATGACGGAAAGTGATAAAATTGATCTTGAAGCAGCGGATGTAAATGGTGATACCAAAGTTAATCCCGCTGATGCTGCCCTTATTATGCAACATGCAAGAGGCAAAATCAATACTTTTCCTGTTGAACAGTAAAGTATCGCAAGAGTTATAAGTAACTTTTATTTAAATGTTATGAAAGGAGATATTAACTTAGATGAGAAAGTTAAGTAAAGTAGTTGCTGTTATTTGTGTTGTTGCGATGATTGCGACAATGTTTAGTGTAACAGTATTTGCGGCTGCTAGTGATGTTGTAAATGTTACTATTGCACCCGCTAAAGATTCGGTTGCTCCCGGAGAGTCAGTAGAAATTAATTTGACCACAGACATTGATTATACAGTAGGCGGTTTCACAACCTTCTATTATAAGTTAGATGATAATTTTGAGTATCCTGACATTTCGGAAAATGGTCTTTCGATTTCGCTTACAAATGGTCGCCTCTGTGTGTCGATTGATAACGCAATCAACGCCAAGGCAAATGAGCCGTTTATCACTTTCAGCATAAAAGCAAAAGCTGATGCGACGATTGGAACTCATACACTGCCTATAGACGAAGTATTTGTTTTTGATAGTGATTGGACCCAGTTGGATGCCGCAACATCAACCGATTTGGTTATTAATGTTGCAGAGGGTGCTCCTGTTGAGACGGCTACACCCGAGCCGGTTGTAACGGATACACCTGAACCTGCTGTAACTGCTACACCCGAACCTCCGGTAGAGACGGCTACACCTGCTCCGATAGAGACGGCTACACCCGCTCCGGTAGAGACGGCTACACCCGCACCTGCTACAGATGCTCCCGTAGTTACGCAGCCTCCCGTTGATGATACCGAGTTCACTATCGTTATCAAAGCCGATCAGGTTCCCGATAACGTTGAAAGGCTGATCGTTAGAACAGATGCCGCCAGCGACGATAACGATTACTATGTGATCAGCAGAGGCGCTGACAATAACTTCACAGGCACGCTGCCTAAGGGCTACACCTACAGCATTACGGGTATCAGAGACAAGGACGACAATGATCTGCCTCTTGACATAGTTAAGAGTAAGCTCACATTCGATGAGAATAGCGCTGAAGATGCTGTTGCTATCGTAGAGAAGGAAGGCGAGGACGCTTTCGCGGTTACTCTTAAGGATGAAGTTAAAGTAACCGGCTGCAAGATCGGCGACGACGCCGTTGCTCTCGTTCCCGAGTTTACGATCATTGTTGCAACTCCCGTTGAGGGCGGAGAGCCCACAACCGAGGAAGTTGTATACAACGACGCCACAAAGGCTGACTTCGAGCTGCGCGCTGTTGACGACCATAACATTATGGTAATCTATAAGGGCGTTGCTTCCGAGCAGTACATCAAGGTTGAGAGAACGATCGATCAGATCGGCATATCTATCAAGAACCCCACTCCCAATAAGGAGCTGCCTCTTGCGGAGAAGACCGTTCCCGGTCACTACACCGTATTTACGGTTTGGTACATTATAGAAGGCGAAAATGAGTTCCCTGTATCCGACGAGACTTACAAGGCCGAGTACAAGACAACTTACAAAGCCGACATCGTTATCGCGCCCGAGCACGGTTTGGATGTAGCGAATGAGAACACTGTTTATTACCTCAACGGCAAAGTGACAGATGCACCCGGACCCGAGGGTATTATCAGCTACACATACACGACAGCCGGCAAAGGCGGCGGCATAGGCGGTTCCGGATTCGGAACAGGCGCTCCCACAACGACCGCTACACCCGCACCCGGTGCAACCGAGGCTCCCGGCGTGGTAGCTCCCACATCGGCTCCCTCGACGGCTCAGGTATTCCAGGATGTACCTCCCACATATTGGGCTTATGACTACATCATGGACCTCTACAACGCGGGAATCATCAATGGTGAGACACCCACGCAGTTCATGCCCGAGAACAACATCACTCGTGCAGAGTTCACAAAGATCGCTGTAAGCGTATTCGGTCTCACAGCTTCGTCCACAACATCACAGTTTGTTGATGTACAGGCAAGCGACTGGTTCGCTCCCTACGTAATCGCCGCTACAGAAGCGGGTCTGGTTAACGGTGTTTCCGCTAACGAGTTCGCTCCCAACGCTGACATTACGCGTGAGCAGATGGCAACGATCATCGGCCGTCAGATGAACATGACGTCAAGCAATGTTATGACATATTCCGACGCTGCGTCGATCTCCGACTACGCTAAGGAGTATGTTGCCGGTTTGACAGAGTACTCACTGCTCCAGGGCGACGAGACAGGCAACTTCAGACCGCAGGCTAACGCTGCGCGTTCAGAGGCCGCCACTCTGCTCGACAGAGTATACGTTCTGACCAGAAGCGAGGAAGTTCCCGAGGAAGTTCCCGAGACAACAGAGGCTCCCGCTGCTACAGCCGAGCCCACAGCTGCGCCCGCAAACAATAACGGCGGTTTCTCGACCGGCGCTGCGGCAACAGCTACACCCGCGGCTACAGAGGCTGCTACCGAGGCTCCCGACGCTTCGGCAACACCCGCCGCAAAATAATTTGTCGAACAAGACAAATTGAATCAGAACACAAAGGAACCCCAAACAGGGGTTCCTTTTTTAACGTAGAGACTAGGGAATAGGATCTAGGGACTAGGACGGGCGGCAGATTGCCGCCCTTGCGGGGCGCCGAGGTCGTCGCCCCCTACGACCATAGCATGCAAAACGCCGTCGGGGCGGGCCAAATATATGCCTCCTCCCGGGAGGAGGTGGGTATGTAACATATTCTTAATTTGAAAATATTGTTGAAATATGATATAATAAAAAAGCTAAATAAAAAAGCGGTAAAGTAGAGCGGTATAAACGTAGTGATTAGAAAATTGAGAATAGGAGCGCCTGAAAGGCGCAGGGCTCCCACAAAGGCTTGCCTTTGTGGGAAAAGGAACAATCGCAGAGTGATTAGAAAAAATCGCCTGCGATTTTTTTGATAAACGACGCGCATTGTGACGCGCTTATGAAGCATATATTAAGAATTATATTTTTAACTATCATGTTTCTCGTGTTATTCACGATAAAAGCAATGTAACCGCCCTCGCCGGACGGTTACATAAAGTAACTTTGTTTTAGGCTGTACCGCGAATGCGGTGCCGTTAGTATTATTATAGCATCCGTTCCCCCTTTTGTCAAGGGGGAACTTTTTATGCAGTGATTAGCGAATAGCAATCCCCCCTCAGTCGGGCGTTGCCCGACAGCATTAAGGAAGCTCTTGGTCAAAATTGTAAACAATTTTGAAAGATAGCTTTGAACCCGCAAGCAAGCTTGCTGATTATCCCCAAGGGGGCGCCTAATTAATGCCTCCTCCCGGGAGGAGGTGTCAGGCGCAGCCTGACGGAGGTGGGCATAAATATAAAAATAATTATTGAAAAAAATATTTATCTGTGCTATAATTATCATGATATATTATATCAAATTACAAATACCGAGGATAGAAATATGTTCGCAAGGAAAATCACTTATTTTATAATTTTAACAGCGATGCTTGCCGCGTCATTCGCTGTCGTTCCCGCGCGGGCCGAGGATGCGCCCGGTGGCGCTCCCGCTAAAACCTATCACGACGCGGGCCACGCGATGAGCGCGGAGACCCGAAAGTCGCTGTCTGATTATCTATGCCGTTTCGGCGCTTGCTACACCACCGAGTTTGAAAGCGACAGCGGCGGAAAAATCTCGCTTGACCCGTCGAACTGGAACGAAAAGCTTTCCGAGATCATTTGGTGGCAGTTTTTGGCGTACAGTAAGACCGACCGCGAGGATCCCAACGCGCCCATATACGGAAACACCAAGCTTGTCACGCCCGAAACGCTCCGCAGATGCGTCAAAAACACGTTCAATATCGACAGCACGCCATCAAACGTTATAAGCGTTGCCGATAAGTATTATATCGACCACACCGACGGCAATTTCCATCTCCCCCAGCAGGACCCGGACGGCACTATGTGGACGCGCTCGCCCGAAAGCTGCAAAATACAATACCTTGCTGAATTGGACGACGGCTCGTATATCGCCCACTACATACCCGAGTATCTCGAGTCGGCGAGCGGCAAGCACAACGGCTCGCTGTATTACGTGAAACTCAGCCCCGCGGAGACTTCCTGCGGTTATGTCGCGACCGAGCTGGGCACTGTCTCGTCTCTCGACGACAGCATGATAAAAATGGGATTTCTTGAGGACGCGTCACAGGGCTCCCAAGCTCTTTCGAACATATCTATAGACTATGCCGCCGCGAGCGGGTTCACTTCGATCGACGAGTACGGGAAATACTTAAACGAAATAATTGACGGCCTGGGTCCGAACTCACCCAACGGCCCCGCGGTAAACGACATCGCCGCGTATATCAGCGCCGCGTGCCTCAGAAATTCGGTGGCGCGGCTCAAGGCCGAAAACAACACGGTCACGATAAGCGCCGACGCGGTGCGCGACTCGGCGGCCGCGGCGGTGCGCACAAGCGCCGCGCTGTGGGAGGAGCTTGACCGCAGGGGGATCCGTCCCAATAAGGATGTTGTGGTCCCGATCCAGCTGATAATAAACGGCCTTGACGAAAATTCACCGCCGCGCATAGTGTTTGACGAGAGCCTCAAGGCCGACGATATGGGGATCTCGAACATGCGCGTGCTTATCGGAGACAACAGCCACAGCCTGATCATGGACAAGGCAACCTGCGACCTGATAATCGAGAATCACGGCTCGTTCACGGTCGAGATGGGCGCGGCAATGGGCGGCGGCTATATAATCAATTTTTACGACCGAGACATGAACCTGATCGACAAGCTGCCCACAAAGGTCAATTTTTCGATACCCGCGGACAGCGAGTATGACAGCGTCTACAACACCTGCGACGGCAGAGACTTTAACATCGGCGGCATATACGACCCGATAAACGGCGCGATAGAGTTTAAAACCAACTCGATCGGACTTTATAAAACAAAATACAACGAGCCGAAGATCTCGGACATAGACGAGCTGCCGGACGCCGAGCGCGACCACATCAAGCAGCTTGTATCGAAAGACTATTTCGCGGCCACGGGCGGAAGGTTCCGCCCCGATGACCAGTACACCAACTACGACGCGGCAAGAGCGATAGCGGGAATGTTGTTCACGGTCGATACCGACGCCCGAGTTGACTACAGCGATATAGACGAGTCCGATCCTCAGGCGGTTTACGTTGCCTCGATAGACGAGGCGGATATCCGCCTGTACACCGATCAGGGTGGGCTCAGGTTCAACGGAAATTCGGCGGTGGGCCTTGAGGACAGCTTTGTGCGGAGCCTCGGGTTGCTGGTGGAATACAAGGGCTACTACTACCCCGATATGGGAAACGACAGCGACCGCCCCTACGCCAGCATTTACCTGAACTACCCCGATATACAGTACATGGACAAAGAATCGCTGCCCGCTCTGGCGATGGGCGCGCGCGAGGGCATAATCAACGACGGCATGGCGCTGTGCAATACCGAAAACCGATTTGACCGCAGAAGCGCGGCGGAGTTTTTGTATCGGCTGTTTGAGCGCATGTGCCAGGTGGCGCCCGCCGAGTTCGACGCGGGCGAGAGCGGATATATGTCGAATACGGTGTTCTATAACCCGCTGACCACCATGAAGTTTGAAACGCCGCCGATAGCCTATCTGTACTTGGGCTGTTTCGCGGTGGGCATATTGTTCGCGATAATACTTTATATAATGCAGAAAAAGCATAAGATAGTCAATGAGAACGCCGCGGATTCGCGCGAGGACGACGATTACTGGAACGAATACTAAATAAAGACCGAGCGCGAAAACAAAAGGAGGATATCATGACAGTATACAGTTTTATATCAACGATCCTTAGCTATGTTTTCACCGTAATAATATATGTTTTCATAATTTTTGTGATCCGCCTCATATATATGGACGTCAAAAAAATGAGCCGCTTTGAGGACAACAGCATTGCCGACGAGGCGTGCGCCAGCCTGAGGCCGGTGAAGTCCAAAACCGAGCCGCGCAATCCACTCAAGCGCCGCTACAACATATACGGCGAGGCGATAGTCGGCAGAAGCCCCGAGTGCGACATCGTGATAAACGAAAGCTTTGTATCGCAGAAGCACCTTATCATATGGTTCGAGGGCGGAGAGTGGTACCTTGAGGACCTTGGAAGCAGAAACGGAACGACGATAAACGGCAAAAGAATTTTAAATGAAGTCATCCTCGACCCCGAGGACGTGATCTCGATCGGCGGTCTGAACTTCGTGTTTGAGACCTGAGAGAGGTGATACTATGGGAATTGACCGCTTAAAGTCCGCAGGCTACCGAAAGCCCGCTTATTTGCTGATTTTGCTCAATGTGCTGGGGTTCGGCCTGCTGTTTATAAATAAAGAAAACAATTATAATTTGAATATTCTGTACACCGGCGCGGCGGTGCTGGCGCTGTTTCTGGTTATGTACACCGCGCTTGTGCTTGGGCGCATGGGCGACAAGTTTATTATGCTGATGGTGTTTATGCTCATATCCATCGGCGTGCTTTTGCTGTGCAGGATCAATCTGAGCTACGCCTTCCGCCAGATAATCTGGATACTGGTCGGCGGCGCGGTGTTCTTTATCGCGTATTTTGTATATTATAACGTCAAAATATGGAACAAGCTGTGGTACCTTTATTTTATCGGAGGAACGCTGCTGTTTTTGATAACCCTTGTTTTCGGAACCGAGGTCTACGGCTCCAAAAACTGGATCTCGATCGGCCCGATCTCTTTTCAGCCGTCAGAGATAACCAAGATATTGTTTATCATGTGCCTGGCGTGCTACACAAGCGGCAGCTGGTCAAAGCCGCTGCTTGGCAAGGTAAAGCCCAAGTGGGCGGCGCTGCTGATAACCTACGTGTTTGTGGGCTTTCTGGTGCTTCAGCGCGACTGGGGCACGATCCTTGTTATGTTCTCGATCTATCTTTTCATGATATATGTCTACGAGCCCGACAAAAAGCTGTTGGCGCTCAACATCTGCGCGCTGGTGATAATCGGTCTGCTGGGCTGGAAATTTTTGTACCACATTCAGGTGCGAATAGCCAACTGGATAGATCCCTGGTCGGACATCTCAAACAGAGGCTACCAGATAGCACAGTCGCTGTTCGCCATATCGTCGGGCGGTTATTTCGGCAGGGGTCTTGGCAACGGCTCGCCCAATTATATCCCGCTGGTGCACTCCGACTTTATCTTCGCCGCGATATGCGAGGAGATGGGAGTGTTCGGCGGCGTGGCGGTCATACTGCTGTTCTTTTTGATAGCATACCGCTGCTTTAAGATCTCGATCATGGCGTCCGACCCGTTCGACAAGGCGGTCAGCTTCGGCGTGACCGTGATGTTCGCGCTTCAGACGTTTATCATAATCGGCGGCGTTATCAAGATGATACCGCTGACGGGAATAACTCTGCCCTTCGTCAGCTACGGCGGAACCTCGGTTGTTATCAGTTTCGCCTCCATGGGTATCATTCAGGCGATCTCGGCCAAGGCCGAGCGAAAGGGGGAGCCCAATGAACACAAATAAGCGGATCATAAGGGTGCTGGTGGTTATCGCTTTGCTGTTTCTGGCGCTGGCCTCATACTTGCTATGGTTCAATATGTTCAGAGCCAAAGAGGTGTACACCAACTCATACAACCGCCGCCAGTGGGAAAGCGAGCAGCACATAAAGCGCGGCAGCATTTACTCAAGCGAGGGCGAACTGCTTGCCGAGACAAGGATCAGCGACGACGGAACGCGCACGCGCAGGTACCCGAGGGGAAGGCTGTATTCCCATGTGATAGGCTACTCGTCTCAGGTGTACGGCAAGACCCTGCTCGAGATGTCGAGAGACGCCGACCTGGTCGGCAAGGGAAACATAGGAATAAGCATAGGCGACAACCGCCCCGGCAACAACCTGCATTTGACCGTGCTGGATTATCTGCAGGAATACGCCTACGACCAGCTGGACGGCAGGCACGGCGCGATAGTGGCGATGGAGCCCACCACCGGACAGATACTGGCGATGGTCAGCCTGCCCGACTTTGACCCCAACACCATAGAGGATGACTGGGAAGGCATAATGGAGGACAAGAACTCGCCCTTCCTCGCCCGCGCCACGCAGGGTCTGTACCCGCCCGGCTCCACATATAAGATCGTGACCTCGGCGGCCGTTTACGAAAACGGCAGGACCACCGAGACCTTCGACGATCCCGGAGTTTTCAAACAGGGCGACGTGGAGGTGAGCAACTACGGCGGCGAGGCCTTCGGAAGCATTGACATAAAGACCGGCTTTGAGAAGTCCAGCAACTATGTGTTCTGTACCTTAGGCTACGAGATGGGCGCCGACAGCGTCCGCGCCGAGGCCGAGAAGTTCGGAGTAAATAAAGACTTGGAGTTCGACATACCCACATCCAAGAGCGAGATACAGTACAGCCGCATGACCGACCTGGACGCCGCGCTTGTGTCGATCGGCCAGGGCGGGCTTGTTATGACGCCGCTGCACGTGGCGATGACAGCCTCCGCGGTGGCGAACGGCGGCAAGATGATGAAGCCGTATCTGGTCGAGACCGTCACCACCGAAAACGGCACGATAATCGGCCAGACAAAGCCGTCGGTGCTGTACGAGAGCATAGGCTCCGCCTGCGCGGCGTACGTGCGCGACATGATGATCGGCGTGGTGGAGGAGGGAACCGGAACCACGGCCCAAATCGACGGGATAACGGTTGCCGGAAAAACCGGTACCGCCGAGACCGAGGGCGGCGAGGATCATTCCTGGTTCGTGGGCTTTGCGCCCGCCGAGAATCCGAAAATATGTGTGGCGGTGCTGCTTGAAAACAACGGCACTCCCGGCGGAAAAACCGCCGCCCCAATCGCGAGGAACATAATGCGGAGATTTTTAAACGAGTAAGAAAATAAAAAATAAATAAAAATCAGGAGGCAAAGAGAGATGAAAAAATTAATTGTATGTTTGGTTTCGGCAGCATTGGCGCTGGGCTGCGTCTTAGCGCAGGCCGACGAGGAGACGGTGAATATCTACGTCAACGATCAGCCGGTGGTTATCACCGACGCGGCGGACAAGATCCCGCTCGGTGTCGTTGTGGGAGAGGGAAGCACCATGGTCCGCGCCCGCGTGGTTACCGAGGCGCTCGGCTGCACCGTCACATGGGACGAGGCGACGCAGGGAGTCGTTATAGCAAACGACACTATCTGGTTCGCTATGAAGATAGGCAGCAAGGACGTGTATGACGCGGCGGGCAACAAGTATGAGCTGCCCGAGGCTCCGATACTCTATAACGATGAGATCACCATGATGCCCGTCCGCTTTATATCCGAGCAGATGGGTCTGCCGGTCGAGTGGGACCAGACCACGGGCACGGTGTTTGTCAACAGCGAGGCGTCGTTTAAAAACGTTGAGAACTCGCCGCTTTACCACAAGACGCAGTTCGATGAGAAGCTCGCTCAGATCAAGCAGCTGAACGAGACGGGTGATTACTACGGCGCGCAGAGCGTTATAAACTCAACAACTCAGGACGAGCTGTCCGCCGCGCAGACGCTTGAGCCCACCGCGCTGGGTGAGTTCTATGTCCAAAAGGGCGTGACGGAGCGCAACGTGGCGCTTATGGCCGCGGGTCAGCCCAACGACATAGAAGCCGAGCTTCTGAAAACAAGAGAGTATCTCGACAACGCCGAGGCGCTTTACAACAAGGGTCTGTATTATGAGGCCGAGAGCGCTCTGGGTCAGTTCTACACCATGAAAACAACGCCCGCGCTGATGGACGAGTACCAGCAGCTGCTTGACGATATCAGGACCCAGATCGACAAGCTGCCCTACGACACGCTCAAGGATATCGAAAAGGTGATCGAGAGCGGCGACTACTACGGCGCGCACGCCAGAATAACAGCGTTCCTGTCACAGACCAACCTGACGGACGACCTTCGCAAAGAGGCCGAGGGCCTCAAGGAGGACATCGAGCAGTCGATCAAAAACTACGAGCGCAGCCAGCAGGTCGTGGGCTATAGATATGTCACAAACGTTTCCCACGGCGTGAACTTCCACCAGACCGCCGACGAGAAATCTCAGGTATTGGCGACCGTGCCCTACGGAACGCGCGTGGACTACGTGGAGATGGCGGACGATTTCGCGAGAGTTAAGTACAACAATATGTACGGATATATCATGAATTTCTATCTGACGCAAATACAGCCGCCGACGCAGGCGTCCGCGATGAGATACATAGACGCCGACGGCGTCAGCATCATGGGCCAGCCCAAGGACGGCGCCAAGGCCGAGACACCGGTTCCCAAAGACGCGGCCGTGGGTCTTATAGAGGTATCGGTGAACGGCTACGCCAGGATCGACTATAACGGCACCCAGGGTTATGTTTTGAGAACGCAGCTGCGCGAAAATAAGGAATAATAGGTGATATACTATGCTTTGCAGGGCGAAAATCAATCTGGCTATCGACGTGCTGAACAGGCTGCCTAACGGCTACCACACGGTGCGCATGGTTATGATGCGCGTAGATTTCGGCGACGAGGTCAACGTCTCGCTGCGGAGCGACGGTAAGATAGCATTAAGCGGCAACGATCCCGCCATGCCGCTCGGGCGCGAAAACATCGCGTATCGGGCGGCCGAGGCTGTTTTTCAAAAAGCCGGGGTCTTTCCGGGCTGCGACATACGCATCGAAAAGGTCGTGCCCATGGGTGCGGGCATGGCCGGGGGCAGCGCCGACGCGGCGGGCGTGATAAACATGCTGGACGATCTGCTGGGCGGACCCCTCGGCCTTGACGAAAGGCTTAATATCGGACTGTCGCTGGGCGCCGACGTGCCCTTCTGCGTGAGGGGCGGCTGCGCTCTGGCCGAGGGGATCGGCGAGGTCCTGATGCCGCTGCCCGACCCGCCCGAGATGAGCTTTATAATAGCCAAGCCGAAAAAGAGCGTTTCCACCAAATGGGCCTATGAAAATCTGGATTTTTCCAAAAAGCCCGAGGGCATGGACATAGACCGTCTGGTCGAGGGGATAAGGTCGGGTGATGCACAAAAAATATTCTCAAGCATGGGCAATGTTTTTGAGAGCGTGTCGATACCCGCCGTGCCCGAGATCGCGGAATACAAGAGCCTGCTTGAATCTCTCGGCGCCGAGCGCGCGCTCATGAGCGGCAGCGGCAGCGCGGTTTTCGGGATATTTCTCGGTCGAGACGCGGCGGAGGAAGCGCTGCGCGGCTTTAAAAAAGCGGTCCCCGACGGCGGCGGCCTGTGGCTTGTGTAGGAAAATGCCCAATAGAGGCGCGTTTGACGCGCAAATTTTGAATATATTTGGCATTTACACAAGGCGGCCGGTATGATATAATTAAATAACGCAAAATGAGCGGCTTCAACAAAATGAAGCCGCTTTGTGACGGCGCGGAAAGCGCGGCAGAGGAAGAAGGAGATTTTTATGGTCAGAAATGATTTGAGAAATATAGCGATCATCGCCCATGTCGACCACGGCAAGACCACACTGGTCGATGAGATGCTCAAGCAGGGCGGCGTTTACCGCGAGAACCAGGTGGTGGAGGAGCGCGTCATGGACAGCAACGATCTTGAGCGCGAGCGCGGGATCACCATACTTTCGAAAAACACCTCGGTATACTACGAGGACATAAAAATGAATATCATCGACACTCCGGGCCACGCCGACTTCAGCGGCGAGGTGGAGCGCATACTCAAGATGGTGAACGGCGTTATCCTGCTGGTGGACGCCGCCGAGGGCCCCATGCCCCAGACCCGCTTTGTGCTGGGAAAGGCGCTTGAGATGAACCACAGAGTGATAGTCGTCGTGAACAAGATCGACCGTCCGGACGCGAGGCTCGACGAGATACCCGACGAGATACTCGACCTGCTGATCGAGCTTGACGCCAACGACGAGCAGCTCGAGAGCCCTATCCTGTTCTGCTCGGGCAGGGCGGGCACCGCATCGCTTTCCCAGTACGAGGAGGGCAAGGACCTCAAGGTACTGTTCGAGACGATAAAGAATTATATTCCCGCCCCCGAGGGCGACGAGGAGGGGCCGCTGCAGATGCTGGTGTCCTCGATAGACTATAACGACTATGTGGGCAGGATCGGCATCGGCAGGATCGAGCGCGGCAGGATAGCGCACAATCAGGAGGTCACGGTCGCCGAGTACCACGAGAACCACGAGCCTTACAAGGCCAAAATGGTGAACCTGTATCAGATCGACGGTCTCGGCAGGACAGCGGTCGATGAGGCCGAAGTCGGCGACATAATCTGCTTCTCGGGCATACCCGACATCACGATCGGAGACACGATATGTGCGCCCGAGAACGTGGAGCCGCTTCCGTTTGTAAAGATCAGCGAGCCCACTATCGAAATGACGTTTTCTGTAAACGACAGCCCCTTCGCGGGCCGAGACGGCAAGTTTGTCACCACCAGACAGATAAGGGACAGGCTGAACCGCGAGCTTTTGAAGGATGTGTCGCTCAGAGTTGAGGACGGCGAGACCACCGACAGCTTCCGCGTGGCGGGCAGGGGTGAGATGCACCTCTCGATACTGATCGAGACCATGCGCCGCGAGGGCTACGAGTTTTCGGTCGGCACTCCCAAGGTGCTCTACAAAGAGATAAACGGCGAAAAATGCGAGCCGATAGAAAAGCTGGTGATCGACGTGCCCGAGGAAAGCATGGGCGCCGTCATGGAAAAGATCGGACAGCGCAAGGGCGAGATGCAGTCGATGTCGCCCCAGGGCGGCAGGATGCGGCTTGAATACCTGATCCCCTCCCGCGGCCTTCTGGGTTATCGCAGCGAGTTTTTGACCGACACCAAGGGCGAGGGAATACTCAGCTCGGTGTTTTATGATTATCAGCCCTACAAGGGCGAGATACACAGCCGTCACACAGGCTCGCTGGTGGCGTTTGAGACGGGTGAGTCGGTGGGATACGGACTGTTCAAGGTGCAGGATCGCGGCTCGCTGTTTATCGGTCCCGGCGTTCAGGTGTACGAGGGCATGGTCGTGGGCGTCAATCCCAAGGCCGAGGACATAAACGTCAACGTATGCAAGAAAAAGCAGCTCACCAACACCCGCGCGTCGGGCAGCGACGAGGCGCTCAAGCTGACGCCGCCCGTGCAGATGAGCCTGGAGGCGTGTCTTGAGTTTTTGGCTGACGACGAGCTCCTTGAGGTGACGCCCGAGCATTTGAGGATCAGGAAAAAGATCTTAAACAATCAGCTGCGCGCCAAGGCGAGAGGCAAAAATCATTCCGAATAAACAAAGAGAGACGGAATTTTTCCGTCTCTTAGTTTTAACTTATAACGTTATAAAAGTTAGGTACCTGTACAATTTTTTGTAGGGGATTTTTTGTATAATATTGACTGTAAACAAAACGAATGTTATAATTTAAGAACGGAGTGATAAATATGAGACTTACCGCGAAGGCCAACACAGTGTGCGTGCTGGAGATACTCAAAGAGCACACCGATTATGACAATATATTAAAAATGAGCGATATCATAAAATATATGCAGCGCGACTATGACCTGAAGATCGACCGCCGCACGGTGTACAGCTGCATGGCCGTGCTTTCGGAAATGGGCTATGAGATCTCGACGCCCGAAGAGAACGGCAAGGGGTACTGTCTCGAGAACCGCGATTTCGACGCCTCGGAGATAAGGATGCTGATAGACAGCGTATACTCAAATCCGGGTATCCCCGACGGCTATTCGGCCGAGCTGGCGCGGAAGCTCCAAAAGCTGCTGCCGGCAAACAAGCGCAAGAGTTACAACTCGCTGACAGCGCTGGGCACAACGCGCAAGACCGACAACAAAGAGGTGTTTTTGAATATTGACTTGCTGGAAGAGGCCGTGGCAAACGGGAAAAAAGTCAGATTCACGTATTTGAAATACGGGTTTGACAAGAAATTGAAGCCCAAAAGAGAGGGCAAATACACCGTGAGCCCATACGCGATGGTCGCGGCGAACGAGCATTACTATCTGCTTTGCAACTGCGCCGCCCACAGCGACCCGATAAGCCAGTTCAGGATCGACAAGATAAAGGGCATAGAGATAACCGACGAGACCCGCGTTCCGCCTCCCGCTGACTTTTCGCCCGGACGATACAGGGACCGCTCGATATTTATGTACGGAGGCGAGATCGGAACCGCCGTGCTGAGATGCGATATAGCTCTTTTGGATCAGGTCATCGACCGCTTCGGCAGTGAGATAAAGATAACCGAAAACAGCGGCGGAGAAACCTTTGACATGACAGTCACCGGAAGTCTGACGGGGATCGAGTACTGGGCGGAGAACTACATAGAGAGCTGCGAGGTAATAGAGCCCGAGTCTATGCGCCAAAGAGTGATCGAGATAATAAAAAACAATAAATATAAAATATAAAAAACGGCGGGTATGGTTTAAACCATGCCCGCGATTTTGTATACCATTTTTTCGGTTTCCGTCCAGCCGATGCACGGGTCGGTGATCGACTTGCCGTAGACCATGTCGCTGCCGATGGGCTGGCAGCCGTCCTCAAGATAGCTCTCGACCATAAAACCCTTGATCATTTTTTTGAGCAGCGGCTCGTAGGTCATGCTGTGCAGCACTTCCGAGGCGATCCGCGGTTGCTGTCTGTGCTTTTTCGCCGAGTTGTTGTGGTTGGTGTCTATGATGATCGCGGGGTTTTCAAAGCCTCTGGCGTCGTATTCCTCGGCAATGCGCAGCAGATCCTCGTAGTGGTAATTAGGCACGTTTCGGCCAAGCTCGTCTATGCCGCCGCGCAAAACCGCGTGGGCGTAGGGATTGCCCTTTGTGGCCACCTCGTGGGTGCGGTAGATAAAGTCGTGGCCGTGCTGCGCCGCGTATATCGCGTTGAGCATAACCCCGATATCGCCGCCCGTGCCGTTTTTCATTCCAACCGGCAGATCCACGCCGCTTGAAACCAAACGGTGCTGCTGGTCCTCGACCGAGCGGGCGCCTATAGCCACATAGCCGAGTATGTCGTCAAGATAAGGGTGGTTGCCCGGATACAGCATTTCGTCCGCGGCGATCATGCCCGACTCGCGCATGGCGCGGATATGCATGTGCCGTATGGCCTTTATGCCCTGAAAGGCGTCGGGCGCCTCGCCGGGGTCGGGCTGGTGCATCATTCCCTTGTAGCCCTCTCCGGTGGTTCTGGGCTTGTTGGTGTAGATGCGGGGCACGAACAATATCTTGTCGCTGACTTTTTCCTGAAGCTCCGCCAGACGGGATATGTACTCGCACACCGAGTCCTCGTTGTCCGCCGAGCAGGGGCCGATTATAAGCAGCAGACGGTCGTCTCTGCCCGCCAGTACGTCCTCGATCTGCTTGAGTTTTTTCTCGCGCATTTTCGCGCAGCTTTCGGGCACCGGCAAAAGCTCCTTCAAATGCTCCGCCGAAGGTATCTCTTTTTTAAATATAAACGCCATAATATTTTCTCCGTTCAAATTTGATCGTTTGGCGGAAACCGCCAAAGTCGATTATAGCACAAACAACGCGCCAATGCAAGAAATATTTAAATTCCTAAGAATAATCATATGTATTTAAGCAAGTCCTTCGGCCTGCTTATTATTGTTTCCGCTCCGTTTTGGTTTAGGACCTCCCTCGGGCGAAAGCCCCAGTCCACCGAAACCAGGTCGAGCCCCGCGTTTTCTGCGGTCAGTATGTCCACTTCGGAATCCCCGACGTACAAGGCGTCCTTCCGCTCAAATCCCGAAAGCCTCAGCACTTCAAGCACCGAGTCGGGCGCGGGCTTTCTTTTCACGCCCTCGCGCTCGCCCACTGCGGTCTCCACCGTGCCGGCAAAATATTTTTCGCTGAGGCTGCGCACCGCGCGGTCGTTTTTGTTGGAGACTATCGCGCGCGCGACGCCCCTTGCTTTAAGCTCAGCCAGCAGCTCGGGCACACCCTCATACGGCTTTGTTTTCACGGCGCAGTTCTCGGAATAAAACGCGCGGAACTCGCCGAACACCCTTTCATAGTCGGGATTGTCCTTTCCGCCGGGCAGGGCGCGGGCGATCAGGTTGCCTATGCCGTTGCCCACGAAGTTTGTGACCTCGGCCACCGTCCGCGGCGGATATCCGAATTTCTCGAGGGAATGATTGACGCCGTCGGCCAGATCGTCGATGGTGTTCAGCAGCGTTCCGTCCAGGTCAAAAATGATTATCTTTTTTCCGCTCATTCGCTCATCTCCCGCTCGATCTTCAAAAGTCTGTTGTATTTTGCCACTCGCTCGCCGCGGCAGGGCGCGCCCGCCTTGATATATTCCGCGTTTACCGCCACGGCTATATCGGCGATAGCGGCGTCCGAAGTCTCGCCGCTGCGGTGGGAGATTATCGGCGCGTATCCGTTGGTTTTCGCCAGCTCTATCACGTCAAGCGTCTCGCTCAGCGTTCCGATCTGGTTGGGCTTTATGAGTATCGAGTTGGCTATCCTCAGGTCAAAGCCCTTTTTCAGCCTGGCAGCGTTGGTAACGAACAGATCGTCGCCCACCAGCTTTATTTTTTTACCCAGAGTGTCGGTCAGCATTTCCCAGCCCTCGAAATCGTCCTCGGCCATTCCGTCCTCGATCGAGACGATCGGGTATTTGCGGCAGTAGCCGCTCCAGAGCTTCACCATGTCGTCGCGGCTGAGCATGCGGTTCTGCTTCCAGAAATAATACTGTCCGCTCTCGCCGACCTTTTCCGCCTCGCCGAACATCTCGCTTGCCGCTGCGTCCAGAGCCAGCGCGAAATGGAAGCCCGGCTTGAAGCCCGCTCGGGTTATCGCGTTCATTATCAGTTTTATCGCTTCCTCGTCGCCCTGGAGCCGCGGCGCGAATCCGCCCTCGTCGCCCACGGCCGAGCCGAGGCCGCGCTCGGTTAAAATATTTTTCAGCGTTTGGTACACGCGGACGCACCACATCAGGCCCTGCTCGAAGCTCTTGGCCCCGATCGGGATTATCATAAACTCCTGTATGCTCAGATTGTTGTCGCTGTGGCGTCCGCCGTTGATTATGTTCATCATCGGTTTTGGCAGTCTTGCGGCGGCAGCGCCGCCTATATATTGATAGAGCCCAAGACCCAGCGCGTTTGCCGCCGCGTTTGCCGCCGCGAGAGACACGCTGAGTATCGAGTTGGCGCCCAGCCGCGACTTGGTGTCTGTGCCGTCAAGCTCGATCATTTTTTTGTCGATCGCCCTCTGGTCGATGACGTTCATGCCCCGGAGCTTTGAGCGCAGGTGCTCGTTCACGACCCGAACCGCCTTCAAAACGCCCTTTCCCATATATCTGGCGCCGTCGCCGTCTCTGAGCTCAAGCGCCTCATGGGCGCCGGTCGACGCGCCCGACGGCACCGACGCTCTGCCTACGCTTCCGTCGTCGGTGTAGACCTCTGTCTCGATCGTGGGGTTGCCGCGCGAATCAAGTATCTCCCTCGCCCTTATGTCCTCTATTCCTATATAAGATTTCATAAGCCTTTTCCTTTCGTTTTATCTTTTTAAAATAAGATTTCCCGATTTTTATTAATTATACCATACTGTTCTTGTTTTGTACAGATTGAAAATTTGTTTGAATATTATTCCCAAGGCTGCAAATACTGTATTTAGATTCAAATCAAGGATTTAGGAGGCGGACCATGGGAAACGGCAAGGTGGAGATCTGCGGAGTGAATACCTCAAAGCTTCCGGTGCTTTCGGCTAAGGAAAAGCGGGAGCTGTTCGAAAAGATCAAGCAGGGCGACATGGAGGCGCGCCAGCGTTTTATATACGGAAATCTTCGGCTGGTGCTGAGCATTTTAAAGCGCTTCGGCAACCGAAACGAGAATATAGACGACCTGTTCCAGATCGGCTGCATAGGGCTTATCAAGGCGGTGGAAAACTTTGACACGAGCCACAACGTGCAGTTCAGCACCTACGCGGTTCCCATGATAATAGGCGAGATACGCAGATACCTTCGGGACAACAACGCCATACGCGTCAGCCGTTCCATTAGAGACACGGCGTACAAGGCGCTGTCTGTCAAGGAAAAGCTGACCGCCGAGAGCGGCAAAGAGCCGGGCATCGCCGAGATAGCCAAGGAGATGGGTCTGCCGCCCGAGGATGTCTCGGTGGCGCTTGACGCTATCGTGGACCCCGTCTCGATGCAGGAGCCGCTCTACCACGACGGCACCGACGCGGTGTTCATCATGGACCAGATCAAGGACGAGAAGAACATCGACGAGTCGTGGCTCGAGAGCATTTCGCTCAAGGAGGCGATAAGCCGTCTGAGCGAGAGGGAGCAGCACATCATAAAGCTGCGCTTTTTTCAGGGCAAGACCCAGACCGAGGTGGCCTCCGAGATAGGGATCTCTCAGGCGCAGGTGTCGCGCCTTGAGAAAAACGCCCTCAACCATATGAGAAAAAATTTATAATACCAAACAGGAGTGATAATTATGATAAAAAAATATAAGAGTATGATCGCTTTGGCGGCGTTGCCGGTGCTTTTGCTTTCGTTTGCACCCGCGGCGCGCGCCGAGAACCTCGATATAGCCAGTCAGGTAGACACCGACGTTTCGGCAAACCTTGTCACGGGAAAGTCCGGCATACTTATGGAGCCGGAATCGGGCAACGTGCTGTATGAGTTCAACCCCGACGAGAGGACGCAGATCGCCAGCGTCACCAAGGTCATGACAATGCTGCTGATCTTCGAGGCGCTTGACAGCGGCAAGATACATTACGACGACGAGGTCAGTGTCAGCGAGCACGCGGCGTCGATGGGCGGCTCGCAGGTGTTTCTGGAGCCCGGGGAGCAAATGAGCGTTGACGACATGCTCAAGGCGATAGCCATAGCCTCGGGCAACGACGCGGCCGTGGCGATGGCGGAATTCGTGGGCGGCAGCGAGGAGGCCTTTGTTGAGATGATGAACAAAAAGGCGGCCGCCCTCGGCTGCGAGAACACCCACTTCCAAAACTGCAACGGACTTGACGAGCCCGAGGACCACTACAGCTCGGCCCGAGACGTGGCGAAAATTTCATGCGAGCTTTCAAAGCACCCCGATGTTTTCAAATACACCACCACATGGATGGACAGTCTGCGCGGCGGCAGCTTCGGGCTTTCGAACACCAACAAGCTGCTGAAATCATATAGCGGCGCCACGGGGCTTAAAACCGGCTCCACGAGCATAGCCAAATACTGCCTGTCGGCATCGGCCGAGCGCGACGGCATGAAGCTTATCGCCGTGGTTCTCGGCGCGCCGAGCACGGCCGAGCGTTTCGGCAGCGCCGCCAAGCTGCTGGACTACGGATTTGCTAATTATTCGGTGGTGAAGGGCGACGAGCTGGTGGGCGCGATACCCAACGTTGCGGTGCAGAGCGGCGAGCGCGACAGCCTGCCGGTGGAGCTTTCGGGCAACACGAGCTATATCGTCAAAAAAGGGAACCAGGACAAGATCGAGACCGAGATCAGCCTGAGCTCGATCTGCGCGGCGCCGATCAAGGCGGGCGACACCGTGGGAAACGTGATATTTAAAATAGACGGCCAAAAAATCGGCGAGAACCCGATAACCGCCGCCTGCGATGTTCCAAAGATCAGCTTCGCCCAAATGTTTGAAAAGAATATCAAAAAGTTTTTAACAAAATAAACCAGCGGAGCGGCATGAAACCATGCCGCTCCGTCAAACATAGTGATTAGCAAATAGCAAATATGCGGAGATGATTCGACAAAAATCATTGGCATATCCCCGCGAACTTAGGGTCAGGCTCTCCTCCTTTTAAGGGGGGTGGGGAGAGCTGTCTGCGAAGCAGACTGAGAGGGAGTTATTTCCCTACATTGGTTTGCCTCCCTCTCCGCCCGCAAAGCGGGCACCTCTCCCTCCTAAAGGCGGGCGAGGCAGACGGGCGATAATATCCGCCCTACGACATTTTGCGCATCGTTGACGCGTTTCGGTCGCAGAGAACGGTGCGCATTAAAACAAATCGGAATGCGTTCTCGTGCGCGAGAGCGTTAAGATCAGCCTGTCTTTTTCCACTCTGTATATAAGCAGCCAATCGGGATTTATGTGACATTCCCTAAAACCTTCGTATATGCCGCTTAAATCGTGATCTCTGTATTTTTCGGGCAAAACACTTTCACAAACAAGCATATTTACTACTTTTTCAAAATCATTCGTATCGGCCCCGCGTTTTATCATGCGCTTATAATCTTTTTTAAATCTTGATGAGTAATATAAATTAAGATCAACTGTTCAGATCCTCTATAAGAGCCTCCACCGAGTCAAACGGGCCGGAAAGATTTTTATGATCGCGGACCTCGTCAAGTACCTCAAGCGTTTCGGGGTTCGGAAGCCTTATTTCAAACGGAATTCCGCCGTACATAATGCTTTGATTTAAAAAAATAGTCACCGCGTCGGAAATTGTCAGTCCGAAATGTTTGAATAATTCCTCTGCCCGGGATTTTGTGTCCGGACTGATGCGCACGTTTATATTTGACGTCTTAGCCATAATATCATCTCCCGAAAATAATTGTATCACTTTGTAGATATATTGTCAACACAAAGTGCTGCAAAATTTGTTGCCAAAATTTCTACAAAAATTATTTTTGTAAAATAATGTCTTGTCAAATTTTACAAGAGTATTACAGAAATTTTGTGTTTTTTATTACTTTTGTTACAATGCCGTAATATTTTTTAAGAAACTTTCGGTTTTTCTATTTACAAATTTTATTTTCGTGGTATAATGTATTTTATAAGAGTATAATTGCGATTGATAGCAAGCAGAGGAGGAAATAAAGTGTTTCAGTTTGATACGGAATCAACAAACCCCGCCAAAATTAAGGTAATCGGTGTCGGCGGCGGAGGTAATAACGCCGTAAACAGAATGATCGAAGCTCAGGTGAAGTGCGTCGAGTTTGTCGCCGTCAACACGGACAAGCAGGATCTCACGCTGTCGCAGGCTTCTCAGAAAATACAGATAGGCGAGAAGGTCACCAAGGGTCTCGGCGCGGGCGCCGTTCCCGAGGTTGGACAGAAGGCCGCAGAGGAAAGCGTTGAGGATATCAAGAAGGCCGTTCAGGGCGCGGACATGGTTTTCGTTACCGCGGGCATGGGCGGCGGAACGGGTACCGGCGCGGCTCCCATCGTGGCGAAGATAGCCAAGGACGAGGGCATACTCACGGTCGGTATCGTCACCAAGCCCTTCTGGTTCGAGGGCAAGACCCGCCAGAAAAACAGCGACATCGGAATCACCAACTTGATGGGCGCGGTGGACACCCTTGTCGTTATACCCAATGACAAGCTTTTGGAGGTCGCCGAGAACAGAACTCCTCTGACCGAGTCGTTCAGAATGGCCGATGATATTTTGAGGCAGGGCGTTCAGGGCATTTCGGACCTGATCTCAAGACCCGGCCTCATCAGTCTGGACTTCGCGGACATAAAGACTATCATGAAAGACACCGGCTTTGCCCACATGGGCATCGGCAGCGCCACCGGCGAGAACAGAGCCGAGGAAGCCGCCAAAAAAGCTATACATAGCCCGCTGCTTGAGACGACGATCGAGGGCGCGAAGGGCGTTATCCTGAACGTTACGGGCGGCGCGGATCTGGGAATCCTCGAGGTCAAGACCGCCGCGGAGCTGGTTCAGGAAGCCGCCGACGCGGACGCCAACATCATAATCGGCGCGATCATCGACGAGAACATGGGCGACGAGATCTCCATCACGGTCATCGCCACCGGCTTTAAGGGCAACGTTCCCGGACAGCAGGAAAAGCAGGAGGAAGCCAATCCTTTTTCAAGCTTTTTGAACCAGTTCAACATGAACAATAACGGCAATAACAGCCAAGCGCAGGCTCAGCAGTCGGCTCCGCAGCAGCAGACGCCGTCGTTTATGCAGCAGAGGCCGTCGTTCAATACGCCCCCCTCATCCAATCTTTTCAGCAAGGTCGGGGAGGACGACGGGATCGACGTTCCGGTGTTCCTGCGCAGGAAAGACAGATAAGAATATTTTTGCGGCGCCTTTTGCGGGCGCCGCTTTTTTACGCTTTTAATCTTATTTTCTGGCCGACGCGGAGCTTGTCGGGGTTTGTGATGCCGCTCGCCGCCACGATGTCGTCCACGGTGGTTTTGTAGCGTTTGGCGATGTTCCACAGGGTGTCGCCCGGCTGTACGAAATATATTATGTACGACTGCATGCCGCCGCCCTGCTCGTTCTCGGGCTCTATGCGCTCAAACGACTTCACGATTTTTATTCTGTCGTTTTTGATAAGCTTCACCGATATCCCGATGATCATGCGCGCTTCCACCGAATCGGGGCCTGTGATGTTGTAGCTCAAATGATTGACGAACACCTTCGCGTCGCAGGCGGCTCTTGTTCCCAAGGCTCCGCCGCTTATGTCAAAGCTGTGCTCAAACGGCGTTTTGGTCTCAAGCGCCAGCAGCGGCTGGTTTTCGTCGTTTGACAGGCAGAGGGCTTTTATGCCCGCCGAGCCTTTTATTTTTACCGTTCCGTCGCTTATGTCGATATCGTCGACCGAGGTCCCGGTCACGGTCATCGAGCATACTCCGGTTATTTCGGCGTCAGAGGGCTTGCGCTTTAAGGCGCATTTGTGACTTATCTGCGCTGTCATGGTCTCGGCTATCTGCTCGGGCGCGGTCTCCGAAAATTCGGGCACGAGCTCGCCCCCGCCGGTGCAGTAGCCGTCGCTGACCGCTCCGGGTTCCGAGATAATATATCCGCTGACGACTACGCCTATGACGATCTCGGCGCCGATCTCGCGCCTCTCCCCGTCCATATTATCCATGACCTCGGTGTATATCTCGCGCACGTTGTACTCGACGTCGCACTCCATATCCTCGACCGCCTTGGGCGCGTCGAAGCTCTCGTTGTAGGGTATCGAAAATTCCGCCGTGCGGACGCGGGTCCTGCCGCCGTTTTCTCCGGGCTCGGCCTCGTCCTCGTAAAGCACGCTGACCTTGACGCTGCCGCCCAGCTCGGCGCAGCCCTCGGCCATGACAGCCCGCTCGGGCTCAACCGACGCGGTGGCGCAAAGCACCTCGCCGATCTGAGGCAGCTTGCCCGGGATCTCGTGTTTGCCGCGGACTATTATGCTGCCGTCCGACGTGAACTGCTTGTCGGCGAAGCGCAGCGGCGTTTTTTTGAGCTGTATATCCGCGCTTTTTGGAGGCGGGCACTCGCTTTGACCGCTATTGCCCCGCCTGATGGGCAGCAGGTCGGCGATCGGCGGCTCGGGCGCGGGATCTTCCTCCGCGCCGACCGGAAGCTCAAGGCACTCGCATCTGCATATTTTCACGCCCACATTGACGCCTATCCTTATATTGACCTTGCGCGAATTTATAAGCGTGCTGTCGAGCGAGTCGATCTCAGCCTCGGCGCTCACGCGGTCGTCGGCCGTCATTCCCTTTGAGTCCACCGTGACGCTGAAATCGCGGCTCATTTCAAGCGACTTGACCGTTCCTATCACGTCGCCGTCGGGCAGATACAGCAGCGTCGCCTTGACCGCGCCCTCCACATGCGCCTTGTCCTGCCCCGGCGTCACGTCGGTAACGTAGGCTCTGGCCGACACGTCAAGTATTTTTTTTATGTCCGGCTTCACGTCGGGCACGATAAGCGGCTCGTCTATCACCGCGCGGCCGAACTTCATCGCCACGGTGCGGCATATATCATATTTTTCGGTTTTTAATTTGATCTCCGCCATAAGTATCACCTTTCTTTCAAGCACTTAGTTAACAATATGTTTTTTGCTCTTGATTTATGCCGCGTTTTGTGATAAAATCAGAAAAAACGGAAACAATAAATTACAAAACGAAAGGGGAATTTTACCATGAGTGCAAAAGAATTGAAAGGTTCAAAGACCGAGGCCAATTTGATGGCGGCGTTCGCCGGCGAGTCGCAGGCGAGGAACAAGTACACCTACTACGCAAGTAAGGCCAAGAAGGACGGCTATGTTCAGATAGCCGAGATATTCGAGGAGACCGCCAACAACGAGAAGGAGCACGCCAAGATCTGGTTCAAGCTGCTCCATGACGGCGGGGTGCCCGACACCGTTACAAACCTCAAGGACGCAGCTGAGGGCGAGAACTACGAGTGGACCGACATGTACGCCGGATTTGCCAAGGACGCCCGCGAGGAAGGCTTTGACGATATCGCCGACCTGTTTGAGGGCGTCGCCAAGATCGAGAAGGAGCACGAGGAACGCTACCGCAAGCTGCTCAAAAACATCGAGGACGAGTGCGTGTTCTCAAAAGACGGAGATGTTATCTGGCAGTGCGCCAACTGCGGCCATATCGTTATCGGCAAAAAGGCTCCCGAGGTATGTCCGGTCTGCGCGCATCCGCAGAGCTACTTTAAGATCAAGCCCGAGAACTATTAATTAAATGAGAATTCTGGGAATTGACCCCGGCTTCGCGATCGTGGGGTACGGGGTCATTGATTACATAGGCGGCAAATTCAAGATCGTGGAATACGGCGCGATAACCACCGAAGCGGGAGAGGAAATGAACTCCCGCTTTAAAACCATCCACGACGATCTGAACACGATAATCGAACGCACCAAGCCGGAGTTCATGGCGATCGAGGAGCTGTTTTTTAACAGCAATCAGAAAACCGCCATAAACGTGGCTCAGGCGAGGGGCGTGTTGTTGCTCTCCGCCCTGAACCACGGCGTGAGGATATACGAGTACACGCCGCTGCAGGTCAAGCAGGCCATAGTGGGCTACGGCCGGGCGGACAAAAAGCAGGTGCAGTATCTGACAAAAACAATGCTGAACCTCAAAGAGGTGCCCAGGCCCGACGACACGGCCGACGCGCTGGCGATAGCGGTCTGTCACGCCCATTCCTACAACCCGCGTATAACGCGGCAAATAAAGGCTCCTCTTCCCTCGGGAGGGGGCTTTAATTAGGCTCCCCCTTGGGGGAGCTGCCGCCGGAGGCGGCTGAGGGGGGAGCCTATTCTTTATTTACTAATCGCTAATCCCTACGTTGGCACCTCCTCCCGGGAGGAGGCAAACGGGCGGGGTGAAATATTTAATATTCCGTTTTAAACCAGTCAAAATCGGCGGGAACTTTTTCGCCGTCGGAGTGGGCGAAAATTCCGGTCATTGTGCCGGTGTGGCACTTGCGGTCGTTCGGCACACCCTCGTCGCACAAAAACGTGCAGGGCTCGATTGTGCCAAGCTCGGTATAGCTTTCGCCGTCAAAGCCGTATAAGAATCTGCGGGTCTGATACTTTATCTCAACTTGGAGATATATTTTGCTCTTCGGTATCTCGATTTCGGATATAAGCTCCTCGCCCTCGTTTCGGTTTATAATAAGCTCCAGTATTCTTTTGCCGCCGCGCTTTGTCACGTTGAACCTGATATATGTCGCGGTGCTGTAGTAGCAGGTCATGCCCGCGCGCGTTCCCTCGGCGGGCTCGAACTCCATGAGCGTTTCGGCCGAGCCGCAAAGCTCGCTTTCGCGGCACACCAGTATGTTTTTTGCTTTTACCTCATACATGTTTCCCGGCGCGGTATAGAGCCGCAGTCGGGACTTTTTTTCGTCATTCAGCGATATGTAGTCATAATTCGGGTTGCGCACAAACTCCCAGCGCGGCCCGATTTCGTTTTGCTCAAAGTCGTCGAAAAAGTTTTTCGGTTCTCCCTCAAAGGGCGGCAGGTCGGGCGCGGTCTGTTCCTCGCTGGGGCCGTTTCCGCCGTTTATCAAAAACCAGCCGTCCTCTGTCCAGGTGACGGGGTCGAGCGCGGTCTCGCGGCCGAGGGTGGTGTAGTTGCCCATGTTGCGCCTGCCGCACAGATACGCCGCCCACCAGCCGCCGTTTTGGTCCTTAACCAGCTTGCCGTGGCCGGTGCGCTGTATGAGCTTCTCATGGTCGGTCTGGCGCATGACGGGGTTGTACGGGCACTCCTCGTACTCGCCGAAAAGCTCCCTTGAGCGGGCGACATTTATGCCGTGGCCGTAGCCCGTGCCGCCCTCCGCCACGATCGCGTAGTAGTATCCGCCATGCTTCATGATGTGCGGCCCCTCCGCGCAGCGCTCGCCGGTGCCCGCCCAGGCCGTGCGCGGGCCGCTTATCAGCTTTTCGCATTTATCGTCCAGCTCATACACCGTGGCGGCTCTGGCGATCACCATGTATTTTTTGCCGTCGTCGTCGAAAAACAGCGACGGGTCAATGTTGTCGGCGTCGAGTATTATAGGCTTTGAGTATGGACCCTCGGGGCGCTTCGACTTCATCAAAAGCTGCCTCCGCGCGGGGCGCTCCCAATCGTTGAGCCGCAGGGTGGCGATGATGTAAAACATTTTTTCGCCCTCGTCGTAGAATATGTCGGGCGCCCAGATCCCGCGCGAGTCCATGGTCTCGCTCAGGTCAAGGTATTCGGACTCGGTTATCGCGTGGCCGATCGTCTCCCAGTGTATCAGGTCCTTTGAGTGGGATATGGGTATCGCGGGGAAGTACTGAAACGACGAGTTTGCCATGTAAAAATCGTCTCCCACGCGGATGATCGACGGGTCGGGATAAAAACCGCGCCTCACCGGATTATTGTATTTCATATTTTTGCCTCACTTTAATAATTTGTTAAACTTGCTAAAGTATAGCACAACAATATTAATTTGGCAAGAGATTTTTTACGCGGTCATTGCGCGGCGCGGACCGGGAAAATATTGTTGACAATCGCGGCATATTATACTATAATACAAGTTACACAGTGTAAAATCCCGAAATGATTTTCGGGCGAAACGGAGTTTTTTGTATGGAAGAAAACAGCGCGAACGCTGTGAGGAAAAAAAGCCCCGCGTTCAGGATCCCGGTTATCGTGATCTGCGCGCTGGCGGCGGCGGTTATAATAACTTTTTTGCTCAACAGATTCGCTTTTTCAATGATAAAGGTCAGCGGAACCGGCATGGAGCCCACCGTCATGAACGGCGAGAGGTGGCTTATCGACAAGTCGTTTGACGAGCTCGGCCGCGGCGATATTGTGACGTTCAGCAGCGGAAAGGGTGCATCGGTCTCGCGTATAGTGGCGGTCGGGGGCGACAGCCTGTATCTGGATATGCAGAGCGGCAGGCTGTACATAAACGGCGAGCTCTATGACGAGCCCTACGCGAAAAATTCCCCCGGAGTCGGCGGCAGCTATATAAGCGGCCTCGCGGGCGGCGGCTACAGCAAGGAGAATCCGCTGGTGATCGAGCAGGGTTACGTCTTTGTTATGGGCGACAACAGGGGAAACAGCCGCGACAGCCGCGAGTTCGGCCCGATATCCGAGAGCGACGTGTTCGGCGTTGTGGCAAAAAAAATAAAATAAAGGGAAAAATACGCGCATAGGGAGATGACGGCAATGACAATATCAAATAATGACGGCGGCAGAATAAAGCTTTACGCGTTCAACAATCTGACAAAAACGCTGAGCTTCAATATTTACGACGTGTGCTACGCCAAGAGCGAGCGCGAGCAGAAGGATTATATCGCGTATATTGACGAGCAGTATAACTCGGAACGCCTGACCAATATTTTGCTCAAGGTCACCGAGATAATCGGCGCCAACGTGCTGAGCATCTCCAAGCAGGACTACGAGCCCCAGGGCGCAAGCGTCAACCTGATGATAAGCGACGACTCGATGAAGCCCGCCCAGCCCACATACAGCAGCACGGTCGCGGGTGACGAGATCATGGCTCACCTTGACAAGAGCCATGTCACGGTGCACACGTATCCCGAGTACCATCCCGACAAGGCGATCTCGACCTTCCGCGTGGATATCTGCGTTTCCACCTGCGGCAAGATCTCGCCGCTCAAGGCTTTGGACTTTCTGATAGGCAGCTTTGATTCCGATATTATAACGGCGGACTACCGCGTGCGCGGCTTCACGCGCGACCTTGACGGCAAAAAGCTGTTCATCGACCACGACATAACCTCGATACAGGACTATATAGATAAAAAGACTCTGGAGCGCTACGACGCGATAGACGTCAACGTTTATCAGTGCAACATGTTCCACACCAAGCTGCTGATAAAGGATATCGATCTTCAGAATTATCTGTTCAAGACCGATGTTTACGAGCTTGATCCGAAAACCAGACTGAACATCAGCCACAGCCTGCGCCGCGAGATGATCGAGATCTTCAGCGGACAGAATATTTATTGACGGAGGGCAGGGTATTGCAGCAGAACAGGGCCCCGATATACGAGGCTTTACAGATATTTAAATCAAAAAGAATAGTGCCGTTTGACGTGCCCGGCCACAAGCGCGGCAGGGGAAACCCCGAGCTGACGGCTTTTTTGGGCAAGCAGTGCATGGAGACCGACGTCAACTCAATGAAGCCTCTCGACAACCTGTGCCACCCGGTGTCGGTTATCCGAGAGGCGGAAAAGCTGGCGGCCGAGGCCTTCGGCGCACGGCACGCTTTTTTCATGGTCAACGGGACCACAAGCGCGGTCCAGGCCATGATTTTTTCCTGCGTGAAAGAGGGCGAAAAGATAATACTTCCGCGAAATGTCCACCGCAGCGCGATAAACGCTCTCGTGGTGAACGGCGCGGTCCCGGTATACGTAGACCCGGGCGTCAACAAGCGGCTGGGAATACCGCTCGGAATGAGCGTAGACGACGTGCGGTCGGCGATAGAAAACAACCCCGACGCCAAAGCCGTGTTTGTCAACAATCCCACATACTACGGCGTGTGCGGCGATCTTAAAAAAATAGTGGAGATCGCTCACCGCGCGGGAATGACGGTGCTTGTCGACGAGGCTCACGGTACCCACTTCTATTTCGGTGACGGGCTGCCTATCAGCGCGATGGCCGCCGGAGCCGATATGGCCGCCGTGAGCATGCACAAAAACGGGGGCTCGCTGACCCAAAGCTCTTTTTTGCTTATCAATAACTATATCAGCGAGGGCTACACCCGACAGATCATAAACCTGACCCAGACCACCAGCGGATCGTATCTTCTGATGTCGTCTCTGGATCTGTCCAGAAAAAACCTGGCGCAAAGCGGAAAGAAAATTTACAAAAAGGTCGTCGGTCTCGCGGATTACGCCCGCGACGAGGTCAACAAGATAGGCGGTTACTACGCCTTCGGCAAAGAGATGGTCGACGGAAAGGCCGCCTATGATTTCGACTCGGCCAAGCTCTCGATACACACCCGCGACATAGGTCTCGCGGGGATCGAGGTGTATGACATTCTGCGCGACGACTACGACATTCAGATCGAGTTTGGCGACATAGGCAATATACTGGCGATAATCTCGGTTGGCGACACCGAGCTGATGATCGAGCGGCTGATTTCTGCCCTGAGCCAGATCGAGCATATTCATCGTCGGCCGAGCGTGGGAATGCTTGATCACGAGTATATCGCGCCCGAGGTGGTGACGGCGCCAAAGCGGGCGTTCTACGCACCCAAGCGCGCGGTGCCCATCGAGAAAAGCGCGGGAATGGTGTGCAGCGAGTTTGTGATGTGCTATCCCCCGGGGATCCCGATCCTCGCGCCCGGCGAGCGAATAACCAAAGATATCCTCGAGTATATAGCCTACGCCAAACAAAAGGGCTGCTTCATGACCGGAACCGAGGACATAAAACTCGAATACATTAACGTCGCGGCGGTATGAATCTATAGCAGCCTCCCCCTCAGTCGGGCTTTGCCCGACAGCTCCCCCCGGAGGGGCGCTAACCATGATTGCCTCCTCCGGGGAGGAGGTGGCTGCGGCTTGCCGCAGACGGAGGTGGGAACGTAGCGATTAGCGAATATCGAACAGCGATAAGGATCCCCCCTCAGCCGCCATTCGGCGGCAGCTCTAATGAAGCTCTTGGTCAAAATTGCAAGCAATTTTGAAAGATAGCTTTGAACCCGCAAGCAAGCTTGCTGATTATCCCCGAGGGGCGCCTATCCATGCTTGCCCCACCTGCGACCAAAGTGCGCAAAACACCATAGGGGCGGATATTATCCGCCCGCCCGCGATTTGGCATTAAAAAAGCGGCTCGGTTGAGCCGCCGATTTTTTTGACTTTTACTGCGCCGCTTCGGCTATCGTTACCGTTTCGGTCGCCTCGTCCCAGCCTACCGTGTAGCCGAAGGCCTCGGAAACGAATCTGATGGGAACGTACATGCGTCCGCCGCCCGCTTCGTCATACTGCTTTACAAACGTGCTTGTGTCCATCGGGGTGACAACCGTCTGTCCCAGGTCGGAGATCTTAAAAATATTTGTCGACCCTTCCTGAATTATATACATGTCGGACTTGTCCAGGATGATAGCGGCGTTTATATTCTCGTCATACTTAACCGTTTTTCCCATGTTCTCCGAAACGAAGCGAATGGGAACAAATGTTCTGTCGTCCTGCTCTATGATCTCGCCCATATCTGACGGGATCTCGGACGGAACGCCGTTTAAAACAATACTCTGAGCGACCGCGAAAGCGGGCATGGCGCCGCATAATGTTATGCACAAAGCCGCGAGCAACGCTGTTAATTTTTTCATAACTAAAACTCCTCCATTAATCATAAAGTAATATAATTATAACACAATCATAACAAAATATCAAGTATTATTTTTGATCAAGCCATAATAACGATCTCATTGTCCGAATTCATCAAATAAATTATCAGGTACTGAACCCCTTTTTCGTATTTCACATAAGAGTTTTTGCCTTTGGCGTCAAACTCGGTCTGAGTATAGCCCGCCGCTTCGAGGGCTTTTATGTACGTGTTGTAGGCGTCCATATCCATATCGTACTCATAATAGGTGTTTCCGTCCTCCTCAACATCGGTGTCGGTGCAGGGTTTTCCGGTCACGCTCTCGAATTTGGGTATGGTCGACTTGGCGTAAAACTCATACGTGCCGTCTCCGGTCGGCCATTGATAGGCGGGATCGTCGTAGGTCTTTCCGTTTGAGTCGGGAGGCAGCGAGTCATCGGGCTGTGCCGTGGCCGCGGGCGTCTGAGCGGGCGCGGGATTTTGCTGTACGCTGCCGTTATTGCCGCTGCCGCCGCTGTAGCCGGGATACAGGCCGTCGTCATCTCCGAAAAATCCGTCAAAAAAGTCGTCGTAATCATCATAATCGTCATACATGCCGGGATAATTGTGCCCGTTGTGGCCGTTTCCGTGTCTGTAATTTGCGATCACCGACGCGGCGGTCAGCGCGATCACGCACGCCAGAATTATCGCTCCCGAAACAATGCCTATAATTATTGCGGCGGTCTTGCCCGAGCTTTTTTTCTTGGGCGCGGGAACGAGTTGATTTTGCGGCGCGGCCGCCTGCGCGGTTTCCTCGCGTTTCACCATCATGCCGCAGGAGTCGCAAAATTTATCGCCGTCCTTGAGTTCCTTTCCGCAGTTTGAACAAAACATGTTATTCACTCCAATCTTTAAAAATATCAGCGTAATTTATCATATAATCTATATATAATTATACCACGCACGCCGAATAATTGTTTACGTGAATGTGAACAATTTATTATTATTTTATTGTTATACCATCACCGCGCCGCTCTGAATGTCGCCTTCGGTGGTGAGCAGTGTCAGCTTGTCTCCGTGCTCGGCTGAGAGTATCATGCCGCAGGACTCCAGACCCATCATTTTTCTCGGGGGCAGGTTGGCGATAAACAGCACGTTTTTGCCCACAAGCTCCTCGGGCTTGTAGTACTTCGCAATGCCCGACAGGATCTGCCGCGTCTCTCCGCCGCACTCCAGCTCGAACCGGAGCAGCTTGGAGGACTTGGGCACCTTTTCGCAAACCTTGACCTTTCCAACTCTCACGTCGAGCTTCAGAAAATCGTCAAAGCTGATGTTTTCCTTAAAAGGCTCGATCTCGGGGACTTCTTCTTTTTCGGCCGAGGCCGCGAACTCCGCGGCCAGCTCCTCGAGCTTTTTGTCGGCGTCGATCCTGGCGAACAGGGGTTCGGGGCTGCCGACTTTGCTTCCCGCCTCGGTCACGCCGAAGGTTCCCGCGCTTTCCGCGCTCAGATCGGCGGCGTTTATCTGCGCCTTGATCTTTTCGGATGTTTCGGGCATGAACGGCGACAGCAGCGATGCGATGATCCTGATAGCCTCGACCAGGTTATACAGCACAGTGCCGAGTCTCGGCCTGTCCGCCTCGTTTTTGGCGAGTATCCAAGGCGTCGTCTCGTCGATATACTTGTTGGCGCGGTTCACTATTTTCCATATCTCGTCAAGCGCGTCGGCGACGTGCAGCGTCTCCATTTTTTCGGTGATTTTTTTGAGCGCGCCCGAGGCGACGGCTTTAAGGTCGTCGTCAAACTCGCCCGAAACGTCTCCGGGCTGTATCACTCCGTCGAAATATTTGTTGACCATCGAGACCGTTCTGTTGACCAGATTGCCCAAAGTGTTGGCCAGATCGGAGTTGAAGCGGCTGATAAATATGTCGTAGGTGATGTTGCCGTCCTGGGCGAAGGGCATCTCGTGAAGCGAGTAGTATCTCACCGCGTCAACGCCGAAGTGGCGCACCAGGTCGTCGGCGTAGATAACGTTGCCGCGGGATTTTGACATCTTTTCCTCGCCGAACAGCAGCCACGGGTGGCCGAACACCTGCTTCGGCAGCGGTTCGCCCAGCGCCATCAGCATGATGGGCCAGTAGATCGTGTGGAACCTCAAAATATCCTTGCCGATGATATGCACGTCGGCGGGCCAGTATTTCTTGTAGTTTTCACCCGGGGCGCCCGGCGTGTAGCCGAGGGCGGTGATATAGTTCGAGAGCGCGTCTACCCACACATAGATAACATGGCCGGGGTCGAACTCCACGGGTATGCCCCACGAAAAGCTGGTTCGCGACACGCACAGATCCTGAAGGCCGGGCTTTAAGAAATTGTTTATCATCTCTTTTTTGCGCGCCTCGGGCTGAATGAACTCGGGGTGCTCCTCGATATGCTTTATCAGTCTGTCCTGATATTTGCTGAGCTTTAAGAAATACGCTTCCTCGCGGGTCTTGTGCACCTCTCTGCCGCAGTCGGGACATTTGCCGTCCACCAGCTGCGACTCGGTCCAGAACGACTCGCAGGGCGTGCAGTAAAGGCCTTCGTATTCTGATTTATATATGTCGCCCTGCTCATAGAGCTTGGTGAATATCTTCTGCACGGCCTTCTCGTGGTAATCGTCGGTGGTGCGGATAAATATGTCGTAGCTTATGTTAAGCATATCGGCTATTTCTTTTATCTCGCCCGCGATCTTGTCAACGTGCTGCTTGGGCGTGATCCCCGCGGCTTCGGCCAGCTCCTGTATTTTCTGGCCGTGCTCATCGGTGCCGGTGCAGAAGCATACGTCATAGCCCGTGTAGCGCTTGAATCTTGCTATGGCGTCGGTCAGTATCAGCTCATAGGTGTTGCCGATGTGCGGCTTTTTGGAAGTGTACACTATCGCTGTGGTTATATAATATTTTTCTTTTTTGCACATAATGATTTCTCCTGTCTATATTTTTGATATATCCGTTTCAGACGGCGGCCAATCGCTACGCCTCGTATTTTATCCCGAAGTGTTCGTATGCCTTCGGAGTCACGACTCTGCCGCGGGGAGTTCTGTTTATGAATCCGATCTGCATCAGATACGGCTCGTAAACATCCTCGACGGTGCCGGCTTCCTCGCCGATCGTGGCGGCCAAAGTCTCGAGCCCCACCGGCCCTCCGGCGTAGTGGTTGATCACCGTCATAAGCATTCGTTTGTCTATCGCGTCAAGGCCCAGAGAGTCGATCTCAAGCCGGTTGAGGGCGTCTCTCGCCAGTTCCTTGTCGATGCTGCCGCGCCCGTCGATCTGCGCGAAGTCTCTGACGCGCTTTAAAAGGCGGTTGGCGATCCTCGGAGTCCCCCGCGAGCGCATGGCGATCTCTTCCGCGCCTCCGCTGTCGGTGTTTATTCCCAGGATATTCGCGCTGCGCTCCACGATTTTTCTGAGGTCGCGGGTCGCGTACATGTCAAGGCGGTTGATTATGCCGAACCTGTCTCTGAGCGGGGCCGCCAGCGCTCCCGCGCGGGTGGTGGCGCCCACCAGCGTGAATTTAGGCAGATCGAGCCTGATCGACCGAGCCGACGGGCCCTTGCCGATTATTATGTCAAGGGCGTAGTCCTCCATGGCGGGATACAAAATTTCCTCCACGCTGCGGCTCAATCGGTGTATCTCGTCCACAAACAAAATGTCGTTGGGCTGCAGATTTGTCAGCAGCGCGGCTAGGTCGCCGGGTTTTTCGATGGCGGGACCCGACGTGATACGGATATTGACACCCATCTCGTTGGCGATGATCCCCGCCAGAGTGGTCTTGCCCAGTCCGGGCGGGCCGTAAAACAGCGTATGATCAAGAGGCTCGCCTCTCTGCCTGGCAGCCTCAATAAATATTTTCAGATTTTCCTTCACCTTGTCCTGACCGATATATTCGTCAAGATTTTTGGGGCGCAGGCTGAACTCGATCTGAGCGTCCTCGTTCTGCTCCGTGGTCGAGACGATCCGCTCCTTACTGTCATCCGCAATGCTGCTTGTGCTTATTGCCAACTGTTTCACTCATTTCTTTTTGTTTTTATATGTTTATATCAGATTTTTGAGACCGTGCTTTATTATATCCTCGACCGAGGCGCCCTCGGGCGCGCCGCTTACTGCCCTGCGCGCTTCCTCGTCCGAGTAGCCCAGCGAGGTCAGCGCCGAAGCCGCCTCGAGAGCCGCGCCGCTCTCGGTATGCTCGTCCGCGAGGTGAGTTATGTCATATCCTTTGAGTTTGTCTTTAAGCTCAAGTATCAGGCGTTTGGCGCCCTTTGGCCCCAGACCCTGGGTGTGCTTTGAAAGATACGCCGCGTCGTCGCTCATCACGCACAGCACCAATTTGGAGGGCGAGATGTTTGAAAGCAGGCTGACCGCCGTCTTGGCGCCGATACCGCTGACGCCGAGGAGCATTTCAAAAATATCGCGCTCTTCGAGCGTGGCGAAGCCGTACAGCGCGAATATGTCGGACGCGGTCTTTATATTAAGGTAGGTGTAAAGCCGCGCGTCGCTTCCCTCATCGCCGAGAGCGTCGAGCGTCGCGGTCGTGGAGCGCAGCTTGTAAGCCGTGCCGCCGCAGTCGATCACCGCGCAGTCTTTGGTTTTAAGCACCAGCTTTCCTTCAATATAATAAAGCATATGTTATTTCTCCGTTTGATTTAGTAAAGGATAAAACCTTCATCATCATATTATACCAAACGAGTAAGGTTTTATCAAGGGGTAAAATCAAATTATTTCGTAAGAGTGAACCTGAGTATATTTTTTTGCGCAAAGTATATTGACTTTTTTTAATAAAAGATGTATAATTTATTATAACTGGCGGCGTATGCCGCAATGATAACAATATATTTGTATAAAAGAATAAAATTTTATTATATTTAAGGAGGGTTTTTATGAGAACCTTAAGAAAAACTTTGGCTTTGGTGCTTGCCATCGCAATGGTGCTCACAACCTTCGGAGCAGTGACTGTTTCGGCGGACACATACGCCGACACAAGCGGTCACTGGGCCGAGAGCGTGATCGACACATGGTCGGGTCACGGCGTGATCCAGGGCGACGGCGGTTACTTCAGACCCGACGACGCGATCACGCGCGCCGAGGTGGCACAGATAACGCAGAATGTTATCGGCTATGTAACATCGGCACCCAATTCATTTATCGACGTTGCGGATAACGCGTGGTACAATGACGCTATCCTCAAACTGGTTGCCGCAGATGTTCTGACCGGCTATGGCGACGGCACAATGAAGCCCGACGCCAACATGACCCGTGAGGAAGCGATGACCATGCTGAGCAGAGCCTACGGCCTCGCGCCTGTTAACAACATGGCCGGCATCACCAACTACGCCGATTATTCGAGCATCTCGGATTACGCGCAGGGTTATATCGGCGCCATGACGGCGGCGGGCTATGTCGGAGGTTATCCCGACGGCACGATCAGACCCCAGGACAACATCGCCAGAGGCGAGTTTGTCAAGATCCTTGACAACATGATCAAGCTTTACATCACCGGCCCCGGCACATACGGCCCCGGCTATTTCGGCGGTATCGTTATGGTTAAGTCGGGCGGCGTTACGCTGAACGGCGTTATAGCCGACAAGGCGGTTATTTCTCCTCTGGTATCCGGAGATGTTATCACAAACAACGCTCAGCTCACAAACGGCGTGCTCAATCTTTCGGATTCGGCGACTGTTAATTCCGAGCAGGGCAACGGCACATCGCTCAGCGGCGTTATAGCGAACGGCTATCTCGGCGGCTATGGCGGCGGCAGCGGCGGCGGAAGTGTATCCGGCGGCAGCAGAAGCTACACGCTTCACTTCTATGTTGAAGGCGAGCTCTACGCGACCAAGACAGCCGGATACAATACATATCTCAGCGCTTCTCTCCCGGTTGACCCCACGGCCGCGAATCAGGTATTCGTGGGTTGGTATGAGAGCCAGGCCGACGCGAATAACGCTGATGTGCTTGAACCCATCGATCCTTCAAAGACAAGAGTAACAGGCGCCGCGAATTACTACGCGGGCTTCACAGCGACATCGGCGGTTCCCACACAGGCGCCGACGGTTTCGATCAAGGATCCCTCTGAGGAGTATGATCCCTCGGCTCCCACGGAAGTTAAAGCCGAGCTGGTAACCAAGGACGGAAAAGACGTGACCGTTAATTCGGTTGTATGGGAAGGCACAGAAGCGGCCGCTCAGTCAGTGACGCTTACAAAGGACAAGGATTACACGATCGAAGGAAATACCGTTAAATTCAGCGAAGAATTTCTGTCGAGCCTCTATAACGGAACCCACAATGTAAAGATCGTGACCGATGCAGGAACGGTTTCGTTTGATATAGTTGTAAACGGCTCAAGCGTATCGATCCCCACGGCGGCTCCCGCAACGGATGCTCCCACGACGGAAGCTCCCACAACGCAGGCACCCTCGAGCGAGGCACCCGCCACGCAGAATCCCGCCACGCAGAATCCTGCTACTCAGAATCCCGCCACGCAGAATCCCGCTACTCAGAATCCCGCTACGCAGAATCCTTCAAAAACTTACACAGCCACGCTTAAGGTAAACGGCGGCGAGGGAACTCTGACAGCGGAGAAGCCCGAGGAGCCCACAGCGAAGCCCGATGAGCCCACGGCAAAGCCCGAGGAGCCCACGGCAAAACCCGATGAGCCCACAGCGAAGCCGGATAATCCTCCGGCAGGCGGCGAAAGCGTTACGCTCACATTTGAAAACGCGCCCGAGGGCACGAAGCTCGCCAATAAGGACGATAAGGAAAAAGAGTGGTACACCGGCACGGTGGATCTCGGCAGCGGCTTCAGCTGCGTTTCCGGCGATACGATCGACGAGGCGAAGCAGGAGTATAACAAGTCCTTCGAGGTAGACAGAACAAGCAAGACTACTTTCGGTGACGAAGAAGTTGTAGGCGCGCTTAAGTTCGGCGGCAAGACCGACGACGGCAAGACCTACAGAATAATCAAATACACGCCTGCGGCGGACGGCACGCTCACGCTTTATGTGAAGCACGGCAGCCCGACAAAGGACAACACGGATGTACGCTCGGCATATGTAACGCAGAGCGGCAAAGACACGAAGATAGAGACAAAGGGAACAGATTCGCCCTATGTAAAGCAGGATGTCGCGGTTAAAGGCGGAGCGGAAGCAGTTATCTGGGCCGACAATAACGTGGCGATCGCGAAGATGGTATTCACGTCTTCGGGCGCTACTGACCCCGGCACACAGGAGACACAGGCTCCCGAAACGCAGAAGCCCGACGAGCCCACAGATAAACCTTCGGAAGGCGACGCCACAGCTGCACCCGCACCCGAAGGCTCGAGCTCATACACGGCTGACAAAAACGTGCTCGTGAGCGAGGGCGAAGCGTTGACAGACGACGCCAACGTTAAGGTTGTAAACAAGTTTGCCGGAGAGATCGGCGAGGACAAGAATCCCCAGACCCTGACAATAGGCGGCAAAGAGTTTGACAGCACAAGCTTCCTGAGAGTAAGAAGTGATAACAAAAATCCGAAATCGGTAAACGACTTGACATATTACAAATCCACGGGCGCCCTGAATGCCGACGGCACGCCTTCAAGCTTTAACTGCACTATCCTTGAGATAACTCCTCATGTTGACGGCGTATTCAAGATCTATTACAGACGCCAGCCCGAAAGCGGAACGACCGACTTTACTCCCGACAGCGGCAAAGACACCAAGCTTGCCGACGAGACGACCGGCACGGTTCCCTATGCTTCGGAGAATATCGAAACAATGACCGAGGCCAAGGATTACGGCTACGGCACAAAGACATGGAACCTCAGCAAGGATAAGCTCTACGGCCTCTGGGCGGGCGGCACGACCGGCACGATCTACGGCTACGAGTTTATACCCGCGGCGCTCGCTTCCGACGCGACAGCCGAGGCTGCGGAGCTGACACCCGTTGAGGATGACGATGGCCTTTACAAGTACATACGCGAGCAATACGTTGACGATAATCTGGAGATAAGCTTCAACAAACCCGACAGCGGTGAGATTTCGTATAAATCAACGTTCGGCAACGAGCATATTACCGTATACAGCAAGGGCGAGGGCTCCAATCCCAAGCTCGGAACCGCAAAGACCTATGACGGCGGCAGGATCATCCTGAGAAAAGGCACAATGGCGCAGTGGGATGTTGACCTCAACAACGTTGTCGCGATTTACGCTCCCTACGACTGCAAGATCCAGGTAAGAGCCGGCCAGTCGGGCGGCAGCGGGGTGCTCGATATGAGCATTAACGCTCAGACCGGAGTAGGCGTTGACAACCCGACCAAGAAAGTGCTCTCATACAGCGCGGACAGAAACGACGACGTTATAGTTCCCGAGACATACAGCGCCAAGGAAGGCGACACGGTATACTTCTGGTTTGACGGTACACCCGGAACAGGAACTGTCATTGCGTTCACATTGCTCAAGGACGAAGGCGGCTCCGAGCCCGCTCCCGATGAGCCCACGGCAGAGCCCGATCAGCCTTCAACGGCACCCGATGAGCCCACGGCGAAGCCCGACGAGCCCACGGCAAAGCCCGATGAGCCCACAGCGAAGCCGGATAATCCTCCGGCAGGCGGCGAAAGCGTTACGCTCACATTTGAAAACGCGCCCGAGGGCACGAAGCTCGCCAATAAGGACGATAAGGAAAAAGAGTGGTACACCGGCACGGTGGATCTCGGCAGCGGCTTCAGCTGCGTTTCCGGCGATACGATCGACGAGGCGAAGCAGGAGTATAACAAGTCCTTCGAGGTAGACAGAACAAGCAAGACTACTTTCGGTGACGAAGAAGTTGTAGGCGCGCTTAAGTTCGGCGGCAAGACCGACGACGGCAAGACCTACAGAATAATCAAATACACGCCTGCGGCGGACGGCACGCTCACGCTTTATGTGAAGCACGGCAGCCCGACAAAGGACAACACGGATGTACGCTCGGCATATGTAACGCAGAGCGGCAAAGACACGAAGATAGAGACAAAGGGAACAGATTCGCCCTATGTAAAGCAGGATGTCGCGGTTAAAGGCGGAGCGGAAGCAGTTATCTGGGCCGACAATAACGTGGCGATCGCGAAGATAGTATTCACACCCGCGGGCGGCGCTGTTGACCCCGGCACACAGGAGACACAGGCTCCCGAAACGCCGACACCCGCGCCGCAGACGCCCGAAACGCCGACACCCGCTACGCCGGAGCCCGGAACGACCGCGTATCAGTTTGAGGAGGGCACAGTTGTTACATACAGCGGAACACCCGCCGCGGCAGGCGCTGAGATGACCATGAAGGTAACGGGCGCCGACGGCAAGGATATTCCCGTAAGCGGCAATTCCTTTACGATGCCCGCTCAGGACGTAAGAGTTGAGGTGACCTACACGGCATCGGCCGAAACATACACCGTATCGGTTGCCGACGGTATCACCGGCGGTTCGGTGGTTCTGATCCCCGAGGCGGCGGCGGAGCCCACGGCGAAGCCCGAAGAGCCCACGGCGAAGCCCGAGGAGCCCACGGCGAAGCCCGAAGAGCCCACGGATACTCCCGTGGAGCCCACAAATACTCCCGAGGCGCAGAATCCCGAGGATGGAAACAACTATCCCGAAGGCTCGATTGTTTGGGACTTCGGCAAGGAGCCTTTCGTTAACGCTGACGGCACGGTGAACACCACAATGTTCCCCGAGGGCGACCACACGAACGATGCCGGCGAGATCGACAGATTCAACGTTGGTCCCGAGTCCATCGTTGACGTGAACGGTTTGACATATTATTCGGTATCCGATTTGGGCACCAAGCCCTCGCTGAACGCCAACCAGCCCAGCAAAAAGACTTTCTCCGACGGCGCGAAGTTCACCCGCATGATCAAGTCTCAGGGCAGAGGCAGCATAACCACGAACGAGGAGACCGGCGAGGTCGTTAAGGACAAGTGCTTCGAGTTCAAAGCACCCGCATACGGAACCGTTACCATCTACGCGAGAAGCGGCGGAAGCAGTACCGACGCAAACATAACGTTCGCGCTCAACGGCACTCCGGTTGCGACACATACCGTTATCAAGACAGACGATGAGAAAACGCTGACAGACGGTCTGCCCGTATTCACCGACACGGCGTTTGAAGGCGACACCGTTCAGATCTACAGCGACAACAACACAGGCTACTACGCGATAGTATTCTCGCCCATCCCCGCCAATGCTTCGGCGGCGGAAGTTCCGGCGGACGGCGTTAAGTCGATCAGCGGCCTCAAGGGCGGCGAGACTATCAAGGTATACGCCGAGGCCGAGAACGCGGGTGACGAGATCAAGCTCGCCACAGACCCGAGCGCCGAGATCAAGGATATCGGCGGCGGCTACTACGAGTTCACAATGCCCAAGGCGAACACCACGGTAAACGCCACGTTCAGCGGCGGAGCGGTCGAGCCCACAACAGAGCCTTCGACCGAGCCCGTTCCCACAAACGAGCCCGTTCCCACGAACGAGCCTACTGCTTCAAACGAGCCCGAGGCTTCGACCGAGCCCGGCGTGATCCCCGAGGATAAGCTCTGGAAGCTTGATAACCAAGAGGTAAAGAGCGCGCTGGCTAATTACAAGACAGCTGACACTGCTCCCGTTGAAAACGTTGACGGCGCGGTTGTAGGTCCCGGATACACATATGACGCAAGCAGAAGCGTTAAGTACACCCACGACAACGGACAGGAATATACTTTCACCGGCTCGCTGAGAGGCGGCAGCGGCAGCACCGAGAAGCTCTATGTTTCGATCATTCCCGAGCCCTGCGCCTGCACGATCACGGTAGTGTTCGACGGTCACGGCTCAGCCGGCAGGACCCAGAACATCGCCTATGACAAGGACGGCGACGGCGCACCCGAGGTTGTTTCCTCAAAGCCTTCCGAGGAGGGCGCGACAGCTGTGACCTACGACATGACCGCGGCGCAGGCCGCAAGCCGCAAGCCCGTATACACCTACGGCGGCGGCTCCAACAAGAACCTTTACGCGATATTTATCGAGTACTATGAGGAGACTCCCGAGAAGTGGCTGTCAGGTTCTATCATGAACAAGACCGGCCGTGACTTTACGGACAAGAATATAGTGTTTACAAACGATGCCGATCCGAGCGAGACATACACTGTTCCCTTTGCGGACGACTATATGGTAAAACTGCCCAAGGGCAAGACCTTTACAGCGACAGTTGAGGGCGAGAGCGACGTTTGCACAACGATCGAAGGACAGCACATCGCGATCGAGCAAAACAGATACAATCAGGAAATGGATCTCACATTCGTTCTTATCGCGGACGCGGAGGTAAGCGGTAAGGTTTCGACGATCTCGTCGCACGATCTGCTGACACCCGTATATCCCTACGACGAGGCGATCGGCGCCAAGCTGACATTCACCAAGCAGGGCGAGACCGAGCCTTACGCCACAGCCGAAGTAGCGGCGGACGGCACATACAAGGCGACGCTGATGTCCAACGAGACATACGACATCGCGCTCACGACGGCGGACGGTCAGGCATACTCGCTGTCACCTCTGTCCGGAAGCTATCAGTTCCTGGCGGGCGACCAGGCTCCGTTCAAGAACATCCTTCTGATGAAGGACGGCCCCGCAACGCTTGACTATAAAGATACTCTGACAGTCGGCAGCGACAAGGATTACAAGTCGATCAGCGAGGCTCTCGCCGCGGTAAGACTGATGAGCAGAGAGCCCGGACAGGTGGTTAACATCGTTATCGACCCCGGCACCTATGAGGAGCAGCTCTATGTCAACATGGACGACATAGCTCTCAAGGCCGCTAATCCCGACGAAAGACCTTTGATCACCTGGTACTACGGCATAGGCTACGTTTATGACTCGGCCGCGCCACAGACAAACGCGGGCGATCCCGAGACCGGCGAGGGCAAGTCCTATCAGGGCTGGTACAGCGCGGAATACGCTGTCGCCAAGACGAGCCAGTGGACGGTCAACAACTGGGGTTCGACCATCAGAACTCTGAACAACAACTTCTATATGGAGAACATCGACGCTCAGAGCAGCTTCAATCTGTACATCACTCAGAAGGAGCTTGACGACCACGTAACTCCCGGCGGCGGCGACGCCAAGGTAGGCGTGTTCAGAGACAGCCTCGAGACCAAAGTAAACAACAAGACCTACAACGAGAGAGCGGCGGCTATCTTCGCCGGCGGCAGCCAAATCGAGCTCTACAACTGCTCGTTCGTATCCAGCCAGGATACATTCGGCACGGGCGCGAAGTCAATGTACGTTAAGGACTGCCTGATCTCGGGCAACACCGACTACATCTGCGGCGGCGACAACTGCTACTTCGAGAACTGCGAGCTGAGATGGCAGGGCATGAGCGACACCGACAACGGCGGCTATATCACAGCCTGCAAGAACTCGGCCGAGACAGACCTGGGCTACTACTTCAAGAACTGCACGATCACCAAGAACCCCGACACGACCATGAAGGCCGGATCGGGCGGCAACTGGGGCAGACCTTGGGGCGGCAAGGGCAAGACCGTTACTATCTTCGACAACACCACGATAGGCGACGGAGTTACAAAGCCCAAGGGTTGGACCTCGATGAGCAGCTCCACCCCCAAGGACGCTGTATACTATGTGGTAAACGGCGTTTACAATGCGGCTGATCCCGCAAAGGATATCACGGCTTCGGACGATAACCCCAACGGCACATACGACGCCAACGGTTACACGCTGCCCACACCCGAACAGTACTTCGGAGACTGGGCTCCCGTGAACTACACCGCGGCTCAGTAATAAAGCCCAATCAAAAGGAACCCTTCGGGGTTCCTTTTTTTGCCTCCTCCCGGGAGGAGGTGGCTGCGGCTTGCCGCAGACGGAGGTGGGAACGTAGGGACTAGGATCTGGGGACTAGGTTCCCCCCCCTCAGTCGGGCAATGCCCGACAGCTCCCCCAAGGGGGCGCCTCTCTAATCTGCCTCCTCCCGGGAGGAGGTGGCTGCGGCTTGCCGCAGACGGAGGTGGGAACGTAGGGACTAGGGACTAGGATCTAGGGACTAGGTTCCCCCCTCAGTCGGGCAATGCCCGACAGCTCCCCCAAGGGGGCGCCTCTCTAATCTGCCTCCTCCGGGGAGGAGGTGGCTGCGGCTTGCCGCAGACGGAGGTGGGAACGTAGCGATCGTCAAGTGCTTTAATTTTTTGCATGTTAATTTATTCGTTTTTTTAGATAAAAAATCTACAAAAACATTAAAAAAATAGATTGATTTTTTGTAAATTTTATGTTAAAATATACAATATATATTTATATCTGTTTTTACTATGCAAAAAAATAAAATAAAATAATATATAAAAACACACAAGGAGGGTTTTTATGAGAACCTTAAAAAGAACACTTTCAATTGTTCTGGCGATCGCCATGGTGCTCACGACCTTTGGCGCGGTGACCGTTTCGGCGGCAAATTATGCCGACACTTCGGGCCACTGGGCGGAAGGCGTGATCGACAAATGGTCGGGCTATGGCGTGATCCAGGGCGACGGCGGCTATTTCAGGCCGGATGACATGATCACCCGCGCCGAGGTGGCTCAGGTAACGCAGAACGTTATCGGCTATGCCTCAACGGGCGCCAACGCGTACAGCGACGTTGATTCAAACGCGTGGTACGCCGACGCTGTCCTGAAGCTTGCGGCTGCCGGAACACTGACGGGCTACGGCGACGGCACAATGAAGCCCGACGCCAACATGACCCGTGAGGAAGCCATGACCATGCTGGGCAGAGCCTACGGTCTCGCTCCGGTCAACAACATGGCGGGCATAACCAACTATGCCGACTATTCCAGCATTTCCGAATACGCCAACGGCTATATCGGAGCCATGACGGCGGCCGGCTATGTAAACGGCTATCCCGACGGCACTATCAGACCTCAGGACAACATTGCCAGAGGCGAGTTTGTCAAGATCCTTGACAACATGATCAAGCTCTATATCACCGGCCCCGGAACCTACGGCCCCGATTATTACGGCGGAATCGTTATGGTTAAGTCGGGCGGCGTTACTCTCGACGGCGTTGTAGCGAGCGGCGTTGTTATTTCGCCTTCCGCCGGCGGCGAGCTCAACATCATTAACTCGCAGGTTGGCAACAACATTCTTAACCTGTCGTCCAACATGAAGATCACAAGCACGGGCAGCGACACCACAACGACCGGCAACAGCGGCGTTTCGGTGTTCAGCCCCAACTACGGCTATGGCGGCAGCTACGGCGGCAGCGGCACATCGTCGCGTACATACGTTGTAAGCTTCTATGTTGACGGCGAGCTGTACGACAGTATTTATGTAAAAGCGAACAACTATGTGCAGTATACAGAAATCCCCGATGCTCCCGCAAAAGACGGCATGGTCTTCGAGGGCTGGTACAGCAGCCAGGCTTTGGCCGATAAAGCCGGCTTAAACGGACTTATCGACTTCACGACAAAGCGCATCACGAGCAATCTGAACGTATACGCGGGCTTCGTTCCGTACGGAAGCGAGCCTACGGATGCTCCCGATGTTTCCGAGGCGCCGTCAACCGACGCGCCCGCGACCACAGCGCCTACTGTTTCGATCAAAGACCCCACGCAGGAATTCGATCCCGAAGCTCCCGAGGAAGTTAAGGCCGAGCTGATAAGCGATGACGGAAAAGACGTAACCGTAAACAGCGTTGTTTGGAACGGCACCGACGAAGCCGGTCAGTCGATCGAGCTCGTGGAGGGCAGAGATTACACCATCGAGGGCAACAATGTTGTGTTCAGCAAGGATTTCCTGTCACAGAACCTTTATAACGGAATTCATAAATTTTCTATCGCGACCGATGCCGGCGTGGTTGAATTTGAGATCATTGTAGACGGATCATCCGTACCGACGCCCACGCAGGCTCCCGCAACGGACGCGCCCGCGACGGACACACCCGCTACGGACACACCCGCTACGAATACACCCGCGACCAATGAGCCCGCGGTAACGGATCAGCCCGAGACATCGGATCAGCCCGCGGTAACGGATCAGCCCGAGACGTCGGATCAGCCCGCGGTAACGGATGAGCCCGAGACATCGGATCAGCCCGCGGTAACGGATGAGCCCGCGGTAACGGATCAGCCCGCGGTAACGGATGAGCCCGCGGTAACGGATGAGCCTGCGGTAACGGATCAGCCTGCGGTAACGGATGAGCCCGAGACATCGGATCAGCCCGCGGTAACGGATGAGCCCGAGACATCGGATCAGCCCGCGGTAACGGATCAGCCCGCGGTAACGGATCAGCCTGCGGTAACGGATCAGCCCGCGGTAACGGATGAGCCCGAGACATCGGATCAGCCCGCGGTAACGGATGAGCCCGAGACATCGGAT
>CANRBF010000016.1 GCA_947628795.1 uncultured Monoglobus sp.
ACCCAGCTTTTATCATCGGCAAAGGATGCTGCCGTGCTGTTTTGCTCAACATAAACGCTCGTCTAATTTTATCAAAAATAATTAACAAAAGGAGCAATGTATAATGAATTACGGTTATATCAGAGTGAGTTCTGATAAACAAACAGTTGAAAATCAAAGGTTTGAAATCAAAAATTTTGCTGAAAGTCACAATTTTAAAATCGACGGCTGGATTGAGGAAACCATAAGTGGTACAAAGAATTATGATAAGCGTGAATTGGGTAAGCTGCTTAAAAAAGTGAAAAAAGATGATTTAATAATTTGTGCCGAACTTTCCAGATTAGGACGTAATCTTTTTATGATTATGGAAATCTTGAGTTTATGTATGAAAAAAGAGTGTCGCGTATGGACTATAAAAGATAATTATCGATTGGGAGATGATATACAAAGTAAAGTTTTGGCATTTGCATTTGGATTATCGGCCGAAATCGAACGAAATTTAATAAGTCAACGCACAAAAGAAGCCCTTGCGCGTAAACGAGCAGAAGGGGTTATTTTAGGTCGTCCCAAGGGAAGAAAATCGGATAAAGTCAAGTTATCCGGTCAAGAAGAAGTTATAAGAACCTTGTTGGAAAGAAAAGTTCCAAAAACAGAAATTGCACGTATTTTTGGTGTTAATCGAATGACGGTTTATAATTTTATAAAAAATCGTATGAATAACGTTTAAAAGTTAAACCAAGACCACCGGCCAGCCGGTGGTCTTGGCACTGAATATCATATCCAAAACAAAAATCCGAACCCGTCTCCCATGAGAGAAAAGTTCGGATTAGATTTTTGTGGTGATCCATCGGGGAGTCGAACCCCGGACACCTTGATTAAAAGTCAAGTGCTCTGCCAACTGAGCTAATGGATCATATAATGTGGCTGGGCCGGCAGGATTCGAACCTACGCATGCAGCAGTCAAAGTGCTGTGTCTTACCGCTTGACGACGGCCCAGTATAAATTGTGGGGTGGGTAAAGGGAATTGAACCCTTGACCTCCAGAGCCACAATCTGGCGCTCTAGCCAACTGAGCTATACCCACCATGTCTAGGAACCGAATAGAACCCCGGCCTTTTAAACAAAAAAACTGGCGCGCCTGAAGGGACTTGAACCCCTGGCCCACTGCTTAGAAGGCAGTTGCTCTATCCAGCTGAGCTACAGGCGCACGACAGCATAATAAAAGTTATAACCGGCTGTGATGCGGTTATAACAGTGGAGCGGGTGATGGGAATCGAACCCACGCAATCAGCTTGGAAGGCTGAGATTCTACCATTGAACTACACCCGCGTATAGATCCTCCGCATTTGCGACTTTAACAGTATAGCAATTCTTGGGCTGTTTGTCAAGACTTTTTTTAAAATTTTTTATTATATTTTTTGAGTTTGCGAAAGTGTAATAAGATCCGGCGGTATCGTTTTGCCCGATTTTCTCGGCGTCATATAATGCCGATAGGTTTTATTAAAAAAACCTTGTGTCACAACGGTAATGTATGGTGACACCGGATTGACAACAAAACGGGATTTGTGTTATATTATTAGGAAATACGAGAATTACGGAGCTGTTGAAATATGACGATCGGAGAGTATTTGAGACAAATTATCGCTCAAAGAGGCATAAGCGTTACACAGCTTTCAAGCGAGCTCGGTCTGAAAAGCAGAAATGTTTTGTACCGTTTGTTCGGGAACTATTACAGCGTCCAAAAGACAAGCGAGCTGATCGAGCAGATTGATAGAAAAATAGTTTTTTCGAATGCCGAGAAAGCTAAAATTGGTGAGTTTTTAAATAAAGGCATGATCAGCCGCAAGGCCGCCGAGTCTCGCGATATACTGAGCAGTATATACAGAGGCGCGGCGGGCGGTGGGTTCGGCGTTTTGATAAACGGAAAGCGTCTGCGTTTTTCGGACGCGCTCAGGCGCGCCGCCGAAACCGAGTCGGTTGTTTTTATGTCGGGCATCAGCGACAGCAGATTGATCGGTGATATTGACAGCTTTCTCGGCAATTCCGAAAAAACCGAGGTATTCAACTATCTGCAGTTCTCGCAGCAGTTCATGACCTGTCATGAGATAAACGCGCTACTTGTTTTAAAACCGCACAAGAATTACACGCCCTTGCTCGCGCAGCATGTAGGTTTTAGGGGCGTGTTTGTTTTGTGCAAAAACGGCGCGGAGCATTACGCTTATAAGCTCGAGCTTTTCAGGGACGATTATATTTATCTGGAAACTCCGATATCCGTGGAGATCTACGATCACATTATCTACAAAAAAGACAAATTCAACGAGACCTGCACGCCGATAAAGGAGCATGGGAGCCGCGTGACGGATTATATCGACATTATGAGCGACAGCGCGCTTTTTGACAGCGGCGTCACATACTACAGCGAGGGCGCGCCCTGCTTCGGCAATCTCCCTTATGATATCGTGTATGATATGTTTAAGGACATAAACTATTTCGGATTTCCCAAAGACCATCCTTATGTGCAAAAGCTCATTAACGCTTTTATCGAGCGTCAGAGGGGTTTTATGAAAAACAACGCCGCTAAAAAGCGCTATTTGTTTGATCATGAGTCCATAAAGCATATGATGCAGACCGGCCTGTCCTTTGACCACGCCGAGCATTTCAATCCCATGACGCCCGCTCAGCTTAGAAAATTTTTTGACATTCTTATCCAAAACGCCCGGGAGATGCCGGAGAAGATATGTTTCCGCTTTACAAAGGAGCCGCTGAGGTACCCGTTCGTTTACGGAATAGACACCATGCTCTACAGCTATGTTTCGGACACGGGCTACATGGACGGATTTGTTATTAACCTTAGAAACAAGGCGATATTCGACGTGATGAACGATTTTATGCCTTATGTTTGGGATAATTACACAATATCCGAAACGGACAGCATAAAAATACTTGAGGATATGAGCGAAAAATACATAAAATAAAGGCGCCGAGGAGCGCCGGAAACGATAAAGCTGCGGATAATCACATTTGCTTAAGTATAGTCACGTATATAAAATCAAATCGTACGAATGCATGGCTGCATCATAAATCAAGTTTGTTTTCTTTTGTGCGCGGCTTTGAAAGTTGAGTGTTCTATATACAAAAAATTATTTATTATTATGGAGGTATATGAGAGTGAAAAAAAGAATTTTATTAGTGCTGTTGGTTATATCGTTATCATTGTTGATGATGCCGACAGTGTTAGCCTCGGGAATAACGAATGTAAAATCGCCGGAAAGTATGGACGAATCAACAGCTGATCGTCCGTCTGACTATGTGGGCAGCAATACATATATTGATAATACCAATAATATAGAACTATCTGATATAAATGATTCGCCTCGTGTCCTATTGATTGAAAATACAGATCCTTGGGATTCAACAGCCAATCAAACAGTTTTATCCAATATCACAAAATATGATAAGGTGTCTACAGTCAATTTTTTAGATGTGGATTTATCTAATTATAATGTTATTGTATTTGCCAATGACCAAACTTTATATGCATATGAAAATTATAAAGATATAAAAAATTATCTTGAGACCTTTGCAAGACTCGGTGGAGTTATTGTTTTTGGTGCTTGTGATAATGGCTGGTCTGATGGGCAGCTTAATGAAAAACTGCCGGGTGGAGTTGGGAAAATGAACGTATATGCCCCATATAATTATGTTGCCGATCCTACTCATCCTATAGTGACGGGAGAATTAACAGATAATCTTGTGCTTACAGATAATGATTTATATGGAAATTTCTGTAGCCATATAGTATTCGACGAGTCTACTTTGCCAAAAGAAACTAATGTAATTTTAAGAGAAAAGGAAACAAATCTGCCTACTTTAATTGAATATCCGTTAGGCCAAGGAAAGATAATAGCATCCGGTCTGACGTGGGAGCATAATTATGTTAATGCAAATGCATTTGCCAGAAAATCTATGGATGATTTATATACTTATGCTGTCAGTATATGTAAAAATGGTTCAATTATTGATAGCAACAGTACTTCCGACGGAGCTCCTCAAATAATATCTGCTAAAATAACATATAAAGGTACAAAATATGATTTGTTTTCTAAAGCAATTACAATAGAAAAAGACAGTAATATCAAAGCTTCTATTGAGGCGACGGTAGAGAATAACGGTTGTGAAAACGTAAAGGTTTATGTTACACAAGGAGTTGGAAAAGAGACAGATATTACCGGCGTATGTAAGGATTTTACTCCCGGAAAAGATTTTTCTGCGGGAAAAGATATTTATATATTGGCGGTTGATGAGAAAACCGGTAAATCGACATCAAAAAGGACAAAGCTGAAAGTGTCATCGTCAAAAGATGGCTCTCTCGGCGCGGCAAGCGGCGTTGAAGGATTGAACTTCAAATTCGGAAAAGACGTCGGATTTACAATTCCCGATTCAGTTCCCGTTTTCGGCGGTACAGAAATAAATTGGTCTTTTGACTTTATACCCATAACGTTTGAATACGACAAGGAAGACGATAATAAGCTGAATATAGTGATAGGCGGAAACGTCATATCGGAGGAATACGAAAAGAACGGTGTAAAACGCAAATATTTTAAAAATTTAGATTTTAAAAAGTACAAAAAAGACATCAGTCATGCCGCCAGAACACAAAGACATGATTTAAAGGATTTAAGAAAATACTTCGATAAAGATAAAGGCAAAAAGAAAAATATGAATCTTTTCGGCGGCGCAGTTTCCGGCAGCGGCAAAGGCGGTACCGGAGGTGACATAGATTTTATGGGATATGCGGAGATGAAGTATATTGACGGCCAATGGAAATTTGTCGAGGGCGTCATTAAGCTTGACGCGGAAATAAAATATACATACGAGGGACAAATATTTATTTGGGTCGTTCCGTGTTATTACGAATTTGGCGGCGGAGTCGGCGCGGGCTTTGAGGGCAAAATGATCGATTTGAATCCTGACAGCTTTACGCCTAAATTTGAGGGGTATTTAAGCGCAAAGATACTCGCGGAAATCGGCGGCGGTATCGGAATATCGGGTGTAGCGACGGCGGGAGCAAGCGGTGAAGGCTCACTGAATTTGAAAACGGCTTTGGAAAGGAAATATATAAAATCATGGGGTGAGGGCAGCGCAAGCTTTCACGTTAAGCTTTTTGGAAAAACGGTTGCGGAAAAAGAGTTCGCGAGAGGTGATTTTCTCATTTATGAAACCGGCAGCAATAAAGGCTTAATTAAGGATAAAAACGGCATTGAGCTGTCATCGCTTGACGAACCGTATGAGGCGATAGATATTAACTCGGTGTACGAGAACGAATCACGCGCGTATGCTAAAAATCCCACCGAATGGCGCGGCTCCGAGCCGAAAGTAAATCTTATGACGGCGGATTACACAAATAAGGACTTGAAGCTGCTCGCCGAAAATGTCTACACCGAAAGCGCGCCGCAAATTTGCGAGATTGACGGAAAAAAGGTCATGATAACACAGTGGGATAACACCAACCGCGCGGATATAGACCGCACGATGCTTGTATATTCCGTGTATGATGTGAAAAGCGGCACATGGTCAAAGCCTGCCGCGGTTGACGACGACGGCACTGCGGATTTCTATCCGTGCTTCAAGGACGGTTATCTCGTTTGGCAGAATTCCAAAACGACACTTTCTGATAATATGACGCTGAAGGAAATAGCGCAGACAGGCGAAATATGCGCGGCTAAGTGGAACGGCAGCGGCTTTGATAAACCGATCGCAATTACGAATAACAATTCACTTGATACACTTCCTATGGCTGCGGCAACCGAAGATGGCGCAAGCGTTGTATGGGTGACAAATACCGAGGATGATATACTCGGAATAACCGGTAAAAACAGCATAATGCGCGCAGATTTCGATGGAAAGTCATGGAGCGCGTCAAAAGTTGTAAAGAATGATCTTAACGCCATCACAAATATTACAGCCGGTACGGTCAATGATAAATTCTGCGTTGCCTATGTTGCCGATGATGATAACGATTTGAATACAATTAATGACAGAGATATACGAATTATAAACGATGCCGGTGAAACGCAGCTTACGGATAACGATATTCTCGACAGCAATCCGGTGTTTGCGGGTAATATGATTTACTATTACAGCGGCGGAAATATAGCGTATTCGAATATTAACGGTTCAAATACACAGACTGTATTCTCAGAAGCGAAGCCGGGACTTACGGATGCGTTTGATGTTGACAGCAAAGGCCGTAATAGAGCAATCTGGTGGACTAAGTCGGAAAACGGCGGCGCTGAGGTTTATTCGTCACTGTATACCGACGGTGCGTGGAGCGATGAGATAAAGATAACTGATGTTGGAAATATGGCGAAATATCCGAGCGGCATCTTAAATGATGACGGTTCAATGGTTGTCGCGTTTAACAACGGAATATTAGAGAATAATGAGATTGTCAAAACTGATTTGTATACGGTTTCGGTTAATCCGTCGTATGATTTGGAGCTTACCGATGCATATATTGACGAGGACACCATGACGGTTTACGCGACGGTGACAAACTGCGGCGAATTGACAGTTGATTTGTACAAACTGACAATTAATGACAACGGTGTAAACGCAGCAAAGACAATAATAAAGCCGCTGAAAGCGGGCGAAAGCGCCGAGATTGAAATTGTCTACAATAAGCCGAAAAGTCTGACCGAGCATGATTTTGAGGTCGCTGTTGCGACGATTTACGGCGACGAATATAATTCACAGAACAACTCGGCTATGTTATCGGTAGGTCACGCGGATATTTCGGTTGACAATGTTGACGTGAATGTGGATGAAGGCAAAATTACGGCGGATATATCCAATATAGGATATACCGACGCGCAAAACGTGACTGTACTGCTCAGAGAAAACAGTGCTGACGGCACGGTGATTGATGAGCAGACCGTAGACGTGGGTGTGAATGAAACTAATTCTGTAGAATTTACCTTTGGCAAGTCCGCCATGAGGTTCTATGATTCCACGAAGCAGTTTTACATAACGGCGGAATACGGCGGTGAGGAAGCGTCTGTCGGCAACAACGACGGGTACGCGGTTTTCACGAGCCCGTCAGGCGCGGCGGACTATCAGACGGAGCTTTTAAGCTATGATAATATCGACGGCCAATATATGATAAATTCCGTGGCGGTAAACAATACAGATGCCGATCTGACATGCCAGATTTATACAGCCGTGTATTCCGCAGACGGTGTACTGAAGGATTGCGGAACGGTTGACGCGGCAATCGCAGCAAATGATGATACCGGTGTGGATATTTGCGTTTCGTGTGAACTCGAAAGCGGTGATACGATAAAGACATTCATGTGGAAAAACCAAGAGCCTCTGTGTAATGCGGCGGAAATGGTGATTGAGCCTTAACGCTGCCGATTTGGGTGTTTTTGCGGACGGAAAAGTTAGCGTTTATGTTGAGTTCAAAGCTCTGAATGATTTATAAATGTTGTTATATTACAGAAAAGGCATATTGCAATTCAAGCGATATGCTTTTTCTTTAGCTTGTCAAAAAATTGTCAAAAAATTATGGATCGGCTGTCTTATGTCATGTCGGTGATGGAGCCTTTTATATCATGCGCGGGCGGTGAGGACGCGGGATCTCAGGAGGGCTATTTCTTCGGGGGTGGTTCCGGCGTAGCCCGCGACTATGGCGTTTGAGGGTTTCTCGCGCGGGGTGAAATAGTAGTCGTCGAGGCTGTACAGCTTTATGTTGTTTTCGGCGGCTTTTTTTAATATTTCGGAGGCGGCAGGTGATTTTAAAACCAGGTGCAGGCCCGCCTTTTCGCCGCTGATCTCAATTGGAAAATCCGACGACAAGGCCGCCTCGATAAGCGTGTCGCGGCGCTTTCTGTATATGTTTTTCACGCGGTTTAGGTGGCGCGAAAGATAATTTTCCGATATGAACCGCGCCAGCGTGCGCTGCTCGAACCGCGGCACCGTGGAGGCGTAGCGGCTGAATTTTTTCTCGAAGAGGCGGAGGAGGAGCGGCGGCAGCACCATGTACGCGATCCTGACCGACGGCGCCAGCACCCTTGAAAACGTGTTCAGGTATATCACTTTCTCGCTTCCGTATATGCCCTGCACCGCCGTGTGTGGACGCTTCAGAAAGCAGAACTCGCAGTTTATGTCGTCCTCTATAATGTAGCGCCCGGGCTTTTCGTCCGCCCAGCGCAGCAGCTCCTCGCGCCTGTCGATCGGCATGACCGTACCGCTCGGGAATTGGTGCGACGGCGTTATGTACACCGTGTCGGCGCCCGATCTTTCAAGCTCTTTGACCGATATTCCCTTTTCGTCAAGCGGAACATAGCGGACCTTTCGGCCGCTGTTTTTCAGTATCAAATCAATTTTTTCGTAGCCCGGATCCTCTATGGCAAAGATTCTTTCACTTCCCGACAGCCCGCAGAGCAGCATCACGAGATACTCTATTCCCGCGCCCGTTATTATTTGAGACGACGAGCAGTGCACGCCGCGAAACTCCCTCAGATATTTGGCGATGCTGTCTCTAAGCTCAATGTCGCCCTTGAATCCGCCGTGATTTAAAAGTTCGGGATTTTGGTACATCACCTCTTTGGAAAGCTTTATCCAGGTCGAGTACGGAAACGAGCTCACGTCCGCGCCCGCGGTCCTGAAATCCGCCGCGTAATTTTTCGTCGGTTTTTCCTCAAAGACTGTCGTGGTAGGACTCAGCTGCGGAGCGATAACGCGCCTCGCGTAATATCCGCTTCTCGGCACGGGCCGCAGGTACCCCTCCTGCGCCAGTATCTCATAGGCGGTCTCGACCGTGTTCACGCTGACCCCCAAATGCGCCGAAAGCGCCTTTTTCGACGGAACGCGCTCGTTTTCCTCGAGCCGCCCGTTTCGTATCTCGTCGGCTATGTGCTCGTATATTTGCGTGTACAGCGGCTTTTTGCCGTTTTGTTCAAGCTCGATAGTAAAGTTATACATAATCTGACCTCATAAAAAATTTATAATTTGACACTTTAAAAGGTGTCAGACGGTGGTATAATTATACATGTTTTAAATTTATATGTCAAGAAGGACAGGAGGAAAATTTTTATGAAAAACGAGAGATTCGAGCTTAACAAAAATTTGGCGCAAATGCTCAAGGGCGGCGTTATTATGGACGTGACCACGCCCGAGCAGGCGAAGATCGCCGAGGCAGCCGGAGCCTGCGCGGTGATGGCGCTTGAGCGCATACCGGCGGACATCAGAGCGGCGGGCGGCGTTTCTCGCATGAGCGACCCGAAAATGATAAAGGGCATACAAAACGCGGTCACGATACCGGTCATGGCAAAGTGCCGCATCGGCCATTTCGCCGAGGCGCAGATACTTCAGGCGATCGAGATAGATTATATTGATGAGAGCGAGGTGCTCTCTCCGGCGGACGACAAATATCATATCGACAAAACGGCGTTCCGCGTTCCGTTCGTCTGCGGCGCGAGAGACCTGGGCGAAGCGCTGCGGCGCATAAACGAGGGAGCCGCGATGATCCGCACCAAGGGCGAGCCCGGCACCGGCGACGTGGTGCAGGCCGTGCGTCACATGAGGATCATGCAGTCGGAGATCAGGCGTTTCGGCTCGATGAGCGCCGATGAACTGTACGAGGCCGCCAAGGAGCTGGCGGTGCCGTATGATCTGGCCGTTTATGTTCACGAAAACAAAAAGCTGCCTGTGGTTAACTTCGCAGCGGGAGGAGTGGCGACTCCGGCAGACGCGGCACTGATGATGCAGCTGGGCGCCGAGGGCGTGTTTGTCGGTTCGGGCATATTCAAGTCGGGCGATCCCGAAAAGAGAGCCGCGGCGATAGTCAAGGCGGTCACGAATTACGAGGACGCTGACATGCTGGCGGAGCTTTCGGAGGACCTGGGCGAGGCCATGGTCGGCATCAATGAGCACGAGATCGAGCTCATTATGGAAGAGCGCGGAAAATAATTATTATAGAAGAAAGAGGAAAATAATCATTATGAAGATCGGAATACTGGCGCTGCAGGGCGCGTTCGCCGAGCATGAAAAAATGCTCGGCGGCCTCGGCGCCGAGACATTTGAGATAAGACAAAAGAGAGATATAGAGACCGCTTTCGACGGGCTGATAATCCCGGGCGGCGAAAGCACCGTGCAGGGCAAACTGCTTGCGGAGCTGGGCCTGACGGACAGGATAAGGTCTTTAATCAAAAGCGGGCTGCCCGTGTTCGGCACCTGCGCGGGACTGCTGCTGCTTGCTAAGCGTATCGAAAACGACGAGCATGTGTATCTCGGCACCATGGACATAACCGCTGTGCGCAACGCATACGGACGTCAGCTCGGCAGTTTTTCGGCCGTGGGCAGATTCGGAGATCTCGGAGAGATACCCATGACTTTTATCAGGGCCCCGTATATAAGCGGCGTAGGAGACGGAGTTGAGATTTTATCCGAGGTCGAGGGAAGGATAGCGGCAGCCAGACAGAGTAATATGCTGGTCACCGCTTTCCATCCCGAATTAAACGGCAGCAAAGCGGTTCATTCTATGTTTTTGGACATGATAAAGGCCTCATAGAATTTTGCAAATTTTATTCTTCGAAATTATTGAAATTTTAATCGAATTATGATACAATTAAAAAGTTGCCGCGGCAGGCGATTATTCGGGGAATATTATTTGGGGAGAGGAATTTTGTGATAAAATATGTGATAAGAGGCCTTAGGCACAGCGATGTCGACGGGATATGCAGACTCGTGAATTGGGAGATAGGAAGCATTGTGTCGCGAGAGGATGTGGATGAAAGGCTAAAAATAATCGACGGCGACGAGGATTATCGAATATACGTGGCGGGCTCCGGAGAGCGCGTGCTCGGATATGTTGTGCTGCAAAAGGGGATAACCCCCGAGTATCCGGGGCGTATTGTGCGCGTAGTTTCCATGTCGGTGGATATCAGCTGCCAGAACAAAGGCATAGGAGCCGATTTTTTGGACAAAGCGGAAGATTTCGCACGAGAGGAAGGCGCGGGCCTTGTCGCGCTGAACTGCGGCTTTTCCAGATACGGGGCCAACGCTTTTTACGAGAAGCGAGGCTATACAAAATTGGGATACAATTTTTATAGGAGAGTATGACCGAGCCGCGCAGGCGTCTGATATTTCTTGACATTTTAATAATAAAATAATATAATAAATTTACGATAAGATTTTAATAAAAGGAGGTAAAATCATGAGAGTATTGTCGATCATTCTCGGAATTATTTTGATCATCGGAGGCATTGCGTGTATGTCGACGCCGATCCGCACCTTTGTTGACGGCGGATATTTTCTCGCTGCTATGCTGCTTGTCTGGGGTATATACGGAATAATTGCCGGGATCTCGAAAAAGAAATACGGATTCCTGTTTGTGTTCAGCATCATATCAACGATCATGGGATTTGTTGTACTGTTTGTGCCGAGCTTCAAGTTTGTCGCGGATATCGTTATTCTTATCGCCATGGCGTGCTGGTTCATTGTTCGCGGCGTGACGGCGATATGCACCTCGATAAAGCTTAAGGACATAAGCGGCTCGTGGGGCTGGGGCGTGTTCCTGGGAGCGCTCGATGTGATAGTGGGCATATATTCATTTGTGCGCCCGTTCGCTCTGGCGATCGGCATCGGAATAATGCTGGGAATATACTTCATAATCTCGGGCATAAATCTGATCGCTATGAAATACGACTGAGTTTTAAAGGCGCGGACATTTATAATGTCCACGCCTGGATCATGCGTTTGGCCGCCTCGCTTATGGCGGCTTTTTTTAGTTCGCCGAAGCCCAGAATAAAAGAGTTTGGCGGCATATTGTCATTCATTGCGATCAGGCAGGCCGAAAGCGGGATAAGCTTCACGCCGTGTCGGTTCGCGGAGCTTTTCAGCTCCTGCTCGCTCATGCCGTTATCCACTTCGATTATAAAATACGTGCCGCTGTCCGCGCCGTGCAGCTTTATATGCGGCGCCAGCGGAGAGTCAAGCAGCGCCGTTTTTAAAATGCGCCGCTTCTCTTTGTACAGCTTGCGCAGCTTTTCGGTGTGGCTGCGGTATTTGCCGCTCCTTATGAATTCCGCCACAACCTGCTGCTCAAGCCGCGATTTTAGATTGATATAATATGGCAGCCGACGGTCGAACCTTCGTTTCAGCTCGTCGGGCAGGACCAGAAAAGCTCCGCTGAAGGCCGGCGCGATGCTGCGGTAGAACGTGCCGAGGAATATGACCTTGTCGGGACATTTTGATATCAAAGTATATCCGGGATTCTCGGCAAAGTCCAGGTCAAAATCCGCTTCTATTATATAGTTGTCGGGTGATGACTCCGCCCAGTCGATAAGCTCCTTGCGCTGCTTGTCCGAAAGTCTGCGGCCTGTCGGAAAATGCATGTCTGCCGAGACATACATCACGTTAATGCCGCTATTTTTAAGCTCGCCTGTCGGAAAGCTGTCCATGCGCGCGTTTATCAGTTCGGTTTTCGAGGCGATATTTTTTATCGGAACATAGCTTCTGGCAAAGCAGGGGTTTTCAAAGCCGAAAACCGCGCTCTCGCCCATAACGCACACTATCTGCTGCAGCAGATACTCGATGCCCGCCCCGATTATTATCCTGTCCGGAGTGCAGGTTATCCCGTGCAGGTCGTAAAGATTGTGCGAGATCGCCTTGCGGAGCGAGCTTTCGCCGTATTTGTGGCCGTAACCCAAAAGCTCGGGATTGTCATAGCTTATGTCGCGGCGCAGCTTGGTTAGAGCCTGAGTGGGAACCGCGCCCAGGTCGGTGCCGTTCTGGCTCATAACGTATGTGATGCCCGGATTGCCGTAAAAATCGGGCTCGGAGATATCGGTGTTTATCGGACTGGTGCGTCTGGCGTAGTAGCCGCTCCTTGAGCGGGCTACCGCGTAGCCCTCGTCGATCAGATTTCGGTAAGCCAGCTCGACAGTGTTTTTGGAGAGCTTCAGCTCTTCAGCGAGAGCTCTGCGCGACGGCAGCCTTTCGCCGTCGGGGATCCTGCCCGATATGATGTCAGCCTTGATATGCTCAAAAAGCTGAATGTAAAGAGGCGAGCCTGAACTCTTGCTTAAACTGTATTTCAGATTTTTCATTAAATTTCCTCTTATGTCTTGTTATTTCCGATGTTATGTATTATTATATATCTATACTATCACGAGTTTGACCGATAGTCAAGCAAATAAATCAAACTGGCCCCATAAAATTTAATGCAATTGGAGCTTTTTCTTTGGACATTATTACGGTATAATCATTTAAGGCGCGCTGACGCGATCGGCGCTGCCGCCGAGGAGGAAAACATGAAACACGGATTTAACCCCGAAACGGTCATATGGACCGACAGAATGACAGAAGATGTGTTGGCGAAAGCCGGGGTTTATAAAAACGCCGCATTGATCGATCCCAATGCCGATAAAAACACATATTCCAAGGACAAAAACGGTAATTTGATACAAAAGCCTTATATGGATGAGGGAACGGCATTTTCGGACTGGTCGTATTCCGAGTATTTATGGACGCATTTTTATCCCGTAGGAAACGGAAGAATGTCTGCCATGATCGCGGGAGGGATCGACAGGGACGTTATTCAGATAAACGAGGACACCTGCTGGGACGGCTCGCCTTACGGTGATATGATAAACGAAAGCGGCGAGAAGGTCACAACGCTTGAGGGAACATACGCCGCGCGGACGATAACGACGTCAAACCGGACGGGCGGAAGCAATAAGGACGGATGGAAATATTTTCGAGGCGCCAACGCCGACGGTTCCCCCGCTCCGATAGGCGCGGAGGGCGTGTTGGTCGGGGATGAGGAGTTCAGAAAAAAATATCCCGAATTCTCTGATAAAAGCATATCAAACATGTCGCTCAATATCAACAACGCCCGCGAGCGGTCGGCTGTTCAAGACAGATACGGTCTTCACAGTCTTGTTGAGGCAAGGTTTCTCGGCACGCCCAAAAAGCAGAGGGCGTATAAGTCGTTTGTCGAGGTCTATCTTGACTTCGGGCACAGTTATAAAGAGGCGGACAATTACGTGAAAAGTCTTGATCTGGAGACGGGGATCGTGACGGTAGAGTATGATCTGGGCGGCAGTCATTATAAGCGCGAGAGCTTCGCGAGCTATCCCGACCAGGCGATCGTGACCCATGTGGAATCGGACGCCGAGTTTGATATGAGCGCCGAGCTCCACACATATCATAACAATGAAAAGTATTGCAAATACACAAGGATAAGCGACAGCGAGGTCAAGGTCGAGTCCGCCGTCAGCAACGGCAGCAAGAACAACAAACTTGCCGAGATAAACGCCGTAAAGTTTGAGGCGAGAATGATGCTTGTCGGTGACGGGGCTTTTTCGGTAAGCGAGGACAGCAGGAGAGTGTCCCTAATCGGCGGCAAAAGCGTGACGGTGTATGTTGTGGGCGCCACGAACTATGTGGATTATCTTAATCTCGACAGTGCAAAACCCGCCAAAGACTGCGGCGTTTACGAGGCGAACCTGAGAGGCAAAACCTACGAGCGTATCAAGGACAGACACCTCAAAGACTTTACCGAACGGTATTCAAAATCAAGTCTGACTATAGACAACAAAGAGGGCTGCGATCATGCCGAAACCCCCACCGAAAAGAGAGTGCGCAAGGATATAAACGGCAGATCAGGCTATCTTATAGGCTCGGGCTCGGATATGTCCGCCGCCGATTCGACGGGAGTGAAAACCACGTACACCGACGGCGACTACAAGCTGGCCGTTCTCGAGTTTAATTTCGGCAAATATTTGATCTTGTCGGGCTCCCGACCCGGCAGGGAAGCAAGCGGAGGCGAGATCGCCATACCCGAGAGCCAGCCTCTTAATCTGACCGGCAAGTGGAACGCGGCGATGACCGCGGGATGGAACGGAAAATACACGATAAACATAAACACCGAGATGAATTACTGGGCGGCTCAGCCGCTGAATCTGGCTGAGTGTGAGAGACCCCTTATCGACGTCTTTAAGGAATTGGCGCGGAGCGGAAGCATAACCGCCGACTATCAGTACGGCATTGGCTACAGCGCCGCCTATAAGCCCGGCGATCCGTGGGTAACGCACCACAACTTCGACCTGTGGCGCGGCACCCAGCCCATAGATAACGCCACGGCGGGTCTGTGGCCGACGGGCGGAGCCTGGCTTATGGAGCACGCGTGGCAGTATTATCGGTTCAACAAAGACGAGCAATATCTGGCGGAGGTCTATCCGTATATGGTCGGAGCGGCCAAGTTCTTTGCCGAGTATCTGGTCGTTGACCCCGAGACCGGATATTTGATCACGGCGGCGTCCTGCTCACCCGAGCAGGGCGGCGTTCAGCCGGGAGCCGCTATGGACACCCAGCTTGTAAGGAATCTCTATGATATGGTTCGACAGGCGAGCAAGATATTGGGAAAAGAGAGGGAGGAAGAGGAGCTTTTGGCTAAAATAGACGATCAGATGCCCTCGAGCTGCTTTGCCGATGAAAAGGGAAAAATAGCTCCCGACTTGACTGACGATTCCGGACTTATAAAAGAGTGGGCGCGGGGTGATGTTCTGTTTGATTTAAAAGAGCATGACGATCCGAACTCGGGCGACTACAATAATATAGTTGACCCGTTCGACGGCAGAGAAATAAGCATAGAGGAGCATAAGGCGAGAGCCGAGCACAGGCACTGCTCGCATCTATGGGAGCTGTATCCGGGAACGCATCTCAGCCCGTACAGCGCGGACGCAGACGAGAAAAAGCTGTTTGACGCGTTTTGCAGGTCGGTTGCCGCCAAGGACAACGCCGACGGCAAGGGCTGGAGCTTGGCCTGGAGAATGAATCTGAATGCCAGAGCGCTGCGGGGCGACAAGGCGGAAAAAATGTTGATTCAATTGCTGCGCTGCCGAACTGCGCCGAATCTTTTTGACCAGCACCCCGATTTTCAGATCGACGGCAATCTGGGAGCGGCGGCCGGGATCGCGGAAATGCTGATACAAAGTCATACCGGTACCGTGGATATTCTGCCCGCGATACCTCAAAACTGGAAAAGCGGCCGTTTCGGCGGTTTCAGAACAAGAGAGAACGCCGAGGTCTCGGCCGAATGGAAGGATGGGCGTGTGACCGAGATCTCGCTGAAGGCGCTGAAAAACGGGATTATTAAGATACGAGCGGATTTTTCGGGATCGCCCGAAGCCGTCGACTCGTCGGGAACGTCGGTCAGATTTGATTTCGACCCGAAAACGGGCGTCGTCTCGATAGACGCAAGAGAAGGCGAAACATATATAATAAAAGCGGGATAGCCTCCCGCTTTTTTTGCGCGAAAAATTTTCTGGCCCCATAAAAATTGATGCCGACTGGCTCTTTTTGAGCCCTCAAATATAATGTAAAATATAAGCATAAAAATATAAATTCGGTGATTTAGCGGAGCGTTTGATCGGCACATTCCCACCTCCGTCTGCGGCAAGCCGCAGCCACCTCCTCCCGGGAGGAGGCAATAAATAGGCGCCCCCTCGGGGATAATCAGCAAGCTTGCTTGCGGGTTCAAAGCTATCTTTCAAAATTGCTTGCAATTTTGACCAAGAGCTTCCTTAATGCTGTCGCGAAGCGACTGAGGGGGGACCTAATCGCTATTCGCTAATCACTAATCACTACGTTAGGAGGAATTTTTATGTTAAAAAGATTGTTGTCGGCGGCTCTGTCGGCGGCCATGGTTCTGACGGCGGCCCCCGCGGTTTTCGCCGAGACCGAAAGCGTTGACTACGCCGCGGCGGAAACAGCGGCGGCAAACTTCGACCCCGAGACCACCATGTGGACAAACAGGACCATCGAGGATGTACTGGCTCAGACCGGAAAGTACAAGACCGTGCAGGAGGTCGACCCCAACGCGGCCAAGAGCGAGGACGCTCTCGAGATCCAGAATCCATACGGCAAGCCCGGCGAGAATTATGAGAGCTGGGATTATTCCGAGTTCGTATGGACCAATTTCTATCCCATCGGCAACGGCCGCATGGCGGGCATGGTAGCCGGAGGAATCGACGACGAGGTGATCCAGATCAACGAGGACACCTGCTGGGACGGTTCGCCCTACGGAACCGTGGTTGACGAGAGCGGAAACACGATCAGTACCGTAAAGCAGGCCTACGAGGCGAAAGGTAAGCTCACCGTCAAGGACGACACGTTCACGAGCGGCAGCAAGCCCGAAAATTGGAGATATTTCCGCGGCGCGAATGCCGACGGCACACCCGCTGATATAGGCGCGGCCGACGCGATAGTCGGCGATGAGGCGTTCAGAACAAAATATCCCGATTTCGCGAACAAGAGCATAGCGAATCAGGCGCTTAATATCAACAACGCCGCGAATCAGGAGGCTGTTCAGGCTCGCTGGAACATGGAGAAAATGGTCGAGGCGACCTTCCTCGGCACTCCCTCAAAGCAGAGAGCATACAAGTCGTTCGCCGAGGTGTTCCTCAACTTCGGCCACAAGAGCAGCGACGCTTCGAACTACTCAAAGAGCCTCGACATGGAGACGGGCATCGTCACGGTAGAGTATGACCTGGGCGGCGCGCACTATAAGCGCGAGAGCTTTGCCAGCTATCCCGATCAGGTAGTCGCCACTCATGTGGAGTCGAGCGAGCCTCTCAACTTCACCGCGCAGCTTCACACGTATCACGAGCAGAACGGATATTATACATATGAAAAGATAAGCGACAAAGAGGTAAAGGTGCGCGCGGCCGTCTATAACGGCAATAAGGACAACAATATAGCGCAGACCAACATGATAAATTTTGAGGCGCGCATGCTGCTCGACGGCGACGGCAGCTTCTCGGTAGGCGAGGACAACAAGACCGTTTCGGTCAGCGGCGGCAAACAGGCGACGATATACGTTGTCGGCGCTACCAACTATGTGGACTACAAGACCCTTGACAACTCAAAGCCCGCGGCGGACTGTGAGTATTACATGAACAACGTTAAGTCCAAGACCTACGAGCAGATCAAAGCGCGCCATCTTGCCGACTTCACCGAGCAGTTCTCAAGGACAGACCTGACTCTCGAAAACGCCGAGGGCAAAGACTATTCGGACACTCCCACCGAAGAGCGCGTACGCGAGCCCAAGGACGGTAAGTCGGGCTTCCTGATCGGAGCGGCATCAAAAACAGCCGACGCCAACAAGAACGGCGTGAGATCGACATATTCCGACGGTGATAATCAGCTGGCGACGCTCGAATTTAACTACGGCAAATATCTGATCATCTCGGGTTCGCGCGACGGCAGAACGGCGAGCGGCGAGGGCGAGATCGATATCCCCGAGAGCCAGCCCCTTAACCTTACCGGAAAGTGGAACGCGGCGTTCTCGGCCTCATGGAACGGAAAATACACGATAAATATCAACACCGAGATGAACTACTGGGCGGCTCAGCCCCTTAACATAGGCGACAGCGAGCGTCCGTTCATCGACACATTCAAAGAGCTGGCGGAGAGCGGAAGCTATACCGCCGAGTATCAGTACGGCATAGGCGACAGCTCGACATATCAGCCCGGCGATCCGTGGGTAATGCACCACAACTATGACCTGTGGCGCGGCACTCAGCCCATAGACAACGCCACGGCCGGTCTGTGGCCCACCGGAGGCGCGTGGCTGCTCGACCACGCTTGGCAGTACTATAAATTCAACAAGGATGAGGATTATCTCGCCGAGGTATATCCCTACATGGTGGGCGCGGCCAAGTTCTTCACCCAGTTCCTGGTTGTCGACCCAAAGACCGGTTATCTTATTACGGCGGCGTCGTGCTCGCCCGAGCAGGGCGGAGTTCAGCCCGGCCCCGCGATGGATACTCAGCTTGTGAGAAACCTCTATGATATGGTTGAGCAGGCGAGCAAGATATTGGGCAAAGAGCAGGAGAACGCCGATCTGCTTGCAAAGATCGACGAGCAGATGCCCTCGAGCTATCTCGCCGACGAGCAGGGCAAGGTCGCTCCCAACGTTATCGACAAAGCCGGCCTTATAAGCGAGTGGGTGCGCGGCGACGTAAGCTTTGATATTTCAAAGAAAGACAGCGGCCAGTGGAGCGTTACAAACCCGTTTAAGAACAACGAGCAAACCCAAGTATACGACCACGAAGCCAAAAACACCACAAAGCACAGACACTGCTCGCACCTTTGGGAGATATTCCCCGGCACGCACCTGAGCGGATACAGCGACGATCCCAACGAGCAGGCTATATTCAAGGCGTACCAGAAATCGGTATCGGCCAGAGACGTTGGCAGCGGCCAGGGCTGGGGCCTCGCATGGAGGATCAACTTAAACGCGAGAGCGCTGAACGGCAACGCGGCCTCGACAATGCTCGAGCAGCTGTTCACCACCAGGACTTCGCCCAATCTGTTCGACCAGCATCCCAACTTCCAGATCGACGGAAACTACGGCGCCACGTCGGGCATACTCGAGATGCTCATTCAGAGCCACGACGGAGCGATAACCCTGCTTCCCGCTCTGCCGGACAAGTGGGCCGGCGGCGAGTACAAGGGCTTCAAGACCCGCGAGGGCGCGACGGTCGACCTCAAATGGAGCGGCTCAAAGCCGACAGAGGCCAAGATCCACGCGACCGAGACAAAGGACATCAGCGTTCGTTCGAAGTATATGTCCGCGGCGCAGATCACCGACGAGAGCGGAAACGCCGTAGCTGCGACCTTGAACGACGACAGAACCATGGCGACCTTCCCCGTCGAGGCGGGCAAGACCTACACGATAACAAACTTCGGCTCAAATGTTACCGAGGGCGACAATATCTACAAAATCTACAAAGCGAGCGATGTTACAGAGTTTTATTCAAGTGACGGCAATAAAAATCTGCCCAAGAAGTCAGACAAGGGAATAGGAACATTAAAACATCTGGACGGTGTCACAGTCGGATATGCGGTAAATGATTTTGAATTTGAAGGGCTTAAAAAACTCTCTCTGAATATGGCTGAAGTGAGATATGAAAACACATATGTCACGGTTAAGGTTGACAGCGTCAGCGGAACCGAGATAGCGAAACAGATTATCACTAAGGGCGATAATGAGCTCGAGCTGAAAAACCTTGACAACATATCGGGTGTTCACAAAATCTGGATATTGTTTATTCAGGATCCGTTTGACGGAAAAACCGAAAACAAATATCTTGGTGATTCAAGCGACCTGACCGGATTTTACAGCGAGACCACCGGTGGCGACACAAATCCGACAGCGTCGCCGAAACCCGCGGTGACCGCATCACCGAAACCCGCGGAAACAGCGTCGCCGAAGCCCGCGGAAACAGCTTCACCGAAGCCCGCGGAAACGGCCTTGCCGACTAACTCGCCCACCGCCGAACCCGTTTCTCCCGAGGATTATGAGTATATTATCACAGACGCCTCATACGGCGCGGACGGAATCCTTGATGTTACCGTTAAATATAACGGCGGCGCGGACCAAAAGGCGAGCCTGATGATAGGCGTGTACGACGAGAGCGACGAAAAGATCATGCTTGATTCCGCCATATACGAAATAGACGGAGAGGGAGTTAAAAATCTCGACTTCAAGAAACCCGAAAACGGCAAAGTGAAATTGTATGTATGGGACGGCGCGGACACGATCGAGCCGAAAAGCGCGGTATACGAGGTAGGAACCGATGTTCCCACCTCGACCCCCGCAATTACGCCGACGGCAAATCCGACCAATGCGCCTACAACGACGCCCACGACAAATCCGACCAATGCGCCTACAACGACGCCGACTACAAATCCTACCAACACGCCTACAACGACGCCCACGGCAAATTCGACCAACGAACCCACAACGACCCCGACGACAAATCCGACATTGGAGCCCTCAACTGCCCCGACATCGGAGCCGTCCGGAAAAGGCGCTTATATAGGCGACACGAAATATGACACGATATCCGAGGCGGTAGCCGCGGCCGCGGCAATGGAGCCTAAAACGGAAGCTGACAGAGTATATATCGACATAGCTCCGGGCACATATCGCGAGCAGATCGTTGTAAAAACTCCCTATATAACGCTGCGCAAAAAGGCGGGCAGCGAGGGAGACGCGCTTCTGACATGGTATTACGGATTGGGCTCGCTTTACGACAGCTGCAATGAAAGCGGTTACTATGACCCGCAAGCGATAGGCGACGGTAAAAGCTACGGCCCTAAAGACTGGGGCCCGGCGCTCAAGGTCGACAAGAGCGCGACAGGATTTACGGCCGAGAATTTGATGTTGGAAAATTCATACAACAGATATTACACCGAGGAAGAACTCACCGATATTACGGGAGTTGATCCGGACACAAATAACGGAAATTTCCACAGAGTGGAATGGATAAATGAGCAGAAAGCGGCAGGCAAGAGCGATGATGAGATAAACGCGTATTTGCAGTCCCGCGACAATATAACATATAAAGATGTTACAGGCAGCCCCAGAGAGCGCTGCGCCGCTCTCCACTGCTCGGCGGATAAGGCTGTGTTCTTAAACTGCGAGATCATATCGACTCAGGACACGATAGGCATAAACAGCGGAAGAATGTATTTCAAGAACTGCAAGCTTGGAGGCACAACCGACTATATCTGCGGCAGCGCGACAGCCGTGTTCGATAACTGTGAGCTTTATGTCAACGCGGGCGGAAACGGCGAGTCCGCCACTTTAACGGCTCCCAGCAATACCAAAGAGTCCGAAGGCTATTTGTTCTATAACTGCTATGTCACCGGCTCGAGCGCGGCCCAGCCCGGAAATATGGGCAGACCGTGGGGCGCGCCTCCGGGACCCGCCGCGGCGTATATCAACACAAAAATCGGAAACGCGGCCAAAGGCTCAAGCTCCGATCCGTATCTGATCTCAAGCTCCGGCTGGACCGACATGAGCGGCAACAAGCCCGAGGAAGCAAGATTTTACGAGTACGGCAGCGTCGATGATTCGGGAAATGCTGTAGACGTTTCAAAGCGCCGCGGAAAGCTGCTTGACGAGTGGACAATGCTCCGATACAATCCCTACACATTCACAAAGGGATCGGATGATTGGGACCCCGCGGGAGTTAAAAGCAAATACGACGGCGTTGACGGCGTGATAAATTCCGCGAATATCGACACGAGTAACCAGACGGTAAACGAGATCGACCTTCCCGCCGCGCCGAGCGGATACGAGTTTAAGTGGGAGAGCGACAGCGAGTTCGCGACGGTTAACGGAAACAAGCTGAGCCTTATCCGTCCCGCAAACGGCGAGCAGCCGATAGACGCGACCGTAAAACTGTACGTGAGAGACGCGTCCGATAAGAGCATAGGAGCAGAAAAATCAATATCGTTTGAGATCCAGCCCACAGCGGACACGACAAATGTTTTCTCGATCGGCGGCACAATTTCGGTGGGAGAAACCCCCGCGTCCGAGGATGTTCCGGTCAGGATCAGAGTTATGAAAAATAACGCCGTTATCAAAAGTCAGATCGTGACCGTGCCACAGGGACAAACTTCGGCGGCGTATACCGTTTCGAACATACCTCTCGGCACATATGATGTTTTGGTCGACAGCCAAACAAGCAGCTACAGAGTATTCACGCCCGCCGACGGTGTCGGAGCGGCGGCGGCCGATACTGCGGGACAGAGCGTGGCGATAGATATATCGCTTAAAGGTCTGATCCCGGTGAGCAAGGCGGTAACAACGGCGCCGACCGTTATAGGAAGCGGAGCAACGGTGACCGACATGGGAGACGGCAAGTTCAACATCAAAGCATCGAGCGGTGTTGACGGCGGCGCGTATTGGGATTTGGTAAGCATTGCCGGAGCGGGGCTCGCGGAAGCCGAGAGCGTGACGCTCAAATACACGCTCGAGATACCGAAAGTTCTCGCCAATACAGACGGCACAAAAGGCGCGTCAATTGACTTTACGGCCAACACGCCGGGTAAATTTTCAAACGGTATAAACGATGCCAGAATTACCAGAACCCTGTTCGGAAGATGGGATCAGGTCAATATGTTTGACGCGGGCCAAGCGGGACAGAGCACCTCGGCACAGGGCGAGCACCAGTGGCTCAACTGCACGGGCGACCAGTTCAAGACCGACGCCGATTGCCCGATCGCGTATGATTTTGAGATCGAGGCGGACTTTAAAAACAGCAAGGTGACGCCGCGCGTCAAAACGGTTGTCCAGAAAGGCGAACCGGTGGAAAAGGATTGGTTCACAAAAGATGATTTCACGGCATTTCCGACCAACATAGACAGGAACAAGCTGTCTCTGGCGATCTACACAGGCACGGGCGGCGCCGCGGAATACAATATTTCAAATATAAGCGTGAACTACACGGAGTTCGCCGACTAAATTTGAATAATAATTTTAAAAATTATTATAGATTTCTTCCCGGAAGCGGCGGGTCAATGACCCGCCGCCCCGCTTTTTTTCAAGCTAAAATTTTTGTATAATTTGCTAAAATTTCTCTTGAAATGCCTCGCTCTCTGATGTATAATATTTAAAGAATAACTTTATGTTGTTTTTACACAGCAAAATAATAAACAAAAAATACATTACGAAACGAGGTTAAGCAAATGTCAAAATTCATGGAAACAATCAAAGCAAAGGCTAAGGCCGATTTAAAGACCATAGTGCTGGCCGAGGGCGAGGAGCAGAGAACGATCGACGCCGCGGCTCAGGTTCTGAGCGAGGGCTACGCCAAGGTCATTCTGCTGGGCGACCCCGAGGTCATCAAGTCAAAGGCCGCGAATGTTGATATCTCCGCCGCGGAGATCATCGACCCCAAGGCCAGCGATATGGCTTCCGAACTGGCAAACGGCCTGTATGAGCTGAGAAAGCACAAGGGTATGACTCCCGAGCAGGCGGCCGAGCTTATTAAAGATGTGCTTTATTTCGGCTGCATGCTGGTAAAGACCGGCAAGGCAGACGGAATGGTCGCGGGAGCGGTTCACGCCACAGCGGACGTTATGCGCTCGGCGCTCCAGACCATCAAGACCGCGCCCGGCACAAAGGTCGTGTCCGCGTTCTTCCTTATGCTGGTTCCCGACTGTGAGTACGGAAACAACGGCACGTTCGTGTTCTCCGACTGCGGCCTCAACGAGTATCCCGATTCCGAGAAGCTCGCCGAGATCGCTATGTCATCGGCCAAATCCTATAAGGCCCTGGTAGGCGACGAGCCCAGAGTTGCCATGCTCTCATACTCGACCTACGGCAGCGCCAAGTCCGAACAGGTAGACCTGGTGAGAAACGCGGCGAATATCGCCAAAGAAGCGGCTCCCGACCTGAAACTCGACGGCGAGCTCCAGCTGGATGCGGCTATCGTTCCGAGCGTGGCGGCGCTCAAGGCCCCCGAGAGCACAGTAGCGGGCAAGGCCAACGTCCTCATATTCCCCAACCTTGACGCGGGCAACATCGGCTATAAGCTGACCCAGAGACTGGCGAAGGCCGAGGCTTACGGCCCCATGACCCAGGGTATGGCGAGACCTGTCAACGACCTGTCCAGAGGCTGCAGCGCCGAGGATATCGCGGGCGTTGTCGCTATCACAAGCGTTCAGGCGCAGAACATGTAATTTATCAAAATATTTAAAATTTAAAATTATCGGAGGGTTTACATATGAAAGTATTAGTTATAAACGCGGGCAGCTCGTCTCTCAAATATCAGCTTATCGAGACCGACACCGAGGAAGTTTTGGCAAAAGGTCTTTGCGAGAGAATAGGCCTTGACGGCTCAAAGCTCACCCACTCGCCCGAGAACAAGGACGATTATGTGAGAGAGCAGGCCATGCCCACCCACACGACCGCCGTTCAGCTGGTTCTCGAGGCTCTTGTTGATCCCGACCACGGCGTTATCGAGCATATCGACGAGATCTCGGCCGTTGGCCACAGAGTTCTCCACGCGGGTCAGGTCTACAGCGACTCGGTAATAGTTAACGACGACGTTAAGAGAGTTATAAAAGAGTGCTTCCCGCTCGGTCCTCTGCACAATCCCGCGAACCTTATCGGTATCGAGGCGTGCGAGGAGGCAATGCCCGGCAAGCCGCAGGTAGCCGTGTTCGACACCGCCTTCGGCCAGAGCATGAGCCCCAAGGCCTATATGTACGCGATACCCTATAAGTTCTATGAGAAGTACGGTATTCGCAAGTACGGATTCCACGGCACCAGCCATAAGTTCGTTTCGGGCAGAACCATCGAGTTTGCCGATCTCGACAAGAGCTCCTGCAAGGTAATCGTGTGCCATCTGGGCAACGGCGCCAGCATTTCGGCTTCGATCGGCGGCAAGTGCGTCGACACCAGCATGGGTCTCACGCCTCTTGAGGGTCTTATCATGGGCACCAGAAGCGGCGATATAGACGCTGCCGTTGTGCAGTTCCTTGCCAACAACGAGGATCTCAGCGTTGATGAAGTGCTGAACATACTCAACAAGGAGTCCGGCGTTCTGGGTATCTCGGGCGTTTCCAGCGATTTCCGCGACCTCAGCGCGGCCGCCGAGGACGGCAACGAGAGAGCGCAGGTAGCGCTTGACGCGTTTATCTACAGAGTAGCCAAGTATATAGGCTCGTATGTGGCCGCCATGAACGGCGTTGACGCGATAGCCTTCACGGGCGGGATCGGAGAGAACGACTGCGCGACCCGCGGCAGGATATGCGAGTATCTGGGCTACTTGGGCGTCAGCATCGACCCCGAGAACAACTCAAAGCGCGGCGAGGAGATGTATATCTCAACTCCCGACTCAAAGGTAAAGGTTATGGTTATCCCCACCAACGAGGAGCTTGCCATAGCGAGAGAGACTTTGGCGCTTGTAAAATAGGATATTTACATCGGGCGGCCAAAACGGCCGCCCTTTTGCCTCGCCCTCCGGGGAGGGCCAAATATCAGCCTCTCCCTCCGGGGAGGGAGAGGTGTCGCCGAAAGCGACGGAGAGGGAGGCGAACTCTATTCGTATGAACTATCAAAACTACACCGACGAGGAATTGGCGGCGCGCGCGAAAACCGACCGTGCGGCGGCAGACTTCCTTTTGAACAAATACAAAAATATGGTCCGCGCCCGCGCGAAGGCGTATTTTCTGGCCGGAGGCGACAGCGACGATCTGGTCCAAGAAGGCATGATAGGCCTGTTCCGCGCCATCGGCGATTTTGATCCGGACAGAGAGGCGTCTTTTTCAAGTTTTGCCGAGCTTTGTGTGCGGCGCCAGATATACACCGCCATAAAATCGGCCGGGCGGCAAAAGCATATCCCGCTCAACAATTATGTGTCGCTCAGCAAGCCCATAGACGGCGAAAAATCCGACATCACACTGTCCGACACTATCCCGGGTCCCGTGCTGCTTGACCCCGAGAATTTGTATATCAGGAACGAAAATTTGAGGGATATAGAGCGCGAGATAGAGGAAAAGCTCAGCGACCTCGAAAAACGCGTGCTGATCCTGCATCTTCAGGGCATGTCATACAGCGAGATCGCGGAAATAATCGACAAGCCCGCCAAGTCGATAGACAACGCGCTGCAAAGAATAAAAAAGAAGCTGGACGAAAGTTAGTAACCGTTCGGCTTTTTGTTTGCAAAATATCTGTAATTTTATATTAAATTCAGCGTAAAACAAGAAAAAAATTCCAATCACAAAAATTAAAAATTGTCAAGAGGAAATTTAAAAATTATTAAAATTCAAATACAATTGTGTTAAGCAAATATTATTTTCCACCGCCCGAAATCGCCGTAAAATAAGTTATCAACAGAGTTATACACTTTTTCCACCGTTTTTTAAGTGTAAAAACTGTCAAAAATCCGATTTTTTAAAAGTTATCCACAATTGACGTTTTCACGTTGGTTCAGGGAATTTGTTAAACTTGAGTCAATTCGTCACGCTCTTTCGTTAATGAAAAGTCAAAATAAAGCATACCAATTTTTACGGAAATTTTGCCATCAACTTTGCCTCGTGCCTTATGGGGATTTTTTGCCTCTCCTGCGCAAGTGGGAAGGGGTTCCCACCTCCGTCAGGCTTACGCCTGCCACCTCCTCCCAGGAGGAGGCAAAAATGGGCGCCCCCTGGGGGATAATCAGCAAGCTTGCTTGCGGGTTCAAAGCTATCTTTCAAAATTGTTTACAATTTTGACCAAGAGCTTCCTTAATGCTGTCGAGCAAAGCTCGACTGAGGGGGGTCAAATCACTAATCACTACGTTCGCAGGGGCGGACGACCTCGGCCGCCCGTTTCAATTAATATTTTCAAACAAAATGCAAATAATATAAAAAATATTCTTGACATATACCCATATGGGGTATATAATATTAATATACCCCCAATGGGTATATTAAAGGAGTGATACTATGTGCGAATGCTGCCATAAGACAAAAAAGCGAACCGAGGAAGAATATAAGAGCTTGACGAATCGTTTGAGCCGCATTGAGGGCCAGATACGCGGCATAAAGGGCATGGTCGAGCGTGACGCTTACTGCCCGGATATTTTGATACAGGTGTCAGCGGTCACAGCGGCGCTTAACGCTTTTAACAAAGAGCTGCTCTCAAGCCATATAAGGACCTGCGTTGTTGGCGATATCAGAGACGGCAAGGACGAGATAATCGACGAGCTTGTCGCGACTTTGCAAAAGCTTATGAAATAGAGGTGTTATGAATTGGAGCAATATAACGTTACGGGAATGAGCTGCGCGGCGTGCAGCGCACGGGTCGAAAAGGCGGTGCTAAAGGTGGACGGCGTCAGTTCCTGCTCGGTCAGTTTGCTGACAAATTCGATGGGCGTCGAGGGAACCGCTCAGCCGAGCGATATAATCGCGGCGGTCAAGGCCGCGGGCTACGGCGCCTCGCTGAAGAGCGCGGAGACAAAAGCGGCCGCCAAAAGCGCGGATCCGGAGGACGCGTCCACGGCGGATTTTAAGGCGCTCAGGGCGCGGCTCATATCCTCGCTGGGATTTTTGATAGTGCTTATGTATATCTCGATGGGGCACATGATGTGGAACTGGCCCTTGCCCGCGTTTCTCGCCGAGAATCATGTGGCGATGGGGCTCACTCAGCTGCTTCTGACCGAGATAATCATGATAATAAACGGAAAGTTTTTCATAAGCGGATTTAAAGGTCTGCTCCGCGGCGCTCCGAATATGGACACCCTTGTGGCTCTCGGCGCGGGCGCGTCGTTCGCCTACAGCACATACGCGCTGTTCGCGATGACCGCGGCTCAGAACGCCATGGATCACACCGCCGTGATGAGCTACATGCACGAGTTTTATTTTGAGTCGGCGGCTATGATTCTGACGCTCATAACCGTGGGCAAAATGCTTGAGGCGCGCTCCAAAGGCAAGACCACCGACGCGCTCAAGGGTCTTATGAAACTGGCGCCCAAAACGGCGGTCGTGCTGCGCGGTGACGTTGAGACCGAGGTGCCGATCGAAAGCGTGAAAATCGGGGATATTTTTATCGCGCGGCCCGGCTCAAGCGTTCCGGTCGACGGCGTTGTGCTCGAGGGCTGCGGCGCGGTCGACGAGTCCGCGCTGACCGGAGAGAGCATACCGGTCGACAAAAATGTCGGCGACACGGTCTCTGCCGCGACCATCAGCGGCTCGGGATTTTTAAAATGCCGCGCGACGCGGGTCGGTGAGGACACAACGCTCTCGCAGATCATAAAAATGGTGAGCGACGCGGCGGCGACCAAGGCGCCCATCGCCAAGGTGGCCGACAAGGTCTCGGGCGTTTTCGTGCCCGTGGTCATCGCGATCGCGGTCATTGTGACTATCATATGGCTGATCGCGGGATACGGCGCGGGTTTCGCGCTGGCGCGGGGAATTTCGGTTCTGGTTATCAGCTGCCCCTGCGCGCTTGGCCTCGCCACGCCCGTGGCCATAATGGTGGGAAACGGCGTGGGCGCTAGATGCGGCATACTTTTCAAAACGGCCGTGTCGCTTGAAAACGCCGGAAAAGCTGCGGTCGCGGCTCTCGATAAAACAGGCACAATAACCAAAGGCGAGCCCCGCGTCACCGACATAATACCGTCGGACGGAGCGGCGGAGGATGAACTGCTGACATTTGCCTGCTCCCTTGAGGCGGGCAGCGAGCATCCGCTGGCAAAGGCCGTGATGTCGCGCGGAAAAGAGAGAGGCATAAAGCTGTTTGGCGTTCAAAATTTCAGGGCGCTGCCCGGGCACGGTCTCACGGCGGAGCGCGGCGGCAAAATTCTGCGCGGCGGAAATCTTGAGTATATAAGCGAAAACGCGTCGGTTCCCGAAAGCGCGGCTGAGGCCGCGGCGGAGCTTTCCGAGCAGGGCAAAACGCCGCTGTTTTTCGCGGAGGACGACAGACTGTTGGGCGTTATAGCCGTGGCGGACGTTATAAAAGAGGACAGCCCGTCGGCGATACGCGAGCTGCGCGATATGGGTATCGAGGTCGTGATGCTGACCGGAGACAACGAGAAAACAGCCAACGCCATAGGCGCTCAGGCGGGCGTCAGCCGAGTGATCGCGGGCGTTCTGCCCGACGGCAAGGAGGCGGCGATACGCGAGCTTAAAATGTCCGGCAGGGTGATTATGGTCGGTGACGGCATAAATGACGCTCCGGCGCTCACCGCGGCCGATACCGGCATCGCGATAGGCGCGGGCACAGATGTCGCCATCGACGCGGCGGACGTCGTGCTGATGAACAGCAGGCTGTCCGACGTTCCGGCGGCCGTCAAGCTGAGCCGCGCCACACTGAGAAACATACACGAAAACCTGTTCTGGGCGTTTATATACAATATAATCGGCATACCGCTGGCGGCGGGCGCGCTGATACCGCTGTTCGGCCTCAAACTCAACCCGATGTTCGCGGCGGCGGCAATGAGCCTTTCGAGTTTTTGCGTTGTCAGCAACGCGCTGCGGCTTAATTTTGTGAAAATTAAAAAAGGCGCAAACCCGCAAAATTCCGAATCGAAAAATAAAAATAATATTAATAATAAAAAGGAGTTAAAAACTATGGAAAAAACAATCAAAATCGAAGGTATGATGTGTCCACACTGCGAGGCGACGGTGAAAAGCGCGCTTGAGGAGCTTCCGGGCGTTGAGTCGGCGGTCGCCAGCCACACGGCGGGCACTGCGGTCGTGACCCTGAGTTCCGATGTTTCCGACGATGTGCTCAAGCAGACGGTCGAGGCCAAGGGCTACAAGGTGGTAGCGTAGAAATCAATTAACAAGCCGCCCCCTCTATATGAAAGGGGGCGGCTGTTTTGCTTTATTCTTTTGTTTCTTTATTTTTCGCTTTGGGCTCTTTGCCGCGGTCGAGACTGAACGTGAACCTCGCGTACTCGCCCTCGACGCTGTCGACCTTTATGTCTTTGCCGTGGGCCGCCAGCATGCTCTGCACGATATACAGTCCGATACCGGTGCCCTCTTTGTTTATGGCGCGCGACTTGTCCACCTTATACAGCCGCTCGAAAATGATCTTCTGCTGCTCCGCGGGGATTCCCACGCCGGTGTTGTGAACGGATATCCATATCTCACCGCCCTTTGGATGGGTCTCGATCGTGATCTTGCCCCTATCATAGGTGAACTTTATCGCGTTGTCGATAAGGTTGGTGAGCACCATTTTGATCTTGTCCGCGTCGGCTCTCACGTAGCTCACGTCGCGGTCGAATATCAGATTGATGTCCAAATTCTTCGCGTCTATTTTATTTCCGAGGCCGATTATGATAAGTCTGATCGTCTCGTTGATGTCAAAATTCGATATGGTAAGGTTTACCTTGTCGGACTGCATTCGGGTTATATCAAGAAAGGTGTTGACAAGCCGCGTCAGGCGCGTCACCTCGTCTTTTACTATTTTGAGATATGAGTTTTGCTTTTCGGGCGGTATGGTTCCGTCCAGAATTCCGTCTATAAAGCCGCCTATGGTCGTCATGGGCGTTCTGAGCTCGTGCGACACGTCGGATATAAAGCTCATGCGCACGTCCTCCGAGCGCTCTATCGTGTCGGCCATGTTGTTAAAGCTGTCCGCCAGCTCGGTGAGCTCCTCAACGCTCTCGTCGAATCTGTCGATCTCGACTCTCGATTTCATGTTGCCGCCCGCGAACTCCCTAACGCTTGTGCTTACGCGCTTTATCGGGTTCGCGAGGATCTTTGACAGCATGTACGACAGGATAAAAGACACGATAATTACGACCAGAGCCGAGAACAGCAGTATTTTGAACATCTCGTTAATTGTGCTTCGCCTTTGCGGAACGGGCGTGCTTATCAGCACCGAGCCGAACACAAGGTTTTTGTCGTTGTTCATGATCGGGACCTCAAGGGTGAACATAGTCTCGTTGAAGGCGCCGCTCATGGTGCCGATCGAGGTGGTCCGCTTGCCCGAAAGCACCTCGCGGAGCTCGTCGATAGGTATGGATCTTTCCCTGCCCGACCAGTAGCCGCTGTCGGCGGTGTTGACCAGCATCGTTCCGTCCGAGTCGGTGATTATGATATGGCTGCTGCTGCTTCGCGAAAAGCCCGTAAGCACCGACGAAAGGCTCTCCTGGGATATGCCGTTGTTGATAAGGCTCACGATCGAGTCGGCGTTTTTGCTTATATTGTTCTCTATCTGTTTTGAAATAAAGTTGTTCACCAGTACCATCTGGAGCGACGCGAGTATGATTATTCCGATAAGCACCGTCGCCAGATTGGTGAAAAGCACGCGGGAAAATATGTTTTTTCCGAACAATCAGCTCACCTCGAATTTATAGCCCACGCCCCAAACGGTTTTAAGGGCCCAGCTTCTGTCTTTGCCCTCGAGTTTTTCGCGTATTCGCTTTATATGAACGTCAACGGTTCTGGAGTCGCCGAAAAACTCGTAGCCCCATATCTCGTCAAGCAGCTGATCGCGCGTGAATACCTTGTTGGTGTTCTTTGCGAGAAAATAAAGCAGCTCAAATTCCTTGGGCGGCATCTCGACTTTCTTGTCGTCGATATATACCTCGTATGTGGACTGGTTAATGCGCAGTCCGTCGAATTTCAGCTCGCCGTCATCGGCCTTTTCCTCGTCGCTGCCCGCGCTGCGGCGCAGGACCGCGCGTATCCTGGCGATAAGCTCCTTGGGCTCAAAGGGCTTCACCACATAATCGTCCGCCCCCAGCTCAAGGCCGAGCACCTTGTCAAACGTCTCGCCCTTGGCGGTCAGCATAATGATAGGCACATTGCTCTGCGCTCTGATCTCGCGGCACACCTGCCAGCCGTCCTTGATCGGCAGCATGACGTCCAAAAGTATCAGATCTGGCTTCTCGGTCGTGAATTTTGCCACGGCCTCCTGGCCGTCGCCGGCGATCACCGCCTCAAAGCCTTCTTTCTCAATATAGAGCCGAACCAGCTCGCATATATTTTCCTCATCATCGACAATAAGTATTTTTGTTTTGCTGTCCATAAACCGCACCTCTCTTTTTTCTTTTAACTTTAAAATTCATTATAACACAATATCCCGCGAATGTCTAAATATTTTGTAAACTTTTCTAAAATAATTTTTGAAGATATGCTTATACTATACAAAAAGGAGTGATCGTATGAGTGAGGCTGTCGCGGGGAGCTTGGCGGCGGAGAGCCGCGCGGATAAAAGAATTCTGAAACAGGAGGCGGCAGCGTACGGAGCGCTCCGAGCCGAGGCGCTTGACGCCCTTGAGGATTACCGCCGCTGCGTTAATAATTTTGACTATATTTCCGACGAAAAGCTGGTCGACGTTTCGATATATAATATCCAAAGCGCCGCGTGCCGTTATGAGTTCCTGCTAAAAAATCTCAAAAGAATAAGCCGCTGACCCCTATGGGGTCATTTTTTTAAGATCCCGTCATATTATATATTATTAAATAAAAAAGGTGTGATCATATGTCGGAGAGACGGCGGCGGGACGTGGACAGGCAAAAACCCGCTTTGAGGGAGAAGATCGCCGACGCGGTGGATATTTCGAAAAATCTTGTGCTGGGGCTTCCTCTGGTCACCATGGTCGGCGACCGCGAGATGACCATAGAAAACTATGTGGGGATAATCGAGTACGGCGACGAGAGCATAAAAATAAAATGCAAGGCCGTGAATGTCGCGCTGCTTGGGAAGGACCTTGAGCTTAAAACAATGACCGAGGAATTTTTATACATAACCGGGAGGTTCAAATGCTTTTCATTCGAATATTGAATTATCTGCGCGGTTATCTGCTGCTGGATATAAGCGGCAGATTTCCGGAGCGGTTCATAAACATCTGCGTCCGCCGCGGGATAAGGGTGTGGGACGTGCGCTCGCAAGGCGGCGTGTTCCGCTGCAAGATGGCGGCGTCCGATTTTAAAAATGTCCGAGGTATCGCCCGGGTCACCGGAGCTAGGCTGAGGATAACCGAGCGCCGCGGCCTTGTTTTCACGCTCAGGCGGTACAGGCGCCGTTGGCCCGCCTTGATAGGTATCCTGCTGTTTTTGATAATAATTTACATAACGACCACCCGCGTTATGAGCGTGGACATCGCGGGCAACAGCCGCGTTTCCGAGGACGAGCTCAGGAGGCTGCTTTCCGAGTGCGGCGTCAGGGTCGGAGCCGCCGCGAAGGACATTGAGCCCGACATGGTGCGCAACGAGATGATACTCAAAAATGACGCGCTGGCGTGGGTCGGCGTGAACGTCCGCGGCTCCAGAGTTTTTATCGAGATAGTGGAGCGGCTTGATACCGAAAGCGTGCCGCATGTCACCGACGAGGAATGTAATCTTGTTGCGGCGAAGGATGGGGTGATCAGCCGCCTTGAGGTCAGACAGGGGCAGACGATGGTGCGGCGCGGCGACGGAGTGCGCGCGGGCGACATGCTGGTGAGCGGCGTTGTGGACAGCGTTTACGGCGGTTTCAGGTTGGTGCACGCCTTTGGAGAGGTGTACGCCGAGACCGAGTATTCCGAAACAAGGGAATATCCGCTTGTTTACACCGAAAGGGAGTACACGGGAGAGGAAAAGAATTTGTACGGTCTGGAGGTTTTCGGCAGAGAATTTAATTTATATCCAAAATCAGCGGCGCCCGGAGCTGACTTTGAAGAGGAGCGGAGCGAGGCGACCGTTACGCTGCCTTTCGTAAACTCGACGTGCGGCGGAGTTTTAAAAAAATACCGAAAATTTGAGGAAGTCGAAAAGCGGCGCACCGTTCGCGAGGCGGTCGAAACGGGCGTTGCCGAGCTGACGCCTGTCGTGGAGGGCTTAATTCCCGAGGGCGCCGAAATAACAAACAGGACAAACGAGCATAATATATTATCGGGAGACAGCGTCGAGATCACTGTGACTTTCAAGTGCCTTGAAAATATTGCCGAAGAGCGTGAAATTGACAAAAGTCTGATTGACAAAACCGAAAATTTGGATTATGATATAGATAATAATAATTTACCGGGCAATGAGCCCGGATAACAGAGGGTATTTAATGGAAAGATTTATTGAAGTTGAAAAAATGGAGCTCGTCATAAACCTGTTCGGCAGCTTTGACGAGAATGTGAAAATTATAGAAAAAGAGCTTGACGTGGCGATAATCAACCGCGGTTCCGCGATCAAGGTGGGCGGCGAGCCCGAAAAGGTCGACAAAGCGGTGTCCGCCATAAATCAGCTTTTGGCGATCGCGGCGCGGGGCGAGCAGATAGGCGAGCAGGAAGTCCGTTATGTGATGGGCCAGATCGACGACGGCAACGAGGAAGAGCTGAAAGACCTGGGCAAGGACGTTATCTGCGTCACCTCAAACGGAACGCCGCTCAAAGCCAAAACCTTGGGTCAGAAAAAATACGTGGAAAAAATCAAGCAGAACCCGATAGTGTTCGGCATCGGTCCCGCGGGAACCGGAAAGACATACCTGGCGGTTGCGATGGCGGTCTCGGCTTTTAAAAACAAAGAGGTCAACCGCATAATCCTGACCCGTCCCGCTATCGAGGCGGGTGAAAGCCTGGGCTTTCTGCCCGGTGATATGCAGGAAAAGGTCGACCCGTATCTCAGGCCGCTATATGACGCGCTGGGCGAGATGCTCGGATTTGAGACGTTCCACAAGGTGCTGGAGCGCGGCCAGATCGAGGTGGCGCCGCTGGCATATATGCGCGGCAGAACGCTTGACGACGCGTTCATAATCCTGGACGAGGCGCAGAACACCACCCGCGAGCAGATGAAGATGTTCCTGACCCGAATGGGCTTTGCCTCAAAGATCGTGGTGACGGGCGACGTGACGCAGGTCGATCTGCCGAGGGACAAGCAGTCGGGTCTCCGTGATGCGGAGATAGTGCTCAAAAACATTGAGGGCATAGAGTTTATGTATCTATCCGAAAAGGACGTTGTTCGCCATCCGCTGGTCCAGAAGATAGTCAAGGCGTACGAAAAGAAAACCCTTGAGCGCGAGCGCGTGGCGCAGCAACGAAAAGAGAGACAGAGGAATAAGATATGAAAGTCGCGATACTAAACGAGCAAAACAAGATCACGGTCAGCCGAAAGCTGCGCGAGCTTATCAAAAAGGCGGCGCGCGCGTCTTTGGGCTATTTCGGCCTGCGCGACGACGTGGAAGTCAGCGTCATGCTGACCGACAACGAGGGCATCAGGAACCTCAACAATCTGCACCGCGGGATCGACAGAGCCACCGACGTGCTGTCCTTCCCGATGTTCGAGTATGACGAGAAAGGCGATATCCATGAGGATTACGCTGAGTTTAACGAAATGGGTGAGATCGTGCTGGGAGACATAGTGATCTCCCTTGAGCGCGCGCGGGAGCAGGCGGAACGGTACGGCCATTCGTTTGAGCGCGAGGTCGGATTTTTGACCGTTCATTCCATGCTTCATCTTTTGGGATACGACCACATGACCCATGAGGACGAGGATGAAATGTTCGGCTATCAAAAAGAGATACTCGACAAAATGGGGCTTGAGCGATGAGCGGATTTAAAGACTTGCTCAAAAGCTTTGTTTACGCCGGCCGCGGTATTTTTGACTGCGCCGCTCGTGAGCGGAATTTCAGAATACATATCGCCGCGATCGTAACGGTGACGGTCTTCGCCGCGGTCTACGGAGTGACAAAAACCGAGGCCGCGGCCCTCGCTTTGACTATGGCGCTTGTGGCGTCGCTTGAGGCTGTGAACACCGCGGTCGAGGCGGCGGTCGATCTTGAGTCAAAAGAAAAAAGCGAGACCGCGAGGCTGGCAAAAGACGCCGCGGCGGGCGCCGTGCTGATAGCGGCGGTCGGAGCGGTATTTGTGGCGGTGTTTATATTCGGCGACGCGGCGCGGTTTTTCCCTGCCGTTTTGACGATAGCGCGGCATTGGTATATTGTCGCGGCTTATATTTTGATAATGATATTGTTCGTATTTACAGTAAAATACAAAAAGTAATGGCTCGCCCTTGGGGAGTAATAAGCAAGCTTTGCTTGCGGATTCAAAGCTACCTTTCAAAATTGCTTGCAATTTTGACCAAGAGCTTCATTAATGCTGTCTGCGAAGCAGACTGAGAGGGGTTTAATTGCTGTTTGAGTGGTTAACCCGTTATAACGAATAAACGCAAGGAGGAATATATGAAATCAGGATTTGTCGCAATAACAGGCAGGCCCAACGCGGGCAAGTCGACCCTGCTCAACCGTCTGGTGGGCGAGAAGGTGGCTATCGTCTCGCGCAAGCCTCAGACCACAAGAACAAAAATACTGGGCGTTCACACAACCGACGACTGTCAGCTGGTGCTTATCGACACGCCCGGTATACACAAGCCGCACAACAAGCTGGGACAGCGCATGGAGCGGTACATATACTCGGCCACTCGCGACATTGACGCGCTGATATACATGGTTGACGCGGGAATTTCCGAAAGCGAACTTGAGGCCGAGCGGGAGGCTCTCGGCGGTCTCAAGGCCTCGGGCGTGCCCGTGGTGCTTGCGGTCAATAAGATCGACACGATGCCGAGGATAAACATGCTGCCTCTGCTCGACAAGATACAGCATATATATGATTTCGAGGGTATTGTTCCGATCTCGGCCAAGTCGGGCGAGAATGTGGACAAGCTGCTGGAGGTTGTCGAAGCTCTTATGGAGGAGGGGCCTAAGTTCTTCCCCGACGACGTTATAACCGACCAGCCCGAGCGTCAGATCGTGGCCGAGTTTATTCGCGAAAAGGCGCTGCGCCTTTTAAACAAAGAGATACCCCACGGCATCGCGGTCGAGATAGAAAAAATGAAGCAGCGCGAAAACGGTACATACGACATTTCCGCGGTGATCTACTGCGAGAAGCAGAGCCACAAGGGAATAATAATCGGCAAGGGCGGCGAAAAGCTGAAGGACATCGGCAGAAGGGCGCGCGAGGATATCGAGCGTTTTTTGGACGAAAAGGTTTATCTCAAGCTTTGGGTAAAAGTAAAGGAAAACTGGCGCAATATCGAAAACTTTATCAACGATATGGGCTTTGAAAAGAATTAAAAGTCAAAATGCAAACAACGGATTCGGACAGTTGAAAGGAAGATAAATATGAAAAGATTTCTGTGTTTTATCACGATTTTGTGTATGGTGTTTCCGTCGATATTAGTTTCTGCCGACAGCGGTATCACGATCGAGGAAGTGAGAGGAGGTTTTGAGTCTGTAGCCGTTATTTGGACAAATCCAAACGCCGAGACGGGCTACAATGTGTATGTGAAAAAGTCAGCCGACGCCGATTATCCGCAGCAGCCGATCGACAAGGAGCTCATCAGATACTACGGCGGCTATTACCGCGCGGACGCTTTGGGACTTGCCGCGGGCGAATACGACGTTAAAATCGAAAACGCCGACAAGTCAAGCTCGGCCGAGAGCAAAAACATTGCCGTTTCAGCTTATCGGCGCGAGGGATTCGCCTTTTCGTCAAGCTCTCCCAACAAGTCGGCCTCGGGCGGCTACAATGACGACGGAACCGTTAAATCCGACGCTCAGATCCTCTACATAACAAACGAGAATGTCAATACCGTCAAGTTCGGTATCAAAGAGGGCAGCAAGATCAAAGAGTACACGGGACTTAAAAATATTCTCCAGTCCTACAGAAAAGACTCGAGACCGCTTATCGTGCGTTTTATCGGCATGATAGACGGCGAGAAGATAAGCGGTCTTGTCGTTTCGGACGGCAAACCCGCGTTTCTGGAGTCCAAGGAATCCAAAAACATCACGTTCGAGGGTGTGGGCGACGACGCGACACTCAAATGGTTCGGCCTTAATTTGAACGGAAACAAAAACACCGAGATCAGGAACCTGGGCCTCGTGCTGTTCACCGATGACGGCATTTCGATCAATGGTTCCAATGAAAATATATGGGTACACAACATTGATTTTTATTACGGAAAGACCGATCCCAAGGAGGATGACAAGATAAAAGGCGACGGCGCGCTCGATATCAAGGCGGGCGCGAAGTACTGCACGCTCTCATACAACCATTTTTGGGACAGCGGAAAATGCTCGCTGATCCAGCCAAACAGCAAGAGCGACACGGGCGACGGAACCGACTATCTCACATACCATCACAACTGGTTTGACCACTCGGATTCACGCCATCCCAGGACCAGATACTCAAACGTGCATATGTACAACAACTATTTCGACGGCAACAGCGGCTACGGCATCGGCGTGACATCGGGAGCCTCGTTGTTCGCGGAAAATAATGCTTTTCGCGGCGTGAGCTCGCCCATGCTTTCTTCAAAGCAGGGCCACGACGACGGAACATTCAGCGGCGAAGCCGGCGGAATAATAAAATCATATAACAATCTGATGATCGATTGCGGGGATGTTGCGTATTACAGCGGAACCAAAGATTTTGACGCTTATCTCGCGTCTTCAAGAGACGAGGAAGTGCCGTCCTCGGTCACCACCAAGCAAAAGACTTATGTCAAAAGCGGTGTAACCTACACATACAGAGATACCTACAGCAATTTTGACACAAAGGTCGATCTCGTGTCAAATCCCGACCCCGCGGAGAGCGTTGCCGAGGACGTCAAAAGCCACGCGGGAAGAAGCGGCGGAGGCGATATTGTTTTCGACCTGAGCAATTATGCTCCAACCGACACCAAGAGTCCCGACACCAGCCACGACATAGTGCCCGAGCTTAAAAAGATGCTCGAGGACTATCAATCGTCCGTGGTGAAAAACTACGTCGGCGACGAGATCGAGTATCCCGCCACAAGCGGCGAGATCCCCGCTCCCAAACCCACAGAAAAACCGACTCCTGCCCCGACAGGAACGCCTGTTCCGACAAGTACGCCTGCTCCGACCGGTACGCCCGCTCCGACAAGCACGCTTGCTCCGACCGGTACTCCGATATCGACCGCATCCCCGATACCGACCGTTACTCCGATATCGACCGCAGCTCCAACGACTACTCCAACGTCGGTCGAGACGCCCAAGATAAGCATATCGAGCTTTATCGGAGGCAAGACCGTGACATTAACGACGGCCACCGAGGGCGCGCAGATTTATTACACCCTTGACGGTACCGCTCCGAATACCTCTTCAAATCCCTACGACGGCCCGATAACCCTGACCGATACGGCCTCGGTAAAGGCGATAGCGGTGAAAGACGGAATGAACCCGAGCAAGACCGCGGGCGGAAGAATAACGGTCGGCAATACCGCAGCGCCCGCGTCAAGTCACAACGCGGGACAGCTTGAGGTCGGAACGGTGATAACGCTGCGCTCCGAGACCTCGGGCTCGATGATATACTATACCACGGACGGCAGCAATCCCACGACCGAGAGCCAAAAATATTCGGGAGGCATAGCGATAACATCGGACGTTACGATAAAGGCGATAGCCGTGAAGGACGGCTATAAAAACAGCGGAATATTCGAGGCGGCGTACACGGTGCCGAAGAT
>CANRBF010000017.1 GCA_947628795.1 uncultured Monoglobus sp.
CCGTAGCTCGGCCTTGAGGTGTGAGCCGGCGTTGCCGTGGGCTCGGCCGTGGGAACAGTTGAAGGCTCCGTTGTGGGTGTTGTCGGTTTCGTCGTCGGAGCATTTGTAGGCTCCGCTGTGGGAGTTGTCGGCTCCGTCGTCGGAGCGTTTGTAGGCTCCGTTGTGGGTGTTGTCGGTTCTGCCGTCGGAGCGTTTGTAGGCACCGTTGTGGGTGTTGTCGGTTCTGCCGTCGGAGCGTTCGTCGGTTCTGTCGAAGGCTCGGGCTCAAGCGAAGGTTCGGTTGAAGGCTCGGGTGCGCTTGTCTCGATCGGCTCCGCCGTTGCCGAAGGTTCGGGCTCAAGCGAAGGTTCGGTTGAAGGCTCGGGTGCGCCCGTCTCTATCGGTTCAACCGTTGCCGAGGGTTCCGGCTCGATCGAAGGCTCGGTTGAAGGCTCGGGTGCGCCCGTCTCTATCGGCTCCGCCGTTGCCGAAGGTTCGGGCTCAAGCGAAGGTTCGGTTGAAGGCTCGGGCGTGCTCGTCTCTATCGGTTCAACCGTTGCCGAGGGTTCCGGTTCGATCGAAGGCTCGGGCTCGGTCGAAGGCTCCGCTGAGGCTGTTGCAGAAGGTTCGGGCTCGGTCGACGGTTCCGGCGTTGCCGTGGGTTCGGGTGTGTCAACGGGTCCCGGCGGTACGTCGGTGTACAGCGTTATCGCTCCGTCGTACAGCTTGATATACGCGTTGCCTTGGTTCTGCATTGTCACTGACGCGTCGCTGATCGTTATATTGTAATTTCCGTCCTGCGCGTCTTCCTTTGCTCTTAACTCAAGCAGGCATATCTCGTCGTCGATCGGCACTTTTCCCGTGCAGCGTATCGTCACGGTTCCCTCGCCGACAACCGCCGACATCGCAGCCGCTATTTTCTCGTCCGCCATAACCGACACGAAATCAAACGTTTCACTGTCGTAATTTATTGTCAGCTTGTAGTCCGAAACATCTCCGCTCGCAAACATATATACCGGTATATATGCATCCTCGCCGGCTTTGCAGTCCACATATCCGGGCGTCAGCAGCACTCCTTCTGTCCATGTGCTCCTAACCGTGTACGACGCCTCGGACATGCCGCTGTATTTCATGCCTTTCTTGACCGCGATAGCCTTTATCGTTGTGTCCTTGGTTATCGCGATTCCCCCGTTGTACAGTTTGGCATTATCGGAGGTCAGCGTATCCTCGGTGGTGTAATATATTTCGGCTCCGTCGGTGGCGCATGTCAGCGTAACTATGGTGCCTTTGTCCACCTCTCCCGAAGGATAACTGAATCTCGGCGCGCTTACGGTGTTAACCTCGATAGTCTTTTCCGCTATGCCGCTTGGCGTCATATTTTCTTTATACGCTATGGCCTTAACGGTCGCCGTTTCGCTGAGCGTAAGCTGATCGGTATATTTCGGGCTGTTTTCATCCGGCTCGCTGCCGTCGGTGGTGTAGCGGATCTCGGCGCCGTCTGTTGCGCAGGAGATAGTCACTTTCTTTCCGACGTAGTAATCAGCGGCGTTTATCAGCGGTGTCTCCACCGTTTCGGGAGACGCCACGGGCGCTGTTACGGTGACGGTAAACTCGGCGGTTTTGCCTCCGTATGTGACTTTTATTATCTGCTCTCCCGCCTGATCGATAAGCTCGCTTATCGTGTAATCTTTTATCTCTTCCGTTGTGTTATTGTTATAGCTCGCGGTAACGATCAATCCGTTCGGATCAAGCGTTTCACCTTGAGTGTACTCCAGTCTGTCGGGCTTTTGAGTTATCTCTATTCCCGTGACGGACTTGGGCACTACCGTTATATCAAACTTAGCCTCGAATTCTCCGTATGTAACGGTCACAGTCTGCTCGCCGACTGTTGATGTATTGTATCCCGATAATTTATAATCGGTTATCTCTACAGTTTCTACTGTGAAACCGTTGGAGTAAATCGCATTGACAACAAGTCCGCTTGTGTCAAGGGGCATTCCCTCGATAACTGTTGTGTTTTTTGGCTCTGATGTGATTTCTATTCCCTTAACAGTCAATTTAGGTATCGTCTCGGTCACCGTTCCGAACTCGGAATTATTATACTCCTGCGAGCCGTCGCCGGTCGATGTGGGCTCAGTCCTTGTGCCCTTTTCCCAAAAGCTTTCGTCGGAGAGTGGCTTCAATTCCTCTTTCAAGGTATCGCCGCAGCCTACGCAGGATCTTTCGGCTGTTCCCTTTTCGGTTTGTGTCGGGGCTTTTGTTATCTTCCAATCGCCGTATTTGTGATGCACCGTGAAGTTGTTGGTCGCCTCGGCCTCGGGGAGCTCGCCTGCGGGGAATATGGCCTTTATCGTATAATTTCCCTCTTTATACGGGGCGTCTTCCGTATAAGTCGAATCGTCGGCGTCCTTTGCCTTAAACTCATATGTCACATCCTCGGTGCCGCCCGCATACATGGCTACCGGCGCCTGCATTCCCAGACCTCCGCAGTAGTAGTCCTGCATTACCACGGTCGCTTCGTCGCTTCCCGCAAGTATGCTCGCCGGGAATTCAAGCGGAACATCTTGTTTTGATTCCTCAATGCTGTAATAGTCAGCGTCGTCTCCCATAAGCATGATCCGGGTGATATTCACGGTTTTGTATTCGCCGACTTCCGCCGAGGGGCCTTCCTCATTCGTGAACTCTCCTAACGCCAAGGCGTAAACATCATCCTCATCAATGTTCAGCGGTATCAAAAGCATATCCGCGTCGGGAGTTTTGTCATACGCCTTGCTGAACGCTATCGCCGCGTATTCGATCGGTTTCGGGTTCATAACCACCGTTATCTCATCGCTGCCGCTGCCCGACAGGTTCACGCTTCCGCCGTACTCCGCGCGTATCTTGTTTTCGCCAATGGCAAAACGTTTATCCGCAGTCGTCACGAGCGTCGCTGTGCCGCTGTCTTTGGTTTGGTTGGTGTATTCAACATCGGCCACGCCAAGCAGGGTATCGCCAAGGTAGAAGTTGACCGCGTCGGTCACAGCCGCGAGACTTATGCCCGAATCGGCTCTCGAAATTTGAGCCGTTAGGGTCAGAGGATCGCCGTAGGTCACCTCTTGATCGGCGGTGGTTTCAACATACGAGGCTCTCGTTCTGATCGACAGTCTGACAAGCAGCTCAACGTCATTTGTTCCGTATTCGTCAACGCTCATAAGCGCGAGGCCGGGCTCGTTCTCTTTTGCTGTTATCCTGATGTTGTACTCTCCCATAGTCAGACCCTTGGGGATTAACAGCGTGCTGCCGTTTGTTATTGTCGCTCCGGTCCTGCCGTCGTCTGTTATCGTGTAGGTGAAGTTTCCTTCGGATGAAACTTCATTTTTGGCATAGGATATATAGTTGTCAAGATCGACTGTTATCGCGGGATCGTAGCCCTCGTCGGCCTTGAGCTTTATCACATCGCTCTCGCCTCCAAACTTCACTCTGCCGATCGGGTACAGCGTCAGATCTTTCATCACCTGCGTCTGAGCGGTAAACTCATCGTATGGTTCGCTCTCGGTCGTTGACCACTTTGTAAATATCTGTACATCGTTCTCCGAGGACAGTTCGGGAAGAGTTACCGTGCCGCCGTAGTTCACATACTGCGGCGCAAATATCGCGTCGCTGCTGCCCGCGTTGAATTTGACTTCATATACCTGTTTGTTTATGTCGCTCGAGAGGACGGGATGCTCATCCTCTCCGATAGTCTGGCCCCATATCGGGTTGGCGCCGCCGTTTTGGAGCAAGTTCGCGACCGAGCCGCTCTTTAGCTCATCCGCGGTCTTTGGCACCGGACTTCCCGAACCGCCGGAACCGCCTATTCCGCTCGGGGCCGCGCCCTCGAGGTAGTAGCAGTTCGTAATTCTGCAGTCCGAGCTTCCGCTGCCTCCGACTACCGCGCCGACGCTGTTTGCCGCGCTGACGCTGCCTAAGCTCAAGCTGTTGCTGATACTTGACGCCGCGAGGGTTGAGAGATCTCTCTCAAACGAGCCGACTATTCCGCCTGTTTTCACGGGGTTTGACCCTCTTGTCGTCGAAATATTACATTCACTCAGGCAGTTTTCGATAGTTCCGCCCTCGATACAGGCGACTATACCGCCCGTAAAATCTCCTGTGACGAGCGAGCCCGAAACGGCCAGGTTCTTGACCATTCCGCCTCTGACAACTCCGAACAGACCCGCGTATTCGCCGCCGCTTACATAAAGTCCGCTTATCGTGTGTCCGCCGCCGTCGAATATGCCTGCGAACGGGTGATCATAGTCGCCTCCGATAGGCGTCCATGATTCTTTGCCATCGCCGTATTTCTCCGACAGATCTATATCGTTCGCGAGTTTAAAATATCCGCCGTGCGCGCCGTCATTTACAAATTCCCTGACTGATTCAAGCGTATCAAGATCGGGGATCAGATACGGGTCTTCGGGCGTGCCGGTGCCGCTCAATCCTATCTCGGGATTGCTGACAAGGATCGGCCTTCCCAAAATCGGGCTTTGTTTCCAAGCGTAATTTGGCAGCCTTTCGATCAAACTCTCAAATTGCTGCTTGTCTATCGCTTCTGTGCCTGAGCTGTCTCCGGAGCCGCACGCGCTTTGTGCGGCGGTACTTAGATAATATACGCCCTTGATGCTTCCTCTCGAAATTCCGAAAATGCCTCCGACGTTTGTATTTCCCGTGACCGCGCCGTAGTTGTAACCCCCGTCGAGTACCCCGCTGAACGGCTGTCCGTTATTTTCATCTTGTCCCGCTATGCCGCCGACATTTTCCTCGCCGGTGACGGTTCCCACGTTATACACATCCACAATATGGCCTTTGTTCTGTCCCGCGGCTCCGCCCACATTGGTTTTTCCGCTTACCGCGCCTAAGTTGTATGTTGTATCAATTGCGTGGTAAGCTTCGGGGAATCCGGACGCTCCGATAATTCCGCCCACGTTGTCTTTTCCTTCAACCTTGCCCCTGTTCGCGCAATATATTATCAAGCCGTTGGTTTCAAGGCCGGTTATGCCACCCGTGAAGTCCTCGCCTGAAACATCTCCGCAGTTGCCGCAGTTGTATAAACCGACGGAACAGCCTATGTCCGTGCCTCCGAGTAAGCCGCCCGTATTCTGTTTGCCCGAGACATTGTTATTGTTTGTGCATTTTCTGAGATCTCCTTCACCCGCATAATATCCCGCGATGCCGCCGGTGTTTTCGCCGCGGCCCGTGATCGTGCCTTTGCCCGGGACATAGCAGTTTGTCATCATGTCATTGCTCGCGCTGCCGACGATACCTCCGACGCTGCTGCCGCCTGTAACGCTAACGCCCATGTTCAGGGAGCTGTTTGATATAGTATTGCTCTCACTCGATCCCGTGATGCCGCCGACGCTGTCTCCATCGCCGCTCACAGACGCTCCGACTCCGCAGCTTACTATATAGCCGTTTGCGGCGCGGCCCGTTATGCCGCCGATATTGGAACTGCCGCTGACCTCGACGGTGTTTTGGCAGTTCTCGACTATCGCCGTCGCGGTTTCACCCGCGATGCCTCCGGTATAATTGACGCCTTTTACCGCGCCCGAGTTTGTGCAGCCGCCTATCAAGGAGCTGCCCTCTAAGCCCTCCTCGGGGTCCCAAGGCACTTCTCCGAAACGGTTCGATGGCACGGATCCGCCATTAAATTTTCCGGCAATTCCTCCAACGCGCTCGCCGCCGCTTACCGCCGCGCCGTTCTCGCAGGCCGTTACGCCGCGCGCCACGGCGCCGTTTCCGGTTCCGATTTCGCCGACGATTCCGCCAACGCAGTTTCCGCTCGACGTGATCGACGATGTAATGTTTTCGTAATTTTTATGCACGGTGCAGAGCGACAGCAGATTGTTTCCGTATTTTCCCGCAATACCGCCGATGTAATTTCCGTCTGAGTTGATCGTCACGGCGCTGCCGCAAAGCGACAGAGTGCCCGAGCATTCGCCCGTGATTCCTCCGACGCAATCCGCGTTGATACGGGTTTCGCCGAAGAAGCTGCTGTTTGCGACTAAACCGTTTGCGGTAATGTCCCCGGCAGCAAAGCAGTTGTACATCTGACCGTCACATCTGCCCGCGATGAGGCCCACGTGATCGGCGGTGCAGTTTATCTTGCCCGAAACCGACAGATTCATAACGGTTCCGCCCTCGCCGACGCTCGCGAACAGGCCCAAATGTGAGGGGTATCTGCTAATTATGCCCAATAAGAAGTAGACGGAACTGATGTCTCTTATGTAAAGCCCGTTTATCTTGTGTCCGCCGCCTTCAAGCGTGCCGCGGAACGGCGCAGAGGTGCTGCCTATGGGGTTCCAGGACGCCGTCGACTCGCCGTATTTTTCGGACAGGTCTATATCGTTTGTTATTTCGAAATACTCGCCCTCTCCCTTGCCGCTGTTTACATAATCTCGGAAGCGCTCGAGCGTTGTAATGTTCGTTATAAGATACGGATCGTCCTCGGTGCCGCTGCCCAGCATATCCGTTTCGGGATTTTCGCAAAGTATCGGCCTTCCCAAAGACGAGTCCACCCATGCGCTGCCGCCGTTGTTCAGCTTCTCCGCCAGAGTTTTGAATTCGTCTTCTTTGATCAATCCGGTGTCATCATTCGTTTCAGAGACGATATGGGCGTCGAAGCGCTCGTCGTCAAGCCCATAGCAGTTTTCTATCACCGCCGAAGGATGCTTATAGTATGCGATGAGCCCGAAAACTCCTGTGCCTACGTTCTTATTGTAATAGTATGAGTTCGATATCTTAGAACCGTCTCTCAATTCGCGAACGAGACCCGCCGAACCGTAGGGGACTTCGGGTTTTCCAATGCTGTAGCAATTCGTTATCTCGCCGCCGTTTTCGAGAATCTCGGCAATGCCGCCCGCATACACCCTCTCAACGCTTCGGAGAGATACATCGGTATAGCAATTTGTGATCTTTCCGTAGCAGGTGCCCGCGATGATGCCTATGTTCCTACTGTAAAAGTCGATCTCTCCTTTCACGCTCAGCTTGTCGACCGTACCTTCGCTGCCGATACATCCGAACAAGCCTTGACGATCATCTAATGCGGTTGTGGTTTCCGCGAACTTGGTAATTCCGGTGATCTGATGGCAATTGCCGTCGAAATGCCCATTAAACGGAGTTTTGGCCGTGCCTATCGAAGTCATCGGGTTTTCAGACGGTTCGTCATAGTTCTTCCCCTTGTACACAAAGTCATAACCCTTAAAATTATGCTTCGTAAAAAGTATCGACATATCGATATCGGCGTCAAGACGCACATATTTCCCCGCGCAGTCGTTGCCGTTGTTGACATAATCCCGAAAATACGCGAGAGATTGAGCATTTTTGATAACATACGGATCGTCCTCGGTGCCGCTGCCGTAAAAAGACTCGGGATTATCAACAAGCACGGGCCTGCCGAGATGCGGGCTTATCGCCCAAGCGGAACCATTGTTTTGGTTAAGGCTGTCCACAAGCCACTGCCTCGAAAATTCCTCTTTGCTCAGCGCTGTGGCGCCATCATCCTTATAATATCCATCGAGGTAGTAGCAGTTGATCATGTTGTCCTTGCTTTTGTAGGGGCTGTTGCCAATGGGCAAAGCGCGTTTAGTGATGTCATTACTGATAAAACCTCCTATATGATAGCAGTTTTCCACCGAGCTGTTTTGGTCATAGCACGCTACTATACCCGCCGGCACGGCGTTGACTTTCGCCGAGGTCCACCCTCCGGTCCTCGCACTTCCGGTATTATAACAGTTTATTATTTTTCCGTTTTTCTTTTCGCCCACAATACCGCCTTTAAAATTAATATCAACATCCGTCGTAGTGACCATAGCGGTATTATAACAGTTCAATATATTTCCGCCGCGGCTGTCTCCGACGATACCCCCAAACCATCCGACACAGTACTTGCCATGAGCTACAATACTTTCCAGATCTCCGAAAACGGCGCCAAAATTTCCGCAGTTGATTATATCGGCGCCGCTTGAGCCTACGATGCCGCCGGCCAATCCGGAATAAATCGCGGGTCTGGAAAAAGAATCTTTATAATTGTCACTGTGAATTATACAATAGTTTGTGCAGTTTTCTATAACTCCGTCGCTGTATCCCGCTATGCCGCCGACATACCGCAGTCCGACGATATATCCGCTGACGCTCAGATTTTTGACCGAGCCGCTCTCGCCTATATAGCCGAACAAGCCTTGATAGTCTCCGGTATCATTGTTCGCCTGCGAAACGCCCTTATAAATAATTATGTTGCGAATAGAGTGGTTGTCTCCGTCGAAATGTCCGTTAAACGGCGCGGACGGACTTCCGATCGCGATATGCTGATTATTTTCGTCGCCCTCAAGATCAATGCTGTCGGTCAGCTTGAAATAACAATTTTCGCAGTCGTATTTATAGTTGTTGACCGAGTCTCGAAACACGATAAATTCATCCTTGTTCGAGATCAGATACGGACTCTTCTCCGTGCCGTCGCCCGGAAGATTGAACCACACCGCCGCCGAAGCATTAAGCGTGAACCCCGGCAAAATCGGCATAACCCCAACAACCATAACGACCGCGAGCAAAACCCCGATCGCCCTTCGTAAAGTTCTTTTCATAAAAAAACCCTCCTTGTGTGTATATGTGTATTAATAATTTTCAAATTTTAGCCTCGCCCCATACCGTAGGTGCGGATATTATCCGCCCGTCTGCCTCGCAAAACCCGTAGGGGCGGACGACCCCGGCCGCCCGTTTTGCCTCCTCCCGGGAGGAGGTGGCGGCGATGAAATCGCCGTCGGAGGTGGGAACGTAGCGGTTAGCAACTAGCGAATAGCGATTAGAATCCCCCCTCAGTCTGCGGACAAGCCGCAGCCAGCTCCCCCGAGGGGGCGCCTATCTCCTGCCTCCTCCCGGGAGGAGGTGGCGGCGATGAAATCGCCGTCGGAGGTGGGCTCCCCCCTTTTTACGAGCCACAATGATCCAATTTAATCATACACAACTATACCACATAAAAAATATATTTTCAATACTTATGACACGAAACGGCTGTTTTTGAACACGAAAAGTTATAAAAATGTTTTTTAAAATTTATGTTGAATATTGAAAAACCTTATGTTATAATGATTCGGGTGTTAATTTTTAAGAAAATTTTAAGACTTTAGCGTTATAATTCACCAAATGATACGCGACACGGGAGAAATATATATGGACATATTTTCGATCTTAACGCTGCTGGGCGGGCTCGCGCTGTTCCTGTTCGGCATGAACTACATGGGCGACAGCCTCAAAAAGCTGTCGGGCAGCAAGCTTGAGACGATACTCAGCAAGCTGACATCAAACAGGTTCAAGGGCTTTTTGCTCGGCTTCGGCGTGACCGCCGTTATCCAGAGCTCGTCCGCCGTTATGGTTATGCTGGTGGGCTTTGTGAACTCGGGCATAATGAATCTGGTGCAGACCACCAGCGTGCTGATGGGCGCCAATATCGGAACCACGGTCACCGGCTGGCTGCTGAGCACATCGGGTATCTCGGGCGGGAACATCCTGCTCAAAATGCTGACCCCCTCCGCCTTCACTCCGGTACTGGCGGCGGTAGGCCTTTGCCTCAACATGTTTTCGAAATCAGACGCAAAAAAGAACGTTGGCTCGATACTGATCGGCTTTGCGGTGCTGATGTTCGGCATGGAAATGATGTCGGACGCCACATCAGGCCTGCAGGACAGCCAGTATTTTAAAGACACGCTCGTGATGTTCTCGCATCCCCTGACGGGAATCCTGGCGGGAACCTTGTTTACCGCGGTGATACAGTCGTCCTCGGCGTCGGTCGGAATACTTCAGGCGCTGTCGCTGACAAACGCGATACCCGTCTCGACCGCGCTGCCCATTATCCTCGGCATGAACATCGGCGCGGCTCTGCCGCCCGTGCTTTCGGCTATCAGCGGAAACACCGACGCGAAACGGGTCGCAGCGTCCTGCGTTTATATAAAAATAATCGGCGTTGTGGTTATCGCCGCGCTGTTTTACGCACTTAACGCGGCTTTCGACTTCGGGTTCATGAACGCGGACTCGTCGGTGTTCTCGATCGCGTTTATACACACGGTGTTCAATATTCTGTCAACCGCCGTGCTGATGCCTTTCTGCGGCGGCATAGAAAAACTTTCGGAAATGACGTTTAAGAAAAAGGGCGAGGAAGCCGACCTGTTCGACAGTCTGGACGACAGGTTCCTGAGCTATCCCGCGTTCGCGGCGGGCAAGACCCGCGAGCTGACAGTGGACATGGCGGCGCTGACAAAGACCTCGGTCGGCCGCGCGCTCGAGCTGCTCAATGAATATGACGAGGGAGCGCGGACGCAGATCGTCGATCAGGAGCGCACGATCGACACCTACGAGGACAGGCTGAACGCGTACCTCGCGGCGCTCACCAAGCAGCAGCTGACGATCGCCGAAAGCACCGAGATAACCACGCTTATCCACATAATCGGCGATGTTGAGAGAATATCCGACTACGCCAGGAGCCTGGCGGGAACAGCGAAGGAAATGTACAATCAAAGCATCGAGCTGTCGGAAAGCGCGGCGAACGAGATCATCGTGATCTCAAACGCGATAAACGACATCATGGAACTGACCGTCACTGCCATCAAAAAAAGCGACAGCGTCGCGGCGCTCAAGATAGAGCCGCTCAACCGCGTTATAGACGAAATAAGCCACGAAATGAAAAAGAACCACATAACGCGGCTCCAGAAAAACGAGTGCAGCACCGAGTTCGGCTTTGTTTTCTCAAATCTTTTGAACTATCTGGGCAAGATCGCCGCCCATTGCTCAAACATCGCCGTGTATCTGCTGCAGGAGAGAGACAACGTGCTGTTCTCGGCCCATGAGTACAAAGACCGTCTCAGCGGAGACAACGTTGACTACATTCGGGATATCTACGACGGATACCGCGAAAAATACACTCTCGCTTATTAAATTAAATTCTCACGCCGAGTATATCTACTCGGCTTTTTTTATACTCCGAAAACCTGCCCTCATCGAGCGCCTCGCGGATCTCATCCATCATGTTGTTATAAAAATGCAGGTTGTGTATCACCGCCAGACGCATGCCGAGCATCTCGTTCGCCTTGAACAAATGCCTCAGATACGCCTTTGAGAAATTGCGGCAGGTGTGGCAGCCGCACTCGGGGTCAAGTGGCGTGTCGTCTCTCTCATATTTTAAATTCTTGATGTTTATGATCCCCTTTGAAGTGAACAGATGCCCGTGACGGGCGTTGCGGCTTGGCATAACGCAGTCGAAAAAGTCAACGCCGCGATCAACCGCCTCAAGGATGTTCACGGGGGTGCCGACGCCCATAAGGTATCGGGGCTTGTCCTTGGGCATGAACGGCTCCACGGCCTCGATCATATCATACATTACTTCGGTTGGCTCGCCCACCGCCAGACCGCCGATCGCGTAGCCGTCAAGACCCATGTCGGCGATAGTTTTCATATGCTCGATACGGATATCCCTGTAGGTCGAACCCTGATTTATGCCGAACAGCAGCTGGTCTTTGTTTATTGTGCCGTCAAGTCCGTTCAGGCGGTCGTGCTCGGTTTTGCACCGCGTGAGCCAGCGGGCCGTCCTTTCGGCGGAGGCTTTGGCGTAATCGCGTTCGCAGGGGTTTTCAACGCACTCGTCAAACGCCATCGCGATTGTTGAGCCTAAGTTTGACTGGATAGCCATGCTCTCCTCGGGGCCCATAAATATCCTGCGGCCGTCTATGTGAGAGGCGAAGGTCACACCCTCCTCGGTTATGTCTCTGAGCTTCGCCAGCGAGAACACCTGAAAGCCGCCGCTGTCGGTCAGGATAGGGCCGTCCCAGTTCATGAATCTGCGCAGGCCGCCCATGTCGCGGATGACCTCGTCGCCCGGGCGCAAATGCAGATGATAGGTGTTGGAAAGCTCGACCCGGCAGCCTACGGTTTTGAGGTCGGCGCTGTCAAGGGCGCCCTTTATAGCCGCCGCGGTGCCCACGTTCATGAACACCGGCGTCTCGATCGCGCCGTGGACGGTCTCAAGCCGCCCGCGCCTGGCCCTGTTTTCGGTTTTTATTAATTTGAACATAATTTACCTCCGATATGTGACCCACCTCCGACGGCGATTTCATCGCCGCCACCTCCTCCCGGGAGGAGGCAAAATAGTACAGGCGCCCCTTGGGGGGGGAGCTGGCGCCGAAGGCGACTGAGGGGACCTAGTCCCTAGTTCCTATTCCCTAGTACCTACGTTATTATCATCGCGTCGCCGAAGCTGAAAAATCTGTATTTTTCTTTGACGGCGGTCTCATACGCCTTGAATATATTTTCTTTGCCCGCGAATGCCGAAACCAGCATCAGCAGCGTGGATTCGGGCAGGTGGAAATTCGTTATTATCCTGTCGGTTATCTTGAACTTATATCCGGGATATATGAAAATGCTCGTGTCGCCTATCTCGGGGCGCATAAAGCCGTTTTCGTCCGCCACGGTCTCAAGGGTGCGCACCGAGGTCGTGCCGACGGCTATTATCCTGCCGCCCGCCTCGCGGGTCTTGTTTATTATCTCCGCCGCCTCGGGCGTGACCTCGTAGTGCTCGGTGTGCATAACGTGATCCTCGACGTTCTCGACCGACACGGGCCTAAATGTGCCGAGCCCCACATGCAGCGTGAGATACGCCGTATTAACACCATTTTTCTTTATCTCATCGAGCAGCTCGTTTGTGAAATGGAGACCCGCGGTGGGCGCCGCCGCCGAGCCCTCGATCTTTGAGTAGACCGTCTGGTAACGCTCCTTGTCCTCGAGCTTTTCTTTTATGTAGGGCGGCAGCGGCATCTCGCCGAGCCTGTCCAGAAGTTCCTCCCACACGCCGTCGTACTCAAAGCGGACTATCCTGTTGCCGTCGGGCTTGACCTCGATTATCTCGGCTCTGAGCAGTCCGTCTCCGAACACGAACCGAGCGCCCGTCCGCGCCCGCTTTCCGGGCTTTAATATGACGTTCCAGGTATTTATGTCAAGGCGCTTGAGCAGAAGGAACTCGATCCTGCCGCCGCTGCCTTCCTTTACGCCGTGAAGGCGCGCGGGAATAACCCGGGTGTTGTTCATAACGAGACAATCGCCCGGGTCCAGATATTCAATTATATCCCTGAAATGACGATGCTCGATTCCGCCGTCGGTTTTGTCAAGCACCATCAGGCGGGACGAGCTTCTGTCCTCAAGGGGCCGCTGGGCGATAAGCTCCTGCGGCAGGTCGTAGTAAAAATCTTTTGTTGTCATGTTAGTATGCTGTTATTATTTCGGCGCCGGTGAAGTAGTGGGTCAGGATGTCGGCGAAGTTATAGCCGCTGTCGGCCATGCCTTTTGCTCCGTACTGGCTCATGCCGACGCTGTGTCCCCAGCCCGTGCCTTTGAACGTGAAGCTCGTGTTGGGCGCGGTCTGCTCCTCCGCCGAGTCGGTATAGGTCTTTTGATAAACTCCGTTTGTGGTGTACAGCGTGTCGCCGCTTACTTGGTTCCTGCCCATATCGCTGAGTATCTCTATCTGCTTGGGCCTGCGGCGTATCAGCTTCTCGCCGTCGGTCACGGCTATATTGGCTTGGTTCTGAGCCTCGCCGTCGCCCACGACCGTGAACATCTGACTCTTTGTCACCGAGCCGAACAGCGTTCTGCACTCCTCGCGCTCAACCGTCTTTATGGCGGTGTTGCCCGTAACTCTGAGCTTTATAACTCTGCCTTCGGGCGAATACTCAAGCGCCTCTATCTTCTGCACATCGCCCACCTCGTAGCCTCTGTTGCGCATGATCGTTGAGGCTTCGTCGGCGGTCAGCGTGCCGGACCACACGCCGTTCGGTATGTTCTCGGTATCCTCAAAGCTATTGTCGACGCTCACCAGGTACGGGACCTCGTTGCCCCAGACGTATTTCACGTCCTCGGTGGTCGAGCCCATGGACGATGAGTAGTAGCAGCTGCACAGCTCGCCGTTATAGCCGAGCACCATGCCCCGCGTCGCGTCGACCGCGTCGTAGATCGACTCGGCCTCTCTGGACATTCCGGTGTACATCTGGCAGTGGGTGTTGGCGCAGATGTCAAAGCCGTAGCCCGAGTGCTTGCCTATATTTTGAAGCGCGTAGTTGCGCGAGCATATCGCCTGAGCCTTAAGCGCCTCAAGGGGCCACGACTCGCTCATCTCGCGGGAGACCACGCCGTATAGGTACTGGTCCACGTCCACAACGTTTATCGCCGCGAAATTATCGCCGTCCTTTATCAGCTCAAGACTGCCGCGATAGCCGATGCCTTCAAACGTGAACCGCTCCTCCCAGAAGTCGGTGTAGAACGGGCAGAGTCCTACTTCGCTGTTTCCGTTCTCGGTGTAGAGAGTATTGCCGTCGGTGTCCTGCACGACTATGCTGTCTCCGCTGCGGCGGATCATTACCGTGTGGTTTTCGATAATTTGTTCCTCAACAAACGTGCGGTCGTCAAAGGTCCCCACATAGAAGCCGCGCTCCGATGTGACCGTGGCGACCGACTTTGCGGACGAGCCGTAGTTTAATCCCACCTTCAGTATCCGCTGCACCGAGATCTCGGCGTTTGCCGGGCGCACCTCAACGCACATCAGCGCCAGCGTTGTCATAAACGCCAAAGCCGCGCAGATCAAGCGGATAACGTGAGTTTTTGTCATAATATCACCTCGTTTGGCAGTGACCGTTTTATTCAACCGTGACAGACTTCGCCAAATTTCTGGGCTTGTCGATATCCAGACCCTTGAGGGATGAAACATAGTACGAGAACAGCTGCAGCGGCACGACGACCTCGCTGGGCATAGTGAGCGCGTCGCACTTGGGCACGTATATAACGTGATCCGCCTCTTCCTCTATCTCTTTGTGTCCCTCCTCGGCGATCGCGATAACCACGGCGCCGCGGGCCTTTACTTCTTTTATATTGCTGAGCATCTTGTCAAACAGCTCTTTCACGGTGCAGAGTGCCACGACAACCGTGCCCTCTTCCATAAGAGCTATCGTGCCGTGCTTCAGCTCGCCCGCAGCGTAGGCCTCGGAATGTATGTAAGATATCTCCTTGAGCTTCAGCGAGCCCTCGAGAGCCACCGCATAGTCAAGAGTTCTGCCGATAAAGAACACGCTTTTGGCGCTGAAATACTTGGACGCAATATACTGAATGTCGCCCTTGTTTTCAAGCAGCTTTTCTATTCTTTTTGGCAGGGTTTCTATCGCCTTTATATATTTCGCTATCTTTTCCTTCGGCAGAGTGCCGAGCTCCTGTCCGAAATAGATAGACATCAGGTATATGGCCGTAAGCTGAGTGCTGTAGGCCTTGGTCGTGGCGACAGCGATCTCGGGGCCCGCCCAGGTGTAGAGCACATCGTCCGCCTCGCGGGCTATGCAGCTGCCCACCGCGTTGACTATAGCGAACGTTCTGGCGCCGCGGCGCTTGGCCTCGCGCATGGCGGCTATCGTGTCGGCCGTCTCACCCGACTGAGATATCAGCACTACCAGCGTATTTTCGTCCGCGATGGGGTTGCAGTAGCGAAACTCGGACGCGACCATGACCTCAACGGGTATGCGCACCATGTCCTCTATCACATACTTGCCCACAACGCCCACATGATAGGCGCTGCCGCAGGCGACCACGTATATCTTGTTTATGTTCCCGATATAATCGGCGGTTAACGAAATGTCGTCAAGCACGACTTTTCCGTCTTTTATTCTGGGGCTTACGGTGTCGGCTATCGCGCGGGGCTGCTCCATGATCTCCTTGAACATGAAATGCTCGTAGCCGCCCTTTTCGGCCGCCGAGATGTCCCAATCGACTTTGTACGCCTCTTTGGTGATCTCCTCGCGGTCGGTGTTGTATATCTTGACCTCGTCTTTGTTTATAACAACGATCTCGTTATTGTCCAGGAAATACACGTCTCTTGTGTGGCTCAGTATAGCCGGAATGTCCGACGCGATAAAATTCTCGCCCTCGCCCAATCCGACGATGAGCGGGCTCTCCTTGCGCACCGCGATGAACGAGTCGGGATTATCCGCGCAGAGCACGCCCAGCGCGTAGGAGCCGTCGACCTTGCTCAGCACCTTTGTCATGGTCTCGATTATGTCGCCCTTGTAGTAATACTCAAACAGATGGGCTATGACCTCGGTGTCGGTCTCCGACATAAACTCGAATCCCTTTTTGGTCAAATAGTCGCGAAGCTTCAAATAATTCTCGATAATGCCGTTGTGCACCACCGCGAATCTGCCCGAGTTGCTCAGATGCGGATGCGAGTTCGTGTCCGACGGCTCGCCGTGGGTCGCCCATCTGGTGTGGCCTATGCCCATGGTGCCGTGTATCGCCGCTCCGCCGTCGATCATCTCGCTGAGGCAGGACAGACGTCCTTTCTTTTTTCTGACTACTATCCCCTCGTCCGTCATGACCGCCACTCCGGCGGAGTCGTATCCTCTGTATTCAAGCTTTGAGAGCCCTTCAAGCAAAACGGGAGCCGCCTGCTTCGGGCCCACATATCCAACTATTCCGCACATATAATTACCTCCTTAACTCTCGTGTTCGGTGTGATACCATTCTTTTTTATGATGACTTACAAGCCCGATTATTCCCGCGGGTATCCACGTCGCCGCGTAAAGCAGCAGCCCCGCGAGCTTAAACGGCGCGAACCTGTCAAGCTTTTTGTCGACCGCAAGGTTTATCAGAGCGGTCAAAAGCCCCAGACCCATATATATTTCAAGCGCTGTGAAGCACGGAACCTTTGTCCACATTCCGCAGAGCGGAACGCTCTCGCCCGAAAACATTCCTCTCGACGCGAAAATCGAGATCACCGAAAAGACCGCATACGCGAATATTCCGAGAAAGTCTCCGTACAGGCTGAGCCAGTCAAAAATTTTGCCCTTGCGCAGCAGCTTTCCGCCGTACTTTCCCTGAGCGCTGACTATGCCGCGCGCCCAGCGCACCCGCTGGAGCAGCGAGCTTCCGAGCCTGCTCGGCTTTTCGTCATACACGACAGCGCCGCTTGAATACCCCGTCTTTTCGCCCATCAGCGCCAGGCGCGCGGTGTATTCAAGATCCTCGGCGAGACATTCCCCGCCGCATACGAGCTCTTTGAAAACCTCGCTCCTTACGCAGAAGCCCGTGCCGGACAGCTTGACGTTAAGCCCTATATTCGAGGGCGCCAGCCGCCCCATTCTGTTTTCAAGCGAGCCCCACAGCGAGTACGCCGCGGTGAGCCAGCTTTTGTTCGGATTCTTGGTCTCTATCCTGCCCTGGACAGCCGCGAAGCCTCTGCCGAGCGCGCGGCTCATTTCGCCGTAAAAGCCCTTTCCGACCAAATTGTCGGCGTCGATCATCGCGACGCAGTCGGGCTCGTATTCCTCAAATACGCGCTCCGCCGCGTATTCAAGCGCCAGCGCCTTGTTGGGCTTGCCGTCCGTTCGAGTGATGACCCGAGCTCCGGCCCTCGCCGCGGCCTCGGCGGTCCTGTCCGCGCAGTTGTCGCACACTGCGTATACTCTGATACTGTTTTTGCCGTCCGCCGCGTCATAGGCGCTTTTTACCGCTCCGGATATTACGCTCTCCTCGTTGTGGGCCGGGATTATCACCGCGAAGCTCATGGGCTCGCCGTGTTTTTCGGCTCTGCGCGGAATCAGCGAAAACACCGCCGCGGCAACGTAATACGATCCAATAAAAAAGAGTGCAAGCTCCAGACAATCCACGACGATCCCGCTATAGAACAACTGCGCATCCCACCCTTTGAGCAACAAAATGCCTAATATTTAAAGAACATTATATACCAACAAAGGTATTATTTCAAGGGTAAATATATTACATTTTTATCACAATTATATCGGCGATTATATACAATACCCACACATCGGTACCGATGAATGACGGATTTTGCGCAATTTTAACCAAAATTAAAATCTTGGCAAAATATTTTTAAAATATATTGGACAAAAAAGCCTAATTATGGTATAATAAACTTACCAAAAGTTTGCAAACTTTTAGTAAGAACGGACATTTTTCAGCAACGGCAAAATGCAAATTTCGGAGGTTGATCAATGGCGAAAACAGTATTTGTCTGCTCGGAGTGCGGAAACGAGTATCCCAAGTGGATGGGCAGGTGCACAGCCTGCGGCTCGTGGAACACGCTGGTCGAAGAAACCGTTATCACGGGCAAGGGGCGCGGCTCGAAAGCCTCCTCCGCTTGGATATCCCCGGACGGCGCGGACGAGTCAAAGCCCGAATATTTAAAGGACATCTCCACCAAAGACGAACCCCGATCCTCAACGGGTCTGTCGGAGTTTGACCGAGTGCTTGGAGGCGGCCTTGTTCCGGGCTCTCTGGTGCTCCTGGGCGGAGACCCGGGGATCGGAAAATCCACAATACTGCTGCAAATTTGCAGCTATCTCGGCAGAGACAAAAAAATACTGTATGTGTCGGGCGAGGAATCACTTAGGCAAATCAAGCTCCGCGCTGAACGACTGGGCGCGGGATCCGACAATCTGAAGGTGTATTCCGAGACCGATACCGAAATCATTTTGCAGCGCGTAACCGCGGAAAAACCCGACATTCTGGTGGTCGATTCGGTCCAGACCATGTATAACCCGAACCTCACCTCGGCGCCCGGCAGCGTGTCTCAGATACGCGACACGGCGGCGGCGCTGATGAGGCTCGCGAAAAGCAGGTCGATCGCCACGTTTCTGGTGGGCCACGTTACCAAGGACGGCTCGATCGCGGGCCCGAAGATACTTGAGCATATCGTGGACTGCGTGCTGTACTTCGAGGGGGACCAAAACCGCTCCTACCGCATTATACGCGCGATAAAAAACAGGTTCGGCTCCACCAACGAGATCGGAGTTTTTGAGATGGGCGAGCATGGGCTCTCGGAGGTTTTAAACCCCTCCTCCGCCATGCTGTCGGGCAGACCTTCGGGCGTTCCGGGCAGCTGCATCGTCTGCACCATGGAGGGCACGCGCCCGGTTCTGGCCGAGATACAGGCGCTGGCTACGCCCACTATCTTCGGCAATCCCAGACGAATGACGACCGGCGTCGACTTCAACCGCGCGGTTATGCTGCTTGCTATCCTTGAGAAGCGAGCGGGGCTTGTGCTCTCGGCCCACGACACCTACATCAACGTGGTGGGCGGACTCAAGATGACCGAGCCCGCGGCGGATCTGGCGATACTGCTGGCCGTGGCGTCGGTTTTCAAGAATCGGCCCGTGCCCGAGGATCTCGCGGCGGTCGGCGAAGTGGGTCTGGCGGGAGAGATACGCTCCTGCGGATTTATCGAAAGCCGAATCAGAGAAGCTGAAAAAATGGGATTTAAAAAAATCATCGTGCCGCCCATAGACGCTGAGACGGCGAACAGGTTTAAAGACATCGAGGTTTGTCAATACTCAAACATACTGCAAATATTAAAAAGCGTCTTTTAGTTTAATACGTTTCAATGTGTTTCGTGTAATGGCCCCTAAAGTGTAAACAGGCGCAGTGCGCCCATCGCCGATTTATCGGCAAAGATCAGGGAGTGTTTATTATGTTTCAAATTGGCGACAAAGTGGCTTACCCCATGCACGGAGCGGGAGTTATAAAGTGCATCGAGCAGCAAAAGATACTCGGCGAGGAGACTCAGTATTTTATCCTCAAGCCCTGCGTAGGCGAGCTGGAGATCAAGATACCGGTGGCGAGAATTGACAAGATCGGCCTTCGGTATATCGTGTCGGAGAACGAGGCCGACGAGGTTATAAACGAGTTCGGAACGTGCGAGTGCGCCGAGACCGGGAACTGGAACAAGCGTTACCGCGACAATCTGGAAAAGCTCAAAGCGGGCGACATATTTGACGTGGCGAGGATCACAAAATCGCTTATCGTCCGCGACAGGAAAAAGAGCCTTTCGAACTTTGAGCGCAAAATGCTGAGCAACGCCAAAAATATTCTCATATCGGAACTGGTCATGTCCAAAAACTCGACCTATCCCGATATCGAAAAGCTGCTGATGAGCAAGATCTCATAAGGCGAAAGCGGAAAGGATTTTTATGGATTCTGTTTCGGTCATAATCGCGGCCGCGGGCAGCGGCACAAGAATGGGCACAGCCCCAAAAAGCAAACAATTCACAGAGCTCCGCGGCGTCCCCGTTATTGCGAGGACGCTTCGGGTTTTTGAGGAGATCTCCCGGGTCTCAAAGATCATAATCGTGACCCGAAAGATCGACATCGAGCCCATGCGTGAGCTTGTGAAAAAATACAAATTCTTAAAGGTCGACGACATCATCGAGGGCGGCAAGACCCGTCAGCAGTCGGTGAGGCTGGGGCTTGAGAAACTCGATGCCGATAAGCGCGGCATAGTTCTTATCCACGACGGCGCAAGACCGTTTATCAGGCGCGAGCGCGTTATGGAATTGATATACGAGATCGAGAGTGAACACTGCGAGGCGGCCGCCGTGGGCGTGCCCGTAAAGGACACGATCAAGCAGCTCGACGAATCCGGCTTTATCGGCACAACGCCCGAGCGCAGCAGTCTGGTCTCGATACAGACGCCCCAGGCGTTCAGATACGACCTTATCATGAAGGCTCACAAAAGGGCCGAAAGCAAGGACACAGAGTTCACCGATGACTGCGCGGTCGTCGAAAATCTGTCGGCCGAGCGCGTCAAGGTCATAATCGGAGACTACACAAACATAAAGATAACCACGCCGGAAGATCTGATAATGGCGGATATGATACTGAACGATACGGAGGACGAATAAATTATGGAAACAAGGATCGGCATCGGCTATGATGTTCACAAGCTTGTCGAGAACAGGCCGCTGATAATCGGCGGCGTTAAGATCGAGCACGAAAAAGGTCTGCTCGGCCACAGCGACGCGGACGTGCTTATCCACGCTGTTATGGACGCCCTGCTGGGCGCCGCGGCGCTCGGGGACATAGGCAGGCACTTTCCCGACACCGACCCGAAATACAGCGGCGCGGACAGCGCCAAGCTGCTTGGGCACGTGGGCGAGCTTCTTAAAAACAAGGGATACTCGATCTCAAATATCGACTCGATCATAGCGGCGCAGGCGCCCAAAATGGCGCCGCATATCGAAAAAATGCGCGAAAATATCGCCGCGACTCTTAATATAGAGACAGACCGCGTCAGCGTCAAAGCCACCACCACCGAAGGCATGGGCTTCGAAGGCCGCAAAGAAGGCATCTCCGCCCAAGCCGTGTGCTTGATATGTAAATGAAGCAGCCTATGAAAATAACAACGCTCAAAGGCAATCTTATACTTATGCTGACCGCTGTGATCTGGGGCGTCTCGTTCGTGTCGCAGCGCGTCGGAATGGAATACATAAAACCAAACACCTTTAACGGTATACGCACGATACTCGGCGCGTTTATTTTGGTTCCATTTGTTTTTGCACGCGAAAAAACCGGTAAAAGCAGACCGTCCGACGGTAAAAAACTCCTTATCGGCGGCATTGTTTCCGGCGCGCTGCTGTGCGCGGCCGGCACGCTCCAGACATGGGGAATGGTGTACACAACGTCGGGCAAAAGCGGATTTATAACCGCGATGTATATGATCTTTGTGCCGATCATCGGACTTTTCGCGGGCAAAAAAGTGCGCGCCGCGACAGCGGTCGGCGTTGTCCTTGCCGTTGTAGGAATGTATATGCTGTCGATCGGCGGAACGGATATCGCGATCAACAAGGGCGACGTTATAACGCTTGCGTGCGCGTTTATTTTCGCGTTTCACATCATGGTGATCGACCGCTTTTCAAGCGAGGTCGACTGCGTGAAACTCGCGTGCCTGCAATTTTTTGTCTGCGGCACGATCAATATAATACTTATGTTCCTGTTTGAGCATCCCGATTGGGCGCTTGTGCGCGCTTGCGCCGTGCCTATTTTATATTCCGGCGTTATGAGCTGCGGAGTGGCCTACACGCTGCAGATCGTGGGCCAGCAGTACGCCGAGCCGACGACGGCCTCGATCATAATGAGCCTTGAGTCGGTTTTCGCCGCACTCGCCGGTTGGGCGGTGCTTAATGAAACGCTTACGCTCAGAGAAGCGCTCGGCTGCGTACTAATGTTCGCCGCAATTATTATAGTGCAGCTTCCCCAAAAAAAGAGGGTCGAGGCAAAGCGGAACGCCTAAAAGGCATCTCCGCCCAAGCCGCGCGCGATATATAATTTAAGTGAAATTCTTTTTATTTTAACCCGTTCAAAAACTCGGCTATGCACTCCGAGGCGAGAGTTATCGAGTATTTCGCCTCGCTCAGACTGTTGCCGCTTGAACCCGTTTCGATTATCAGGCTGCCCTTTGTAGTGTGGCCGTTGAAACGATTTTTGCGAAGATTCACATATCGCATTAAATCGGGATATTTTTCGTCTATCTTATTCTGGAGCTTTAGGGCGAATTTCAGATTTTCGCGCCAATCGGGGTTATACAGCCCGTTCTCGTCGGTTCCGACAACAAACATCAGCTGCGCCGCCTTTTTGCCGTTGATCTCGGTGACGACCTTCGCCATCTCGCTGCCGCGCACGATCGAGTCGCGGTGAATGTCAAGCACAACGCGGATGCTCGGGTACTCGGCCAGATAATTCTCGATGCTCTCCAACGCGTCGGCATATGAGCCGTTGAACGAGGGGTAGTCGTGCAGCGCCGTGTCGTGAAGGGTCTCAATCCCGCGCTCGTTCAAAACTCTCGCCGCCTCGTCGCCCACGGCCACCACGTTTTCCGAGGTGTTCATGCTGCGGTCGCTCTCGTCTCGGCCGTACTCGACCGCGCCCTCCGCGGCGTACGCTTCGGTGGCGTGGGTGTGCACGATCAGCACCTTCGGTCCCTCGCCGCTCATGTCAAAGCTCAGCGGTTCCTCCAGCATGCCGTTTATATCAACGGCGTATGAGGTCTCGTTACCGATCCTGATTTGATAGTCGTCGTATCGCGCGTTCTGCGCTGCGTTTATCTCCGTTATGTCCGAGCGCTCGCCCTCGTCGGCAGGCGGCTCGGGCGCGGGCGGCTCGGTGGGCGCGGGCGTCGGCAAAAGCTCCTCGCCGCGCGCTATTATGCCGTAGCTGTTCACTATCTCCGCTCCGCGAACCTCGGATGCGACGACACCCGAGGGCGTAAACGGGTCGAATCCCACAATATACCGCGTGATTTTTTTAAAATTCTCCGCCGCTGTTTTTTTGCCCGAACCCTTTTCGTTCGGTTCGGCCGATCCGCTCGGTTCGACCGCTAAGCCGCCGTCGGAAGCGTCGGCTTCGGCTGACGCCGCCGTATTCTCTGCCTCGCCTGTTTCGGTCGGGATCGTCGGCTCGTCTTTGCCGCCTCCGTAAAAAGCCGAAATGATTATGCCGATCATGATACCCGCCGCCGAAATAAATAAAAGCGTTTTCAAAATTTTTTTGCCGTCAATTATCACGGCGCGGTAACGCCGCCTTTTTTGTCTATGGTTTTTCTCAAGCATTATTTTTCCTCCGCGAATATAATATGTCAATAAAATATATTCGCAAAAAATTCGAATTATGCTCAAAGAAATTTCTTACATATGTTTGACAATAAAAAGCATCTGTGATATAATTCTTTTGATTATTCATTGAGAGGAGTTTTACAATGAAAAGCAAAAATTTTAAAATACTGGCGCTGAACCAGCTCAGCGGATATTGGGGCGCTGTTATCGCGGCGCTGATCGTGCCTGCGTTGGTAGTGGCGGCTCTGTCGCTTATCACTAATCTTCCGCTTCAAATCTATAATATGTTTGCGGCGGGGCCCTACTTTTTCGGAGATGTCAACGCGGGTTATGTTTCTGTTGCCACAGCGCGCGAGTTCTTGCTGTCTATCCCGGCGTTCCTGGGCGAGATAGCGGCATTTGTGCTATCCGCGGCTCTGCTTTACGGCGTTTCACGCTATCTGCTTAAATTCGTCCGCGGCGCGCAGCCGGTGATAGGCGAGATCTTCGGCGGATTCACGGGCGGCGCGGAGAAATTCGGACGCGCGGTGCTGCTGCAGCTGCTAATCTCGATCTTCACGGCTTTGTGGTCGCTGCTGTTTATTATCCCCGGAATAATCGCGGGCTACAGATATTCCATGGCTTTTTATATCCTGGCCGACAACGATAATATTTCTGCTCTTGACGCGCTGAACGCAAGTAAGGAAATGATGCGCGGACATAAATGGCAGCTCTTTAAGCTGCACCTGAGCTTTATCGGCTGGATAATTCTGTGCATCATAACCTTAGGTATCGGCTTTATTTTCCTCAGCCCCTACATAAACACCGCCCAGGCGAACTTTTACGAATATCTGCGCGGTATCCGCTCGGCCGGAACCGAGTACGCGAACGCTCCGCAAACATATTAAGACAAAAGCATCAGAGGATCAATATGAAAAATAGTTTATTAAAATTTTTTAAAAGAATATGCGCTGCCGCCATTTGCGCCGCGGCGGCGCTGAATTTTGCCTCGGTGTCCGCAAGCACTATGGATGAAAATGTCTACCGCATGTCACGAATATGCAACGCTCCGGATTTTAGAGTGTATCGCGAGGCGCCCGCCGAAAACCGTTATTTCAGAGGCGGCAAGTTCGAGCCGGGCAGCGGTATATATCACGGCACGCCGTTTGACGTGCCCTATGACAGTTTTAATAACGCCCTCGATACCGAGTATATATGGTTTGACCAAACGCTGACAAACGATTCGGGATATGAGCGCGCTGATATCGCGCCATACATCGAGCGCACCGGGAAACTGCACCTTTACAACTGGAACTGCGCCTTTAAAAACAAAAGAATGGACCCCGAGGATTACTCGAACTACATAATGAATACGATCGACAACATGTCGGCCTCCGGCGATGACGTTCTGCTTGTGTTTGCCAAGGAGTTTAATATCAACGACAACTTTACGCGTCCCGAGAATTTCAAACAACTGTTCCGCTATGTGGCGGACTACGCGCATACCAAAGACAATATCGCGGTCGTATGGCCGCCCAACAATGTCGGTTCGGTCAATATAAGGCTGATCGACTATTATCCCGGTGACGAGTATGTTGACTGGATAGGCATGAGCCTCTATGTTATGCCTTACTTTCAGGGCGATCCGCTGCAAACGAGCTATTCAAACAGCGTGTCGTTCGTTGCGGGCGATTACAGCAACGCGGTTATCGGAGCCAAAGCGCTGATCGATTATATGGACGGATACGGCGTGAAAAAGCCGTATGTCATAACCGAGGGCAGCGTGGGTTTCGGCGAGACGCCGGGCAGACCGAAATACAAAGACGGCAGGGAGTTCGTCGATTGGGCGCAGCAGCAGCTCAGAAGATATTATTACGAGCTTCCGCGCGTGTACCCGGAGATAAAGATATACATTAATTTCAACCGCAATGTGGAAAGCGACTACTATCAATACCGCCTTGCTGATGTACCCGAGCTGTCGCAGACTGTTCAGCAGGCGGTGAGCAATCCGCCCTATCTGCTTGAATACCCGTCATACTCACCGATCGAGTATGTTGATATCAGCGACGAGCGCGAAATTGACATAGCGGGCGGAGACTCGCTGAATCTGTCGGCATACGCCTATGAACCTAAGGCTCTGTATCTGACAACGCGTTATCTGATCGACGGCGAAAATGTGTTTGAAAGCTGCTATCCGCCATATTCATTCACGTTGAACGGTGAGAAACTCACCCCGGGCAAGCACAAATTGACGGTGCAAAAACTGTCGGGCAGCACATTGCTTGAAAGCAAAAGGTTTGATGTCACCTACGGCAAAACGATAAGCGTGTTCCTGAACGGTGAAAAAATGGAATTTGAAAAACCACCCGTAATTGAGAACGACCGCACGTTGGTTCCGATGCGCGCAATTTTTGAGGCATTGGGCTGCGATGTATTATGGAACGACGCGAGCAAAACAGTCACGGCGTTAAAGAGCGGCGATTCTGTGACCCTTGAAATAGACAGCGATATCATGCTGAAAAACGGGGAACAAATAGCCTTGGACGCCCCCGCAAGGCTTATAGACGATCTGACTTTCGTGCCGCTGCGCGCGGTTTCGGAGGCGCTTGACCGCGCGGTATCGTGGGACGAAACGACAGCCACGGTTATGATCGAGTAAAAGTGTATAAAAATTATAAGAAAGGGAAATTATTATGGATATTAATTTATCTCAATATTTCAAAAGCGTGATCGACGCGGACAAATGCGCCGTGGTTATTTGCGACCTTAGCCACACGATAATTTATATGAACCCGTCCGCCCGCGAGCGGTACTCAAAGCGCGGCGGCGCGGCGCTGATCGGGAAAAGTCTGATGGACTGCCACAGCCCCAAGTCGCGGGATTCGATCGAAAAAGTCGTCGCGTGGTTCAAAAAAAGCAAAGACAACAACACGGTATTCACGTTCCGCAACATAAAAGAAAACAAAGACGTTTACATGGTCGCCCTGCGCGGCGAAACAGGCGAGCTTATCGGCTACTATGAAAAACACGAGTACCGAATCCCCGAAACCGCCAAACCCTACGAAATGCCATAAAACAAAACCCTCTCGCTCGCGAGAGGGTTTTTCTATTCGCTATTCGCTACGTTCCCACCTTCGTCTTTTCGACTTTGGCGAAAATCCACATCCTCTCGGGAGGAGGCAAACGGGCGGCCGGGGTCGTCCGCCCCTACGACATTTTGCACACCTCGGCCGTAGGGGACGACGACTCGGCGTCTCGGCTCCCCTCGGGGGGGAGCTGGGTATGTTATCATGTGAAGTGCAACAGTAAATAAAAATAGACAACATAGCAACTTTTGTGTAAAATGAAACTAACACAAAAAATTCAACACAAAGGAGATTGCTATGTCGTCATATATTCATTTTACACATGATGAGCGCATTTGTCTACAAAAATTTTTGAATGAAGGCAAATCTTTTCGAGAAATTGCCTCCATTCTTGGCAGAAGTCCTTCTACCATCAGCCGTGAGGTTAACAGAAACCGCTCTAAAAAGCCTTCTAAGCATAATTGTGATAATAAATATAATTATCATCACTGGAGAGCTCAGGTCTTAACCATTTGCCGCAGGCGGCAAAACCGCGGAATTGCTCTAAAACCGGGCAGTTTTAAGTATAACTATGTTGTAGACAAGCTTAATTTGTTTTGGTCCCCTGAGCAGATCGCTATGCGTATGCGTTCGGATTATCCGGATCAGATTGTTGGTGTCTCAACAATTTATCGCTACATTAAGCAAAACGCCTTTCCGGATATAACCAAGCGGACACATTTGCGCCGCAAAGGCAAAAACAAAAACTATGTTCACCATAACAGTAATACCATTCATCCCGAACACATCATTCCGGAATGGCCCGAAGAAATCAAGAGCCGCTCAAGAATAGGTGATTGGGAAGGCGATACTGTATACGGCGGGATAGGCAAAGGTCTGATTGTAACGCTTGTAGACCGCAAATCCAGATTTCTTAGAGCCGGAAAGCTCGCTAGAAGAAACGCGGAAGAAACAAGAGAAGTTATAGAGCAGTTGCTTGATAACTATGTTGTAAAAAGCGTTTCACTGGATAACGGCTCTGAATTTGCGGAATTTAAGCTGCTTGAAGAAAATATAGAAGCGCCGGTGTATTTTGCGGAACCACACAAGCCATGGCAGCGTGGAACGAATGAAAATACAAACGACATTCTAAGATTTTTCTTCCCCAAGGGTTACGATTTTAGGCAATTAACACAAGCGCAGCTCGATGTTGTAGTTGATCTGATTAATAACCGACCGCGTAAGTGTCTCGGTTGGAAATCGCCTAAAGAAATTTATGTTGCACTTGCTTGACATTCCGCCCTGTCGGGCTTTGCCCGACTGAGGGGGATACTAATCACTAATCGCTAGTCCCTACGTTAGCTAATCGCTGCGTTGGCCGCGTAGTATCTGCCTTTCAGCGCCATAAGCTCGGCGTGGGTGCCGCTTTCGCAGATCTCGCCGTTGTGTATGACGATTATATTGTCCGCGTCGCGTATCGTGGACAGGCGGTGGGCTATGGTAATTCCGGTGCGGTTTTCCATAAGATTGAGCAGCGCCCGCTGGATATCCTTTTCGGTCTTGGTGTCGACCGAGCCGGTCGCCTCGTCAAGCACCAGTACCGGGCTGCTGTGGAGCAGCGCGCGGGCGATCGCGATGAGCTGCCGCTGACCCATGCTCAGGCTGTCGCGGCTGCCGGACACCATGGTGTCGTAACCGTTTGGCAGTCGGCGGATGAATCCGTCGGCTCTCGCCAGACGCGCCGCCTCTATCACCTGCTCGCGCGAGGAATCGGGACGGGAATATCTGATATTGTCAAGTATCGTCCCGGTGAACAGGCAGGTGTCCTGAAGCACCACCGAAAAACATTTTTCAAGGCTCTCGCGCTTGATGTCGCGGATATTCACGCCGTCGAGCAGGATCTCTCCGCTGTCCGCGTCGTAAAATCGAGTCAGCAGATTTATGATAGTGGTCTTGCCCGAGCCCGTCTCGCCCACAAGCGCCGTATTCTCTCCGGGTCTAACCTTGAACGAGATATTTTTCAGCACCGGCCTTCCCGGGATATACGAAAAGCACACGTTTTTAAATTCGATCTCGCCTCTCATGTTGTCCATGCTGACTGCGCTTTTGCTGTCGGGCGTTTCCTCGTTCTCGTCAAGGATCTCGAAAACGCGCTCCGCTCCCGCCAGAGCCGACTGGATGTTGTTGAAAAGACCCGCTATCGAGTTGAGCGGCGTGGCGAACTGCTTTGAGTATGTCATAAAGCTGACCGCCGTTCCGATAAGCAGCCCGTGCTTGGCGCACAGGATGCCTCCAACCGTGGCGGTGACAGCGAATGTCAGATTGTTGATTATGTTCATCAGCGGCATCATATATCCCGCCCATGTCTGCGCCGCTGTGCCGCTCGCCCTGAGCTCCTCGTTTATCTCTTTAAATTCCTCAAGCTTGGCATCCTCTTTTGAAAAGGTTTTTATCATTTTAAGGCCGTATATGCTTTCCTCAATAACTCCGCCCAATTCACCCAAAGCGCGCTGCTGCCTGTAAAAATTGCCGCGGCTCCTTGAGGCTATGACTTTAGTCAGCAGAAAAACCATCGGCACGCATACAAGCACCGTCAGCGTCAGCGTGACGCTGAGCGACAGCATAACAACGAGCGAGCCGATGAGCGTCAGAGCCGCCGACGCCAGCTGCGTGGCGGACTGGGCGATCGTGCCGCTTATCGTGTCGGTGTCGTTGGTGAGGCGGCTCATGGTGTCACCCCTCTGGGTCGTGTCAAAAAATCCGAGCGGCAGCTTTTGGAGCTTGGCGAACAGCTCGGAGCGCAGCGCCGAGACCAGCTTCTGTGAAACCTTGAGAATAGTAACCGAGCTTATTGTGTTTATGACCCAGTTCGTTATGTAAAGCCCGACGATTATCGCCGTCATGGTGTAGAGCATACCCAGATCAACCCGCATGAGTTCGGGCACAAACGCGTTAAACGCTTTGCCCACATACAGCGGGATCAGCACCGATATACCCGACGACATCAGCGTGAGGACCACCGCCGCGATAACCGGCTTTTTGAATTTCATATAAACGGACATCAGGCGTATCAGCGTTCCCTTTTGGTTCTTGGCACGCTCGTTGTTCGAGAACCGCGCCACGCCGCCCACCTTCGGGCCGCCCATTCGAGGCATTTCAGCTCGTTTGCGTTGGTTCGCGTCGGCCATGCTACACCACCTCCACCGTCTGAGAATCGTATATGTCCCGATATATTGGGCAGGTCTCGAGCAGATCTTCGTGTCTGCCCAGGCCTGCGAGGGCGCCATCGTTGAGCACCAGAATTTTATCGGCGTCCATAGCGGCCGAGCATCGCTGCGTGATAAGTATAACAGTGCGTTCGCCGCCCGATATGTTTTGCTTGACCTTCTTTTCGGTTATCGGATCGAGGGCGCTTGTGGCGTCGTCCAATATGAGTATAGGCGAGTTTTTCATAAGCGCGCGGGCGATCGAGATCCGCTGCTTCTGTCCGCCCGAGACATTGACGCCGCCGCTGCCCAAAAGACTGTCGGCGCCTTTTTTCATGTTGAAAACAAAGTTCGCCTCCGCGGCTTTCAGGGCGGCGGTAGTGCGCTCGTCGGGTGCGCTCGCGTCGGCCCAATTCACATTGTCGCGCACCGTACCCGAAAACAGAGTCGCCTTCTGGGGCACCGGCGCGATCGCGCCCCGCAGAGCTGAGATTTTTATGTCTCTTATGTCGATATCGTCAACCAAAATTTCGCCGTCCGTCACGTCATACAGCCGCAGCAAAAGCCACGCGACCGTTGATTTGCCCGAGCCGGTGGGGCCGATTATCGCGATCCTCTCGCCCGGCTCGACCTTAAACGACAGGTTTTTGAGAGACGGCAGGCCGCTTGAGCCGGGATATGAAAACGTCACGTTTTTAAACTCGACACCGCCTTTGATTTTCGGCGACGCGCCAATATCCTCAAAATCGTCGGCGCTGCTCAGCACCTCGCTGACTCTCTCGACCGAGGCGCGCGTTCTGACAAACGTGTTGAATATGTTTGTTATCATCATCAGAGATGACAGGATCTGGGTCATATACACGATAAACGCCGAGATCTGGCCCGGCTGCGTCAGTCCGAAGCTGAACAGTCTGCTTCCCAGCAGCAGCGCCGCGCCCGTGGCGAAGCCCACCGCCAGAGTCAGGATAGGCGATATAAGCGTTATCACGATCTGAGCGCGCACGCCTTTTTTATAAAGGTCGGTATTTTTGAGTTCAAAACGTTCGGTCTCCTCATTATATGTGCCGAAGGCTTTCACCAGCCGAACGCCCATCAGATATTCCTCTGCCGCAGTGTTCAGCGCGTCCATTGACTTTTGGAGCTTACGGAAGGCAGGATGCGACAGCCTCATGCTTATAAACAGCAAAACGCCCACGACAGCCACCAGCGAATAGACGATCACACTCATGCGGAGATTCAGCATCGAGGCAAGAACTATGCTGCCCAAGCAGGTCAGCGGCGCTTTGAAAAATATCCGCATGGTGCCGTTGGCGAACTGTGTCAGCTGTGTCACATCGCCCGTCATGCGGATAATAAGAGAGCCGCTCTCCAAACGGTCGCAGCTCTCCTGTCTTAAATTCAATATTTTTTTAAAAAGGTCATAGCGCAGCTCAGCGCCAAAGCTCTGGGATGTGCGGCTTGCCAAAATGTTTCTGGACGCGGCGAAGACCGCGCCAAGCGCCGTTATCAAAATCATGCGCAAACCCCAGAAATATACGGCCGAAACCGAGCCGCCTCCTATGCCCTCGTTGATAATGTGCGACATCAGCGTCGGTCCCATAAGGTCGCAAAGAGCCTCAAACGCCACGCATATGACCGCGGCGAAAAATCCCCATTTATACTTTCCGAAATAGTGCGCGTACAGCTTCAAACAAGCGCCTCCAATCTTCGGAGGACTTTTAATTCTCCGAAATCAATCCTCTTGTCATCTTTGCGTCAAGTATTCTCATAACGCTCTCGTCTATCCTCTCAACCGAGATCGCGCCGTTTTGCACCGCGGTGCCGATAGCGTAGTGCGCCTCGTTTATATCCGAAGGCATGAGCAGAATGTCAACTCCGGCCTGAACCGCCGATACGCAGGCGTCGGTGGTGGTGTATATATTGCTGATAGCGCCCATGTTCAGCGCGTCTGTGGTAACAACTCCGCTGAATCCTATATCGTTTCTCAGCATCGAGATCATCATTGACGAGAGCGATGCCGGAACATCGTTTCCGGTGATCCCGGGGACCGAGATATGCCCCACCATGGCAAAATCGACATCGGCTTGAGCCGCCGCGGTAAAGGGCACGAATTCGGCGGATTTAAACTGCTCAAGCGTCCTGTTTGTCTTTACGAATCCGTTGTGGGTGTCGCCGCTTGACGAGCCCATGCCGGGGAAGTGCTTCACACATGCGCTTGTTCCGGCATTCTGCATGGCTGTTATCTCGCTTGCTACCATCGAGGCCACAAGATTCGGATCGGAGCCGAACGAGCGGCTGCCCAGCGCGGAATCGCTCACTATATTCACATCGGCAACAGGAGCAAAATCCACGTTAAAGCCGAACTCTTTAAGGTTCGCGCCGAGAGACATTCCCGCCTCAAACGCGGCATTTATGTCGCCGGTGTTTCCGATGTCGCGCATCGAGGATATCACGGGGAATCCGATATCGGCCTTTCCCAGACGCGAAACGGTTCCGCCCTCCTCGTCAACGCCGATAAACAGCGGAATTTTGGCAAAGCTCTGAGTATTGGCGATCATCTGCTTGACCTGATCCGCGCTCTCAATATTTTGCGCGAAGTAGATCAGGCCGCCGACCGGATATGTCTCAAGGGCGTTTTGAGTTGCCTCGCCCGCGGATGTGACGCGCTCGACTCCGGTTATGCTTTCGGGAGTCACTATCATCATCTGATATATTTTTTCGTCAAGGGTCATGGCCGAAACCATGTTTTTGAGGCTGTCAAGCCGCGCGTGCGCGCCGATATACGCCGATTTTGTGGGATTGTCCCACTCGACGTCATATCCGTATGCCTCTGACACGGCGCGCAGAGGTATCAAAGTTCTGTCGCCGCTCGCGCTGAACACGGGCGCCGCATCCAAAGCGACGCTTTTGTCATTGACATACATCGTTCCGCTGCCGATAGTCAGACTGACCGAAACACCGTCTTTAACGCCTATCGCAGTTCTTGTGCCCGAATCCCAGCTGACCGCAGCTCCCAAAGCCTCGAAAATGGCGCGCATCGGAACCATAGTCCTGCCCTCGAGTACGATAGGCTCGGCGTCAAAAGCAAGCTTTTGGTCATTGACATAAACCGTCACCTTGTTGTTTTCCTCCGCGTAAGCCGAAAACGCGGGCACTGTAAACGCCGCGCAAAAAATCATAAGTCCGATCAAAAATTTCTTCATATAAAAAACCCTCTTTTCACAGGCATAATTTCAATATTATATTTTATTGTACACCATTTAAAACCATAAGTCAAATAATTTTCCCACAGAATAGAGCAAAATTTAATATTAAAATACAAAAAATTTTATTCAGTTTTTCAAAATTAACCCTTGACAAACCTTGAATAATGTACTATAATATTAAAGTTCCCGCGCGGAGCAATAATGTTATGGACCTTTAGCTCAGTTGGTTAGAGCAACCGGCTCATAACCGGTTGGCCCGGGGTTCGAGTCCCTGAAGGTCCACCAGTCTAAAGCTCCCGAAATGCCCGATTTTACGGCGTTTCGGGGGTTTTGTTTTTTCCGAAAATCCGTTTTGGTCGTTATTTGGTCGTTATTTAATGATCAAATTGTTTTATGTAACTTATCATAACTTATCGTAAGTTAAAACAGCTCGCTACTGTTTCGCTCGCCAATGCCTGCGCTCTTGAAAATGCGTGGGCGTAAATGTTGAGCGTCGTGTTCGCGTCGCTGTGACCCATGCACGCCTGAACCGTTTTAACGCTCGCTCCCGACTCTATCATAATCGAAGCGCATAAGTGACGGAACGAATGCGGTGTCACATACCTTATTCCCTCGCGCTTGCAAAAGCTGTTCAGCCAATCCCTCGGCGTTAGCGGCGACATAACACCGCCATATGGGTTTTTAAACACAAAATTGTTTTCCTGCCATTTTGTGCCCAGTCTGACGCTTTCATCCTCGTAAAATTTTTGCAGCCGTTTCAGATATTCAAACACTTCCTCTGAAAGTTTCAAACTACGATTTGATGTAACAGACTTGGGAGTGTCAATTACCGTGCCTTTATAGGCAGTATGATACAGAGCTTTGTTTATTGATATTATATGATTTTTAAAATCAATATCATCCCATGTAAGTCCGCATATCTCGCCTCTGCGAAATCCGCTGAAAATCATAAGTATAAAATAACACTGATACACAAGCGGAGCTTTTTCTGTGAGCCTGTCAAGAAATATCTGCGCTTCTTCGGGAGTGTATATGTCTCTTTCGGTTTCTTTGATACGCGGTATATTCGCGTGACTGCACGGATTTGAGTTCAGCATATCAAGCCTTATTGCGTAATTCATTATTGAGGACACGCATGACACATAATTTTTGATCGTCTTTGCTCCCAACGGCTTGTGCTTATCATTACCGTTGTACAATGATTGAATAAACATTTGAATATTCCGCCGTTTTATTTTGTCAAGGTGCATATGCCCGATTTCCTCGTCTATCCGTTTTGTCATTTTCCCCATTGAATCAAGAGTTGTCGGTTTCAAGTTCGGTATCGCGTATTCCTCTTTCCAGCGATTCATAAAATCGCCGAGCTTTACTTTTGATGCGGTATAACCATCTAAGCAAGCTTCCTCAAAAAGAACCGCTTGACGGTTTACTTCTTTTTCGATCTGCCGTTTAGTCATATCCGGTTTAGGTTTCCATGTTTTTGTTCGTAAAATTTGCTTGCCGTTAGTATCACAACCGCAGCTTACAATAATCTGATAACTGTTGTTTCTTTTTCTTATTGAGGCCATTTGATGAATCTCCTTTCCAATTATTCACCTTGGCGCCATCGTATATTAAGTATAACGCCGTTTTGAATAATATGTCAATGCCCTATTTTAGCTTTTGTCAAAAAATATAATTTTAGATAAGAGCCGATAATTCATGTCACATTATTGTCTTTGAAGAAATCACCGAAATAGCTTTTAAGAACTGATTTTGAAATAAGCATTTTACCATTCGCGCCGACACCGGCTCTTATGTACGGGATTTTACCGCTGCTTATTAATTTTCGCAGAGTGTATTCCGAAAGTCCGCGAACCATTTTTACACACTCTTTAATAGTGAGCAGTTCAACTTTTTCGTCCTTTGAGTTATCGGACTCTGCCGGTTCATCAACAGGCATATCGTTAATCACGGCTGTTAATTGCAATATCAAGTCTTGTTTTTCCAAAGCGGTCATTTTGGGTTCATCCTTTCGTTTAAATGCTGTATTCGGCACATTTTCAAAAGATACAAAGATATAATATCTTTTGAAAATATGTGAATTTGTCAAATATGCCCGACGCATTCCGATTGAGTGATCTCGCAGATCATAGATATGCGCCGGGCATATAAATATTAAAATTTTCTACGGTATCTTGTATTTGTCCACGACATCCCCAAGACAGGCAATCATCAGACTGTCGGCAGCTACCGACATCACGGGAATCTAACCCCTGCATGGTTCGCATCCAGCCGCCCAATTCCGATAAGAGTTCAAGACGGGAGTATCATTATACTTTCTGACAATCATGGCCGTATCGGGAGCCGCCCGATATTTTGCCGCCGCTTAATCGCTCGGTGTACTTTTGTAACAAGAACATTAGAGGTTGCCGTCATTATCCGTTAGGATTTTTGTTGATAAGGTTTTTATGTAATTCCTATATACCCTTAAAATATAAGCAAGCGCAAATTGGTCTCCGTTTACCGCGGCTCGTATAATCTCAATCGGAATTAGTTTATTTGTCCTTTTCAGTTTCATAGCAAATCCTCCGTTTCTATGATTTTTTTGAGGGTTTTTAATGCAGCTCTGCGTTTATTTGTGACTGACCGCCTTACCATATTGAATATTTTTCCGATTTCATAATCCGATAACTCTAAGAAATATGACAAAAGGATAATATTCCTATGATCTTCGGAGATTTTACAAAGTGCAGCTGAAATTAAGTCACTTTTAACTATCACGCTTCTTTCCGATACATTGAATATATGATCATGTTCAAAATATTTATCATATTGAGCAATATTCAAAAATTCATCTCTCGTAAGGTCAACCAGCGATTTAATACTGTCATCATTAAGTGAGTTAGCTTTATCAATATTGAGGGATTTGTTTTTTAAAACTCTCACACAAAAACTTCCAAACTGGTTAGCTATACGTTTTTCTTTTGAGTCCATTTAATACACACCTTTCAAATCAAAATACTATTATGAAAAATGGCCTTTTGATTTTTCCCTTATATATATAAGTAACAAAAAAATTTTAAAAATGGGCCATGTTTTTCAAAAAAACTTTTCCAAAAGTTTCGTGCTTTTTCGAGCTCGACACTCTTAAAATAGCGTAATTACGGGCCTCTTGGGGGTTGCGTACAAATAAAAAATGAATAAAAAATATTGAGTATAAAAGTAGTATTATTAAATTTTTTACAGCTCATTGTGATACCTCATTCAAAAAATTTCTACCGCAATAAACTGTAGTTTGTTATTATAAAATTGAAAAAGTCCAAGTTAGTCTCACAAAACTGCTGCCTTATTTAGTGTCGCTCCCATTGATTTGATATAAAGAATATCGGCGGTTTATACAGTATTTTTGCGGATTTTTTTATAATAGCGATTATTTTATAATATTTCATCAAAAAATCTTGTCAGATATTGTAACAAAACCCCAAAAATGTGCGACATAATTTGATAAAATGTATAATTATTAAGTTTTTATTATTGAATTGTACTGATATTTTATCAAAAATAAAAAATGTGCATATAAAATCATCATTTTAACTGTTACTTATATATAGGGGGATAATTTAAAAATTAGTATAATAGCAAGCAAAGCCAAAGAGTACTCTATTGGCGTTTTTACAAATTTCGATATTTTATGAAACTTGTAAAAATTTTTGGGATAATCCCAAACCCTTATATAATTTTAGGAGGAACGCTTATGCAAAACAGAACGAGAAATATTCAGCTTAAATTTTATGTCACCGAAGAAGAACGAAAACTTATAGAACAGAAAATGGCGCTGCTGCCAACGTCAAAAATAGGAGCGTACCTGCGCAAAATGGCGATCGATGGTTATATAATTTATACAGACTTATCGCCGATAAAAGAATATGCCAAAGAACTTCAAGCTATCGGAAATAATATAAATCAAATTGCAAAGCGGGTCAATTCGACAAACTCAATATATAAAGCCGATATAGAAGAAATACAAAACAAGGTGGACGAGATATGGCGATTACAAAGAACCATACTATTAACACTACATTAAAAACCGCTATTGACTATATTACAAGCAAAGAAAAAACCGACGGCAACATATTGATATATTCTTTTGCCTGTACTCCGAAAACGGCGGATATTGAATTTGATGTAACGCGCAGACTCGCCGGCGGAAAAGGAAAACATCTTGCGAGACATATCATACAAGCGTTTGAGCCGGGAGAGACAACTCCGGAACAGGCGCACGAAATCGGCAGGAAGTGGGCGGATGAGATTCTTGGCGGCAAATATGAATATATACTCGCAACACATATAGACAAAAATCATATCCATAACCATATAATATGCAACGATGTCAGCTTTGTAGATTATAAGCATATTCACATAAATAAACAATGGTATAACTATGCAAAACGTACCGGCGATCGACTGTGCAGAGAATACGGTCTTTCAACCATAGAGGCCGGAAAAGACAAAGGCAAGAGCTATAAAGAATATACCGCCGAAAAGAACGGCACGAGCTGGAAGGCAAAACTTAAACGAACTATTGACACGGTTATTCCGAGAGCGAGAGACTTTGATGATTTTCTCAGGCTTATGGAACAAAGCGGATATGAGATCAAGAAAGGCAAATATATTTCGTTCCGTGCTGCGGGTCAGGAAAGATATACGCGTGCAAAAACTTTAGGCGGCAATTATACCGCCGAGGCTATTACGGATAGGATTTTAAACAAATCAAAAATTAAAAAGCCGTCATTGAACAACGGAAAACAAATTAACCTGCTTATTGATATTCAAAACAGCATTAAGGCGCAGGAAAGTAAGGGCTATGAATATTGGGCTAAAAAATATAATCTGCAAAATGCGGCTAAGACCATGAGCTTTTTGAATACACACGGAGTAGAAACATATAGCGAACTGCAATCCAAGATCGAAGAGCTGAACAGCGGTTTTGACAAAACGGCCGATGAACTGAAATCCGTCGAAAAACAAATCAAGGATATACATATTCTGAGAAAAAATATTATGACCTATCGGGAAATGAAGCCCGTATATTCGGCATACAAAAAAGCCAAAAACAAGACCGCGTTTTATGAAAAACACAGACGAGAGATCATGTTGTACGAGAGTGCGGCCGAGCAGCTTACGGCATCGCGGACAGACGGAAAACTGCCGACAGTTGACAGTCTCAACAATCGGCTTGAAATATTGACCGAGCAAAAGAATCATCTGTATTCCGAATACAAAAAAGCAAGGAAGGCGGTTCAAGAATACGATACGATCAAGCGGAATGTTGACATGATACTCAATAATACCGAAAAGAATATAAAACGTAAAATTCATGAAATATAATAATCGGACTCTGCATATAAATACAGATTTGAAAATAAATTGAGACAATCCCAGATTTTGTGTAAAGTAAGTTGTTTAAACCTCCAAGATGGTATATAATAAAAATATCAAATTGGA
>CANRBF010000018.1 GCA_947628795.1 uncultured Monoglobus sp.
AGCTGACCGATACTAATAGGTCGAGGGCTTGACCTCAACGTAGAGATTAGTGATTAGCGAATAGCGAATAGAGCTGTAACGGTCACTGATGTCTGCAAAGAAATATGTGTGAGTAAAGTTATCTTACTCAACTCTATTCAATTAGAAAACAACGTAGGGACTAGAGAATAGTAACTAGGAACTAGGCCTTACAAGGCTCCCGAAAACGCTTGCGTTTTTGGGAAAGAGGAGCAAACAAGTATGTAAGTTTGCAAATCATACAAATCGAAACCGTGTGTTTCGATTTGAGAGGAGCAACCGCCGGAAAGGCGAAGCTTCTGCCGCTTGCGGCAGAACGAGCCAAGAGGCGAGTTGCGACGATTCGGTGGCGATGGCGAGAAGGACACACCTGTTCCCATCCCGAACACAGTAGTTAAGCTTCTCAGCGCCGAAAATACTTGGCGGGCGACTGCCCGGGAACATAGGACGCTGCCGGAACAATTAAAACCTCAACCTAACGGTTGGGGTTTTAATTTTTCGCAAAATTTAAATCGGAAGGCCGTTGGAACATATATGAAATTTATTCTGATGGTATTTTTTGTTGTTCACAACGGCTGAGATGTTATTCACCAAATTCTGTTGACTTTATTATAAATGCGTTGTATATTACTTGTTAGGCAGATTATGACATTTTTTTCAGCATAAACATAAGCTGACGGGTTTTTCTTTTCATCTTAATTTTTACGCCGAAATTTTCCGACGATTTTCGGCGCGCCCGGGAGGGTAATGTTTTTTTGCGGCAGTTGATTTGCCGCACTCGTTTTTGGCGGAGCCGCGGCGGCTTGCCGTTTTCTTTTATATATCGGCTAAACGAATTTTTTTGCGATAAACCTCAATTTTTATCAGACATATTATTGAAATATTTTCTGTTATATGATATAATATCGGCAAATTGGACGGGAGAGGGTTACATTATGAATATTGCGGTTTGTGATGACGACAAGATATTTATTGATGAGATCATCACTTACATACCAAAAAGTAAAGATTATGTTATTGATACATTTACGTTGTCAAAGGACTTATATGAACGCGAAGAAAAATATGATCTGGCATTTTTGGACATCAGGATGAATAATTATGACGGTCTTGCTTTGGCGGACAGGCTTTGCGCTCTCAATCCGAAATGCGTTATAGTTTTGTTTACGGCTTTCACCCGATACGCGATCGACGGATATAAGCACCACACATTTGATTATATACTCAAAAGCGACAACAAGCTTGTCAAGAAGCTTTCGGTTGAAAAGGCTGTGGTGGAGGCGGAGCAGCGCGTAAATCTTGGCGTTTTCGGCGCTGATCTTTTGCGCCTTAACGCAAGAGACGGCGAAGTTAAATTTAATCCGCTGTATATAATTTATATTGAGGCCGCCAACAATGATATTAAAGTCTATACCGACAGAGAGACATATATTTGCCGATGCACAATGTATGATATCGAGAGCAAGCTTGACAATAAGATTTTCAAAAGATGTCACCGCAGTTATATTGTTAACACAAAATATGTTAAGTCAATAAAACGCGGCTATATCGTATTAACAAACAATTATGAGGTGCCGATCGGCAGGAAATACAAGAAGGAGATTTTGTTATGATAGAAACAGAATTAAGCATATTGAGTTCAATAATTGAAATTCTTACAATTGTATGTTTTGGACATTTGTTTTTAAAAAGACGAATACGCTCAAATATAGTTAATTTAGTACTTATTATATTTGTTATTGTTTTTGATTGCTTTTGGGATTATATCAGTATATCTAACCTTTTGGCAATGACTATAAGCTGTGCTGAGTTTTTTATATTGCTATATTTAATTTATGATACATCAATGCTTTATGCACTTTTCTTTACATGGATATATTGTGTAATTATTATGATTAGTGAAATGTTAATTTCATGTGTTTTTACTTTTGTTTTTGAAAGTGAGTATGGAATTGTACATTTAGAGGAGATCGCGCATTATGTTGGTATGTTTATCAGTGATTTACTTGTATTTGGATTCCTTTATTTTACGGCGCTGCTTGCAAAAAAGAAAATTAAATCGATTCCTAAAAGATATTTAATAATGATATTGATATATCCGCTACTTTGTGTATGTGTAATTTATCTAATTGATAATATCATGACAAAAGCCCAAATAATAAATCCATTATTTATGATGATACCAATTTTGTGTTTAATGTATATCATTTTTATGGTATTTGACTTTTTTGAGGGATATTCACAAAGGGTTGAGATTGATTCGCTAAAAGAAATAATGAGCGAAAGAGAAGCAAATTACCGAGCGCTTAAAGAGTCCAACGAGCAGATCAGAATTATGCGCCATGATATGAACAAGCATTTAAAAGTCATAACCGATTTGATCGCAAAGAATAAAAACGATGAAGCGCAAAAATATATTGACGCGTTGAATGATGAAAACAAAAATTTCAGCAATTATGTTTATACCAACAACGAGGCGTTTGATACTGCGGTGAACATAGAATGTCAGAAGGCAAAGGCTGCGGGAGTTGACTTTAAGTCCTTTGTCGGCGTTAACGGCGAAATAAAAATGGAAGATACCGACATTACAAAGCTGTTCTGCAACCTTTTGGACAACGCGGTCGAGGCGGCTGAAAAGACAAAAGAAAGGTTTGTTTCGGTTTATGTCACGCAAAACGGAACGGATTTGATCGTGAGCGTCAAGAATGCTTCCGACGAAGTCGATCTGTCCGATCTCAAGACAACCAAATCCGATGACCGTTATCACGGCTACGGTCTGAAAAGCATTGACTTGGTGGTTGAAAAGTATAACGGAACCGTAAAACGATCTTATCAAAACGGACTGTTTGAGACAGACATTGTGTTAAAAAATTGCTGCGCTTAATGATTGACCTCTCCCGGACGGGAGAGGTTTTTTGACGCGCGCATGTTGTCGTTTACCACGCCTGAGATGTCGTTTACCAAAAATTGTTGACACAAAGAAATATACGTTATATAGTTAAAAGCAGGAGGTGTTAAATTATGACAAAATTTTCAAACAAAATTGCAGGATTTTTCGGCAAAAACGGAATTGTTGACAAAAAGTACGAAAACCTGTGCGCGATAGGCTGTGAAACAATTATTTCGGAAGTGATAAGCGCGGTTGTTTTGCTGGCTTTGGCTTTAGCTTGCAACATGCTGATCGAGGGCCTGGTGTTCTTTGCCGCTTACGCAGTAATCCGCTCAACGGCGGGCGGCTGGCACGCAAAGACGAAAGTAAGGTGCAATTTGCTTTATACCGCAACATTTGCCGCGGTTCTGACGGTCGTTAAGGCGGCTCAATATGTTAATATCGAGAACGCTTATCACATTTTTGTCCAAGCGGCTATATGCCTGTGGTCGGTTTTGATTCTGACAAGCTTTGCTCCTGCGCTTAACAAAAAGGTTGAGTTTTCGGATGAGTACTTAAAAAAGAGCTACAGAAAAATGCTGTTCGGCATTTTTGCGATAATCGCGGTCATGATCGTTATGGCGATAAGCGGAAGCGCGGTTTGGCTCGGAGTGAATTACGCGCTGTCTTTCGCGCTGCTTATCAATGCCGTTTCCGTTCGCATTGCCAAAAAGAGCGCCAAGACCTCAACTGCCGTTGTTAAGAAAGACGACGTTAAGCTGACCTTTAAGGACGTTATGTCTTACATAAAGGGTAAAAAGCTTGACAAGGCGGGCCTGGTTTGCGCGGGATATATGTGCTGCTTCCTGCTGCTTATAGGCGGCGGAGTCACAACAATGGGATGCAGATGGAAGTATTACGAGCCCGAGATCCCCGCGAATTTAGCTGATTTTACAAGAGAGATCAGGAACGCTTAATTATAACGAAAAACGAAAATAATATCATACGCGGCGGTTGTGCATTGCTTTTAAGCCGCCGAGGATCAAGCCCGAAAATCGGGTGGCGTAAGTGTTTATGTTCGCGGTTTTTAATACCGCATCAAGTTTAAGGCGGAGCCGTAAGGCTCCGCCGATGTCTTATATTGGCAGATCATAGGCGGGAGCGAAAAGTTCCCGAAAAATGTTGAAATTCATTATAAATGTTTTATAAATAAAAGATACGCGGCATAGCCTGTTTCGGAAGGGGAGTCTATGGCGGGTTATTTGGCTTTGGGGTTGAAAATCAGGGCTATCAGGAAGGCGAAGAACACGGCGGCGGAGATGCCTCCGGCGGCGGCCGAGGCTCCGCCCGTTATCACGCCGAGCAGGCCTTCCGAATCGACCGCTTTCTTTACGCCGTTTGCCAGCACATTGCCGAAGCCGATAAGCGGCACGGTCGCGCCCGCGCCCGCGTAGTCAACTATCTTGTTGTATATCCCTATGCCGCCCAGCGCCGCGCCGACCACCACGTACAGCACGAGTATGCGCGCCGGGGTCAATTTGGTTTTGTCGATCAGTATCTGGGCTATGGCGCATATAAGTCCGCCCACCCAGAACGCGTTCAGATACTGCATTATCCCTCACCTCCCGGCTTGTTTGATAAGACTATCGCGTGGGCGATGCCGGGAACCGACTCGCCCTGGAGCGACGAGGTGGGGCTCAGCAGCGCGCCCGTGCCCAGAATAAGCGCGTTGTTCAGCTTTCCGTCTTTAAGCTGCCTGAAAATATATCCGCAGGTCGTCACCGCGATGCAGCCGCAGCCGCTGCCGCCCGCGTGGACGTCCTGTTTTTCGATGTCGTAGATCATGCAGCCCGAGTCGCCGTAGTTGTCATTCATGTTATATCCGTTGCTGTTCATCATGTTTATCACGATCTCGCGGCCTATCCTTCCAAGGTCTCCGGTCAGGATCAGGTCGTAGTCCTCGGGCGAGCGGCCCGTGTCCGAAAAGTGGGCGCACAGCGTGTCGATCGCGGCGGGCGCCATGGCTCCGCCCATGTTGTTCTGGTCGATCACGCCGAAGTCAACCACCTTGCCGCTTGTCACATGGGTGACGTAGGGCCCGCTGCCGCCGTTTTCCAAAACAGCCGCGGCCGCGCCCGTGACCGTCCATTGCGCGGTGGGCGGCCGCTGCCCGCCGTATTCCAGAGGATTGCGGTACTGCCTCTCGGCAGTGCAGAAGTGGCTGGACGCCACGGCCAGCGCGGTGTTCATTCCGCCGCCGTCGATCGAGAGCGCGCCCAGGCTCAAGCCCTCGATCATGGTCGAGCACGCGCCGTACAGTCCGTAGTACGGGATACCCAGCTCGCGGGCGCTGAAGCCCGAGCTTATGCACTGGTTCAGCAGATCTCCCGCGAAGGCGCAGTCGATATCGTCAGCGGTTTTGCCGGACTTTTGTATCGCCAGCTTGGCAGCTTCTTTTTGCATTTTGCTTTCGGTTTTTTCCCAGGTTTCCTCGCCCCACTCGGCGTCCTTCATTTTTACGTCGAAAAAGGGCGAGAGCGGACCCTCGCTCTCCTTGGTGCCGACCACCGTGGCGGTGTTTATTATCGAAACGCTTTTACTGAGCGCTATTGTTTGTTTTCCGAGACGCGTCGCCATAGCTTAACCTCCTATCAGGACTTTGTATAAAAAGTAGATTATCCCCACAACCACCGACGAGGAAATGCCGTAAACCAGCACCGGCCCCGCCACCACGAACATCTTGGCCGACATGCCGAGCACGAGCCCCTCGCGCTTGAATTCCATGGCCGGCGAGGTTATCGAGTTGGCGAATCCCGTTATCGGCACGATTGTTCCGGCGCCGGCGTGCTTGGCGATCTTGGGGTATAGGTCAAGACCCGTCAGCAGCGCGCCGAGAAACACCATGGTAACGCTGACCGCGGTGCGCATGCTGTCGGTGTCAAGACCGCATATTTTTTGATAGAAGTCGCCTATAAGCTGGCCGATAACGCAGATCAGGCCGCCGATCAGAAACGCCAGCAGCACGTTTTTGAGCATCGGGCTTTTGGGGGCTGTTTTGTCGATATAATTTAAATAGTCTTTATTTTTGTTTTCCGGCATAATGTCCTCCTTGCGTAATTTTGCTTGATTTTATGACTATTATTTGCCGGATAAGTGATTATTATTCAGCCCGTCAGCTCTTTGCGCATTTTAAGCAGCACCTTTTTTTCAAGGCGCGACACCTGCACCTGGGATATACCCAGCATCTCGGCGATCTCGGTCTGGGTTCTGCGCTTGAAATAGCGCATAAAAATTATCAGGCGCTCGCGCTCGTCCATGTTTTTGAGCGCCTGGTCGAGCATGATCCTGTTCTCGATTTTTTGCTCGTAGTCCTCGCTGTCGCTGATTTTTTCAAGCGTGGAGCGGCTCTCGGACTTTCCGTCATCAAACGCCGCGTACAGCGAGTCGGGGCGGCGCGACGCCTCAAGCGCGGTGGACAGCTCCTGCGGCGTTATGTCAAGCTCCGCGGCGATCTCGCTCAGAGCGGGCTCGCGTTTGGTCTCGGCGGCAAGCCGCTCCTTGACGGTCGCCGCCTTGTAGGCTATGTTTTTGTAGGCGCGGCTCACTTTGATTATGCCGTCGTCTCTTATAAAGCGCTTGATCTCGCCGATTATCATCGGCACCGCATAGGTCGAGAATGCCGTGCCTACGCTCAGATCAAACCTGTCGGCGGCTTTGATGAGCCCTATGCAGCCAATCTGAAAAAGGTCGTCGGCCTCGTGACCCCTGCCAAGAAAGCGTTTCGCCACCGAGCGCACAAGTCCCATGTTGCTCTCTATAAGCTCGGCGCGGGCCTTTTTATCGCCCCGTTTTATCCTGAGCAGCAGCGCGTCATTATTTTCGCGATAAGAATCAGAATTCATCGTCGATGGCTCCCGCGTTGATTACCTTGCTCATTTTTACGGTGGTGCCTTTGCCTTTTTCGGATGTGACGTCCAAGGTGTCCATAAAGCTCTGCATCACGGTGAAGCCCATGCCGCTGCGCTCCTCGTCGGGCGCGGTGGTGAACAGCGGCTCCATGGCGCGTTCCACATCGGCGATACCCGCGCCCTCGTCGCGCACGGTTATCTCGATCACGCAGTTTTTTTCGACCCGCGCCTCGCACTCGATGTATATGACGCCGACCGTTTCTCTGTAGCCGTGGATTATCGAGTTTGTCACAGCCTCGGAGACCGAGGTCTTTATGTCCGCCAGCTCCTCGACAGTCGGGTCGGTCTGGGCGGCAAAAGCGCCCACAGCCGCCCGCGCGAATGCCTCGTTGAGGCTCTTTGACGGGATCTCAAGTTTCATATAATTTCGCATAGTTTTTTCTCCTTTTTTATTTTGTCCGCTCTCTGCCGACAAGCTTGTTGATGCCCGACAGCTCCAGCAGCTTGTCCACGGCGGGCGTCGGCCGCGCCAGAAGTATTTTGCCGCCTCTCGCCTGCATTTTTCTGTATCTGCCCATGATCAGCCCCAGACCCGAGCTGTCCATAAAATCCACGCCGCCCAGGTCGATGATCAGCGACGCGGAATGTTTGATATCCAGCTGTCTGTCTATGTCGCCGCGCAGCTCCTCGGCGCAGTGCTGGTCTATCTCGCCGCTTAGCTTCACCACCAGCGCGCCGCCCACCTGCTCAATTTCACAGTTCATATGTTTTCCTCCTTTGCGTTAGTCGGTTCGGTTGGTTTTCCCACTGTCTTTTTATACATAAATTTATTTCCGCCTTTATTTCCCGAAAACTTTTTGCCGTCAAATTTCGGCAAAATAAAAAAGCGGAGCTTTCGCTCCGCAAAATTGCTTATTTTAATCGGGAAGAAATCGTTAGTGTTAATCGAAAATTATTTTTTTGGTTTCTGCGAGGGGTTTGGCGGAGTCGAAATCGCTCCACGCAAACGATCTTATCTCGCCGACCTTTGCCGTTTGGGCGGGAATATGGAAGCCGAATTCGTAATCGCTGCCCTTGGCGAAGTTGGCGCGCACGTAATCAATGCTGAGCAGCGCCCCGTTTTCGTCGTAAACCGCTACAAAAACATAAACGGGCTCGTTTCCGTCGGTGAGCTTGTCAACCCTGACGTTTACCAAAAAACTCTCTCCGATCGGCGGAGAATCGAGGATCTCGCCGGATGTGTTCGTCACGCTCGGGCCGCCGATCCTGTATTCGAAAGCCGGCTTTTCGGGCGTCGGCTTCGGCGCGGGCGTGTCGGAGGGAACCGGGGTCGGAGACGGCGGGTTCTCGATATCTACGAATTTTATTTGATTTTCGTTTGCGAATTTTTCCGCGTACGATCCGACATAGCCCCAAATTTCAAGATCGGTCCTTTCGTCAAAGGCCGAGTTTTGAATATAAGTCACGCTTTCGGGGATAGTGATCTTTTGAACGTTCGTGAACGCGGCGCGGCCGATCTCGGAGGTTCCCTCTTTGATAACGACCTCTTTGAGAGAGGGGCAGGCGTTTGCGAATCCGGTAGGGATGTTGCCCAGATTCGGCGAAAGCTCGAGCTTTTCAAGATTCACGCAGCCCGAGAATACATAGTTTCCGACAGTGTTCACGCTGCCCGGCATGTATACTTCAGAAAGAGCGGAATTTTTGTTGAACGCGCGGGTGTCGATCCTTTCAACGCCGCTTGGAACGGCGTAGGTCTTGCTCGATTTGGAGTATCCGTATGAAAGTATGCGCTTTCCGTCGGCGCTCATTAATATGTCGTTGATAACCGTAAAGGAAGTGTTGGCGGGATCTATAGTGATCTTAACGCTCTTTCCGGTGCTTGTTTGGATATCTCCGAAAGCGCCGTCGCCTATTTCGGTCACCGTGTCGGGAATAATGATCTCGTCGGGCAGGGCGTGTGTGAAGGCCTGCTCGCCTATCTCGAGCACGCCGCTCGGAAGCGTTATCGTGTCAATATAGGAATTTTGAAAAAACGCGAATCCGCTGATCCGTTTCACCGTGTCGGGCACAGAATACTCCTTTGTCGGGTAAACTCCCGCGGGATACGCGACCAGCTCTGTCATGTCTTTGCTGAAAAGGATACCGTTTTGCGCCGTGTATGAGGCGCTGTCGGGCGCGACCTCGAATTTTTGCAGAGCCGTGCAGTTTACGAACGCTCCGTCCTCGATCGAGATTACGCTCGCGGGGATAGTGATCGATTTGGTGTTTTTGCCGTTTAAAAGAATGTTGTAGCCGATCGCGGTCACCGATATCCCGTCAACGCTTTCGGGGATGGCGACGGCCTCGTCAAGGATATTTTCGCCGCGGGACAGCATCGCGGTGCCGTCATCAAGCAGCTCGTATTCCCATAAGCCGCTTGAGTCTGTGATCGTTTCGGCCGCGCAGACGTCCAGGCTGCCCGGCACGGCGGGCGCGCAGCACAAAAGCGCGCCGCACAGCAGCGGGCACAAAAGTTTTTTGATGTTTTTCATTTTTTCTTTTTTCCTCCTAAGAAAATTTTATTTAATTATTTTTCACATTATCCACTGACCTAAGTATAAAGGCCTTTCATATATTATAATTCTTTTTTGGAATTTTGTCAAGAATATTTTATAATAAAATTTTATTATAATGAGTAATGGGAGTTAAATTATGAAAACCAGAAAATTGGATATCGGGAACAAAAATATGGTCGGACAAAATATCGAGCGCATGCGCAAGGAGCGGGGGATAAAGCAAAAGGACTTTATCGCGCGTATCCAGACCGCGGGCATCGACATGAACCCCACGAGCTATTCAAAGCTTGAGGGGCAGTTCCGCCGCGCCACCGATCGGGAGATATTTGTTATCGCAAGGCTTTTGAATGTGGATATAAATGATTTGTTTGAATGAACTCGGCCGCCGTTTGGCGGCTTTTTTATTGGCACAAATAGCCAAAAATGAGCATTAGTATTTATATATAATAAACAAAATTGATTGTTGTTGCTCAAAAACGCTAATTTTTGAAAAATAATGGTTGACAATGACCGAAAATGATGATATTATTGATTTAAACACAGGATATATTTAACAAAATTTTTCGGTAAAGCAAATGAATTTTCGGGAGGCAATATGTTAACTCAGGAAAGACACGATATGATAATCAATTATTTATCCGAGCGGAACACCGCGGCGGTCAGCGATCTCGCCGACATGCTCGACACTTCGGAATCCACAGTGCGCCGCGATCTGACGGCTCTCGACCGCATGGGGCGGCTTCGGAAGGTCCATGGCGGGGCCACGGCGATAAAGCGGCGGCACACGGTGTTTGAGAACGACGTGCTGACAAAGTCCACCATGAACACCGCGGAAAAACAAAGGATAGGCAGGGCGGCGGCCGCGCTGATCGGCAACGACGATTTTGTGTTTATCGACGCGGGAACGACCACCTCGGCGATGATAGACCATTTAAACGAGGGTCTGCGCGCAACCTTTGTCACAAACGGGATCGTCCACGCCAAAAAGCTGATACAGAAGGGCTTTCGGGCCTATATCATGGGCGGCCAGATAAAGCTCACCACCGAGGCCGTGGTGGGGACCGAGACCGTCGCCAATCTTCGGAAATACAATTTTACAAAAACGTTTATCGGAACCAACGGCATATCGGTCGAGAGCGGCTACACGACGCCCGACGCGGAGGAGGCGGCCGTCAAGGCCGAGGCCATGAAACGGGGACGCAGGAACTACGTTCTTGCCGACCACAGCAAATTTGACCTGACCTGCTCGGTGACATTCGGCGATCTGAGCGAGGGAATAATTATTACCGACGAGCCCGCAAATAATAAATTCAGAAAGCATACAATTATAAGGGAGGCGGAAGCATGATCTACACAGTTACATTCAATCCCGCAATCGACTACGTGATGCACCTCAACGCGCTGAACTTCGGCGAGGTCAACCGCGCCGACAGCGAGGAGGTGTTCTACGGCGGCAAGGGAATAAACGTTTCTACCGTGCTGAAAAATCTGGGCGAGAACAGCGTAGCCCTCGGATTCATCGCGGGTTTCACCGGAAAGGCGCTTGAGGCGAACCTCAAAAATTCGGGCATCATAACGGATTTTATATCTCTGCCGCAGGGATTTACACGAGTGAACGTTAAGATCAAGGCGAGAGTCGAGACCGACATCAACGGCCGCGGGCCCGACATTCCCTCGGAGGCGATCGACGAGCTGTTTAAAAAGCTCGACAGGCTCAAGGAGGGCGACTTCCTGATCTTGGCCGGCAGCATTCCCGCGTCGATCCCCGACGACATATACGAGAGGATAATGGAGCGGTTAAACGGCCGCGGCATAAACATAGTGGTCGACGCCACGCGCGACCTTTTGCTCAACGTGCTGAGCTACAAGCCGTTTTTGATAAAGCCCAACAACTACGAGCTGGGCGAGATGTTCGGCAAAAAGCTCACTACCCGAAACGAGATCGTGGAGCACGCCCAAAAGCTGCGCGAGATGGGCGCGAGAAACGTGCTCGTGTCGATGGCGGGCGACGGCGCTGTGCTGATTGCCGAGAACGGCGAGATCGTGCGCATGGGAGTTCCGAGCGGCAAGGTCGTAAATTCGGTGGGCGCGGGCGACTCGATGGTGGCGGGATTCGTGCTGGGCTACACCGAGACAGGCAGCTACCAAGAGGCGGTGAAGCTGGGAACGGCCTGCGGCAGTGCGACGGCTTTCTCGGCGGGTCTGGCCGAAAAAGAACTGGTGGAGCGGCTGTATAACACGTTATAAGACGACAATAAAATTTTAAAATAAAAAAGGAGTGGTAATTGTGAAGGTTATCGATTTGTTAAAAGAGAACGCGATAGCTCTGAACATGAGCCCGTCGTCCAAGCAGGAGCTTTATGACAAACTGATCGACTTGCACTGCGGAGCGGGCAACGTTTCAGACAAGGAACAGTTCAAAAAGGACATCGCGAAGCGCGAAGAGGAAGGCCCCACCGCGATAGGTGACGGAGTGGCGATACCCCACGCCAAGAGCGAGGCGGTCGCGAAGCCCGGTCTGGCGGCGGCGACCGTGCCTTCGGGCATCGACCTTGACGCGATGGACGGCGCGCCCTCGAACCTTATCTTTATGATCGCGGCGCCCAAGCAGGGCGGAGATATGCACCTTGAGGTGCTGTCCAGACTGACGGTCATGCTGATGGACGAGGCGTTCCGCAAAAAGCTTCTGGCGGCCAAGAGCGTCAAAGAGTTTTTGAAGCACATCGACGAGAAGGAGATCGAGAAGTACGGAGCCGAGGACGCAGCGGCGGAGCCCGCGCCCGAGCCTCAGCCCGAACCTCAGCCCGCGAAAAAGGTAAAGCTGGTCGCGGTGACCGCCTGCCCCACGGGTATAGCCCACACGTTTATGGCGGCGGAGGCTCTGGAGCAGAAGGCGGCCGAGCTGGGCTATGAGATCAAGGTCGAGACCAACGGCAGCGGCGGAGCCAAAAACGTGCTCACGGCCAAAGAGATAGCCGAGGCCGACGGAGTTATAATCGCGGCCGACAAAAACGTTGAGATGGCGAGATTCGACGGCAAGAGAATGGTCCAGACCAAGGTTTCGGACGGTATCCACAAGCCCGGCGAGCTTATCGAGAAGATCGTCAGCGGCACGGCGGGCGTATACTCCCACAAGGGCGGCGGCAAGGCGGCCGATACCGAGTCCGAGGGCGGAGACGGCATAGGCCACTCGATCTATAAGCACCTGATGAACGGCGTTTCACACATGCTCCCGTTCGTTGTGGGCGGCGGTATACTCATCGCGCTGGCGTTCCTGTTTGACGACTATGAGATCAACCCCGCGGGCTTCGGCACCAACACGCCCTTCGCGGCGTTCTTCAAGACGATAGGCGACACGGCGTTCGGATTCATGCTACCCATTCTGGCGGGCTTTATCGCGATGAGCATAGCCGACAGACCCGGCCTGGCGGTCGGCTTTGTGGGCGGCGCCATGGCGGTGGCCGGAACCACGTTCGCGTCTCTTGTAAATCCCGACGCAAATGTTGTTTCGGCAGGATTTTTAGGAGCGTTGTTCGCGGGTTTTGTCGGCGGATATATCACGCTGGGTCTTGAAAAGGCATGCTCAAAGCTGCCCGACGCCCTTGAGGGAATCAAGCCCGTGCTTATCTATCCTCTGGTCGGCATACTGCTCATGGGACTGGTTATGTTCCTGTTCAACCCGATCATCGGCGCGCTCAACACGGCGCTAAACAACGGCCTTAAGGCCATGAGCGGCGCAAGCAAGATACTCCTGGGCATAGTTCTGGGCGGCATGATGTCGATCGACATGGGCGGCCCCTTCAACAAGGCGGCGTACGTGTTCGGCACCGCGGCTATCGCCGAGGGCAACTACGACATAATGGCGGCCGTTATGGTGGGAGGAATGGTTCCTCCGCTGGCTATCGCCCTGTGCACCACGTTCTTTAAGAACAGATTCACGCCCAGCGAGAGAAAGTCGGGAGTTGTCAACTACATAATGGGTCTGTGCTTTATCAGCGAGGGCGCCATACCCTACGCGGCATCCGATCCTCTGCGCGTTATCCCCTCGTGCATCGTGGGCAGCGCGGTATCGGGAGCGCTTTCGATGGCGTTCGGCTGCACTTTGATGGCGCCTCACGGCGGAATATTCGTGTTCCCTGTTGTGGGCAACGTTCTCGGCTACCTTATCGCTTTGGTTGTCGGCTCGGTAGTGGGCGCGCTGATGCTGGCGCTGCTCAAAAAGCCTCTGGGTGAAAAGGCGGGTCTTAAGAAATAAGATTAAGAAATAACAGAAAAACATCATACAAAATATTTAAATATTTAAAAAGGAGAGAAAAAATTATGGTATCAAAAAAAGTTACGGTAACAAATCCCGAAGGTCTGCACATGCGTCCCGCGGGCGAGTTCACAAAGGCTATGGCGCCCTTCGCGTCGAGCGTGAACATCAAGTTCGGCGGCAAGGACTTTAACGGCAAGAGCATAATGAACGTGCTGGCCGCGGGAATCAAGTGCGGCAGCGAGATCGAGATCGAGTGCGACGGCGCCGACGAGCAGGCCGCTCTCGACAAGGCGATAGAAATAGTAAGCACTGCGGAGTAGGACACATGGAAAGCAAAAAAATTTTCAGGGGTATCGCGGGCTCCGACGGCATAGGCATAGGCCGCGCGGCGCTGATAACCGAGCCGAAAATAAGCTACGAGCAAAGCTCCGCGCTGACCGCGGAGGAAGAGACAAAAAGGTTCGACGCGGCGGTCGAGGCGCTTATAGAAAAGACCAACGCGATGGCTGAGGACATGCGAAAGAGCGTGGGCGAAAAAGAGGCCGAGATACTCATGGGCCACTCGCTTATGCTCAGCGACCCGGCCATGACCGACGAGGTCCGCGGTATCATCGCGCAGGGACTGACGTCCGAGGCGGCGGCCGAGCAGGTGTTTGAGACATTCGCGGCCATGTTCGAGGCCACGGGCGACGAGCTTACCATGCAGCGCGCGGCCGACCTGAGAGACGTCAAGACCGGAATAATCAAGACGCTTCAGGGGGTCGAGGATGTCGATATCGCGTCGCTCCCCAAGGGCAGCGTAATAGTTGTCAGCGACCTCACGCCGTCAATGACCGCGGGCATCAACAAGGACAACATCGAGGGCATCGTGACCGAGGTGGGCGGCAGGACTTCTCACTCGGCGATACTGGCGAGGGCTCTTGAGATACCCGCCGTGCTCAGCGTCGAGGGCGTGACCGAAAAGATAAAAAGCGGCGCGCGGCTTGTCGTGGACGGCATACGCGGCGAGGTCATCGAGGACCCGACGGCCGAGCAGCGGGCCGAATACGCCGAGCAAAAGGCGGACTACGCAAAACGCAAAAAGGAGCTTGAAAAGCTGATAGGCGAGCCCACAATGACCGCCGACGGAGATCGGGTCGAGCTGGTATGCAACATCGGCAAGCCCGACGACTGCGCCGCGGTCATCGAAAAGGACGGCGAGGGCGTGGGCCTGTTCAGGACCGAGTTTTTGTACATGGACGTGGGGCAAAAGCCCGACGAGGCCGAGCAGTTCGAGGCCTACAAAAAGGCGGCCATGACGCTTAAAAACAAGCCGGTCATAATCAGGACGCTCGACGTGGGCGGCGACAAGGACATACCCTATCTGGGTCTTGAAAAAGAGGAAAACCCGTTCATGGGATTCCGCGCGGTGAGGTATTGCCTCAAAAACGAGGAGCTCTACCGCGATCAGCTGCGGGCGCTGCTGCGCGCGTCGGCTTTCGGCAACATCAAGATAATGGTGCCGCTGGTGACCTGCGTTGAGGAAGTGCGCGGAGTTAAGGCGATCATAAAAGACCTGATGAGCGAGCTCGACCGCGAGGGCACAGCCTACGACAAGGATATCGAGGTCGGCGTTATGGTCGAGACCCCGGCGGCCGCGGCGATAGCCGATCTGCTGGCCGAGGAAGCCGACTTCTTCAGCATCGGGACCAACGACCTGACGGGCTACACCATGTGCGCCGACCGCGGCAACGCCAACGTCGCGTATCTCTATTCGGCGTTTCAGCCCGCGGTGCTGCGCTCGATAAAGCGGATAATCGAATGCGGAAACAAAAAGGGCATCCCTGTCGGAATGTGCGGCGAGGCTGCGGCCGATCCGCGCCTGATACCGCTGCTGATATCGTTCGGGCTCGGCGAGTACAGCGTCAGCCCCACGGCGGTCCTTGCCACAAGGGCCGAGATACGCAAGTGGACAAAGGCCGAGGCCGACAAAGTGGCCGAAAAGGTCATGAAATGCGCCGTCGAAAGCGATGTCCTGGCCGTTCTTGAACAAAACAAAAAATAAAACAACAGCCTGCCGCAAAAACGGCAGGCTGTTAATTTGCGACTAATTTTTGCCTCCTCCCGGGAGGAGGTGGATTTTCGCCTTTGGCGAAAAGACGGAGGTGGGAACGTAGGGATTAGTGATTAGCGAATAGGATCCTCCCTCAGTCGCCTTACGGCGACAGCTCCCCCGAGGGGGCGCCTATTTAATGCCTTTTTATCCCATCGTGCTTTTCAAATTTTCGGCCTGGGCGAGCATTTCGGCGGCGGCGCGCCTTGTGGTGTCGGTCACCGAGACTCCGCCGATTATGCGGCTCAGCTCGTTCTCGCGCTCGCTCTCGCCGAGCAGGCGCACCTTGGTGGTGGTCTCGCTGTCGCTGCTGCTCTTTTCTATCAGATAGTGGCTGTCGCCCATCGAGGCGATCTGCGCCAGGTGAGTTATGCACAGCACCTGCTTTTCGCGCGAGATCTTGCATATTTTTTCCGAAATGCGCTGCGCGGCTCTGCCGCTGACTCCGGTGTCTATCTCGTCGAATATCAGCGTGTCCACAATGTCGCCCTTTGACAGCACCGATTTTATCGCCAGCATTATGCGCGACATCTCGCCGCCCGAGGCGATCTTGCTCAGGGGCTTCAGGTCCTCGCCGGGGTTGGTGGAGATCAGAAATTCTATACTGTCGCCGCCGTTTATCGTGAAGTCGGAGGGCTTTATGTCCACCGCGAACACCACGCGGCCCATGTCAAGCTCCGACAGCTCTTTCATTATCATTTGCGAAAGCCGCACAGCCGCCTCGCGTCTGCTCTCGGTCAGAACATCGGCCGCGCGCTCGGTCGCTTCTTTGGCGGTCTCGATCCGGACCCGCATTTCCTCAAGGCGGTTTTCGAGATCCTCTATTGTCTCAAGCTCTTTTCGGCAGCTCTCGCCGTAGGCGATTATCTCGGGCACGTCGGCGCAGCCGAATTTGCGCTTCATGTCCGAGATCAGCGCCAGGCGCTCCTGCACCGCGTCGATCTCGCCGGGCTCGAATTCAGCGTGGTCTATATAGGATTTAAGCTCCCGCGTCACGTCGTCGATGTCCGCAACCGCGGAGTTGACGGTCTCGCTGTATTCTCTCAAACGCTCGTCGTGCTCGGCCGCGTCCTCAAGCGCCCGACCCGCGTCGATCAGCATATCGTAGGCCGATGACGCGTTCTCGTCGCCGTAGAGATTGCTGTACGCCTCGTACACGCCGCTAAGTATTTTTTCCGCGTTTTCAAGGAACTCAAACCGCGCGTTCAGCTCGTCCTCCTCATCGGGCCTGAGAGCCGCCGCCTCTATCTCGCTCACGCGGAATTTCAGCATTTCGACCCGATGCTCCTTGTCGGTCTCGGCTCGGGTCAGCTCGTCGTATTCCTCGGTCAGGTCGGTGTATTTGATGAATTTTTCGGCGTAGGCCTTGCGCTCAGCGGCGTTGTCCGCGAACTCGTCCACGAATCCGCGGTGCTTTGACGGCACCAGCAGCGCCTGATTGTCAAGCTGGCCGTGGATTGTGAGCAGCAGCTCGCCGATTTCCCGCGCCACCGACAGCGGTATGACCCGCCCGTTGACGCGGCAGGTGCTTTTTCCCGCCGCGGTGATCTTGCGCGACAGGATGATCAGCCCGTCCTCGGTCTCGATCTCAAGCTCGGCCAGCTTTTCCTCAGCCTCGCCGCTCACCTCAAACACCGCCTGGGCGAACGCGTGGTCCGCGCCGCTGCGGATCAGGTCCTTGGCCGTCCTGCCGCCCAGCGCCATGTTTATCGAATCGATCAGGATCGACTTTCCCGCGCCGGTCTCGCCTGTCATAACGTTAAAGCCGGGGCCGAATTCTATATTCACCCGCTCGATTATCGCCACGTTTTTTATCTCAAGTTCAGTCAGCATGTTCTCACCTCAATTTAAGAGTTCCGCTCAGTCCGAAAGCTTGTCTCTCAGCACGTCGAAGAAGGTCGTGTCGTTGAGCTTCACCAGAGCGGTGCTGTATTTCGATTTTTTTATCCTCACGCGCTCGCTGTCGCCGCGCAGCTTGTATATCATCTTTCCGTCGGCGCGGACCACGGCGGCGCATCTGTAGGGCTCGCGGTGGGTCAGCTCTATCACCCGGTCCGCGGGGATCACCGCCGAGCGCGCCTTGAGCGTGTGGGGGCAGATGGGGGTTATTATCATTCCGTCGACCTCGGGGTGCATGACAGCGCCGCCCGCAGACAGGGAATAAGCTGTCGAGCCCACAGCGGTGGCGACGATCATGCCGTCCGCGGCGTACTCGCTCATCTCCGTGCCGTCGACCTTGACCTCGATCGTCACCATTTTGTAGTCCTCGCCGCTTATGATAAGATCGTTGAGAGCCTTCTGCCGCTCAAGTATCTCGCCGTCCGCGCCGATTATCTCGATATCCAGCATCATGCAGTTGTCAACGCCGCACTTTCCGGCCAGCACATCGTCAAGGGGCGCGTAGCTGCCCTTCTCGATGCGCGCCAGAAATCCCAGATGGCCCATGTTGACGCCCACGATGGGCAGCTCGTAAGCCGCGGCGTCCACCGCGGCCTCTATGATCGTGCCGTCGCCGCCCAGAGCGATCAAAAGCTCTGCGCCCGAGAACACCGATTCGCGGTCGGTGAACGCTGCGCGCACGCCCTCGCTTCGGCAGAACGCCTCAAGATAGGGCGCGAATTTGTTTTCGATCAGCAGCTCGCAGTCGAATTTTTTCAGGTATTTTATGAGATTTATCGTCTCTTTGCAGTTTTTGTCTTTTAAAATATTAGGCACCAGCGCGATGGTTTTCATTTGTTACACTTCCTTAACGTAGTGATTAGTGATTAGCGAATAGCGATTAGGATCCCCCCCTCAGTCGGGCTTTGCCCGACAGCATTAAGGAAGCTCTTGGTCAAAATTGTAAACAATTTTGAAAGATAGCTTTGAACCCGCAAGCAAGCTTGCTGATTATCCCCGAGGGGGAGCCTATTTAAATGCCTCCTCCCGGGAGGAGGTGTCAGGCGTAAGCCTGACGGAGGTGGGCCTAGTCCCTAGATCCTATTCCCTAGTCCCTACGATGCGATTCCTCTACTGTTTTTTGTATGTCTATGCTTATGTCGGGTGTCGGGTCGGCGGGGCGGGGCTTTCTGATGTGCATCAGGTACTCGATGTTGCCCTCGGGGCCTTTTATCGGCGAATAGTCGAGGCCGAGCACCTCGAACCCGTTTTCGGCCGCGATGTTCAGCGCTTTTTCGATCACCTCGATATGCACGCTTTTGTCGCGCACGACGCCTTTTTTGCCCACCTTTTCGCGCCCCGCCTCGAACTGGGGCTTTATCAGGCACACGCCCTCGCCGCCCTCTTTGAGCAGCTTAAACGCGGGCGGCAGTATCAGCGCCAGCGATATGAACGACACGTCTACCGAGAAAAAGTCTATCGGCTCGGGCACCTGCTCGCTCGTCACGTACCTGAAATTGGTACGCTCAAGGTTCACGACCCTCTCGTCCTGCCTGAGCTTCCACGCCAGCTGTCCGTACCCCACGTCGATCGCGTACACCCGCGCGGCTCCGTTTTTCAGCATACAGTCGGTGAAGCCGCCGGTCGACGCGCCCACGTCCATGCAGATTTTTTTGTCAAGGCTCACGGGAAAGACCTTCATCGCCTTTTCAAGCTTCAGGCCGCCGCGGCTGACATAGCGCTGCGAGCCGCCGCGTATCTCGATCTTCTCGCCGCCCTTTACCTGCTGCCCCGCCTTCATTGCCTTTTGGTTGTCTATATACACGCAGCCCGCCATTATGACCGACTGCGCCTTGCTCCTTGTCTCTATATATCCGTTGTTTACCAGATAGTTGTCAAGTCTCTCGCTCATATTTTAACTTCCGCTCCGCTTTTCAGGTGTTGTTTTATTTTCTCGGCGATCTTTTCGGCCGAGAGTCCGTATTTGTCCTCAAGCTCGCTTATCCTGCCCTGACATATCGGCTCGTCGGGATAGGCGCATTTGAGCGCCCTCATGCCGAGGGCTTCCTCAAGTATCATGCCGAATCCGCCGCTTAAAACGTTGTTCTCGACCGAAACGATGAGATTTGCCCGTCTCGCCGCGTCCTCGATCGGGCGCTTGTCAAACGGCTTTATCGAGACCGCGTCGGCCACGGCCGCGGAATACCCCGAATCTTCAAGGATACGCGCCGCCTCGACCGCGTTTTTGAGCATAACGCCCGCCGACACTATCAAAACGTCGGGCCGCTCGCGGTCGATTATCATTCTCGGCCGCGGACGGGTATTTTCGGAAAGACGCGGCACCTCGGCGCCTATGTCCGCCTCGCTCTGCGCCGCTCCTCTGGGGTAGCGCACCGCCCCGGGCCTTCCGCTGTTTATAAGATATTTGAGCATCGGCTCAAGATCGTCGGCGATCGCGGGGGAGAGTATCGTCATTCCGGGCATGTGCGACAGATATGATATGTCATAAACGCCCTGATGGGTCTCCCCGTCTCCGCCCACCGGACCCGAGCGGTCGACCGCCAGCACGACCGGCAGCTTCTGGAGCGCGACGTCGTGCAGCAGCTGGTCGTATGCCCTCTGCAAAAACGTGGAATACACCGCGAAAACCGGCCTCATTCCGCCTCTCGCCAGGCCCGCCGAAAAGGTGACGGCGTGCTGCTCGGCTATTCCCACGTCGAAAAATCGCTCGTGGTATTTTTTCGCGAAATTCTTAAGCCCGGTTCCGTCGGGCATCGCCGCTGTGACGGCGGCGATGCTCTTGTCGCTCTCTGCGAATTTGCACAGCGTTCTGCCGAAAAGGCTTGACCAGCTCTCGCCGCCCGCGCCCTTGTGCAGCTTTCCGCTTTTTATGTCAAAGCCGTTCACGCCGTGGTACAGGTCGGGATTGGCCTCGGCGGGCGGATAGCCCTTGCCCTTTTTGGTGCGCACATGGATAAACACCGGCTTGGTCGCGGTCTTGGCATAGTCGAACACCGCCTCAAGATGCTCTATATCATGGCCGTCCACCGGGCCCATATAGAAAAATCCCATGCTCTCAAACAGCGAGCTGCTCTCGACCATCACGTTTTTGATGTCGTTTTTAACGCGGCTCAGGCCTTTTTTGGTGGGCGCGCCCAGTATGGGAATGTTGTCGAGCGCCGACTTGACATCGCCCTTGAGCTTTAAGTATTTGCCTGCGTTTCTGAGTTTTTTCATCGCGCGGGAAAAGCCGCCCACGTTTTTTGATATCGACATGCCGTTGTCGTTATAAACTATTATCAGGTTTTCGGAATTATGCCCCGCGTGATTCAATGCCTCATAGGCCATGCCGCCCGTCATGGCGCCGTCGCCTATGACCGCTATGCTTGTCCCTTTTTCTCCTCTCAGCTCCTTGCTCTTGGCGATGCCGAAGGCCGCCGAGATCGAGGTCGAGCTGTGGCCCGTGTTGAACGCGTCGCGCTTGTCCTCCTCGTATTTGGGAAAACCGCTGAGACCGCCGAATCTGCGCAGCGTTTTAAAATCCTCGCCTCGGCCGGTGAGGATCTTGTGGGCGTAGCTCTGGTGGCCCACGTCCCAGACTATGCTGTCTCCGCTGCCGATGTCAAACGCCCTGTGCAGCGCGACGGTCAGCTCGACCGCGCCCAGAGAAGAGGCCAGATGCCCGCCGCGGCGCGACACCGCGGAGATTATGAAATTTCTGATCTCGGCCGAAAGTTTATTAAGCTCATCATAGCTCATGGCCTTCAAATCAGTCGAGGTATAATTCTGTTTTAACATAATAGCAATTTATAAATGTTCCGTAAATTTCGGGGGACGCGGACCTCCGCGTCCCCCTCTTGAAAATCGTTTCGCGTTATCCGCCTTAAAGCGGCGTCACTCTGTGGATAATGTGCAGGATATTGCCGTCCGGGTCCTCGAAGTACATGGTGCCGATACCCTTGGCGCTTACCGCCGCGTCTATCAATACCTTCACTCCCGCGCCCTTCAGCTTTTCAACCATGCCGTCAAAGTCGTCTACCGAGATGGCGATGTGGCGGATGCCTATGGTCTTCATCTCGTCCTTGGCGCCCTCTATGTCGGACTTCTGGAACTCGATCATTCCGCCGTCGTCCGCCTTTAAGAAGAACGTGCCCTTGCCGTTGTCATACACAACCTTCCAGCCGAACATGTCCATGTACCAGTCTTTCAGCGCGGCTGTGTCCTTCGCGCAGATACAGATATGCTCAATACCGATCATTTTTCATTCCTCCTAATTAAATTAATAAATAAAATTTTTATATTATTTGTATCTTTTTTGCAGCTCAACAAATATGTCGTCCCAGGTGAGACCCTGCTCCACCAGCACCACCGACAGGTGGTACAGCAGGTCGGCCGTCTCGTACTGCACCTCGGACTTCACGTAATTCTTCGACGCGATAATGACCTCCGAGGCCTCCTCGCCGACTTTTTTGAGCATCTTGTCTATGCCCTTGTCGAACAGATAGTTGGTGTAGGAGCCCTTTTTGGGGTGGTTCACGCGGTCGACTATGACGTTATAAACATCATAAAGTATGCCCGGCTTTGCCGCGGTGCCCGTGGGGATCTCTTCGAGTTTGCCGTCCTTGACCCTGCGGTAGAAGCAGGAATGGTTGTTGGTGTGGCAGGCGTTTCCGGTCTGCTTTACTTTAAGCACGATCGCGTCTTGGTCGCAGTCGACGTACATCTCGACCACGTCCTGAAAATTCCCGCTGGTCGCGCCCTTTTCCCAAAGCTGCTGTCTGCTGCGGCTGAAGTAGGTGGCGTGGCCGGTCTTTATCGTCTCCCTTATGCTGTCGGCGTTCATGTAGGCCAGCATAAGCACCTCGCCGCTAACGCTGTCCTGAGCCACGGCCGGGATCAGTCCGTCCTTGTCAAACTTTAAGTCCTTTATAAAATCCGCTTTAATGATGTCCATATGTTTCACGTCCTTTTCTGTATTTTCGGCCTCGGCCAGCGCGCGGCTGAGGTCTATGTCCTTTGTGTAAAGCGCCTTGCCTATTATCGCGCCCTCAACGCCTGTCTTTTTGAGAGCGGCCACATCCTCGATCTTCGAGACCCCGCCCGACGCCACAACGTCTATGTCCACGGCGTTTACCATTTCCTCCATGGCCTTGAGGTTGGGGCCGCTCAGCATTCCGTCGGTGGCTATGTCGGTGTATATTATGGTCTTTACTCCGGCGCGCTCCATCTCTTTGGCGAACTCCGCCGCGTCGGCCGAGCTGACTTCCTCCCAGCCGCTGACCGCGACCTTGCCGTCCTTGGCGTCTATCCCAACCGCCACGCGATCGCCGTATTTTTGAGCCGCGGCGCGGGCGAACGCGGGATTTCTGAGCGCCGCCGTGCCCAGGATAACTCTGCGCACTCCGGCCTCGAGATAGCGGTCGACCGCGGTCATGTCGCGTATTCCGCCGCCCACCTCGATCTTCGCCGAAACCGACTTGGCGATTTTTGAGATCAGGTCAAAATTCGGCATGTCTCCCGAGCGGGCGCCGTCCAGATCGACTATGTGTATAAATTTGGCGCCGAGGCGTTCCCACTCTTTGGCGACCGCGACCGGGTCGTCTCCGAACACGGTCTTTTGCGAATAGTCGCCCATCTTGAGGCGCACGCACTTTCCGTCTATTATGTCAATGGCGGGATAAATCGTCACTTCGAGATCTCCCCCTTTACCCTCAGTATGATGTCCATTATCTTGTCGCGCTTGAGCTTCATGCTGACGCGGTTGACCACCAGCCGCGCCGACAGCGCGCACACGTCTTCAAGCACCTCGAGCCCGTTTTCTTTAAGGGTCTTGCCGCTTTCCACGATATCCACGATGACTTCCGAAAGACCGACCAGCGGGCCGAGCTCCACCGAGCCGTTCAGCTTTATGATGTCGACCGTTCTGCCCTTGACCTTCTGGAAATACTCGCGGGCGATGTCGGGATATTTGCTGGCGACCCTCGTGATGTTGCGGCTGCCAAGGCTGCCCTTGAGCTCCCTCGGCCCCGCGACCGCCATTTTGCAGGCGCCGAAGCCGAGATCCAGGACCTCGTAGAGATTCTTGTCGCTCTCCAGCAGGGTGTCCTTGCCCGCGACGCCAATATCCGCCGCGCCGTATTCCACATAGGTTGGCACGTCGGAGGCTTTTACCAGAATAAATTTTATCTTGTTTTTCTCGTCGGTGAATATGAGCTTGCGGCTCTCCTCTTTGAGCTCGCTCACGTCAAAGCCGATCTTTTCGAATATATCCACCGACAGCTCTGCCAGTCGGCCTTTGGCAAGCGCCACGGTCACGTATTCGCTGTCGCGCCGCGTGTCCTCTCCGCGCTCCTCGTCATAGAGCGTTTCGAGCACGCGCTCCACTCCGACCGCGATACCGGTGGCGGGAACGTCCCTGCCGAATTTTTCAAGCAGGCCGTCGTATCTGCCGCCGCTGCAAACGGGAAAGCCCACGCCGTATGTAAATCCGCGGATTATTATTCCGGTGTAGTAGTCTATGTTCTGCACCATTCCCAAATCGAACGAGACGTATTTGTCAAGCCCCTTTTGGGTCAGGATATAGTATACCTCCTTAAGGTTTATCAGCGCGTCCTTCGAGCGGCGGTTCAGGCTGCGGTCGTCGATGGCCGCGTCCACTATCTCGATGCCGCCGAACATGGTCGAAAGCGCCGCGAACCTCTGCCGCATGTCGCCGTCAACGCCCATCTCGCTCAGGTCATTTTCCACCGCGATAAAATCCTTGTCGTTGATGTGGCGGCGCAGAATGTCGCTCTCGCTGTCCGAAAGCCCCGCCTGCTCCACCAGACCCTTGAAAAACTCCACCTGTCCCAGGTCGATCTGGAAATTTTTTATCCCCGATTCCCCGAGGGTCTTTATCGCTATCTCGATGACCTCCGCGTCGGCCGAGGGGCTCTTGTCGCCTATCAGCTCAACGCCCGTCTGGGTGAACTCCCTCTGGCGCGCGCGGCTGAAATTCTCCTCGTTGCGAAACGCGCTGCCGAGATACGACACGCGTATCGGGAAGTCCTCTTTTTTGGCCTTGGTGGCTATCATTCTCGCCACCGAGGTGGTTATGTCGGGGCGGAGCGCCAGCATGCGGCCGTTGGTGTCGAAAAACTTGAACATGTGCTCCGCCTGGGTCGGCGTCGTCACGTTGTACACGTCAAAATATTCAAAGGTGGGCGTACGCACGGGTCTGTATCCGAACGAGCCGAACACCTCCATCGCCTTGTTCTCTATCCGAAGTTTCAGCTCACACTCGTCGCACAGCACATCCGCCAGTCCGGTGGGAGTGTGGGTAATCCTTCCTTTGTTCAAATGTATCACTCCAAAAAAATATTGCTTGCGGAAACAAAGTTTCCCAATAGAAATATTATAACACTTATTAGGCGCGTAAGTCAATACATTATTTAAAATAAGCCGACAAACAAGACCGCATACAGCCTTTTTTCGAGCCCGGCACTCCGCGACACAGTCCGAGCCCTATGCGCGAACATTAAATAAACAAAATAAAACAAATAAAGAATATAACAAATACAGCGCGCGTAAAAAATTTAATAATTTTGAAAACGAGAATTGCGATTACGCCGCCATTGAGGATAAGATAATCGATATGATGCTGGAGGAATAAGAGTGTGATAAACACTCATCCGACTTTTTGCCCGAACGATCTTTATCTTCCTCGGTATTTTTTCGGAGTGAGCATGTACATAATGACCGCCAGGATCACCGAGGCGATCGTGTCGGGCACCTTTATCACAAACGCGCCGAACGTGCCTGACAGAAACGTTCCGAATCCCCGCGAAGCCGCCAGCTCGGAAAAATAATTCTCCCAGTAAAGATTCGACACGCCGCCGGTCTGCCAGTATTTCAAAAGCCCCGAAAGCAGAGTGGACGCCGCGATTATAAGTATAGTCGAGATAACGACCCTGCCGAGCCTCAGGCGGTTCTCGCGGTCGAGCATGATCGCCGCCAGCAGCGCCACCGCGGCCGACACGCTGTAGTAAACCAGCGTTGTGGGGCCGTTGATGAATATGGCGCGGAAAAAGTTGTTGATAAGTCCCACGATCAGACCCGCCGCGGGCTCCAATATTATCGTGGCGGCTATCGTTCCCGTGACGTCCATCCACAGCGGCACCGACGCCAGCGTCATGATCTCCGCCAGTATCATGTTCACAGCCACGCAGATGATCATGATGACCGCGTAGCGCTTTTGCTTAAAGGTCATGCCGGAGAGAAATTCTTTTATTTTTTTCATGTCTCGCTTCCCTCCGTTTCTTCGGCCTTATCGGAGCCGTCCTTCTTTTCCTCTTCTTTCTCATCGTCTTCCTTGATGACGCTGTTGATCTCCTCCATGAATCCCGCTGTAACGATACCGGCGGGAAGAGCGATGACCGCGATGCCGAAGATCGAGGATACCATGCTTATCATCTTTCCTACGTCCGACACCGGATACACGTCGCCGTAGCCCACGGTGGTGAGGGCGGTCGTCGCCCAGTATATCGCGTCGTAGAACGTGTCGAACGTCTCGGGCTCGTTGGTGAACATAGCAAGCGCCGAGATGAATATATAGCCGACAGCTATGAACAGCACCGAAAGCAGCGTCTTTTTCTCCCGCTCAAACACGCGCACGACCAATCCGAACATCCTCGAATACTGCAGCACCTTGAATATTCTGAACATGCGCAGGATCCTGAAGGTCTGGTCCAGAAGGCCGAGAGACGGCAGTATGCACAAAAGACCCACGATAGCCATAGGCGTGAACGGATAGACGATAAACGCCCAAGGCTTGCCGTACCTGCTGCGGAAGTCGTGGACCATCCAGCGCATGATGTAGTCAAGGAACAGTATGTACAGAGTGAACGTGTCGATCGTGTCGAATATAGGGTGCCAGGTCTTGAACATCAGCGGTATGATACTGATCACCGCCGCCATGCTGACCATCGCCTCGTAGGCTCTGCCCGCCCAATTACGGCTGTCCTTATTGAATATCAAAGAGTATATGGTATGTCTCATCGTCTCACCTCACGCGGGGCTTAATGCTTACAGTCTCACTATGCAGATAAGCGGCATCAATATGTGGCCGAGAACAGTCATCGGCACTATCGTGTAGAACATGAACTTTCCGAGGTACTGAGCAAACTCGCGGCTGTCGTACTTTTTGCGCACTCTGTTGACCTGGATAACGGTCTGGGCCACGCCCAGTATAGTGATTATTCCCCATATATTGACGAACTCCACAAGTCCGGTATCCATAACGTCGGGCATCAGGTTGGCGCCGACCATTATGTTCGAAACGGCGCCGAACAGCGCGGCGGGTATCAGCGACAGCGCGTCTACCTCGTGGTATGAGTTCACGAACAGGACGATAAGCATCCAGAGGCTGGTGCCGAACAGCGCTATGAAGCACTTGAGATACAGTCCGAGTCCGTTGCGCTCTATCTCAAATGAGGTGTTGACCTCGGCGCTCATCTCGGGCTTGTCAAGGGTCGGGTCGCCGCGGGTGCTGTCATACTGCATGTAATACTCGCTCATTCTGTATTTTATCACGTCGTAGCCCATGACCGAAAGGTGGGTGTTGAGGCCGCTGTTTTCGGTGTCGGCGCTCATCATGACCTTTTCGACCGGATACGACGACTCGATATAAAGGTGCATGTCGTGGGTGTCGATCGGGAATGTCGCCGCGGCGAAATTCTTGAGGATAGTGACCTCGAATCTCACCATCTGGTAGTTGAGGCCGTTCTCGTGGTAGTCGCGCACCATCGAGGTCTTGCTGATCGTGCCCTTGTATATCCTGAAATTGTTGGCCATGTCAAGGCTCGGGTCGCCCTCCCACTTGAACCAGACGATACCGTCCGCCTTCCAGTAGGAGTTCTTGACCGACAGCTCCTTCACGTTCTCAATATAGGTGCCGCACAGGACTTTTGTGGCGTTTGCGCCTCTTTCCTGCGCCTCGGCTATGATCTCGGGGTCCTGCTCGATATCGTCGGCCCACTCTCTGTCGCGCTCAAGATTGCTGTCGATAAGCACCGAGCAGGCGAACGTCAGGAACACGAACGCCACTGCGAAATACGAAAAAAACACCGTCAAAAACTTTGTTTTTTGCCAGCGTTTCATGTTGCGAAAACTGTATCTTTTTTTCTTTTCCATTACTCTCCCGCCTCCAAAATAAAATTTAACCCTATGTAAATTATATAATACAGTGTCGATATTTGTCAATCAAGAAAACAAAATTTTTTATTAAAAATTGCTAAAAATTAATTTTAATAAAAACAGAAAAACGGGTCAAAATAAAAGCGTTCCGAAATCGCTTCGGAACCGGAGGTAAAAATGAAAAACGCCGTAATATCAGCATTGATAATAGCGTCTGTTTTAACCGCGAAAACCTACGTTCCCATTCTTTCTTTTGTCAGCGGAGAGGATGGGCGCGCTTATATCACCTCAAATAAGACGCTTTAGATCCCATCGGCCTTTTGTCCGCCCGCGGCCCATGGCTCGGGCGCGGGCGGACGGAAAGGCAGGAAACATGGCAAGCTACATCATAAACGGCCCGGCAAAAAACTTCGGGGGCAGCGTGAAAATAAGCGGCTCGAAAAACGCGGCGCTGCCGATAATGGCGGCCGCCATGCTGAGCGGAGAAAAATGCGTTCTCAAAAATCTGCCGCGCCTGTCTGACACCGACGCCATGGCGGAGATCATGACCTCCCTCGGCTGCTCGGTCGAGCGGAAGGACGGCGACCTTGAGATAACCGCGGACATAAAAAAGCCGCGCCGCAAATGCGGCTACGAGCTGTTTTCCCGCCTGCGGGCGTCGGTGCTCATCATGGCGCCGCTGCTGGCGCGGTTCGGCAGGGCGAAGATACCCATGCCGGGCGGCTGCAAGATAGGCGCGAGACCCATTGACCTGCACCTTAAAGGCTTTTCGGCGATGGGCGCCAAGATCAGACAGGGCCACGGCATGATCGACGCGTCGGCCCCGGACGGGCTTTCGGGCTGCCGCGTTTATCTGGATTTCCCCAGCGTCGGCGCCACCGAGAACCTGATGACGGCCGCGTGCCTGGCAAATGGCACAACGGTGATAACAAACGCAGCCAACGAGCCCGAGATAGTCGACCTGGCCGAATTTTTAAACAAAATGGGAGCCGTGGTCTCGGGCGCGGGCAGCGACACCGTGACGATCGAGGGCGTGAGCGCGCTCCGCGGCTGCGAGCATAAAATTATCCCCGACCGTATCGAGGCGGGGACGTTTCTTGTGTGCGCGGCGGGACTCGGCGCGGGCATCAGGCTCGAGGACGCTAGGCCGCCGCACCTGAAATCGCTGCTGGCCAAGCTGAGCGAGATGGGCGCGGACTGCGAGGCGGGAGCCGACTTTATCGAGCTGCGCCCGTCGGGCAGACCCAAGACCGCGGACATAAAAACCATGCCGTATCCCGGATTTCCCACCGACCTTCAGGCGCAAGCCACGGCGCTGCTGGCAACCTGCGAGGGCAGCGGAATGGTTGTCGAGACCATATTCGAGAACCGTTTCGCGCACATACCTGAGCTGAGGCGCATGGGCGCGGGGATCAAGACCGAGGGCAACGCCGCGTTTATAAACGGCGTGCGCCATCTGAGCGGCGCCGAGGTGAGCGCCACCGATCTGAGAGCCGGAGCCGCGCTGGTGACCGCGGCGCTCAAGGCGAGCGGCAAAAGCGTTATCCACAACATAGAGCACATAGAGCGGGGGTATGAAAACTTTACCGAAAAGCTCCGCGCCCTCGGCGCCGACATTGAGCGCACGGATTAGACTGCGTTCCCACCTCCGTCTTTTCGCCGCTGGCGAAAATCCACCTCCTCCCGGGAGGAGGCAATTTAGGGTAGGCGCCCCCTTGGGGGAGCTGTCGGGCAACGCCCGACTGAGGGGGGATACTAGTCCCTAGTACCTATTTCCTAGTCCCTACGTTCCCACCTCCGTCTTTTCGCCGCTGGCGAAAATCCACCTCCTCCCCGGGAGGAGGCAATTTAGGGTAGGCGCCCCCTTGGGGGGAGCTGTCGGCGGAGCCGACTGAGAGGGAGTATTACGTTGGTTCGCCTCACTCTCTGCCCGCAAAGCGGGCACCTCTCCCTCCCCGGAGGGCGAGGCAAACGGGCGGCCGAAGCCGCCCGCCCTATTCTCTATTCACTATTCGCCGGTCGCTGCGTTGCCGCTCTCTACCACGAGGCTTTCCTCGTATTCGGTGCCGTAGGTGTCGACCAGAGTTTCCTCATAGTCGGCGTGGAAGAAGTTTTCCTCTCCCAGCGCCACGATCTCGTCGTTCAGCCACTTGAGCAGCGTGTCGTTGCCCTTTGTCACCGCGGGCGCGATAGTGTCGTTGCTGCCCAGCGTGGGTATGCCGACGGTGTAGCCCGGGTTCTGGAGCGCGTAGGCTATGACCTCGGTGTTGTCGTTGGCCCATGCCGCCGCGTTTCCGTTCTCAAGCGCGTTCTTGGCGTTGGCGTATGTATCGTATTTCTGAAGCTTGATCTCCGGGTCGTTCTCGGCGAGGTAGGTCTCGGCGGTCGTGCCCGAGATAACTATGACCTCATCGTCGGCCGTCAGCTCGTCAAGGCTCGTGATGATCCTGCTGTCGGGCGAGACAACTCCCAGCGCCACGTTCATGTATGGCAGCGCGAAGTCTACCTCCTCGGCTCTCTCGGGCGTCACCGTGAAGTTGGCGAGTATAACGTCGACCTTTCCGGTCTGGAGATATTCAATGCGGTTGGCCGCCTCGGTCGAGACGAAGTTCACCTTAACGCCCAGGTCCTCGCCTATGCGGTTTGCGAAATACACGTCATAGCCTTGGTACTCGCCGTTTTCGTCCACATATCCGAAGGGGTTCTTGTCGGAGAAAACGCCGATGTTTATCTCGCCGTCCTCCTTGATCTCGTCAAGGGTGCGGTACTTCGCAGATGTGTCCGCCTTGTCCGCGGCCGTGTCGGTGCTTGCCGTGTTTCCGCCGCCGCTTGAGCCGCAAGCCGCCAGTGCGAATACCATCGTCAGCGCCAGAAGTACCGCCGCAATTCTTCTTAAATTTTTCATAGTTTTATTTGCTCCTTTCAAAATTAAAAATATTCAAAAACTGTTTCGCTCTGTCCGACTTGGGGTTCTCGAAAAATGTGTCGGGTTCCGAGTCCTCGACGATCTTTCCGTTGTCGATAAACAGAACTCTGTCCGCTATCGCCCGCGCGAACTGCATCTCGTGGGTGACGATTATCATGGTTCGGCCCTGCTTGGCAAGGTCGAGCATAACGTCCAAAACCTCGCGCACCATCTCGGGGTCGAGAGCCGCGGTCACCTCGTCGAACAGCAGCAGAACCGGGTGCATGCACAGAGCGCGCACGATCGCCACTCTCTGTTTCTGTCCGCCCGACAGCTGCCGCGGATAGCTCTCCGCCTTGTCGTCAAGGCCGACGCGCTTTAAAAGCTCCATGGCCTCGGCGCGCGCCTCGCTCTTGTTCCGCTTCTGCACCTTGAGGGGCGCAAGCAGGATGTTGTCGATAACGTTCATGTGGGGGAACAGGTCGTAGCTCTGGAAAACCATTCCTATCCGCTGCCTCATTTTGGCGAGGTTTTTGCTGCCGTACACCACGGGCTCTCCGCCGAGCTCCACGCTGCCGCCCTGTATCGGCTCAAGGGCGTTGATACACCTGAGCAGCGTGCTCTTGCCGCAGCCGCTGGAGCCCACCACGACGATCACCTCGCCTCGGCGCACGTCAAAGCTGATGCCGTCAAGCACCGCGCCGCCGTCGAATCGTTTCACAAGGTCCTTCACTTTAAGCAGTATTTCGGCCATGGTCCTACCTCCATTTCTTTTCAAGATACCTTGCCAGCATGCTTATCGGCCAGCATATCATGAAATACATAATAAGCACGACCAGATATATCCCGAAGGCGGCGTTGGGGCTCGACATGCGGTTGGCCTCGATTATTTGCTGCGCCACCTTGAGCACCTCCACAACGCCGATCATCAGTATCAGGCTGGTGGTTTTTATCATTCTCGTCACAAGGTTTATCGAAAGCGGTATCAGTCTGCGCACCGTCTGAGGTATTATTATGTAAAAATACGTCTGAAACGGGCTGAGCGCCAGAGCCGACGCGCTCTCGTACTGGTGCTTCGGTATGCTTATCAGCGCGCCCCGCACCAGGTCGCCCATCTCGGCGGTTCCCCAGGCGGTGAACACTATCACCGAGGCGAGCTCTCCCGAGATGTCCCAGCCGAAGGTTCGGGTGGAGCTGAAAAACACGATGAACAGCAGCACCAGCTGCGGCATTATCCTGATAAACTCAAGATATATCCGGGTGACGGTCTTGGTTATCGGGTTTTTGAAGGTCATGACTATGCCCAGCAGTATTCCCAGCGGTATGCTGAGCGCCACCGATATAAGGCTGATCCTGACCGCGACCCACAGCCCGCCCAAAAGACGGAGCATGTTTTTGCCCTTGAACAATACGTCAAGACCCAAATCCGGCATAGCGCAGCCTCCTTTCAACATAGCTGCCTAAGATCGACACCGGCAGAAGTATTATCAGATAAAACACCACCAGCAAAAATAAACTCTCGGTGGTCTTGTAATACTGTCCTATCAGGTCTTTGGCCGTGAACATCAGGTCCATAAGGCTTATCGCGCTGAAAACGCTGGTCTCCTTGAGCAGGAATATAATGTTCGCTACAAAGGCGGGTACGCTGATCGAGACCGCCTGAGGCAGAATCACGTAACGAAGCGCCTGCGACCTTTCCATTCCGAGGCTGAGCGCGCTCTCGTTCTGTATCGGGTCCACCGCCTCAAGGCCGCTCCTGAACGCCTCGGCCATATAGCTGCCGCCCAGAAACGCCAGACCGATGACTCCGCAGAGCTGCGCGCTCATGGCGATACCCACCTTAGGCAGGGCGTAGTATATGAAAAACAGCTGTATAAGCAGCGGAGTGTTGCGGCTTATCTCAATATATACGATAACAATTTGTCTCAGAACCGGCACCTTGAAATAAAGGACCGCCGCGCACAAGAACCCGACCGCGATCGACAGCGCGATGCCGATAAGCCCGATCTTAACGGTCAGCAGAGCCGCGGTCTCATACAACGGGAGATATTTCAGGATAAAATCCCAGTTCATTAAATCACCTGCCAATTGTCTCTGAATACTATTGTATGATATTATATACGGTTTTTTCCAAATTGTCAAGAATATTCTAACAGCTTTATCATAGTTTGTCAATAGGTTTTATAGGTATTATATCGCCGCGCTCAAATGTTTTGTAAAATTTAATAAAATTTACGCAGATTTTTCTTGCATTTTTGTTTTGGTTGTTATATAATTATTAATAATAGTAAATTTAAGTCAGGAGGCGTATTATGGACGAGAGCACCTTCGGGGATTATATAACGGTCCTAGCCGAGGAGGACGGGGTCACGATCATCGGGCTGACCCGCGGCAGAGACACCAAGTTCCACCACACGGAAAAGCTCGACAAGGGAGAGGCGTATATCGCCCAGTTCACCGAGAACACCTCGGCGATCAAGATCAGAGGAAAAGCAAAACTTTATACAAAAACAGGAATAATAAATGTAGGGGAGGTAGACAAATGACAAGAAAAACCAAAATCATCTGCACCCTGGGTCCCGCGACCGACGACCCGGAGGTGCTCAGAAAGCTGATGCTGGGCGGTATGAACTGTGCCAGGATCAATTTTTCACACGGCACGCACGAGGATCATCTCGTCCGCATAAACGCGGTCAAGAAGATGCGCGAGGAGCTGAATCTGCCCGTGGCTCTGCTGCTTGACACAAAGGGCCCCGAGGTCAGGACCGGCGACTTCAAAGAGGGAAAGGTAATGCTTGAGGCGGGCCAGACCTTCACGCTCACGCCCAAAAAGGTCATGGGCGACGAGAAGCGCTGCATGATAACCTACAAGCATCTTGCCGAGGACGTGCGCCCCGGCGACAAGGTACTGATCGACGACGGTCTGATCGAGATGGTGGTTTCAAACGTCAAGGGCGGCGACGTGATCTGCGAGGTCATGAACGGCGGCCCGGTCAGCAACCACAAGGGGATCAACGTGCCCGGCATCGAGCTGAGCATGGACTACATGAGCGAGAAGGACGAGGCGGACATCAAGTTCGGCATCGAGCAGGACTTTGATTTTATCGCGGCGTCGTTCGTGCGCTCCGCCTTCGACGTGCTTGAGATCAAGCGCATCCTCGAGCAGAACGGCGGAGAGGACATCCAGATCATCTCAAAGATCGAGAACAGGCAGGGCGTTGACAACGTTGAGTCGATACTCAAAGTCAGCGACGGAATCATGGTCGCCAGAGGCGACATGGGCGTTGAGATCTCGTTCGACGAGCTGCCCGCCATTCAGAAAAAGCTTATCCAGCAGTGCTACAGCGCGGGCAAGATGGTCGTCACCGCCACGCAGATGCTGGACAGCATAACCTACAATCCGCGCCCGACCCGTGCCGAGATATCCGACGTTGCCAACGCGGTGTACGACGGAACCTCGATCGTTATGCTCTCGGGCGAGACCGCGGTGGGCAAGTACCCCGTCCGCGCTCTCAGGACAATGGCGCAGATCTGCAACAAGACCGAGGAAAAGATCGACTACATAGCGCAGTTTGAGTCGCGGCACATCGAGCAGTCGCCCAGCGTTTCGAACGCGATCAGCCATTCTTCCTGCACCACCGCCCACGATCTGGGCGCCACCGCGATCATCACGGTGTCCAAGTCGGGCTACACGCCGCGCCAGATAGCGGCCTACAGACCCAGCTGCCCGATAATCGCGGGAACCATGAGCAAGAAGGCGTGGCGCCAGCTCAATCTGAGCTGGGGCATAACCCCGATCCTGACCGAGATGAAGAATACAAGCGACGAGCTGTTCACCCATGCGGTAGAGTGCGCGGTCGAGGAGACCGATATCGTCAAGAAGGGCGACGTTGTCGTTCTGACGGGCGGATCGCCTCTCGGAATCAGCGGCACCACCAACGTGCTCAAGGTGCAGCTGGTGGGCGACATGCTGGCGTCGGGCCAGAGCATCTCCACCAATTCGGTCAGCGGCAAGGTTTGCGTCGCGGCCAACAGCAACGAGGCGCTCAAGAACTTTGAGGACGGCGACATACTGGTTATCCATGAGACCAACAACGAGCTTATATCCCTTTGCAGACGCGCCTCGGCCATCATCACCGAGGTGGGCGGCGCCACTTCCCACGCGGCTATCGTGGGCATGACGCTGGATATCCCCGTGCTGGTCGGCGTTGACGGAGCCACCAAGCTGCTCAAAAACGGCACGACCGTGACTATCGACGGCCCCAGAGGTCAGGTATATTCGGGCGTCGCCAAGATAATGTAACGCGTTAAGAGGCGAGTTTTAATTGTTCAGAACCAAGATAACGGTGCGCTACGCCGAGACCGACAGTATGGGCGTCGTGCACCATTCAAGATATTTTCCGTGGTTCGAGGTGGGAAGGACCGAGTTTTTCAAAACCTGCGGAATGTCCTACCGTGAAGTTGAGGAGCGGGGCGTGCTGCTGCCGCTCCTTGACTGTTACGCCAAATTTATCCGCGGAGCCAAATACCAGGACGACGTGTGGATAGAGGTCAGCCTCAGACGGCTGGGCGCCGCAAAGTGCGTTTTTGATTATAAGATAATACGCTGCGAGGACGAGTGCCTTCTCGCCGAGGGGTACACCACCCACGGCTTCACCGACAGGGAATTTAAGCCCCTCAACCTCAAGAAAAAATACCCCGAAATATACGCCGCCCTGGAGGGACTGATGTAGGAACTAGGAAATGAGAACTAGCGACTAGGTTCGCCTCCCTCTCCGTCGCCTACGGCGCCACCTCTCCCTCCCCGGAGGGCGAGGCAATAAATAGGCTCCCCGGAGGGCGAGGCTGTCGG
>CANRBF010000019.1 GCA_947628795.1 uncultured Monoglobus sp.
GGGGGATCCTAATCACTAATCACTAATCACTATGTTCGTAGGGGCGGATATTATCCGCCCGATATATATTTTTATCGCTCCCGGCTGTTGACAAATATTTTATATTGTGTTATATACATATAGGAATTCAGTTAGGAGAGATTTTATGACAAAAGACAACACTGCGCGGGAGAACAAGATGGGAGTTATGCCGGTCAATCGGCTGCTTATCACCATGTCGCTCCCGATCATTATTTCGATGCTCGTTCAGGCGCTCTACAACATAGTCGACAGCATATTCGTGGCGCAGATCAACGAGAACGCTCTGACCGCCGTGTCGCTGGCGTTCCCGGTCCAGAACCTTATGATCTCGATCGCAAGCGGCACCGGAGTGGGAGTCAACTCGTTCGTGTCCAAATCCTTGGGCGCCAAGGATTTTAAGACGGCGAACAAGGCCGCCAGCGTCAGCATTTTTCTGGCGGTCGTCAACTGGCTGGTCATGCTGGTTATCGGCCTCACGATGTCGCGTAAGTTTTTCACCATTCAGACGAGCGATCCTCAGATCGTGCAGTACGGCTATCAATACATGAGCGTCGTCACGATATTTTCGTTCGGACTGTTCGGCCAGATAATGGGCGAGAGACTGCTCCAGGCGACCGGCAAGACGATATATACCATGATAACCCAGGGTATCGGCGCGGTCATTAATATTATATTCGACCCGATCTTCATTTTCGGAAAATTCGGTCTGCCCGCAATGGGCGTCACCGGAGCGGCCGCGGCCACCGTTATGGGTCAGATAGTCGCAATGCTGCTGACAATCGTTTTCAACATAAAGGTCAACAGGGAGCTGAGGTTCAGCCTGAAGAAAATGCTGCCGAGGCTCGATATTATCGCCAATATCTACAAGGTGGGTCTGCCCTCTATACTGATGATGGCGATATCCTCGCTCACGACGTTTATCATGAACAAGATACTTATCGCGTTCACCTCGACCGCCACCGCGGTGTACGGAGTGTACTTCAAGCTCAACAGCTTTATATTCATGCCGATATTCGGCTTAAACAACGGCATGGTGCCGATCATAGCCTACAACTACGGCGCGAAAAAATATTCCAGGATAATAAAGACCATGCGCCTGAGCATTACATACGCCATGGCCGCGATGCTTGTCGGATTTTTGATATTCCAGATCTTCCCGAGGCAGCTTTTGTGGATGTTCAACGCCTCGCCCGAAATGACGGCGATGGGAATCCCCGCGTTGCGCATAATCAGCATAAGCTTTCTGGCGGCCGGCTTCAGCATAGTCTCCCTGTCGGTGCTGCAGGCTCTGGGTCAGGGGCTGTACTCGCTGATGGTCTCGGTCTCAAGACAGCTGGTTATCCTGGCGCCCGCGGCGTATCTGCTGTCGCTGCTCGGCAGGCTCGAGCTTATATGGTGGTCGCTCCCGATCGCCGAGATAGCCGCCGTCGCGCTGTGTCTGGCATTTCTGGCAAGGACCTTCAAAAAGCTCGGTATTCCTTTCAAATCTTATAAAGGGAATAAGAAACCGTCTTGTTAAAAATTATACAAAAATACTAATAGATAGCCGATTTTATAAAATATAATCGGTTATTTTTTTGCCTCGGTTCGTGTTGAATTTGAGGCGAAAATGAGTTATAATATATCGCAAATGTGTTTTTAAGGCACTTTTGATCTTCGCGTTCAAAAGCGCGGAACGGGGATTTTTATGGTCAGACTGCAAAAGTACCTGGCTGACTGCGGCGTGGCTTCGCGGCGCGGCAGCGAGGAAATCATAAAAAGCGGCAGAGTCGCCGTAAACGGCGAGACTGTCACCGAAATGGGCGTCAAGATCGAGGAGGACCGAGACGCCGTGACGGTGGACGGAGAGGAAGTCCGCCCGGCGCGCAAGCTTGTTTATATCATGCTCAACAAGCCGGCGGGTTTCGTCACCACGGTCAGCGACGACAAGGAGCGCGACACCGTGATGGACCTTGTCAGAGACATACCCGACAGGATATATCCGGTAGGCAGACTGGACTACGAGACCGAGGGGCTTCTGCTGCTCACCAACGACGGCGATCTGACATACAGGATCACCCACCCGAAAAACAATGTGGAAAAAACATATATCGCCGAGGTGACCGGCAAGATCGACATGCAGACCATAACGCGGCTCAGAAACGGAGTCGTGATAGACGGCCGCCGCACCGCGCCCGCCGAGGTGTCGGTGCTGGGCGCGACACAGCTGGGCACCAAGATAGAGATCACGATCCACGAGGGCAGGAACCGTCAGGTGAGAAAGATGTTCGAGGCGGTAGGCTGCATAGTCAAGCGTCTCAAGCGCACCCGCGAGGCGGGTCTGGCGCTGGGTCACCTGCCGCTCGGCAAGTGGCGCAGACTTTCGGAGTCTGAGGTCAACATGCTCAAAAAGATAGGCACCGGTAAGGTGTCGTCCCGCGAGAAGAGCCGTGACATGTACGGGGAAAAGGCGGCCAAGCGGCGCAGACCCGCGCCCGCCCGCCCGAAAAAGAAACCGCGCTACAGCGGCAACGGAATAAAGAAAACCCACCGTTGAAAAACGGTTTTCCGAAGGAGGAATATATTTTATGAGTAAGACAGAGGATTTGCAGAGCCTGCGCGCGGCGATCGAGCAGGGCGGCGGCTACGGCAAGATCAAAAAGCAGCACGACAGCGGCAAAATGACAGCCCGCGAAAGACTTGACATGCTTTTTGACGAGGGCAGCTTTGTGGAGATCGACGCGTTTGTGAAGCACAGATGCAGCGAGTTCAACATGGCGAATACAGACGCGCCCGGAGAGGGCGTCGTGACGGGCTACGGCACGGTTGACGGCAGATTGATCTACGCCTACGCCCAGGACTTCACGGTCATCGGCGGCTCGCTCGGCGAGATGCACGCGGCCAAGATCTGCAAGGTCATGGAAATGGCGGCAAAGATGGGCGCTCCGATCGTCGGCATCAACGATTCGGGCGGCGCCAGGATCCAGGAGGGCATAGACGCGCTCAAGGGATTCGGAGACATATTTTTGAGAAACACGCTGACATCGGGCGTCGTGCCCCAGATCTCGCTGATCCTGGGTCCATGCGCGGGCGGCGCGGTGTATTCTCCCGCTATCTGTGATTTTATATTTATGGTTGAAAACACGGCTCAGATGTTTATCACGGGTCCCGCGGTCGTAAAGTCGGTCACGGGCGAGGACGTCAGCTTTGAAGAGCTGGGCGGAGCCGCGACCCACGCGACTAAGAGCGGCGTGGCGGCCAAGGCGTTTAAGACCGAGGCCGAGTGCTTCGCGGAGCTGAAGCGTTTGCTCTCGTTCCTGCCGGGCAACAATCTTGAGACCGCTCCGGTATACGCCTGCGCCGACGACCTCAACAGACTTTCGGACAAACTCGAGGAAATAGTACCCGAGGACGAGAACAAGGGCTACGACGTGCGCGACGTGATACGCGAGGTGGTCGACAGCGGCGACTTCTTTGAGGTTTTCGAAAGGTTCGCTCAGAATATAGTGATCGGCTTTGGCAGAATGAACGGAAAGACGATAGGCATAATCGCCAATCAGCCCAAGTTCATGGCGGGCTCGCTGGACTGCGACTCGTCCGACAAGGCGGCCAGATTCGTCCGTTTCTGCGACAGCTTCAATATCCCGCTCGTTACCTTCACAGACGTTCCCGGCTATCTGCCGGGCGTCAACCAGGAGCACAGCGGCGTTATCCGCCACGGAGCCAAGCTGCTCTACGCCTTCTCGGAGGCGACCGTGCCCAAGATCAACGTTATACTCAGAAAGGCGTACGGCGGCGCGTATATCGCGATGAACAGCAAGCACTTGGGCGCGGACATGGTGTTCGCGTGGCCTACCGCGGAGATCGCGGTCATGGGTCCCTCGGGAGCGGCGAATATTATATTCAAAAGAGACATAGCCAATTCCAACGACCCGATAACGACCCGCGCCGAGAAGATACGGGAGTATACCGACAAGTTCGCGAATCCCTATGTGGCGGCCGCCCGCGGATATGTGGACGACGTGATCGAGCCCGACTCGACCCGCCCCCGCATAATAAGCGCTCTTGAGATGCTTGCCGGCAAGCGCGAGACAAGACCCGCCAAAAAGCACGGAAATATTCCGCTGTAAACATAGATCTACAATAAACAGAGATCAAACCGAAAGGAGACTTGAGTTATGACTATCGGTGAAGCGCTGGCCGAGGGCCTGCAGGTCACAGTCGTGGGCCTTGCCATTGTGTTCGGCGTTCTGGTTATACTTATGCTGGTGCTGATGGCGTTCAAGGCGATATTTTACAAAGAGCCGGCCAAGGCCGCCAAGACGCTGCCCGCGGCTCAGAGCAAGGCATTGCCCGCCGCGCGAAAGAAGGATGAGAATAAGGCGGAGCCCGCGCCGATGGATGAGGGCGAGCTTGTGGCCGTGCTGACCGCAGCGATCGCCGCGGCCTACAGCACATCGACATATCATTTGAACATAAGATCCTACCGCAGGGTGGGAAACGCGTCCCCCGAATGGAACAAAGCCGGCCTCGAGGACGTTATCAATTCGACGTATTAACTATCATGCTGGGATAGGCTCGCCCCTTGGGGAGAGCTGTCAGCGGAGCTGACTGAGAGGGGTCCCTAGTACCTAATCACTAGTTCCTATGTTAACCCCTCTCCGTCTTTTCGCCTACGGCGAAAATCCACCTCTCCCCAAGGGGCGAGGCAGACACGGATTTCGCGGAGAACACGCGAACGATTTTCGCCAAATCATTTCCGCGTAATCACTATTCGCTAATCACTAATCGCTATGTTAACTAATCACTATGTTAGGAGGAAAATATTATGAGAAAATTTAATGTGACCGTTAACGGAACAACATACGAGGTAGAAGTGGAGGAGGTCGCCGAAGCGGCGGCTCAGTCTCCCGCTCCCAGATCCGCGGCTCCGGCGCCAAAGCCCGCCGCACCCGCTCCGGCTCAGGCACCCGCTCCGGCCGCTCAGGCGGCCGCCGCGGCTCCCGTCGCAGGCGCGACCACCGTGGAGGCTCCAATGCCCGGCACGATCGTCGCGGTAAAGGTAAACACGGGCGACACCGTGAAAGAGGGCGACGTGGTCTGCGTCCTCGAGGCAATGAAGATGGAAAACGAGATCGTGGCGCCCAAGGCGGGCAAGATCGCCGCGGTATGCACCTCTCAGGGCGCGGCTGTCAACACGGGCGATCCGCTGATCTCGATCGGCTAAGCAAAATTCCTGCGAAAACCATACTTAAATCAAATCGAAACAACGAAAGGGTGATTTTGTGTTAGACGCTTTTTCAAGCTTTTTAGGAAGCACCGGCATCGCGGCGCTGATAAACAACATGATGACCGCGGTCTCCTCGGGAAAGAATTTTCTTGAGGTAATAGGAACGCCGCTGATGATAGCCATCGCGTGCCTGCTTCTTTATCTGGCGATAGTCAAGAAGTTCGAGCCGCTGCTGCTGCTCCCCATCGCCTTCGGCGTGCTTCTGACAAATCTGCCGATGTTCCAAAACTCAAGCGCGATACTTATGCACACCGAGTTCTTCACCGACCCGCAGTATATGATCGACGGGCACCTTGACATACAACGTATTTTCGCCGAGGGCGGACTTCTGGACCTGTTGTACTTAGGCGTGAAGCTCGGAATTTATCCGCCGCTGATATTCCTCGGCATCGGTATCATGACCGACTTCGGCCCGCTTATCGCCAACCCCAAGAGCATACTTCTGGGCGCGGCGGCGCAGTTCGGCGTGTTTATCACGTTTTTGGGCGCGCTGGCAATGGGCGCGCTGATCCCCTCGATAGGGTTCGGCGTTAACGAGGCCGCGTCGATAGGCATAATCGGCGGAGCCGACGGCCCCACCGCGATATACGTGACAAAGACGCTGGCGCCCGCTTTGCTCCCCGCGATAGCCATCGCGGCATACTCCTACATGGCGCTTATCCCGGTTATCCAGCCCCCCATCATGAAGCTCATGACGACCAAAGAGGAGCGCTCGATCGTTATGGAGCAGCTAAGGCCGGTCAGCAAGACCGAGCGCATACTGTTCCCGATCATCGTTACCATCGTTGTGGCGCTTATCGTGCCCGACGCGGTCGCTCTGGTGGGAATGCTCATGCTGGGCAACCTGATAAAAGAGAGCGGCGTTGCCGACAGACTGGCAAAGACCGCGCAAAACGGACTTATGAACACCATCACGATATTTCTGGGGCTCACGGTCGGAGCCACGGCCAAGGCCGATACCTTCCTGACCCCGGCCACTCTGGGTATCGTGCTTCTGGGCCTTATCGCCTTCTGTTTCAGCACGGCGGGCGGACTGCTGCTCGGCAAGCTGATGTGCAAGCTCACGGGCGGCAAGGTCAATCCGCTCATCGGCTCGGCGGGCGTTTCCGCGGTGCCGATGGCCGCGAGAGTTTCGCAGCAGGTCGGCCAGAAGGAGAACCCCTCTAACTTCCTGCTCATGCACGCCATGGGCCCCAACGTTGCCGGCGTTATCGGCAGCGCGGTGGCGGCGGGAGTTTTCCTCGCGATGTTCGCTTAAACTCAGAATACACAACCAAATTAGGAGGATAATATTATGGCAAAAGTTGGAATTACCGAAACTATATGCCGCGACGCGCACCAGTCGCTTATCGCGACCCGAATGACCACCGACGAGATGCTTCCGGCTCTGCCTCTGATGGACAAGGCCGGCTACCACTCGCTCGAGGTCTGGGGCGGCGCCACGTTTGACGCGTGCCTGCGCTTCCTCAACGAGGACCCGTGGGAGCGCTTGAGAAAAATCAGAAAAGCCGCGCCCAACAGCAAGCTTCAAATGCTGTTCCGCGGCCAGAACGTGCTGGGCTACCGCCACTACGCGGACGACGTGGTGGAGTACTTCGTCCAGAAGTCGATAGCGAACGGCATTGACATAATCAGAATATTCGACGCCTTAAACGACGTGCGCAATCTCCAGACGGCTATCAACGCCACCAAAAAGGAGAAAGGCCACGTTCAGGCGGCTATATCATACACGATCAGTCCGGTGCACAACACAGACTATTTCGTGAAGCTTGCGAAAGAGTATGCTAATTGCGGAGCCGACTCGATCTGCATAAAGGACATGGCCGGACTGCTGACGCCCTACACCGCGTACGAGCTTGTCAAAAAGCTCAAAAAGGCGGTCAAGGTGCCGATCCAGCTCCACACCCACTACACCAGCGGCGTGGCCTCGATGACTTACTTAAAGGCGATCGAGGCGGGAGTCGATGTGGTAGACACCGCGCTGTCTCCGCTGGCTCTGGGCACGTCACAGCCGCCCACCGAGCCTCTGGTAGCCACGCTGCAGGGCACTCAATACGACACGGGCATAGACCTTAATCTGCTGACCGAGATCGCCGAGTATTTCAAGCCCCTGCGCGAAAAATATCTCGCCAGCGGCCTGCTCGACACAAAGGTTCTGGGCGTTGACATCAACACGCTCAAGTATCAGGTGCCCGGCGGAATGCTGTCGAATCTGGTTTCTCAGCTCAAGCAGCAGGGCAAAGAGGATAAGCTCGACGAGGTATTAAAAGAGGTGCCCGAAGTGCGCAAGGATCTGGGCTATCCCCCGCTTGTCACACCCACGAGCCAGATCGTCGGCACTCAGGCGGTGCTAAACGTGCTTATGGGCGAGAGATACAAAATGGTCACCAAAGAGACCAAGGGCATATGCAAGGGCGAGTACGGCAGAACGCCGGTGCCCATCGACGAGAGCTTCAGAAAAAAGATCATCGGAAACGAGAAGGCCATCAAGTGCCGCCCGGCCGACCTTATAAAGCCGGAGCTCAAAAAGCTCAAAAAGGAGTGCGCCGAGTGGACCGAGCAGCCCGAGGACGTGCTGTCCTACGCGCTGTTTGAGCAGGTGGCGGTAAAGTTCTTCGAGCAGAGAAAAGCCGATAAATATAAAATCGACAAAGACATGGTGGACTACAACGACATGACCCACCCGATATAATTTAATATTTAAGAAAATCCAAAACGGACAGAAAAAACATCTGTCCGTTTTCGCGTTGACGATTAAATATATTTTAAAATATAAAAATATCTTGTATTTATCATCGTGATATGATATAATAAGTTCAGGAAAGGAGTGCCCGATATGAAAGAGATCGTTAAACCAAAGACAGATGTGGTATTCAAAATAATGTTTACCCGAAAGGACAACGAAAAGTTGCTAAAGCACTTCATATCGGACATACTCGATATCGAATACGACAGCATAACCGACATTATTGTGGAAAACACCGAGATAACGCCCGATGAGATCGACGGCAAGTTCACAAGATTTGATTTAAAGCTCACAGTGGATAATAAGCTTATAAACGTGGAAGTGCAGGTCAACAACTACGGAGCGTTCGCCGAGCGCAGCTTGTACTATTGGGCGCAGAGATACGGAACACAGCTCAAAAAGGGTCAGGGATACGACGAGATAAGGCCGACGATCTCGATAAACATAGTTGATTTCAAGATGTTTGAGACCGATTCGTTCGCGTCGACCTACACAATGGCGGACCTTGAGCATAACAAGATACTTACGGACACGTGCGCGATACACTTTTTCGAGCTGCCGAAGCTCGATAAGAAAATAGACGCGGGAGACAGGAAAAAGCTGTGGATGCAGCTTATCAATTCTGAAAGCGAGGGTGATCTGAATATGTTAAGACAGAGCAATGTTGAATCGATACGCGAGGCGACCGATGTGATCTTCAGGCTGAGCGACGAAAAGGACGTGAAAGACATGGCGGAGCGCCGCGAGGATGCGCTGAGAACGGAAAAGACAGCGCTGAACACCGCCAGAAAAGAAGGCATAGATATAGGTATGAATCTCGGCATGAACCTAATGATAGAAAACCTGCGCAAGGCGGGCGTCAGCGAGGAGGTCATACAAAACGCCGCAAAACAAAATTAAACAGCAAAAAAACATGGCGGAGCCTCGGCTCCGCCTTTGTTAATAAATCTTTTTCAGCTTGTGATCCTGGGGATGTCGGCTTTGGGATTGGCGTATATCGTTATGCCGCCGCCCAAGTCTATGCCCATGCCGCCGGTCTGCGATACCGCCGCGTCGATGATGTCCCGCGTCTTTTCGGCGTATTCCGACTTGAGCGCTCGGGTGTACTCCCAGAACTCATCGTCGCTTCCGCACAGCTTTCCGGCGAGCTTAGCGCCGTTTTTGAGGTCGCTCAGGGTCGCGTCGGTGTAGTAATAAACTCCCTCGGTCCGGTTTTCGATATACACCTCAACGGTCGCGGTGTGGGCGTCGAGCGCGCGGCTCAGCACGCACGCCAGCTCGATCCTTGTGATCGGGTCGGCAGAGTCATAGCTTTTAAGGTCGTTCGTCAGACCCAGCTTCGCTGCCGCCAGCACATTGGCTTCGGGATAGGTGCCGCCGCAGCTCACGAGCATCTGCCCGGTGTAGCCCAGCAGCTGCTCGACCATTTTGAACACCTGTTCATAGGTCACGTTTTGCTCGGGACCGAAAGCGCCGTTTCCGAGCCCGCTTATCACGCCATTTTGCGCGAGGGCGCCGATATATCCCGCCGCCCAATGGCTTTGCGGCACGTCAGAAAACGCGGTCGTTCTCTCGGTTTCGCTTTTGATATCAAACAGTCTGCACAGCATGGCCGCGGTCTCCGCGCGCGTCACATTGTCGTTCGGATAAAACTTTCCGTCAAAGCCGCTTATGACGCCCAGTTCGGTCAGCTGATTTGTCACCGCCGCCTGACCCGCGGTTATGTCGGAATACTTCGGCGCGGTGCCGATGTATTTCGAAAAGCTGTCGGTGTCGTTTATGCCGACTGTTTTCGCCGCCTCATCAAGCTGCTCGCGGGTGCGGACGCCGGGCAGGCGCTTGAGGCGCTCGCTCTCCGCGTTTTCGAGTATCTCCTCGACGCTCGCGCGGTGGGTGTTAAAATAGGCGTTGCAGTCGATCATGTCATAAAGCCGATAGGCCTCAAGACCCGAGCCGCCCTGCTTGTCCTCGATGTCTTGGCCGACGGGGATCATGTATTCCTCGCCGCCGACCGAGATGCCGAAGGATGCCGATTTGAGCGGGCCGCCGAATGACGGGCTCCCCGAAAACAGATATACCGCGTCGGGCTTGCCTAAGCCGTATTCGTTCATAACGTCGGCGACTTTTTGATATTCGGCCGCAAAGTCGTAAAGCGGCTGCACCGCCAGCTCCACGGGTTCGCCGTTTCTCAGGCGCAGCCTGTAGGCCGCCGCGCCGCCAAACTGCGGATAGTCGGCGCAGTTCGGGTAGCCGGGCAGAGGCTGATAGTAGCACCTGTCGCCCGAGCTGTCATAGCGCGTGCCGCTGTTCGCGCCGTTTTCGCAAAGCTCGATCGCCTCGGAAAGCGTGTCGGCTCCGTTCCCAATCAGCCGCGTGTAGCCTTCGGCGCTTGAGTATACCAAAAACGCGGAATTCGGGTCGATAACGTCGCCGTATATCGCGGCGCTTGTGATGTCCCCGTCGTCGGGGATGTAGGTCGTGCCGAGAATCGCTTTATAATCGGGCTCCTCGCGCAGAGTGACCTCGGCGAGTTCTTTTATATCCTTGGCGGTCACCCGTCCCGCCGCCGAGACCGTGAGCCCCGAGAACGCGGTCAATGCGACCGCGGCGGTCAGTGCCGCCGATAATAATTTTTTTAGTTTTTTCATATATATCATTCCTTCCAACATAGTGATTAGTGATTAGCGAATAGCGAATAGGGCACCCCTTCAGTCAGCTTCGCTGACAGCTCCCCCAAGGGGGCGCCAAATTAATGCCTCCTCCTGGGAGGAGGTGTCAGGCGTAAGCCTGACGGAGGTGGGAACGTAGAGACTAGGAAATAGGGCCTAGGGACTAGGCATCCCCCCTCAGTCGGGCGTTGCCCGACAGCATCAAGGAAGCTCTTGGTCAAAATTGCAAGCAATTTTGAAAGATAGCTTTGAACCCGCAAGCAAGCTTGCTGATTATCCCCGAGGGGCGCCAAATTAATGCATCCTCCCGAGGGCGCTGCGCGAGGGTCAATTGATGATCAAGGTGTTTGTCGGGGCGGGGGTGCGGTCGTGGCCGGTGAACACCGCGAAGAAGCACTCGCCCTCGGTCACGGGCAGCGTGAACGACGTTATGGCTTTGTCCGCGCTTTCGTAGACCTTGTGCGCGTTTTCGCCGTTTTTTCCGCACGCGTAGATATCAACTCCGCTTATCATGTTTGTCAGATTAAAGCTCAGCTTGGTCGTGCTTGCCGCCTCAAGGATCGGTGACGCGGCTTTGCCCGAATCGTCATAATCAAGGTTTATCACGTATGACGACACGCCCGGCACCTTGACGGTCTCGGCCGCTTCGGGTGCCTCGGTGGGCGCGGGAGGCGGAGTGACGGCCGCGGGCTCTGCAACGGTCTGCGTTTCGGCCTCATGCGCCGGAACCGGCTCGGAATACTCCGGCTCGTCATATTGCGGTTCTGTGTTTTCTTCGGATACAGTCTCCGCGCTCTCGTCCGTCAAATCATAAACAGGCTCGTCGTTTGCCTCGTATTCGGGCTCGCTCGGGGTCCGCGCCTCGTCCGCCGTTTCGCCCGCGGTGAGTTCGGGCGCCGCCGTTTCCGGCGGGGCCGGGACGGGCGTCTCGCGGACAGGCGCCGAGAATTTGCTGACGACCGCGCCGCCATGGGGTCTGAACACCGACGAGATCTCCTCGGGCATGACTTCCGCCGCCCGTGTGAAGCCGAACGCCGTCATGCTGCACACCGTCAGCGCCGCGGCGGTCAGTACGCTTATCATCTTGAGCGCGCCAGTTATCTCCTTAAAGCGGGCTATGCGCGACAGCCGCTTTTTCATGCTGTTCTTGGCCGACGCCATAGAGGTGGAGTAGGCCGCGTAGCCCGCGCCGCCGTCCTCGACCACCGAGATAATCAGCCTGCCGTAATCCTTGTTGTCGGCAAGTCTGAGCTTTTTCAGCACCGACTCGTCGCAGCACAGCTCGCACACCGTGTTCAGCGATCTGCGCAGCGGATAAATCAGCGGATTGAACCAATGCACGCAGCCCGCCGCTATTCCCAGCAGCTTTACCAAAAGGTCGCGGTGTCTTAGGTAGGTCAGCTCGTGGGCGAATATCAGCCTCAGGCTTTCGGCGTCAAATTCGCGGTCGGGGATTATTATCCGGGGTCTGATTATCCCGAAAAGCAGAGGTGAGGCCGTATCGCCGCTCACCATGACCCGAACGCGTCTGCGGACCCTGAGTTCCTTCCGCAGCATTTCGCATATTCGCAGCGTCTCCGCGTTCTCGCAGGGCCGCGATATGCGGCCGATGGTTCGGCTCGCCCTGATGTAGAGTATGATGTTCCGAACCGCCAGCGCCGAGGCCGCGATCGCCCAGACCGTAAAAATTATTTGAATGAGCGAAGGGCCCGAGCTTGTCGCGCTTTTTGCGGCTCCGCTTATCGGAGCGGGCGCCGCTTCCGCGGGCAGACTGACGTTTATAAGCTTCGGCAGCGAGCCGCCGAATTCCAGCGGCACCAGCAGCATGATGAGGGATAAAATTATTATCCCGTAGTACCACCGCGACATGCTGCGCTTGCTGAACCTTAAATTAAGCAGAGTGCCAAGACCGAACATGATGCTTCCGCTGACAGTGCATATCAGAATATTGTGAAGCAAAGCAGCCATAAGCTACACCCCCTCGAACCACTCTTTTATCTCGTCAAGCTCGTCTTTTGTGGGTCGTTTTTCTCCGTACAGCGCGGTCAGGAAATTCTTTACCGAGCCCGAATGAAGCTCGCTCATAAACTCCCGCGTCTGCGCGTTTTTGTACTCGCTCTCGGTGATCAGCGGCGAATAAAAGTTGGTCTTGCCGCGCCTCTCGCATTTCAGCACGCCCTTGTCGGTCAGCCGCTTTAAAAACGTCAGCACCGTGGTGTGTTTCCATTCCGTTTTGAGACTGTCGAGGATGTAGGCGGTCGTCACCGTCTCACCCTTGTCCCAAATAATTTTCATGATCTCCATTTCCGATTCCGAAATCTTCATAATTTTTCTGCGCCTCCTATTTCTACACTGTGTAGATGATTATATTCTACATCAGGTAGAAATATTTGTCAAGGCTTTTTTGAAAAATTATATAATATTTTTTATATGCCCGCGTTTGGAGCGTCGGAGACGAATTAAACGGATATTGGAACTGTGGCCGCATTGTGGGTGTTAGACAAATTTTGCGGGTAATACGGGCATATTTTGTATATTATATACTTGAATTGAATACGGTTTTGGGATATAATGTATCATAATTGGGTTCTTATGAGCTTTTGAGACCCGATATATCGAACACAGTTTCGAAAGGATTGAAATAATTGAATATAATACGATTGATCCTCGCGGTATGGGCGGCAAAATTGGCGTCCGTGGCCGGCAGGATCATAGGAAAAAAATCATCGTCTTCGCCCGGAGTGCTGGCGCTCAAAATATGTCCGAGCCTTATAAGCACGCTCAAAAAGAACGTGAAAAAGGGCGTTATCGTGACCTGCGGCACCAACGGCAAGACGACCACGAACAATCTGCTCAACAGCTCGCTGAAAAAATACGGGTACGCCACGGTGTGCAACACTTTGGGCGCCAACATGGTGGGCGGTATCGCCACCGCCTTCGCTCAGGCGTGCAATATTTTCGGAAGGTTCAAGGCCGATTACGCGGTGCTTGAGGTCGACGAGGCCTCCGCGCGGCGCGTTTTCAAGCACATCAAGCCCGACTATATGCTGATAACCAACCTGTTCCGCGACCAGCTCGACCGCTACGGCGAGATCGACATAACCGTCGATCTGCTCAACGAGGCGATCGACATGGCGGACGGCGTGAAGCTCATCTTAAACGGCGACGATCCGCTGACGGCGCAGTTCGGCGAGGGCCGCGATGCGGTCTATTTCGGCATATCCGAGCAGGTGTTGCCCGAGACCAACGAGACCAAGGAGGGCCGCTTCTGCTTAAAGTGCGGCGCCGAGCAGGAGTATAACTATTTCCACTACAGCCAGCTGGGCGACTACTATTGCCCGAACTGCGGCAACAAGCGCCCGGATATCGACTACGCCGCCACCGACGTCGATCTTTCGGAGTCGATGAAGTTCACGGTGGGCGGCAAGCGCATAGACGTCAACTACCGCGGATTTTACAATATATACAACATACTCGCGGTGTACGCAGCGCTTAACACGATAGGCATCAAGACCGACAACTTTAACGAGATACTTTCGGACTACAAGCCCCAGATCGGCAGGATGGAGCTGATACCGATGGGCGGCAAGCCGTTTATCCTGAACCTCGCCAAGAACCCGGCGGGCTTCAATCAGGCGATACAGACCGTGCTGCTCGACAAGCGGCCCAAGGATGTTATCGTCGCGATAAACGACCTTGCCAACGACGGCCGCGACGTGTCGTGGCTGTGGGACGTGGATTTTGACAAGCTTGAGGGCGCGAACCTGAGGCAGCTTATAACCTCCGGAATACGGCGGTACGATATGTGGCTGCGCTTCAGGTACGCAGATATGAAGGTCGATCTCGCCACCGAGGACATGAAGTTCGCGCTTTCGAGGTGCTTTAGCGATAAAGACGCCGAGGTGTGCTATGTGTTGGTGAACTACACGGCGCTTTATCCCACCCAGACGGCGATGCTGGAATATAAAAAGGAAGCCGACGCGGCGCTTCCGGTTCCCGCGGATAAGGGAGGTGCCTTGAGTGCAGAATAACTATGAGATAAACATAATACATCTTTATCCAGATCTTTTGAATCTTTACGGCGACCGAGGCAACATCGCCTGCATGGAAAAGCGCCTCGAGTGGCGGGGCATCAAAGCCAATGTCAGGACCTGCACCAACAAGGACCACAGCATTGATCTTTCGGGCGCCGATATAATTTTCGTGGGCGGCGGCTCCGACCGAGAGCAGGAGATCGTGTGTAATCTGCTGCTCAAAAAAAAGGACGAGCTTATAAAGCACGTGGAATCGGACGGTGTGCTGGTGGCGGTCTGCGGCGGCTATCAGCTGTTGGGAAAATACTATAAGACAGCCAACACAAAGATCGAGGGTCTCGGGATACTGGACATATACACCGACTCGGGCGACACGCGCCTTATCAGCAACGTGGTGCTTGAGTGCGACAAGTTCAAAATGCCGATCGTGGGCTTTGAGAACCACGCGGGCAGGACGTATCTTGGCGAGGGCGTTACCCCTCTGGGCAAAGTGCTGTTCGGAAACGGAAACACCGGCGACAGCGGATACGAGGGCGTTTTGTACAAAAACGTGATAGCAACCTATCTCCACGGCCCGCTTCTGCCCAAGAACCCGCAGCTCTGCGACTATATTCTCGAGCGCGCGCTCAAGCGCAAGTACTCGGATTTTGAGGGTCTCGAGCCGCTTGACGACGGGATCGAAACTCTCGCCAACGATTACATCGCGAACAAATACGCCGGCGGAAAGCGGACGCTTAACCCGTGACGCGCGGCGCGACGCGTGATATGTAATAGAATATTAATATTTGTTTAACAATTACGTGATAAACTTTTGACGGAAATGTGTTAAAATAGTAATGTATGTAAATAGCGTTATTACATACGGGAGGACAACGGATGAGCTTTTTTGGAAAATTGTTTTCCGGCAAAAACAAGGAAAACAATGAGTCGGAATATTTGGACCGAGTTTATGAGAGCTTGGGCGATGAGTCTGACCTGAATCCCGACAGGATCCTGGATGAAAACAACGCCGCGGACCCTGCTTCGGCTTATGACGAAATTGAGCTTATGACAGACAAGGAAGAGCTGTCATTCGGCGCCGCGGAGGAGTCCGTCGGCGATTTTGACATGTCCGAAACTTTCGAGAGCGGCTTCAAAGCCGAAACCGCGGACACGGAACCGGAAGAGGACGATCCGGATCGCGTTTACGCGGAAGAGCCCGAAGCGGAAGAACCGGAGGCCGCGGAATATGAGAATGAATTTGAATCCGAAAATAAATATGAATACGATTCCGAATACGAAGCCGAAGCTTTGACCGATGAATACGCGCCCGAGGCGGAGGAAGCGCCGGCCGAAACCGCCGAGACTTTAACCGAGCCCGAAGGGGGCGCCGCCGAATACGAGCCCGAGGCGTCGGCGGAAGAGACCGAGGTGGAAGCGTCGGAGGCCGAACCGATCGTTGAGGCGGATGTCCGCGAATATGAGACGGAGCCCGATGATGAATATGAGCCCGCGGCCGAGGAAATCGAACTGCCGGGAGTGTTCTACGCGCCCGAGTCGGCGTCAAACGTTATGGAAACCGATGCGGAGCCAGATTTAACGGACACGGATTTGACCGAGCCCGATTTAACAGAGCCCGATTTAACAGAGCCCGATTTAACGGATACGGATTTGATCGAGCCCGATTTGACCGAGACAGATTTGACCGAGAACAAGGATGTTTTTTACGAAAGGGACGCGTACTCGGCGCTTGAGGACGACAAGGGCGACACCGATGAAATGGACGTCGATCAGCTGCTTAGCGCCATGAAGGAGGCGGACAGCTATATCGAGCCCGAGCCGATGGGCGAAATGATTTCGTACGCCTCGGAGCCCAATGAGCATGTTTCGCCGGACGACCCGTCATACGCGCTGTTAAGCTCGGATATCGACACCGATGAGGTATACACAGCGTATGCCCCTAAGAGCATGCGCCCGAGAGTCACCGAGACCTCGTACTATGATCTGGACGATATGGATGATTCGGATAACGAGCCGAAAAAAGAGAGCAGATTCAAAAAATTCGTAACCAAAAACAAGAAGTGGATAATCGGCGCGGCGGTCGCGGCCGCGGTCGTTCTGACGACCGTTGGAGCGCTGTTCTTTGCCCGCTGGCGCATGAACCCGCTGATGGGATACACCGAGCTCTATGTCACAAAGGGCAATATAATAAAGACAATGGAGGCGGGCGGCAGCGTTGAGCCGAACGCCAGATACAACATAATCCCGCCGGTGGGCGGAACGATAATCGAATCGCCGCTGAACGCGGGCGACGCGGTTCGCGCGGGCGAGCTGGTTTACAAAATAGACGACACCAACGCTCAGATAGCGGTGCAGCAGGCTCAGAACGCGGTCAGCCGCGCCCAGCAGGAGCCGACGACTTCTACGACGACGTCCGAGCGAGTGAACATATACGCCAACTCGTCGGGCACGATAAGCGGCCTGAATATCTCGTCGGGCAGCCGCATAACCGGAGGACAGATCGCGACGATCACTCAGGCCAACGGCACCGAGATAGGGCTTATCCCCTCGGTTACGGGAACGGTCGAGAGAGTAAACGTGAGCAACGGTTCCACGGTCAGCTCCGGACAGGTCGTTGCCGTGGTCACGAGCGACAGCGCGTCGAATACCAATATAAATCCGAACACCAGAGAGAACGATATAACCGCCGCGAATCTGGCGCTTGAGCAGGCGCAGAAGGACCTTGAAAAATACAAGATCGCCGCGCCGATAGACGGAACGATCCTTGTCAAAAACTCCAAGGTGGGCGACAGCGTTGTGGAAGGCACGACCGACCAGCCCATGATGGTTATTGCCGACATGAGCAAGATGAAGCTCAAGATCGACGTCGACGAGCTTGATATCTGGAATATCGAGCTGGGACAGACGGTCGTTATCACGGTCGGCGCGCTGCCCGGAGAGACCTTCAGCGGCGAGATAACAAACATTGCCGGAGAGGGCGAAAAGAAGGGCGACGGCGTCACTTCATACGCGGTCGAGATAACCGTGAACGACCCCGGAAAGATCAAGTCGGGCATGAACGTCGACGCGAAGATAATAATAGACTCGGCGATCAACGTGCTTTCGCTTCCCGAATCGGCGCTCTATGAGTCCGACGGCGAGAACGCGCTGGTTATAACCGACGGCGGCGACGACAGCGAGGCGGTCGATCCCGAGGATTATCCCGAGATCACCGTGCCTTCGGGCTACAGACTGGTAAAGGTAAAATACGGTGTCAGCGACGGCGACAACGTTGAGATAATATCGGGTCTGAGCGTGGGAGACGCGGTTCTCCACAAGCTGTCCGAGGACGGCGAGAGCGAGCCCGTGGCGAAACCCGCCGATAACAAGAAGGCCTCGGATTCCTCGGCTCGCGATGAAGAGGCGGAGGAAGATCCCGAGCAAGACAGTGCGCCCTATGACTCCGAGTCGGACGACACAGAGATGATACCGCCCGAGGAGGATTCCGAAAACTTAGAATCCACCGGAAAAGCGGCCACGGGCGTTATGGATATTTAACAGTATAAATTGGAGTGTACGGATGTTAAACTTTAAAGGCGCGAACGAAAACAGAGCGTCGGCGCGTTTGAAGCGCGCGGCGAAAGCCGCGATAACGGGCGCGCAAAACGGTATCGCGCGGATAAAACTTAATAAAATTCAGGCGGGCTTTGTCGTTATCGCTTTTATGGCCGCGGTTTTCGCGGCTGTGGCGATTGGGCTCGCTTTAAACTCGTCCGCGCTTAGCGCGGCTTACGCGGCAAATCCGCTGGGAGCCGACACCGTCGCTCTCAAGATCAGCGGCGAGCGCACCGGAATAACAGCGGACGGACTGACGTCGCTGACTGCCGATAACCCCGACCTGCTTGAGGCCGTTGTTCCTTTTTCACGGGTCGAGGGCGTCGAGCTGCGCGGAACCAACGGCAAGGGTCTCACGGGCACAGCCGTGGTTACCGATGATCTGTTTTTCGAGTACGGGGCCGTGGAAGTCACAAAAGGCGCCGAGCTGACGCAGGCCGATCTCGGCAAAAACGCGGCTCTTATCTCCGAGGACTTGGCGGACGGATTGTTCGGCGGCGCGGAGCCCGTCGGTCAGAGCGTCAGGATAAACAACCGTTCATATGATGTTATCGGTTTGTTTAAGGGAAAAAGCGGCTGCGACCTGAGCGGCAGCGTGATACTGCCCTCGGGCGCCGCAAGAATGGTGCTCAACTCGTCCGAGCCTACCGAATACGTGTTTATAACCCGCGGCGACACGGACGCCGCGCTGAAAAAGATCGACGGGTTCATAAACTCAAACATGAGCAAAACTTCGGGCGGAAGCTGCGAGACGTCTGTCTTGAACGAGACGCCGAGCGAGCCGTCGGCCGCGGGTGTCGCGCTGTATATTCTCATGCTGATCATCTGCGGGATCACGCTCGTAATGTTTCTGCTGTTCCCGTCGAGAAAGGCGGCCGATTTTTCGGAGGGCTTCGCCGGCGCGGACAAATGGATATATATTTTAAAAAGAGGGATATGCCCCGCGTTTTTGTTGGCGCTTGTCGGTTCGATCATCGGAGCGGCTCTCGGCATCGGCGGCGCGGCGGCCTATACCGCGCTGAGCGGAGGCGGATTCTTTATGTCGGGCTTCGCGGTATCGGCGCCTTTGATATCGGCGCCCGTGTTCGCGGTTTTAACGTCGGCAGCGGCGGAAATAATCAAGAGATCGGGTGGTGGAAAGCATGCCTGATATAATGGGCGGTGTTCGCCGAAAACTGAAATTTTTCGATTTAATTAAGCCGGGGACGTTTGTGACACTCCTTTTCTGGTGGGTTATTTCGGCGGCCGCGGCGTTTTTGTTTTCATACCGAGTGTGCGGCATAGTCGGCTCCGCGGCGAACGCGTCTCTCGCGGGCGCTTTGGCCGCGGCGGCGGTCACGGCGGTATATGCCGCCGTTGTCGCGCACAAAGAAATATCCTCGCTCAAACTGATAATAGACGAGGACGGCGAGGTCATGACGAACATCGTCGGCGGCACGATGATCAGCTGCGACGACGATTTTTTCACGATAAAAAAATGCACCGACCGTTTTTATTCAATGCTTGGCTACAGGATCGGCGACATAGCGCGGCGTTACCGCGGCGAGTTCAGCAAAATGCTGGTGGGCGACGAGTCGCGCGGGGAGTTCGCGAGGCTCAAGCGTCGGCTCCGCGAGACGGGCAGCGGTCAGGCGAGATACAAGCTCCTGCGCGGCGACGGCACCGATATGTGGGTCGCGTGCAGCAGCTTTCTGACAAAGGACCGCGGCGGCAACTCGGTGGTTTATTCCGTGTTTCTGGACATTACCGAAGAAATGACTCTTCAGCAAAAATACGCGCTGGCCGAGGCGAGAAACAAGATCGTGTTTGAAAACATAAACAGCGGTATTTTTGAGTGGGATATGATACGCGGGACCATTGATATTTCCGACCACATGGAGCGCAGATTTATCGGCGCGGTGAAAGACGGCCCGATCCCCGCTCTTAAAGTCAAAAACTATATCGAACCCGAGGACTACGAGCATTTGATCGAAAAAATCGAGTCGGTCAAGAACGGAGAATCCGACAAGATCGTGATGACGCTCGGCCTCAAAAACGCCGACGGCACCGTGACCCATTCCGACATGAGCCTGGTCGCTATACGCGATCACAACTATGTGGCAGTGCGCATGGTGGGAATACTGATCGACGTTGAGGAGCGTCACCGGAGAGAGGAGGAGCTGCGCAGCAAAGCCAGCCGCGACTCGCTGACCGGCCTATATAACAAGGGCGCCACTCAGCAGCTTATAGAAAACACTCTGGAGCTCCGCGGAAATCAGGAGCACGCGGTCGTTCTCTGTGATATCGACGATTTCAAATCGGTAAACGATACCTTCGGCCACGGCGCCGGAGACGAGGCCATAAAGATGATAGCGGGACTTTTAAGCGAGACGTTTGACCGCGGCTGCGTTATCGGCAGAACGGGCGGCGATGAGTTTATGGTCCTGTGCCGCAATATCGGCGGCGATTATTACCGCCTGAGAAAGCAGCTTCGGCGGCTCAACGAAAACAGGCCGACGATCGAGGAGGGCGGACTGCGCCGCGAGCTCACGCTCAGCATCGGGGTTGCGCTGTATCCGAGCGGCGGCGAGACATACGACGAACTCTATAAAAACGCCGACACGGCTCTTTATAAAGTCAAGGAGAGCGGCAAAGCGGGATACGAGGTTTATACCGGATATTAAAAAATTATAAAAAGTCCTTGAAATTTGGGCTTTTTTGTTATATAATTATTTAGCGCGCGTGCGCGCAAAACTAAGACTAAGGAGTTTTTATATGAATATTTATAAATTATCCGAAATGACGCCCGAAAAGAAGGACTTTATCATGAAGCGCGCGGAGCTTGATATCTCCGAGCAGATGAAGGTCGCCAAAGAGGTGTCGGATGATATAAGGCGCCGCGGCGACGAGGCGGTGCTTGAGTACACCGAGAAGTTTGACCGCGTTAAGCTGACCGCCGACCGCATGAAGGTAAAGCCCGAGGAGATAGAGGAAGGCTATGACCGCCTTGACGAAAAGACCCGCGAGGCGCTGGCCTACGCTATCGGCAATATCCGCGACTTCCACTCAAAGCAGATGCCCGAGGAAATGTGGTTCACCGAGGTGGACAAGGGTCTGATGGTCGGCGAAAAGACCACGCCCATCGTTGACGTCTGCCTGTATGTGCCCCGCGGCAAGGGCAGCTTCCCCTCGGTCCTGTGCATGCTGGCGACTCCGGCCGTGGTCGCGGGGGTCGAGAAGATAGTGGTCGTGACCCCGCCCAACGAGCAGGGCAATGTTGACGACGCGATACTGGCCGCCGCCAAGATAATCGGCGTTTCAGAGATATATAAGGTCGGCGGTATACAGGCCGTGGCGGCTGTAGCCTACGGCACCGAGACGATACCCAAATGCCACAAGATAATCGGCCCCGGCAACGCCTACGCAACGGCGGCAAAGCGCGTGCTTGCGAACTACATAGACTCGGGTCTGCCCGCGGGTCCCAGCGAGTGCATAATCCTGGCCGATGAGCACGCCGACCCCGAAAAGGTGGCGCTCGACTGGATGATAGAGGCGGAGCACGGCCCCGACTCGGCGGCGCTGCTTGTGACAAACAGCGAGGAGCTGGCGCATAAGGCGGCGAAGATAACCGAGCGTCAGCTCGAAAAGATCTCCGACAAGCGCCGCGAGTTCGTGACGACCAACTTTAACACCTACGGCGGAGCGATAATAACCGACAGTCTCGAGGAGAGCATAGCGTTTGTCAACGAGTACGCGCCCGAGCACATGGAAGTAATGACCGAAAAGCCCTTTGATGTCCTGCCCAAGATAAAGAACGCGGGCGAAATACTTCTGGGCGACTACACGCCCGTCACGCTGTGCAACTTTGTGCTGGGCCCCAACGCGATACTGCCCACGGGCCAGTTCGCCAAGACCTACTCGAGCGTGTCGGTACTTGACTTCCTCAAGCGCTCGTCGGTGGGCTACGCCAGCCGCGAGGGCTTCGAGCGCGTCCGCGACTACGCCTACAGAATAGCGACGGTAGAGGGATTCGATACTCACGGTCTGGCCGTGAAAGAGAGAAAATAAATTATTTTTTGCAAAAATAATTAGGGAAATCGACACCCGCGGTCTGGCCGTGAAAGAGAGAAAATAAATTATTTTTTGCAAAAATAATTAGGTAAATCGACACCCGCGGCCTCGCGGTCAATACATAGAAAATAAATTATTTGAGGTGATATTATGAAAAATAAAATTACGGTCACCAGAAAATCCACCGAGACGGCCATAACCGTCAAGATCGAAAAGGGCGAGCTTGTTCCCAACTACAGAAAGAGGATAAAGACGCCGCTGCCGTTCCTCAACCACATGATAGAGCACATCGCGTGGAGAGCCGGGCTTAATATTTCTATCACTATGGATTTTGACGCCTTTGAGCTCAACCACCTTGTCTGTGAGGATGTGGGAATGACCCTCGGCAAGGCCGTGGGCGAGTTCGTCCGCGCCAACGTGCCCTCTGGCTACGGCTCGGGGATCGGCATGATCGACGAGGCTGTCGCCGACGCGGTGATCTCGTTTGAGGACCGCTCGCTGTTTAATTTCAAAACCGATGTGAAATACGGCGAGACGGTTGAAAACATGCCATCGGAGGAGCTGCTGACGTTTCTTGACGGATTCGCCCAGGGCGCGCGCTGCACCCTGTTTGTGGAGCTGCGCTGCGGCGAGAACGGACACCACATCTGGGAGGCGGTCTACCGCGGCGTGGGCATCGCGCTTGGACAGGCGCTCTCGGTCGACCCGAACAGAAAAGGCAAAACTTCCGGAGTGGCGGGAGAAGTGATCTATGAAATTTCAGCCGAGTGATTTTAAAAATATAATATTCGATATGGACGGCGTTATCACAAGCGAGTATATCTATTGGGATACCGCCGCTCTCACTGTGTACGAGCTTTTGCTGGACTACCGCTTTTACGGAAAGAGTGAGATAGACCGCGAAGGCTGTCTCGAAAACTACGGCGAGCTGAGGCGGCTGATTTTTGATAACGACAAAACCATCCGCGCGGTCAAGGCGCTGGGCGTCAACACCAACTGGGATCTGGCGTATCTGACATTCTGTGTTTCGCGGTACCTGGAGCCGGAGCTTGAGAGCCTCGACGAGTGGCACTTCCGCTCGGTGCGCATGTTTATCGAGAACATCGAGGCCAAAGCGCCCGAGGTCTACGGCCTCGCGGGAGAGCTGGCGGCAGGCGCCTGTGGAAAGCCGAAGGAGGAATTCGAGCGCACGACCGGAGAACTGTGGAAAAACCTGCAGTTCTGCTTTCAGCGCTGGTTCAAGGACGACGGTCTGTGCGGGCGCGAAAAGCCGCTGATCCCGATAGACAAGATACACGCGGTACTCGATCATCTCAAAAAATCGGGGCTCATGCTCGGAGTCGGCACCGGCCGGCCGAGAGACGAGATCATGTATCCGCTGAAGTCGTGGGACCTGCTCAAGTATTTTGACGATAACATGATAGTCACCTATGACGAGGTCTCGGCGGCCGAACAAAGTCTGAGGCTTACGACGTCGATCGCCAAGCCGCACCCGTACGTGTTTTTAAAGGCGGCGCTCGGCCTTGATTACCCCGACAAAAAGATCGTTGGCAGCGCCTACGCCAAGAGCGTCGCCAGAGCCACGGCTGTAGTGGGCGATGCGCCAAGCGATTTTCTGGCGGCAAGGGTCGCCGAAATGCCGTTTGTCGGAGTGCTGACCGGGGTCGACAAAGCGGCGGCGGAGGCGTATTTCAAGACCAACAAGGCGGACTATATTTTTGAGGATATAACGGGATTTTTGCCCGAAAAAATTTAAAGGCGGGATAATATGAGCGAGACGATCAAGATAATCACACCGATCACAAAGGATAAGATAAAAAACTTAAAGGCGGGCGACAGCGTGCTGCTCAGCGGCACGATCTACACCGCGCGCGACGCGGCGCACAAGAGAATGATCGAGGCGCTCGAGCGCGGCGAAAAGCTGCCGATAGAGATAAAAGATCAGACCATATATTACGCGGGCCCCGCTCCGGCCAAGCCGGGCAGGGTCATCGGCTCCTGCGGCCCCACCACCAGCGGACGCATGGACGCCTACGCCCCGACGCTGATACGGCTGGGGCTCACCGGAATGATAGGCAAGGGCGAGCGCTCAGATGAGGTCGTGAGCGCCATGACGGAATGCGGCGCGGTGTACTTCGGCGCCATAGGCGGCGCGGGCGCGCTGATCTCCAAGTGCGTGACCTCGGCCGAGGTCGTGGCCTACGAAGATCTGGGCGCCGAAGCGATCAGACGCCTGACCGTCGAAAACTTCCCCCTCACCGTGATAATAGACACAAACGGCAATAATTTGTATAAACAAAGAGGGTAATTTTTAGGTTGACTTTATCCAATAAGAATTTTAAAAGCTGAACAAGCATATAGTTAATTATAACTTGCTTGGGGGTTGGTTCTGTGAACTTTGATTTGCGCAGCATTTTGGTTTATATATTTGGCTTGGGGCTGCTGATCGTCCTGCTTCGGGTTTTAAAAAAGCCGCTCGGATGGGCGGCAAGATTTCTTATAAGCTGCGCGTTGGGCGCGGTCGGCATTTTCGTTTTTAACCTGATTTTCGCAAAGGCCGGGGTGTACTTGCCGATAAATCCGTTCAATGCCCTGACGATCGGGGTGTTCGGCATTCCGGGCTTTGTTGTCCTCTGGGTGCTGGCCTCGATAATTTAGGCGCCGCGCGCCGTTTTACCGAGGCATCAAATTTTCGTATTTTATCAGAGCGAGAGTTTCCGCGGAGCTCTCGCATTTGTTTATTTTTTCTCTAAGCGCCGCGCCGCCGGGCATGCCTTTGAAGTACCAGGCCATGTGCTTGCGCCCCTCTAAGGTGCCGCGCCGCTCGCCTTTGAATTTTACCAAAAGTTCAAGGTGCCGCGCCGCGACCTCGCACCGCTCCTTGAGCGAGGGCGGAGGAAGAAGTGTGCCGTCTTTTAAGTACGCGTTGATGCGCTCAAATACCCACGGGTCGCCCTGCGCCGCTCTGCCTATCATCACTCCGTCGCAGCCGGTGTATTCGAGCATTTTTTTGGCCGATTCGCCGCCGCGCACATCGCCGTTTCCGATGACCGGAATTTTCACCGCGGCCTTGACCTGCTTTATGATATCAAGGTCGGCGTCGCCGGAATAGAACTGCGTTCTCGTCCTGCCGTGGACGGTCACAGCGTCGGCGCCGCTCTGCTCCGCGATCTTGGCGAACTCCACCGCGTTCACGCTGCCGTCGTCCCATCCCATGCGGAACTTGACCGTCACCGGGCAGGGCGCGGCTTTTTTCACGCTTTTAATTATTTCTCCGGCAAGGCGCGGATCTTTCATCAGCGCGCAGCCGTCGCCGTTGTTCACTATCTTCGGAGCGGGGCAGCCCATGTTTATGTCGATCATGTCCGCGCCGCTGCGGAGCGCGCCCTCGGCTATTTTTGCCATCACCTCGGGCTCGTGGCCGAAGATCTGCGCCGCTACGGGCTTTTCCTCGTCAAGGACCTCAAGCAGCACCTCGGTCTTTTTGTTTTTGTAAAGCAGGCCCTTGCCCGACACCATTTCTGTGTACATCAAAGACGGGCCGAAGGGCTTCGCGATCAGCCGAAAGGCCTTGTCCGTGACGCCCGCCATGGGCGCAAGCAGCACGTTGCCGTCAAGCTCAATGCCTCCGATTTTAAGATCCAAGTCATCACTTCCCAAAATGTTTTTGAAGTATACTCAAATCATTATACAACAGTTTTCGGGCGTTTGCAAGCTCGGATTTTCGCGCCTATCTGTATCTGTCAACATCGCGCAGGGTTATGCCCTCGTTGACCGCGATGTTTATGCCGTTTGCCACGACCGAGGATATGTCTCCGATTATGGTGTCAACGTCCTTTGGCGCCACGATAAAGCTGCCGAACCGCGGCTTTATCACCTCGCGTATCAGCTCGTATTTCTCGTCCGCCATGCCGCCGATTATTTTAAGGATCTTCGCGGTGGGCTTGTCCTTGATTCGGCTCCGCTCGTCGGCCGCGTCAACCAGCATGTCGAGGGTGTCGCCCGCTATCGTCGCGGCGTCCACCACGGTCGGCACCCCGATAGCGATCACCGGCACGCCCAGAGTTTCGCGATTCAGGCACTTTCGCTTGTTGCCCACGCCCTCGCCCGGAGTTATTCCCGTGTCGGCTATCTGTATCGTCGTGTTGACGCGCTCCATCTTGCGCGAGCACAGCGCATCTATCGCGATAACCAGCTTTGGCTTTATCTTGTCGGTCACGCCGCGGATTATCTCGCCTGTCTCGATGCCGGTCAGCCCCAGCACTCCGGGCTCTATCCCGCATATCGAGCGCACGCCCTTTTGTATCTCGTCGGGCACGTATTCTTTAAGGTGCCGCGTTATCATCAGCGACGATATAACCTTCGGCCCCAGCGCGTCGGCCGTTATGTTTCGGTTCCCGAGCCCCACCACAAGGATAACGTCGTCGTCGCTGCTCAAAAACTTGTCGGTCAGAGACTTTAGCTCCTTGGCGCACACGCGGCACATCTCCTCGTATATCTTCTGCTCGCCGTAAAATCTTTGGGGCATCTCGATCGTGATATAGTCGCCCATCGGCTTGCCAAGACTCTGTTCTCCTTTCGGGCTGCTTATCACCACCCGCGTCACCTTTATAATGTCCGCCTCGGTGTACTCATCCACCGATATCCCGCTCATGTCGGGCTCGTGCTCCACGCTCTCGGAGTACATCTCCTTCGCCTCCAGAGCCAGATCACAGCGTATCTGCGTTTCCATAAAAACCACCTCTTTTCTAATATTATTTCCAAAAAATTTTAAAATAAAGATAATTTTTAAATTCCGCATTGACCTTTTGGGGATAGAGACGGAACATTTAGATTTATGCAGTCAAAACCGGCAGCGGGAACCGTAACATTTGAAAATATCGACTTACGAAATTCACGTATAAAAGCAATGCTTCGGAATAATTTAAAAGATATGAAACCGCTTGCAAACAGCGAGGAAATGAGTTTATAAATAATAATTAAAATTTCCCAATTAAATCCAAAAGGGCGGGCGGCCGAGGCCGTCCGTTCGTCTCAAGGCGCCCCCTCGGGGGAGCTGCCAATGTAGAGACTAGGAAATAGGGAATAGAAACTAGGAATGTCTTACGGTTTATATTAGGCTCGCCCCTTGGGGATAATCAGCAAGCTTGCTTGCGGGTTCAAAGCGACCTTTCAAAATCGCTTGCGATTTTGACCAAGCGCTTCTTTAATGCTGGCGCCGAAGGCGACTGAGAGGGGTTCCTAGTTGCTATTCCCTAGTACCTACGTTCCCACCTCCGTCTTTTCGCCAAGGCGAAAATCCACCTCCTCCCGGGAGGAGGCAAAGCGGGCGGCCGAGGCCGTCCGTTCGTCTCAAGGCGCCCCCTCGGGGATAATCAGCAAGCTTGCTTGCGGGTTCAAAGCTAACTTTCAAAATTGCTTGCAATTTTGACCAAGAGCTTCCTTGATGCTGTCGGACAACGCCCGACTGAGGGGGAGTTAACATAGCGATCAGATGCAAATATCCTTTTTTGAATAAAATTCAATCACCCTTAATAATAATATTAGGGGTGATTTTTCA
>CANRBF010000020.1 GCA_947628795.1 uncultured Monoglobus sp.
TTGCTTCCGTGCCGTCAGGCTTTATATAAGTGATCGTTATATCTTTGTCCGGATAATATATTCCCGGTCTAAAAAGTTCGTCGATTGAACCTACTGTGCCTTTGTAGGCTTTTGTGTTTATTTTTTCCAACAAATCGTCGTGCAGCGCGTTATCTGCATCCTTCCTGTCACTTATCTCATCGTCGATTCGATAATTTAAATCTTGGGATTCGTCTTTGATTTTATCATCAAGATCCTTGTCGGCTTTTTTCCGCTCATCGGTTTCGTTATCAATATTATCCTGCAAAGTCTCGTCGGCTTTTTGCCGAGCGGTGACTTCATTATCAAGTCGGGTTTTAACCGTGTCATTTCCGCTGCCGTCCTGATAAAGCACATCCGCGGCGATATGTTTATCTCCTGTACCTTTTATGTGCGCATTAAACCACGAGAGCAGCAGCGCGAGGTTTGATCGAACGATCGGCCACCATCTTCGAAGTTTTGTTTGCCCGTTATAATTTTCGTCAAGCGTGTGGTTTTGATTATTTGCCATTTCTTTACCTCCTCTATAAAAAAGCGCCGCTGAGCGGGCGCTTAGATATTTCATTTATGTGCCGGGAATCAATGTAGCTAACTTATCGTTTATTTCGCTGACTTTGCTCTGCAAACCCTCTATGGATTTTTTTAAATCATTAATATCGTTTTGGTTTGCTATCTCGGAATATTTATATCTCCATGTTCCGAGCAATGTTGAATGATCAATGTCAAAACTCATCTTTTCCTGGTTTCGCACTTGAAAATATACGTAATTATCAGGACGTGCCAATCCCAAATCCAGAAATTTTTCACCTTCCGAGTATAACTGAAGGCCGCGCCCCATCTCATTGTCAACCGTGGTTTGAAGTCCGTGCTTTTGGTTCTTGTCGTTAAAGCTTTGTATTCCGTTGCCGTCAATAACCACTCTTGCCTCACCGTCTTTTCCGGTGCGGAGTATTCCCCTCAAGGTTTGGTTACCATCGTCATCAGCGTAAAATGTTTTCTCGCCCTTCGAATTGTATAAGGTAAACACGTACTTGCCCTTTGTATCATCGTAGCCGAGTTTTAGTTTTGTGACACCGCCATCAACCATAGTTAACAGGTTGCCGTCAATCGTCAGAGAGCGATCCGCGCTTTGTACGGTAACATTATTAGTGTTGAGCGTGCCGGTATATATTTCGTTAACATATACTTTGCCCTGTCCGAACACGCCGACCCAATTATAATTATCAGGCTTGCTTGTATCGCGGACTCCTACCTTGACCTTGCCGTCCATAATGGCAACAGCGTAATATTCATTGGGTGACACAAACAGCGCACCGGTCTTGTATTTTGCGATCTTCTGCCTTTCACCTTCAGCTCCTTCGAGATACACATCCTCGTTTTTCTCCATAAACTCAAGTGTAGGCGTCTTAAGCTCTTCGCGTCCGTTTTTGTTAAGCCTCAGATATTCCTTTGCGGTAAACATACCCGAAAACGCCTCCTGCATCGAAAGCTGAGGCACACCGACCTCTATGCTGTTTTTCTGCGGTTCAAAAGGATATTCATCAACTTTTATGATCCGCTGCTCGGTCTCGATATTCCGAGCTTTATCTCTGACCGTTATAATATCGCCCGGTTTAAGCGGCGCTCCGTGATATTCCGTCATAACGGCTTTTATGCTCAATGAATATTTCGGCTCATCTATCCGCTCCGGGTTGTCGGAGCTGAACTGGGCCTCGGCGGCCGACATAAGGGCTGCGGGGTCAGTGATCTCGTCAAAGTTGCAAAAGCCCTCATGAAGTCCGTACTTTGTGATGCTCTCCCGGCTTTCGATATAACCCGTCGCGTTTCCGAGCGGCATATCATCTTTGCCGTATGGATAAAGTCTGTTGATCAGTTCATATGTAGATTTTGAGGATTTGACTTCCGCTGTGTTGTAACGCGTGTCAAGGATGACATCGGTCCGCCGTGTTCCCAAAGTTTTAACAAGGCCGAAGTCTTTATTATTGATATACACTTCTGCCTTGATCTTGTATTTTCTGAGTGATTCCGTCAGAAGATTAAGGCAGCCGATCGGTGTCTTTTTCGATACTGCAAAAAAGTCAAAACCGACATTTACAGGCTCATATCCGCGCCGCCGAAGCTCCGCCGCCGACAAAACATTCACATAAGGGCAGCCGCTAAATATGGCCGGCACAATAACGTCGGTGACCGGCTGATTTATCATGTCCTCTATGATCCTGACATGCGTTCGGCAGGCATCCTGAATAAGCGACAGGGCCGTTATATCCTCGCCGCTAATCTCTTTTATTCTAAAAATCTCATCGTTATATCCGATTTGCCTCTCATCGGCGATAATTCCCCATTTCGGGTCGCCTTTCGGCAGCGTCAATGTCATTTGATTATCGCCGTTGACCGAGCGCGTTATACACACATTTTTCGCGTTCTCAAGCCAGCCGAGTTTATTGTTTTCACCTGTTCCGAGAGCCGCGTTATAATCCGCAACGTCGCGGCCGTACACTTCAACATATTTCATATAATATCATCTCCATAATAAAAATTGTGACGGTAGTTAAAAAATATCCTGCACGTCCCGTCCGACGAGCCGGAGCATGTGACTGTTATTTCATTGTTACCCGGCATAAGCTCGCAAAAATCACCGGAAAATCCCGTGCCGTTCACAGTAGCTGCCGCACAGTCAACGGTTATCTCTCGAGCCGCTCCGCTCGAAATATTCAAAGTCACTCCGTTTATAACTATTTTCAGCGATGTTTGTGCGGTCACATTTATGATTATTTTCGGTCTTACAGGCGCAGATCCGCGGTAGTTCAGCGTATGCTTGTTTATTCCGCTGCTCACGGTTATTTCATTCTCATCACCGAACCCGATAGGAACCTCGCTGTCAAGAGGAATATCGCTGTCAAGAGGTATTCCGTCGCTGTCATATAAAAATATATTAAACGGTCTGCATCTGAACTGTATCTTTGATTTTCCCGCTCTGTGAAGCTCTATGCTCATGCTTTCAAGATCGGCGGGTTTCGCGATCCAGCAGACATACGGCATATCATCAAAAATCAGCTCCGCGTAGCCGCCGGCAAGCCAATTGATGAACCGCGTAGCCCGCTCGTGCAATTCTCTCGTATTGCGCGCAAGTATTGTAACGCCAAGCTCAAGCACCTTGTCGTCATAATAAAGCCGCCCGCCGGTCTCCGAGCAGTCAAGGTTACCGTCACGATACGGTATCTCCTCATCTACCTGTTTCACCGGCGCGATGATCGGCCGCCCGACCGTTTTGACAACGGTGTAAAACTCGTTGCTGTGCCGTCCTCTGTATGTAAATCCGTCTCTCATGCTTAACCTCCGATCCCCGCAAGTATTTTGTTAAAAACGCTGTTCGCGAGAATTTGACCGTCCGTACCGTCGGTTATAACGCTGTTGATTTCCTGATTGACCGTAACATCCGGCTTGAGCTTTTCGATCTGTGTCTGAAGCACATTTATAAGCGCGTCCATCTTATTGTTGAGGCTCGTCTCCATGCTGTTAATGCTGCTGTCAAGAGGCTGTACAAGCGACGCCACACGCATATTCGCCGCCTTAAGCTGCTCCAGAGCGTCGGCCTTTTTCTCTTCCAGCGCGTCATACTCCGCCTGCATCTGCTCCATTATGGCGTTGTTTTCCTGCTCAAGCTCAAAACGCATCTCGTCGCGCTCGATCTCTTTCAGCTTGTCGAGCGCCTCTTGATACTTTTCTCGGCCCTCAAGGGTCACGGCGTTCCTGAACTTGTTTATATCCGCGATCGTCTCCGACTTATCCTCGGCGCGATCCTCAACTTCCCAGGACGTTTCAAGCGCTTCAAGCCTGTCATCCAGTGCCTCTTTCAGTTCGTCCATGCGGTCTTTGGTCGCGTCGAGCATGTCGTCGTATGTGTCCTCGGTCGCTTTGTAAAGTTCAAGCCTCGCCTCGTCAGCCTCGCGCAGAGCCTTGTCTCTATCCGTCTTGCTCAGTGCCCCGCTGTTTGCGGCGTCGGTATAATTTTTGATTACCCGCTGCCAATACTCGGTCTCGCTGTCCGGGTGCAAAAAGTCCCAGCCGTAAACATCAGCCTGTTTCTTGTACCAGTCGGCGTCGCTCCGCCATTCCTCAACGGCGTCCCACGCTGCGTCAAGCGCTTTGTCGTCGAGCTCCGCCTCGATCTTTATCTTAAGCAAATATTCTTCGTCGGTCAGCTCCCCGATCTCGGCAAAATAGTTTTCAACCTCGGTGCGCTGTCTGTTTATCGCCTCGATCGTGCCCTCTGCCGATAGATTGTTATAATCCTGCTCGTGCTTGATCCAGTCGTCGGAATAGTCGCTGTAGTTGTCAAGAAATTGCTCCGTCAGTTCCTCGCGGTTTTCAAAATATTCATCCCAGGTTATAAGGCCGTCCTTCGCCGCCTGCACGTTTCTTTGGTTCACGGTCTGCCAGACCGCTCCCATGCTCGTGCCCATCTCGCCCCAATCGTTAAGGCTGCCGTGAAGGTCGATGTACGCTCTCGAGGCCTCGTTCGCGTCCTTTATAAGCTGCACCGAGTATTTGTGAAGCTCCAGCGTCGCGTCTTTGTATTCCTGCGTGTCGGGCGCGAAATTCTCATCTCGGTATGCCGCAAGGTTTGAATAATATTCCTCTTCCGAGGTCCACCCCATGTCAAGCGCGTACTGCATGGAATCAAGATTTTCCTGCCACATCTCGCGGGTGTACTTAACGACCTCTTCCTCGATCTCCTTGATAACTTCGGCATCAGAGGCAAATTCCTTTTTCATATCTTCGAGCCACTTAAGCTCTTCCCATGCGGGAATAATGCCGTAGGTCGTAGCTCTTATGTGCTCTCTGTCGCTCTTTGCGTTCTCCCAGGCCTCGTTATTCTTACCGCTCGCGTAATGCGGAATACCCGCGGCCGCCATCATGTTTTTGGTCTGCGCGGCGGTAAAAACCTTTGCGTGCCTCGGCAGCGGCAGAACAACATCTTTACCCTCAAAGATATATCCCTTGTTGCCGATCTGCACCAGCTCGCGCGGATCTCTCACGCCCCGCTGGTCGTTTATCATGGCAAAACCGCCCTCAAAATCCGATGTGCCTTTTGCCTTGCCCGGCAGCGGCAGGCCGCCGTGATAAGTTATGGTATACACCGCTTTGCCATATATTGTCGGTGCAGCTGTCGGATGTTCGCCCATCGCAAAATTGGCCTTTCCATTAGCGGCAGGCACGGTTGTCGGATGTTCGCCCAACGTAAAATTGGCATCTCCGTTTGCGGGAGGTACAGTTGTCGGATGATCACCCATCGTAAAATTAACGTCTCCATTTACGGGCGGCACAGTTGTCGGATGATCGCCCATGGTATAATTCACGGTTCCCTCGGCCGCAAGCTCGTCAGGCGTTGGCAATTCGCCGGGCTTGTAATTTACGGGTACCTCAATCCCATTACCATCTTTGGATTCAGCTTCTTCGGCTGCTTCAATTCCCGACGTGTCGCCCTCGGTAACGTTAACATCAATATTTGAGCTCTCGCCGTCTTTAGATTCGGCCTCCTCCGCAGCATCCATACCCGATGTGTCGCCTTCGGTAACATTCGTGGTAGTGTTTGTCTCTTTTCCGTCTATCTCGTCAGTTTTTTCCTCTACCTCATCTATTATTGATATATCGCCATCAGCATTAATAGAAATGCTTTTATTTTCCGGCAAAGTTCCCATTGCCTGAGCAAGTTCTGTAGCCTGCTGCGATACAGCTTCGAGCCCACCATCTGTAGCCGCGGCGCTTGCGAGGTCATCAAAACCGTTTTTAAGCAACGAGCCCTGCACGGCCGCCTGCTCCGCGGAATATCCCCATTGCTGCATAGTGTTTACGCAGTCATTGACTGTAGCATTTACTGCGTCATTGCCGGCTGCAACCATATCCGCCGCAGAATTAAAGCCGTTTAGCTTAAGGGCCGCCTGATTGGCATAATTGCCCATCTCGTTAAAGTCAAGGCCTGTCTTTTTCCCGTACTCCCCTATTTTGGAAATATACTCCTGCGCCGCCGAGCCCCCTTTTGCCATAGCGTTCGGAAGGTCGTCAATCATAACGTCGCTTGCTATCCGCGCGGCTTCCTGATATTCATTGATAGATTCTTGTGCTTCCCCGATTTTTCGCTTATTATCCTCAACAGCATCTCCGTTTTCAGATAACCGCTGATCAATAGCGGCCAAAGCGTCTGCCGCCATATCGGCATTAGCCCAATTAAAATCATCACCCGTTAAGTCACGATATGCGTCGGTCCAGTTTTTATATTTATCCGTCAACGCGTCTATGCCGTCGGCGTATTCGCCCTTTGTTATTTCACCGTTTGCTAATGAATTATCAAGGGCTGAGTATTCAGTGTTAAGAGATGTCATAGCCGCTTTAAGCTGATACAAAGCGGCGTTATTATCATATATTGCTTCGTTTTGCTTTTGGTAATCGGATATGCTGTCTTTTAGTCCGCTTATACTGTACCCGCCTTCGCTTACTTTAGCATCCAGTTCCGACATTTTTGCCGATTTTTCGGCGCGCGTCATTTTCTGAATAGTTTGTACTGTACTTTCAGAAACGTCATTCCCGGATTCGAGCGCAGAAACATATTCTCCATAATTATCTATGAACCATTGAATATATTGTTTGCGTTGCTCCAAAGCGGTATTATATGCGGCACCGCCTTCCGGTGTGCCGTCATTACCCTTCGCGATAATATCATTTGCCTCTTTCAGCTTTTTAGCATAGTCGTCTACACTGCTTGCCGCCACAATTGCCGCTGCGGTAGTTTTAGCTATTTCTTTAGCGCCGTCACCGATATTAAGATATTCTTCCTCAACCTTTTCAAGATGTGCAGCCCATAATTCCATACCCGCATACATGGCGGCGGGAACGGCAAGCCAGCCGAGAGACGTAGCCAAAGCAGGCGCCACTGTGCTTGTAAACGTAGAGCCGACGGTGCTCATCGTTTCTAAGCCTTCAATCGCCGCCTCCGTCGCAGGTAAGGCGCTTCTTATTTTACCGATAGCCTCGACAAAAGAACCTATACCTTTAGCAGTACCCGAAACAACTTTAGCTCCGGCACCTAAAGCGGTCACGCCGGCCGCAACCTTAACAAGACCTCTTTTTGTGCCCTCGTCCATATCTGCTAATTTTTGCGCAAAATCCGCAATTCCCGCAGAGGCGTCAGCTATCATCGGCAGAAATGCCTCACCTATCGAACGACCGGCCTCAACCAGATTATTCTTGGTAATCTGGATTTGTCCCGCCGTCGTCTCCGCTTTTGCGTCCGCCTCTTTCTGCAGGGCGATATTTTCTTCCCATGCGGAATTTGCGCGCCGGAGCGCGTCAGTCACAAGCTGAATGCCCTTCTCGCTGGCTAAACGCTGCAGGGCCTGTATATCGCGGATATTGTTAAATCCCAATTCTCCCAGCGTTGCGATCTGATCCTCGGATTTTGACAGCCCGGTAAGGAACGTCTGAAACGCTCCGCTCGCGTCTGTTTTCCACTGCTGGGCGAACTCTTCCGAGCTTTTGCCCGAAACCTTTGCGAACGTCGCAAGCTCCTCGCCGCCGGAGCTGACCGCGCTCTGAATATCCATCCATATGCGCGATACCGCGCTGCCGCCCGCTTCGGCCTCAATACCCATGCTGGACAGCGCTGTAGAATAACCGAGAACGTCCTGCGCCGATATACCCACAACATTTCCGGTGGCGCCCATTCTGAGAGCCAGCGTTGCGATCTCGCTCTCGGTTGTGGCGAAGTTATTACCGAGATCAACGATCGCGGAGCCTAAGTTCTTCACCTGATCCTGCGATGTGTTCGTAACGTTCATGAAACGCGCCAGCGTTGCCGCGCCTTCCGCCCCGGCAAGATTGGTAGCGGTGCCCATCTGCGCCATCGTTTCGGTAAATTCGATAATATTTTCGGTCTGTATTCCCAGCTGACCGCCCGCTGCCGCAAGCTCTGTCAGCTGCGCGGTGGTTTGCGGCAGCGCGTTCCTGCCATCTATTCCCTTTGTGGACAGGTCGATTATTCCCTGCTTGACCGCCGTAAGCTGCTCCGGAGTACCCTCGACTGTCTTTTTGACGTTAGCAAAATTATCCTCAAAATCGATTGCAAACTTCGCCGATGCAACGCCGCCCGCCGCAAGTGCCACTGCCGCGGCCTGCAGCGGCTTGGTTACGGTATCAATGTTTTTGCCGGCCTCCTGCATAGATTTTCCGGCCGTCTGCAAATTAAGGGCCCGTTGCTGTTTTTCCACAGCCGCAAGCCCGTCTTGATATTCCCGGTAAGTATTCTGTGCGCTTTTGAGTGCGGTTTCCGCCTGCTCATAGCCCTTGTTTGCGTTCCGAACTGCCGCTCCGGCATTGTTATAATCAACAATGCTGCTCCTGAGAGCCTGTCCCTGAGAGTTAAGCGCGTTCTGAACATTCAACTCCTGTTGTTTTAAATTACTGAGTTCATTCGATGTAAATTTGACAGCCTTTTGATTATCATCATACATTCTCTTGACCGAGGCAAGAGCTTCTTTATCGGCTGTTAATGCTTCTTTGTGTTCCTTAAGTTTTACGCTTCCCTCTTCATCGGCCTTAATCCGCTTTTGCAGCTCTTTAATATTATCAGAAATAGCTTTTTTCTGGCCTTTAAGGTAATTACTGTTTTCGTTTAATGATTTTAGCTCATTATTCCTGCTTGTAATATTTCCGCGTATAGCTTTCTCCTGCTGTTTCAGCGCCGCGCAGTTATCAAAAACGCTCTTTTTTGTCGCCTCATATTTCTGTTGTGCGGCAGTAAGCGCGCTGTTGTTTGTTTCAACCGCGGTTTTTGCCTTGGCAAGCGCTGTCTTGTGTTCATCGACCGCCTTGCCCGCGGCGGTCATCTGCGCCTTATACTGCGATAATATATCCGATCCGCGTTTAGTGTTTTTTATAAAACCCTCGGTTGCCGCCGTCGCTCCGCCGCTTTTCTTCTGCAAACCCGAAAGCTGGCCCTGCACTTCCGATATTGTCGCCGCCAGCTGCGACGCGTCGCCCGTAAATCTGACCGTTAATTCTCCAAGACTTCCGCTCATAATATCCACCTCAAACAATAATAATTTCACATATAAAAACGCATTCAAAAAGCGCCGAGGTTTAATAAATGCGTTTTTATATGTGCAGCGCACAGCTGCACAATTAAAGTCCCGCCATCCATCCGAGAGTTGAGGGAAGCCGTTCCTCCCGCTCCTCGTCGTCATCGCTTTTAAGCTTACTCAGCATTTCAAACAAAATTTTCGGGTCCTGTTTTGCGAGTTCGGCGGGTAATATCCCCCGTGTCTTGAACATGACGGAATATAAATCGCTGAGCCGGACGGGCTCGCCGTCCGTTACTCGTTTTTTGAGTTTTCTCCGGTCTCCGTCAGCGCGTCAAAATACATCATTGCCGCCTGCTCGCAGAGCTCTTTCCGCTCCTTCATAGGCATAGCCTTTATGACCTCATCGGTGACTTCGGTGCCCTCAAACATATAATTCACCGCGTCCTTGCCGAGAGACATATATCCGACCACGCCGCTGCTGCCGGTAAATCTTCTGTTGTCCACAAGGCAAGCCGCCTCAAAGTCAAAAGGCTTTGAGACGACCGTCTTGCCGTTCAGATTATAACTGAGCGTTTTCTGTATCTTTTTCTCTGCCACGGCTTACACCGCCTCCGTTGACGGGTACCAGTTAAGGTCTTTGTACCAGTTCTCGCGGACCTTCTCGATGTCGCAGCTCTCGGGCAGATTGTCGGAATCGAGATAATACATCAGCTTACCGTCGCACTCGCGGTACGATGCCGCAAAGTGCGCTTGCGCCGTCTGCTTCTCGGGCGCGCCGCTGCTCGCTTTTGTCTTGGCTCCGACCGGAGATGCCAGCGCGTATTTGCCGCGATAATAACGCACAAATCGAACCGCACCGTTCGACTTGAGAATTTCCCATGCCACGCCAAAATACGGCTCTTTGGCAAAGCTGTCCTGGCTGATTTCCACACCGTTGTCAACGGCATCAAGACCGCGCATCATGTTCTCGATCTCGGGCGGGATGTCCGCGTTTGTGATGTCGTGGCCCATATTATCAACATAGCTTTCGGTCTCATACGCGATGTTGTCCGCGTCAAAATTCTCCGTATTGGCGGAGTCCGTGAGAGCGATCTCGACGGTTCCGGGAACATGCTTGGCCTCTCCGTAGGTTGCCTTGCCTGGTTCCGTGTCATCTGTCACGAGAGGGAAGATCGTGTATCTGCTGACACCGATCCTCGGTCTCGGCTTTAAAATTTCTTTTGCCATAATAATAACTCCTTTCTTCTCATAGCGCCGGGGGTTCGGGCCGGCGCAACCGGGCGGGCATTTGTTTTTGAAAAAGCTTCGCTTTTTCATCCTTCCGCGCGCATCGCGCGCTTACCTTTGGGCGCTTACCCGCCCATTACATTTCTAACTTCTGTTTCAAGAATTTCCCGGGCCTCGGCCTTTCCCGCCTCAAAGCCCGGTTCCATATACGGCTGCGGAGGCTGGCCCCTGGTGGTGTGCCACCCGCCGTGTGCATCCTGATACCTCCACGGCGTTTGGCGGCCTCCCGCGTATATTCCTGTTCCCATTTCAACGTATATGCCGTAATCCATTGTCGGGCCTATCTCGGATGTATACGCGCCTCCGCCGCCGCTTGTTTGTTCTACAATGCTGTTTCTGAGGGCGCCCGTGTCAACGGGACACTCGGCTTTGCACTCGGCCTGAATGACCTTGCCGCCTTTTGAAACGCCGCGCTGCACAGCCCCGTCCAGCTTTGCAAGCATCTCCTGCGCTCTGCCGAGCACCTCATCGATTCCGTCAATTTCAAAGCTAATTCCCATATAAGCACCTCCTCGGCGCGAGGGGCAGAGGGGCTCGCGCAACCGGGCGGGCGCTATCAGCAAGCTCCGCTTGCGGGTTCAAAGCGACCTTTGAAAATCGCTTGCGATTTTCACCAAGCGCTTCCGCTGAATTATTCTGAAAAAGCGGAGCTTTTCTACCACTCCACATCCTTCATAAACCTCATCGCCTTATGAAAAACCTCCTCGGGCGTCTGCCGCGGTACGTCATAATCGTATGTCCGCTCCCAGCCGTCCTCCTGCATGATCTCATTGACCTTGATCCCGATATTGGTGATCTGAACCGGCGAATTGCTCCAGATGTCTACCGCGAACTTGCACTCCTGCGAATCTTCGGCGTTGTCGCTGTGAAACCCCTCGGTATTGTTCACCTGGCGGAATGATATGACCGGGACTGTGCTGAAATCAAACACCGTCCCCTGCGTCACCGCAAGCCCCGTCTTTTCAAGCAGGGCCTTAACGATCGGATTAACGTCTATCAATAAAATCCACCTCCGTAAACATCGCTCGCCGAGTTTTCGCCGGAGGCATGGTTCACGCTTCCGTCCCGCTCCGCCGCGGGGATCTTGCTCAGCAGCGCCATTGTGTAGTCATCCCACGGCTCCGCGTATTTCACGATATAAAGAGGCGCCCCGCCGCTCTCCGCGACCAAAGCGCCCTCTTTCAAATCATCGCACGGCTTTGTGTAAAGCCTCATAACGCAGTTGACGTCAAGCCCGTATTCCTCTTGCGCAAGACTGCCGGAGTAGGGCTGCATGTCGCACATGATCCGCGTCGGCTCCCGATCGGGCGCCGAATACACATCAATCGCTTTGTTTTGGTCTATCAAAGTCACTCGGAACACGCCCCTTTCGGTTTATAAACGGCGCCAGCCGCAGCCTGTAGTTGTTCAGAAAATGACTGCCGAACATCTCGATCTTGTTGCTGTAGCTCTCGGATTTTGAGCCCTGGGATATTGATTTAAGCTCCTTGTCGCTTTCCTCTTTCCCGAACGTGCCCATTCTCCACCGATCGGCTGTCATTATTGGCAGCAGCGATTTAAGCGGTTCCGGGAAACAATTTATCCGACAATAACTCAAAACAAGGTCGATCGTGTCCTCGATCAGGTATTCAAGCAGCGGGTCGCGGCTGTCATCCTCAAGCCCCAGCAGTATTTTTGTCTTTGCGAGGCTTTCGGCGATTAGCTCTGTTTTCTTTTCCGGTTCCACTTTTCTCCGCCTCCTTCACTTCGCGCCAGCCGCTTTGTAAAAAAGCGGCTATCGTGACCTCATTTTTCAGGCGATACCTCACGCCGTCTTTTTCCACCAACATAAAGCGGCCTCCGATTATTCGCCCGGGGTCTTGTGCACATAGATCGCGTCCTTCTTGTTGTTGAGAATAAACGCGTCATAATACACGCGGCCCTCGACCAGCCAGCCGTTTATACCGGGCGGGTTGTCGTGTATCTTATACTCCGCCAGCTTTACGGGCGCGGGCGTCGCGATCGGGTGCGTTATAAAGAACTCGGTGTTTTCGGGTATGTATGATGTCGGGATAACCACGATCGGCACTCCGTCGATCTCGCCCACCTGTCCCTTCACAAGCATCTTCTGTCCGAGGTCACTGCTGCGGATAAAAGCTTTATCCTGCATTATGCACATATAGAAATTGGTGGAGACAAACGCCACGCGGCCCGACAGCGGCACTTTTTTATCTGTCAACGCCATATTGCCCGCAAGAAAACATTTGTATGCGTTTTCCTCGGTAATTGCTATCTCTTCAGATGTTGTGCCCGCTCCCGCCACGATCTTACCGAAGCGGTAAGTGTCGACCTCGGGGATAACTACCTCGTCAAGCTGACGCTGCAGCGCCAATCCCGCCGAGTTTACCATCATTGTGTCGTCATAGTTCCTGCGGTCAATGGTAAATGTAAACGATCTGTCCCGCGACAGCGTCATTTCCTGTACCTCGTTGCCCAGCTCCTCGGGCGTTCCGTATCGGTTGGAACCCTCCAAGGTGTAGTTGTTCATCTTAGATGTCGGGACCGAATACACCTTGACCGTCTGAACCCCGATGAAGTCAAAATCATCGTTCACGACCGGGGTCGAAAGCGCCCCCAGCTTAAAACGCTCGTCTATCTGACTTGCGTACTTTTCGGCATAATTAACTGCCATAATAAATCACTCCTTATTTTGCGTTAAAGCCCTGCAAAAACGGGTCGGCCGCTCCGCCGCCTGCGCCTCCCGCGCCGCCGCTCGGTGTTCTGCCGCGCATCTTCTTGTCGATGCCGCCCTCGACCGCGCTGTTAAATTTCTTCTCAAAGGCATCGATGCGGCTTTTGGTCGCGTCTGCGTCCTCACCGCAAAGATCGGCGGCAAACTCAGTCGGAAGGCCTCTTGAGCCCAGCTCCTTCTCAGCCTCAAAAATAAGGCGGTCACGGTTCAGCTCCGCTCTCGCCTTTTCAATATCCGCCTCATTCTTCTTTCTGAGCTCCTCGGCCTTTTCCTCGGCGTTCATTTTTGCGAACCGCGCGGCCTCATCCTGCTCATCCTTGATCTGCTTGCGGATCTCCGCCTCGATCTTGGTCCTTGAGGTTTTCAAGGCCTGCTGCACGCGCTTGTCGGCTTCCGCCTGCAAAGCTTTGTTAAATTCTTCTTCAGTATAGGTTTTCGGCGTCGCATTCTGCTGTCCCGCTCCGTTGGCGGCTCCGTTCGTTCCCGCGCTGTCGGGCGCTCCCGTCGGAGCCCCCGCACCCTCGGGCCCGATTCCCGCGCCCCCGTTATTCGTAACATCCAAATTATCAGCCATAATAATAACTCCTTTCTTCGTCACCGATCCCTGCGCTTGTTCGCTTTCGCCCAAGCGCGAAAGTCTCACCCGCTCCGGGTCGGTTCCTCTTTCCCAAAAAGCCTATCGGCTTTTCGGGAGCCCTGCGCGCCTCACGCGCCTATTCACTATTTACTAATCGCTAATCCCTACGTTCGTAGGGAACGGCTCCCTCGACGTCCCTAAAGGCTCCCATTCCTTTAGGAGGGGGAGCTGTCTGCGTAGCAGACTGAGGGGGATGGCATTTTCCCTACGTGGGTTCCCTGCATCTCCTCACAATATCACCTCTCTTTTTCGCATAATAAAAGCACATCCAAAGATGTGCCGATATTTTATTCAAAATCCTATATGCCCGTAAGCGTTTTAAGTATCTCGCCGCCGAACATTTTAAGCGCGATAAGTCCGAACATTCCGCACTTTTTTATAAGATACTTGATCTTATCCTCCGCGCTGAGTTCTTTTTGTATTCCGAATTTGTTGTCAACATAGTCAATGCCGTCCCGCGTCAGCTTAACGCCGTCAAGTATGACCGAATAAAATCTGTCATTGTCCGCGGCCAATGTCTTAAATCCCGTTATATATCCCTCTGTCTGAAGTTTTTCAAGCGCAACGCAGAACACTTCATGATCAAGATTCAAAGCCTCTGAGTTTACCTCGTTCATCTTTGGCAAGTCCTTTTGATATTCCATATAAAGCGCAAGAATTACCTGCTGCTTCGTGTCAAGTTTCATATTATTCCTCCTATAAACGCTCGGGGCGGATGCGGCGGGCGCAACCGGGCGGGCGATTATAATTTTGTTAAAATATTATTTATAATATTACATAGTTCAACAGCGTTTTCGCTTTTACACTTTATATAATCAAGTCCATAATCTATATCATAAATTATAGATATTTCTTCTGAATTGAGTTGAATAATAACAACATCTTCACTCGGACCCAATAATTTTTTTTTAAATAATCCCTTATCCTTTAAGTGTTTTTCAATATGTTTAAAAATATCCTCATCGTTAAATCGTTCAGTGTTTTGTATAATTATATCCGAATATTGATTATCAGCATGATTTTCTATAAAGGCTTTCATTTTCTATCACTCCACTCCGGCTATTTTATCATATTTTTTATTTGTAGTAGCACTACTGCGGATTATGTCTTTATAAATATCATCACCGCTCAGACCATATCTGCGCTTTTTGTGTTCAACTAATTCATCAAAAGTTTTATTTCTTCTTTTTTCAAGTTTTTCTCGCATTTTCTGATCTTTCATCAATTCCCGCGCATTGGTTCTGTTGGTGTTTCTCATTTCGCATGCTTGTCTCGCCTGCTGTTCAAGCGGCAGCGATTGGTCTATCAAATCGGGAATTTTTTCATCATGTGCTTTATACCAAAGTCTCACTTCTTTGTTTCCCAATTTACCGACAAGTCCGCCCATATCACTAAAATCCATTTGATTTAAGCGGTCTTGCTTATTATCCTTAAACGCGTTCCATTTATCAATATCAGTATACTTCATTTCTTGGAACTTTTCAAGCGTTTTCGGAAATTCTTTACCGTAAATCTGCGAATATTTTTCAAATAATATCTTGTCGGAGCTGCGATTTTTAAATATTTTTACATTTTTCTCAAAAGCCTCACGCTGCTCCTCGGTCAGGCTGTTCATCCACTCGTCATAACTCATATTGTCGATTTTATGACCCTTGCCCGTCAGAGGATCCCGCGCCCATCGGCGGGCATACTCTGTCGGCACCGTGGTCGTACATCGGCAATGCGGATGTATCGTCGGATAATTCACGCCTTCGACCTTCTCACTCATCTTGAATATCCGATTGTCCAGCGGCGCGCACTTCTCGCACGTCCTCTCATCCAACGTTGCCAAATACCTGTACTCCTCAAAGCCCAACTCGTCATAAACCTTACCCTCGGCTTGGTTCAGAAAATGGTTTGCCTGTGTCCTCACAAGGCGGCTGGCGTTATAATAGCTTGTCTGTTCTACCGCCTGAAGTTCCTGTGCCATCTTGACGTATGACTTATGCCCCATCAGTCCGCGCTCAATGATCCCCTGTGCCTTCTCGGCCACGTCATTTACGTTGTTCCACACCCTGCGGCTGAACTGCGCTCCGTGCCACGGCGCTGCCACTATCTCATCGATCGCCCGCTTCGGTATAAGCGAGAAATTTATGCCCACGTCGCAGCCTTTCGCTATGTCATGCACCGTCCGATAATAGCTCTCTTCAACGATAGTGTTGTACACGGGCCTTGTCGCCTCTATCTCTCGAATACCCTTCTCGGCAAAGTATAAGTATATGTTTTGCTTCACGGCCTCCAGACGGGATATTCTCGCGCCGTAAGCCCGGGCGTGTATTCTTTTCATCAGCTCGTTTCGCTGCTGCGGGTCCTCGGTCGCGGCAAGCAGTTCTTGGAGCTTAAGGCTCGTTTCGTCGGATATTCCCGCGTTTATAAGCCGCTCCGCTTCCTCACGCGTCAGATCGAGGTCTTTGCTGTAGCGGTTAAATATCTTGCGTATTTCCCCGTCAATGTCTTTGACCGTTCCGCTGTATACCCGCCGCAGCTCCGCCTCTGCCCGCCCCGCGTGCTTCTGCGCTGATATTTCCCGAAGCAGCGCCACCCGCTCCCAATAAGCCGCGCTGCCGATTCCGCGCTTCACATCTCAGCGCCGGGGGCGGAGGGGCCGGCGCAACCGGGCGGGCATATCAATTTGGAAAAGCGGAGCTTTTCATCATTTTTCATCATCAAGATCATCCTCGCCTTTATCATAACCCGTACCTTTCATAAAAAGCTCCTGTTCTTTCACGCGGCCCGCGGACTCCTGCTCCTGCTGCTGCATCATCAGATCCCGCTCCTCTTTCGCGTCTGTAATAAACGGGATCTGAGCTATAAGCGTCTCATCAGACACGGTGCCCTTGAGGTTCATGATCATCTGAGATATTTCAAGCAGATTTTCGGGCAAATTCCGACAGAAGTCAAAATCCACCTTGTGCGACGGCACCCTTGCCATGATCTGCTTGAAGCTCAGATATTCAACGTATATCTCGAACCGCTGCCTAAGACTGATTTTAAAATATTTCTCCTTATTGTCGGCCTTCTGGTCAAAGCCGAACAGCTTGTATTTGATCGCCACGCCGGAGAGATTTGACCCGAACTCCACATCCGACAGATCGGGAACCAAAGACAGGCGGTGTATATCCTCTTTCAGCTCTCCGCGGAGCACGCTCATATCCGCCTCCGAAAGCACCTTTGACAAATATTTCGCGTCCGCGTCTGTCGGCCCGTGAAGTATCTTCTCGATCTTCAGCTTCTTTGCCTCCTCGGTGTCCACCTCGACCCCGCGCAGGAACAAAAACGCGTCAACAAACTGCTCTTTGTCGTTCACGCGGTCGGAGGCCAGGATATTATAAGCGTCGATCAGCGATATAAGCTGCTCAAAGTCTCCCTGCTCTTCCTCGTTGTTGAGGTATTCGATCAGCGGCACTCTCAATAAATAGTGCGGCTCGGTCTTGTCAGCGCTCAAACCCGCGTATGAGGTGCCGCTGTATGTCGTGCAATTTTCACTGTCATACACACACGCCTCAACGCCCACAGTATTTCCGTCCGCATCCTTTTTCCCATAATACCGCACGCCTATGATCGGCGTCTTTGCCACGCTGTCGTCATATACAACAAAAGCGGTCTCCGGAGACACAACGCAGCTTCGCGGCTTTCCCGCCTCGTTTATGTAAATAAGCTCAAACGCCTTGCCGTATATCCCCATGTGCTTACAAAGCAGCGTGTCAACGTTTGTTATCTCCTGCTCCGCCAGCGCGTCTTTAAGCGGTTCGATGTTATAGTCCTTGGACGGTGAATATTTTATCGGCCCGCCGAACATATATCCCTCCGCCATGTCCACTATGTATTTCGCGTGATTGCACATAACTTTGGTATTCGGCAGCCCCGCGCTCTTGCCCTCTCTGTGCATAATTGCCTGCTCGCCGAGGTAATACGCCATCAGCTTTTTGAACCGCTTCTGTTCCTTGTTTTCGTGCCTGCGTATAAGCCGCCCCACAAGAGCGCCGTTTATCTCTCCCAAAGCCTCCCGGCTGATTATCATATCCCCAGCTCCTTCCTGCTCAATATCCGAGCTTTTCTGTTGCTCATATCGTCTTCGAGCGCGTACCGCGCCGCGTCAATGGTGTGGTTGTCCTTATCCGGATACCGCGCCTTGAACTCGCCGTTTTGGTCCCGCTCATACTCGTATTGACAAAACTCCCGCTTGGCGTTCGGGCACCTCACGGGATCTATTACTATCTTTTCAAGTGACTGCAAAAATTTTATTCCGTATTCCACGCTGTCGGGCCCTTTTTTCGCGCCTTTGATTCTAAGTCCCAGGCTCCGCATCTCCGCTATCGACTTCGGCTCCTCGCTGTCCGCGATGATGTATGACGAAAATGCGGTCCGCTCGTTTATCATCCGCACCGCCGCGCGGTTTGAGAGTCCGACCTTGTATATCTCGTCAAAGATATAAAGCCGCTTGCGCTTGCCGTCGTAATGCGTGACCAGATAAACAAACGGGTCGATCGAATATCCGTAGTCAATGCCTCGGCGTATTCTGTCAAACGCCGCGATCTCGCTATCCTCGATATTCCGTATCTCAAGATTATCGAAGATCTCGCCGCCCGTTCCGGTGGCCACGCCCATATATTCATGCTCATAGCTTTGTGGCTTGACCTGTTTGAGGTGTTCTGCCTCTATCAAGAACTGCTCACCCAGCCACTTGCGCGGCACATCAAGATATGTGCTGTGATGCACTATCCTGTCGGGGCGCTCGATCAAAGCCTCCTCGTTCACCCAATTCCGCTGCGACCTGGGCGGATTGTAAGAGTAGAACACATTGAACTTTTCGCCGCCGCGCAATATCGACTGATTTATGCTGCGTATTTCTTCCATGCCCGCGAACTCGTCAAGCTCCTCGTACCAGAGATAACGGATATAACCGATCCTGGTCTTGGTCGATTTGAGCTTTGTCGGCTTATCCGCTCCTCGGAACAATATCTTTTGTCCCGTTGGAATATAAACAAGCTCCATCGGACTGAGTTTTGTTTTCCACAGGTGCCCGACCCCCAGCTTGTCTATCGCCCATGTCAGCTGCTCGTATACGCTGTCCTTGAGATATTGCCCGACCTTTCTGATCGCCGCTGCATTCGTGCCGGGGTTTTCCATCATACCCTTGATGATCTCGCATGATATAAACGTTGATTTCGTCGATCCGCGGCCGCCTTTCAGCCAGTAATGCGTATGCTTTCCGGCCCTGATGTCGTTGTGCAGTTCATAAAACGACGGCGCGATCAGCTCGCTCATTCTTACCATCTCGACACACTCCTCATAGCGCGAGGGGCGGAGGGGCTCGCGCAACAGGGCGGGCGAACCAATTTAGAAAAGCGAAGCTTTTCTACATTATCTCGGTATATCATCAACGATCACGACCTGAGCGCCCTCGATCTGCGTCTTATCGGTGAATATCGAGTAATATTTTCCCAAAAGCTCCGCCGCCTTTAGCCGATCCTTCGCGCTCGGCTCGGCCTGCGTCATCTTCTGGAGCCCCTCGCCCATCCCGAGCGGAATATTGTCAACCTTTTCACCTCGCATAACGCGTGTAATAAACTCGACTATTTCATTTTCTTTCGCGGTGTTTTGCTCGTGCAGCTCCGAGAGCCGCTCCTCGATCGCCGCCTTGATCTCCGGATCATTCCTCAATCGGCTACCCGCCTGGCGCGCTGTTTTTTCGCTGTACCCCGCCGTGATCGCCGCCGCGGTCTGATTCCGTCTGACGTCAGCAACATACGCCTCAACAAATCTTTCTTGCCGCTTGTTCACTGTGCTGCATCTCCCTTCAAAACTCCCGTATCGGCTCCCCTTCCTTCGGGAGGGGGAGCTGTCGGCTTTGCCGACTGAGGGGGAGGGCATTTTATTCACATAATTCTCCTTAAAATCGCTCTTTCTTCCAAATACGCGCGCACGCCCGCGCGCGGCATTGTTAACAAATGTCAACAAATTCAGCATAAACCCTCTTTTGTTTCCCATGCGAAAAGCGCCGATAAACACGGCGCCTTTCACAAAACGTATAAATAAATTAACTATAAAAGGAGAGAGTATGAAAAACTTTTCTGTTTTCACAGCATATATAATATCACAGAACAAATGTAACATTCTATAACATTTTGAAAAAAATTTTAAATTTTTTCAAAAACTGTTTTCTAAAATTTTTTGTACCTCACAAAGCACCTTAGGATGAAGCCTGTGTACCACATGATAAAAACTCATGCCGATAGATTCCGCCGTCCTTTCCCACGTCTGGCAGTTTATGTATCGGCATCGGAGCAAATTGCGCAGTTTGTAGTCCTCAACCTTGTCGATCACGGCCTCGATCTCTTCCTTAACGCGGCAGAGCTCATCAACGCACATGTCGATCTTAGTAGCGCAATTGGTATATTTAAGCATTATCCGCTCGGTTGCGTTCCCGCCACCCTCGGCTACGTTGTCAATTTTCGGCGCCTTGGTGATTTTTGTCGCCTGCTCAAACAGCCTGCTCCGCTCTGCTAAAAGAATATTGATTTCCCTGTCAATGTTTCTTGCGCGGTTTAACCACTCTTTCGTTCTCATATCGCAAAAATTCTCCTTCTTTATCTGTGTTTTATTGTTCGTCACATGGCACCTGCTTTCTGATTTTCGCCAATTCGTAGTATTGAAAAACATACCCGTCCAGATCGGGAAAACCGTTATATAAATTCTCAACGCGATATTTGATCTTATAGCTTTTTTTGCCCTCTGTTATGTATTCCGCCTCCGGCGCTTTCGGCATCTCGCGAAAGCTGTTTGCGGGATATAACCTTGTTTCGATTTTCGGTTCCTTGAGATTTCTCGAATGACTGAATTTCTCAAAATTCAGCTCCTTATGATCTCCGCCGTCCAGAAAATAATTAACCAGCTTCCCGTTTTCCAGATTATATATTTGTCTCTGATCCGCTATCCTGCCGTATTTCTGCCATGCCTCAACGATCATCTCGGCAATTCCGGGCGCGGTATTTTTTATAATCAGGTGATGATGTGCCCGCTGCCTCTCCCCCGCCTCGGTCTTAACGAAGTAAACAAACGGTATTCCCTTGCGCTTTAACTTCTTGCCGATCTTTGAAAGCTCGTACATCATGATCTTGTGCGCCTTTTCGGGTTCGATCTCCGCCGAGTGCGTGAGAGTCAGCCACCAATCGCCCACATCGAAATTATTATATATTAAATATTTTTGTTTTAGTTTCGCGTTTCGGCGGTTTCTTTCCGCCCGGCTCTCACTTGTTTTGCATTGCCGAAAACCCCGACGCTTTTTCTCGCCGCTGATAACATAACTCAAAACTTTTGTACGTGTAACAAAATCCCGATTTTTAGTTTTGATCCGCTTATATAAATACGGCATATTGTCACATCTCCTCTCAGCGCTCGGGGCGGTCGTCACCGCTCCCTGCACTTGATCGCTTTCGCACAAGCGCGAAAGTCTCTCCCGCTTCGGGTCGGCTCCTCTTTCCCATAAAGCATAAATGCTTTACGGGAACCCTATTCGCTATTTACTAATCGCTAATCACTACGTTGCGGGCGATTTTTCCATAATTTTATCCGTTAAAACAAGGTTTAAAGCGGCTTGCCCGCCGCTGCTTGAAAACTACTATATTATAATAGAAGAAACTCAATCAATTAATCCATATCACGGAGGACGGCCCCGGTCCAATCCTTACTCATTTTCACTCCTCGATTCAATATCCTCAAGATTATTTATGAGTCGGGCGGTTTTGTAATAGATTAATGCGTCAACCATACACTTATAATCACTGTGATTTATGATCTGTGCCAAAACTATCAGCACATCTGCAATTTCTTCGCAAACGTCTCTTTCCAGCAATTCCTTCGTTATATTGTCATCAGCATATCGGCGCAACTTCAATAACGCCTGTGTCAGCTCCGACATCTCCTCGATCAGCATATCGGTTTGCGAATTTATCCCGAAACACTCAACCGCCTTTTCGCATGTTTCCAGATCAACAGTTGGAAACTCAAAACGTTTTTTACTCATCAGCTGCCGCCTCCCGGGAATAACCGATAAACGCCTGAAAATCTCGGAGCATCCAGATCAGGTCATCTTTGCCGACGATTTCAATAGCCTTTTTGGCAGCTCCCGCTTTATTGAAGTAAATATCATCGCCGGGACCTTTGTATATACGGTTATTAAAAATCAAGTCATTATTATCTTTCGGGTCACAACTGATATACCATTTCGCCTTATTCTCGTCGTTCCAGTCGATCGGCTCGGTATTCAGTTCAGACGCCGCCCTTGCCAGACGTTTTTTGATGTCAATATAACGCTCCCAATTATTGCGGATTTCCTTGTCGGTGAAAAAATCAGTTTGAAGTTCCGCAGGTTCGGGTGCTGATACGCTTTGCCGAAAGCCGAACAAGATATAAACTGCTTCGTCTTTTTTTGCCACGCTCTCCAGACCCGTGTGTTTCCGTTTCGGGATTTTGACTATTTCATATTTACCTGTCATGATGTTGCTCAAAATACCTGTAACAATCTCATTATTGCTACAATTACACTGTAATCCGTCCTTATTTATGTAAAATTTAGAATCTTCATAACCTTTAATTTTAAACCTTTCTTCCACTTCCACGCCCAACATCCGGGCGACCTGTTCCATGTAATTTTTACTCATAATATCACTCCTCCTCGTCCATCTTGGCACCACAGTTTGGACAGTATGCAGATTTTTCTCCAAACATATTTTTATTTGCTTGGACACAAACACTACAAACTGTTTCTGAAAATGCAGAAGGCTTTACCCACTTGCCGTGTCGCACCGGCTCAGCGTCAATAGTCGGCTCTTCCAATACACACTTAATTGCTCGTTTAATTGCTTTGGGCTGACTATCACGATGCGACATCTTCTTGAGCTCATATACGAGGCTGTCCGCGTCAATCAATCGCATTTTCATATTCCTTTATGTATTTTTCTTTCAGCGGCAGATTTGCGATCTCCCGCGCCAGCCGTGCCGCTTTTTTGTAGTCGGTCGAACGCATAAACCTTACAAACAAACCCTCGCCGTCATCCGCTGCGTTTTTGTCAAGGCATGTACCGATTTTTCCGCCCCATTCAACGGGACAAT
>CANRBF010000021.1 GCA_947628795.1 uncultured Monoglobus sp.
CTACCAACTGAGCTATAGAGGAATATATTTATTTGAATATTTTTTAAAAAATATTCAAATGCTTTATCAACTGAGCTATAGAGAAATATTTTTGTGTGTATTTTTTTAAATACACACTCTCCATAAACCGAGTTACAAAGGAATAATTTTGTGTGTTTTTTTATATACACACTCTCCATAAACCGAGTTACAGAGGAATAATTTTGTGTGTTTTTTATATACACACTCTCCATAAACCGAGTTACAGAGGAATAATTTTGTGTGTTTTTTTTATATACACACTCTCCATAAACCGAATTACAAAGGAATATTTTTGTGTATATTTTTTATATGCACATACTCTATAAATTGAGCTATAGAGATTTCTTTGTTTCGCATTTTTAAATATGCAAAAATTTCTATACGCCAAGCTGTGGAGTTATCACATATATTAATGTAACACCAACAGATAATATTATACTACCGATTTATTTATTTGTCAATACATATATGTAAAAAATTTTATGAAAGTTAAAATCGCAGCCGGCAAACAACGAATTTTAGATATATAATTTGTAAAGCTAATTTAACTTACATATGCAATAAAATTCAGTATAAACATGAATTTCACAAAATATATTCTGTAAAGCAAACAGCTTTTCATGCAAAATTTATATAAAGAGGCGTGCTTTACATGTCGTTATTTTAAAATTATGTGACAAGTATTGACTTAATAATAAAAATAGTATAAAATATATCCATAATTGTTATTTGAGGTTAGGCTTATGAAGAGAAAAATAACAGAGGTTTCGGTTTTTGAATTCTTCCTCTGTATGTTCGTTATCTTAATACACCTGCTTTCGGAGGGGGTCAATGTTTTTCCAAAGTGGAGCGTGCAGTCGATCGTGTTTTTCACGGTCACGCGGCTCACGACATTTGCCGTACCCGCTTTTATTTTTACAAGCGCGCTTAAATTGTTTTATAAGTTCAGCGAGCGTAAATTTTCATATATTCCGTTTTTGCTTGACCGTATAAGAAAAATATATCTGCCGTATATCATTATGGTCATAATTTATTATGTTGTTTTTATATACGCGTTTCATATATATGAGTTTAATCCTGTGTCGCTGATCAAATATATTTTAAACGGCGACCTGTCGGCTCAATTCTATTTTATAGTGCTGATCATGCAGTTTTATCTGCTTATGCCCGTATGGATACTTCTCAGCAAGCAGAAAAACAAATTGTTTAATCTGATCATAATAATACTGTCTATAGTTTTCTCCGTTGCCGCGCGTATGATTTGGGCGGGAGAGGATTATACTCACAAGATCTTTCCGTCATATTTGGTTTTCTGGGTTCTGGGAATGTACGCGGGAATGTATTACAATGAGTTTATAAGATTTTTAAGCCGCTCGAGATTGATGGTGTACGCGGGATGGCTTGTTTTCGCGATACTGCACAGCGTCACCTCGTATATGGAATACGGCGGAGTTATAAATAACTCGCTTTCGGCTGTGTTCGTTGTGTTTTTCTGCCTGTTTTCCACATTCGGTTTTTATCAATACGCGTACGGCCTTACCGAGTCTCTCGAAAGCCGCGGCAAGGGATTTTTTATCAGCATTTCGAGCGCGTCATATTATATTTACCTGGTGCACTGTCTGATTATTACCTCCGCCCAGGAGATCCTGAACTATATCGGTCTAGAGGATGCCATGATAAGATTTTTTATAACGGCCGTCGCGACTTACGCTTTGTCGATCGTTTCGTGCGTGCTGTGGGCTACCGCTCATAACAACATCAAACAGAGCTTTGCCCGCTCGTCAGCAAGACGTTCCCGCAAGAAAGCCGCTCGAAAACGCTATCTGTAGGTTAAATCCGCCTGTATAGGCGTCAACGTCTATTACCTCGCCCGCGAAGCTCAGCCCGTCAACCAGCTTTGAGTGCATGGTGGACGGATCTATTTCTTTGACCGAGACTCCGCCCGAAGTTATTATCGCCTGCTCGATCGGGCAGAAGTTTGTCACGTGAAACAATATGTGTTTCAGCAGCGCCGCAAGCCGCGCTCTTTCTTGTTTTGTGATCGAGTTTACTTTTTTCATAGGGTCAATTTCGGACAGCGTGATAATAACGTCAATTAAACGTTTTGGAAGCAGCTTCGATAAGCTGTTTTTAAAATCTTTGTTTAAGTTTTCATTGAAATCCCGCAGTATTCTTTTGTCAAGCTCCTCTTCGGAAAGCGCCGGCTTGAGATCGAGTTCGATCGTGTATTTTTCATTTTTCATATTCCGCATATGCGCGCTGGCGCTGAGAATTATCGGACCTGTCAGTCCGAAGTGGGCGAACATCATTTCGCCGAAGTCCTCATATACCGGCTTTTTGGCCGATCCCTTAACGGTTATTTTTACGTTTTTAAGCGTGAGCCCCGCAAGCTCCGTGATCCATTTTTCCTCAACTTTAAGCGGCACAAGCGACGGCAAAATGTCGGTTATGGTGTGACCAAGCTCCTCGGCAAAATAATAGCCGTCTCCCGTTGAGCCCGTTCTTTGATATGACATGCCGCCGGTCGCGATTATTACGCGGTCTGCGTATATTTTGCCGCCGGTTTTGCATCTCACACCGATAACCTTTGGCTTTGCGCCGCTTTTATCCGCGAGGATCTCGTCCGCTCTGTCAAATACTGTTTTTACTCCGCTGTCAGTAACAAATTTTTTCATGGCGTTAACTATGTCAGCGCTTTTGTCGCTTTGAGGAAAAACCCTTCCGCCCCTTTCAACTTTTGTGGAAACGCCAAGGCGGTTAAAAAAATCAATAACGTCCGCGTTTGAAAAGCCGTAAAACGCGCTGTACATAAACCTGGGGTTTCGCGTCACGTTATGAATAAGATCCTCGACGTCCTCGCAGGCGTTTGTGAGATTGCAGCGCCCTTTTCCGGTGATCATCAGCTTTTTGCCGAGCATTTTATTTTGTTCGATCAAGATGACATCGTGCCCGTTTTTCGCGGCGGTTCCGGCCGCCATCATTCCGGCGGGACCTCCGCCTATAACAATAACCGTCATATTATTACTCCTAATTAAGCGCGGCCTCGACAGCCGCCATATTTTCCTTCATAAGCGATAAGTAATCGGCTCCGCTTTTGAACTCATCAACCGTCAAATTATGGCATGAGTTAAGCTGCATCGGCTCGGCGTTTGTCGACTCGCAAATCGTTAACGCGACCTTTTTGTTGGAAAGCTCGGGATAGAACACAACCGGTATCTGCTCCGAATTTACCTTGTCAATGAGAAAGGCCACCGTCTTTGCGTCAGCCTCGGTTTCCGCAGAACAGCCGGGAAACGCGGCGTAATAATCGAGTCCGTATTCCTCCGCGAAATATCTGAACGGAAAACGGTCACCGAAAACAATTGTTTTCCTTTTTGAATTATTTATTATTTCACGAAAATTTTGATCTAGCTCCGACAATTTCGCCAAATAATCCTTGGTATTCTTTTCATATAATTCTGTGTCCTTTCCGTTTTCTTCGGCTGTTTCGATAACGATTTCGCTTATTGTCCGCACAATTTTTATAGCGTTGTTCGGAGATGTCCACACATGCTCGTCATATTGCGGTTCATCATCTTCCCCCTCTTTTTGCATCCCCTCGACCGTCTCTTCTTCAACTGCTTCAACGCAGTCCATCATGGCGATGATCTTCATGTCGTTTGCGTCGATCGATTCAAGGATATTTCGCGCCCATTCGTCGGACTCGCCGCCGGTGTATATAAATATATCGCAATTCTTTATGTCGATTATATCCTGCGGCGTCGGCTCAAACGAGTGGACCTCCGAGCCGGGTTTGAGAAGCAGTTTTAAATCAAATTCATCACTGTCACCGATCACGGAACGCGCGAAATCATAGGCGGGAAAGACGGTGCATACTATTGATGTTTTGTCTTCAATTTCCGACGCTTTTTCGCCGCCGCATGACGCGAGGAATAAAACAGCGGCTGCCAAAAGCAGAACCGATAATTTTTTCGGCATTTTATTACTCCTTTACTTTTTTCCTATGCGGCGATCGGTCAGCTTAAGACCAGGAAAGGCCTTTTGGATACGCCTTCCGGTCTTGGGCATGGCGGCGCGCAGATCATCATATTTTTTCTGAAGCTCCGAAATTCTTTCGCGCATTTCCTCACGCTTTTTGCCGCGCTCCGCCTTGGCGGACTCATGCATTTCGGCCATATGAACAGCCTTGCCCGATATCTCGGTTCCGATCGAGTCCGAAAGCTCGCGCAGCTCTTTCGCGGTCGCCTGCATGAGCTTCAAATGCTTGTTGGTCTTGTTGATTCCCAGGACGGTGACAGCCATATCGGAAATAATCGCGAAGGTAAATATAATTAATATAACGACGCTGATTTTGTCGGGCAGAAGCTTGACAAATTCGTGTATCGCCGGATGAACGATATCAACGACGATAAGGCAGGCGAAGCCCCATATAAGCGAAAATTTCAGGCATATGTATCCCTTTATGTTAAAATGTTCTTTTGAATAGTCCCACCAATGCTTGTGAAACAGTTTGTCAAGCACAAATCCGGTTATAAATTCAAGGGCCGTGGTAAGCACGACCGAGCCGAGGTAAAGCAGCGCGAAGTTGCCGCGTATCGGCTCAAGGACGCACAAAACTATCACAACGCCAAAGCCGTAAATCGGGCAAACGGGGCCGTTTAAAAAGCCTCTGTTGACAAATTTTCCGTGAACCAGCGCGGCGTACACCACCTCGGTACACCAGCCGAGAAAAGCGTAAATAAAGAAAAACCACGCCATAAGATAAATATAATTTGTTTCCATGATCCCGCTCCTGTTTTTAATAATATAAACCAGTATATCAGAATTTCAATAAAATGTAAATAGCAAATATATTTCAAAGTAGAGTCGTTGCACAAAAATAATATGTCGGTCCGCGATAATTTTATGCAATGAATTTTTGCTGAAATACTTGATATTTCTTCTAAATAATAGTATAATAGTTCAGATTGAAAATAATTTTTGCAAGGATTTGATAAAAATGAATGAAAATATATACACGATGCCTTTGGTTCCGCTGCGGGGAATTATTGTATTTCCCGAGATGATCCTGCATTTTGACGTGAGCAGACCGAAATCCATTGAGGCTGTTGAAAACGCTCTTCAGCACAACAAGCTTGTGTTTTTGTGCTATCAGAATGACTACCTCACGGAAAATCCCGATATAACCGATCTCGCGGAAGTCGGAACGATTTGCGAGGTTCGCCAGATCCTGCGTCTTCCGGACGGGGTCGTTCGGATACTGGTCGAAGGCAAGCAAAGGGCTAAGCTGATGTCTCTCGCCGATACCGGCGCTTACGTGCGCGCGGAGGTTCGGCGGCTCGACGATGAGATCGACGACGATGATACATACACTCAGCTTTTGATGCGCAAAATTCAGCATTTGATCGAGGAATACCTCGATGTATATGACCGCGTTTCTCCCGAGGCGATCACGGCTCTTATGTCGATCGAAGACCCCGGAGAAATGACAGATATAGTTATATCCAATCTTCCGGTTAAGCCAACGCTGAAACAATCGGTATTAAACAGCAATAACGTGCATGACCGCATGGAAAAGCTTATAACGATACTCTCCGACGAGATCGATTTGCTCGACATTGAAAAAAATGTTATGGAGCAGGTGCAGCAGAATCTTGACGAGAATCAGAGGGATTACGTGCTGCGCGAAAAATTAAAGGTTATCCGCGACGAGCTTGGCGAGGACGACGATCCGAGCGTTGACATTTCAAAATACAAAAGTCAAATGTCAAGAATGCGGCTTTCTGACGATGTGCGGGAAAAGCTCAACGATGAGCTTGATAAAATGTCAAAAATGATGCCCCATTCTCAGGAGTACGCTCTGATACAGACTTACGTCGAGACGGTTCTGTCTCTGCCCTGGGATAAGTCGAGTGAGGAAAAGCTGGATATTTCCGCCGCCAAAATTCGGATGGAAAAAGACCATTACGGCCTTGACAAGGTAAAAGAGAGAATTCTTGAGTATATCGCGGTGAGAAAGCTGACCGGAAAAACCTCGGGAAATATTCTTTGTCTGGCGGGCCCTCCGGGAACCGGAAAAACTTCTATTGTCAGCTCGATGGCGAAGGCCGTCGGCAGGAAGTATATACGTCTTAGCCTTGGCGGCGTTCATAACGAGGCCGAGATACGCGGACACCGAAAGACTTACATCGGCGCCATGCCGGGCAGAATAATTGACGCGATGAAGCGCGCGGGGGTTAACAATCCCGTGATCCTGCTTGACGAGATAGACAAAATGACAACGGATATCAGCGGCGACCCTTCCTCCGCTATGCTTGAGGTCCTTGATCCCGAGCAGAACAAAGAGTTCAGAGATAATTATATAGAGCTGCCATTTGACTTGTCAAACGTTATGTTTATAGCCTCGGCGAACAATCTCGCAAACGTTCCAAGACCGCTTCTTGATCGAATGGACGTCATAGAGGTTTCGGGCTACACCGAGAACGAGAAACTGATAATCGCCAAAAAATATCTTGTTTCAAAGCAGCGTAAAAAGAACGGCGTCACAGGCAAAAACCTGACGTTCTCAACAGCGGGCCTCAAGGAAATAATCGACGGCTACACAAGAGAGTCGGGCGTCAGAAATCTTGAGCGCGAGATAGCGAAAATATGCCGCAAGACCGCGGTCCATGTTGTTGAGGACCCGGAATACAAAGCCGTGATAAACAAGGGAAGCGTTTCCGATTTTCTCGGAAAGAGAAAATTCAACGAAAGCGCTTCCGAGAAGATGGACAGCGTGGGTATCGCTATGGGTCTGGCGTGGACCGAGGTTGGAGGCGAGACACTGCCGATCGAGGTCAACGTTATGGAAGGCAGCGGAAAGCTTGAGCTTACCGGAAATCTGGGCGACGTTATGAAGGAGTCTGCCAAGGCGGCATACTCGTATATTCGCGCCAACGCCTATAAGTTCGGGATCAGCCCCGATTTTTATAAAACCCGAGATATACACATTCATATACCCGAGGGTGCGGTGCCAAAAGACGGTCCCTCGGCGGGAATAACAATGACAACGGCGATGGTCTCCGCTCTGAGCGAAGTTCCGGTCAGACATGACGTTGCGATGACCGGAGAAGTGACGCTCCGCGGCAATGTGCTGCCGATAGGCGGCTTAAAGGAAAAAACCCTCGCCGCCCTAAGGGTCGGCTCTAAAAGAGTTATAATACCGTTTGAAAACAAGGCGGACTATGAAGAACTTCCCGACATTGTAAAAGATAATATGGAGTTTAAGTTCGCGAAAAATATGGACGAGGTTCTAAAGCTTGCCATGGCAAAGCCTCTGCGCCCGGTGCTCCCGATGAGCGGGAAGATTGATAAGGGCATCATGAATATTGACGGGGTAGGCGATTTGACCGGCCAACGAGACATACCTAAGATTTAAGGAGCGACTTATGGATTTTATAAAAGCCGAACTTTTAAAAACAGCTGTTGAACCCGAGCAGTATCCGGACACGCTGGTTCCGGAGATAGCCTTTGTCGGCAGGTCAAACGTGGGCAAATCCTCGCTTATCAACTGTTTGACGAACCGCGCCAAGCTTGCGCGCACCAGCAGCACGCCCGGGAAAACCGCGACTATCAATTTCTATTCGATAGATAATGACAGATACCGCCTTGTGGACCTTCCGGGCTACGGCTACGCGAAGGTTTCAAAGGCCGAGCAGGAAAAATGGGCGAACATGATCAACGGATATCTGTCGGACAGATATAATCTGATACAGGTCATTCAGCTGGTCGACGCCAGACACGCGCCGTCGCAGCAGGACATAATGATGAGCGAATGGATAAGGCATTACAACTTTTCGAGGATCGTTGTCGCGACCAAGCTCGATAAACTGAAAAAATCGCAGATAGACAAGAACATGAATGTCATATACGAAAAGCTCGGCATGGATGACGACAGTATTCTGATTCCGTTCTCTGCCGAAAAGCGAACCGGCAGAGAAGATCTGATTGAACTTATAGACAGTTTGCTGAAACAAGTAACCAATGATTGATCAAGGAGAGCGTTTATGAAAATTGCCAGAATAAAACTAAACGGCGAGCCGACATACGTGAAGGTCAACGGAGACAAAGGAATTGTTCTGAGCGGAAGCGTATTCGGCGAATATTTCGAGACCGACTCGGTAATCGACATGAATACCGCCGAATACATGACGCCCTGCGATCCGACCAAAATTGTGGCGGTCGGTCTGAATTACAGGGACCACGCCGATGAGATGGGGCTAAAGATCCCGGATTTCCCGGCCTTGTTTATAAAGCCCTCCTCTTCCGCCGCCCCTCATAACGGCGACATAATATATCCGCCTATGTCAAAACAGGTGGATTATGAGGCGGAGTTTGCCATAGTTATCGGCAAAGAGGCTTCATACATTAGCGAGACCGAGGCGGATAACTGTATCTTAGGCTACACCTGCCTGAACGATGTTACCGCGCGCGACCTGCAGGCGGTCGATTCCCAGTGGACGCGCGCCAAGAGTTTCGACACATTCGCGCCGATCGGGCCTGTTATCGAGACCGAGCTTGACCCGGACAACGCGGACATCAGACTTTTGCTGAACGGAGAAATCAAGCAAAAATCATCGACGTCGAATTTTATATTTAAAACCAAGCGTCTGGTCTCGCTTATATCGCAGGTCATGACGCTTTATCCCGGCGATCTGATCACCACCGGCACGCCGTCGGGGATCGGACCGATGCGCCCCGGCGATAAAGTCGAGGTCGAGATCGAGGGAATTGGAACGCTTTTAAACACGGTAAAGGAGAAACAAAATGATTAAAAAACCAAGAGGAACCGAGGATATTCTTCCCGGCGACAGCGAGGCGTGGCGCAAAATCGAGCAGACCGCCCATGATGTTTGCCGAAAATACGGCTACAGGGAGATCAGGACCCCGGTGTTCGAGGACACGGCTTTGTTCAGCCGCGGCGTCGGCGACACCACCGACGTTGTTCAGAAAGAGATGTACACCTTTGAGGACAAGGGCGGCAGAAGCATAACATTAAGGCCCGAGGGCACAGCCTCGCTTGCCAGAAGCTATATAGAAAACTCGCTCTACGCGGGTCCTCAGCCCACAAAGCTTTATTATCTTATCTCGTGCTACAGATACGAAAAGCCCCAATCGGGACGGCTGCGCGAGTTTCATCAGTTCGGTATCGAGTGCTACGGCGCCGAGAACGCCGCGGCCGACAGCGAAGTCATAACGCTTGCGCTCGACTTTTTAAAGGCTCTGGGCGTGAAAGGCCTCGCACTTAATATAAACAGCATAGGCTGCGAAAACTGCAAACCCGCCTACAACGAAAAGCTGAAAAACTATTTCGCGTCACACAAGGACGAGCTGTGCGGCACCTGCCAAGACAGGCTTGAAAAGAACCCGATGCGTATTCTCGACTGCAAATCGCCTATCTGTCATGAGATAGCGGCGGGCGCGCCCAAGATGATAGATAATCTTTGCGATGACTGCAAGGCGCATTTTGAATCATTAAAGAATTATCTTGACGAGCTCGGTATTGAGTATAACGTCGATCCCGATATCGTGCGCGGACTGGATTACTACACCAGGACGGTGTTTGAGATAACGTCCGGCGATCTCGGCGCCCAGTCGGCCGTATGCGGCGGCGGCAGATATAACGGCCTTGTTGAGGAATTGGGCGGAAAGCCGACACCCGGAATCGGATTCGCTCTCGGGATCGAGCGCATAATGATGATATTAAAGAACCAAGGCATCAGTTTGGGCGAGGCCGAGACTCCCGATATTTTTATCGCGGCGATCGGCGATAAAGCGGATATAGCCGCGCAAAAGCTTGTGTACTCGCTGAGGAACAAGGGCGTTTCGGCGGAGCGGGATCTCTGCTCAAGAAGCGTCAAGGCTCAAATGAAGTACGCCAACAAGCTCGGAGCGAAATTCAGTATGGTTCTGGGCGACAACGAGATCGAGCAGGGCGCTGCGAACATAAAGAACATGAGCACCGGCGAGACCGCAAGCTGCGGCCTTGAGCCGGATAAAATATACGAAATCATTACAAGGAAAGGATAGGAAAAATGCAATTTGAAAATTTAGACGGCATGAAGCGCACCGACATGTGCGGAACATTAACGGCCGCCGACGAGAACCGCGAGGTCGTGCTGACCGGCTGGGTCGCCAAAAACCGCAGGCTGGGCGGAGTGAATTTTGTGACCTTGAGAGACAGAACAGGGATCGTTCAGCTGGCCTTTAACGACAAGACCGACAAGGACGTTTTTGAAAAATCCGACCGCTTAAAGAGCGAGTATGTCGCGGCCGCGAGAGGCAGGGTCATAAAAAGAACTCCGGAAAATATAAACCAGGACATGGCGACCGGTGAGATCGAGGTTTTTGTAACGGAACTCAGGATCCTCAACGCCTCCGAGACGCCGCCGTTTTATATCGAGGAAGGCATAGACACCAACGACGCTCTGCGTCTTAAATACAGATATCTTGATCTTCGCCGTCCCGATATGCAGAGAAATTTGATGCTGCGCCACAGGGTTGCGAAAATCGCCAGAGATTATTTTAACGATAACGGTTTTCTGGAGATCGAAACCCCCATGCTCACCAAAAGCACGCCCGAGGGCGCAAGAGATTATCTGGTTCCAAGCCGCGTGCAGCAAGGCAAATTTTACGCTCTGCCCCAGTCTCCGCAGCAATACAAGCAGCTGCTGATGCTTGCGGGATATGACAGATATTTCCAGGTAGTTCGCTGCTTCAGAGACGAGGATCTCCGCGCCGACCGTCAGCCCGAGTTCACGCAGCTTGATATGGAGCTTTCGTTTGTCGATATAGACGACATTATTTCGGTAAATGAGGGCTTTCTCAAAAAGGCCTTTAAAGATGGTATCGGGGTAGACGTTGAGACGCCTTTCCTGCGCATGCCCTACAGCGAGGCGATGGACAGATTCGGCTCGGACAAGCCCGACACCAGATTCGGAATGGAGCTTTGCGATATATCCGACATCGTTAAAGACTGCGGTTTTAAAGTGTTCTCGGGAGCTGTCCAAAACGGCGGCAGCGTCCGCTGCATAAACGCAAAGGGTCTCGGCTCAAAACTGACTCGCAAGACCCTTGACAGTCTTGTTGAATACGTAAAGACCTATAGAGCCAAGGGCATGGCGTGGATAGTTGTAGAGGACGGAAATCTGCGCTCGCAGATAACCAAGTTCCTGACGGATGACGAAGCGCAGGCGATAATCAAAAGAGCCGAGGCCGAACCCGGAGACGGAATCTTGATAGTCGCGGACAAAAACGACGTGGTGTATGACGCGCTCGGAAATCTCAGACTTGAGGTAGCCCGCAGATTTGACCTGATAGACAAGAGCAAGCTCAACTTCCTTTGGGTGACCGACTTCCCGCTGTTTGAGTATTCCGAGGAAGAGGACAGATACGTTGCAAAGCACCATCCATTCACGCATCCCGTTGACGAGGATATCGACAAGCTTGAAACCGAGCCCGAAAAGGTTCGCGCCAAGGCGTATGACATAATATTAAACGGCAATGAGATCGGCGGCGGAAGCCTGAGAATATATAACTCCGAGCTTCAGGAAAAAATGTTCAAGGCGCTTGGTTTCAGCCACGACGAGGCGTGGGAGCGCTTCGGATATCTGCTTGAGGCGTTTAAATACGGCATACCGCCTCACGGCGGACTGGCGTACGGCTTTGACCGCCTTGTAATGATAATGGCGGGCTGTGACTCGATACGCGACGTTATACCCTTTCCCAAGGCGCAGACCGCGTCCGAGATAATGATGAAGTCGCCGAGCGTTGTTGACAAGGCGCAGCTCGATGAGCTAGGAATTACCGTGACGGCTGCGGAAGATAATGATGAAGAAAAGGAGGATCCCGAAAATGACTGAGAGAAACGTATTTGACATTTTAAAGGAGCGCGGCCTCATCGCGCAGACCACTCATGAAGAGGAAATAAGAGAGCTTCTCGGCAAGGAAAAGATCACGTTCTATATCGGATTCGACCCGACGGCCGACAGCCTTCATATAGGCCATTTTATGCAGCTGATCGTTATGAAACACATGCAGAACGCGGGACACAGACCGATCGTGCTGCTGGGCGGCGGCACGACGATGGTTGGAGACCCCACGGGCAAAGCCGACATGCGCCCCATGATCTCGCAGGAGCAGATACAGCATAACGCCGACAACTTCAAAAAGCAGATGTCAAAGTTCATCGACTTCGACGGAGAAAAGGCGATCATGGTAAACAACGCCGACTGGCTGCTTGACCTCAATTATATCGACTTCCTCCGCGAGGTCGGAGTTCACTTCTCGGTAAACAGGATGCTCACAGCCGAGTGCTTCAAGACCCGTCTTGAAAAGGGTCTCTCGTTCCTTGAGTTTAACTACATGTTGATGCAGGGCTATGATTTCTACAAGCTGCACAAGGATTACGGCGCGATCATGGAATTCGGCGGCGACGATCAGTGGTCGAACATCATCGGCGGAATCGAGCTTATCCGCCGCAAGGACGGCAAGCAGGCCTACGGCATGACCTTCACTCTGCTCACCACGAGCGAGGGCAAAAAAATGGGCAAGACCGAAAAGGGCGCGCTGTGGCTCGATCCCGAGAAGGTCTCACCCTATGAGTTCTATCAGTACTGGAGAAACGTTGACGACGCGGACGTTATCAGGCTTTTAAAACTGGTGACCTTCCTGCCGATGGAACAGATCGCCGAGTACGAAAAGTGCGAGGGCGCCGAGCTTAATAAAGTCAAGTGCGTGCTGGCATACGAGGTCACAAAAATGGTTCACGGCGAGGCCGAGGCAAAGAAAGCCAACGACGCGGCAATGGCGATATTCGGCGGCGGCGGAAACACCGACAACATGCCGTCCGCAGAAACCGACGCGGCCAAGATCGACGCGGGCGTTAACATTCTCGACCTGCTGCTCGAGGTCAAGCTGATACCCTCAAAAGGCGAGGGCAGACGCCTGATCCAGCAGAACGGACTTTCGGTCAACGGCGAAAAGGTCAAGGATATAGGCACGGTCATTGACGCCTCCTACTTCAAAGACGGAGAAATGATAGTCAAAAAAGGCAAAAAGACGTTTCTCAAAATCACAAAAGCATAATAAAAAACGGCACGGGCCGCGTTTTGCGGGTTGTGCCGTTTTTTATTTTTGAGTTTTAATCATACATTGTTGTGGAGAGATACCGCTCGCCTGTGTCGGGGAGCAGGGCAACGATTGTTTTGCCTTTGTTTTCGGGTCTTTTGGCGAGTTCGGCAGCTGCCCATACCGCGGCTCCCGAGGATATGCCGACCAGCATGCCCTCTGCGCGGGCCACATCCTTGCCGGTTTTTAAGGCATTTTCGTTTGTGACGGTAATTATCTCGTCATATATCTCGGTGTTGAGGGTCTCCGGAACGAATCCCGCGCCTATGCCCTGAATTTTGTGGGGGCCGCCCTTGCCTGTTGAAAGCACGGGCGATGATGCGGGCTCAACTGCCACGACTTTAATATTCGGATCTTTTGATTTTAAGTATTCGCCGATGCCCGAAATAGTGCCGCCTGTTCCGACTCCCGAAACAAATATGTCGATATCGCCGTCGGTGTCGTTCCAGATCTCGGGGCCCGTTGTCGCCTTATGGCAGGCGGGGTTTGCCGGGTTTGTGAACTGTCCGGGTATAAAGCTGTTGGGGATCTCTTTTGCGAGCTCCTCCGCCTTTTGGATAGCGCCCTTCATACCCTTGCTGCCTTCCGTGAGCACAAGCTCGGCGCCGTAGGCCTTGAGCAGATTGCGGCGCTCCATGCTCATGGTTTCGGGCATGGTGATGATTATTCTGTATCCTTTGGCTGTCGCGGCCGAGGCGAGGCCGATTCCCGTGTTGCCCGATGTGGGCTCGATTATAACCGAGTCGGGTTTCAGCTTTCCGGTTTCCTCCGCCTCTTCTATCATCGCTTTGGCGATCCTGTCCTTGACCGAGCCCGCAGGATTGAAATATTCCAGCTTGCCGATTATTTTTGCCTCAAGCCCGTTCTTTTTCTCAAAATTCGAAAGCTCCAATAGCGGAGTATTTCCGATCAGATCTGTGATCTTTGTGTAGATTTTTGACATTTGACATAACCTCTTTTCATAAAATCAACATAACCTATATGTTTGGTATGTTTTACTGTATAATACTATTATAACACGTATAAATTATTTGTCAATAGAAAATTTTAACTTTTATTTATTCTTGAAAATTTTGTCAAAAATGAACTCAACAGCAAAGCGGAGGCCCCTCAGCAGAGGGTCCGTGGCAAGCAGGAATACTGCAAGTATCAAAATGCAGCGCGTGCTCATTAAGGTCATCGCGAACAAGTCGTTTAAAAATATCGAGCAGCCGAGCCAGCCCGCTATCATGGCCGACAGCAGGATTATATGGAACGTGTTCATCGGCTTTGAAATATGGTATAGCACCATAAAGCCGACAAGAGATACCAGAATTGTCGAGGCCGTGGATATGCTCACATCGTCCACGCCGAAAACCTTTCCGAACACGACCAAACCCGCCACCACAATAAAGTCCGTGAGGCCCGCGGGTATCGCTTTTTTAAACACGTTGATAAGGAATCGGCCTTTGATCAGGTTCCTGTTGGGCTCAAGCGACAGGAAAAACGCGGGCGTTCCAATAGTGAACATCGCCAAAAGCGACACCTGTGACGGCTCCATAGGATAGCCGCAGGCCACAACAACAGAAAAGATAGCGAGAAGCAGCGAGAAAATATTTTTCACAAGAAACATGCCCGCCGTGCGCTGGACGTTGTTTACCACTCTTCTTCCCTCGCCGACGACCGAGGGCATTTTTGAAAAGTCGGAATCTACCAGAACCAGCTGTGACACCTGAGACGCCGCGTCGCTGCCCGAGGCCATGGCGATGCTGCAGTTCGCCTCTTTCAGAGCCAAAACGTCGTTCACACCGTCTCCGGTCATGCCGACAGTCTTTCCCAGCGCTTTGAGCGCCAAAACAAACTGCCGTTTTTGCTCGGGCACAACTCTGCCGAACACATTGTATTTTGTGCACGCGTCGAGTATCGCCTGATCCGAGGTCAATTTTGAGGCGTCGATATAGCTGTCGGCGCCCTCGATCCCCGCTTCCACCGCGACTCTTGAGACCGTGGCGGGATTATCGCCCGAGATCACCTTTATCTGCACTCCCTGATCGGCGAAATATTTGAACGTTTCTTTCGCGGCGGGACGGATCGGGTTTTCGAGCAGCACAAAACCAAGCGGCTCCGCCATTTCGGTAAGCTCTTTTCCGTCCGGCTCACCCTTATATTCAGCGAACACCAGCACTCTGTATCCTTTTGTTGAATATTTCTCAACGGTTTTTTTGTAGTTTTCAAACGAATCGCGGAGCACAAATTCGGGCGCGCCGAGCACATATCCGCGGCCTCCTATAACGCATCCGCTGTACTTGTATTTTGAGGAAAACGGACATATTTTGTCGGGTTTGACGTCGGATTTTTTTGTGAAATATTTTTTGAAAGCGGCCATGGTGATGTTGTCGGTGTCCATTGCCGAAACCATTGTTGATATGAGCGTTTCGACGCTCTTTTTGTCGTTTCCGTCAACCGTGACAAGCTTGCTGACGGTCATGGTGTTTTCGGTGATGGTTCCGGTTTTATCCACGCAAAGCACATCGACGCGGGCGAGCGTTTCGATACACTTCATGCTCCGCACCAAGACCTTTTGGCGCGCCAGACGCATTATGCTGACGACCATCGCGACGCTTGCCAGAAGATATAGACCTTCGGGGATCATGCCGATCACGGCGGCGACCATGCCCGTCACGCTGTCGCGGAATCCCGCGTGATCGATAAACAGCTGTTGAATAAGCAGCGTGAGACCTATAGGTATGATAATAACGCCGACAATTTTGACAAGCTTGTCAAGAGCCCTTATCATCTCGGACTCCTCTTCTCTTTTGTCGTCTGTCGCTTTTTTTGTCAGTTTTGAAACATACGAATCCTCGCCGACCTTGGTTAGCTTTGCCAAGCATCTTCCCGAAACGACAAAGCTTCCGCTAAGCAGCTCGTATCCGCTGATTTTTTTAACATCGTCCGACTCGCCCGTGATAAGCGACTCGTTGACATTGACCGAGCCCGAAATAACGACCGCATCCGCGGGGATCTGATTTCCCGCGGTCAGCACGATAAGATCGTCAAGCACAAGCTCGTTGATAGGAATAACATGCTCGGAGCCCGATCTGATAACCGTGGCCTTCGGGTCGCTGATGATCTTAAGACTGTCAAGAGCGCGTTTTGAGCGTATCTCCTGAATAATACCGATTATCGTATTAAAAAATATAACGACCATAAAGGTCAGATTCCTGAATGAACCAACCAAAATAAGCAAAACGGCAAGAACCGCGAATATTAAGTTAAAATACGTGAAAACGTTGTCGCGCACTATATCTTTATATGATCGTGTCGAGGTTTTGGCGGATGTGTTTACTTTGCCCTCCGCGACCCGTTTCCTGACTTCGTCGGGATTAAGGCCGGCGCAATTGTCGATTAAAGCCGGCAGATTATCTGTGTTTTCCATAAGTCCTGTATTTCCTCCGCATGCGTAACCGCTGTTTAAACAGGGCGCGTTTATCACGCGCCGGCACTTACTTGATAATATTGGTATATTATACAACAGTTCACAAAAAAAATCAAGGGTTAGTTTGATTTTTAACGGTTTATTTAAATTTTATCAATTTTAAAATTCCTCTTGTTTTGAAAAAAACGTTATGCTATAATTTTTTATACACGCTGATTTTAAAAATATGTTACAAAATATTACAATATTTTTACAGGTTTTCGCGTTAAGCCGTGCCTGCGCCGTATACACGCTGTTTGCGGGCGATGCGGCACTGTGAAAATTTGAGTATTAAGGGTATTGATTTTTTTGAAAAAGTGTGCTAATATACTATATGTTGTGTCGAATAGACCGCGATTGCCCTAAATGTTGTAATTTATCAACACACTAAATCATGGCGGCATGACATAATTTTATAAAAACGGGAGTGTGCTATATGATAAAAATTATAAAAAAAGACGGTACGAAAGAAGATTATAATGTTCAGAAAGTTGTTACCGCGGTCACAAAATCCGCTAACCGCGCCCTTATAACCTTTACTCCGGAGGACCTTAACAATATCTGCTCGTTTGTGGACAACAGAGTTTTCAACATGGGTAAGGACGAGATACACATCGCCGAGATGCACAATATCGTTGAGGGCGCTCTCGATCTGGTTAATCCTATCGTGGCGAAGAGCTACCGCGACTATCGCAACTATAAGCAGGATTTTGTTCACATGCTTGACGAGGTATATCAGAAGAGTCAGGCGATCATGTACATAGGCGACAAGGAGAACTCAAATTCCGACTCGGCTTTGGTTTCTACAAAGCGCTCGCTCATATTCAACCAGCTTAACAAAGAGCTGTATCAGAAGTTTTTTATGACAGTCGAGGAGCTGCAGGCATGCAGAGACGGCTATATTTATGTTCATGATATGTCTGCAAGACGCGACACAATGAACTGCTGCCTCTTTGACGTTAAGAGCGTTTTGACGGGCGGATTTGAAATGGGCAATCTCTGGTACAACGAGCCTAAGACTTTGGACGTCGCGTTTGATGTTATAGGCGATATTGTTTTGTCGGCCGCAAGCCAGCAGTACGGCGGCTTTACCGTGCCCGAGGTCGACAAGATACTGGCGCCTTACGCCGAAAAGACGTACAAGAAAAACAAGTCGCACTATCTGAGCCTGGGTATTTCCGAGGAAGCCGCCGAGCAAGAAACAATGAAAGACATTAAGCGCGATTTTGAGCAGGGATTCCAGGGCTGGGAGTACAAATTCAATACCGTAGCGTCAAGCCGCGGCGACTATCCGTTTATCACGGTGACCACGGGCCTCGGCACCGCAAAGTTTGAAAAAATGGCGACCATCGCTCTGCTCGAGGTTCACAAAAACGGACAGGGCAAAAAAGAGTGCAAAAAGCCGGTCCTGTTCCCCAAGATCGTGTTCCTCTACGACGAGGAGCTCCACGGCCCGGGCAAAGAGCTCGAGGACGTGTTCCGCGCGGGCGTTGAGTGCTCGGCAAAGACAATGTATCCCGACTGGCTCTCTCTTACAGGCGAGGGATATGTCGCAAGCATTTATAAAAAATATAAAAAAGTTATTTCCCCTATGGGATGCAGAGCATTTCTGTCTCCCTGGTTTGAGAGAGGCGGCATGAAGCCCGCCGATGATAACGACGAGCCCGTTTTTGTGGGACGCTTCAATATCGGCGCGGTATCGCTCAATCTGCCCATGATATACGCCAAGGCAAAAAAAGAGAGCAAGGATTTCTATGAGGTGCTTGACTATTATCTTGAGCTTATCAGAAAGCTGCACATACGCACATATGAGTATCTCGGCGAGATGCGCGCGTCTACCAATCCTCTCGCGTACTGCGAGGGCGGTTTCTACGGCGGACATCTTAATTTCCACGACAAGATCAAGCCTCTGCTCAAATCCGCCACCGCCTCTTTCGGCATAACGGCGCTTAACGAGCTGCAGCAGCTTCACAACAAAAAATCCATGGTCGAGGACGGACAATTCGCGCTCGAGGTCATGGAGCACATCAATGAGAAGGTAGCCAGGTTCAAGGAAGAGGACGGACATCTGTACGCTCTCTACGGAACTCCCGCCGAAAGCCTCTGCGGACTTCAGGTCCAGCAGTTCAGAAAAAAGTTTGGCATTGTTGAAAACGTGTCCGACAGAGAATATGTGACAAACAGCTTCCACTGCCATGTTGCCGAGGACATAAGTCCCATCCGCAAGCAGGACCTTGAAAAGCGTTTCTGGGACCTGATGAACGGCGGCAAGATACAATATGTAAAATATCCTATCGACTATAACAAAAAGGCTATTGAGACGCTTATACACCGCGCGATGGATATGGGCTTCTATGAGGGCGTGAATCTCTCGCTGGCGTACTGCGACGACTGCGGACACCAAGAGCTTGAGATGGATGTTTGCCCCAAGTGCGGCAGTAAGAATCTGACAAAGATCGACCGCATGAACGGCTATCTGTCGTATTCGAGAGTTAAAGGCGACACAAGATTAAACGACGCAAAAATGGCGGAGATCAGAGACAGGAGAAGTATGTAGGACATGCGTTATCACAATATAACAAAAGATGATATGCTGAACGGCGACGGCCTTCGGGTCGTGCTTTGGGTGGCAGGCTGCGAGCACGGCTGCCCCGGCTGTCAGAATCCGATCACATGGGACGAAAACGGCGGTCTGCCTTTCGGCGACGCCGAAAAACAAGAGCTTTTCACCGAGCTTGACAAGGACTATATATCGGGCATCACATACAGCGGCGGCGATCCGCTCCACCACGCGAACCGCGGCGATATAGCGGTGCTGGCAAAAGAAATACGCGAAAAATATCCGAACAAGACGCAGTGGCTCTACACCGGATACACCTATGAGGAGATCTGCGATCTGCCCGCCGTAAAATATCTGGATGTTATCGTTGACGGCAGGTTTATTCAAGAAGCTTTCGACCCGAAGCTTTTCTGGAAGGGCAGCCCGAACCAAAGAGTTATTGACGTCAAAAAAACACGAGAGATAGGCAGCATTGTTCTGCACACGGCATAGAGGTGATGAGATGAAAGGTATAGCCGAATTTGAAAAAGTAAGCATCAAACAGTTCCGAGAGACAATGAGCGGTCTCGGCATTGATGATAAAAAAATTGATGAGATATATTCCGAGATAAAGCTGCCGCGCCGCGCCACGGCGGGCAGCGCCGGATATGATTTTTTCTCGACGCTCAATTTTGAGCTCGCCCCCGGCGAGACCGTGACGGTTCCAACCGGCATAAGGGCGCGCATCGACGAGGGGTGGGTCCTCTGCCTCTATCCCCGCAGCGGCCTGGGCTTTAAGTTCAGACTGCAGCTTAACAACACGGTCGGCATAATCGACAGCGATTATTATAACTCCGACAACGAGGGACATATTTTTATCAAAATAACAAATGATACAAATACGAATAAGACCGTTAAGATCGCCCGTGGCGACGGATTTGTTCAGGGAATTTTCACTCCCTACGGCATAACCGTCGACGATGACGCCGTCGGCGCCCGCAACGGAGGATTCGGCAGTACGTCGTAATTCGCTTCGCTAGCTTGATTTGCGATTAAAAATCGCAAACCGGCGCTCGCTCCGCGATTACTCCTTTTCCCAAAAAGCGCAAGCGCTTTCCGGGAGCCCATTAAAATTATTTTTGAAAAAAATAATTTTTAAAACAAAAAACTATTGACAAATTATTGTTGCTTGTGGTATACTTATCAAGTCGCGTGCGAGAGGCTCTGCGGCCGTAAGTATGGAGAGGTGTCCGAGTGGTTTAAGGAGCTAGTCTTGAAAACTAGTGATGCGAAAGCACCCAGAGTTCGAATCTCTGCCTCTCCGCCACTAAACTTAATATTTATAAATTCGGAGAAGTACTCAAGTAGGCCGAAGAGGCGCCCCTGCTAAGGGTGTAGGTCGTGAAAGCGGCGCGAGAGTTCGAATCTCTCCTTCTCCGCCAAAAGACAAAGTGCCGAAAACACGTCAAATCAACGTGTTTTCGGCACTTTTCATATGTTAAATTATTTTATATTTTTTGATAAAATTCGATATTTTTTTAATATAATGTCAGTCAAATGTCAGTCAAAAATATTCTATTATATTAATAAAGCGGAACCGCAAAAACGGCTCCGCTTCTTTTTGCCCCACCGGGGATTTTTAGTCGTACAGACCCGCGCGGTCCTCGCGGACGATGCACTTCAAGTCTGTCTCGGTCAGGCCGAGCAGCATATTCCCATTTTCGTCTTTGCCGACGCCTTGAACTATGCCCTTATTGACCGCTTTAATGACCGACGCCCTCGCCCATTCGGGCATATTGTCGTCAACATAATTATAGATCATCGGCTGCAATTCCCCGATTGACTTTACGAGATTCTGGATGTCCGTGCCGATCTCTTTAATCACATCGTTTTGACGCTCGTTCTCTTTTTTTAGTTCCTCGTATTTTGTCACTGATAAATCCTCCTCTTCAACTATACTGTAATCCGGGCGGCAGAATTTTGTGCCCGGCAGATTGCTATTGTAATAGCCTTTTTTACATACTCCGCCACCGTTGGCGATAATAGAACTACCGCCCGATGTGTTACCTTCGATCGTTGTGAAATAATCGCCGTCAACACCTGTGACAATTCCCGTATGCGTAAATTCGCCGCCATGTTTGAAAATTACTATATCGCCCCTCTCCGGGTTCGCGTGTAGCGTGAATAGCTCCGCCATGCTCGGGCAGTAAACATACGGATAATGTTTCAACAGCTTTTTTGCCAGATCCTTGCCGAACGCCTTAACAAAACACCATGTCACAAAACACGCACACCACGGCTCGCCCTGATATTCGGGTTTGATGTCACGCCAGTATTTGGTGTAGTTATTGCTGCCCGCGTTGGCGGTTGCACTATCCAGATTGCTGTTGCTCTTTTTCTCCAGATAGCCGACCTCGGCGGCGGCTATGTTTAATACCTTGTCAATTGCTTTCATTCTACCTCACAGTCCTTTCATCTTACTCATCATCTTATCCGCTTCAATAGCCGCGGCCGTGAAACTGTTGTTTTTCCACCATGCGGCGATTGCTGCCGCTATGGTGAATATCAGACTGACTACATTGCTGATGTCCTCACCCGCAATGTCGAGCGGGCTTTTGCCAAACATAGCCAGCACCTGATTGAACAGCGCCAAAACCAGTATAATTGTCCGCGCTATCGTTCCCGCGCTGATTTTTTCGTTTGTCATAATAAAACCTCCTAAATTTATTTTGTTTTTTTGTTATTATCTTCGCGTATTTGAAGCAGTATTGATTTTAGTGGTTCCGGCATTTTGGGATATATAACCGTTGCATTTTCCAGTATACTAATGCCCTCGTTCGCCAAGAAGAACATAATAACTATCTCCCGGGCCGGAATTACATCACCAATCAACCGCTGCACTCCGTTCGCCACGATTACAACAACGAGAATGACGGCTTTCTTAATTATTCCTCGAAATCCTATCTCGCTTGAAACGCGACGGAGATATACCGCTTTGAGCAGGCCGGTCAGATAGTCCAAAATCATAAACGCCACAAGCCATTTTAGCAGCGTGTCCCACGATCCGAATAATCCCAAAATATAACCTCCGATAACCGCGCACCAAACGCTGACCCAATTAAATAGTTTTTCAAGGGAATTAAAAATCTCCTGCATTTTACTCCTTCTCCTTTGCCAGTTCTGCCGCGACCTTATCCCGCCACAGCGCGGGCACGTCATCAAGCGTTATTTTTCCTTGATGGATTTTCATTACGTATAATTTCACCATTGCTATTCACCTCCGATTATTGACGCCAGCTCCAGCAGCGCCTCCTCTAAAACTGAAACACGATATTCGGGGTCCGATTCCTTCTTCTGCCGCTTATATTCTTTTTCTCCAAGCTCTATCGCTTTCTCGACTTCCCCGGC
>CANRBF010000022.1 GCA_947628795.1 uncultured Monoglobus sp.
GTTGCCGCCGCGCTCGCCGAAGGCTCTGCCGTTGCGGGTACTTCAGTTGCCGCCGCGCTTGCGGAAGGCTCTGCCGACTCACTTACCGCAGGCTCGCTTGACGGTTCTGTCGAAGGCGCACTTGACGGCTCTGTCGAAGGCTCGCTTGACGGCTCTGTCGAAGGCTCGCTTGACGGCTCTGTCGAAGGCGCCGCAGATTCTGCCGCCAGTTCTATACCATATGTAACAGGCTGCGCGAGGCTCACCGACGTTATATCGGCGGCACGCTTCGCGTCTTTAGCGACGGGCGCGTCTGCATATGCCGTAAAACCAAAAGCGCTCAACATCATGCAAACCGCAATTGTCAATGCCAGATTTCTTTTTGATTTCATTTTGCATTCCTCCATGTTGCTTAAAATTTATTTTTTTAATTATTTTTTTCGAATTTGTTTTTGTTCAGTTTGACAATACACTAATCCTATCAAACTTTAGGAATTATAGCACGGTTTTTTGATATACGCAAGCTTTATTCGGATATTTTTGTGTTTTTCAAAAAATTATATTTACTTTGCATAAAAAACGTTTAAAAATCAAATCACAAATTTAATATTATTTTTTTCATTTTCAGGTTAAATTAAGCATTTTGCACAAAAAATACTCTGTCTCCGTCGCAAAACGCCTCGTTTATTTGTATATATTACACATCAATGACCAAAAATATGTCGATTATGATTACCTATGCAATACCTATTTGCAACATACTTGAGCAATAAAAAAGCCGGCGTCAAAAATATTGTAGTTTATAACAATATTACCGAGTATTACGAAATACATAATATTAAATTATTGTTAAACTATTATAACCGCAATTATTATTTAACTGTAATTACGAGTATTATTTCAAAAATACTCCGTTTAAGGCCGTTTTTGAAATTAAAACGAATTTTTTTGTTACAGTTATGTTACACGGTTCACGACAAAATACCCCGAAAACGCCGCGACAGCGTCATTTTGAGCCCGGTCCAAAATATTGCAAAACGATGTTTGACAAATTTTTTGTTAGATATTATATTTATCTTATTAAAACTCATATATTTTAGTTATTGTTTTATTTTGATAAAAAATCCAATTCAATTTTTATCCATAAATGGGAGATGGTTAAAATGTTTTATGACGGCAGGGAGTTATTTGATGTTATATCACGCGAAATTAATCTTCCGGACAGCTCTAAAGCAAAAAACTGTATAGCGGAAGGTTTTCTCAGATACATATATGAATTCACAACTCCCGACAACAAAAAGATGACGGTGGAATACACACTCACCGTGAGCGACGACATATACTCGCCGTATGGGATAAGAGCTGTGGTGAAAGACGCGGACAACAGGATCGTGGACCGCGGAGAAATTCACCGCAGATACGCGACGCTTTCGGAGTGTACCATGAAAATGCTTATGATGGTCCATGAGGTGATCCTGCCATGCACGCTCGATTATGTGATGTGATAATAAAAATAATATAAAAGCGAATTCGACCAAATCAGTGATTGACCCAAAAGCAAAAATATGGTATTATATATAGTAAGAAATAAAACAGAAACGGAGTATATAATGTATACATATCTTTTGCTTGCGGCAATCGTTATGTTTGCCAGTATTTTTCTTCACAGGCTGTCGGGCAAGCTGGGCGTTCCCGCGCTTCTCGCATTTATCCTGCTGGGAATGTTGTTCAGCGGCGACGGTCTTATAAAAATTCATTTCGACAACTATGAATTTGCCGAGGAGATCTGCAGCACCGCCCTGGCGTTTATTATGTTCTACGGCGGTTTCGGAACCAATATTGAGGCGGCAAAGCCTATCGCCGCGCAGTCGATCCTGCTGTCGTCGGTCGGCGTTATTATGACCTGCGGACTGGTGGGTCTGTTCTGTATGCTCGCCCTTAATATGCCTCTCATAGACGCGCTGCTGATCGGCGCGGTGATAAGCTCGACCGACGCGGCATCGGTTTTCTCGGTGCTGCGCTCAAAGCGTCTGAATCTTAAATACAACACCGCCTCTATGCTTGAGATAGAGAGCGGCAGCAACGACCCGTTCGCCTATATGCTGACGGCGATACTGCTCTCGGTCAAGGCCGGAGTCGGCGGCGCGGGCGCGGTCTTATACACCATATTCGCCCAGCTGTTCTACGGCGGAATGGCCGGAATCATTATCGCCATTGCCTCGGCTTGGGTGCTTAAGCGCACGCGGTTCAGCGCCCCGGGCTTTGACAATGTGTTTATGTTCGCGATAGTTATACTCTCGTTCGCCCTGCCCGAGATCGTCCACGGCAACGGATTTTTGTCCGCCTATATCGTGGGCATTGTTCTGGGAAACGCGGGAATCAAAAACAAGCGCAGCCTGGTGCCTTTCTTTGACGGAATAACCGGCATAATGCAGATGAGCATATTTTTCCTGCTGGGTCTGGTGTCGCACCCGTCGCAGATCCCGCAGGTGCTTCCGGTCTCGATCGCGATCGCGCTGTTTATGACGTTTATCGCCAGACCCGCCGCGGTATTCCTGCTGCTGGCGCCCTTTAAGAGCAAGCTCAACCAGATGCTGATGGTGTCCTGGTCGGGTCTGAGAGGCGCGGCCTCGATAGTGTTCGCGGTCATGGTCATGCTCAGCAACAGCACGTACGACGTTTTCCATATCGTGTTCTGCGTGGTTCTGTTCTCGATACTGATACAGGGCGGCTTGCTGGCGCCGCTCGCCAAAAAACTGAATATGATCGACGAGAACGAGGACGTTATGAAAACCTTTAACGATTACTCAGACGAGGTGCCGGTCCAGTTTATAAGATTCAAAATGACCGAGGAGCACCCCTGGACAGGGCTCAGGGTGCAGGACATAGTTAACCCGCCCGACACCATTCTGGTGCTGATACAGCGTGGCGACGAAAAGATAGTGCCCAACGGCTCAACAAGGATCAAAAAAGGCGACTATGTGGTGCTGAGCGCCAAGTCGCCGGGAGAGATATCGGGCATACGCCTTTCGGAAAAGACAATAAGAGAGGGCAGCAAGTGGATAGATAAGCCCATCCGCAAACTGCCCAACACAGACGACCGTCTTATAATCATGATAAACCGCGACGGAAAAATACTTATCCCCAACGGGGACACGATCATCCGCCAAAATGATATGCTGGTTATCAACCATTCGGACTAAAACCAAAGCCTGATAAGTCTTTTCATTTATTTTGTTAATATTTTACCGAGCGGCTCTTTGAGCCGCTTGTTAAAAAATTTCACCATAACTCCGGTCAGCAGCGCGGATATGACGGTGCCCTCGCGGGCGCCGACTATCCTGAAATCAAAAAATATCAGCGACAGCACGACCGCGCTCACCACGCAGAATATGTCGAATCCGATCTTCACGTTTCCGAACTCGAATCCTGTGACGCTTGACACGGCCTTGACAAACGCTTCGCCCGAGTTCATGACGACCCCGGCGATAAACGCCAGTGAGATGCCCAGACCCAACACGACAACGCCCGACACGACCAGCGCCAGCCGAACGGGATAAAAGTCATTCGGAATAATCGAAGCGCACCACAGTCCGAAATCGGTGAACCAACCGAACAGGAACGAGATCGGCACCTGCAAAAACTCTATAGGCTTAAAGTTCCGCCTTAAAATAACTATCTGACCGACGATCAGGACGCAGTTCCAGATGATCAGCCATGTGCCCATCGTGAAAAACGTGAATTTGTAGCTCAAAACGTTGGCCACCGACGAGATCGGCGACACGCCCAGCTCGCCGTGACGCGTGAGCGCCACTCCGAAAGCCGCCAGAAACAGCCCTAAAATCAAAAGCGCGTAGCGCTTTATAGTCTCAACTTTGCTCATCTTTCCTCCTCTAAATTCTTTAATTTAATATATCGCCGGCTTTGGCGAAGGTCTCGGTTATGCTTTTTGAAAGCAGCCTGTGCTCCGGGGCTTTCAGGAACGGGTCGGACTTGAGTATTATTTCCGCCTCGGTCTGGGTCTGCTTCAAAATTTCCATATCGGTGAAAAAATTGCCTATCTTCATTTCGGGCAGGCCGTGCTGGCGGGTGCCGAAAAACTCGCCCGGACCCCTGATCTCCAGGTCCTTCTCGGAGATCTTGAAGCCGTCATTGGTCTCGCACATGACCTGCATGCGCTCCTTCGCAACGCCGCTTTTGGTATTGCCAAACATGACGCAGTAGGCCTGATCGGCGCCTCTGCCGACTCTGCCGCGAAGCTGATGAAGCTGCGACAGGCCGAAACGCTCGGCGTTCTCGATAACCATTATCGTGGCGTTGGGCACGTCTACTCCGACCTCTACCACCGTGGTGGCCACAAGCGCCTCGATCTCGCCCGCGGCGAAACGGCGCATGACGTCGTCCTTTTCAAAGGTTTTCATTCTGCCGTGCAGCAGCCCGACCGATCTTCCGAACAGCACGCCTTGGCTCAGCTTTTTCACATATTCCGCGGCGGCCTTGGCCTCGACCGCGTCAGACTCGTCGACAAGCGCGCAAACAAAATACGCCTGCCTGCCGCGATTCAGCTCGCGCAGCACAAAATCGTAGAGCCGCGGCCGCTGCGCCTCGGTCAGCGCCAGAGTTTTGACCGGTTTTCTGCCCGGTGGCAGCTCATCTATGATCGAAATGTCAAGGTCTCCGTATATCACCAGTGACAGCGTTCTCGGTATGGGTGTCGCCGTCATGACCAGAGTGTGGACGTTGAGGCCCTTGGCGCTCAGCTTGCTGCGCTGGCTCACGCCGAAGCGGTGCTGCTCGTCGGTTATCGACAGCGCCAGATTGCTGAAATTCACCTTGTCGGTGATGACCGCGTGGGTGCCCACAACGACCGCCGCCTCGCCGCTTTCGATAAGCGCGGTATTTTCCGCCCGCTCCTTTGCCGACTGACCTCCGATGAGATACGCGACCTTTATTCCCCAAGGCTCGAAAAAGCCTTTCAGACTGTTATAATGCTGTTCCGCCAGAATTTCGGTGGGCGCCATCATGACCGACTGGCAGCCCGACCGCGCCACGGCGAACATTGCCGCGGCGGCGACCACGGTTTTTCCCGAGCCCACGTCGCCCTGCACAAGGCGGTTCATAGGCACGCCGCTTTTCAGGTCGGCGGCGATCTCGTTTATCACTTTTTTCTGGGCGTTTGTCAGGTCAAAGCTGAGGCTCCGCGCAAACTCCGCTATGCACTTGACATCCGAAATAACCACCGCTTTGCGGGATTTTTTTATGCTTTTCACAGTCGAAACACCCAGCTGCAGCTTTAAGAACTCCTCAAACACCAGCCTGCGTCTCGCCTCGTAAAAGCGGTCATAGTCCTCGGGAGTGTGGACCAGTCGTATCGCCTCGTCTATCCCCATCAGGTTGTTGCGCGCTCTCACGCTGTCGGGCAGTATCTCCGGAATTTTCTCGCTCAGTCCTTCAAGAGCGCGGCTGACCGCGTCTCTGATACCGCGCTGGTTGAGCCCCGCGGTCGCGGGATATATGGGCAGGATAACGCCCATTTTTTTCGACTCCTCGCTCTCCAGCTTTTCGATGACCGGGTTCACCATCTCGGCCGCCATTGTGCGGTGGATGACCTTGCCGTAGAACATGTACTCGGCCTCGGGGTCTGACAGGCTCTTATCGATATACGAGGCGTTAAACCATGTGAGGCGCATAACGCCCGTGCCGTCCGAAAGCGTGGTCTGCACGACCCAGCCTCCGCGCCGCGCTCTGAATTTGCGCACGCCCGACGCCAGCATGCCGCGGACGCACACCGTCTCGCCGTCGATCAGGTCGCAGATATTTCTGGTGCTTGTCCTGTCCTCAAAACCGCGGGGCAGATGATATAGCAGATCCCCCACTGTGAAAATGCCGAGTTTGTGAAACAACTCGGCTCTTTTTTCACCTATTCCTTTTAAGTATTGTATATTGTCGCTCAGTTTCATATCGCTTTGCCCACCTATGCGCCCCTCGGAATTATTCGGCGGATATTATATAGAAGTACACGCTCTGGCCGCCGTAGTTCAGGCTCACGTCAAGGTCGGGATATTCCTTTTCAAGAGCGGCCGTCAAACGCCTGGCCTCGTCTTTGTCGGCGTCAATGCCGTAGTAGACCGAGATAACGCCGCACTCGTCGTCAACCAGCTCTTTGGCCGTGTCGAAGAAAACCTTCTCCATGTCTTGACCGCATACCTTGACCTTGCCCTCGATGACTCCCATAATGTCGCCCTCGGTTATGTCAAAGCCGTCCGCCTCGGAATCCCGGGCGGCGTATGTAATCTGGCCGCACTTCACGGCCTCGGATGTCTCGGTCATTATGATCTCGTTGTCCTCGGGAGAGGCGTCCTCGTCAAACGACGCGAGAGCCGTTATGCCCTGGGGCATGCTGCGCGTTGGTATGACGATCACGTTTTTTTCCGTGAGACCGTTCACCTGCTCCGCCGCCATTATTATGTTTTTGTTGTTCGGCAGAATAAATATATTCTCGGCGTTCACTGTCTCGGCGGCGTCAAGCAGCTCCTGGGTGCTGGGGTTCATGGTCTGTCCGCCCTTGACTATCACGTCGCAGTTTAAGCTGCGGAACAGCTCGTCCATTCCGCTGCCGCTGCAAACCGCCGCGAAGCCGTACTTCTTGGGCGGCTCGGCCTCTTCCTCCTCGTCCGCGCCGCTTTCGGGCTTGATCGTGTTTCCGATTATCTCGTTATGCTGATACTTCATGTTGTCTATTTTAAGATTCGTCAGTTCGCCCAGCTTCAGCGCCTGCTCTATCACAAAGCCCGGATGGTTCGTGTGGATATGCACCTTCACGATCTCCTCGTCGTCGATCACGAGCATACAATCACCCTTGGGCTTTATCGACGCCTTGAACTGAGTCACGCTTCTTGAAGCGCTCTTGTTTATCAAAAACTCGGTGCAATAGCTGTATTTTATATTCGCAGTGTCGATGTCCTCTTTGTCGGCCGTCTTTGTCTCGGCTGTTTTTGTCTCATCCTCAAGCGGCACCGCCGCTCCGGTCTCAAGCGCTGTCACCGCGCCGCCGAGCAGGACCGTTACTCCGCAGCCGCCCGCGTCGACCACGCCCGCCTGTTTGAGCACGGGCAAAATCTCGGGTGTGCGCTTTAAGCTTTCCTCTCCTGCGCCGAGCAGCGCTTTGAGAAACTCCCGCACATCCTCGAACTCGGGGAACCTCTGCTCGGCAAACTCGGCTATCTCGCGGATAACCGTCAGGATCGTTCCCTCGGTGGGCTTCATGACCGCGCGGTAAGCGGTGTCTCTGGCGGAGCACGCCATGCGCTTTACCGCCGCCACGTCAAGCGCCTCGGAATCGCCCATCCCCTGCTTGATGCCGCGCAGTATCTGGGACAGAATAACACCCGAGTTTCCTCTCGCGTTGCGCAGAGCCGCCTTTGCCAATGTGTCGAGCATCTCGCCCGCTCCCGCGCCGTCGTCAAGCCCTATAACACTCTCGGCCGCCGCGCTGAACGTGAGGCTCATGTTTGTGCCCGTGTCGCCGTCCGGCACGGGAAAAACGTTCATATCGTTCACTTCGCCCGCGCGATTGAGTATGCTGTGCGAGGCGGACAGGATCATTAGCCTCAAATCGCCGTTACTGATTGTTTTGTATACGCTGTTATTATCCATAATTTTCTCCTCATTGCGCGCCGTGCGGCTAGTTCACACGAATTCCCTCAACGTTCACATTGACCGCGTTAACGTTTATGCCCGTCATCTGCTCCACGTTGTACTTCACGTTGTTTTTGATAAGCTCGCCTATGGTGCCTATATTCGTGCCGTATTCCGCAATAATGTAAAGGGCTATATCAATACCGTTGCCCGCCACCTTGACCTTGACGCCTTTGTCCATCTGCTCGCGCTTGAGCATTCGGGCAATGCCGTCCTTGCTGCTTTTTATCGCCATTCCGACAACGCCGTAGCAGCTTGTGGCCGCGTATCCGGCGATCTTGGCGATAACACTGTTGGCAATCCTTACGCTGCCTTTTGAACTGTCAAATTTTCCGCTCATCTTTCTACCTCCGTTTTTTGATCGTCTATTTCAATTATATTTATGCCGCCGATTTTTTCGGCGTTTTGTCTTTCTCTGCCGTGGCAGCTGAACAACACGGCCTGCCTTTTGCCCGCGCACCGCTTTTTCAGCATAAGCGCTGCGCTGTAGGCGCGCCTATCGTCAAAACCCGTAAAAACATCATCCAGAAACACGATCGTGTCCTCCGCGTTTTGAACAAGCTCCGCGACCGCCAGCCTGACCGCCAGATAAACCTGGGTGTATGTTCCCGCGCTGAACAGCTCGGCTCGCTTCGCGTCGGGCGCGCTCTCGTCTCTGAGTCTCACCGAAAAGTCCGCCGCGACCGTGAGCTCTCCGCGGCGGCCGTCGGTCAGCTCCGCCATTATCTCACTCGCCCGCTCATTGAGCAGCGGCGCGTAGTCGGAACGGATATAGCGCTCTGCGTCTCTCAAGCCCTCGAGCGCCATGCCGAGCGCCTCAAGCTCGTCGCGCTTTTCGGCGAGCTTTTCGTCTATCAATTTTATGTTGTTTCCTATATCGCTTATCAAAGCTGTCTCTGGCAGTCTGCCCTCGGCGATCCTAAGCTCGGTAATCTTTTTGACAGCCTCGGTGTGCCGCCGCTCAGCGTCGATCGCCGCCTGTCTCAGATCCGCATTTTGGGGCGGAGTCTCTTCTGTTATATATTTGCGGGTCTCCTCGGCTTCGGCCTTGATCTGCGCGTAATCCCCGCCGCCCAGGATATTATCGTATATTCCGCGGACCGTTTCGATCTTCGCCTCGGTCGCGCGGTAGTCGGCGTATTTTTTGTCAAAGTCGCGCACTGTGTCACATTCAAGACCTCTCAGGACTTCCGAAAGCTCCGCTTCAAGCTCCGACACGCGCAGGCGCGTGGCGTCTATATTTCTGTCGGTCTCTCCGAGCAGCTTTAGTATTCGAGCGTGTTTGCGTCTCATTATCAGATATCCGATCGGCGAGATAATTATCAGCGCCGCTCCCGAAAGCAGGTCATAAGTCTTGAATATGACCCCAAGCACCGCGCAGCAGAATCCAAGCGCCGCCAAAACAATGCCAATTATCAAAAACAGCTTTTTTCGCTTTGCCGACTCTTCCGCCATGCGCGCGTAGGAATCGCGCTCGTCTCCCAAGCGGTACGCGCCCGACTCGATCTCATCTATACGGTCGGAAAGACCGTGGATCATGTCCGCCGTGTTGTCTTTAATTTTATGCTTGAACAGCTGAAATCTGCGGCTGTTGCCGAGCTGTATCTCCTCGGCGAGGCAGGAGTCAAGCCGCCTAAGCCGCTCGGCCTTTTCCTTCGCCGTCTCTGACAGCTCCAGCCTGCGGAGCCGCGTTTTTTCTTTTTCCGCTCTGTCGGCTTCCGCCTCAAGAGCCGTTATCTCCGAGCGGATCTTCGCGGCCTCTTTCCGCGTTTTTCTCTGCGTTTCGAGCTTTTCGACAAGGCTTCGCCGCTCCGCTTCCAGTTTGTCTATCTCGCCGGGCGCCGCCCGTCTGTCCTTTGCCTTGAGCGACGCGATACGCTTTTTTAGCCTCGCCTCCGCAGCCGCGGCCGACACCGTCTCGGAGCCGCCCGCAAGCAGGTTTGTCAAGCGAGCCTCGATCTCATCGCTGCCGCCGCTGAGCGCCGCGCCGTCCTGCGCTATGAACACCGTTCTTGAAAACATGTCCTCGCTCATGCCGAGCAGTCTTTCGCCGACCTCCGCGCCTCTCACGGACGCGCCGAACCAGTCGGAGCCGTCCGCCGCCGCGGTGACCTTTGTCACATCATCGGACGGTTTTGAGCCGAACTCTCGGTAAATTTCAACGGGCACCCCGTCTTTTTCGATTATCATTCTGCCCGACGCGCGGCTCTCTCCCCAAGGGATCATTCGGTCGCGGGGCTTCGCGCCCCTGCCTCTGCCGCTGCCCGCGCCGTACAGCATTGATTTTATAAAAAGCTGAACCGTGGACTTTCCGGCCTCGTTAAGGCCGCAGATAAAGTTAAGTCCGCCGCTTAGCTCTATTGTCTTATTTTTGAATCTGCCGAAGGCGATAAGCTCCAGCATTTTTATTTTCGTCATATCATCGGGCCGCCTTCCATCGCCTCGAGCCCCAAGCGCAGCGCCCTATCCGCCAAGCGCCGCTCGCGGCTTCCCTCGGGATGATTTTCGGCGGTCTTTTTCATGCGTCTTATGTAAACCGCGCGCAGACTTCGGTCGCCGTCCTCCGCGCTCAAATCAAGCCGCTTTCGCGTTCGGTCGATCACCTCGGCGTGAAAGCAGATCGGCTTTAAGCGCTCCGCTATGAGAGCCGCGTCGGGACTGAACCATTTTTCCGTTCTGCCGATCAAGCTTACTCTGACGATGTTGCCCTCGCCGAATTTCTCGATTTTCTCCGCCGCTTTTTCTATCACTGCCTCGTTATCGGAAACTCCTTGCGGAAGATCCAAATCAATATCAACATATCCGCGTTTGGCCGTCTTCACGTGTCGAAGCTCGACCTTGCCGCGCTCTATTTCGCCGATTATGCAGCCGCCGCCGAAGCCCTCGTCAAATCCGCCGGGCTCGGGTATCCCGGGATACGCCCATTTGGCGCCGCCCTCGGTCCCGCATATTCCGCCGTGGCTGTGAATATGACCCAGAGCCGCGTAATCAAACCCTTCAAAATCGCCGCCGCTCAGAGGATTGTACCGCTCGGAGCCGGGCGCTCCGCTCATATCGCCGTGGAGCACAAGAATATTCGCAAGTTCCCCGCTTTTTTCAAAATCAAGCGGAGCCGCGGCGGGCTTTTCGTATCTTGATGCGAATCCCGCGCCGCACACTCTGATCCCGAGCCTTTCGATATCATAGGCTCCGCCCTCGGGCGGAAAAACAACAACATTTTCGCTCAGTTTCAGATTTTCATACACCGGATACGGATCGTGATTGCCCGGGCTGATAAAAATCGGAATATCACCGAGCGCCTCAAATTTGCGTCGGACGACGCTCAAGGTCTCGCGGCGCGCGTTTTCGCCGTCGAACAGATCTCCGGAGATCAGCACAGCGTCCGCTTTTTCGGCGGCGGTGTTCATTATCCTCGAAAAAGTCTCAAGCTGCTCGCTTCTGCGCAGAGCCGCCCGCTCAGCCTTCAGACGGGCGGTGTGGGGCGCGTCCAGATGCAAATCGGCAATATGCAGAATTTTCGCCATTTAATCGCCGCCTCCAAAATCATCAATAATCGGTGGTCGTTTATCAAATAACAGACCGCGGCGCACAAAGAGCCGTCTCAATGCAAGCCGCGGTCGCTTAAATTCACTATTCCTCGTCGGGCATGTCCCAATTGTGGTAAACGTTCTGAACGTCGTCGTTTTCCTCGAGCATGTCGATCAGCTTTTCCATTTTGGCTATATCCTCGGGGTTTGTCAGCTCGGTCGTCGTCTGAGGTATGTAGTTGACCTCCGCCTGAGCAAAGGTATAGCCTTTTTCCTCGAGAGCCTCGCGGGTGGAGCCCAGCGTCTCCGGGGCGGTGAGTATCTCGTAGCACTCATCCTCAACGTTGAAGTCCTCGGCGCCCGCGTCAAGAGCGTCCATCATCAGGGTGTCCTCGTCGACTCCGTCCGCCTTTTCTATGACGATCAGACCCTTGTGGTCGAACATGAAGCTTACGCAGCCGTTCTGACCCAGGTTTCCGCCGTTTTTATCGAAATAATGTCTCAGGTCGGCAGCGGTCCTGTTTTTATTGTCGCTGAGAGTCTCGACCATTACCGCGATACCGCTGGGGCCGTAGCCCTCGTATATCATGTTCATGTAGTTGTCGGCGCTGCCCTCGCCCGCCGCCTTTTTGATGCTTCTCTGTATATTATCGTTGGGCATATTGTTGGCTTTGGCCTTGGCGATAACGTCGCGCAGCTTTGAGTTCGAGCCCGGATCGGGGCCGCCCTCCTTGACCGCCACCATAAGCTCGCGGCCTATCTTGGTGAATATCTTGCCTCTCTTGGCGTCGATAGCGCCTTTTTTTCTTTTAATAGTTGCCCATTTCGAATGTCCCGACATACGTTATTTTCCTCCTGTTTTCGTTTGATTAAAATTTAATTGTTTTTCGCGCCGTCGTCCGACAGCACCTCTTTGAGCGATGCCGCAAGCCCCGCTATGCCCTGTATCTCGGACGGCAGAATAATTTTGGTCGCCTTGCCGTCCGCGGCCTTCTCAAAGGCCTCAAGGCTCTTTATGGTCAGCACCTGCTTTGAGGGCATAGCCTCATTGAGCATTTTGATGCCGTCCGCGGTCGCCCGCTGCACGTTTCTGATGGCCTCCGCCTCGCCTTCCGCGATTCGGATGGCCGCCTCCTTGTCCGCCTCGGCTCGAAGTATCTGCGACGCCTTCTCGGCCTCCGCCTCCAGTATCCTAGACTCCTTCTCGCCCTCGGCCACAAGGATCGCCGACTTCTTTTCACCCTCGGCGCGGAGGATAGACTCGCGGCGCTCGCGCTCCGCCTTCATCTGCTTCTCCATCGCCTCGCGGATTCCCGCCGGCGGAATTATATTCTTAAGCTCGACTCGGTTCACTTTGATGCCCCAAGGGTCGGTAGCCTCGTCGAGAATAGAACGCATTTGTGTGTTTATAACATCTCTTGACGTCAAGCTTTCGTCAAGCTCCATATCGCCGATTATGTTTCTTAGTGTCGTGGCGGTCAGATTCTCGATCGCCGCCATCGGCAGCTCCACTCCGTAGGTGTAGAGCTTGGGGTCGGTTATCTGATAATAAACGACCGTGTCTATCTGCATCGTGACGTTGTCCTTAGTGATAACGGGCTGTGGCGGAAAGTCCACGACCTGCTCTTTAAGCGTCACACGGTTCGAGATACGCTCTATGAGCGGGATCTTCACATGAAGACCCGTGCTCCAAGTGGCGCTGTAGGCGCCCAGACGCTCGATAACATACGCCTTGGCCTGCGGAACGATTTTTATATTCGCCGCGACCAAAACGATAATCAGCGCGATTAAAACTATGATAAATACTTCCATATAGACCGCACGCTCCTTTATGTAACTATCGATTAAATAACGCCGCGCTCTGCCGGGCGGACTACCAGCTTTACGCCGGATATCCTTATGACCTCGACCCTTTCGCCTTTTTCGATCGCGTCTCCGCTTTCGGAAACCGCTGACCAAACGCTGCCGCCTACCTTGACCTGACCCGACGAGTTAATTCCGTCCAAAGACTCGGTCACGATGCCGATCTCGCCGATAAATCTGTCGGCGTTAGTCTTTTGCGGGTCTTTTACCGCGATCTTTTTAAAAACGGGGCGGGTGACGCATAAAAACAGCGCCGACACAATAACAAAGGTACCCACCTGTACCACCGGAGAAAACCCGAGCTGCGCGGCGACTGCCGCCGCCACGGCTCCCAGCGCGAACCATATTGTGACGAGAGCCACGGTGGCGCCCTCGATGATCCCGAAAACAACCGCCGCGATCACCCAAAAAATACAGGCACTTGTCATAATATCACCCACAATGCGCGAAACAAGCCGCGTTCCTTTCAAAAGATAGCATGTCCCGATTTGTGATTTTTAATACGCTCTCTTGTAGCCTCCGCTGCGCTTGTTGTCGTTGCTGCGCTTCAGATCCTGAAATTTTTCGTCGCTGTCGCGTTTAAATTTTTGAAGCATGTCGTCAAAACTGAGATCGCCGCGTTTCGCGAACTCAAACTCCTCGGGAGGCTGAGTCAGCTTATGCGAAGGCTTTTTCGCCGCCTTTTCCTTTTTGCTTCGGCGCGGCTTTTTCTGCTCCTGCTCAACGCGCTTGATAGAAAGACTGATTTTGTCACCCTGAACGGCAATAACCTTGACTCTGACCCTTTGACCCTTTTTCAAATGGTCGTTCACATCCTCGACATATGTCGTGGCAATTTCGGAAATATGAATAAGACCTGATTTTCCCTCTCCGAGATCGGCAAACGCGCCAAAAGACGTAATACCGGTAATTCTCGCATCGAGTACCGTTCCTTCTTCAATTTGCATATTATGTTTTGTTCCCTTCCGGAAGCCCGCGCTTCCCGATATGTTAATTAATTATTTCCGAAATCAGTTGCTGCCGCTCAGGTCGATATAGACCCGCTCGTTAGGTGCGACAAGGCCGAGTTTTTCGCGCGCCATACGCTCCATATACTCGGGGTCGTTGACGCTCTCAAGCTCGCCATTTAAGCGCTCGGTCTCTCGAGACGCGGTCTCGATCTGCTCGTTGATGCTTTGTATCTCATCATTCTTACGGCTTAAAACCGTCTGCTGGCCTATCACGGTGCAGACAAAATACACGCAAAACGCCAAAACAAACAGGCTCAGCGCAAGCCTCTTGAAATTTATTTTAACCTTTCCGGTTTTTTTGATCGTCCGCGCCGCTCTGTCCCTGACATTGGCGGAGCGTCTTTTTCTTGTGTTTCTTGTTCTGCTTCTCATAACAGGCCACCTGCCGCGAAAAAATTTTAGATACAACATGATACAATATGTACATATTTATCACATTATATATTGTATTATATAATACCTCGCGGCCTTTGTCAATCAAAATTAATGAAAATTTTGTCTTAATTTAATAATTTTTTGCTATGAGCGCAGCCTGTTTGAGATCCTGATTTTAAGCGTCCGCCATATATCGGCTATCTCGCGCGAGCCCTCCCGCGAGTGCCACACGACCACGCTTATCGGCCGCCTTATCAGCCTTGAGATCAGGCGAACGGGAAAAAGCAGGATCTTGGCGGCAAAACACAAAACACGCGTTAAAACACGGTAGACCTTTTCAAAAAAACGCATCAGCCGGTCGCCCAGCGCCAGCTTCAGAAGCAGCGCGCCAAGGCCGAGCCCCAATATCCCGTACCACCTTATGATACCGACGTTATCGCGAAACGCGAGGGCATACGCCAGAAGTCCCAATGCCGCGAGACACGCGATATCCTCGAAATACACAAAAAACGCTTTGACTTTTTTCTCTCTCCTGCGCGCCCGCAGAAAATCATAAACCGCCGCGAAAAGCGCGCCGCAACCCATAGACTCCAAAAAATAGGCGATCTCATTCGCGTCTGTAAATTTGTCCATAGCTTTATCCTCCGTAAGTTTTAGGCCTACCTGAACAGTCTGCCGAAAAATCCGCCGCTTTGCTCTTGGCCGCCCGGCGCCTCGGTGTATTCTATCTTATCGACCTCGCCGTCGATGATAAGCTGTCCGTCGTCCACGTTCAGCTTGCTGACCTTGAAATTATATCCGGTCACCACCATGACCCCCATCGCGGTGTATACAACCGCCTTTTCCTCGTTGAAGCTCTCCACGTCCTCCACGCGGTTGATCTTGATCCTGCTGCGATCCTCGATCACCACGGTGTGCTTCGCGCCCGTCTCGGTATTCTCCATCTTCCGCACCTCCCGAATTTTTCCTGCTTAATCCTATGCGCCGCGAATTAATTTTATGCAATAAAAAAAGCCTGCCGGGCGGAGTGTCTGTTTCTGCCTCCTCCCGGGAGGAGATGGATTTCCGCCTTTGGCGGAAAGACGGAGGTGGGAATGCCGTGATTAGCAAATAGGGGCGGACGACCTCGGCCGCCCGCTCCTACGTCAAATTATTAATACCTATATAGATTCCATTGATAAAATCAACTGTATGCGGAAAAATATTTAAGTACAAAACTTATAATACAAATTGGCTTATCAATTTACCGATTTCAATTATGTCGGATTTGCCGGTAAACTCAAATTTAACTTTTCCTACGCCGCTAAAATACATTTCAAGCTCGCTGTCCAAATCAAATGTACCCGATGTTTCTACCGAAAACACACTAACTTTTTTATACGGCATTGATGTGAAGTCCTGCTTTTTTCCGGTAATGCCTTGAACATTCACGGAAATAAAGCGCCGATCCGTAAAAACAACATAATCACGAATACCTTTGTATGTTCCGATTATTCGTTCGTCCGGCAAGAGAAGCGCCGTTAAATTCGATCCTACCATATCGTTTGCGACCTTTTTCAGTTTAAAAAAATCACCATTTTTGAAATCAATCATTTCTATTCGCTCCTTCGTATTTTATTTAAATATTTATTTTACGGATTACACTTAATAGTATTATACAATACATTCCATAAAAGCGCAATATATATTTTGGAGACTTATACAAATTAAAATGTCAATAAAAACAATCTTCATAATTCCGACTACATTTTAACATAGCGAAAGCTACGGGATCATTTTCTTTCGGGCAGTACGCAAAACGTACAAATAATATCCTCCCTCTACAGGATCATACAAAAAACGCGGGAACGCGGCAAAGAAATCTGCCGAATTATTCCCGCGTTTTTCTATTATCTAATCACAACGTTGACCCCTCTCAGTCAGCTTCGCTGACAGCTCTCCCCAAGGGGCGAGCCAAGCGGGCGGATATATCCGCC
>CANRBF010000023.1 GCA_947628795.1 uncultured Monoglobus sp.
TCGGCGGGCAGATTTTTACAGGACGGGCGATGAAATTTCTTTGAATTTTTATTGCCGATATATTGGCTTTCTCCGTTATCGCTTTGCGCCGTTTGAGAATTTTCAGAACCCTGTGCTACTGTCGGGTTTGTTTCCTCATTTTCGTTTTTCTCGGTAGAGAAGCTAAGTTCGTTTCCGTCACTTTTGACGATAATATCTCCCTGTAAATCGGTACGGTACACCGTTGCCCCAACATCACGAAAACGACTGAGAGCCGCTTCGTCAGGGTGTTCGTGCTGATTATCCTTGCCAACGGATATAACGACGTATTTGGGCATCACTTCTCTAAGAAATACATAGGAGGATGAAGTATCCGCTCCGTGATGCCCCGCTTTCAAAACTGTTGCAGATAAATTATAGCCTTGATTTAATATGTCATATTCTTCGTCTATTTCCGCGTCGCCCGTAAATAAAAATGATGTATTTCCGCAAACGACCTTTGCCATTATGGACGTATTATTCAAATCGTCTGTACTTTCATATTTCGGGCAAAACAGTTGAACGCTGCAACTGCCCAAATCAAAGCTCGTTCCCGATGTCGGGTTTATTGGAGTTACGCCTTCCGCCGTAACCTTGTTTTTGAACGATTGATAAAATTTTGCGTCACTCTCTGTTTTCGGTATATAAACATTTCCGACTTCGGCTTTTTGCAACGCTCCCGATAAGCCTCCCATGTGATCCTCGTGAGCGTGAGTTCCTATGATATAATCCAAATAGCTGATATTGAGTTTATTCAAATATGAATAAATCAAGCTGCTGTCCTCCACGTTCCCGCCGTCAATCAACATATAATGTCCGTCCGATATTAAGAGTGCTGCGTCCGCTTGCCCGACGTCGATAAAATGCACTTCCAAATCAGATATGGTATCTGCTTTCGGCTCAATGGTCGGCACTTCGGTTTCTTCTGTTTCTGCGGTAGCTTCGGGGTGAGCTGACGGCGAAACAGCAGCTTCATCCGAGGGATAGGGAATTACATTTTGCGGACTGTCGGTATTTAACGAACAACCGCATAATACTAATATTATCAAAAGTCCTGCAAGCAATAGTACACTTAGTTTCCTTTTCAACGATTATTCCCACCTTTTAATTTGAAAATCTGCAAAAGATATAGCAATAGTATTAGCGCAATTTCTAAAATAAGACGATTTTTTTGCAAAAAAACGATACATACCATAATTTCCCTTTAAAAATTTATCTTTAATATCTATATTGGATAATAATTATCTAATCTGTTCTGAATTTTACCGCAATTTAATATAAAATTCAATAGACAAGATAAAAATAATCTAAACAAGATGTTGCTTGTGGAGGGATTTTCGTGACGAAAAATATGTATTTAGTTTCCGGCAATATTTGTGGCGACCGTGTTCGGCTTGGACGTGCATTACAAAAACCGCCTATGACACAAGAAGAACTCGCGAGAAAAATAAATCTTATGGGATATGACATTACCCCACTTATAATTTCACGTATAGAAAATAAACAGCGTCATGTTGTTGATGCTGAATTATATATATTGGCAAAAGCTCTTGGTGTTTCTATGGAATGGCTGTGCGGCAACGGTGATGATATATAAAATACACAAAAAAGGGACGAGACGTAATTTAGCCGGATTCCCTTTTTGTAACTATGTTGATTAGTGCTTTAATAATGAGTAAAGTTTGGTGCAAAGATAATTTCCGAACAAAAGTCAAGAGAGTTTACAGTTATGGCATAAAGATATATCGAAAAATGTATTGACAAAGAAAATTAAATTATGTATAATAATCCAAACAATTCAATATTCACACAAAGTGTCGGCGCGGCTGTATGGGGCGCGTCGGTGAAAAGGGAATCGGGTGAGAGCCCCGAACGGTACTGCCGCTGTATGCGCTTGATGTTTTTGCTCATCGGCGAAAGCCGGTCATTGGGAAACCGAGAAGGCGGAGCAAAATCAAGGCTTGTATGCAAGCTTTAAGAGCGCGAGTCAGAAGACCTGCTTTGATGCCGTGTTGTGTTTATCGGATATTTCGGTATAGACGCGGCAGTCTCGTTCGCGTATTTTAAATACGCCTATTTGAGATGTGCAGCACGGAAAAACAGCCGTGGTAATTTTCATTACCGCGGTTTTTTTTTATTATATTAAAAACGGAGTGATACTATGAGACAGAAAATCAAAATGACCAAGGTTACGGCTGTTATACTTATCGCAATGCTGATCGCGGCGATGCTCCCGTCGTTTTCGTTCGCCGACAGCGAGATAGTGATAAGCGATCCCGATCAGATCGTGGCGTTAAGCTACAGCAAGGACGAGGCCGATCTTTCGGCAAGCTACCGCCTCGCCTGCGACATCGATATGTCAAAGCGGACGGACGAGCGCCCGATCAAGGCGATAGGAGATTATTCGGGCAGCCAAAACGACATCGCATTCAACGGCACATTCGACGGCGACGGACACAAAATAACAAATCTTACCACGACCGCCGAGGCGCTGTTCAGCTATATCGGCGAGGGCGGCAGCGTGAAAAACCTGACCCTTGAGAACGCGTCGGTGCATTACAGCCAAAACAACAGCTTCAAGTACCCCGCGGTTCTCGTTTCCCTGAACAAAGGCGAGATCTCTGACTGTATGATCATAAACTCATCCGTCGTGTCGGACTACTGCTCTCCCGCGGGCGGGCTCGCGGGCACGAATTTCGGTTCGATACGCCGCTGCGGAGTTGCGGGCGGCAGCGTGACCTTTGCGGTGAGCAAGCTGGGCACGAGCCATGGAGGTTTTGTCGGCAATCAGCGCGGAGGCATGATCGAGGAATGTTTTTCAAACGCGGTGATAGACGCCAAAAAGTGGGCAGGAGGCTTTGCCGGCAAGATAGAGGACGGCGTTATATCCGACTGCTATTCGGGCGGCGTTGTTAACGGCACCGAGGAGGTCGGAGGTTTCGCCGGCGCATTTATGCGGCCTGCCGAGATGAGGAACTGCTATTCGATATCCGAAGTCAACGCGCAAAGCGGCGGAGGTCTTGTCGGAGGTAAGGGTTTCTCGTTTGCCGTGGCGGCAGAACCGACAAATTGCTATTATATGTCGGACACGCGTCTGCCCCAAAATTCCGATACGTTTTTCAACGATCCGACATGGGCGAAAAGCACCGAAGAAATGCGGAGCGCGGAATTTGCTGCGGCGCTGTCCGAGAAGTGGGCGCAAGACGATAACATAAACGACGGGTATCCGTATCTTATATCCGCCGCGCCGCCGGTGACAGAGGACAAGAAAGATGTCGTGACCGCGCGGCTCATGATAGCCGGCTATGACAAAAATAACTATGAATTTTATAAACAGGCCGGGCCCTATGAGGTCACAATAGCCAAAGACATCGTCACCGTGAGCGACGTTTTGGCGGCCGCGGGCGATCAGGGACTTGAATACTCGTTCGGAACGGACAGCCAAAGCGGACAGGTCGTGACGATAGGTGACGTGACGCCCAAGGCGCCCGACGGCTGGATGTTTGCGATAAACGGCGGCATTTCGCCCGTGGGCGCGGGCGCGGCGATCGTGCCCGACGGCGCGGAGATACTTTGGTACGAGGGCACGGCGGAAAACGGATACGCTCCGCCCGAATGGAGCGATATCGAGAATGCAGCAGATCCAATCGAGTACGAATATATCAACACCGCCGAGCAGCTCGCTGAGCTGGCGCGCATTCCCGAAAAACAAAGCGGAGCGTACAAGCTGGCGGCGGATATTGACTTGAAAGATTCCGAATTTATCCCGATAGGAAGCAAGGATATGCCGTTTACGGGCATCTTTGACGGAAACGGATTTAAAATCACGAACCTTAAAATCAATCAAGACGCTGACAGTCAAAACATAGGCATGTTCGGCGTTATAAGAGGCGCGTCGCTTAAAAATATCACGCTTGAGAATATAAGCGTGACGGGCGGCAGCGTAATCGGCGGTCTTGTCGGCAGAGCCAAGCCCGATCCCGAGAGCGGCAAGGTCAGCCTTATCGCCGGCTGCCGCGCCGAAGGCACGGTGACCGCGATCGGTACCTCATACATACGCAGGACCGATGTCGGCGGACTTTTGGGAATAAACGCCGAGGCAGAAAACAAAAACAGTGAAAAAACGTATAAATCGGCGGTTAGCGATTGCACGGCGGACGTCCTCGTCACCGCGTTGTGCGACGGTTCGGACGCGAGCGAGCCCGGTCATGTGGGCGGCCTTGTCGGAATGAACGAGGGCGTGATCTCAAACTCGAAGGCTCTAGGCGACGTGTTCGGCGGAAACACCACGGGCGGCTTTGTCGGTTCTAACTACGGCGGCAGCATATATGCGTCCCGCGCCGAGGGAGACGTGCAAGGCGGATATTCGGTCGGCGGCTTCGCGGGAAGTTCGGGTCTGTACAGTTTGATCGAGAATAGCTATTCAGAGGGAAACGTCACCGCGATAACCGAATACGGTTCAAACTACGGCGGCTTCGCGGGGGCAGCGAGCGGAAAGCTCAAAAACTGTATAAGCAGCGGAACGCTGACCCCGGGGTGGAATTATAACGGCGGCTTTGCCGGCAAATACGACGGCGCGGTTTGGTCGTACAGCGACGAGCTGCGCGGGATCAGCGGTTGCTTCGGCAACATAGTTACAAGCGGCGGCGATCTCGTGAAACCGATAGGTAACTACATTGGCGGCAACCACGCACCCGCCGACGCGGCCGTAAATGAAATAGGAGTTGATAAGCAGACAGCCGAGCTAAAGATCACCGAGATGCTCGACGCCGCCGCGACTGAGAGCAAGCTCAAGGCCGAGGCCGCGAAGTATAAAAGGTCCGCCGTGATTCCCGAGATCGTTGAGGAAAACTCGGATATAACGGCGTTGGCAGCCCGGCTTGAGCAAAACGTTTCGGCGGACGCCGACGTCAACGTGTCGTATTCCGCGGAAGGGGATATGATCACCGCGAAGGGAGGCAGTATAATTCTCACGGGCAAGCCCGAAGGCGGCTCCGAGACGGTGACGATCAATCTGAATTACGGCGGAGAGACCGAGGAGATCCCCGTTAAAGTCAGCATAGCGCCCAAAAGAGGCGTTATCGATATAAAAAAGGTGCTGGCAAACATAGAGGACAGATATTTAAGCTCGGCTATCGACTATTGGGAAGTCGCAATGCTTGAGGTTTATGAAGATATGTTCGGAAGCAGCGAGCGGTTTGAGGCCAAAAAGCAAGATTTGGCGAAAGTCGCCGTGAGCGGTATTTTAAGCGCCGAGCAGGACACGACGGCAGCAATGAATATTATAACGCTGTGCGGCCTCGGCTATGACCCGACGCGAATTACGACCGAGAGCGGGGAGAAGATAAACGCCCTCAACGCGCTTAAAAAATTGGAACCGAGCGGAAACAACGGCGACGCCTACAGATTGCTGGCCTATTTGAACTGCGGTGTAGATCCGGTTGATGAGCCCGATGCCGAGGCAGCCGTAAGCCGCTTGCTCGAAAACATGATTGACGGTAAGGGCTGGAGCAACAACAAGGACGACGGGATCGACTGCGACACCACCGGAGCGGTGATAATGGGCCTTTCGGCATACAGCGTTTCCGACCCGAGAGTTAAAACCGCGGTCGATGGCGCGATCGAGTATCTTTCAAGCCAAATGCAGCCCGACGGCAACATAAAGAGCGGCTACGAAGAGAGCAACTACGGCACAAACGCGAATACCTCGGCGATGTGCGCCTTGGGCCTCTCGGCACTCGGTATCAAAATAGGCTCGGATCCGCGCTTTACCAAAAACGGCGCGACCCTGCTTGACGGTATAGTTGGCTTCACGGACGCAAACCGCCGGGGCTTCGTCTACCAATACGGAGACACCGAAACGGACGATATGGCCACAAAGCAGGCCGCGCTGGCGGTTATGGCGATCGAAAAATGCGACAATGTTCTGGACTTTTCACACAAATCATCGACACCGTTTGATCTGACACAAAGCGCGCAGCCGAGTACCGAACCCACAACCGAGCCGACATTTAAACCTACCGAGACGCCCGAGCCATCGGACAAGCCTACAATAAAGCCGACAGAGATACCTAAATCCACAACCGAGCCGACAGTAAAACCGACTGAAATACCCGAACCTTCGACCGAGCCGACAATAAAACCTACTGAAATGCCCGAACCCTCGACCGAGCCGACAATAAAACCTACTGAAATGCCCGAACCCTCGACCGAGCCGACAATAAAACCGACAGGAATGCCCGAACCCTCGACCGAGCCAAGCATTGAGCCTTCGGCCGAACCCGAATTATATGAATATGAGATCGAAAATTATATGTTTGACGAGAGCGGAAAGCTTAGCGTCGATGTCAAGCAAAATTCGGATAAACACTCAAAAGCCGTACTGATAGCGGCGGCCTACGCTCCAAACGGAGTTATGACGGTCGTCGAGACCCTTGAGATAAGCGGCGGCGGAAAATACACGATCGATTTTAAAAAGTCCGAAGGCGGCGAGGTCAAAATATTTGTTTGGGATATAGGCAGTCTGGCTCCGCTTGCGGAGAGCAAGTAGAAAAACAAAACATCGGAAAGGAAATTGCAAAATGAAAATAAAAATATTCGCGGCGCTGCTTGTTTTAGCGGTCCTGTTTCAAAGCGCTTTTGCCGCGGGAAGCATAGAACTCGCAGACCTAGCGCAGAACGAGGACGGCGCTTACATAATTAACAACGCCGATGATCTTAAGGCCTTCGCGGCCGAGGTCAAAAAAGACACGACGGCAAGCGCGGTGCTTATGAGCGACATCACAGTTGACAATTTGGCGGACACGATCGGCACCTCAAGCTACAAATACGCGGGCACCTTTGACGGAAACGGCAAAAGCATAACATACGCGTACAAAAGTTCGGGAAGCTGCCTCGGGCTGTTCGGCTATTTAGCGCCCTCGGGAAAGGTTTCGAACCTGACCGCACACGGCACCGTCGAATACACAGGCTATGGCAACACCTCATACATAGGCGGGATCGCGGCGTACAGCGAGGGAACAATTGAAAACTGCGTGAGCCTCGTTGAAGTCACAGGCAAAGGCTATTACAGCGGCGGCATCGTCGGATACAATAAGGGCGTTATATCAGGCTGCGAAAACCGCGGCAGCGTTACATCGACATCCACGAAAGGCACCGGAGGCATAGCGGGTTTTAACTCGGGCGGCGTTATAAGCGCGTCGCAAAACACGGGCACGATATCCAACACAAGCTCAAGCGGAACGCACATAGGCGGCATCGCGGGTGACTGCAGCGGCAAAACCGTGATCGAAAGCGCATATAACAGCGGAAACGTTGAGACGACAAGCGGCAAAAATGTGGGCGGTATCGCGGGAAGGATCCAAGGCAGCACGGTTATCGAAAATGTCTATAATACCGGAAGCGTCAGCGGCAACAACTCCGTCGGCGGTCTGGTGGGCTACGCCTACGGGCTCACAGGTGTAAGCGGCGCGTATTCGGTCGGTGAGGTCATCTGCTCGTCAACAAGCCGTCCGCCTTATGTGTATAAAGGCGGCGTCGCGGGGCAGGGCAAAACCTATATAGGCAAATTCGCAAACTGTTATTTCCTGAAAAATGATTCGATAAACGCCGAACTTGAGGCGGTCCAGAGCGAAAACGGAGACACCGTCCGCGCGGCCTCGGAGGATGAGCTTAAATCGGAAGAAATAATAACAAACTTAGGCGGAGCTTTTGAAAGCGATATAAAAGACGCGCCGATAAACAACGGCTATCCGATTCTGAAGCGCCAAAACCCGAACGCCGTTTTTAAGGCGGTGTTTAATGTGGAACCGACGGAGGCGGAGGTCACCCTTAAAGACCAAAACGGAGAATTTGTTTCGGGCACAAGAGACGGCGGAAATTACGTTTTTGACAATCTTAAAAAAGGCGAATATACTTACACCGCGGCTTATGACGAAGGCGATTATATTCCCGAGAGCGGCACGATAAGCATTGAAAGCTCGGACATATGCACGGATATCGAGCTAAAGCAAAAAACCTACACCGCCGTGTTTGAGATCGAGCCGCCGAACGCCGCGTTCACTTTGAAAACGGGTAAAGGCGATGAGTTGAGCCCGAGTAAATCGGAGAGCGGAAAATACGAGTTCAGCCTGCCAAACGGAGAATACGAGTATACCGCGGAGCTGTTCGGGTACGGCGCGGCGTCGGGAAGAGTGACTGTCAGCAGAGGCGATGTCGATACCAAGGTTGTTCTGAACGTTCTGCCTAAGGCGAAAGTGCTGTTTTCGCTTACCGACAGCGAAAGCGGGACCGAGCTTGATGATTTTATAACGGAAGTCAAAAGCGGAGATCATGTGATCCCCGCCGAGGACGGCGGCTATCTGCTGCCCGAGGGGCAGTATTCCTATACGATAAAACGCAGAGGCTATGCCAAGCGCAACGGCATGTTTGAGGTATCAAATTCGGATATCGAGGCGGGCGAAAAGACGATTGCCATAGAGACCGAGCCGAACGCCGTGTGGGACGGGGACTTAGATGAGCCCGAGTTCAAAGACGGCGCATGGCGGATCTCGACGGGAAACGAGCTCGCGTGGTACGCGATGTATGTGAACGGGAAAGTTGCGACGGCCGTTGACGACAGCGAAAAAAACGCTGTGCTGCTTTGCGACATAGACCTGGGCGGCAGCCTGAACTGGACGCCGATAGGCAGCGCGGCGTATAAATTCGGCACCTTCGACGGAAACGGGCACAAGGTGAGCGGGCTTATGATAAATTCGTCGGGCACGTTTTTGGGCCTGTTCGGAGTGAACACCGCGTCGTCGGTTATCAAAAACCTCACGGTCGAGGGCAGCGTCAGCTCTTCGTCAACCTCAAGCTATTCCGACGTAGGCGGTATATGCGGCAGCAACCAAGGAACTATCCAAAACTGCATAAGCAACGTGAGCGTCAGCGGCGCGGGCGGACGTATAGGCGGAATTTGCGGACTGAGCCAAGGCGCGAACGCTTCGGCCAAAGCCGTGATAAAACAATGTGAAAACAAAGGCGCGGTCTCATACGAAAGCGGCACCGGACAATATAAAGGCGGGATCGCAGGAGAGGCGAAATATACCGATATATCGGAATGTGTGAACAGCGGAAGTATTACGGGCAACGGAAATTACGACGGCGGCATCGTCGGCGATGTGTCGTTCGGAGCACTTGTCGAAAATTGCTATAACGTCGGAACGATATCCGCGAGAGCGTTCTGCGTCGGCGGCATCGCGGGGCGCATAGCGGTCACGTCGACCGCTCAAAACGACGGGATCAGAAATTGTTACACGATAGGAGAGGTAAAGGACGGCCTTCAAAACTGCGGCGCGCTTATCGGGCTGTTCAGTTACGGCATTGCGGAAAACTGCTATTGCTTGATCGAGCCGAGCGGCGTAAATTCGGATCTTGAACCAATTGGAAAGGTCGAATACGGCAGCCCCGGAGAGGTAAACGCGAAAGCCTCGCTTGACGAAATGCGCGGCATTTTAAGCGGACTCAATGTCGGAGATTTATGGGATCTTTCGGATGAATTTAACAGCGGTCTGCCCTATTTAAAATGGCAGCACATAAAAACCGATCCGACACCCGAGCCGACTACGAAACCCACAACAGAGCCGACGGCAGGACCCTCGGTTGAGCCATCAACAGAACCGACTGCGGAACCCACAACAGAGCCGACGGCAGAACCCTCGGTTGAGCCATCAACAGAACCGACTGCGGAACCCACAACAGAGCCGACGGCAGAACCCTCGGTTGAGCCAT
>CANRBF010000024.1 GCA_947628795.1 uncultured Monoglobus sp.
TAAATCAAACATCACATGTCATCATCAGCAACTTTTTAAGTTTACCACATCTTTTTGACCTTGTCAAGAACTTTTTTAAACTTTTTTTAAAAATTTTCTCGCGGCCTTATCCGCTGTGATAAAAGGCTGCTCCTTACTTGGAACAGCCTAATCATATTAACACCTTATTTTTGTTTTGTCAATACGCTTTTTACAACTTTTTTCAACTTTTTCTTTTTTTATTAAAATTGCTGTATTGCGCCTTTCTTTAGGGCCTGCCGCCTTGTTACTTTCTACCATTAATAACGCCCGAGCATGCCGCTCAAAAACGGTATGTTGAAGTTTTCGAGCGCGCCGCCGGCCCATCCGGCAACGTTTATTACCAATATATAAAGCAAGAACCCTATCACAAACCCCAGCAGCGCCTTGAACAAAAGTCCCGCGATCGTACGCCCGATATGCTTCTCTTTGCGGATCGGCTTCGCCTTTTTTTGTTTGTACTGCTGCTTTGCCGCTTTTTTCGCCTTGCGGGCGCGCTTATCCTCCGCTTCCGGATCGTATCTGTAATACTGTCTCTTGGGCTGTGGCGCGTGCTCAACGCGGCGGTTCACCTCGTCTCGGACCTGTCTGCTGCTCTCAAATCCGCCGGGCGCGCTCCTTCGCGGATAAACGCGCGTCTCGCCCGTATTGCTTTCCTCGGCATATCTCTCTTCCGAGGCCCGCTCCCGCGGCTCGGGTTCCGGGTCGGGGAACAGCCGCGAATCCGGCCTTTTTCTCGGCGGCGTCAAAGCTGTGCCGCAATATTTGCAGATGCGCTCGTTATCTCCGACTTCTTTGCCGCAAAATTTACAAATCATAGCGATTCTCCTTCTCATATAAATCCGCCTATATTATAACATATTTTGCCGTTTAGTCAACCCGCCGACGATAATATTTTATTTGACAACTTTTCGGCGCGCTGATATAATCATTTGTATAAAACCCGGAAAGGAGCGCCGAAATGTCCGACAAGATACTTATTGTGGACGACGAATCCGAGATCGCCGACCTGATAGAACTCTACCTTAAAAACGAAGGCTTTGCGGTATACAAGTTCTGCACCGCGAAAGAGGCGCTCGACTGTGCCGAAAACACGGACATCGATCTCGCTGTTCTGGACATTATGCTGCCCGATATCAGCGGGTATACTCTATGCCGCAAAATACGCGAGCACAGCTCGTGCCCCATAATCATGCTGACCGCGAAAGACGGTGAGACGGACAAGATCACGGGCCTGACCCTCGGGGCCGACGATTACGTGACCAAGCCTTTTCGCCCGCTTGAGCTGGTGGCGCGCGTGAAAGCCCAGCTTCGGCGTTACAAAAAATACAACTCGCAGCTGACGGAAGCCGATCCCGGCGATATCCTCTCGCATCTCGATATTGAGCTTAACGTCAAAACGCACGAATGCACGCTGGCAGGAACTCCGCTCGCCCTGACGCCGACCGAGTTTTCGATATTGGAAATTTTGCTGCGCCAAAAGGGCAGCGTTGTCAGCGCAGAGGATTTGTTCCGCGAAATTTGGAAGGACGAATATTACACCAAAAACAACACTGTCACCGTGCATGTTCGGCACCTGCGCGAAAAGCTGAACGACAGCGTTGAAAACCCGAAATATATAAAAACCGTATGGGGAGTGGGATATAAAATTGAAAAACAAAAATAGCAGCTATGAATATCTGCGGCTCAAGAAAAAGCTGTATCTGCGGCTTATCGGCATAACGGCGGTCTCGTTCATGATCATTTTCGCCCTATACATTTTAATATGGCGCGGACGAGGCGGCGATTTGGTCGTGACCGCGCTGCAAAACATTTTGGATATGCCGTACGACAAGGCCTATTATATCTATCAATACGGGTTCAGGAATTTTTCGGAAATGATCTGGCTGGCGGCCGTGCTGGTCGTGTTTATCATTCTGATGCGCGTGATCCTGCGCTGGTTCTCAAAATACTTCGATATGACAAACCGCGGCATAGACGCGCTGCTTTCGGATAACGAAAAAATTGAGCTGCCGCCCGAAATGTCCGAGACCGAACGCAAGCTGAGCGCCGTTAAATCCGAGCTCAAACAGCGGGCTCTTGCCGCCGAGCTCGCGAACCGCCGCAAAAACGAGCTTGTCATGTATCTGGCGCACGATATACGCACACCGCTCACCTCGGTTATCGGGTATCTCAGTCTTATGTCCGAAGTGCCTGACATGCCCGCCGAGCAAAGAGCGAAATATGTCAACATCTCCCTCGAAAAAGCGAATCGTTTGGACAAAATGCTCGACGAATTCTTCGAGATCACGCGTTATAATCTTCAAAATATAGATATCGAAAAGAAACAAATTGACCTGTATTACATGTTGATGCAGATCTGCGACGAGCTCTCGCCCGTTCTGTCGGTAAACGGCAACACCGTCGCGGTCGAGGCCGACGAAAACATAACGATCTGCGGCGACCCCGACAAGCTGGCGCGGGTGTTTAACAATATTTTAAAAAACGCGGCGGCCTATAGCTTTCCCAATACCGAGATACTTGTTTCGGCCGTTCAAAACGACCGCGAAACTATTATTTCTTTTAAAAACAAGGGAAAAACCATACCGAAAGACAAATTGCCGCTGCTTTTTGAAAAATTTTACCGCTCGGACGACTCGCGCGCCTCAAACACGGGCGGCGCCGGGCTGGGACTGGCGATCGCCAAGGAGATAATCGCGCTGCACGGCGGAACGATCGACGCCGAGAGTGAGGACGAAACGACGGCTTTCACTGTCCGCATACCGACGCGGATCCCCGAAAACTTATGATCTTAATAATTTCTTATGAAAACCTCAATTAAATATTAAAGTTTGCGCCTCCTTTGCCCGCTATAATTAAAAGCGAGCAAAGGCCTTTTATTTTCGGGCTATTAAAACATAAGAGGTGCGATCATGAGAAACAATTTCGGAATTAAATTTTTAGTCACGGTTATTTGTATCTGCGGCGCGGCGGCATTGCCGCTGTCTCTGCCGCGCTTGACGGACAGCGATGCGCTTGGGGAGATAAAAGCAATTTTATCATCCCGTTTCGAGCCCTCGGAAACGGACAAAAACCCTAAGGACGACGCGTGGCAGCTCATTCTTGTAAACGCGGACAACCCTCTTCCCGAGGACTTTCAGCCCGAGCTGACCGAGCTCTCGGGCGGACACAGGATAGACAGGCGCGTCTATCCGCAGCTGCAAAAAATGTTCGACGACGCGAGACAAAAGGGCATACGCCCCGCGATATCCTCATCGTACAGGACAGCCGAGCAGCAGCAAGCCGAGCTTGACCAAAAAACCGAGGAATACGTAAGGCAGGGCTATTCCCGCGAAAAAGCTCTTGAGACCGCGAAAAAGTGGGCCGCGGTCCCAGGAACAAGCGAGCACCAAACCGGCCTCGCTGTCGATATCACCACCGCCGACGCGTCAGTCCAAGCGGCGGACGTCGTGTGGAAATGGCTTGAGAAAAACTCGTATAAATACGGATTTATAAAACGCTATCCCGAAAACAAAACTGACATAACCGGCATCAGCAATGAGCCCTGGCACTTCCGCTACGTCGGCCCCAAGGCCGCAAAAGAGATCAAAAAACGCGGTATCTGCCTCGAGGAATACCTGAAAAAATTACATAAAAAATAAAAACCTCGCCAAGCCCCGCAAACAGCCCCGCACCATGTTTTTCAGCGCGCCGAAAAATTTTTCGAAAATTTTTTCAAAAAAGTCTTGATTTTTTATTCTACATGTGCTATAATCTAAAACTGTCGTAAGAAAACGACGCAAGGCCTCCCGAAAACGCTTACGTTTTCGGGAATAAGGAGCAATCGCGGAACGGGTGAGACTTTCCTGCTTGCAGGAAAGCGAACAAGCGCAGCGAATTGCGACGCCGCCGGGGTGTGGCTCAGTTTGGTAGAGTACCTGAATGGGGTTCAGGTGGCCGCTGGTTCGAATCCAGTCACTCCGACCATCAAAAATACCGTGAGACCGTTGGTTTTGCGGTATTTTTATTTTTGCCCTCAAGACCGACACCCTATCTCCAACATTCTTTCCAACAAATTTCAGACTTTTTATTTTAGCGTTCCTGTAAGGCTTTCTGCTAACCATGTTTTAAATCGTGCCTCTGTAATAGCGGCAGCGGTCTGTTGAAAAAATGTTTATAATATAGCTATAATAAAACCGCGAACTAAATGGATCGACATAAAACGTCGCCTCGCTATTGCGTTTGTGCCCAAAATATGATAATATATCCATAACATCAATTCATAGGGGAAGGCGATCAACGTGAATATTCGCATCAGATTAAGGCGTTTCGCGACGCTTGTTTTATGCGCGGCTTTATTGGTATGCCCTATCTCCCCCGTTCACGCTGCAATCGACGTTAAGTGGAGCGACACAAAGCTTCGCGACGGCTCGCTGTCCGTGTCCGTATCGGGCGCGGAGGACGGACAATCGCTCATTTTGGCCGTATATTCCGGCAACATGCTCCTCAACATAAGTATTGTTGAAGCGCAAAACGGCTCGGCTTCCGCTCAAACGACAATCGAAGCTGCGGCGGACACGGCAAAGCTGTTCCTTTGGGATATGGAAACCATAACGCCCGCCTGTGATGTGCTGTCAACGCTCACTCGCGAGGACACGCCCGCACCGACACCGACAGCTGTGCTGACACCTACGCCAACGCCGACGTCAACACCCACGGCTACACCAGCTCCAACGCCTTTAACAACACCCACGCCCACGGCTTCATCGACACCAACGCCCACGGCTGTTCCTACACCTACACCAATGACCGTACCTACTCCTACACCCACGGTTGCACCGACACTTACACCTACGGCTTCACCGACACCCACAGCTTCGTCAACCTTGACACCCACAGCTGTACCGACGCCAACGCCTACGGCTGTACCTACACCTACACCAACGACCGTACCTACTCCTACACCCACGGTTACACCGACACTTACACCTACAGCTTCACCAACTCCTACGCCTACAGCTTCACCAACCATTACACCCACGACTATGCCGACGCCAACGCCTACAGCTGCGTCACCTACTACACCTACGGCTGCGCCTACTCCTACGCCAACGGCTTTACCGACACCAACACCAACCGCTGTGCCTACGGCCGCACCAACTCCTACGCCAACGGCTTTGCCGACACCTACACCAACTGCTGCGCCTACTCCTACACCAACTGCTGTGCCAACTCCTACACCAACGACTTTACCGACACCAACACCAACTGCTGTGCCAACTCCTACACCAACGGTTGCGACGACATCAACACCCTCGACTGCGCCTACATTTGCGCCTACACCAACGCCTACTCCCACGCCCACGGCTGCGCCTACTCCTACACCAACGCCGAACATTAACACATCGCGCGAACCCGAAAACTTAGATGAGCTTCGTTCCGCCAATGACGCGGCTGTTGACGAGCTTGCGAAGCTTCAAAAATTCGACAGCCGCGAGTACGATATTGTAACGCCGGTAAGAAATCAAGGCGGAAAAAATATCTGCTGGGCATACGCTGTTGCGGGGGCGGCGGAAACAAGCGTTCTGCGCGAGGGAATCGACCCGAAAACGTCAGCCGAGTTGCTCCACTTTAACGAACAGCATCTTGCCAACGCCTGCTTAAATCCCGCCCTCGACCCTTTGGGAAATAACATGCCCGACTATAACGACTTCTTCAGCGACTGGTACTCGGGCGGTGAAACGCACGAGGCGGTCTACGCGATGCTCCGCTGGAACGCGCCCGCGCAGTCCGTTGCGGACAATATGCGGATAACCAAGCCCGATTACCTGGTTGAAAACGCGATCAGACTTCCCAACAGTGACAGTGAAGGCAACATAAACGCTCTGAAACGCGCGATCGTCAAATACGGCGGCGTGGCGGTAAGCTGGTACTGCGGCAACGGCGGGACCCGCTACTACTATAACAACAAAGGCTACGTCGGCAACGGACACGCAAGCGTTATCGTCGGCTGGGACGACAATGTGAATAAAGACCGGTTTTACTTTGACAATATATACAATCCCGCTACGCGCAACGGCGCGTGGATCTTGAAAAACAGCTGGGGCAAGTCCGCCGGCGCGCTAGGGTACTACTACGTCTCCTATGACGTTCTGCTGTCCAAATGCTACGCGCTCGATATGTGCTCCTCCGATACGTACGATAACAACTACTACTATGATTCATCTGTAATGACAAGTTCGAGTTCGTCGCTGAATTGCGAGCGCGCCGCGGCAATGTTTGAAACAAGGACGGCATTTGCCGACCGAGAGGAGTTTATCACCGGCGTCAACGTGGCTGTAAACGAAGGCAGCAATTACAAAATCAAGGTGAAGATTTACACGGACCCGACCGCCGACTTTATCGACATATACAGTTCGAAAAACGATCCCGCATCCGGCACGCTTGCTGCCGTGGCGGAATCGGATACATTGATGTACCCCGGAGCGTATACGGTGAAGCTCAAGAAACCGGTGAAATTGGAGCAAAACCAAGCGTTCAGCGCGGTTGTGGAATTAACTAACGGAGCAAAAGTACGCTTTGTGAGCGATTATGAAAAAACTGACGCCGTTTATCCGGCTAACGATATGACCTTCTGCTGTTCCGACGGCGAATGGAAGAATGTAAGCTATGGCGTGAACTCGAACCAGAAACCGGTCGCGCAGATTAAGGTATTCACAAAAAACGAAATCATTCCCGAGGATCAGCATAAGGGCAACGCGCTTCAATACGCGGATATTCGATTTGATCGGCGCAGCGTGCCATATAACAAATCGGCGCAGCATCCCGACCTCACCGTATTTTTTGACGGCGAGCCGCTTGTCGAGGGACGGGATTATACCGTTGACTATCCCGACTCCGTGCGCGTAGGACGGTATCGGGCAACCGTTACGGGCATAGGCGGTTACAGCGGAAGCCGCGATATAGACTACTCCGTGAAGCAAGCACCGGCGCCGCTTAATAAACCGCCGCGAATAATGGAGGTCACGGGCAATTACGTAACCTACAAAGAGGTGCCGCTGCCCGACGGCTGGGTCTGGGGCGATCCTGATATGCTCGTCGCTTCGGAATGGTCCAATTACGCCATATACAAAGGCGACGACGCGGACTGCTATACAAACACTATGGCAGATGTCCGCGCCGTACTCAAAAACGAATAAAAATATTACAAAAACGACATATAGCTTTGCGCTTGCAATCATAAAAAATTTGTGATATAATGTCAGCAATGAGTGCAGGCCAACAGGGAATATCGGCGGTTGCTTTCGCTCCGTGTACGTTGATAAAACGCGCATTAGGGGGTGAGGCTTATGGACTACATAGAGATCTTGATGTTAGTGGTTTTTATAATCGCTTTGTCGGAACTCGTAAGGAACATAAAAAAATAACCGCCCGTGTTTGGTAGCCCGTGGCGGTTATTTTTTTATAAACCGATAGCGGAAACAACCAAAGATGTTCCCTCTGTACTCAAATTATAACATACTCCGCTTTATATGTCAAGATTTTTAAATAATATTTCAAACTTTAATCATTTCATCTATTCCTGTACAATTATTTGCACATGCGCCGTGATATAATGAGTATATAAAATTTGACAGGAGGTTCAAAAAATGTTAATACTCATAGCGATCATTTATTTCGGTTATCAGCTGATCAAAGAGACCAACGAGGACATAGAATTAAGACAGTGGGCGATCAATAAAGGCTACGACTCGTATCCGTCAAACACGGGACTTAGAGACGTCAGAACCAACAAACCGTATGTAAGCAAGCAACAAACAGGGCTGACGCCTCACACCTTCACGACCACGACCGGCAAGAAAATGACGTTCTATAAATGATCCCGTTCCGCACACGCTCGAACTTGCTCGAAAATTGCAGACAGGTTTAGTTAATGATTTTATTGACATTTACGGAGTTTTAATATAAAATAATCATAATGTAACTAAATTGTAATATTCGGAAAGGGGGCGCCGGGCTATGCTCGGGCAGGATATAGGAATAGATTTGGGAACATCCACCGTTTTGGTGTATGTGAAAGGCAAGGGAATAGTTGACCGCGAGCCGTCTGTCGTGGCGGTCGAGTCTCCGGGAGGCAAGGTCATCGCGGTCGGCGCCGAGGCCCAAAAAATGCTGGGCAGAACTCCGGGCAGCATAACGGCGGTGAAGCCTCTCAAAGAAGGCGTTATCTGCGACTATTCCGTGGCCGAAAAAATGATAAGACATTTTATCAACAAAGCGGTCGGCGGCAGCTTTATCGGCGCGTTTATCAAGCCGAGAATGATAGTCAGCGTGCCCAGCAACATCACCGAGGTCGAGGAACGGGCGGTTATCGACGCCGGTCTCCAGGCGGGCGCCGGAAAGGTGCAGCTGATAGAGGAACCGTTGGCGGCCGCGCTGGGCGTCGGCATCGACATTGACGAGGCGCACGGCAACGTCATAGTCGACATCGGCGGCGGCACCTGCGACATCGCGGTAATCTCTCTGGGCGGCATCGTTATAAGCGACTCGATCAAGATCGCGGGCGACAGCTTTGACGACGCGATAATCAGATATATACGCAAAAAATACAACGTGCTGATCGGCGAGCGCTCGGCGGAGCAGCTGAAGATCAAGATCGGCTGCGTTTACCGCAGAGACAAGCTTCTGGCTATGGAGGCCAGGGGCCGCAGTCTGGTGACCGGCCTTCCGAAAACGGTGCAGATCTCCAGCGACGAGATACTCGAGGCTCTGAAAGAGCCGGCCGGCTCGGTGGTTGACGCGGTGCGCACCCTGCTTGAGAAAACGCCGCCCGAGCTTATCGGCGACATATGCAGAAACGGAATAATACTTACGGGAGGCTGCTCGCAGATCTACGGCATGACAAATCTGATCCGCCGCGAGCTCGACATGAAGTCGCGGGTCGCCGATACCCCCGAGACCTGCGTGGTGACCGGCCTCGGCAAAGCCATCGGCCACCCCGAACTGTTCAAAAGAAAATAACTAACGGGCGGATAACCTCCGCCCGTTCGTCTGCCTCGCCCCTTGGGGAGAGGTGTCAGGCGAAGCCTGACGGAGAGGGGTCAACGTAGGTACTAGAGAATAGGATCTAGGGATTAGAAACCCCTCTCAGTCTGCGGACAAGCCGCAGCCAGCTCTCCCCAAGGGGCGAGCCTAATATAAACCGTGAGATATTCCTAGTCTCTAGTCCCTATTTCCTAGTCCCTACGTTGGCAGCTCCCCCCGAGGGGGCGCCTTATTATTGCCTTCCCCTCAGTCAGCTGCGCTGACAGCATCAAGGAAGCTCTTGGTCAAAAATGCAAGCAATTTTGAAAGATAGCTTTGAACCCGCAAGCAAGCTTGCTGATTATCCCCGAGGGGGCGCCTTATTATTGCCGTCCTCTTATATTATCAAAACCTTTATTTAATAATCATAATCAAAACTTCCGATCTTCTTTTCCGCGAACGGTATCATGCCGTCCGCGCTGTTCCAAACATATACTTCGACCGAGTTGACCAAGTTTCCGCCCAAATCAATGATCTTGTTGCTCACCGAACTTTCGGCGTTAAGCGTCTGTTTGGCCGGGACTGTCACGGTCTGAACGTCGGTTTTCGCAATACTTCCGTCAGCGTATTTATATACAAATATAACATCACAGCCTATATCCCGCGCGGCGAGATTTTCAAGCTCCGCATAAACCGTATGAACCAGCGACAAATTCTCGGTCGCGGTTTTGGTAATAACCCGTGTTTTTATAGGTATCTCCGGCTCCTTAGGCGTTGGCGTGGGCGGAGCAGGCGGTTCGGGAACAGTAAAACCTACCACATTGCTCATTTTACATTCAAACTCATTCGCCGCATCAACATATGCCTCATAATAACCCGGCGGAAGATTAATACTGTAATTATGTCCGGCTCCCCATTCTATGTGATAAGCATCGCCCTGATACACTTTATCTTTCCATATCTTAACATCATACCTGCTCTCACCGTACACTTCATTCCAATCAAAAGTAACCGTCGAATCGCTTTCATTTACATTTGCCGACAATGTAGCGGGCTTTAACTGAACGTCGTCTCCTTTATATATTGCAAATATTTGCGCTCTTGAGTTATTTCTTTCAAATGTCGTCACAGGTGTCCCATCCGCGGTGTTATTGCTCGGCATATCCAATACTCTGTTTAAATCGGTGTAATGTTTTGACTTTATTACATAGCCGTTATCATATTGATAAATATACCACCTTTGATAATAACCTCCCCAATCTTCACTCGCTGCCGCTGTAGGATTTCCATTATCTGTAACTCCACAAAATACCTCTAATAACTTTTTATTGAGCACCGATGCGATTGTGTAACAACCGTCGGATTCACGCTTAAATTTCCATACTTGATTTGCGTATCCGTTCTCTTTTCCCAATTTTACAAAATTATCATCACAAACCTCTATTGGTTTCCAAGAATCTCTATGTAATATTACCGCATAAAAGCTATCACCCAAATCAACCGGTGTTTCGCCGCCAAAATCCCCAATATAAATATATCCTTGAAAATGCAAACTTCCATAAACGCCGTTTTTAGGTATTGTTACCATGCGCCAATATACGCCTCCGTAATTCGACTCGGAAATAGTAATATCGTTTCCGTTTATCGCCTCAACAACAGCAACGTGTCCCGTGTTATTATCATAATGGTCCCAACACGCTATGGCTCCCAACTTAGGTTCCGAACCGTACGAATAATAACCGTTGTTAATATTATAATTCCACCATTTACCCGCGTTACCGGTAGACAAACGCGGTTTGCTGCCCAAGAGTTCATAAGCTCTTCCCCAAGCATACGCTGTACAGTTTGGCATTCCAATACCGCTTTTATAAAAAATATTGTCCGAAAAATAATGGTAATCATTTGAACTCGGCGCAGAAGTTCTCGGAGTGAAATTTGCCGCTTGTACATTTGATCCAATACCAAACATTATAATAAATGCAACACAAATACCTACCAACCTTTTCATATATAAATACCTCCAAAATAAAAAATGTGCAGCTTGAAGTCCAAGCCACACATAAAAACGCAGCTGAGACTTTAAATGCTGCCACACATTTTAATTTTACAAGATCAAGACAATCGCCGTCTCCATTCAAGCAAGTCAAAGCATACGTTTTTTACAAAAATCGTATAGCTTAAATGGAGACAACAAAAAAGCAGTCATCTCGATCTTATTAAAATATGTGGCATAATCAGTATATCATATTATACAAAAAAGGTCAATGCAAAATTGAAAAATATGGATTTATTTGAAATAGATTTTGGGGAACAAAAATAGGATTCTCGACCGCCCAACAACTGCCTCCTCCCGGGAGGAGGTGGATTTCCGCCAAAGGCGGAAAGACGGAGGTGGGAACGTAGGGACTAGAAACCCCTCTCAGTCACCTACGGTGACAGCTCTCCCCAAGGGGCGAGCCCGACGGGACGGCGCCCTCGACGTCCCACCGGGCGGATATTATCCGCCCGGTTGCCTCGCCCTCCGGGGAGGGAGAGGTGGCGCCGAAGGCGACGGAGAGGGAGGCAAACATCCCGTTTATTTTTTGGATTTTTTTAATTCTCTGATTTTGTCGGTCACGTGGCGCTCCATGTAGCTTTTGGTGTTTTTGAGGCGGCCGTGGCGGGCCGAAATCACAAAGCGCCGCTTGTATTTCAAAAACTCCTCAAGGTCCATTAGTATGTGATAAAGCAACGCCCGATCCTCGAACTCCTTTCGGGTTTTGGGCAGCTCTTCCTCTTTCATGGCGGCAAGCAGTCTGTCGAGCTGCTCCAGCTGCGCGGCGGGGTCGTTCATCTCGGTGACGTAATTTTTCAGATACATTATGTAGTCAGCCACGATCTCGGCCTGTTTGGGCGTGCCGCGCATCCGCTCCATCTCGTGGTGCAGGCTGTGGAGCACGCCGCACTGCTTTCCGCGCATCTCGAAATAGTCGATATAATATCCGGGCTGCGCGCTGAATGTGTTGTCCTGGTACTCGTGCGCCAGGTCTATATAATCCTCAATATCCGCCTCAAGCGCTTTTATGTCCTCCCAAACGCCGCCGGTTTCGTCGTCGCTTATTAAATACTCGGCCAGTTTGCCGAGAGTCGATGTGAGCCCCGTCTCGACCGCCGCCACGCCGGCAAGCACCCGCTTTTTCCGGTGCGCGTTGTTGTTGTAAAGATTCAGCAGCACAGCAATTGAAACGCCCAGCAGCACCAGATAGAACTCGTTTAAAATAAACTCGGGCGAAAAGTTGTCGGTCGCGAGGAAGTGGGTGCAGATGACCGCGTTGACCGACAGCGCGGCGCGCCAGCCGAAGCCCTCAAGCAGCGCGGTCATGACGAACAGAAACAGACCGTAGGCTATCCAGCCACTCGGAATATGCTCGAAAAATATAAAAGACAGCGCCACCGTGACCGCGAAACTCAGCAGCCGCACCAGCGACAGCCTAAGCGTCTCCCACTTGGTGGTGAGCAGCGTGAGCAGCGTGATCGAGCCCGCAGACACGGCGAACTCGAGGTTGAGCGCCTCGGCGATATACATGGCGGCGCAGCTGCCAACCGAGATTTTGAGCGCCGTTATAAGCGTTTTTTTGATGCGTGATTCTCTGTCCATAAGATCTCCCGTCCGAAAAATTCTGATTATATAATACCACAGAATCGCCGCGGCTTAAAGAGCTGTCTTGAATTAAATAATTTTTGTGAGATACGCACTAAAGCCGCCCGTTAATTTTATGGATTCTGACGATTAAATATGCAAAAAAGAACCGCCGCGGCGGTTCTTTGGTTGCTAAGTACAAAAACTATGCAGACGGAGCGTCAACGGGACATACGTTCGCGCAGTTGCCGCAATCGATGCACTCGTCAGCGTTTATCTGATACTTCGCATCGCCCTCCGAAATGCAGGATACGGGACATTCGCTCGCGCAAACACCGCACTTGATGCAATCGTCACTGATCTGATAAGCCATTGTATTCACCTCTCTTAATTAAATTCGATCAAAACTACAAAAGCATTATAAAGCATTTATGCGGTTTTGTCAAGTTCATTTTCTTGATTTGGCGTAAATTTATGTCATTTCTACAAATTACTGATGGCGTCTTCTATAGATATGCCCGATTCTTTGCTGAATTTGTCAACTTCGATCTTGTTTCTCGGGCCGTGGGTCAGACATCCGGCGCCGCCGATGCAGCCGCCGACGCAGGCCATTCCCTCGATAAAGTTAACTCCGCCTATCCCGCGGGAGGCCTTGAGCAGCGCGGTCCTGCACTCCTCGATGCCGTCGCACGACACGGCGTTCAGCACAAAATCGCCCTCGCCCTGCTCTTTAAGCGCCTCGGCGACAGCCTCGGCCAATCCGCCGCAGCGGGCGAATATTCTGCCGAAGGGCGACGCGCCTCCGAACGACGCGGAATCCACATCGCTTTCCTCAAGGCTTTCGAGGTCTATCTCGCGCGCGTCGAACAGAGCCTGAAGCTCCTCAAAGGTCAACGCGCTGTCGACATAATCCTTGTTTTCCTCGAGGCGTATCTCCGCCTTTTTGGCGGTGCAGGGACCGATAAACACCACTTTTCCCTCGGGGTCGCGCTCTTTTATCAGCATCGAGATCGCCACCATCGGCGAGGGGTTGTGGGAAATGTTGTCCTTGAGGCTCGGGAAATTTTTCTTCACGAAATCCACGAACGCGGGGCAGCACGAGCTTGTCAAAAATCCGGTCTCGGCCAGCTCCTTGGCCTCGTAGTACGCCACAATGTCGGCGCCCAGAGCGGCCTCGACCACCTCGTCAAAGCCCAGCTCCTTGATACCGGACACCACCTGTCCGAGGCTTATGTCGGTGTATGAAAACTGGCCCGATATCGAAGGCGCGATAACCGCGTACAGTTTGCCGCTTTCCCGCTTTTCGGAACCGCGCTCCTTTATCATGTTCACGACCTCGATTATGTAGGACTTGTCGGTGATAGCTCCCCACGGGCACTGATAAACGCAGGCGCCGCAGTTGATGCACTTGCTTATGTCGATCTGGGCCGCGTGCTCCTCGTTCATGCTGATGGCCTTGACCTTGCAGGCTTTCACGCAGGGACGCTCCACATTCATGATCGCGCTGTAGGGGCAGACCTTGGCGCACATGCCGCAGTTGACGCATTTTTCCTTGTCTATATGCGCTTTCTGGTTCTCATCAAACGTGATGGCTCCACGCTTGCACACGCTCTCGCAGCGGTGGGCGAGACAGCCGCGGCACATATGGGTGACCTCGTAACCGTCCATTGGGCACTCGTCGCAGGCGATGTCAAGGACCTCGATCACATTGTCGATATCCTTGTGTCCGCCGCTGGCGAGGCCTATGCGCTCGTTGACGATAGCCCTCTCTTTGTATATGCAGCAGCGCATCGTCGCCTTGTTCTGAACTATCTGCTTGGCTATGTCGTTAAAACTGCCTCTCAATGTGTCGTCGTAGGCGTGGCGCGCCACCTCGCGCAGGACCTTGTATTTAAGGTGCTGCACCTTTGTGTCGAATTTCTTTTGGGTATTGATATCCTTGTTCATAACCTTATCCTCCCACAATCATAACAATCTTTTTTACATAAACAATTATATCTGAAAACGCCCGAATTGTCAACGCAATTATTAAATTCGGCCTAATATTTATCGCCCTTTATAAGGGTTCCGATTCCCGATTTTGTGAATATCTCAAGCAGCAGACAATGGGGGATCCTGCCGTCTATGATATGCACGCCGCTGACGCCCGCGTCGATCGCGTCGCAGCAGCCCAGGACCTTGGGTATCATGCCGCCCTTTATAACTCCGGTGCCTATCATCTGGTCGATCTCCTTGGTGTGCGCCTCGTATATAATGTTTCCGTCGTCGTCCTTCAGTCCCTCAACGTCGGTCAGCAGCACCAGCTTTTCGGCCTGGACCGCCTTGGCCACCGCGGAGGCCACCGTGTCGGCGTTTATGTTGTAGCTGTTGCCGTGCTCGTCGGTGCCGATCGGCGCGATGACCGGGATATACTGGTCGGACGAGAGCAGGTCGAGAATACAGTTCTTGACATGCACGATGTCGCCCACGTATCCCAGCTCCTTAACCTCTCCGTTTTCGACCGTGGTTTGCCTCTTGCACTCGATAAAGCTCGCGTCGATGCCGCTTATTCCCACAGCTCTGCCGCCCTTAGTGTTAAGCAGCGACACGATCTCCTTGTTGGTCTTGCCGATAAGCACCTGCTGGGCTATGTCCATGGTCGCTTTGTCGGTGTATCTGAGGCCGTTAATAAATTTGCTCTCAATGCCCGACTTTGTGAGCGCCGCCGAGATGTCGGGGCCTCCGCCATGGACCACGATGGGCTTTAAGCCTATGTACTTGAGCAGTATGATGTCGTCCATGACCGAGTTTTTGAGGTCTTCGTTTATCATGGCGTTTCCGCCGTATTTTACCACGATCTTGGCGCCCTCGAATTTCTGCATATACGGCAGAGCCTCGATTAAAATTTCCGCTCTGCTTATCAAATCATCCATTTTTGCCATTTTGCTTTCCCTTTCCTTCCGTATAAATACGCGCGGCTCTTATAAATACATGCCCGCGGCGCGCAGGCCCTCGCCCTCGTCGAAGCCGCAGATCAGGTTCATGTTCTGAACCGCCTGTCCCGCGGCGCCCTTTATCAGATTGTCGATGCAGGACACGACAACGGCGCGGCCCAGTCTTTCGTCGATAACTATTCCGATGCCCGCGTAGTTGGAGCCCGACACATGCTTTATCTCGGGCAGGGTCCCGGCCTCGTACACGCGGATAAACTCCTCGCCCTCATAATATTTTTTGTAAAGCTCGACCGCCTCGGCCGTCGTCATCGGCTTTTTGAGGTCGGCGTAGCAGGTCGCGAATATGCCGCGCTGCATGGGCACAAGATGCGGAGTGAACGACAGCTTTATATTTTCTCCGGCGATCAGCGACAACTCCTGCTCGATCTCGGAGGTATGGCGGTGAGTCGCCACCTTGTAAGCCTTGAGCGACTCGTTGACCTCGCAGTATATGTTGGGCAGAGCCGCGCCGCGGCCCGCACCGGTGACGCCCGACTTGGCGTCGATTATCAGGCTTTTTAGCTCGGCCGCGCCCGCGTCAACAAGAGGCGCCAGCGCCAATATCGAGCACGTGGTGTAGCAGCCCGGATTTCCGATAAGACGGCTCTTTTTTATCTCGTCCCGGTGCAGCTCGCACAGACCGTAGACCGACTCGCGCAAAAGTTCGGGTGCCGAGTGTGGCTCGCCGTACCACTTTTCATACACCTTGGGGTCGTTGTATCTGAAATCGCCGCTCAGATCGATAACTTTAAGCCCCCTCTTATACAGGTCGGGAATGACCGTCTTTGACGCGCCGTGGGGCAGAGCCGCGAACACAACATCGCAGCTTTTTGCTATGTCGTCCGCGTCAAGGCCGCAAAGCTCGATATCGCATATACCCTTGAGGCTCGGGTATACGTCCGAAATTTTTTGCCCCGCGAAGCTGTGTGATACCGCGCGCTCAAGCTTAGCGTCCGGATGTGACAGCAAAAGGCGCACTGTCTCGATGCCCGCATAGCCCGTGGCGCCCAAAACTCCAACTTTTATCATTATATATCAACTCCGTATCAAAATTTGCATAAATTCTGCATTTTACAAGGCTATTATACTATCAAAGGCAAAATATATCAAGACCGCGTCAAAAATTTGTGCAGTATTACCTAATTTTTAAAAACAGCCAAATTTTGCTATGCAAGTTGCCTAAAATATTTTTTTCAATTTTGGTTAATTAATCTCTTTTTTTCTTGATTCAAGTATGCTAAAATAGATAATGTAAAGAATTCGTTAACTTTATAGTTTAAAAAATATATTAGGAGGTCATTTAGTTATGGCAAGTTTAAGTTTAAGAGGTATCTACAAAACATACCAGGGCGGTTTCACCGCGGTTAAGGATTTCAATCTTGAAATCGAAGACAAAGAGTTCGTTATCTTCGTTGGACCTTCTGGTTGCGGTAAGTCAACAACTCTGAGAATGATCGCCGGTCTCGAAGAGATCTCCGAGGGCGAACTGTACATCGGCGACAAGCTGATGAACGACGTTGTTCCCAAGGACAGAGATATCGCGATGGTTTTCCAGAACTACGCTCTGTATCCCCATATGTCGGTATTTGAGAACATGGCATTCGGCCTGAAGCTCAGAAAAGTTCCCAAGGATGAGATAAAGAAGAAGGTTATCGAGGCTGCTCAGATCCTGGGCATCGAGCATCTGCTCGACAGAAAGCCGAAGGCTCTGTCAGGCGGTCAGAGACAGCGTGTTGCGCTGGGCCGCGCTATCGTTCGTACTCCTAAGGTATTCCTTATGGATGAGCCTCTCTCCAACCTGGACGCTAAGCTGAGAGTTCAGATGAGAACCGAGATCGGCAAGCTGCACAAGAAGCTGATGACCACGTTCATCTACGTTACGCATGACCAGACCGAGGCTATGACGATGGGTACCAGAATCGTTGTTATGAAGGACGGTATCATTCAGCAGGTTGACTCCCCGACAAACCTCTACAACTATCCCTGCAACATGTTTGTTGCCGGATTCATCGGCTCACCGCAGATGAACTTCCTGAACGTAACTGTTGACAGCGCGAGCGACGGTACATACTTAAAGAGCGGCCAGTTCAAGATCAAGCTGCCCGACGGCAAAGTTAACGCCGACCTCAAGAAGTACAACGGCAAGGAAGTTGTTATGGGTATCAGACCCGAGGATATGTATGACGATCAGGCTTCCATCCAGAACTATCCCGGATGCAGCGTAGACGTTAACATCGACCTGGTTGAGATGATGGGCGCCGAGACATATCTGTACTTCAAGGTAGCCGGCACAGACTTCACAGCGAGAGTTAACCCCCGCTCGACAACCAAGCACGGCGATCACATCCCCGTTACGATGGACCCCAACAAGATCCACATCTTCGACAAGGACACCGAGAACATCATCACTCACTAAAAACAAAAACCGCCGGACGGGATTTTCCCGCCCGGCTTTTTTTAGTTCATTTTTCGATCAAGGCAAATGAGATCTCGCCTTTGGCAGCGACGGCGTCGCCCACATAGGCGCACACGTCGGCCTTGCCCATAACCGAGCGGAATTTTGTCAGCTCGACCTCAAGGCGCAAGGTTTCGCCCGGCACAACCTGGTGCTTGAACTTGAAGTTATTTATACCGGTGAACACCGCCAACTTGTCCTTAAACTCGGGCTTGCTGAGAATTACAACAGCCCCGACCTGCGCCAAAGCCTCACAGATAAGCACGCCGGGCATTATCGGATTGCCGGGGAAGTGCCCCTGAAAAAACGGCTCATTCATGGTGACATTCTTTATGCCGACCGCGCGCTTGCCTTCCTCAAACTCGACGATCTTGTCGATCAGCAAAAACGGGTACCGATGCGGGATCGTGTCCATGATCTGTTTTATGTCCATCTGATTGCTCATAATGCTTCCTCCAAAATATATTTATTTTATGATTATACTATCATATCACGAGCGTTTTTGCAAGTGATTTTTTGAATTCGCCTTGACAATCAAATAAAAAGGCGTTATAATAATTAAGCGGTTTCGGGGTTTGGCGCAGTTTGGTAGCGCACTTGGTTTGGGACCAAGGGGCCGCAGGTTCAAATCCTGTAACCCCGACCAGCGGAAAAATGACCGCTCGTTTACGAAAGTCATGCAAAGCATGACTTTCTTTTTTTAGCGGTCATTTTTCCGCTTTTCCCACGAAGTCCTTCGGACTCCGCGGGAGCCCTTCTTGACCGCTTTTCCCTAATCAGCGAGCTTGCTTGCGGGTTCAAAGCTGCCTTTCAAAATCGCTTGCGATTTTGACTAAGAGCTTCCTTAATAGAAACGCGCTGCGCCGGCGTTTCGCGGAAACCTTTTTTTAAAAGTCAAAGAGCACCGCGTTTGCGATGCTCTTTGACTTTTTGCAAATAATATTGCAGATTTAAATTGGGAAGAAATTAATTGTTTTCTGATTTAAGTTAGTCCCAAGTTACCATCTTGCAGATCTTGCCGGGTAAATCGGGTGAGTTGATCGTTGTCGGATAACTGATTATTATAAGGTCATCAAACTTCACATAATCATAGAAATCCTTTATTTTGAATGTGTATCTGCCGCTTCCGAACCCGCCGTATGAACCGCCGTTAAACATTCTGAAATCAACAACATACACTTCTTCGTAATTGTTAAGCACCCATACCGAAAACGGGTCTCCGAACGACTCTTTGATTATACACACCTTGCGTCCGTTATTGACATCGGTTTTGTACACCTCAAGCGGATAATCTCCTCCGATAAAGCAATGGTACGAGCTGTAACCTGAATTGATCGCGCGAACGCTTGATATATATGATTTCATATAAGGATCGCCGTATATGGCTCCCTGATAATTCGGCTTTGGATAGAACAGCTGGAGCATATCCGCGCTGCGTGATATATACGAGCTGCCGCCGGAAAAATTATACATGGAACCCACAAAACCGTATTTATTCACGGTATAATAGGAATCCAAAGGATCAAGCTCGACTATGTTGGGATTCACGCGCGAATACTCCGCATAAGCGTAATAGGCGCCTTTCTGTGTCCAGTGATGGTCGGTGTTGAAATATATCTTTTCCGCCGCGTGATCGGACAGTGTCTGCACCACATTCACGGGATACAGATTTGGAATGTCTCGTCTCATATAATCGTCGTATATGGCGGCAATTCCGCTTGTCTGATCCGCGCGTCTGTCATTTGAGGCGTAAAACTCCTGCGCCGTCGGCACAATTATATTATACACATCCGCCTCGGGCACGTCAAGCGCGAGATTTGCGATCCCGCTTGCATAAACTCCGTCTGTTTTAACGCCCATTATTTCCATTCCGAAATACGCGCTGCCGTTCGAAAATATATTCGCCGTTCCAAACCTGCCGATATAATTATTATAGCGGCAGTCGTCGGTCACCACCGTGCCGTCCATGGGATTCACATTCAAATCGACGGCCTCGCCAAGGAACATCGCGCGATTTCTCTCATCCCACTCAACGGGATAGCCGAAAGCGTTGGCGACCGCGTCCGCGGGAACCATTGTGAACTCCCCGCTGTAGCACGCCGCCGCGTTCATTAAAACCGGCTCGCCATACTTTATCATCTCGCTGCTGCCTATTTTGAAGTGAACTGTCACGCTTTCCAAGGTCACCGAAATTCTCTCGTTTTCCTCGTCCCACTCGCAAACCGCGCCGAAAGCGTCCGAAACGGGCCGAAGCGGAATCATAAGCGTGTCGTTCTCAAAATACGCCGCCGTCGGAAGAATTACCTCCTCGCCTTTGGCAAACAAGCGTATTTCTCTATCCGTTCCCTCCGCGCTGACAAGTGCGCAGGAACAAAGGATCAGCGCCATCGTCAGCAATATGTAAAAGTGTTTTTTCATTTATCGGTTTCCTTGATTTGTTTCTGTTTTAATATTCGCCGCCCGCGCGTTATGTGAAAATTTTAAGCCTCTTCTGCGAGCAGCGGATATGTCAGCGGCAGCATATTTTCAAAATTATTCCAGATAAAGAACTTATACTTTCTGAAAGGAGCTCTTTTTAATCTGAAAATATAAATATTATCCGCTAAAACATATTTATCGGTGCTGATTTGTTTTAATTCCTCACTATCGTAGCCGCATAAAACGCACGACGGCAATTCATAATTTTTGCCGACCCAAAATCTCACTTCATAGGAATCATCCTCCGGGCACAAATCTATCCCCGAAGTATAAAATTCCTTTTCGCTTAACATGCGGTCGACAATTCTGTCGGCGCGTATAAGTCCGTACCCGAACAAATCGTCATACCCTTCGGTTCCCAGATCCTCCGCAGTCTCGGAAATAATACTCATTATTTCCTCCGGGCTGAGCTTGGGGTCCATCTCGAGCATATCGGCAACAATGCCGCTTACGTAAGGCGCCGAATACGACGTGCCGGTGCCGCTTCCGTATTGACCCGTGTTGTAAATTATTTCAACGCTCTCTCCGGGCGCCGATACAAACACGCTGTCATTAGTATTGGAAAAGCTCGAATGTTCTTTGTTTCTGCCCACCGAGCCGACGCCCAACACATTCTCATACGATGCGGGATAATTCTTTTTTTCGTTTCCGCTGTTGCCCACGGCCGCAACCATCACAACGCCTTTTGACTCTGCGTAATCTATTGCCAGCTCAAGCGTCTTAGAATCGAGCGTGCCGCAGCTCATGTTAATTACGCCGCAGTTATAATCATCCACGGCCGAAATTATCGCCTCCACAAGACGTGAGGTGGTGCCTCCGACAACGCTGCCGTTTTTGTCTTGGTCGATAAATTTCAGCGGAATAATTTCGGATTTATGAGCGGTGCCCAAAACATCAAAGCCGTACTCCGCCGCTATCATTCCGCAGACAGATGTGCCGTGGCCGATGTTGTCGGTCGTGGAACCGTCGCCGCCGGAAAAATCCTTGCCTTCGCGCAAATTTGTTTTAAGCGCCTCGACCGGGCTGCAGCCCGAGTCTATAACGCCGACTCGGACGCCGCTGCCGTACACGCCGAGGTCCCACATTCTCCGCATTTTTGTCAGAGAATGAGCCGACTGGTTTTCAGCGTAATTAAAATCATACGTGTCAAATAGATCCACCGGTCGGTCATTCTCTATAAACTCAAACTTATCGGGGTCTATCCCGCTTATATCGTCAACGGTATACAGCCCCAATTTGGGAATGAGCGGAGTCAGGTCGGTTTCTGCGCAATCGGACGCTTCAATATCATATTTTGTTTTTACGATATAATCGGCGCAAACCGTTGTTTGAAGCATTGCGATCAAAACGGTAAGTAAAACAAATATTACTTTTTTCACTTTATCACTCCGCTCAAATCACTTAAACGCTATTTTTCAATATATTCAGCCAAAGGCGTGATATATTGGAAATCGTCCCACAGCATTAACTTCATGCTTCCCGGCTCAAAATCGGTATCAATTTCGATCGGGTCGTTTAAGTTTGTAACGTTGTAGCGCTCCATTCTGTCCAAAGCGCCGTCTTTGTAGATTGCCTGTATTAATACCAGAGCGCTGTTTAAATACGTGCTGCCGGTAAATGTCACCACGCCGTTGTTGTAATTAATAGCAATATTGACATCCGGCAATGCGGGAATTTCGCCTTTTTCCGCCGTGAGGATCTCATCCTCCGAGGTAACTCGTTTTCCTTCACTGTCAGTCACATATACCTTCGCGTATGAAACATTTTTCATTTCTCTGCTCGCGAAGCTGATGCGATATTCGACGTCATTTGCTTCTTGCGTCTTTTTGTTAATTAATTGCGAGTTTTCGTTATAGAGCTCCACATTAAGAGTTCCCGCCAGGGTGTTTGTGTCTGTTATGTCAAACAAATATGAGTTGTCGGAAAGCAGATTCACCGTTGTGGATGTTTTCTTAATGTTAAGCTTTTCCTCGTCAACAAGGTTCGTTGCTATTTTGTGTTCATTCGCGTATTCGTGCGCGTAGGAACCGTCCGAGCAGGTGATAACTCCGGCGTAGAACAGATCAACGCTGTCGTCATACAAATTTGTGCCGTTAAACACGTCGTCCGCAATATTATCGATCGATCTCGGCATGCTAACGTTTTTGAGGTTCCTGGCGTCATAGAACACCTGCGAACCAATGGTCTTCGCCTTTATGGGAATATTTACGATCTCAAGACTCTCACATTCCGCGAAAGCCTGTTCTCCTATATTCTGCAAATCATTCGGCAGCGAAACTTCCTTAAGCTCCGAGCAGTTATAAAACGCGTTTTCTCCCATATTTGCGCCCGTAACGATCGATACCTTTTCAAGAAAATCACAGTTCATAAACGCACCCACGGGTATATCGGTTTGATTGAGTATCGTAACGCTCTTGAGTGTTTTCGGAATTTTATAATAATGCTTTTCGGTGTTGTTGTTATAATATTGCAGTGTACTGTGAGCTATGTCATTATCATATCCGAAGAAAGCTCCCAGAAGGGATGTCTCGCTGTTGTTGTCCCTTCGATTATCTCCGATAAACGGAACCGTGAGCGTGTTCAGCTGCGTGCAGCCCGCGAGTATCTCTTTTCCCATATTATTGACGCTCCTGGGAATATACAAGTGCTTCAGCAACTTACAATTGACAAACGCGTTGTCAAGAATGCTTCTTCCGCCGTCTATTATAATATCCTCGATATTTCCGCAATCCTTAAACGCCTGCGGCGGTATATAGTTGCTCCTATCCGTGCCTGTGACCTCGACCCTTGTTACCGATGCCGGGATAGCATTGTTTTCGGTGCCGAATAAATATCCGAACTTTGTTTCCATTGTTTCGGATGAAATTCCGGGGTTCGCGTTCGCACCCACGAAGGGAACATTAATCACACGCAGGCTGACGCATCCGCTCAAAATACCGCTGTCTATAACCGTCACACTGTTCGGTATGGTGATCTCGGCCAATGACGAGCAGTTTCTGAACGTATCTTTATTTATCGCGCTGATACCGTTCGGAACGTTTATTGCCAAAACTTTCGCGCAGCCGTCAAACAACGCCTCTCCGAACGATTGCACCGTGTCGGGTATATCGATCACCGCGGCGCTTGAGCAGCCTCTGAAAGTATTGTCTCCCAGCTCGGTTATTCCGTTGGGCACGATAAATTCTTTGAGCGCGGCGCATCCGTCAAACGCGCCGTTGCCGATGGTCCTTACTCCGCTGTTTACAGAGATATATTGCAGGTTCGCTAAGTTTGCGAACGCGTTTTCGGGCACGTCGGTCTCCTTCGTGACCGTTACTTTGATCAAAGACGACGGAACGCTGCCGCTGAATATGTAGTCAAACGTATCGGTGTTATTTGCGCTGCCGACCTGCGAGCCGATAAACGGCACCGTGATCTCTCTCAGCGCTTCGCAGCCTTTGAAGGCTCCTTTTCCTATCGTTGACACGCCGGCGGGAACAACAACGGGATTCAGTTTAACGCAATCCTTAAACGCGTTTTCGCCTATACCGCCTGTCATATTGACCGGCAGATCAATTTTTTCCAATGATACGCAGCCTTCAAAAGCGCTGCCGTTGATCTGGATAACCGTGTCGGGAAGAGTTACTTCCGCTAATCTTTCCAAACCGTAGAAAGCGTTTTTGCCTATAGTGGTTATTGATTTTTCGACCTTGACTTTGACGATCTCATCACACAAGGGATACCACGGCGCTTCTTCTTTGTCAAAATCCGGGATCGCGCCGCTTCCGGTTATGACAAGCTCACCGTTATCGAAGTTCCATACGACTCCGCCGATCGTTCCGTTTCTTTCTATATTTGTGGTGTAGCTGTATTCAACCTTTCGGCTGTTTAAATAACCGATAGATCTTGAATATATGATTATCTTTGTATCGCCGTCAATAACGATTGGTGAGATATACGGTTGATCTTCGCCGTTATTTATGCTGTAGAACAATTCGCCCTCACCGGAAAGCGTTACTTCCGTTCCCGGTTTTAAGTTTCCGCTCATTACTGACGCAATGGGAGTTCTGAGCCTTTTAAGCTCAACGCTGCGTTCGGATACGCCGCTGTTGTTGTAACCCTCGGCTACTGCGATCGCCTTAAAGGTGATAACGCCTTCGATCATCACATCTATCGGTTTCACATATACTCTTCCGTTTGTCGCGGGGTCGCTGCCGTCGATCGTATAATATATCGTAGCGTTCTGGGTCGCCGAGGACATTATTACCGTCTTTTTGTTATAGCCGTCTTCGACATTTATGACCGGTGTTCCGGCATAAGCGTTCTCAAGCCAAATCGCGTACAAAGTGCAGTCCTGATTCATATAGAATAAGCTTCCGGGCGCGTATTCGGGCGAAAGCGCATCGGGCGAAGACGCCCAGCCCAAAAAGGTATTGCCGCTCTTGGTCGGGATATCCACAGGCAAAGTGATCGCCTCGCCGTAAGACTTTTTCATAGGCGACGGCGCGCCGTTGCCGGTGTTGGCGTCAAACGTGATCGTATACGTCGGCATATCCCATATCGCGTACAGTGTTAAGTCGGCGTTTAAGGTACATGATGCTCCGGGATAGTATTCCGGCTCGGAAGCGCCGGGTGTTGTTGCCCATCCCAAAAAACTGCCGCCCTCTCTCGTGGGTTCGCCCGTTGACAGTGTTATCGACTCGCCGTAGCGCGCGCTTTGGGGCAACGGAGCGCCGACTCCGCCGTTGGGGTCATAGAATATGCTGTACTGTCTGTTCATTTCAACCGACAGCGTACCCGTCATAGAAGTGCTGTAAAATTTAGCGCCGAAATAATATGTGGTACCTTCTGTCAATTCATGTGTTATCCTAAAATTATTGCCTACGCCTCCGTCATCGTTGAAAGCCAGCTCATTACCGTTTGAATCATATAAATAACCCATTGTGTCTGTTTCTGTCGTAGATTCAAACGCGTATGTGGCGGTTTTCGGCGGAACAAACCTGAAATACGCCGTCGCGCCCTTTGAACCGATATAAGTTGACGAAGTCGAATGTTCACCTGCGCTCAATTCGATCGGATTATCCCAGATCGCGTACAGATATGTGCTTGAACCGGCGGAATTATACATAGTCTCACCGGGGTACCAATTGGTCTGCGATCCGGTTGGGCTTGTATTCCAACACCTGAACATATACGGGAAATATACGGGGATCGTTGACGACACCGTTATCGGATATCCCGACTGCGAATAGGGCTCGCCGCTGCCGCCGTTTGCTCTGTAATAAACATAGGGCGGATAGCACGTTGTGCAATCATAACTTTTCGTTGTTGACGAAGTCGAGCGCGAGCACATGGAACAGGTATAATAGTGCGGATGTTCGGTAGCGTAGGAATAACTGTGCGTGTGGAAATATACCGAATCCCACCAATATTTTCTGAAATGGCCGTCTGATGACCATGCCGTTATGGTAATCGTATATGTTCCTCCGGGAATATCATCCAGCCATAAACCGCCGGATGTGTAATAATATGTATACGTGGATTGGTGCACATATGCTCCGGTGGCGTTATTTTGCACAGTCACCTCATAGTAGGCCGCGTTTGTGGAATCACCCCACGTGATCATAAGATCATTGTTGGATTTCTTGGTATAATCCACAGAGAACTCTCCGGGAACGGCGAACAGCTCAACATCCGGATAGTATACGCAATTCTCTGCCGCGCCCTCGGAATAACTGTTGACATCGCTGTAATATCCGGAGACATGCGGCTCATCGGGCTCAAAGCCCTCATCCGAGTTGGGACCGCTTTTCTGCTCGTCTTCCGTGTCCGAAACAACAACCTGCTCGGAAAAACTCTGCTCGGAAACAGTCTGCTCGTTATCGTTGTCGGCGAACACAAAATTTGTATTGATTGTCGGAATGATAAAAAACGCGATCATGAATAATGCTGCTATTCTCTTTTTCATTTCCGAGCCACCTCCTTCTTTATTCGTTAATATTATAAACATTATATAATTTAAAGTCCAAAACAGCGTGCGGAGGAGTCTCCGCTCGCTGTTTTATTAACTTGCTTTGCTCGGATTACTTTACGGTATAATCTCCCACATTGCCGTTTACGCCGTCAGCCAACGGTCTTTGATTGTCGTCCCAAACAAATACCTTCGCGTAACTGTAGCCTACGGATTCTTCTTTTGTAAAGTCAAATCTGTATTCGACCTGATCGGCTTCTGTCTTTTTCGCACATTGTGCAGCGATCATATTATTGTCCTTGTCATACAGCGCCGCGTATACAGTGCCGTTAAAATTGTTCGTATCGGATACGTCAACCAAATAACCGCCTGCCGATTCTGCGTGTGCCGATATATTCGCACCCACGCACTTTATGTCAAGCTCGCTGGAGGGCACGATAATCGTTGCGATATCATGCTCATCTGCAAACTTTTTAGCCGCGGAATTTGCCGAGCAAGTTATGGTCATATCTTTTGCCATAAGCTGCACATCGTTTCCATACAGATCTGTGCCGACAAACACATCCTCAGCGATCTCTGTAACGGAATCGGGCATTGTTACGTTTTTGAGCGCTCTATCATTATAAAATACCAGAGAACCGATATTTTTCACTTTTGTGGGAATGTTTATCGTCTCCAGTTCATCACATCCCGCAAAAGCCTCGTCGCCTATATTTATCAAATCATTGGGCAGCGAAACCGTTTTAAGGCTGCGGCAGTCATAGAACGCCTTTTCACCCATACTTCCGCCGGTTACGACAGATACGTTCTCTATAAAATCACATTCGCTGAACGCTCCCACGGGTATCGTGGTTTGATTGAGGATCGTGACATTTTTAAGGGTTGTCGGTATTTTGTAGAAAAGGAAATTACCTTCATCGTCGTAATACTGCAGAGTTCCGTGAGCTTGATCTGTCTGATCATATCCGAAAAATCCTCCCAATACGGAAGTGGGTTTGTTTCTATCCGATCTGTTCGTTCCTATGAAAGGAATCGTAAGCGTTTCGAGTCGCGTGCAGCCTTCGAGAATACTCTCTCCGATTGTGCTTATGCTCTTGGGTATGTACAAATTTCTAAGGTTCAGACAGTTCACAAACGCCCGGTCAAGAATGCTTCTTCCGCCGTCAATGATTATATCTTCAATATAACCGCAAGATTTAAACGCCTCTTTGGGTATATACAAACTTCTGTCCGTTCCGGTTAACTCGACTTTGGTTACCGAAGGGGGTATCGCGTTGTTTTCCTTCACGCCGAATAAATATCCGAAAATACTTTCATCCGTAACGGCGGTCGCGCTCGGATCGGTATTCGCTCCCACAAACGGGACCTTGATATCCACAAGTTTTGTGCAGTTTGCCAAAACGCCCAGACCGATATTTGTAACCGAGTTCGGGATCTCGATCTTGGTCAGCGACGAGCAGCCCGAAAAAGTATAATCCTCGACCACGGGTATCGGCGGAATATAGATCGACTGCAGACTTGAGCAGCCGTTGAACGCGCTGATTCCGATGGATTCGATATTATCGGTAATGTCAACAGATCTCATCGAAGAGCAGTTTCTGAACGTTCCATCCGCGATCTCGGTGACGCCCTGCGGGATAGTAAACGCTTTTAAGGAAGTGCAGTCTTTGAACGCCTTCGCTCCGATAGTTGTTACCTCGTCGTTTATATTAATGGTTTCAATGCTGCCGCAGCCTTCAAAAGCGCTTTCGGGCACGTTTGTCTCGTTGGTGATAGAAACGACCTTTAACGCCGAGGGAACAGAGCCGTCAAAAATATACGAGAACGTGTCTTTGGTGTTGCCGCTTCCTTTTTGAGAGCCGATAAAAGGCAGCGTTGCAGATGCAGCGCCGGTGCAGCCGGCAAAAGCGCCGAGGCCTATTACTCTTACTCCGTCGGGCACATCAATGCTTTTGAGGGACGAGCAGCCCTTGAACGCGTAATCTCCGATGCCTACGCCGGAATCCGGCGGTATCTCAATAGTTGTGAGAGCCGTGCAGCCTTCAAACGCGCTGGCGCCTATAGATCTGATATCAGACGATAATGTCACGGTGCGCACGTTTTTCAGTCCGTAGAACGCGTTTTTGCCGATATTATCCAAACGATCCTCGGTAAACACAATGCTCTTGATCCTGTCGGCATAAGCATACCAAGGAGCCGATCCGGGCTCATATTCTTTCATTGTTCCGTTTCCGTGAAGTGTAAGCACCTCGTTGGCATAACGCCAATTCACGGCTCCGTCTACGTCGCCGTCACCGACATCATTAATATTTCTGGGGATCTCCAAAGAAGCGGGGAGCATTCCTCCGTTTGACAAGTATTGCTTGATTCCGGTAGAATCACCAACATACGAGTCGCCGGTCAATGATATCGTAAACGGATCCAAAATATTCTGCTTCAGCGTGAGCTTCATTGTAAACAGCAGTCCGTCAGACGGGATTTTATCTGTAGCGCCGTCAACATTTTCGGTTGCGCAGGTATATACGCTTCCGATATACGAGTCCGCTATGTTAAAATTTGAAGGAAGCTTTGTCGTGAAAGACACGCTTTCAACAATACTGTCCGGTATGTTGATCACAGCTTTGAACGAGTTAATGCCTTTTGTAAAGTATGATCTGTCATATTTTACTTTAACGATCCTCTCAAGCTCGGTGCTTTTGGCATAATCATATTCAAATGTGATTCCTTGAACTCCTGCCAACAAATCAACATCGGCATCGCCCTCGAAAGCGGTAGGCTCCTCAACGTATGCCGCGTCATCGACGTTATCCGCTTCAACAGCGTAAACATCCGGCTCCTCAACATATGCCAATTGATCGATGTTGTCTGTTTCGGCCGCGAAAGCTCCGACGTTCATTAACAATACGCCGGCCGATAAAATGATACTTAGTAATTTCTTCATCTTAATTCCTCCATTTTATTTTTATTTAATATTTATACGATAATAATTTATACGGTTTTATGTAATACCTTTCGTTTATAAAATGATAAAATTGTAAAGCGGTATCAATGCCTCAAAGCCGAAACTTATAAATATGACAGCTGCGCGAATACAGCAAATTTAAATTGCGTATCCCACATATTTACATTTTTATCAGGTTTATTTTATCATACATAATATATAAAGTCAAGTATAAATATGCATTTTAATGTGTAAAATTTTTAATTTATGTATTAAATTGTGCGGTAAATTATTGACACAACGCGCAACAACTATAAATAATATCATATTTGATAAACAGAATGCGCGCCGCGCCCGAAACAAAAATCCGAACCCGCCGCCGATAGGCGAAAAGTTCGGATTAGCTTTTATGGTGATCCGTAGGGGAATTGAACCCCTGTTACCGCCGTGAAAGGGCGGTGTCTTAACCTCTTGACCAACGGACCGAATCAATAACGGACTGTATTATAACATAATAAATATTTTCTGTCAAGCTATTTTTTGAGATTTATTATCTTTGATGCTCCTCAATTTATAAATTAACGCGCGCGGGATATTCCGAACAACTTTCTTCTAATCGCTAATCACTGCGTTCCCACCTCCGTCTTTTCGCCTTTGGCGAAAATCCACCTCCTCCCGGGAGGAGGCAAAGCGGGCGGATATTATCTGCCCCTACGACGTTTTGTATACTATTATTCTAATCACTATTCTCTAATCGCTAATCACTGCGTTGACTTTTCTTTATATTTGTGTTATAATTATCTTGTGTTATTGTGCGGCGGAATAATTCCGCCCGATATATTAAATTTGATGATATTTAACTGCCCGGAGGTTTTTTATGTTTTTATCCCGTGATTGGAAAGACTATGAGCTGATCGACGCGTCTCGCGGCGAAAAGCTGGAGCGCTGGGGCGGAATTATACTCAGACGCCCCGACCCTCAGATCGTGTGGTCCGTGCCCGATAGGGAGAAATCCGAATTATGGCGCAAGGCGGACGCCGGATATATACGCAGCTCAAAGGGCGGAGGAAGCTGGAAAACATTCAAAAAAATTCCCGAATACTGGACGATAGGCTACAAAAATCTCAGATTCAAGATCACGCCTATGGGCTTTAAACATACCGGACTTTTTCCGGAGCAGGCGTCGAATTGGGACTGGTTTTCCGATATCATCAAAAACAGCGGCCGAAGCCGCGATAATATAAACGTTTTGAATTTGTTCGCATACACCGGCGGAGCGTCGGTTGCGGCTCTTGAGGCCGGAGCGTCGGTCTGCCATGTGGACGCCGCGAAGGGAATGGTGGCCCGCGCCAAGGAAAACGCGGCGTTGTCGGGCCTTTCGAAACTTCCGATACGCTATATCGTGGACGATGTGAAAAAATTCGCGGAGCGCGAGATAAGGCGCGGACACAAATATGACGGGATAATCATGGACCCGCCCTCATACGGCAGAGGGCCGAGCGGCGAGGTCTGGAAGATCGAGGACGAGCTTTTTCCGTTGATCGAGATTTGCGTGAACCTGTTGAGCGACGATCCTCTGTTCTTTCTGGTAAACACTTACACAACAGGCCTTTCGGGCAGCGTGATGGACAACATATACAGACTGACTGTACGCAAAAAATTCGGCGGCGTGTCACAAATCGACGAGATCGGACTGCCGATAACGAACGGAAAACTGACTTTGCCCTGCGGCTGCGCGGCGCGCTGGCAACGTAGGGATTAGGGATTAGTGAATAGAAAATACGCGGAAATACTTTGAGCGTAAATTGTTGATTTATTCCCGCGTACGTTAATTATTAATAAGCAAACATTGTATGGTGATAAAAAACTTTGCGGAAAAATGAAATTAATTTCTGTGCTCATATATCTATTCGCTAATCACTACGTTTGGTGGCGGATATTATCCGCCCGACTAAACACATACACGGCACGGAATTTCAAAAATTAAAATTATGGATAATATTGTGGAAATTAAAGATTTGGTATTTGAATATAAAGACGAGGACACGGGCAAAAGCCTGCGGGTCCTGGACGGCGTCAGCCTTCATATAAAGCGCGGCGAATTTCTGGCGGTGCTGGGCCGCAACGGCTCCGGCAAATCAACTCTCGCAAAACATATGAACGCGATACTGACGCCCACAAGCGGGACCGTTTTGATCGACGGGATCGACACATCGGACGAGAACCGCCTGTTTGGCGTGCGGCGCAGGGTCGGCATGGTTTTTCAAAACCCCGACAATCAGATGGTCGCCACGATCGTTGAGGAGGATGTGGCATTCGCGCCCGAAAATTTGGGCGTGCCCCGCGGCGAGATACGCAAACGGGTCGATGAAGCCCTCGACATCGTGGGCATGAGCGCGTTTAAGCAGCACGCGCCGCACATGCTGAGCGGCGGACAGAAACAGCGCGTCGCGATCGCGGGCGCTTTGGCGATGCGCCCCGAGCTTTTGGTTATGGACGAGCCGACCGCGATGCTGGATCCGGGCGGACGCGCCGAGGTTATCGAGACCGTTAAAAAACTGAACCGCGAAGGCGGCATGACGGTTGCGCTCATCACTCACTACATGGACGAGGCGGTCCGCGCCGACCGCGTCATCGTTATCGACAACGGAAAGATCGCGCTTGAGGGCAGGCCGCGGGAGGTTTTTCCGCAGGTAGAAAGGCTGACATCCCTGGGGCTTGACGTGCCGCAGTCGACATATTTGATACACATGCTGAGCGAGAAGATACCGGGTCTTGACAAAACAGTGCTTAACGACAAGGAGTGCGCGGCCGAGCTGCTGCGCGCGATGGGGATAAAAAAGGAGGCGCGGCCGTGATAAAGCTTGAAAATGTGAGCTACACATACATGAGCGGCGGACCTTTTGAAAAAAAGGCTCTGGACGGCGTGAGCCTCCGGATCGATCCTGGCGAATTTGTGGGAATAATAGGACACACAGGCTCGGGAAAATCAACGATGATACAGCTGCTGAACGGACTTTTAAAACCCGACGGCGGAAGGGTCATAATAGACGGCGAGGATCTGTCTGACAAAAAGACCGATCTCCGCGGCATAAGATTCAAAGTCGGGCTCTGCATGCAGTATCCCGAATATCAATTGTTTGAAGAAACAGTGCTCAAAGACATATGCTTCGGGCCGCTCAACATGGGTCTTTCCAAAAGTGAAGCCGAGGAGCGCGCGAGATTTGCGGCAAACATGACGGGACTTCCCGAAAGCCTGCTTGACAAATCGCCTTTTGACTTGTCGGGCGGACAGAAGCGCAGAGCCGCTATCGCGGGAATACTTGCGATGGAGCCTAAAGTCCTGATACTCGACGAGCCCACGGCCGGGCTTGACCCCGCCGGCAGAGACGAGATACTTTTCAAGATACGCGACATGCACAAGCGCATGGACCTGACGGTGCTGCTGGTGTCACACAGTATGGAGGACGTGGCTAAGCTGGCCGACCGGATATTTGTTTTAAATTCGGGAAAAATCGAAATGAGCGGCAGCCCTTCCGAGGTGTTCGCCAAAAGCGCGCGTCTGCGCGAGATCGGTCTGAATGTGCCGCAGATCACAAGGGTGGCCGACAGACTGCGGGAGGCGGGAGTTGATATACCGGCCGGGATCTACACGGTCGGCGACGCATACAGGATACTGCTGCCGCTTATAAACAAACGATTAGAAAATAATTAACCGAAAGGCTGTTTTATGCTTAAAGATATAACATTGGGTCAATACTTTCCGGGTAACTCATTTATCCATCGTCTTGATCCGCGGACAAAAATACTGATAATAATCGCGTATGTGGTGATGGTGTTTCTGGTGCAAAATTTTATCGGATACGCCGCGCTGGCTCTGTTTCTCGCGGTCTGCACCGCGGTTTCGAAGATATCGCCGAAATATCTGATACGCGGTCTAAAGCCGATCTTGGTTTTTATCGTGTTTACCGGAATATTTAATTTGTTCCTGACAAGCGGTGAAGTCATCTGGAGCATGGGATTTCTGAAAATCACCCGCGAAGGCGTGCGGTTCGCGGCGTTTATGGTGCTGAGACTGATATTTCTGATACTCGGGACCTCGCTGCTGACGCTGACAACGTCGCCCATCGCGCTGACCGACGGCATGGAACGGCTGCTGTCGCCGTTTAAAAAAATACATCTGCCGGCGCACGAGATAGCGATGATGATGACTATAGCTCTCCGATTTATACCCACCCTGCTGGACGAAACCGATAAGATAATGAAAGCTCAATCCGCGAGGGGCGCGTCGATCGACAGCGGAAACATATTCGCCCGCGCTAAAGCTATGGTGCCGATATTGATACCGCTGTTTATAAGCGCGTTCCGCAGAGCCGACGAACTGGCGACCGCCATGGAATGCCGCTGCTACAGAGGCGGCGAGGGCAGGACGCGGCTCTATGAGCTGAAATACGGCAGAGTTGATTTTTTGGGCTGGGTATACACCGCGGCGCTTCTCGCGGTAATAATATTATTAAATATGACGTTTGGAAGATTTTGATATGAGAAACATAGCGATGCGCCTGCGGTTTGACGGCGGCGCGTACCACGGCTGGCAGTATCAGCTTAACGCTGTCACCGTGCAGGAAACAATTGAAAAAGCCCTATCCGAGACCTGCGGTGAAAACATCCGCGTTATCGGCTGCAGCAGAACAGACGCGGGAGTTCACGCTCTTGATTATGTGATGAACTTTAAGTCAAACACGGGTATCCCCGCGGAAAAGCTGCCATACGCGCTGAACTACCGCTTGGACGGCGACATATCGGCGCTTGAGGCATGGAACGCTCCCGAGGATTTCAACGCCCGCTTTTCGGCAAAAGGGAAACGCTACATATATTTGATACACAACGCGCCGCTCAGCGATCCGTTTTTGCGGCGGTACAGCTGGCATTATCCTTACGAATTGAATTTTGAAAACATGAGAGAGGCGGCGGAACATTTTGTCGGAACACATGACTTTAAGGGGTTTATGGCGTGCGGCGGACAGCAAAAAACCACGGTCCGAACGATCAGAGCGTGCGAAGCGGAGATAGAATCCGGCTTTAAAGATGTTATCAAAGTGACGGTCGAGGCCGACGCGTTCTTATACAACATGGTGAGAATAATAACCGGAACGCTGGTATACGTCGGCTGCGGAAAAATCGATAAAAACGAGATACCGGAAATAATCAAAAGCGGCGACAGAAAAAGAGGCGGCGTGACCGCCCCTCCTCAGGGATTATTTTTAAAAAAAGTTTATTTATAGCGAGTAAAGATCAATATATTTAAAAGCTTGCTTTTAAAATAATTACTATATATTTAAGGAAGCGTTAAACATGAAATTTGACATAAACAAAGAATTCAGCCTGTCTCAGATCTTTGATTTTTTCAAAGAAAAAATCAAAAAAGCAAAGTCTTTGATTTTACAAATTGACAAAGGCAGCATTAAAACAATTAATATAAACGGCAGAAGCGTGCGTATAAACGCGCTGCGGCTGGGCTTTGCCGCCGCTGTCTTGGCTGTGCTGCTGGCACTTTTTATAAATTTGGTGATCCTGCCCGGAACGGCGTACCGCCAATACTCCGGTATAGAATTTGATACCGGAGGCGACTATGAACAGCACGCCTGCGGCGACGATATTCTGCTGCTTAATCACAGCGGGATAAAGCTTATCAACAATCGCGGCGAGTATAAGTGGGAGGTGCCTTTAACGCTGACAAGCCCGTCGGTCGACATAAACGGAAAATACATTCTGCTTTCCGATCTTGACGGAAACTGCAGCCTTAATCTCTATAACTTAAAAGGCGAGAATATAGTCTCTTATCCTATAAATACCGAACTGCTGTCGGCGAAAATCAATAAAAAAGGTATCGCCGCGGCCGCGGTAAGCGAGGAGGGCTACAAAGGCTCGGTCGTGGTCTATGACCGAAAGGGCGAAGAAATATTCAAATGGAACAGCGGCGAGGGATATATCACAGATCTGGATATATCAAACGACGGCAGATCCATAGCGGTTGCTCAAATGATGAGCGACGGAGACGAGACCTATTCAAAAATACATATTATAAGCATATCGAGCGGAAAAGAAACCGGAAGCTATGTCTGCGAAAAATCTTTGGCCGCAAGCGTGAGCTTTGATGAGAGAGACAGAATTATCGCCGCGGCTCAAAACAAAATATACGGACTCAACAAAAACGGGGACGAAAGATTTGTGATAGACCTGGTGGGAAAATCCGCCGAAAAATATGACATAACCGACGGAAATCGTTTGATATTTTTATGCCGCGACAACAGAGGCGGTTCGGTGCTTGAAATATACAATAAATCGGGCAAGCTGACCGGCGCATACAACACGGACGATCAGATAAAAAAGATGTCCTGCCATGGCGACACGATCGCCGTTTCAACATCCAGAAACGTTATGTGCATCAGTCTGAGAGGAAAACTCAGAAAAAAGAAAGAAATAGACCACGACATTATGAGCATCGGTGTTTACGGCAACGACAGAAACGTGTTGGTCCTCGGCGGAAACCGCGCGGATATTGTGAGAATTAAGTAAAATATAAAATTAAAAATAATAAAAAGAAGATGATAAATTGATTGATATTCTGACTGCCGCCATAATATTCCTGTTCATATTTATAGGATATAAAAACGGCTTTATAAAATCAGTGTATCGTGTGGCCGCGTTTATTGTCGGCATATTTCTGGCATACATTCTCTATGAGCCGCTCAAAAATATATTGACAGACCTCGGATTTATGGATAAAATCGGCGGAATAATAAAAGATTTGAATAATTCTTATGCCGAGGAACACAAGATCGAGCTCGGAGAGGAAATTTTGCCGGGATATATGAAAAGTATGGTCGCAAACGGCCAAGTATCTTTAAACGATGCTCTGAACGGATTTTTAACGACAATGGTTATTAATATTTTGACTTTTTTGTTCATATTTATATTTGTCAGAATATTGATCGCCATAGTCGGAAAATTACTTCATATAGTGTCAAAGTTGCCGATCATCAGTTTTTTTGACCACGGATTCGGAGTAATTTTCGGAATAGCGGAGAGCGTAATGCTTATATATTTGGTTCTTGCTCTGATATACGCGATCACGCCTATGAGACAAAATCCGACTGTCATCGAATACATATCGGAATCAACGCTGACGAAAACAATGTACGAAAATAACCCAATCATCGATCTAATTTCACCGACCGATTACGAGGTTTTAATTTAAAGGAGAGTATATATGAATAACATTTCGCAAAAAATAGAAGGTATGAAGATCCTTGAACTCAGAGATTATGCCAAAGGGCTGGGTATAAAAAGCGCTTATAAATATAAAAAGAATGAGCTTAAGGATTTGGTTTATGATTTTCTGAACAAAAACAAAACCGAAGATAAAAATCAGACTTCCGATACAAAATCCACGGAAAAATCGGAAAGCAAAATAAAAAAATCAGAAAACGGGTCCGAGCCCGCTCTGATCGATTATGCTCCGAAAAGTCAGGCCGGAGAGTATAAGCAGCATATAGAAAAAGAGAAAGAGAAAGAGAAAGAAAAAGAGAAAGAAAAAAAGCAGGAAAGTTTAAAACCGCAGGCGGAGAAAAAAGAAGAAATTCCCGCACCGCAGCCCGAAAAAAGAGATAAAACTTTCCAAACCGAGAGCCGTGACAAAAAAGACGGTGAATACAAAAAATTCGAACGGCCATATTATCAGAAAAAAGTTCAGGAAATCGAATACAGCGATCCTGTGCACAGAACAAATCTTATGGAAGGCGTGCTTGAGATAATGGAGGAAGGCTACGGATTTCTTCGCTCCAACAATTATCAGAGCGGTCCTAACGACGTTTACGTTCCCATGGCCCAGATAAAGCGCTTCAGACTCAAAACCGGCGATTATATAGTCGGAAACACCAGAATGCAGCATGAGGGCGAAAAATTTCAGGCGCTGCTTTATGTTCAATATGTGAACGGAGACCGAGTAGACGCCGCGCTGCGCAGAAAATCATTCGAGGATCTGACCCCTATATATCCGACCGAGAGAATAAGGCTTGAAACTCAAAGAACGGATTATTCAATGCGATTGATAGATTTGGTCGCGCCTATCGGCAAAGGTCAAAGGGGAATAATCGTGGCGCCTCCGAAAGCAGGAAAAACCACAATTCTCAAAAATATAGCCAACAGCATAACAAAAAACAATCCCGAAGTTCAGCTTATTGTGCTGCTGATTGATGAGAGACCCGAGGAAGTCACCGATATGCAGCGCAGCATCAAGGGCGACGTTATATTTTCGACCTTTGACGAGGAGCCCGAAAATCACACAAAGGTAGCGGAAATCGTGCTCGAGCGCGCCAAGCGTTTGGTCGAGCATAAAAAAGACGTGGTCATCCTGCTCGACAGCATAACCCGTCTCGCGAGAGCTTATAATTTGACTATCGCACCGACAGGCAGAACTCTTTCCGGCGGACTTGATCCCGGCTCGCTGTATAAACCTAAAAGATTTTTCGGCGCCGCCCGAAACATAGAGGAAGGCGGAAGTCTGACTATACTCGCCACAGCTTTGATCGAGACCGGCAGCCGCATGGACGACGTTATATTTGAGGAATTCAAGGGCACCGGAAATATGGAAGTACATCTTGACAGAAAACTCCAGGAGCGCAGAATATTCCCCGCGATCGACCTGCAAAAATCCGGGACCCGAAAAGAGGAACTGCTGCTCACTCAGCGCGAAAAAGAAGCGATATACAGAGTACGCCGCGCGCTTATGGGACAAAATTCACCGGACGTTATCGAAAGCCTTTTGAGATATGTTATCGGCTCCAAAAACAACGACGAGCTGATAGCGGTAATAGAAAAAATGTTCAGATAAACAACAGATACATTATAGGAGAATATATTATGAAAAAACTTTCTTTAATAATAGCCTTGATTATCTCTGTTTCCGTTTTCGCGGGCTTCGCGCCTAAAAACAACGGCAATCCGACACCAAAACCGAATGATCAAGGCGCGCCCGCATGGCTGAATGAAGCCAACGCGACTCCGACGCCAGCGCCTACCGCGAAACCCACTCAAACTCCGCGGCCTACCGCGAGACCCGCGGGAGCGACATTCGAGCCGACGACCGATCCGAATTTTTCACAAACGCCGGAACCGGAGAATTCATCGTCGGAACAGCCGTCAGCTACGCCGGAGCCGACTCAGACTCCCAAACCCGAATTTGTAAAAGCCGGAACGCCCGAAGCGGAAACGATAAAAGTGCCGATACTTTTATATCATCATATATCCGATGATTTTAATTTGACAAACGCAATATCTATCATATCTCCCAGAGACTTTAATCTTCATATGACCGCAATAAAAACGCAGTACACGCCGATAAGTCTCAGAGAATATGTTGAATTTGTAAATTGCAAAGACGGTTCAAAAACGCTTCCGACCAACCCTATAATAGTCACATTTGACGACGGATATCTTTCAAATTATGAAGTCGCTTATCCGATCCTCAAAAAACTCGAGATCCCGGCCACTATATTTATTGTGACCGATACTGTCGGAGAAAAAAGCGGAGACGGCAAAGTTAATTATACGCATTTTAATTGGGAACAGGCAAAGGAAATGCAGGACAGCGGTCTTATTGATATCGAATCGCACACAAACGACCACGTTAAACTGGGACAGCTTGATGCCGATACCGTTAATTATGAACTGAGAAAATCAAAATATTTGATTGAAAAAAATTTGGGAAAAACCTGTGATATGATAGCTTATCCTTACGGTTCTTATTCCGACACGGCAATACAAGCCTCAAAAAAAGCGGGATTCATAGCCCAATGTCTGGTGGGAGACGACGCCACCGACATAGACTATGAAGTAAATATACCGCGCGACGGCGTTATGAATCTGACAAGGATCACGGTCAGCGGCACCATGGGCAACGTCAATATAATAGAACTCGTAAGAAAATCAATTGCCAATAAAAAAACAGATTAATATATAATATCTCATCAGTTTACAAAGAAAACTGATGAGATATCTATTTATATTCCGTTTCCATCCTCCAAAATAACTGTAAACGGCCCGTCATTAATTAAACTCACTTTCATGTCGGCGCCGAATATCCCATGCTCAACTTTATTAAAAAATTTTTTTGAATATTCTATAAAATAGTTATAAAGTTCTTCCGCGTGATTCGGCGACCCGGCGTTTATAAAACTCGGACGGTTGCCCTTTCGACAGTCGGCATAAAGAGTGAATTGAGATACAACCAAAATTTCTCCTCCTATATCGGTTATCGAAAGATTTGTTTTACCGTTTTCATCCGAAAAAATTCTGAGTTTTGAAATTTTTTGAACTGCTTTTTCTATTTTTTCTTTTGTATCATCGTTTGAAATGCCGAGCAATATCAAAAATCCTTTTCCTATTTTTCCAATGATATTATCATCGACTTCGACCGACGAATTCAAGACTCGCTGTATAACAATTTTCATAATATCCTCCAAAATAACAATCAAAAACTCACTTTTAATTACTTATTGCCATATTCATATTCGTAGGGACGGACGACCTCGGCCGCCCGCTCTGTTTTCTAATTATAAATCATTGATAACCACGTTCATATTAACTAAAATAATTAAAAAGGGGCTGTATAGAACAGCCCCCCGCTTTTTAAAATCAAACTTATTTGAGTTCAACCTGAGCGCCAACCTCTTCGAGCTTGGTCTTGATCTCCTCGGCCTCTTCCTTGGAAACGCCTTCCTTAACGGGATTGGGAGCGCCGTCAACCAGCTTCTTGGCGTCTGCCAGACCAAGACTTGTGATCTCGCGAACTACCTTGATAACCTTGATCTTCTGAGCGCCCGCGCCTGCCAGAATTACGTCGAATTCTGTCTGCTCGGCCTCAGCCGCGCCGCCTTCACCGCCGCCGCCTGCCATCATAACGGGAGCCGCAGCGCTTACGCCAAACTCTTCTTCCAGAGCCTTTACCAGATCATTAACTTCAACCAGAGTTAACTCTTTGATTTCATCAAGAATTTTTGTTATATCTGCCATTTTTTTATCCTCCATTTTTTAAATTTTAAGATTACTTTTCAAAAATTCATTTTGCCGATCATATCGGCTTATTTGCCGCTTATTCCGCGGCAGGTGCTTCTTCCGCCGCGGGAGTCTCATCGGCCGCGGGTGCTTCCTCTGCGGGCGCTTCTTCAGCCGCTGCTTCTTCAGCGGGAGCCGCTTCGGCGGGAACAACGATATCCGTCATTTTCTCAACGCCGGCTTCGGACGCCTTGTCGGCCATAGCCTGCAGAGCGCGGGCAAGAGCGCCGATAGGCGAGAGCATAGAGCCCATCATCTTAGAAATAAGAACATCCTTTGAGGGGATCGAAGCGTATTTCTTTACCTCGTCGATTGAGATAACCGCGCCTTCCACAAATCCGCCCTTAATTTCAAGCTGCTCGTTCTTCTTCGCAAAATCGCAGAGAACCTTCGCGGGCGACACAACATCGTCGCTGCATGTGGCGAGAGCCGTGGGACCTTCCAAAATGCTGTCAAGTCCCTCAAGTCCCGCTTCTTTTACCGCAAAATGTATAATACTGTTTTTGATTACCGTATATTCAACATTCGCTTCGCGAAGTTTGCGTCTGAGTTCGGTATCCTGATCGACCGTGAGACCTCTGTAATCCGCGAGCACGCCCGCCTGAGAATTATTCAGTCTCTCAACCAGCTTTTGAACCATTGCTTTTTTGCTTTCCAATATTTTTGCGCTTGGCATTAATCTGTATCCTCCTTCCGTAAAAAATCCCTCGCAAACAAAACGAGGGATAATATTACGCATATAACAATAATATATATCATCCTCGGCAGGACTTATGGCTCGCGTCGCTTTTGCGGCTTTGCCGCCTGCTGTCTGCGGAAAAATATCTCAACAAATAATTATTTTAACACAAAAATTATTATTTGTCAATACTAAGCTTCTAATCTGTTCGCGGCAATTTTAACGCCGGGACCCATCGTTGACGCGATAGTCACGGACCTCAAATAAATACCTTTCGCTGCCGCGGGCTTCGCTTTTATGATAGCACTCATCAGAACCTTGAAGTTCTCCTTGAGTTTATCGGGGCCGAATGAAGCCTTGCCTATGGGACAGTGGATAATATTCGCCTTATCCAGTCTGTACTCGATTTTACCGGCCTTAGCCTCCTGAACGGCTTTTGCCACATCGGGAGTAACGGTGCCGGCCTTGGGGTTAGGCATAAGTCCCTTAGGACCGAGTATTCTACCGATCCTGCCGACAACGCCCATCATATCGGGGCTTGCGATGGCAACATCGAAATCAAACCAGTTTTCTGTCTGGATCTTTTGAGCCATATCCTCGGCTCCAACATAATCGGCGCCCGCCGCTTTCGCGGCCTCCGCCTTATCATCGCGGGCGAACACGAGGACCTTAACGTCCTTACCCGTTCCGTTGGGGAGAACAACGGCTCCTCTTACCTGCTGATCTGCGTGTCTTGAGTCAACGCCCAGCTTCGCGTGAAGCTCGATCGTCTCGTCAAACTTAGCGGTAGCCGTCTTGCAAACCAGCTTAAGCGCCTCATCGGGATCGTACAGCTTGCCCTTTTCAATGAGCTTCACCGCGTCCTGATATTTTTTACCTTTCTTCATAAAATAAATCCTCCTTCGTGGTTACGCAGAATTAAAAATTCCTCCCACTTTACTAATAAGCTTTACTCCGCTACCGTTATACCCATCGAGCGGGCAGTTCCGGCTATCATGGACATTGCCGCCTCAACAGACGCCGCGTTCAGATCGGGCATCTTCTTCTCGGCTATCTCCTTAAGAGCTTCTTTCGATATCTGAGCCACTTTGGTCTTGTTGGGAACTCCCGAACCCTTGTCAATGCCGCAGGCCTTCTTTATAAGAACCGGAGCCGGCGGGGTCTTGGTGATGAAAGAGAACGATCTGTCCTGATATACCGTGATAACTACCGGTATAATAGTACCCATATCGGCTCTTGTTTTTTCATTAAACTGCTTTGTGAACTCCATAATATTCACGCCGTGCTGACCGAGAGCCGGACCTACGGGAGGAGCCGGCGTAGCCTGTCCCGCGGGGATCTGCAGCTTAATATAACCTGTGATTTTCTGTGCCATGTGAATACACCTCCTTGTACACTTTTGCAAGCTCTAATCATTATATTTAATTAGAGGTTACATTTGTGGTATTATCGGGCGTGAGCCCTCCCACAGGCCTGATAATATCAGGCGTATATAAACGGAAAAATATCCGTGTGGGTAACAAATTTATGCAATTGATTCGATCTGATTAAACTCAAGCTCAACGTCGGTATCTCTGCCAAACATCGAGACCTTGACCTTAACCTTTTTCTTTTCAAGGTTTATTTCATTGATAACTCCCAAAAATCCTTCGAGAGCTCCGTATTTTACCCTGATGCTGTCTCCCACCTCAAAGTCGATCTTAACGGTCTTGTGTTCAAGACCCATTTTTTCGATCTCCTCGTCGGTGAGCGCCACGGGCTTTGAACCGGGACCGACAAATCCCGTCACACCGCGGCAGTTGCGAACCACGTACCAGCTCTGATCATTCATTATCATTTTCACCATAACATAGCTGGGAAATATCTTGCGCTCGGTAACCTTTTTTTTGTTATCCTTGATCTCAATTACCTCTTCCATTGGCACCTTGACATCCTGGATAACATCTTCCATACCGCGATTCTCAACGGTTTTTAAAATATCGTCCATAACCTTGTTCTCATATCCCGAATAAGTGTGGGCGACATACCATTTAGCTTTATTGTCTGCCATAAAACATCACCTTACTTTTATCTGTTGATTATAAACGATATTCCCCATGTGAACAAAGCGTCCAAAACCCAGATAACTATGCCGACAATAAGAACGTAGAGCATAACAACAAGAGTATTCTGCCGAATCTTTTTGAAAGTGGGCCAAACGACCTTTTTCATCTCGGCTTTAACTTCCCTTACATACTTTGCTATTCTCTGAAAAAAGCTCATTTTTGTTTTTTCCATTTTCTACACCTCAATAATTACTTCGTTTCTCTGTGAACAGTGTGCTTTCTGCAGAATCTGCAATATTTTTTCATCTCGATCCTGTCGGGGCAGTTCTGTTTGTTTTTCGTCGTGTCGTAATTTCTCTGTTTGCACTCGGTGCAAGCCAGCGTAATCTTTGTTTGCATAATTTCACCTCAAATTCTAAAACACAAATAAAGCCTCCAAAGAGGCAATATCTATACTAACACATTTTTTTCAAGTTGTCAACAATTTTTTTAGAAAAATTTTGAATAAAATTAACATAAAAAACTTGTCCTCAATATATAGTAACATATAAATCAAAATATACAATATAATGAGGTAAATTTGATGGACAGCTTAAAAATCATTTTTGTATATATAGGATTAATAGTAGGTGCCGGCTTCGCTTCGGGACGGGAAATATGCGAATATTTTAATTTCTGCTCAAATTCCGACTACGGCGGAATTATTCTGGCGTCGCTGCTTTTCGCTTTTATCTGCTATATTATACTCAAAAAATCGGCCGAATATAATTTATATAATATTAAAGACTATGTATATCATACCTTTTCATATTCAAAAATACTTCAAAAGCTGTTTTTGGCTCTCATTTTCGCCGATCTGGCGGTGGGACTTATCGTGATGCTCTCATCCTTCGGAGAAATAATAAGCGCGAGATTTGAAATATCAAAGTTTTCGGGCTCTGTAATATTGGCTCTTTTATGCGTCGCCGTATTCATATTTGATATAAGAGGCATTGCCGCAATAAACATAATACTTGTTCCCGTAATAATTATTACAATAACCGTAATATGCCTTTTTTCCATACTCACAAAAATATACAGCCCTGCCTTTAATCCGAGAGATTTTTTCATGGGTTTTGATAGAAACATATTTCTTATGTCAATATTTTATGTAAGCTACAACACTTTGACCGCCGCCTCTGTGCTGTCTCCCCTTTCAAAAACAATAAAATCAAAAAAGAATATATTGATAGGCTCTGCAGCCGCCGGATTTATTATAGGCCTGCTGATTTTTATTGTGTGGATGGCCGTTAGATTAAATTTCAAAACTCTATGGTACGAAAGTTTCCCATTAAAAAAGCTGGCCGGAGCGATAAACAACAATTTTGAGGACATCTATTCCCTCTGTCTCATGTTCTCAATATTTACCACCGCCGTATCCGAAGGCTACGGAATACTTTCATATTTTAAGCCTGATTCCGCTATAAAGCGCGGAATATATTCCTTTATAATTTTTGCCGCTCTTCTGCCCCTGTCGCGCCTCGGCTTTTCTTATTTGGTAAAAAATCTGTATTTTATAATGGGAGCCCTCGGTACGGTTTGGACTGTTTTTATAATCACAGACTTTTTAAGAAACAAATATTAACACTTTGACCGTTAATAAACTGTTTATAAATTGTGGGAAATTTTTCAATTATTCAAAAACGGTATAAAATGTTAATATTAAAATTAATTTACAAACCCGTTATAAACCCGTTAAATTTAAGTTAAAATAAGCCCAAACCGAGTTTTATACATTTCCCACCGCCCCAACAACAACTTCTGCAACAAAAATAAATAAAATATATTATATATAAATATAAAAGGCTCCCCTTCTTTTAGGAGGGAGAGCTGCCAACGTAGTGATTAGTAATTAGAGAATAGTGACTACGCGAAGATAGTTTGAAAAAAATCGTTCGTATTTCCCCGCGAACGTAGGAGTCAGGCTCGCCCCTTGGAGAGAGCTGTCAGCAAAGCTGACTGAGAGGGGTGGTCTAGTCCCTATGTTCTCACCTCCGTCTTTTCGCCAAAGGCGAAAATCCACTTCCTCCCGAGAGGAGGCAAAATATAGGCGCCCCCTCGGGGATAATTAGCAAGCTTGCTTGCGGGTTCAAAGCTATCTTTCAAAATTGCTTGCAATTTTGACTAAGAGCTTCCTTAATGCTGTCGGGCAAAGCCCGGCTGAGGGGGATCCTATGTTCCTAGTTACTATTCCCTAGTCCCTATTTTATCGCATACTTCAAAATCTTCCTGCAATTTTCACACAGCGATATATTATCAAATTTTTCAAGACCTTTTTCTTTTCCGCAGTTGGCGCATCTCGGCGTAAGCCTGAACAGTGACACTCCGATCCCGTCGGGCAGAGGCAGCATGTTGGCCTCGGAATCAGTCTTTAGGTTAAACTCTTCCCTATATTTTTTGGGAATGGTTATTCTTTCTATAGAATCAATTTTGACGATCATAATAATACCTCCGTAAATTTAAGTAAAATAAAAAGGCGCGAAGCATAGCGCCGCGCCCAAAAACGCTATGCTCATGATGGCCAAATCATTTATTTTACACATACCATTCTACATGCTAAAATTGAGCACGCATTTTTGACAATGCAAAAATGCACATAGAATGATATTAATAATAATTTTAAAATGATTTGGCAATTTTTATTATATCACAGCCCGCAACATAAGTAAATAAAAAATTTAATACAAATTTCGACAAAATATTTAAATAATAAATAAATATAAATCTTAATATAAATAAAAATCCCCTTTGACAAAAAGGGGGATAGAATGTTATAATTAACCTAACAAAACGGCACCGCAAACGCGGTATAGCCCCAAATTTGGTTATAATATAACCGCTTTTAATGACCATGTGAAGCAGTTATATTACTTTGTTCGGAAAAATTGCGAACAGAATAAGTATGATAAACATTATAAGTAGTATTTTGAAACGGGCGGATATTATCCGCCACTACATTATTATGTAAATCATAGTCGTAGGGGACGACGGCCCCGGCGTCTCGGCTCGCCCCTTGGGGAGAGCTGTCAGCGAAGCTGACTGAGAGGGGTTTTTATTTTAAAAATTCATTATTCAAAATTTTATAAATAAATTCAAAAAATCCCTTGACAATGGTCTTTTTGAGTGTTATAATATCTAAGCTGTGTTGGTAACATGCGCCGGAGTGGCGGAACTGGCAGACGCCCGGGACTTAAAATCCCGTGGGATTAATTTCCCGTACCGGTTCGATTCCGGTCTCCGGCACCAGATATATCGCGGGGTGGAGCAGTTCGGTAGCTCGTTGGGCTCATAACCCAAAGGTCGGGGGTTCAAATCCCTCCCCCGCAACCACATTATTTATATACGGGGCATTAGCGCAGCTGGGAGCGCACAACACTGGCAGTGTTGGGGTCAGGGGTTCGAATCCCCTATGCTCCACCAAACCCCGCAAGCCGCGAGCTTACGGGGTTTTCTAATGTATTTATTAATCTTTAAAATCTAAAATTATCGGTTTTATTATTATAAGTATATTATAAGGAATTTCAAAAATTTAAGACTTTATTTCTTTAAATTTATCATCAAAAATTCATCTGAATTTTATTTTTTCCTTATAATTTTCCTTATAACGACGATAAAACGAAGTAATATAAAAAGGGATAAAATAAAGCTGAAAAGATGTTTTTTTATTCTTTTAAATTTACATACTCATATATTCCGCTATCCTGTTCATTTCTTCATTTTGAAGTTCGGGCAGAACGTGCATATATGTGTCCATAGTGATTTGAACGCTTGCGTGACCTAAAATCTTGCTCACAACTTTAACAGGCACGCCTGCTTCCAATGCTCGGGTAGCGAAAGTATGTCGAAGAGCATGAAAGGTATGACGGGATATTCCAGCTTTTTCTAATAATCTTTGATATCGCTCTCTAAAATAAACGGGATCAATATAATATCCGTCTTCACGAGCAAATACCATATCTAAATTCTGATAAGCAGAACCCCACTTTTTTATATTTTTATCTTGTTCTTCTTTATATTGAATCAGCCGTTCCAACAAATTATCACTAATGCTTATTACTCTTGTTGATGTTCTTGTTTTTGTATCTTCTTGAATACCTAATCTTGTTTTGGCTGTTGCGTTAGGACTATAATCATGCAGCCTGTTTACTTGTCTTGAAATATTGATTGTTTTCTTATTAAAATCAACGTCTTTCCACATAATGCCGAGTAATTCGCCTAATCTTACTCCTGTATGTAAAGCTGTAAAAATTCCCATACCGTAGGGAGAGTTATCACATACTTTCATCAAAGCCTTTTGTTCTTCTTTGGACAATATCTCAATTTCTTTCTTTTCGGTGTTTGTGCTTTTTAATGTAGGCACTTTAGCTATTGAAGCGGGATTCTGTAATATATATTCATTTTCTAAAGCTGTTTGTAATGCCTTATGCAAGCAAACTCTTATATTGTTTATTGTCTTAACACTCAAACCGCCTTTTCCGTCTGCTCTGCCGCTTATCAGTAAAGTATTATACATCTGCTCTATATCTGTCTTTTTTAATTTCGTCAATTTTATGCGCCCGATGTAAGGAATTAATTGATTTTTAACTATTCCTTCATAAGCTATTCTTGTAGAAGTCTTGACATTTTGAACCACGTATGTATCTAACCACTTATTGAGCCATTGTTCAACTGTATATTTACATACAATTTCGGGTGTTAAAGCCTTTTTATTTGCTTTATAATCATTCAATTTTCTTGTTACTTCATTGCGAGTTTTTGAACTGAATGTCTTATATTTGGGTTTGCCTTTTTCGTTGTAACCTATCATAATGCGAGCTTCCCAGTAGCCTTCTTTGGTTTGAAGAATGCAGCCCTCTCCGTTTCCGCGTTTTTTTGACATAATGTTACCTCTTATTTGATAATAGAATTGTAATCAATGTTGTATAAATTATGTGTAATATATTATTTTTCTACCAAATCCAAATATTTATATATTGTCGGGTAGCTTAATCCGCATACTCTGGCAAATGCGGCTTTATTCAGCTTGCCTTCTTTATATTGCGGATAATATTTATAAAATATCTTCGGGATATCATCTTTGCTTGTTCTCGGTCTGCCTAACACAGAGCCTTTTGCTTTCGCGTTCTCAAGTCCGCTCTTTACTCTTGCGCTGATCAGATTTCTTTCAAGCTCGGCGAAAACTCCAGCCATTTGCAAAAATGATTTTGTCATCGGGTCTATATCGCCTTCCGAGCAGTCGATAGTGACAGAGCCTTTTATAACTAATTTCAAGCCCTTGTCTTTTATTAACTGTATTATATCACACAACTGCTTTGTTGAGCGTGTCAATCTCGATACTTCGGTTGTCACTATAGTGTCTCCACGATGTACTGTGTTCAGCAGCTTATTAAATTCGGGTCTATCTGTCTTTGTTCCGCTCTCGTACTCAAAATAAATCGTTTCATCGGCTGCTCCCAATTCTTTAAGCTCACGCTTCTGACGATTAATATCCTGCAATTCTTCATTAGTTGAACATCTTGCATATCCGTAAATCATTTGAAACCCTCCAAAATTTACTGTGTGATTATATTATAAGATATAAATGAAATCATGTCAACCGGTTTCTTTAATATTTTATTAAAAAAATCCATATTTTTTTATTGCATATGATACCGAATCATAAGAAAGATTATTATAAACGAAAACAACTGTTTAATTTTATAATTATATAAATCTGTTTTTCATGTCTTTTAAGCGTTGATTGTATGAGCCTCTGGGTTCCGATAAAAATAATATCATCAGTATAACCTTTACATCTTCTATTGTCTTACAGTCCTCTATCATATCAGCTACTTTATCATCTGTCAAAAATTCTATTTCTTCATCTAAAATTTTCATAAGTTATATTCTCCTTACTAAAATACTTTATTATCTCATATTAATAATTTTTTCTTAAATCGTCTATTAATGAATTTAATATAATTCGAGCCAAAATTAATTTTTTACATTGTTCTTTATTACCGACTATAGATTTTATTTCATACAATAAATGTATTATTCTGTCAATTTCATCATTTATAGTCCTAACTTTATTTTTTGAATATAGTAATTTCTTATCCTCTATTAATATCTTCATTGATATCACTCCGATCTTGATGAGATAAAAGGTATCCCTATTATAAGAGATACCTTTTTCTTTATTATTGTATTGAATAAAAATCTATCTTAATTATTTTTGCTTATTATTCTGAACGCTTTAGCCGATGTATCATAGAAAATAATGTCATCGTTAGATGTGATTATCAGCTTAAACGATAATCTGGAAAAATCAACTGTTTTTCTGTCTGATACTTCATAATCTTTGCTTGTTATTTTATTCAATTCTTTACCGCTGAAGTTTAATGTTTTTATCACTTCGAGGTCATCGATTATTGTAATTTTATCGTTTATTATTCCGCTTGCTATTTGACAAGTATTCCATAAAACTTTATCCTCAACATAATTATATTCGGTGAACCAACCGGTAGTGTAATGAGAAATATAATAATGTGTGTTATCTATGAAGTAAATGTTGTTTCCCGATTCATAAAATCCATAATCAATCCAGCCACCAAATTGATTTGCTCTAAGTGTATCATGGTCAACTATATAATCTTTGAATACATAATCTCCGTTACTGAGTACTCCTACTATAGAACGTGAAATACCCATATCGTCGGTAATAAGATTTGCCGTTCCGTCCTTGATTTCATACAAATAATAGCTATCACTCTTATTAGCTGCATTAATATTCTTATATTTTCCGTATATGAGTACTCTGTTTTCATAATCATCATAGCATATACTATTTATTTCAAAATCGGATAATGTCATTTCATCATTATCAATTATCAAATTTGAAGTATCGAAAATTTCTTCTTTACTTCTTGAGACTGTGTCTACAAAATAAATTTTACCGCTCTCCGCATAATAGATATTTCCGTTTCTGTCTTGAGTGTAGTTGTCACTGTTTTTAACATCGGCATTAATTACCGTGTCAATTATATACGGTTTTTTGGTCGGTTCCGCTGTAGGTTCGGGAGTCGGCTCCGCTGTGGGTTTAGCTGTCGGATTTGGGTCGGGCTGTGATTGATTTGTTGCGGGCTTGGGCGTATTTTTAGGTTTTGAGGCGGTGTCGGGTTTTGAAGGTATCGCTGTCGGCGATAAGGTATTATCGCTTGAAGCAGGCGGTATATTTTGTGTTTGCGAAGGAGATGCAACCTTATTATCATTGCCGTATTGGAATGCTCTCCATAATATAGTGGCCGCTTCCGCTCTTGTGAGCGTCGCCTGTCCTCTGAACGTGTTATCTTCAAATCCGTTTATCAAGCCCTTTTCAACAGCGACGGCAATATATTTTTTGAGGTCGCTCGATACCGAATCAGGATCGGTAAATTGACTTAAATATGAATAGTCAACATTAGTTACATCATAGCCTTTCAACTTGACCATGCTTACGGTAACATCTTCTCTGACCGCAGCCTGATCGGGCTTGAATGTGCCGTCCGTGTAAGCGGCAAGATAGTCTTTTGCCGTGTTGACATATATATTCGCCCAATGGTCTGCCATATCTTTATAATAAACATTGTTGTCATTCGGGTTAAGACCCGCGGCAAGCACCATGATTTTAGCCCACTCCGCTCTTGTGACGGTATTATCGGGTCTGAAAGAGCCGTCCTCATTGCCGTTTATTGCGCCTCTGTCTGTAAGCTCGGCTATGTAAGGAAACGCCCAATAGTCTTTAGGCACATCCAAAAAGTTCTGAGGATAATTCTTTTGAGGAGCCTGAGGCACGTCGGCAAAAGCCGCCGTCATGCTTAAACACATAGTTAATGTCAGAAGTAAAGATACTATTTTTTTCATAATCAAAATCCTTTCTATTTTTTTAGTATAAATAATTATTTTTTATAATATATTTGATTTGGCATATCTTTGGGCGGACAAAAATCTTGTCCGCTGTACAGCCTTACTTTTGATGTATCTGTATTTATAATTGTGCCGTAAACCGAAACATCAACTCCAACGGGATAAAGCCATACTGCATGAGAACCGTTGTCTTCATCATAATAATCAAAATTTACGTTCCATTGATACGAACCGTCATCATTTTTATTAAAACCGTCAGATACCTGATCAAATACTTTATTGTCCTTTTCTATTGTTTCTCCCTCTGTTCCGTCAGCTTGTAAATTAATCACATAGCCTTCGGCGTTTTCATATACTCCGATAAAATCCGATAGATCACCGTAAAGTATTTTGTTGTAAGGATCTACAGCGGCGGTATCGCCGTTTGTATTTATAAACACGGTATTTGTGCTTCCGTCCCAACCGACGACCGCTCCTAATGCTTCGCTTACAAATCTGACTGAAATTAATGTGCGTCCGTTTATAATCATTGGCGGCGTGCCTATAATATTATTTTCATCTTTTTTTACACCGTTCTCATATATTTTATATTGCCAATTTCCTTTCCATGTCGAGTTTAATATTAATTCCACTGTATCTGTTTTAGCGCTGACAGTGACCAACTCTGCGTTATTGTGACCTTTTTTATTATCTATAGAGCTTTTATAATCGACCGTCGCTCCGAGTTCTTCGAATATCTTTCTGAGCGGAACCAGAATCTTGTCGCCGCACATTACGGGCGGCTGGTCGAATTCCAATTTGGCGCCGTTTAATATGACCGAATAGTTCCCCGTTTCTGTTTTTCGGGGAATTATATTAGATGTAAACCAACGCTCATAATTTCTGTTGCCTTGTTCGGAATAATAAATACTGTCATCATTAAAAACAAGCGTATGTGTAAGATTATATCCCGCAAATTTTTCTGTCCATTGAACTCGATTATTAATTATGGGATATGTTCCTTTCATGCAAACCGTGCCTTCGGCAGTTTCAATAAAATTAAAAGTTACACTGTCGTAAGAAGCCGAAGTAATCTGAATTTCGTCAAGCAATCCGTGAGTCGAGCCTGACGACATATTACGATTATACCAACTGCCTATAAAACTGCTGTAATCATACGGCGGCATTTCCTCCGCGTTCGCTGTGGGCATTATAACCATCGCACCGACAATCAGTGTGATTATAATGAAAATACCTATTAATTTCCCGATGTTCTTCATAACTTTCTCTCTCCTTTATATGTATTAATTAATTTTTTCACATCTGTATTCTATAAATTCTTCGGGGCTTACCTCCAAGGCATAGCATATAGCCCTTAGATCCTCGGCGTACATCTTTCTGCGTCCGTTCATGATCGCGTTAAATGTTGTCACGGATATCCCGCACTTCTGAGCGACGAACGCCTGACGTATGCCGTGTTCGTCAATATATCGTCTCACCTTTTCATATATAAGCAATATTACCACCTCGAAAATCAAGTATTTCTGAATATTTATAATTATATAGCAGTATTACTTAATTGTCAATAATTAAATATAGATTTTCTGGATATTTTATTGACTTTTTATGATTTTCATTGTATAATTTATACAGAGGTGATAGGTAAGTGGCTTATGAAATCGGTTCACGCATACGAAAATACCGTAAAGACAAAAAATTGTCGCAAAAAGATTTTGCGGCTCTGCTGGGCGTGAGCGCAAGCCGTGTGAATAACTGGGAAAACGGTGTCAACCGTCCCGACGTTGACATACTTGCCGATATTTGCAAAACACTTAATGTCTCGCCGTCCGAGCTTCTTGATGTCAGGATCGACCCCGAAGAAATATCCTCCGCGGAGCGCAAGGTCATCATGGCGTACCGCAGCAAATCTCATTTGCAGCAAGCCGTAAATATTCTGCTCGGAATAGATGATGAATAAATAATTTTAAAATTCGGGAGGCACAATTATGTCAAATTCTTTTGATGAAGAACTTAAAGATGAATTTCGTGACGAATTATATAAGCTGTATAAAAAGACCGCCAAGGAGCTTTATTATTCCGCTACCTTCTGGGTGGCTCTCGGACAGGAAAATTGGTTTGGCTATATTAAAAATTTTATAAGCAATCCTCACTCGGACGGTATAGAAAAACTAATTAAAGCAAATCGACCCGATCTGTCAATCGAATATATAATCATAAACAACAAAAAATACCATCCTTTGTTTACTGATGAAGAACTCGAAATATGCAAAGAAACTTTAAATTATCTTATGTCAAGCAAGTAAAACAAAGTGCTGCCTACTGTTTAATAGAATAGTGCGCAGCACTTTATGCTTAACCTGCTTTTGATACAGTATTATCCTTCTTAACTTTAGTATTATAATTCGATAATTCTTGTATATCTGAGCAAATAAATATTAAATATTTTTTCAAAATATTTATATACTCCGTTTTAGCTTTTTATTAATTCCCCTTTCAATCCGTCAAATCTTTTCATCTCACGGTGTTGTTAACTTATCATTATCAGCTATACCATATATTGTTTAAATTTCATATAACCAAATAATTATATGTATAATAAGGTTAAATTATTTTTAAAAAAGTTGTTTTAAAAATACATACTTTACATACTATACTAAAATATATCATTACGACCGTTAAAATAATCTTCTTCTGATTCATTAATTCTTGACGGTCTCGATGAATTATTATACTCTTTATTTTGATATTCTTGTTTTAAGGAATAACCTATGATAACATTTTTAATGGTATTACCTCTAACAGTACCTTTATCTGAAAGTATTCCCTTTTTCTCTAAAGCGCTTTTAAATTTTAATTTACCTTCATACGCATAGCCGTTGTCAGATACCCATATTTTATAAGCATCATATACTTCTTTCATAGTAATATTTTCTTTTGACCGTTCTAAACATTCATTGATAAAACAACCTATTTTATCACATTCCTCACGAAAACGATTCGTAGACTCAATTACAGACATCGGAGGATTCATACCTTCCTCGTTTGCCTTTTCCACCCTAATAAAAACCAATTTAAAATACCGCTTAAATTATCGGGTTCTCTTAATTTGCTTTTTAAGGTTTTATCTTGTTCTTCCTCAGAAAAATGTTTATTAAATTCTATAACATTTATTCTGTTGCTTGCAAATATTGTATCGTCAATAATGCGTGGCAGATAATTCGTATTGATATATAGTTTGAATTGAGGTACAAACTCAAATTCTTTACCATATAGCATACGTGCGGTTATTTTATCTCTGCCTGTTAAGCTCTTAATGAGTTCCGTGTTTATTAACATAAACCCATGATTTTCGCCATGTCGATGTCTGTCGTTTACTACCTACACATCTTTTCCGCAGAGCCCATACCGCGAGAATATAGGGATAATATCTTATTTTCCAAGCTGTCAGCGTTGCGCTGATACTTATCTATGATCTTAGGCTCATACTCGCCGTTTCTGTCGCGTGGAACGGAAATCTCGACCTCTCCGAGCTGAGTTTTCATTCTGCGCTTGGTAGAGCCGTTTCTGTAGTTTTTCTTTTCGCTGCCCGGATCTGTGCGCTCATGTTTTTCATAGCCGAGCTGTTCGTCAAGCTCGCACTGAAGCACCTCGTTCAGAACATCAGCAAACATAGATTTAATGCTTTCCATGATGTCGGCAGTGTTTGTAAATTTCTCGCTTTTTACATATTCCTTGATAACTTCTTTTGGTATTTTCATGTCGAAAAACCTCCTTGATAAAAATTATTTTTACCATAATTTTCACCAAAGAGGCCTTCTTTTATACCTTTTTACACATCTTTTCCCGCGGTGTCTATGGCGGTCTGATATTTCATACCGACAGAGGCTCTCAATTTCCTCTGTGGCTTTCAGGCAGTATCTTGATACAATGAATATTGTGCAGTCATTTTCCGCAAAAGGACACCCTTATGACAATGCTGTTATGGAGTGTTTCTTCAAATACTTGAAGAAAGAGGAAACCGATAGAAGAACATATCGTAGCATTACTGAACTTAAACAAAGCTTGTTCACTTACATAAATGGATTCTACAATTCTGTCAGACCGCACTCTTACAATGACGGTCTGACACCAAATCAGAAAGAGACGATGTTTATGCGTGTATAATTCTTCGCTTTTTTCTGTCTACTTTATTGACATTAATCCATTTTTCCCTTCACTCATTATTTCTCTTTTTTTCTTGCCGTAAAAAATTCCTCTTATGATTTATTTTATTCTATCATAGAAGGAATTATTTACAGACTTTTTTCGCACGCTCTAGAATGTTTAAACTGCATATTCAATAAGTATTTTAATCAACTGTTGTTTATCATTTTCTTCTAAATCTGTATTTTTTAAAACTTGTTTTATAGATTGCCTTATCTGCACTTTTGAACTTTCATTTTTAAATATTGTTTCATATGTTTGAGGATAGAGATTCATTAACCATGAAACATCAAATTTCTTATAATCAAATTCATCTGGATTAAAATAAAAATCAAATTTATCCGCTATTCCATAAAATTGATCAAAATCTTTATGTTTTAAATAACCTAATGCACACCAATAACCCACATTGATTAAGTCTTCATACGGATCATGGTAAGGAAAAGAATATATACCCTCATTATTATTGGCATTATTAATCACAGAGTTTAGATGATTTATAAGTTTATTAATTATATTTTGTTTAAAATTAACACCATTTGTTAACAAATCGGCAAATACATCAAAACTAAATGATTCTTCCAAACTTTTAGACATATGGTTCATCAACTTTGTTTTTGTTTTTTTATATATAATATTACTACACTTAAATAGAGAACTCAATGAGAATTTAAGATTATTTTCAATTATATAGGTTATTCTATCCGAAATATACTTTGAAATATATTTTGTATTGTTAAAACATAGAATATTTGCTAAATCCCAATATTCAATACTAGAATTTGTGCAAAGCATTTCAAACTTTTCTCCATTTTTAATACATTTTATATTTTCATCAATATATTTCAAAAAAGTCGTATGTACATATTTTGAAATTCTTTTTACTTCAACCTTACCTTTACTTATTTGACTATAAATAAATGTTATTTTATCATTAATATAAATTTCTCTAAATTCATATTTTAATAAAACACCACAAATAAACTCTACAACTTTGGGAGAAATTGTTATATATTTTAATAGTTTTAGACAATTTTTCAATTTTAGTTGGTAAGATATTTTTTCTAATGGATTTTCTACTTTTGACAATACAGCATCATAGTATTTAAATAAATTATATATTGACATATTAACCATTTCAATATTCTCTAAAGGCAAATCTTCTATGTTGTTTTTAATCATAAGATTTGTGATTTCCTTTTCTTTAAAAAACTCTATAAAACAATATATATCAATTTCATCAAAGTAAATTGGTTTATTGCCAGATCCCATAGAAAATTCGGCACTTATTGTTTTCTGTTTATTTACTGCATACTTGGCAATTATTAATTCCATAGTTTTCTTTATAGTGATTTTAAATTCAATAAACTCATCAATAAATAGGCCATTGCCTAGAATAAAATGTAAATTATTATTTATTCTACTAATAGCCCTATCTGTTGAAGTAATTCCCGCTTCAATTATATTTTTATTAATAGTTCCACTCAGCTTGTCATTTTCAATAAACGTGTCATAAACATTTTTATATAAAAAATTTACTGTATATAGATTTGAAAATGTATCATATTGTTCTTTAAATTCAATTGGTAAATTTTCGAAAATATTTGCATGTACAATTTGGTCATGCTCTAATTTTTGCTGTTTATCAAACTTGAATGTGTTGTAATAAAACAAAGAACGATTTACACTTTCCATAGCAAACGCAAGACTACGCATATTTATTTGTGACAAATAACATAAAACATAATTCTTATCTTTAAATGCCTCGGTAGCAACCTCAGTAAAAAGATTTAGAGATTCTTCATACCTTTTTAATTTTGCCAAATAAAAAGCCTTAGTGTACCTACGGTATATATTCTTAGGATTACTGTTTATTATTTTTTCCATTTTTAGATAATTAAATGTAATGCAATTTAAGTCAGCAAAATCACTATCATCAAATGCCAATAAAATTTTATTATCATTATTTATTATGGCTCTAATTCTTGCTTTTAAAAATACACAATCTATAACCCTAAATTTTTCTTGGATAGGCTTTTCAGTGGTGATAAATTCTTTGTTTTTTAACCCAATATAATATGTCATTATTTCATAACTATTTTTGCGTAATTTAACCACTCCATCTTCGTTTATAAATATGTAATTGCCCAATATCTTTTTAATATCTATGATGCGCAATGTTTTAAATGAGTTTAATGGTTTCACCAATTCATACAATAAATCAAAAGCAGCATATTTATCTTTGCTTGCAAAAGAAACTTTGCCATATGAAATGATTTTGTCCAATACGTTTTTATATCTTTCTTCATACCCTGTTTCCAAATAATTATCACACTTTGAACAAAGTCTAAAATCAACAACTTCTAGTCCACGAGATTGTTGATATAATAAATCATTATTATCAAGTTCTGCATCATCAGTATATATAAAAATAGGTTTATTAAAGCTATCTTTTAATAAAGATTTAGTCCAATTTAATATTAATTTTACATTGTAATCGTTAAGACCATATCCAATAAAAACTACAGTATTTGTTGAAAAAATTGATTTAAGCATTGTTTCAATCAATTTGAAATTTTCGCTATAATTCAGATAATCTTCCTCTTTTAAAACTATATTTTTATGTTCTAAATCTCCATGTAACTTTAAAATATATCTATCACCATTAATATTTGAGACTTCTGAATCTTGAGCAACAGACTTAAAAGACAAACAAAATTGAATGACTGCTTTCTCTAATAAATCATCAAAATTTGTTGTGATAAAACTTTTAGGATTTAAATGACACATTAGTTTATGTATCAAATTAGGCTTTAAGGATGCACAATCAAAACAATTATTTATAAATTCATAGTATTTTTTTTCATCTTGATTTATTGAATAATAGTATTTTTGAGGAATAGATAATAAATCGTCATTAGAATAGTAATCTTTTTTCGGTATTTTTAGTTCATCACAAAAGGAATCAACTAACTCTGACCATTTTGGTGCATGTGATAATTTGGATATACCTGCACCCACAAAGAATGATAAAGTATTATTTTTAGATGCGTTCATAATTCTTCTAAGCGTATTATCTATATTATTCATAAAATATAACCTCCAAATATGAGAACACTTTACATAATTATATTATAATTCTATTTTATATCAATAAATTCACATAAGTTTATATTATTAAAAATCATAAGCTTTATCATAAGACACGGCTTGTCAAGGATGAATTTATTTTTTTGTATGAGAAAAAGCGATTAATCGTTCACGAATCACTTTTGGTATTTTTTCTTTTAGCTTAATTTGTATTTTATAAATTCTTTTAACAGCGCCGTTTCAGCACATCCCTGAAGCCCCGGAAATAGCCGCATGTGATTTATTCCCATCATATCCAAATCATTTAAAGCAATATTTTGCTCTGCATGTGGAATTATTATTTGCGTTAAAGCTCCATCTATATCGCATCTTGAAGAACATGCTTGTACAAAACCTTCTATTCCTATGTGAGGGCTCTGATTAAATGTAAATATACCTTCTTGATATTTTTGATGTTCATTCTCATTTAATCTGGTAGTAACGATTTTCACGCCATAATCTTCTTTCCATATTTCATTTTCAGTATCAATCGCCCAAATAGAGATATAGTCACTATCAGCATTTCGACTTTGAATAAAAGCAAAGAACGCTGCAACATATACACTATAAGACCAATCTAATAACCTTGTTGGTAATCCATAATGTTGTCCTAATGATAGAATTTGAATATCACTATATTCCGAAAATTTATCACTACCCAAAAAATCTCTGCATCTATTTCTAAATTCCTGCACCAATGATTTTTCAATCGCCTTTCTATTTCCGAATTCTAAATTGCCAAACATTCTATCAAAGCTAGTTAATAATGACCATTCATGGCTACCTTGTCCTCTAAAAAGATATTGCTTTTCGCCAAAAAATAGTTGTCCACACAAATCATTTGTTATTTTACTTTTAAACTCATTCCACGAATCATACGTCAATGTACTATACCCTTTTGTCATATTTCCTTATGCAATATAATCCTTCCCCCAAATGAGGATAAAATACTGCTCTCCTTTCTCAAAAATGTATTTGTATTTAAAAATGATTAGGTTTTAGGTGAAATTAATATACTGATTTATAAGTATCATTTATACTCAAATATTTTTACTTTCTATATTGAACTCGTATTACTCAAAATCTTTTGTGGTAGGGGATTATCAATTAGCTTATATACTCATTTTACCCCACCTATAACAGGTTTTTTATCCCACATTCTTCCAGCCATTCCTAATGCGTCAATTATGCAGGACCGTAGTACATATTGATACTTATTTTTTGGTAGCAAAAACTCCAAATATTCACTATCGGCAAAGAATATCTCTTCTTGCCCATTTGCTCCATCTTCTATATAGCCTAGTCCTCCGTTTTGCCACATAATGTCAAACATTTTATTGTCTCTGCCTAATAAAGCGTCTGACTCCTTTTCTAATTGTTGCAACTCTTGAAATGAAAATTTATCGTTTTGTAATTTCAACAACAGTTCTTTCATCTTTTCAACAATTGTAGTATTATATTCTTTAATACTTGTGTATACTTCTGAAAATCCTTTTTGAGCTGCTCCTTTTGGCATTTCATTATTTATAATTTGATTTGCACATATCTGCAAAAGTTCATTTCCGAATCCTTTTGCCGCCGTTGAAACCTTTTTTCGTATGGTTTTTTCTACATCAAAGTCAGAAGAAGATGTTTCTTTAATATTGCGAATTTCTGACAAGGAATTACCAATTATTATAATATCCCTAGGCAAAAGTCGTGTATGTCTTAAAATATATTGTTCTATTGGTTCCTCAATACCTCTCTGAATGTTTGTTATGTTAGATATTCCTAACCAACTTTCAATATTTTTCTGCCCATCATTATTGAGAAAATAACATTTCTTCAGTACAGATATCTTGGCTTCAAAAAAATATTTTATTGTTGAATAATTCCAGTCTAATAATTTAATATGTTCTTCATTAATATATCTAGTTTGATGCTCGCTCCTATATATAGATGCCAATACATTATCCCTAATGCTTATAACAACGTGTAATTTATTACCGTATGTATCGTTTCTAAACAACCGCATGACTCTATAAAATAATCCTTTTTGACATCTTAGCCAATACATTGGTGCATGGGCATACTCCTCATCAACCGAATCAACAAAAAAGTATATTGGAGACAAATCTTTTAATGCTTTATTTAACAGTATATCCAGCTCATCCCATTCAGGTTTTTCGATATATTTATTAAACAGATTATTAGTATTAAATTCTGTTAAAATATGTCGTGCCTCTGCATAAATTCCCATTGCTACAGTATACTTTGGAAATAATTTTTTTTCATAGTTTTTTATTTGCTCTTTTAATTCATCCGGAACCCCTTCATTCCACTCATCATTACAAAGTATATGAGAAACTAATGCGCGCATAATTGCTACTTTCCATAGATACATCCATTTTTCAGTAACTTGATTTTCGGGAAAATTTTGCCCAAACTTTATAATTAAATCAGTTGATGGTAACTCTTGTTCCATTTCACAAATATAAACTGACTTATTTAATTTCAAGTTCGCTCTCATTCTTCTCAAGTATACTGTTTTTCCAGAACCTTTTGCACCAACAATGACTCTAGTTTTCATATCATCCGGAGAAGCGACTCCAGACGAAAAATATCTCTCATCAAAAGCGACAAATTGCGCCATCATATCGTCTATATCTGTTCTAGAACCATCAGGATTGCCGAATGCGTTTTTTTTATACATAAAATCACTTACTTTTCTTCATAGTGTAATAAATATTATTTTAAATAATTTTAGCTGTTAATATCTGTATCAACCATATATTTTATAATATAATATCATATTTTGTCTTAAATGTCAAGTGCGATTTGTTTAATATTTTTATGCCACATAAAATAATCCACTTAAATTTTCAAAATATCTAATAGTATCATATGTACGCATTTTGGGGATAAATATCTCTTTTAAAAGCATATAAATCTTATGTTTTGCTATTTCAAAATCTTGAAAACCAGCGTATGCAATATAATTAACATTCGAAAATGAGTTTTTAAATGTCCACTATTGCTCCAATTCATGCTGCTTAAGTTTGTTTCTTGATTGCGCGTCGGCTTGCTGACGCTTTCGCTCTAAATTCTTACGAACAGATTTTTCCGTTGTGGTATTGTTTCACAAAGAACTTTGTCAATATCACTCTCTGCTGATTGCATTAACTCATATTTATACTTGCGACCATATCTTTCTTGAAGCCGTTTCCATAGTGATTTCTCGTTGCTGTTACGAATATTACGGCATTCCTCACGAACAGCGGTAATATCTTCAGGTGCAATACTATTGGAAATTTCCTTGTGCTTGGCTATATCCGTTTCATTTTGCTCGGCAAGTTGAGCGTTGAGCGCTTCAATATTTTTAAGTAAAATATTATTATTTTTATTCTACTGTTTCACTTTCGGTATATCGTCCTCAGAGTTACAGTGCATATCACCAAGAAGTATACGCTTACAAGAGACGCCGTATACATAGTTATAGGTATACGTATGGACGGGTTAAAATAGGTACTTGGTATATGGGCAGGCGAGAATGAGAGCGCAAAGTTTTGGTTATCGGTAATGAACGGACTGAAGAACCGAGGAGTTGAGGATATCTTAATTGTCTGCGTAGATGGCTTAACAGGCTTTCTGGCAGCAATAAAATCGGTATATCCGAAAACAGAGATACAGCAAATGCATTATCCATCAAATCAGGAATACCACAAAATATGTATCCTACAAGGATATTAAGGAGCTAATGGCGTATCTGAAGTGAGTATATGCGATGGTGGACAGGCCTACAGCGCTTGATGGTTTTGATGAAAATGGAGTGTGAAATATCCGAAAATAGCTATATTTTGGCGAAAGAATTGGGCAAATTTATCGACATATTTCAAATATCCGCAAGCGGTGAGAACGCTGATTTACACAACGAATACCAAGGGTTTACGCGGCAAGCCGCTCCAATGAACGTCCTGCGAGTGTCCTTGACAAGCCCGGCCGTTTATGCTACAGTATATTTAAGGCAGAAATTGAGCAAGTCAATTTCTGCCTCGGTAAAACAGATTATATTACTGTTTTGGAGTTTACACAAAATTTGGGATAGTGCCGTGGATTGATATGTAAAAAGGACTTATTTTACACATCTTTCTTCGTAGTGTCTATGCTTGACTCAAATATCTATTATTTTATTTGTCAGTTTTATTGCTTCCTTAACTTGATATTTATACATAAGATCCCAAATATCGAGACAACGATTAGCCAGTTGCTTATTATCATCAATATCTGATCCTGTTAGTTCATCATATAACGCAATGATCAGTTTAGCGATTTCTCTTGAAATATATCTAACGAAATCACCATCTCTTCTATTAGAGCCAATCAGCTTCTCACTTATATGCAGTATAATATTACTGCAAGAAATTAAAGAAACATTGTGATCATTTAAGTATTGTATGAATGAGTAGATAACTCGCCTACTTACATTTGAAACAAGCATTTTTTCAAGAAATTGCTGATCGCGCCTTAAATCAATTCTCTCATCTTCAAATAAGGATATCCAAGGCCCATCTATATCATACTTGTTATCAAAAAAATTACATAAAAAGTCTTTAGCTTTTTTATTATACTTGGGTATTCCTACATAGTATGCAGCTGCGGTAATTAATGCTTCGGTTTGCAAAGAATTGATTTTGTCAAATTCGTCAATTACATTTGAAAAATCCCCTCTTTCCATATATAATTTGAAAATAGAATATGCACCGACTTCGACAAGTGTTTTATCGTTTGAAAAATAGCATTTCAATAATATATCACTTATGACATTTATATAGTTAGAAATCATTTCAATAATCATATCTTTACCATAGCGAATACCTGCAACACGGTAATCATTTTTCAGTAATGAAACAAATTGCTTTTTCGACCAGTTTATGTTAAAGTCGTGAGTTACGACTAATATTAATGCGCTCATATACCTAACAGACGGATGTTTGTCATGAATGAGCGTTTCTATTGATTCTCGAAAAAAATCAAATAATGTGCTATTCTTTAATAATACATTAGCTATTGTATGTGCTGCTGCACCTCGTACACAGTTAATAGCATCGGTTTCCAAATCCAAAACTGTTTTAGATGTGATAGCATTTGATGCAGCTGCTGTATCAGGTTGCGGATCAATATGATTCTGAGCAAGATTTTTAAGCGTCTCCAGAGTAACCATGCTCCAAGACGCATTTTTCTTTTTGAGAATTATCTCACAAAACTCTAATGCTCTTGACGAATTGTTATTGTCGCAGGGATATTTTTTAAATACCTTTTCTATTAAATCTGTATCTATATCATCCAAAGTATTACTATATGATATACCTTTATAAAGAGCATCTATATACAACTCATCAACGTCAAAATCCAGTTCTAACATAAATTTAATCATTTTGATTGTATTTTTTGAAACGGTTTCATAAAAGACATTAGAAAAACTTCTAATATTATTTTCTATAATATTAGTGCCGATTTCACGCCGTCTGTTGTTATTCTTAAGCTTTGTGCTTTTAAAAATGCTTTTCCAATTATTGAATGACAGACATTTATTTGTTATTGAGGTGATTGTGCTGCCAAACTGCGGTGATGACAAAAAATATATTGTGTTATTGTCTTTAATTTTTCTGTTCAAGACACGCTCTAAATCTTTGACTTTATGACTTTTCCTATTTGGGGGTAAAATCGGCAGCAACTCTTTTTGCAAGTCTCCCCAGAATCTCCAGAAAACATGTATGCCGTTTTCTTTATAATAGTCAATTCTATTTTTATATATACGTCGCATACGTTCAACATTACTGTATATATTTATTTTGTATTCAAATGTATTATAGACACTGTCTGAGCAATATACTGAATACTTTCCTATGACACGTTTAGCCATTTCTAATCTGTTTTCGTTGCCGCTTGTTCCTTCTAACAAAGTCATATCAAAATCATCGTACAAATATGTTATAATGAAATCTGCGTATTTTTCGCTTGCCGGGAAATACATAAAAGCATCTAATATAATTTCGTTATATAATATATTTCCTTGTGAAAAAAATGGTCTATATGTATTAATAAATTCGTCCGGATTATCTTTAACAAAGTTTTTATTAGCACTTTTAAGCACCTTTATGCAAGCGCGTTCTGGGCTATCAGTATGCATATACCTATTTTCCCAATTGCTGTATTTTATATCAGTATTGCTTTTGGGAAGAAGCGGTTTAATAATTTTTATAACGTCGGAATAGTTTTTTATATTACATTCAACATAAAAATCTATAGAACTCTTTAGCGGGTTCCAATTTTTTGACGTATATTGTTTATTCTCTACCCACAATGCTAACATACGGACTGCCCTAAGCTCGCAAATATTTATCATTTCGCTTAAATCAAAAAAGTAATCAAATAAATTAGGGTGCAGTCTATAGAAATTTATTCTCAATTCGAAGAATTCATCACTGTCATAGCAAATACTTTGATAAAAACAATGATTCCAATAGACAGCTTCATTCTCGTCATCGGGATTGGCAAAAATACTATTACTTATCCAAGTAATATCTTCATTTGTATATTTGCCGGAAATGCTTGCCATCAACTCAATTGCATTAAGCCTTTTTTCTCCATTCATCCACTCGTCAAATATGCTATTTTCTCTCAATATATGAATATAGTATGGATTTCCCGATACAACATTATCACATATATGGTTTTCCCATTCTTCTTTTGCAATGTATTTTAATATAAAATCTTTAACTGAACTGGAATTTTTATTAACCGATTTTAGGAGTTCAAGAAAAATATATTTTATATTGAATCTTATGTTGTCAGCCTCTAATATTTGGATGCCTGCATTTACAAAATCACTATAATTATCATCCATCAAGCTTTGCATAAACATCTGCACTTGATAACGCTTGCCCGGCGTTTGACTTTCAATATCACCTATAATATTATCAATGCTGTCTCCATTGATGTATTTTAACATCATATTATTGGCCATAAAATGATCTAATATAGATTGATGAGCAAATGACAGTTTGCTACCATTCAAAATAGTGAAACCGTTAGAGTTCAAAAAATTTATACACTTTGTATCAATATCAATAATCTGGATGGGAACATATGTTCTGTTTTTATTTTGACAATAATTTACTATTTTGTTTTTAATCTTGTTTAAAGAACCTGATTCTATGGTTAAATCAGATGCTTTTTCATTTAATTGTTTCCACCATTCATTAATAAGCTCACGCGTTGTTGTAATGGAATCATATTTTCTATCAAAATCTAACTTTTCGAAAATATAAAGATTGCTTGGTATTGTTATTATTTCACGCAGCTTTTTATTTAAGCGATTAAATATATTTTTTCCTATAATACTCTGTATTTTTTCTTCGCTCAAGTTATTGATGCAAATTCTTTTCCAATCTATTTTATGAACATCTTTATCATCTGTCTTAAATAGACTTGCTATATTTCGGTCGTTTTCGTAATCATAACTGCGACAAACCATGACAATAGAAATCTTTTCTTTTCGATCAATATTTAAACATTTTATTTCGTCAATAATTTGAAAACATACATCCAATGCATTTGTTGAATGAGCTTGGGTCCATCTAAGTGCATCTAATTGGTCTAAAATAAGAACTGCGTGTTGGTTTTTAGAGATGGAATGCAAGCAACTGGATATGGATGCAGGTAAATTCATCGAATTTGCCCATGATTCAGTAGTAGAAGTAGGTATGCGTTTATCCAGCTTTATTGCCAGATAAGGCATAGAATTTTCTTCACAGTAATCTATTATATTTTCGGCACAACCACTTTTGCCTATACCCGCTTTGCCATGAATTATAACGGATTTGCCTGCTAATATTGCCCGCCAACATTCAGAAGATTCATCTCGTATAATAAGTCCGTTTTCGAAATAAGAATAGTTTCTTCTAAATTCTTTATTTAGTCTGTTTATTGTTGGCATTATTCGTTCATCTCTGTCTAGGTTTCGATACATTATCCCCTTTTGAGTTATGAAATTATTAAGTTCTGATATACTCAGTTCGCGTCCTAATATACTGCCGTCTAGTAAATAGTTGATAAATTCAGCATATATTGTTTCCGGCTCACCCAAAAACAATAATCTTATATTATTTAAAATCATATTTTTAAGTTCAGAATTCGGAACCTGTCGATAAGATATTCTGGATAAATAATTAATTATTTTAATTAAATCACTATCTTTTGCATGTGGGTTTAAGCCAAAATCATTGCAAATATTTTGAAATAGCTTTTTAGTTTTTGAACCGGAAGCATTGATTTGATATTCTAAGAAATCTTTTGGGTTTATACTTGTGGTAGCTCTATAGATTAAATCTTCTAAAAGCGTAAATGCTAATGGAGACACTAAAGAAACCCTATTATTCTCATGACGTTCAAGCTGCATTTTCCATGTATTTATGACCCCTCTTGCTTTTATTGAATTATAATCCCATTTCTCATTACTTGCGTTGCGGGCTTTGCATTGTTGACCTTCTCGTGTGCCATCTTTATTCCCAATCCACAAATCAACTCCGCGTTCATCAGCGCCAATAGCTTCTATAGTTACATATTCAATTTTTTCAAATAAAACATCAAGTAAATTTAAAACAATCCATTTATATTCGAAACTATTACCTAATTTATCCGCTCGTCCACCTGTTTCAAATGCCATAGTTTATCCTCCTCTGTGTCAGAAATATTACTTAAATAAAATACATTGGAATATCCGTTCATCTATGAATTACTTTTTTCTGTATTTTTGATTTCGGCTGTTCGGCTTATTCGGGATTGTCATTTCTATAAGACCGGCTTCAAGTGCCGGGCGCAGATAATTTTTTCTGAATGTGGGACGGTGGGAGAGGTTAAGGCGTTCCATCAACTGAACTGCGGACAGTTCTTCGCTGCCCAAGCAGTCGAGCAGTGCTTTAACTTGGTCGCTTACTTGGTCGCTATCTTGGTCGGTATTGTTAAGATCCAGTAAAGCATCACGGATGACTTTCATCATCATTTCGACAAAGTCGGCGCAATCGGCGCTTTTGTCCGATGCCGCCAAAGCGTCGTAGTAATCCTTTTGGCGCTCCTTAATAAGCTCCTCGATCGGGAGCCATTCAAATATCTTGTTCCAGCGGCTGAGCAGCAGAGTGTGCCACATTCTGCCCATTCGGCCGTTGCCGTCGGAAAACGGATGTATAAACTCAAATTCATAATGGAATATACAGCTTTTTATCAGTATGTGTATCTCGGACTCCGCGTACCACCTAAAAAGGTCAGAAACAAGCTGCGGCACAAGGTCTGCCGGAGGCGCGGCGTGAACAAGCTTTTCGCCGTCAAAAATTCCTACTCCGCCTGTCCTGAAACAGCCGCTTTCGTTTACAAGCTCGTTCATCATTATGCCGTGCGCCTTGAGCAGATCCTCGATTTTGAAAGGGTCAAATTCGCGTATTACTTCATAAGCGTCACAGGCGTTTTGAACCTCGCGAATCTCTCGAGGCTCACCAAGAACACGCTTGCCATTTATCACGGCGGTGACCTGATCAAGCGACAGCATGTTGTGCTCTATAGCCAATGACGAGTGGATCGTTTTTATTCTATTGTCGCGGCGCAGTCTCGGGCTTATATTATTCTTGTGCGTAACGCCAATTTGACCGACCAGCTCGCTGATCTCGGCAAGCAGATTTATTATATTTTCATTAATGGTGAACGGAGGTTTGTATTCCATTTCTCGCTCCTTAAATATTGATTTGCATGATAATATTATATCATAATCACAAAAATAAATCAATACTCAAGGGAAATAAACGCCGTATAGCTAAATGACACAAATTTCTAAATAACTAATTCAAACAACATTGGCATATAATTTTACAATAACTCCGAAATTTTGTCCTGCATATATGATCTCGCCTTTGTGGGTGTTTGGTCCACCACGTCGCGGTACGCGGCGTTTTTACGAAGTCACTGCTTGCAGTGACTTCTTTTTTGCGCCGCAACCGCTCCTTTTTCCACAAAGTGCACTTCGTTGGCGCTTTGTGGGAACCCTTATTGTCACTTAGTCCACGAAACTCACTTTGTTGGCATTCCGTGGGAGTTCTAATTGGCGGGTTTTTTCGAAGACCTTGCTTTGTAAGGTATTCTTCTTTGACCGCCTGTTTCGGCACTTTTCCCGAAAATTCCTTCGGACTTTTCGGGAGTCCTACATAATATTAGCCTCGCCCTCCTTTAGGAGGGAGAGGGAGGATTTATTTTTCTCTTGTATATATCTATCTTTTGTGTTATAATCATTTAAAATTATTTATTGAGGTAAAATATTATGAAACTTTATAATAAATCGGAGCTTATGCCGCTGCTCGAAAGTTTCGGCTTTAATTTTTCCAAAACATTGGGTCAAAATTTTTTGATTGATAAGAATATACTTGATAAAATTATTGATAATTCGAATATTAATAAAAATACTAACGTTTTGGAAATCGGACCGGGCGCGGGAACTTTAACTTACGAATTATGCAAGCGTGCAAAAAAAATTGTCTCTATAGAAATTGACAACGCACTTATTCCTATACTTCAACATAATTTATCCGAATTTAATAATTTTACCTTAATAAATGATGATATTATGAAAATTGATTTGAAAAAAGTTATTTCGGATAATTTTGGTTCCGAAAAATTCATATTGGCCGCCAATCTGCCTTATTATATAACCACGCCTATCATTATGAATATATTTGAGGGCGGTTTTAATGTTGAGTCTATGATACTCATGATACAAAAGGAGGTTGCCGATCGCATATACGCGAGTCCCGGCACAAAGAATTACGGCGCTTTGACCGTCGGCGTCGGATTTTACGCGCGGCCCGAAATAATTTGTCAAGCGCCGCCGCATTGCTTCACACCGCAGCCAAAGGTAAGTTCTGTCGTTATAAAACTTAATGTGTATGAAAAACCGCCGTATTATGTTAATAATAAAGAAATGTTTTTTAAAACGGTCAAATCGGTTTTTTCGCAGCGCAGAAAAACTTTGGTTAATTCATTGTCGGGAAGTCCTTTTATAAACTGCGATAAGGTTAAAATTGAAAAAAACCTTAAAAATATGGATCTTGATTTAAAAATACGCGGCGAAAAACTTAGTATTGAACAACTCGCGGAACTTTCAAATCAATTATTTAAATAAATAACGGGAGATAAAAAATTATGAGAACATTTGTGCTTGCAAGTCAAAATAAACATAAAGCCGAGGAAATAAAACAAATTCTCGGTCCCGGCTTTGAAATCAAAACCATGGAAGAAGTAGGACTATCAAATTTTGAGATCATTGAGGACGGAAATACTTTTGAGGAAAATGCCGCAAAAAAAGCCGCTGCTGTTTTTAATAAGATCAATATGCCGGTTATAGCCGATGACAGCGGTCTTTGCGTGGACTTTTTAGGCGGCGCGCCGGGAATTCATACCGCCAGATTTGCGGGTGAAAACGCTTCGGACAATGATAATATAAATAAATTATTATATGAGCTTAAAAATGTTTCTTTTGAAAAGAGAACAGCAAAATTTGTGTGCGTTATTGCTTTTATTGAAAATTCACTCGACAATTTAAAATATTTCAGAGGTGAATGTTCGGGTTTTATATTAAATGAAAGAAGAGGATGTTCGGGCTTCGGATATGATCCTGTATTTTATTATAAAAAATATGATAAGACCCTTGCTGAGCTTGGAGAAGATATAAAAAATACCGTCAGTCACAGATATAAGGCTCTTAAAGCATTTTCCGATTTTTTAAAATAATTGTCAATTAATGTTTCATATGAAACAAATTTTAAAAAAACTATTGAAAATACTTTAAAATGTGTTATAATGGTAATATTGAAAAGGACGGTATATAAATATGGGTAAAATTATAGCTATAGCAAATCAAAAAGGCGGCGTGGGAAAAACAACCACGGCGATTAATTTATGCGCCTGTTTGGGATTAAAAAATAAAAAAACGCTGCTGATCGATATAGATCCGCAGGCAAATGCTACCAGCGGGCTCGGCGTAAACGGTAAGGATGCCGAATATACAAGCTATGATTTTATCGTGGGTGACGAGCCTGTCGAAAAGGCCGTTGTTAAGACCGAATATAAAAATCTTTGGATAACTCCCGGTGATTTGAATCTCGCCGGCACGGATATCGAACTAAGTAATAAAGAAAGGCGCGAATTTAGATTAAAAGAACAGCTTTCTAAAATAAAAGATAATTATGATTTTATAATTATAGATTGTCCGCCTTCTCTCGGTCTTATAACTTTGAACGCGTTCGCCGCCTGTGACAGCGTTATAATGCCGATACAATGCGAATATTACGCCCTTGAGGGACTTTCTCAGCTGACAAAAACAATTAAAAATGTTAAAAGGACGATAAATAAAAACCTTATGATCGAAGGCGTTTTGTTGACAATGTTTGATAAGCGCACAAATCTCGCAATCCAGGTAGTGGATGAAGTTAGAAAATATTTTTCATCCACTGTATTTAAAACGGTGATACCCAGAAATGTGCGTCTTTCCGAGGCACCGAGCTTCGGAATGCCTGCGGTCGAATATGATAAAAATTCAAAAGGCGCGGAAAGCTATAAAAAACTCGCGGCGGAAATAATAAAGAAAAATAAATGATGTTTTACGTGAAACATTAAATTAAGGAAGTGAAACAATGGCATCGAGAAAAGTAATGGGAAAAGGTATCGGTGCGCTGTTTTCCGATATGGATTTTAATGATAACGGCGATAATATTGATATTTTTAAGGATTTAAACGAAGAATTTGATGAAAACAGCATTAAAAATATAAGAATACGCGATATTGAACCGAATAAAAATCAGCCCAGAAAAAATTTTGATAAGGAAAAGCTTGAAATTTTAAGCAATTCGATAAAAAATCACGGGATAGTTCAGCCGATTCTTGTTAAGCAAAAAGAAAATTCGACATATATGATCGTGGCGGGAGAAAGACGCTGGAGAGCGGCAAAAATGGCGGGACTTAAAGAAATTCCATGCATTGTAAAAGATTTTGAAAATGACGCCGTGATGGAAATAGCGCTGATAGAAAATCTGCAGCGTGAAAATCTTAATCCGATAGAAGAAGCGGAAGGCTATAAAAGTCTTATGAAAGCTTTTGGCCTCACTCAGGAAGAAGTTGCCGAGCGGGTAGGAAAAAGCCGCAGCGCGGTTGCGAACTCGCTGCGCCTTAATAATCTGTGTGATGAGGTAAAAAAATTTGTGATCGACGGAAAAATAAGTCAGGGTCACGCCAGAGCGATACTTTCAATAACCGAGCCTGAAAAGCAGACCGAAATTGCCAATATAATAATTGAAAAAGGACTTAATGTGCGTCAGATTGAAAAAATGGTTTCCGAATTAGGAAAAACGAAACCTAAAAAGCCGGTCAAAAAAGTGTCGGGAATGATGAAAAAGTATTTTGAAGAAGTTGAAACATCACTCGGGTCAAAATTCGGAACCAAAGTTAAAATTTCCGAAGGCGCCGGCAAAGGAAAAATTGAGATCGAATATTATTCAAAAGAAGATCTCGAAAGAATATTATTTGAATTAAAAAAATAAAATACATTATATTTAGTATATTTTATAAAAAACAGCATCTTTAAAAATGGGTTAATTTAAGTAATTCAAGCTGTCTGCTATGATAGTATATTAAAATAGCATTAAATTAATTCTAAGGCTGTTTTTAAAGCTTGTGAAGAAAATGACTTTTTTATAAAAATAAAGAAGGTGAAAAATTGAGCGACGATAATAAAAAAACAGATAAAAAGCAAAGAAATATTTTCAGCTATGCCGTAATTATGATCATATGTGTAATTATAATTATCTTATTCGCGGCTATGGCTGATAATCGTGAAAATGAGATAGATGACAAGATAACTGAGACTCAAAGAACAAATGAGACGATTCAAAACGAGCTTGTCAGACTTCAAGACGAAAATTATAATTTGAACAAACAAATACAGCAAAATGAAACGGCGGTTTCGGCTTACGCCGTGCTGACCGAGCAGCAAAATCAGTTGACTGAAATTATGAATATTATAAAAACCGGAAATACGGAGGAAGCCAAAACAAAAATTCAAGCGGTCGACACATCAGCGTTTGATGAAAATACTTTGGCCTATTATTCGGCGCTGTGTGAGATATTGAATATCGGTCAATAAAAAATAAGCATTATAAAATTATGGAGGAAATATTATGATTGATATGAAAATAATAAGAAATGAGACAGAAAGAGTAAAGGAAGCGCTCAAAAACAGAAACTCGAAAGATATAGATATAGACGGGCTTCTTGAGCTTGACGCCGAGCGCCGCTCGTTATTGTTTAACGTGGAACAAAAAAAAGCGCAGCAAAATTCGGTTTCAAAGCAGATACCCGTGTATAAAAAAGAGGGAAAGGATACTACCGAGATTTTCGCTCAGATGAGAGAGCTTTCGGATAGTATAAAAGCGGATGATGAAAAGGTTAGACAAATCAACGAAAAAATTAAGGATATTGTGCTGACAATACCGAATATACCCGACTCGAGTGTGCCGATCGGAGAGAGCGACGAGCAAAACGTTGAGGTGCGCAGATATTCGACGCCGAGAGAATTTGATTTTGAACCGAAGTCACATTGGGATATAGGTAAAGATCTGGATATTCTCGATCCCGAGACCGCGGCTAAGATAACCGGCGCCAGGTTCCATGTTTATAAAAATATGGGAGCGCGCCTTGAGAGAGCGATAATTAATTATTATCTCGACACTCACGGCAAAAACGGCTACAGCGAGGTTTTCACGCCGTTTATGGTCAGCAGAAAGAGCATGGTCGGAACGGGTCAGCTTCCGAAATTTGAAGAGGACGCTTTTAAGGTAAAAGACACCGATTATTTCTTGGTACCGACGGCCGAGGTACCCGTGACAAATATGTACAGCGGCGAAATAATTGACGGCGACAAGCTGCCGCTCAAATACTGCGCCTACACCGCCTGCTTCAGAGCGGAGGCGGGAAGCGCCGGACGCGACACACGAGGCCTTATTCGTCAGCATCAGTTTAATAAAGTCGAACTTGTAAAATTTTCAAAGCCGGAAACGTCGTTTGACGAGCTTGAGGAAATGACAAACGAGGCCGAAAAGGTTTTGCAAGGTCTCGGTCTCCCGTACAGAGTAGTATGTCTGTCAACGGGAGATATGGGATTTTCATCCGCAAAGACCTATGATATAGAGGTTTGGATGCCCAGCTACGGCAGATACGTTGAGATCTCGTCTTGCTCAAACTGCATAGACTTCCAGGCGCGCCGCGCGAATATAAAATTCAAAAATTCGCCCAAAGATAAGGCGCAGTACGTTCACACGTTAAACGGCAGCGGAGTGGCGATTGGCAGAACGACCGCGGCGATCCTCGAAAATTATCAGAACGCCGACGGCACCGTGACGGTCCCCGAAGCGCTTGTTCCCTACATGGGAGGAGAAACGATAATAAAATAAAATGTAATAATAATGTAATTTGAAAAATTATAAAATTATGTTATTATATTACCGATGTTTGATAAGTTAATAAAAAGGCAAAGTAGAGCGGTTACAGCCATCCCTATCTTTTTATAGAAGGGAGGTGACTTCCCAAATATAAATTTGATTTATTTCAAGAGTTTATATAAAGGAGGTTGTGCGCTGTGAAACAATTTTTAAGAATAATATTTTTAACAATATTGTTTCTCGTGATGTTCACGATAAAAGCAGTGTAGCCGCCCTGCGCCAAGGACGGCTACATAAAATGTAAAAAACTTTGGCTGTAACCGCGTTTGCGGTGCCTTTTATTAAATTTATTATAACATTAATTTTTCCCTTTGTCAACCGACAAAGGGAAATTTTACTTTTGATTTTTTGAGTAGACGCAGCCGCAGTAATTTTGGCGGTAGAGGTTGTATTTTTTGGAAAGCTCGATCGACTGTTTAAAGCCCTCTTTCTTTTTAAAATCCGAGGGCAGAAATCTCACGCCGTATTTTTTAGAAATCTCGTTTCCTATCTCATTGATTTTTTGCGCGTTTTTAAGCGGGCTTATCGAAAGAGTGGTGCAAAACCAATCAAAGTCATATTTTTTAGCAAGCTTTGCCGCTTTTTCGAGCCTCAATTCATAGCAATTAAAGCAGCGTTCGCCGCCCTCGGGACAATCTTCGAGACCTTTTGCAATTTCAAAAAATTTATCCGGCTCATAATCGCAGTCGATGATCTCTATCGGATTCTCCGCCGGAAGCTCGGATATCAGTCTTATCTGTTCGGCTTTGCGTTTATTATACTCTTTTTCGTCGGTTATATTAGGATTATAATATAATATAGTTATTTTAAAATACTTATTGAGATAACTCAAAACATAGCTGCTGCATGGCGCGCAGCAGCTATGTAATAAAAGCGTTTGTCCGTTCGCGTTTAAAAGTATTTTATCAAGCTCTTTCTGATAGTTAATTTTGTTCAATTTATTTCCTCTTATTTATATTAAATATTTTTTAGCCGTTAACCGTTTGTTTGAAAAACTCGTACGCGTAATCGGGTGTTATTTCTTTGTTATTGACCAAAACTCTGAGTTTTGATATGATATTGGTTTTGAAAAACGCGTTAAACTCGTCGAGCTTTCCGTAATAATCGGCAACCTGCGCCGGGTTGATTCCGTTCATAAGCATTTTTTCTATATCCGTTTCATTTTGCTCGGTAAGTATCGCCAAAAGCTTGGTGATATTGCCGCTTTCAACGTCGCAAAGCATGATTTTTATCACTCCTTTCAGTTTGAAATTTAGGTTGCCTTGTAAAGAAAAAGAGTTATCTTTAACTTACGATATTATAATAACACACCATTGTTAAAAATTCATGAACAAAAGATTAATTTTAAATAAAAAATTGTATAATTTATAAAAAGAGATTTTTATAATTTGTGCTTGATTTAATTTTAAAAAAATGGTATAATAATTTAGTTCGAAAAATTCGCGCCTGTAGCTCAGCTGGATAGAGTGAACGGCTACGAACCGTTAGGTCGGGGGTTCGAATCCCTCCAGGCGCGCCAGCGGAAAATTAACCGCTTCTTTGCGAAAGTCATGCGAAGCATGACTTTCTTTTTTGAGCGGTTAATTTTCCGCTTATCCCAAAAAGCGCGCTGCGCTGACGCTTTTTGGGAGCCCTGATTTGACCGCTTCTTTGCGAAAATAATGAGAAGCGCGATTTCTAAAGAAAGAGAAGGCAAAACGAGCGGCAGATTATCGTCGGCCGGATGCTTATTTTCTTTAGATTAAAACTACAAAATGATGCGCGTGTGAGATTGATTTGAAAATTTATATTCATATTTAATAACAATTAATTACAAAAATTATGTGCTGAATATTTTGTTTAGGAGTTGTTCGGGCGGATCATTGCGCAGGCCGTCGCGATCCGGTGCGGCGGTGCCCGAAAAGCGAAACGAAGACACATTTTTCATGTATTCGCCGCCGCGGACGCAAATCCCGAATTTTTTGTGCCAATCAATATAGTATTTTTTTACGTATTTTTTAACAATAGCCGCCGCCTCGCTTTTTTCGCCCAAGTCAGACGCCGCGCAAAGCTGAACGCCCGGCGGGCTGGAATGAAGCAGGATCAAACTTTTGTCGGCACATTCAGAAACTGCAATATAAACGTGTCCGTTTCCGGAGACTATGTCGCCCGCTGAGAATACGGACGGATCTTTTATATATTCGCCAAGACCGAGCTTTGCGAAAAGCGCCGCTTGAGTATCGGCGGACGCGGCGTATTTTCCTCCGCTTAAAAAGTTGGTCATGACCCAGCCGACGTAGCCGCTGCAGTCAAGACCTTTTTCTTTTTCATATTTGTGTTTTTTAAAGTCGTAATCCTCGGCGCAGTCTCGATAAAAAATTTCCCATTTCGGGTTAAGGCCTAGCCTGCCGAGGTCGCCGCTGTTCTCCCAGCCTCCGCCCCAGATGTACATGACGCGGTGAGCCGGGATAAGCGCGGTTTTTAAAAAATCGGTCAAAGTTTTTTCGCGCACAAAAATCACTCCCAATCTTGATATTATTAGGAATCGCGTTATTTTATGCGTGATTATTTTTGTCTGTTTTCGATAGCCATAATTTTGTCAACGCGTCGGCCGTGTCTGCCGCCAAGGTGCTCGGCCTCCAGATATGCTTTGACGATCTCAAGCGCGAGACCCGGGCCGGTGATGCGCTCGCCCAGGCAGATTATATGGGCGTCGTTGTGCTCCTTCGCCATTTTGGCCGAAAACACGTCGGTGGCGTGGGCGGCTCTGATGCCCTTTACTTTGTTCGCCGCGATCGAGACACCGATTCCGGTGCCGCAGACCAGTATTCCCTTTTCGCACTCTCCCGACACAATGCTGTTCGCCACGGTCTCCGCGATGTCGGGATAATCCATCGGCTCTCCCGGCTTGGTGCCGAAGTCTTTAAACTCATAGCCGTTTTGTTTCAAAAACTCTTTTATTGATTCTTTAAGCACAACTCCGCCGTGGTCGCTGCCGATTGCTATCATAGTAATTCCTCCTTGTGGCGCGGTGTGTTTATCGCCGCTTTGTGATGTGTGCAGGTTTATCTTGAGATATAGCGGTCGATCTTCGCGCGTACGTCCGCGAGCTGCTTCACGAGGTCCAGAATGTTGTCGTAATCCTCGCGGCCCATTCTGAGCTTTCTGGCGACGGTGCGCATAAAGCGCTGCTCGCTCTCGTCGTAAACGTTGTCCGACAGCATGAGCGCCACGGTCTCGAGAATAACGATCTTGATCTCGCTTTCGGAGCAGCTTTCGTAAAGCTCGCCGCAAACCTCGTCAAAACCCTTATTCGGCGCGTATCTCGGCTTTTCGATCCCCATCTCTCTGCAATAACTGTTAATGATCTCTCTTTCCGCGCGGTCGAATTCCTCGTTTGTCATCGCCGCGTGTATGCACAGGTCAAGAAACAATTCCTTCTGCTTCTCGTCAAGTCTGTTTAAATACATAAATTTCCTCCGCCTTTCTGATAATTTCGATATTGCCGTACAAATAATCGCTGTTATTAATTATAACATATCGGGCGCTTAAAATCAATAATTAATTGTTAAATTTAGATAAATATTTGCGTCCGAATTTAAAAACCTCCGCGGGAACTGTTCCCGCGGAGGCAAATAAGTTTTTGTTTTCTATCTGTAAAAATAATAGGTTTCGGATGTTCCGTCGGTATAACTCATATCCATTCTGATATTGCTGCCGCCGAAGGTGAACGTGTACCGAACCGGAACGGACGAACCCATTGCCGCAAAATCAAACGAACCGTTCGCGACCGCTGTGTTTGAGTTTATAAACGAGGCGGTGCCGATATTGTATACCGCTCCCTTGCCGTGCATGCGCTCGCCGTAGAGGTTGACAGTGGACGAATTGGCGCCGGAAACGGAAAGCTCGATCAGAGGACGGCTGTCTCCGTCCGGAGTGTAACGCCATGTGCCATTATATATTGACGGATTTGCCGCCGCTTTATATTCGGGCGTCGTCACCAGCCACGCGTACACATCGTTCGAGTTCATAAATATTGTGTTGGTGACAGAGTCCCAGAAATACGGCATGTTAAACGCGTTTGTGAAAAACGTCGAAGGTACCATAAATTTTCCATTTATAAAGCGCGGAGTGACCGAAAGCTGATACGCTGCCGAATTGCTGTAAACCGTGGGGTCACCGATGGTGAAAAGGTAGTAAAGCCCGTTCCAAGATGACAAAATCACGCTCATGCCCCCGCCGTCCATCGAGGCGGAAAAGCCCATTTCACCTGCTATATCCATTATCGGCAGCATGTCAACGCCGTCAACGCTTACCACATCGCGCGCAACAAATTGATTGTTCACGTACATGCTCATGTTTTGCGCGCTGACTGCGGCGGGCGCCGTAAGCAGCGCCGCGGCGGACAAGACGCATATTATTTTTTTCTTAAAACTCATTGCAGATCCTCCTGTTTTTATATATTCTTTTGGATTTTTTATAAGCAGTGTTACTCAATATTAACCGCGCCGCTGTACTTATTAACGCGATATATTGCAACTCCGGTGGTCACAAATCCCATGCTGTCGGTATAACCGAAATAATAGTTTTCCGAATCGCTGGCGATCAACCAACAATCGGATTCCATACCCGCCGCAACCGCCAGATCATGCGCGCGGCTTTCGGATATCGCGGTTTTTTGATTGCTGCCGTCCGAAAGATACTCTGACAAGATCCAACCGGTCATGTCGTAATACACGACTTGATTGAAGCCGTTTTCCCAACCTATGCTTTCGACCCATTCTCCCAAAGGAACCGTTGTTATTGCCGGAGCCGATGTGTCGGGATAACTTCTGAGAGATACCCACTCATTACAGTTTGACACTTGAAGAAAATTATCCGTTTTTGTGAACGGAACACCATAACCGAGATATTCCGTTAATATCCAGCCGGTCATTCCGTTGTACACGACTTGGTTAAATCCGTTTGACCATCCGATGCTTTCGACCGGTGAGCCCAACGGAACGGTTGACAGCCTCTCTGCGGATGTTGACGGCTGCGCTCTGAGCGAAACCCAATCGTTGCAGTTTAACACTATCATTTGCTCCGCAAACGCGCTCGCGGACGGCACAAGCATCAAAGCCGCCAAAGCACATACAAACAATTTCTTTTTCATTTACAAAACCACCTTTTATATAATTTATTTTTTTCTTGATCAGTATGAACTAAAAACAGTATCCAAGAGAACGGAAAGCACAAATTGGGTCTGCGGCACGCCGTTGAAGTCGAGATATTCCGCAACAAAGTAGCCCTCATATATTACAAATTGAATACACGCTGTCACGTCCTGACCCGCATAGGAGCATCCTCCCTTAAATTGAACAATGTCTTGTCCGGCCGTGCTCTCAAAATATGTCCATCGGCCTAACGAGAAGAAGTTGTCAAAGGCATCTCCGTATGTAACATTATAGCCTTCCGGTTTTGCGCTCTTAACGCCGCCGACATAATCGGAATAATTGGACAAATAGCCTTTTATACCGTCAATTAAATCACCCGATGAGCTGTCTGATGAATTGCCCGAGGATCCGCCCGACTTGCTTCCGGACGATCCGCCCGATGAGCTGCCCGAGGATCCGGCGCTACCCGCCGAACCTCCAGAAGAGCTGCCGATATATTGGTTCTGCCAGCTCGTGTATTCCGCGTTTCCGAATTCACCGTCATGAGTGGTTTTCCCCTCATCGATCCATCTTATCATGGTGTTATCCCAGAAATACAGACGATTTTCTCTGCTGCCGCTGTAGGCAAACACAAAATAAAGCTGACCGTTTCTGTAATACTGCTCCGAGGTATATGATGTTCCGTTATGTGTCACTGTCGCCGTAGTTTTGGTCAAGCCCTCGTTTGCGGCCGCTGTCGGGCTGTCATTGGTCTTGTTGTACCAACCCCTGATTGTAAGGATTTTATCCTCCACGCTTGTCGCGGCAGACTGTTCGGAATTGTTCGCGGCCGGCGCGGGAGTATTGTTCACCGTTGGCTCGGGAGGCTTTTCGGTAGGCGGCGGAACATTAAACGCTTCCAATGCCGCAGCCTCAAGCTGAGCCAGCTTAGCGTTTTGATCCGGGAACTCACTCGCCGGATACTCGGCCTTTGTGCTTTCGAGCAAGGAATAAAAAGCGTCGCTCTGTCCCGTGTCTATGTACTTTTGAAGCTGATTGACCTTGTTTGTAAAATTACTTATCAGAAAGGCATGTAATCCGTCCTTTTCCGAAAGAGAGGTCATTACAATTTTTTCAACTTCCCGGTTGCCGTACACAACTTTACCGTTTTTTTGATTCAGCTGAGCTTTAACCGTGACAGCGGAATCCTTCACGATGCCGGTCTGCGCTTCTGCGCTGAGCGTTCCGAGAATATTGCCGCCGCTGTCCTCGAGAGACCATTCCACAACGGCTATTCCCCGCCACGGCTCAAGCGATGTTTTTGTAAGATCGACGCTTATTTCGGCGCGGCGCGGATCTTCCGTGTCGCCGCCGTAATTGTATTGGCCGTTGTTGACGCACTGTATGGTCGTCTCGCCGAGCAAAAACGGTTCTTTTGCGTTAACAAATTTTTCAGTGTCAATGTATATGTATGAAAAGTCATATTTTTCATTCAGTTTTTTAAATTTGTTCTGTGAATGAACTCTTGAGGCGGCAGTGAAAATGATAATTAAAATCAAAGCCGAAACCGCGGCGATTATCATGGCGCTTTTGGGATGCTCCGTTATACAAGCCTTGATTTGAGCGGTTCTTTTTCCGATCAAATTAAAGATATCTTTTTTTGAGAACGATCTTGTTTTTATGCCGGCCGGATTGATTTCTGCCGTGTCGGACACATTTTGAGTCATATTTATATCATCCAGTGAACGGCCGCAATTTACACAAAATTTATTGCCCTCGTTTTCGGTTCCGCAATTTGGACAAAACATAGTTTCCCTCCTCTTTCTTTGTTATAAAATAAATTTTTCTTTCAGATAAAACAAATACGCGAACGAGGCAATAAACCACTGTCCCAAACGCAGATCCAGCTTTCCGGACATACGCACATAATTAAGCTTATGGGTGAATGCGGATATTATTTCCGAAGGCATACTTTTCCGAATTTTGCAGGCCGCGTAAAGATCACCGTCAAGATAAATGTTATTTCCTTTGATTATGATGTTTCCGTACTCGCATAATCCGGTATACGCGCCGAACGGCAGGTCGATCAGCGGGATCAGAGGTTTGCTTAAAAATCTCGGACCAAGACCTATCTCAAACGATTTGTCTCGGGTGGCGAAAAATACCGGATCATCTTTATCATGGGTTTCCGATATGACAAATCCGTAATTATCTATAAATATGCTGAATATATAATTATTATCATTGTCGATCAAATAAAATTCTTTACTTAAAAACCCGTTTCTCTTTATTCGGTATAATCGAGCACCGTTTTGATTTAAAATCTCTGAGCCGCTCATGTAAAACCGTAATTCTGACACATTTCTCACCATCCTCTTAATTATTGCTTAAACTTGCTTGCCAGCCACAGTGTGATCAATATTATGATATACGGAGCGGCGATCCACACAATGATAGGAATCAAAACGCTAAATCCCAGCGCTCCGATAAACATACTCGCAATGTCGTATCTGCCGATAAGCATAAACAGAAATAAGTAAGCACAAACAATAAACGTATACATGCTCGCATCCGTTTTTTTGACAATCATATATACCACTGTTGCCGCCAGAATAACAAGCCATAATATAATCGGTATTTTCTCAAGAAGATTGGATATAGCGATCAAAAAACCGAAAACTGTCATAATTTTACCACCTTTCTTTTATAACGTTTTAACATCCGTTTTATTTATCTTTATCAATCTTTTCATAGAACGTAATTTTTTAATATAATTTTAGCATATTCATTAGTAAAAGTCAACTGTGAATCGTTAATGTTTTTTCACGGCATATTATACAATAAAAAGATAAATAACAGAAACGGGGGATGCGTATGAACAGCGGAGACGCGGTTGCGAAAAGGATCGTCGCTTTGTGTGAACAAAACGGAATAACTCCCAACAAGCTTTGCACCATAGCCGGAATAACCCAATCAACGATAAACAGCATAATAAACACAGGCAGCAACAATCCGACCGTTTCAACGATAAAAAAGATATGCGACGGACTCGGCATAACGCTTGCGGATTTTTTCGATGATGCGGTTTTCACCGATCTCGAGCAAGAGGTAGAGTAGCGGAGCCGCGGAGGGGTTTTTATGCCTCCGCGGCAAAAGCGTTATTCGGATTTGGATTTTTAATCCGTTTCGTCCGAGCCGCTTTGTTCCTCATCATCCAAGCCGGTCAGGTTGTCAAGGTCATAACCGTCGTGTTTTTCCTTTCCGTTGATTGATCTAAACCGTTAAACCTATAGCCGTCATAATGATCGCGAGCGGTATGGCGCAGGCTGACATCACAATTCCCGCGACAGCTTTGCCACCCGCTCCTTTAACCTTGCCGACGATTCCGAGCACCAGCCCGACTATGCCCATGATGATCGCCGCCAGAGGGAACCAGAAGGTCGCGAGCGAAATGATGCCGAGCACCATGGACGCGGTTCCTCCGGGCTTTTTTGACGGCGCGCTCGGATAACCGCTTTGCCCGGACGCAAGCGGTGCGCCGCAGTTTTGGCACATGGGTCCGGGACCGCCTTCTTTTCCGCATTTTGAACAATACATTTTAAATACCTCCGTTTTAATATATTTAGTTTTTATTTTTTCCGTCTTTAAGCATTTGGCGGATCCATTTTTCGGAGTATTCGTATTCGCGGGCCAATTGTTTTACGTTGTGGCCGTTGTATTTTTTCGAGACCTGCTCCTTCACGTAGCCGCCGGAAAAAAGCCGTCGGGGAAAGGTGATTTGACAGCCCTTCATGCGTTTGTATATTTTCAGCATGTTTTCAAAGCCGACGCAGTCGCACAACTCTTTATACACATCGTTAAGACCGTCTTTTTCGATAGGTTCGCCGTTCAAAACCTCAGCCCTCCCCGCTTCTGTGTTATCAAAAATTTACCATATTTTTACATGGTTATCAAATCTGTAATTCCTTGAATTATTCCATTGCAAAAGCCATGCTGTAATGATATTATAGCATGGCTTATCATAATATTTGCGTGCAGCGTGCACGATCGTGAAAAATTTTTAAATTAATATTGAGCGGGTTCCTCAAGAATGGATGTCAGTTTGATCTTCGCCAGTTTTCCGCCGCTTACATAGAACGCGCCGTCTTTGTATTTCGCGGAAGTGAAGGGCTTGTTTATAACGTCAAAGCCTCCGCACACAAGCGTGTAGCTTATCGTTTCGGTGCCGAGCGAAGCGCCGCTTTCGTCCAGCAATTCAAAGAAAAGCGTTATTTTGGCTTTTTCGATATCAAAGCTGTTTTTCTTTACTTTAACAAAAATTTCAAGACAGCGTTCCGAGTAGTAAACATACGGTTCGGCTCTGAGCGACGACGCGCCTATCGGATAAGTGTCATCGGAATATCCCGACGCGTCTATCTGCACGGCGTCCGCGGCTGCGTCCATGCCGTCGGTGTCCGATGCTTTGTCTGCCGCGGTGCTTGAGTTATCGCCCGCGCCGCTGCGCGTACTCAAAGATCCGAACACCGCTGCCAAGCACGCGAAGATCACAACAGCCGCCGCGACTGCCAAGGCAATAATGGAGATGTTTTTATATTTCCGCGGCGGGACGGCGCTTTCCGTAGGGTTTCCCTCGAGCGCCCGTTTTGCATCCTCGGCCGATGAATAGCGCATGGCGGGGTCGAGGCTCACGCATTTTTGTATTATCGGTTTAAGTCTGCCGCTGTATCCGCTCAGCTTGTCTATGGATTCGCCGCCGGTGAGCAATTCAAACAGAGTAACTCCGGCGGCGTATATGTCGCTGCGGAAATCCGTCTGAGCAAAGCCGAACTGCTCGGGCGGCGCGTAGCCGCGGGTGCCGAAATTTACCGTGTCGGAGGTTCCGCCCGGCTTAAATGTTCTCGAAATTCCGTAATCGATGATCTTCACGATCCCGTCTTTTGTCAGCATTATGTTAGATGGTTTTATATCCTTATGTATTATATTATTTTGGTGAAGCTCATTAAGGGCGGAAAACAGGCTTATGCCTATCATCCTGACCTCGCTCTCGGGCATCGGCCGCTCGGCGCTTAAAACCCCGCCCTCGACATATTCTGTGACAACGGCGTTCTCTTCGGGGATCACGCGATACACTCGGCACAGATTGGGATGCTTTACGCCGATCAACGGCAGATATGAGTCAATGCTACCGTTTTTGATTTTTTTGATCACGCACAGCCGACGTTTTTCTGTGTCGTAAGCCAGGTCGATTCTTGAGTTTACGGTTTCGGCTATTTTTTCAAGTATTGTGTATTCTTCCAAAAATTTCACATCCGTTGTAATTATTTAAAATATATGTTATCATATAATTAATATTTACGCAAGGGGTGACTGATGTGATAGCAAAATCAAAATCAAAAACAACCGAAAATCTGCTCGGTGAGATAAAAAACACAAAAAACACCGAGGATCTTGGAAAATATCTGGGTGAGAACAACGGCGACATGCTTGTCAGTTTGAAATACCGTCTGTCAAATCTGCTTTCTCAAAAAGATAAGTCGAGAAAAGATGTCAAGGAAAGAGGCGGGCTCACCGATTACAACGACCAAATATTCAACGGATGGCGGAATCCGAATCGCGACAAGCTCATTCGCGTTATATTGGGGCTTGAGGCCAATATTGATGAGGCGCAGGAATTGCTGAGGCTCGCGGTGCTCAAGGAACTTGACCCGCGCGATCCCCGCGACGCGGTGATCATCTCGTGCATAAACAGTCGAATGAACGGTATCGATACCGACCTGAGACTTGACAAGCTGGGCTTTAAGCCGCTTAAATAAGCATCTGACAGACCAAGATCAAAGGAAATGTTTACAAATATTTAATAAATTCGGAAAACGCCGCAGACACGCGGTTTTCGGGCACGAAAATCTTCGTGATCACAGCCGAATATAGGATTTTGTTCCGCGGCGGCTTGACAAATTCGGGAAAATGCTGTATACTGATTAGAGTTATGTTACAATTGTGTTACACAATTATTACAATTTGATACAGCATAAGGAGTGTTTGTAACATTGAATAATAAAACCGGCGGACGCAAGGTCTCGCGTCTGTTTAAAATGATAACGGTGTTCGCCGTCACCGCGGCGCTGCTTTGCGGCTCGCTTTCGGCTTACGCCGTGAGCATATCCGCCAAAGGCGGAATAGTTCTCGACCAATCGACGGGAGAGGCGCTCTATGAGTACAACGCCGACACGGCGGTCGTTCCCGCCAGCATGACAAAGCTTGTTGCGCTCTATGTTATATACAGCCACATCGCAAACGGCAGCCTCAGCAAGGACACGCTGATCCCTGTGGGCAGCGCGCTGGCCGCGTATTCCCGTGATCCGGGATACTCGAACGTTTATCTGACGGCCGGCGAGAGCTACACGCTTGATGAGCTTTTGGGCGCGATATGCGTGGTTTCGGCCAACGCCGCGGTCATGGCCGTGGGCGACTACATATGCGGCAGCGAGGCGGGTCTTGTGAACGAGATGAACGCGCTTATCGCGAACTGGGGCGTCAACGGCTATTTTGTTGACTGCACCGGCGTTTCGAGCAAAAACAGAATATCTCCCCGAGGCATGGCGACAGTCGCCAACAGGCTGATAACCGACTATCCCGACATACTCAACTACTCGTCGCTGACCTCGATCAATTTCAGAGGCACAAGATACTATCCCACAAACAAGATGCTGCCCGGCGGCGCCTACGAATATTTCGGAGCCGACGGCCTCAAGACCGGAACGACTTCGGCGGCGGGCTGCTGTTTCACCGGAACGGCGTCAAGAGACGGCAAGCGCCTGATCTCGGTCGTTATGGGCTCAAGCTCGACCAACATGAGATATGTGGACACGATAAAGATGATGGATTATTCCTGGGATGTTCTGGCGAAAAGAGCGGCGAGCGGCGGACAGCAGGCGCCGGCCTACACCGAAAAGACCGACAAGCCCAAGGATTATATAGTAGCTACCGATCTCCGCTGCTTCATAAACGACTGGGAGATACCCACGTTTATCCACTACGGCAACGAGCAGAACGGATATCAGGACTGCGCGGTCGTAATGCTTGATGATCTTAAGGACTACGGCTTTGACGTTTCCTATGATCTCGCCACCGACACGGCGACGGTCATCAATAATACCGACAAAGATCTGACAGCCGGTCCCAACTACGGTGAGCAGTACACCTACGGCGAGAATGAGAAGCTTGCGATCAGCGACTGGGAGGCCGCCAAGGTATTGCTCAAGAACGGCCCGAACGACCCGGGCGTGTACGCGCAGAACACATTTGACATCAACGGCCGCGGCGCGATCTCGATCGATGAGCTGTGGCACATGGGCACGGTCGTCTGGAACGAAAAATACAACCTGACCGTGGTCGTAACAAGATATTAAAAAATAAAAGGCATATCACGAATCATCAAGTGATATGCCTTTTTTGCGACCGCTCGGAGTATATAAATATATTGACTGTTTCGCAAAAATAGGATATAATATAAATATCAAAACATAGGAAGTGCTTAAAATGTCGACGGATAAAAAGATAGTAAAGCGCAACGTCAAAGACAGCGTGTTTACCAGTTTGTTTCAGGACACAAAGTATATAGTGGAGCTCTACAAAGCCCTCCACCCCGAGGCCGACTATGTGACCGAGGACATGATCGAGATAGTCACCCTCAAAAACATACTGACCGACAGTCTGTATAACGATCTCGGCTTTATGATGGACAAAAGGCTGATAGTCTTAGTCGAGGCGCAGTCCACCTGGACGGTGAATATAATAATCAGAGGCCTTATGTACCTTGTGCAGACGTATCAGGACTATATCGAAAAAGAGGAGCTTAACATTTACAGCTCAAAGAAGCTCGAGATCCCGAAGCCGGAGCTTTACGTAATCTACACGGGCGACAAAAAGGTAGAGGAAAAAGAAATAAGCCTGAGCGAGGAATATTTTTCGGGAGAGAAAACGGCATTAGACGTCAGAGTCAAAGTGATAACCGAAAGCCGAGAAGGCGACATAATCAACCAATACGTGATGTTCACGCATATCTTAAACGATCGGGTAAAGGAATACGGCAGAACGAAAAAGGCGATAGACGAAACGATAAAAATATGCAAAGACAGAAATATCCTGAAAGAATACCTGTCAAACCACGAAAGCGAGGTGCATGATATAATGTTTTCACTGTACGACGATGAGCAAATACAAAAAGCCATGATGAGAGACGCCCGCAAAGAAGGCCGCATGGAAGGCCGAATGGAAGGCATAAAAGAAGGCGAAATGCGAGGCCGCACAGAAGGCCGTATGGAAGGAATAGATGCTATGATAGCGAACATGCGCAAAGCGGGAATAAGTGACGAGATGATACAAAATGTCGCAAACATGACGCAGCGTCCGATTTCCTAATCGCTAGTCGCTAATCACTAATCACTAATCACTACGTTGGGGTGCATGATATAATGTTTTCACTGTACGACGATGAGCAGATACAAAAGGCCATGATGAGAGACGCCCGCAAAGAAGGCCGAATGGAAGGCCGAATGGAAGGCCGCATGGAAGGCATAGATGCGATGATAGCGAACTTAAGAACATGGGTGTGAGCGAGGAGATGCTGCGAAACGCGGCGAATATGTCGCAGTCGCAGCGTTCCTAATCACCAAAGCCACCCCTCGGGAGATTCCGAGGGGTGGCTTTCGTATCTTTTTTATATCTCGTCGGAATTAATGTAGATCCGGCAGCCGAGGGGGTCGAGGTTCACCTCGAGTATGTTTCCGCGGCAGGGGGTTATGTCAGGATTTTTGATCCCCTTGGCGAAATACTTGAAGTCGCCCAGCACCGATATGTCGAGATCGACGCGCCTGCGCTCAAAGCTGCGGTTCACCGCGCACACCGCCACGCTGTTCTTGGCTTTTTTTCCGAACGAGTCTTTGCCGTCCGAGGTATAGCGGGCGTAGATGTATATGTCGCCCGAGGCGTACAGCGTTTTGTATCTGCCGGTTTTCAGGCAGTCTAGCTTGTTTCTCAGAGCGCCCAGGTCGGCGTACCACTGCCGAAGATCGGGATCGACCGCCCGCCAGGGATAGGTGCCGCGGTTAAACGGATCGCCGCCGCCCTGCATTCCCACTTCGTCGCCGTAGTATATGCATGGAACGCCCACATAGGTCATCTGAATGAATGACAGAAGCTTTAGGCGGTATGTCGCCAGTTCCTCATTGCCAGAGCTGAGCCTTCTGGTTCCGCAGTCATGCGAAAGCCCGCCCAGCAGGGTTTTTATCCTCATGGTGTCGTGGGTGCCGACTATGTTCATCAAAGCGTGGACGGTCTCTTTGGGATAGTTTTCGAATATTGACATCATGCGCGCGTTCAGGGTGGCGGCGTCTATGCTGCCCATCAAAAATGCCAGCATGTTGTCTTTGAACGGATAATTCATCACCGAGTCGAGCTCCTCGCCAAACAGATATTCCCTCGGAATATCGTATGAGACCTTGTTTGACGCGTCTTCCCATACCTCGCCGATTATCACGGCGTTTTTGTTTTGGCTCTTGACCTCGCGGCGCAGGATCTTTATAAATTCGTCGGGCAGCTCATCCGCCACATCGAGTCTCCAGCCCGAGGCGCCGCGCCTCAGCCAGGTCTTTATAACCGAGTCCTCGCCGCGCAGGATGTAGTCAAGGTACGACGGGGTCATCTCATTAACGTTCGGCAGATTGCTGCAGCCCCACCAGCTTTCGTATTCCGGGTAGTTGGTGAACTGGTACCATTCGCGGTACGGGCTGTCGGGATTTTTGTATGCGCCGACGTCGCTGCCGTAGCTGCCGTATTTGTTGAAATATACGCTGTCCGAGCCGGTGTGGCTGAACACGCCGTCGAGTATTATCCTTATATCGCGTTTTTTCGCTTCCTCGCAAAGCTGCGTAAAAACCTCGTTGGTTCCGAACATCGGATCGACGTTCATATAATCGGCGGTATCGTATTTGTGGTTGGAATACGCGTCGAATATGGGGTTTAAGTAAATAACGCCCACACCCAGGTTCTTTAAGTAGTCGAGCTTTTCGATTATGCCCTTTAGGTTTCCGCCGTAGAAGTCATTGCAGGCGGGGCCCATCTCGAACGGGTGCGAGTTGAACGAGATCTGCTCGTACCAATCGTTGTGTATCACGTACTCGTTTCGCTTTTTGGGTATGGCGCCGCCGGTCTCGCTGTGATCCCCAAAAAAGCGGTCGGTGAATATCTGATACATGACGCGTCCCTTGAACCAGTCGGGCGTTTTGTAGTTTTTATCATAAATCGTTATCTGATAGCTGTTGTCCCGCGGCTCAGTGTCGACCCGGCCTACGCCGCCCAGTTTTTCGCGGTTGTTGGTGTAGTATATCGTTTCGCTGCCGATCTCGACAACAAAATAGTACCAAATAAGCTGTCCGGTCTCGGGGGTCGGGATCTTGGCGGTGTACATAACACTGTTATCGTTCCCTTGCGCCAAAGTCAGATCAGGATAGTGGGGCGTGGTTTTAACGGCTTTTTTTGCCGGGTTCATTTCGAAAAAGACCTCGTTGTCGTCGACCCAAAAACGCGCGCGAACTCTGTCCGGTTTTATCTCCGAGTCGATTTTTATTCCCAGACGCACAAAGCTGTCTGTGGGCGCCGCGCCGAACGGGGATCGGTACGCCGTGTCGTGAGAGTTATGAAACAGCTGCATGTCTTTCCCTCCAAAATAAATTTATTATTAACATACGACTATGGTTTAAAAGGCGCCGCGCGTTTGCGCGGCGCCTTTGGAGCTGCCTAGCAGATTCGAACTGCCGACCTCTTCCTTACCAAGGAAGTGCTCTGCCTGCTGAGCTAAGGCAGCGTTGGCGATCCGGATGGGGTTCGAACCCACGACCTCCAGCGTGACAGGCTGGCATTCTAACCAACTGAACTACCGGACCATGAACAGCTATACTATAATAGCACATCAAAGCCCGTATTGTCAATAGTTTTTTGAAAAATTTTTGTTTCCGACTTTATACTATTTAAGGCTTTTCGGAACAGGCATTATTGATGCCAAGAATGCGGAGGCGAGTATATAAATAAGATTGCTCGCGGGGAAACACAGCAGCAACAGCAGCGCAACCGCCAGCGGTTTTCGCATAATGGTGGTCATAACCGCTGCGGCCGATATTGAGACCGCGAAAACAGGGTCTATGCCGAACGCGGCCGAGCAGGCGTAGCCTAAGCAGACTCCGGCAAATATTGACGGAAAAAAGCTTCCGCCGCGCCAACCGAAACGTATGCACATATTTATTAAAAAGACCTTTATAACAGGTATTATAAACAGCAGATACACCGGATATTGAGTGTATGTCTCGGTGAGTTTTTGGATCTCCTCCTCGCCGGAGAACATTGCGATCGGGAACACAGCGCCGATTATTCCCAGAACAAGCGCCGCAATAACCGACATTATAAAATATCTTCCTCCGAGCTTTTCCGCCGCCGCTTGTGTCAATTTGTCAAAAATCATGTACACATAGCCAAGGACAACGCTGATCGCCAGCACAGGCACGGCAAACAACAGCTCGCCTCTCTCTATCGACACTTTTTCAAAACGCGGCATTCCGGCGCCTGAACCTAGAAATTTGCTTAGCATCATGAATATACCGAAACCCGCCAATACGGCGCAGAATATCGCGGTTGTTTTTGATGCTTTTGGGAGGACGAATTCATCATCATTCTCAATCGGTTCTATAAATCCAAAAAGCGGGGAACGGAACACAATACCAAGAGTTGCTGAAATTCCTATTTCCGGCAGCTCGGACATATACTTGCCCGCATATTTAAAATTATCTCCCGCCCAGCAGCACAGTCCCACAATAACTCCCGTAAGGCCTGCCTCGGGGCCTATCGCTCCGCCGAATATCAGCGGCATCAGCGCGGCGATCAGCATGGTCAAAACGTTATGATACGGATACCTGCCGTCTCGCTTGTACTTTGCCATGACCTGATGAAGGTCATCGGGACACGGGCCGTACTTCTTTTGTATAATTCCGATCACAATGCCGCCCAGCAAGCACAGCAGCACCGTGTAGCCCGGAATATGCACAACACCCGGAATATAGTCCCAAAGCAATTCAATGAGCAGGTGCATAACGCGCATGAACGCCCAGATTATTCCGCCGATAACCGCGCCTGCCGCGGCGCCGAGCAATATAAAAACAATCCTGTTATCGTTCTTTGCTTTCATTTTTTGTCTCCTTTTATTTTTTTCGCCGACCGCGGAAAGGCTTTGGGCGTCGGCTTGATCTTTTCTACCACAACGATCTTGCGCACTATATCGCTTTCGGGCAGCGGAGCGGTTATGATCTCCGAGATCCTGCCGCCCAAAGTTCCGATGGCCGGCCGCGCTGATTCGATCTCGGCATCCGCGTCCTTGGATTTCAGAGCGATGAATTTTCCGCCTACCTTCACAAAGGGCAGGCAGTATTCCGACAGAGCGGTCATGTTCGCCACCGCGCGCGACAGCGCAAGATCGAATTTCTCGCGGTATTCTTTGCGCGCCAGCTCCTCGGCTCTGCCGTGAACGCATTCGGCGCCGAGATCGAGCTCGTCTGAGACGGCTTTCAGAAAATTTACTCTTTTGTTCAGCGAGTCTATGAGCGTCAGTTTTATATCGGGCCGCATCAGCTTTATCGGAATGCCCGGAAAGCCCGCGCCGGTCCCTATGTCCGCCGCGGAGCCGCGTACCTCGATGTATTTGAGGGGCAGCAGCGAGTCCAGAAAATGCTTGACCGCGATCCCGTCGTCGTCTGTGATGGCGGTCAGATTGACTTTCTCGTTATATTCTTTAAGTATTTCGGAGTACCGCGCAAATTTTGAAATCGTTTCCGTGTCCGCCTTGAGACCGAGCGCGCTGAGCCCTTTTGTAAAAATTTCTCTGTTCATATTAGGTTTTCCTTGGAGCTGTCGGTCAGCGCGTAACCCAGATTGCAGATGTTTCCGGCGCCCATGGTGATTATCAGATCGTTTTTGCCCGCGTTTTCAAGCAGGTAGCGCTTTATCGCCCGCATGTCGTTCATGTAGACCGCGCCCTTGATCCTTCTCGCCAGGTCGCAGGAATGGACGGTGCCGTCGTATTTCTCTCTGGCGGGATATATGTCGGCTATCATAACTCTGTCGGCTCCGCCGAGGGCCTCGGCGAAATCGTCTAAAAACGCCGCCGTTCTGCTGTAGGTGTGGGGCTGGAACACGACCCACACGTTGTCGTATCCCATTTTTTTGGCGGCGCCCAAAGTGGCTCTGATCTCGGTCGGATGGTGGGCGTAATCGTCGACCACGTCGGAACCGCAGTCGGCCTTGCCGAGTTTTTCGAATCTTCTGTGGGTGCCGGTGAATTCCTCGAGACCTTTTTTGATATATTCGGGGGCTATTCCGAGAAAATCACAGGCCGCCGCGACGCCCACCGCGTTGCAGATATTATGCTCGCCCACAATGTTTAAGTCAATATGGCATATTAATCTATCTTTATTATAAATATCAAAACCGGGATAACCTTTATCTCGCAGAGATATATTTTTTGCCGTATAGTCCGCTTTTTCATTTTTCAGACCATATGTCAAGATATTTTTTTCGACATTTTGCACAATATTTTGGGTGCTATTTTCGTCAATACAAACAATATTACACCCATTATCATCAGTTAGTCTTGTAAATTTTATAAAAGATGATATAATGTGATTAAGGTCTTTAAAATAATCAAGGTGATCCTCTTCTATGTTCGTGACTATCGATACAAACGGGTTAAAGCTGAGAAAGCTGTCCACGTATTCGCAGGCCTCAAACGGCAGATATTCGGAGCCGCCGATACGGTAATTTCCGCCTATTTGACGCAGTTCTCCGCCTATCAGGATCGTCGGATCTTTTTCCGCGGCAAGAAGCACCAATGACAGCATGGATGATGTTGTGGTTTTTCCGTGAGTGCCCGCGACCGCCACAGGGTACTTATACAGCTTGAGCAGCGCGCCGAGCATTTCCGCGCGCTCCAAAACAGGAACGCCGAGCGCTCGCGCGGCGGCAAGTTCGGGGTTATCGTCGCTTATCGCGGCGGTATAGCACACAACATCGGGACTTTTTATATTCTCGGCGCATTGACCGATATAGATCTCCGCGCCGTTTTGCTTCAATCGGTCGGTCAGACCGGAAGACTTTGTATCACTGCCGGACACCTTGTATCCAAAGCTCAGCAGCATTTCCGCAATGCCGCTCATGCTTATTCCGCCGATACCGATCATGTGCACGTGCGCGCCTTTCGGTATGTCGGCGATTGAGAAATTACTCATATTAACGTTACCCTCTTTCAATAGTGGTTCTTTAGTGTAGTATACTATATATTTGAAAATATTTCAAGAATATATACGCACAAAGTTGAAATTTTTGAAAGAGAAAGAAAGGATTGAGGTTATATAAGGTTAGAAAGGTTAAAAATATGCGGAGAAATCCGGGAAAGGATGGAGTAGTATGCTGATTACAGATATCAGAGTCAGAAGGATTAACGCTGACGGAAGAATGAAGGCAGTTGTTTCAGTAACTTTTGATGACGCATTCGTGGTTCATGACATAAAAATCATCGAAGGCCAGGAAGGCAGACTGTTTACGGCTATGCCCAGCAGAAAGACACCGGACGGAGAATACAAGGACATAGCGCATCCGATTAATTCTACTACAAGAACAATGCTTAACGAGCAGATACTCGCGAAGTATCAGGAAGTATTGGATGAAGAGGCACCGCAGGAACAAGAATTATAGGAAATTTAACGGGCCGCGCAGACGCGCGGCCCTTTTTGAGTGCTTGCCGTTATTATAATTCGATGACGCCGATCGAGCGGTATGATTTGTTTTGCCGCCGCCTTTTATTTCATCAGTATGGTCAAAAGCTCGTCGGTGTTGTCCGCGATATAGTCCGCGCCGGCGGCCTCCAGCTCGCCATCGAGCGCGTATCCGTACCGCACGCCGCAGGAGGCGATGCCGCATTTTTTGGCGCCGAGTATGTCGTTTTCGCGGTCGCCCACCATTATTATTTTTTCTCTCGGACAGCCGGACTTTTCTATAGCGTACTCTATGACCTCGCTCTTGGCATTCCTTGTGCCGTCAAGCTCAGAGCCGCAAAGCAGCCTGAAAAACGGACGAAGCCGAAATTTTGTCATTATCCGCTCGGCGTACACCCTCGGTTTCGAGGTCGCCAGGACCGGAACGCGGCCGCCGTTCACAAGCGCCCGGAGCAGATCATATATCCCGTCGTACACCTTGTTTTCAAATATGCCGATGTCCGAAAACCGCTCGCGGTATTTAACGAGCGCCAATTCCGCGCTGTCGCGGCTGAGACCGCAAAATTTTCGGAACGAGTCCACAAGCGGCGGGCCGAGAAATTTTTGCAGCGTTTTTTCATCGGGCAGCGGTTCTCCGAGACAGTCGAGCGCGTATTTTATCGAGTTTATTATTCCCTCTTTCGAGTCGGTCAGCGTGCCGTCCAGATCGAAAAATATGTATTTGTATCTCACTTTTATTCGTGGTTCACGTTGTCTTTTACCACAACGTCATGGGCGCCGCCCTCGATTATCGAAACGCTGCTCACCAGCGTCAGTTTGGCCTTGCTCTGAAATTCGGGAATACTGAGCGCCCCGCAGTTGCACATGGTCGAGCGCACCTTGCTGAGGGTCGTCACCATATTGTCATGCAGGGAGCCGGCGTAGGGAACGTAGCAGTCGACGCCCTCGACGAACGACAGCTTTTTGTCGCCGCCCAGGTCGTAGCGCTGCCAGTTTCTGGCTCTGGCGCTGCCCTCGCCCCAGTATTCCTTCATATAGCTGCCGTTTACCATGACCTTGTTTGTGGGGCTCTCGTCGAATCTGGCGAAATACCTGCCCAGCATACAGAAGTCGCAGCCCATGGCCAGCGCCAGAGTGATGTGGTGGTCAAGAACTATGCCGCCGTCGGAGCAGATGGGAACATAAACTCCGGTCTCCTTGAAATACTCGTCGCGCGCCTCTGCCACCTCAATAACGGCGGTGGCCTGTCCGCGGCCGATGCCCTTGGTCTCGCGGGTGATGCATATACTGCCGCCGCCTATGCCGACTTTGACGAAATCGGCGCCCGCCTCGGCCAGGAACCTGAATCCGTCGCGGTCGACCACGTTGCCCGCTCCGACCTTGACGCTGTCGCCGTAGGTTTTTCTGATATAGTCTATCGTCAGCTTCTGCCACTCGGTGTAGCCCTCGCTGGAGTCTATGCACAGCACGTCGGCGCCCGCCTCGACCAGAGCCGGAACGCGCTCCTCGTAGTCGCGGGTGTTGATTCCCGCGCCCACCACATAGCGCTTGTGCGAGTCGAGCAGCTCGTGGGGATTCTCCTTGTGCTGCTCATAATCCTTTCTGAAAACGAACGCCACCAGTCTGCCGCTGTCGTTCACGATCGGCAGCGAGTTGAGCTTGTGCTCCCAAAGAATGTCGTTGGCTTTTTTTAGCGTCGTGCCCTCGGGCGCGGTTATAAGCTTGTCAAGGGGCGTCATAAAGTTTTTGACCTTCTCGTCGGGCGACATGCGCGTCACCCTGTAGTCTCTGCCCGTGACGATGCCGAGCAGCCGTCCGTTTTTGGTGCCGTCCTCGGTAACGGCGATCGTGTCGTGGCCCCTCTCCTCTTTGAGCGCGACCACGTCTGCCATGGTCTTGTCGGGCGCTATATTGGAGTCTGACTCAACAAAGCCTGCCTTGTAAGCTTTCACTTTTCGAATCATATCCGCTTGTTTCTCTATGGGCTGCGAGCCGTAAATAAACGATATGCCGCCCTCTTTGGCGAGGCCTATCGCCATGTCAACGCCCGACACCGACTGCATAATAGCGGAGACCAGTGGTGTGTTCATTGAGAGTGCGGGCTCTTCTTCTCCCTTGCGGTACTTTACCAAAGGAGTTTTGAGGGACACGTTGGCGGGAATGCAGTTTGAATCGGAATACCCCGGAACGAGCAGGTATTCGCTGAAAGTGTGTGATGGTTCTTTGTAGTAGTACGCCATAAGTTTTCCTCCTTTTAAAATTTTGTGTTAAACCGCTCTGAAAGCGGCAATAATATCCGTAAATTATATTCGGCGAAAAGCGCGGATGCCGCCGCCGACAAACTCTATTAATTAACTTATAATTTTAACATAAGTTGATTTAAATGTCAAAGAATTATTGCGGGCAGGCGGTAAAATATTTATATCGCGGCAAGATGTCGTTTTGTGTATATTCACAAGACGGAACATCGTCGTATTTTACCGTATAATATATATAGTTTTAGTGGGAAAATGACGGAAATTTTGTTATGTTTTACAAAATTTTTAAAAAGATAAAAATAATTGTAGCATTTTGTCGCATGTTGTAGTAAAATATTAGAGTATTATTTAATATGGATTAATGCACAATATAATCAATCTTTTCAAACCGAGTATAAAGTATATCTCACAGATATAAAGCTCGGAAATGGAACATATTTGCGCGCGGCGCTTGAAAGACAATTAGAAAAACAATAAAAAATTTATTATAAAATAATCAGGAGGACAAAACATGAATAAGCAAGAGTTACTTTCAGCTATTTCCGAAAAGTCGGGATTGACAAAGAAAGATTCCGAAGCAGCGTTGGCCGCTTTCATTGAGACAGTTCAGGAATCTTTGAAGAAAGGCGATAAGGTTCAGCTTATCGGCTTTGGCAGCTTCGAAGTAAGAGAGAGAGCCGCAAGATCCGGCAAGAATCCCCTCACGGGCGAGCCTATGGACATTCCCGCGGCAAAGGTTCCCGCGTTCAAAGCGGGCCGCGCTCTCAAGGACCTGGTAAATAATAAATAAGCATTTCTTGCTTGCGCAGCTTCTTCGGGGGGCTGCGTTTTTTTATTGCCTTGTTTGCGTTTACTCTTTTTCAAAACTCCCCAAAAGCCCGTTCTTAACACAATTGTAACAAAAATTTTACATAAACCCACCAAATCGGTATATTTTGAATAAATACTGCTAAAAATCACTTTTGGCGCGCGAATTTAATTGGATAAAATGAAGATTGACATTTTTGCCAAAATGTTGTTTAATATATATGCGGAGGTTAAGCGGAACCGCACGCGGGTGCCGCTTAAACGGAACAATGCGGCGCGCCGCCTCCCGATAAGGCGCGTTCCGATTTTGATTTGTGATATTTAGGAGGGGATTTATATGAGAGAATTTTCGCACACTGTCACAAACAAATATGAATTGGCTGCAAAACCGGCAATGGACATTATAAGACTGGCAGGTGAACACAATTGCCGCACGTACGTTGAAAGCCGCGACTATGTTACGGATATCGGCAAGCTGTTTATTCTGCTCAGCAGCGGTATTAAAACCGGCGATAAGATCAAGTTTATTACGGAGGGCGCCGACGAAAAGCGCGCCATAGATAAAATCGGAAAATACGTCACAAGCAATATGTGACGGACATATATAGTAATTGCCGATTTGTGCAAGCCGAGCGCGGGATTTCCGCGCTCTTTTTTTGCAATTTTTTGTATCCGAGCTTTACAAGAGCGCAAAATCCAAGTATAATATATATATCTGAAGATTTAAACGGGTGATAAAATGAAATACGTTATTTTTGACATGGACGGCGTTATCGTGAACTCCGAGCCTGTGATCATGAAAGCCGCGCTAAACGCTCTCAGAGAAGGCGGCGTTCCCGCGTCTCTCGACGATTTCACCGAGTTCATAGGCGCGGGCGAGGAGCACTTTATAATCGGCCCCTGCAACCGAGCGGGACGCGGCGACCTGATCGGCCCGATAACCGAGCAAATGTTTTTGAATTTCGAAAGCTCGATCGGCGAAATGGAGGTCTTTCCGTCGGCGAAACCGCTTATTGAGGAGCTTGCCCGGCGCGGCCTGATAATAGCGCTTGTGAGCAGCGCGGCCGAGAGGAAGCTCGCGGCGTCGCTTAAAGCCGCGGGGATAGACCCCAAGAGCTTCCGAGTGATACTCTCGGGCTCGGACGTGACCGAGAAAAAGCCCTCCCCCGCGCCGTATCTTCTGGCTGCGGAGCGGCTCGGCGCCGACCCGAGCGACTGTCTGGTGATCGAGGATGCGCTCAGCGGCGTTAAATCCGCCAAAAGCGCGGGCATGCGCTGCGCCGCGGTGACGACATCTTTTGAAGAAGCCGAGCTTAAATCGGCGGGAGCCGACTTTATATGCGGCGACATTATAGAAATCCTTGATACTATAAACCGGTAAGAGAGTGATATTATGTTTAAAGCTGTTTACGGTACCGCCGAGCATGACAGCGGTGTCTACTTATTTAAAAAAATTAAAGAAAACATAAGCGGCGGCATCAGATCCTATATATTGGTCCCCGAGCAATTTTCGGTTTACACCGAGCGCAGGATCATCTCGGTTCTGGGCGTTTCGGCGCAGAAAAACACTGAGGTGCTGACGTTTTCGCGGCTCTCGAACCTTGTGATGTCGGAGCTGGGTCCTCTGCGCCTTAAATACATCGACGGCGCGGGAAAGCAGATCCTGGCATCGAGAACCATGCAGCTGATCGAAAAAAAGCTGGACTACTTCCGCCCGAATGTTCATCAGAGCGGATTCTCGGGGCTGATGGCGGAGCTTGTGTCGGAATTCAAGCGCTACGGCCACACGCCCGACGCTCTGCTCTCCGCCGCCGAAAAGATAGCGGACAAGGACAAAACCGAGCTCGGCCGCAAGCTGGCCGACACGGCGCTGTTTTACGAGCGGTACGACGAGCTTATCGCCGAGAGCGGCGCTGACGCCGAGGACAACCTCGCCTTGATCCTGCCAAGGATAAAAGACTGTGATTTTCCGAAAAATTCGCGTCTTTATGTGACCGAGTTCCGCAGCTTCACGCCTCTTGAGACCGCCGCGCTGACGGAGTTTGCCCAAAAAACGGCCGATACCGAGCTGATACTCTGCTGCGACGATCCCGAAAGGCCTTCCGACCTGTTTATAAAGACAGCCGAGACCTATAACGACATAAAAGCCGCGGCCGAAAGCCGGGGCATAAGGATCGGCCGGCCCGAGCCGATAAAATTAAAAAAACAGCTCGCGCCGGACATAGAGCATATGATAAAAAACTATTTCGCGCCGCGCCCGCGTAAATACGGGAAACCCGAGCATGTGCATTTTATGCGCCCCGAAAACTCGTTTGAGGAGATCGAGGCGGCCGCCGAGATAATACACAGGCTGTGCCGCGAAAAGGGATATAAGCAGAGCGACTTTTTGATCCTGGCGCGTAACGCCGAGGAATACGCCTCGATAATGCCCCACGTGTTTGAGGAGCGGGGAATAAACGTGTTTCTCGACAAGCGGCGCGGACTGACCGAAAACCCGTACCTGCTCTACATATCCGCGGTGCTGGACGTTCTGGCCTCGGGCTTTTCGTATGAGCGTATCATGACGATGGCAAAAAGCGGCTTTTGCCCCGGCCTCAAAACAAACGAGCGCGACATATTCGAGAACTATCTGCTCGCCGCGTGCCCCGGGCGCTCCGTGCTGAACTCGCCCGACGAGTGGACATATAATCCGGGAAGGGCGCGCTATGACATGACCCTTATAAACCGAGTGAAAAAAATCGTGCTTGATCCCGTGACCGAGCTCAAAAAGTCGATCAAGGGCAGAAAAACCGCGGCGGACATTGCTGAGGCGATGCTCAAATTTATCGAAAGGCAAAGCAGCCTCGATACTATGCGAAACATATGCGGAGAGTTTTCAAAAAAAGGCATGATATACCTGGCCGAGGAATACCGAATGGCGTGGAACAGCGTGATCTCGGTGCTGGCCGAGATACGGGACATAACCGGCGAAACCAAAATGACCTACGAAAAATTCCGCGAGCTGTTTATTTCCGCCTGCGGCGGAGTGAAGATCGGCGTGTCGCCCCAGACCGTGGACGGCACGACGCTTGGCCGCATAGACATGTTCCGCAGCGCCGATATCAAGATCGCCATTGTTCTGGGCATGACCGACGGCGTGTTTCCAAAGAGCCACGGCGGCGAAGGCCTGATCTCCGACTCGGAACGCCTGCTGCTGAGAGACGCGGGTCTTCCGCTGGCGATGACCGCCTCGGAGCGTTCGATAGATGAAAACATGCTGATATACAAGGTGCTGTCCGCCGCCTCGGACGAGATATATTTCTTATCCCCCGCGGCTTCGGGAGTCGAGACGCTAGACCCGTCGCCCGTGATTACCAAGCTGAAAAACGATATTTTTGACGCGGAGTACGAGCCGGCGCGGGGAGCGATCCCCGAAACGCGCGCCGCCGCGCTGAAGCTGCTCAAATCAAAGATCGCCGCGGGAGCGTCGGACGGCGACGCGCGGACACTGATGAAAATATTCGAGGGCGGCGAAAACCTGAAAAAATACATAGATCGCCTAAGCGCCGCGGAAAACGGATACGAGCTTCTTTCTAAAGAGGCGGTCGACAAGCTGTACGGCCGAGACATAATGCTCAGCGCGTCGAAGCTTGAGAGGTTCAACGAGTGCGCGTTTAAATACTTTATGAGGTACGGGCTCGCGGCGCTGCCGAGAGATATTGCGCGGTTCGACCCGCTGAATATGGGAAATGTGCTCCACGGAACGCTCGAGCGGTATTTTTCAAAAAAGCGGGATTATAATAAAATAACAAAGGCAGAGTGCCGCAAAGAAATATCAAAAATCGTGAACGAGCTGGCGATAGGCGACAGCGACATAATGTACCAAAGCTCAGCTTACTACAAATACTTAATAACCAGAATGAGCGGCATCGCGTCTGTCACCGCCTGGGAGACGATCAAATTTTTCAGGGAGTCGGAGTTTCGGCCGATAGGGTTTGAGGTCAGGATAGGAAACGACGGAGCCGTGCCTCCGGTCAGAGTTCACACCGAGCTCGGAGACGCCTCGGTCGAGGGTTTTATAGACCGCGTGGACGGCGCTGTGATCGACGGAAAGCAATATATATCCGTGGTCGACTACAAATCTTCCGAAACCGGACTGACAAAGCCTTTGGCCGAGGCGGGCGTCAAGTTTCAGCCGCTTGTGTACGCGGGCGCGCTGTGCCGAGACGGCAGCCGAGAGCCCGCGGCAATGCTGTACCAGCAGATGAACGACCCGCTGATCGACGGAGCCGACGATATTTCCGAGGAGGCCTACGACAAAAAAATACACGACAAGGTCGCGGTGAACGGCTGGATAATTAACGACCCCAAAACGATGGACGCGTTTGACAAAAGCCGAACCTTTATAGGCTCAAGGTCAGCTATACCCGTTGAAGAAATGAAAAAACGGCTCGAAAACGCCGAGAAAAAAATCGCCGAGTCCGCGGAGGGCATACTCAGCGGCGAGATATCCGTGAACCCGTTCACGGCGTATAAATACGACCCCTGTCTTTTTTGCGACTACAGCGGGATATGCGGGCAGGAAAATATAAAAACAGACGGCGAATAACACAAATAATATGTCAAGGAGGATCAAAAATGAACGTTTTGGCAGTGATCGACATGCAGAACGACTTTATCGACGGCGCTTTGGGAACGCCCGAGGCACAAAAAATCGTGCCGCATGTTATCGAAAAAATAAAGAATTTTGACGGGACCGTTCTTGCCACGCGGGACACGCACGGCGAAAACTACCTCTCAACGCAGGAGGGCCGAAACCTTCCGGTGATCCACTGCGTCAAGGGAACCGAGGGCCACGAGCTCAGAGGCGGGATCGCCGAGCTGATAAAGACCGAGCCGATAGACAAGCCGACCTTCGGCAGCGCGGAGCTGGGCAAAAAGCTTGCCGAGATGAACAAGGCCGAAAAGATCGACGGCATAACCCTGATCGGCCTCTGCACCGACATTTGCGTTATTTCAAACGCCATGCTGATAAAAGCGTTTCTGCCCGAGGTGCCGATCACGGTTGACGCGGGCTGCTGCGCCGGCGTGACGCCCGAGAGCCACAAACAGGCTCTCGCCGCCATGAAGGTCTGCCAGATAAAAATCGAAAACGAGTAAAGAAATACCCCTCCCGACGCGTTTCGGAAGGGGCTGATTTTTTATTCCACTCTGTATTCTTTTGTGCCCAGCAGTATCAGATCGCCGCGGTTTATCTCGGTTTCCTGCGAGATCTGCGTGCCGTTTATGATAGTGCCGTTGGTGGAGCCGAGGTCCGCGGCGCGGAAGCCGCTTCCCGAGCGGGTTATTTTCATGTGGTGTCCCGATACCTGGCCGTCTTTTAAAACGATATCGTTATCGGATCTGCGTCCGACCGTGATCGAATCGGCAATCGGCGCCGAGAAAACCTCTCCGCCGCTTACCTCGGTCATCTTAAACACCGGCCCGTTGTTTGCGCGCGCGGCGCTTTTTTGAGGCTGAGCGCCGAGAGCGACCGTTTTGTCTCCCGACGGAGACGCGGGCGCGGGCGGTCTGTACTGAGGCGGCGGCGGTACGTTTTGCGCTTTATTTTTTCCGCTCATTATTGTGATCGCCGCTATAATGCCGATCAAAGCCGCCAAAATAACAATTCCTATTATTAAAATAAGCAGCATCGTTGTTTTTGGTATTCCGTTCATATTCGAATTTTCCTCCTCCCCCGCGGCGGGTACCGCGTTGTTTGTCACGGTGGAAAACGCCGACTCTGTGGGCTTTTGCATATACAGCTCTCTTGTGTCGCTGAATTCCGTGCCGTTTTCTATTACGCTTATTTTGAGACTGTGCATCGCGCCGTCGGTTTTTGACGAGGGATACTTAAAGTCTATGACGTAAGCGTTCATAAGCCTTTCGTATGAGTAGTTATACACATCCTCAACGCTCGTCCTTGATATGTCAAAAAATAAGCCGTGAGACAGCTCGCACAGTTCGTCCATGAACCGCGCTCCGCTGCCGCTGTTTTTGTCCGACGTGCAAAGGCTGTAGATCGGTATCATATGCTTTTTCGTGAGGTCTGTCACGCTGTCGCGCGAGGCGCCGCCGCTCGCGTCGTTTTCACCGTCCGAAAGCAAAATAATGACCTTGCGCTTCGGTATGTCGTCGCCGCGCTTCTCCGAGGCGCTCAGGCCCTCGGCCACCGCGTCGTAGAGCCTTGTTCTGCCGTCGTTGTTTGAAAGTCCGTCGACTATGCTGTTGATTTGATTTTTATCGCTTGAGAAATCAAGCAGCGTTTTTACCTCGTTTCCGAACGAGATAACGGCCATGCGGTCGCTCTCTCCCATTTTTGCCGCCCAGTTTTTGGTGGCGGCCTTGAGCTTTTCGAGCTGACTTCCGCTCAGCGAGCCCGAGGTGTCGACCAAAAAGATATAAGCGGTTCCCTCGCCCGTGTCGGTGAATTTTTTGATCACCGAGATCGGCAGCAGATCGCCGTCCATCTCGCCGCGCACATATCCTATATCGGGCTGCGTCGCTCGATTTCCGCTCGCGTCGGTAAGGTCGATATATGTATGCAGCAGATCGGTGTAGATATGCGCCTGACCGATGTTCACATCGCTCAGAGCCCCCGCCGCGAAGCACGAGGGGCACGACAGCGCGAAAATCGACAAAAGCGCGCAGATAAAAGCGGCTGTTTTCCTTACCATGAGAACCACTCTCCGCAGCAGGGAATAAACATGAGTTTGGTGTCCGCAGTCTGTATTATATCACCGCGCTTAAGCTTTATAGGCGCCTCGCCGCTGTCGCCGTTGACGTACAGCATACTGCGTCCGTCGCCCTCGCTCAGCTTGAAAACCTTGTTTTTCGGGTCGTAGCTGATAACCGCGTGGTTAACGCGGGAGATACCCGAGTCCTTTTTTATCGCTATATCCATATTAGGGGCGCGGCCTATAAAATTGCGCTCATAGTATATTCTGTAGTCGCTGCCCTTGTCGGGTCCGTCTATGCAAACCAGCCAGCCCGCAAGCGGTCTGAATCCCATCATGCTCTGAGCCTTGCCGATCGTTTTAAGCTCGTCGTCCCGCTTTTTTATCGTTTTCATATCGTCTAAAGCCGGCGCTTTCGGCGCGGGCGGCTCCTGTGACAGCTTTACTGTGACGTCGTCGGGAGGCCCCCCGAACGCGCCGCCTCCGCGCATATCGGCGCCGCCGATCTGCACGCCGCAATACGGACAGCTGACATGCTGTGACGAGTCATAATAATGTCCGTTGGGACATCTTTTCATTGCCATATAAATCTCTCCTTTAAATTAAATTTAATTTACAAAAACCGTAATAGCGCTAAAATTGTCGTTGTCTTTTATGCCTTTCGTGTTCGCGGCGTGGATCCTGACCATTTTCGCCAGCCATCTTGACGGAGTTTTTGAAGCCTTGAGCGTGCTTTCCATATCACGCTCGACGACATATTCCCAAAAGCCGTCGCTGCATAGCAAAAAAGCGTCGCCCGATTCTGTGTCGATAGGAGCCGCGAACTCCGGATTGTATTTTTCGCTGTCGCCCATTGACCGTATCAGTCTGTTCTGGTCGGGCGACGTGCGTATATCGTCGTATTCGATCTCGCCGCTGAGGTAAGAAAGATACGCCACCGAATGGTCGTTTGTGACAAAATCTATTTTTCCGCCGCGCATGTGATAAACCCTGCTGTCTCCTATATTGCAGACATACGCCTTGCCGTCGCCGAGGGCCAGAAAAGCTCCCGTTGTTCTCGGAGACAGCGAGCCGGGCAGCTGATCGCCGCCGAATTTTTCCAAAAGCGTGCTCTGAGCAAAATCCGCAGCCGAGGCGACCGCTTCGGACGACACGCTCTCGGCCTCGGTTATCGACTTTAAAAACGATTCCGCGGCGGTTTTGGAGGCCTCGTCTCCTCCTCTGTGACCGCCGAGACCGTCGCACAGCGCGTAAAAACCTCTGTCTTTCGTTTCGCGGTACGCGGCATAGTCCTCGTTGCGTTCTCTGCCGCCTATGTCGCACACAAGAGCGGACTCAAAAGCCGCGCTCTCGCCACGGCTAAATAAACTCATATCTCAATACCAACCTTGAATGTATTTGACTTGTCGCCCAAATAGAATTTGTCGCCGGGCTGCAGGGTCACCGGAACTCTCGCCGTCAGCTTTGTGCCCATGCCGGTGAATGTTCCGTTTGCCGACGCCAGATCGGTCAAAGAAAATGTTTTGCTCGCAGGATCGAAGCGTATGTTGCAATGGCTGCGGCTTACCGCCTGATTTTCTCTTGTCAGCACAAGATTGCACAGCGAGGAATCTCTGCCGATAGTGATGCCGCCGGGCTCAAAATAGAATTTCTGACCCACAAACTCGCCCTGAATACAGGTGAGCACGCCCTTTGCCTTTTTGTTCTTTTTGAGCAGTATAATGATAAGAAACGCTATAGCCGCCACAAGCAGAAGCAGAGCGATGATCAAAACGATCTTGATTATCGAGACGCTCTGACCCTTTACATAAGGAATTCCGTTCTGGTCAAGCACGCGCGTAAGCTCGCGCACCTGTATAACGGCGTTTATTCCCTGAGCGTCGTTCACGCCCCAGGAATTGATTCCGATAACCTCGCCCTTTGAGTTGACAAAAGGACCGCCCGAATTGCCGCGGTTGATCGTCTCGTTTATCTGATACGCGTTGACCGGCTCAAGACCGCTTTTGTAAGGAACCGCGGTTATCGAGCTGACGATCCCGTCGGTTATGGTTATGTCCTCTTTGTTTCCCGTGAGCGTTGATGAAAGCTGCTCCGAGCCGCTGGCTTGATATCCGAGCGCGTAGCCCTTGGTGCCTTCTTTGGCTATGCTGTCGTTGATCGTGGCCGGCTTTAGATCATAGATAGGCTGGCTGACGTTCAGGATCGCCAGATCCGAAGCCTCAAGCGCCGTATGAACGCTTGCCTCGATCATATGGTCCCTTGACATAAGCACGTTGATTTTTGTCGCGCCCTCGACAGCGTGATAATTTGTGACGATCTTGGTCACCGGCGAGGACGAGCCGATAGCGAAACCGGTGTAAGACGTCGTTCCGAACGGCGTTTCCACAAGGAGCCTCACCACGCTGTCTCTCGCGTTAAGCACCGCGTCCGGCGCATCGTCGGCGAACACCGCGGCGCTTGAACAAAACAAAATCAAAACCGCGCAAATTAACGATAAAACTTTTTTCATTTTTCTTCCTCCCGAAATATATTTATTCTATATTATTTTCAATACCAATACGGTGATGTTGTCCTGGCTCGGACTGTTTTTTGACAGCGCGGCGCTCAGTATATCCGCCGCGGGATCGTTTCCGCCAATGCTTAAAACATCTGCGGTTTCATCATCGGACATCACCTTGTAAAGTCCGTCGCTGCAAATCAATATATAATCATTCGAAAAAACAGGAAAACTGCCCCGGTTCCTGTCGACCTGCTCTATTTTGGGAATTCCGAGATAGGACGTGAGAGCGAGCCTTTCGGGATCGTTTATCGCTTCCTCGTATGTTATCTCCCCGTTTCTGTATTTTTCATCCAGGACCTTTGAGTAAACATGCTCCTCGTTAAGCTGTCTTAAAATACCGTTTCTGTAGAGGTAAAGTCTGCTGTCTCCGACCGATACCCAATGCATCATGTTTTGTTTAATGACAAGGCCTATCAAAGTGGAACCGGCGCCGCCCAGCGTGTTGACTCCGTCGTTGGCTTCCTCAAGAGCGTACATGAGCGAGTCTTCTGTTTCCATGCCGGACTCCATATAATCGCAGTACGCTTCAAGAAATACCGACACGCCGATCTTGGAGGCCTCGGAGCCGTTTCCCATGCCTCCCATACCGTCGGCCAGCACCGCCACCGAGCCGTATTTTCTCAATGAATCGGCGTCCATCAAGTCGGAGTAGGCGAAATAGTCCTGCTGCTCGTCTCTTGTTCCTATATGCTGCGCGTTGTAGGGCATAACGTATACAGTGCCGATTTTTTCCGTTATATCCTCGGTTCTTATATCATCGTTTGACTCGGTTATTATCCTTCGCCGCCCGCCGCGCGGTGAGCTGTATTTATCTCTGTTTTCGAACATTTTCCCTCCGTTTTAAATCTAAGTCAAGCCGAAATTTTATATTTTTAAAGCTCGGTCAGCGCCGTGATCTTCATTGAGCCGTCGTTGTATATATGCACGTTGTATCTGTATCTCTCGCTTATGTCCTTGACCCTGCCGTCTTTATAGTACACTCTTATGTTCGACTCGCGCACGACCGTCGCCTCGTTGTCCGACAATCTGTTAACGCTGTTGCAGTCCAAATACAAAATTTCCTCGCTGTCTACAGTTTTTGTGATCACGCTGTATGAGTTATATTCCTCGCTTACCGCGTTTCCTCCGAAATATTCCTCAACATACGCGGAGCTTTTGTTGCTGATGCCGCGAGTAAACGCCCTGAGCGAATCCTCGGCAAATTCGGCTATGTCGCTGTTTGTGACCGCCTGAGCGCCCGTGACGGGCGTCGGCGTGGGAGCCTGAGTGGGTGCCGGAGCCTGAGTGGGCGCCGGAGCCGCGGTCACGGACGGCATTTTTCGATCTATATTATCGGATATTATATTATTATCTTTGTTGTCCGATATGTTTTTGTATATCAGGACCGCCGCCGCCGAAACAAATACCACCAAGCAGACCAAAGCCGCTATTATTATCTTCAAAAGCGTTGAGTTTGAATCATTCCCCGTCTTTTTAACTTTATTATTTTGCTTTTTTTGAGGCTTGATATCCTTGTTTGAGCGCGTGTTTTCAACGGGCGCTCGGCGCTGCTGCGGAACCTCGCTAACTTGCGCTCTGCCCAGCAGAACATTTTGCAGTTCTTCCACAGACTCGAATCTCTCGGACGGTCTCACCGCCAGGCCTTTTTCGAGCGCCGCGCGGATATTCTGCGGCAGATCATGCGATATAACCAAAGTATCCTCGATCAGTCTGTCAAGAGAGTCCGGCGGCACCGTGCCCGTTATCATTTTATACAGCGTGGCGCAAAGCGCGTACACGTCGGTCCACGGTCCCTGATTGCCGTTTGTTCTGTACTGCTCCTCCGGAGCGTATCCCGGCTTCAGCATGACCGACAAGCTCTTTCCTCCGCCCAGCGACTGTCTCGCGGCTCCGAAGTCAAGCAGCTTCACCTGATTGTTTTTGGTTATGAATATATTGTCGGGGCTTATGTCTCGGTGGATTATTCCGACTTTGTGAACGGCTCTCAGCGCGTCCATAACCGGCATAAGTATAGACACCGCGGCTTCGGGCCGTATTCTGCCGCCCTGCCGCTTTATGTAATCCTTTAGTGTCATTCCGTCAAGATACTGCATGATAATATACGCCGTTCCGTTGGCTTCTATGCAGTCTCTTATTCCCACTATGCCGGGATGATCCGAAAATTTTGCCAGCGTTCTGGCTTCCTCGATAAATTTTTCTTTTCCGTGGCTGTAATTTTCCGCCGAACCGCTCGAGGTATACGCCGAGACGGTGGCCGAGCCGGGCACTCTTTGGGCTATATCCGCGGGATAGTATTCCTTTATAGCTATTTTCTGGCTCAAAAACGTGTCGTATCCGACATAAGTTATGCCGAATCCGCCTTGGCCCAAGACGCGTCCGATAACAAATCTGTCTTTAAGCAGAGTATTTTCTTTTAGATAAGCGGTAAACTGTCCGTCATCCTCGTTTTTGGAATAGCCGCAATGGGGACATTTTTCGCTGTCGCCCTTCTCTTTCATACAATTCATACATAAACTCATTATTATCCCTCCGGATCATAAATCGAAAAACAAAACTCAATAAATAAATTATATAATATTCGACAAAACATGTCAACACAAAATTGCGGGAACGGATATATCCGTCCCCGCTCTCTTTATTAATCTATATCCGGCTGGCCGTAATCGTAAACCGCTTTCAGATTTTCCTGTTCGTCGTGGGTCATTATGGCCTGCTGCTGTATGCCGGTGCAGTCGGTCGCCGACGACGCGCCGCCCATATCGAACTTCCCGTCTATATCTTTTATTCGCTTATTACTTTTTTTATTTTTATCTTTTATCCCGTTTTTTGTGTTGTTTATCCATGTGTTTTCGTTTTTCAAAACAATACCGCCTTTCATAATTAATAGATAGTTTTTCTACATATATTATTGATTCGTTTAATATAATTAATCAGGAAAATTTTTTATTGTGTTTTTTACCAATTTTCTGACCCAAAATTTTATAAAAAAAACATTGAATTATTTTTTTGAATTTGATATAATAATTTGTGTAAAATTAATATTAATTTAAAAAGTATTTATAAAAATTTATAAAAAAAGCCTAATTTTGATTCAAAATCAGGTCTTATCCTGTTTGTAACGGGAAAATTGAAAGGAGCGATTATTTTGATTAAAGGAAATGTAGTTGTCGGCCAGTCGGGAGGTCCCACCTCGGTTATCAACTCCAGTCTGGTCGGCGTTTTCAAGGCCGCGAAGGACGCGGGCGTTGAAAAAATTTACGGTATGCGCAACGGTATAGAGGGATTTTTAAACAAAAAGGTTATCGACATGTCCGATTATGTTAAAAACGAGCTGGACATCGAGCTTTTAAAGAGGACCCCCTCGTCATTCCTGGGCACCTGCCGTTTTAAGCTGCCCAGCGTTGAGGAGAGCGAGTCCACATACAGCCTGCTGTTTAACAATATGAACGAGCTCAACATCAAGTATTTCTTCTATATCGGCGGAAACGACTCGATGGACACGATCAAAAAGCTTTCAAGCTACGCCGAGCAGATCGGCAGCGACATCAAGTTCATGGGCGTTCCCAAGACGATCGACAACGACCTGGCGGTAACAGACCACACGCCGGGCTACGGCAGCGCGGCAAAGTACATAGCCTCGGCTATGAAAGAGATCATTCGCGACGTTAACACATATCCCACAGAGTCGGTAACGATCGTTGAAATAATGGGAAGAAACGCGGGCTGGCTCACGGCTGCCGCGGCTCTCTCGAAGGCCGAGGACTGCTGCGGTCCCGACCTGATCTATCTCCCCGAGGTAGTGTTTGATTATGACAAATTTATCGAAAAGGTAAAAGAGGTCAAAAAGAAAAAGACGGCGGTTATCATCGCGGTTTCCGAGGGCATAAAGCTGGCAAACGGCAAGTATGTCTGCGAGGATAACAAGCAGGCCACCTTTGAGGATTCCTTCGGCCACAAGTCGCTGGGCGGCACCGCCCTGTACTTAGCCGACCTTATCGGCGCGAAGCTGGGTATCAAATCAAGAGGTATCGTGTTCAGCACACTGCAGCGCTGCGCTTCCCATATCGTTTCAAGACGCGATATAACCGAGGCGTTTATGGCGGGCAGCGAGGCCGCTCAGGCCGCGTTCAACGGAGAGACCGGAAAGATGATAATCTTTACCAGAACCTCCAACGAGCCCTATAATATCACGACTTCGACCTATGACGTCAACAAGATCGCGAACATCGAGAAGGTCGTTCCGGACGAGTGGATAATAAACGACGGCACATATGTTTCCGACGAGTTTATCGCCTACTGCCGCCCGCTGATCATCGGCGAGCTTATCCCCTTCATGGTAGACGGCCTGCCCAGACACCTGTATCTCGACTAAGCCGTTCTTTATAAACAAAGAAACGCTTAACCAAAGAAAACAAGCTCCGCCTTTCGGCGGAGCTTTTTATACGGATTTTTTTGCGCGGGCGGGGCGGGTATATCCGAGCTTTATGGGGCCGAGTAGGCCGGAGGGTGAAAGGGCTATAAAGCGGGAGTATTTGTCACGCTCGCGGTAAGCGGGGTTGTTTGTAACAATTATCTCAAGGCGGCTTATGCCTTTTTTTAATTCGGCGGAAAATCTGTAGGGCGGGCAGATCTCGCAGCCGATCTTTTCGCCGTTTACAAACAGCTCCGCGATCTCGCCGGCTTCGCCCAGGTCGATCACTGCGGCGCCTCCGGGAGATAAAAGCTCGGCGCGGTATCGTATTTTGCCGCAGAACCGCGGCAGGGCGTCGGGGCCGGTTATGTTTATCGGAACACTTGATTTTCTGTAGGTCTTAAAGTCACCGCCGTTTTCGGATATGTCAATATCGAATTTAAGTTTGAGCTCGGTCATTTCGGGAAGATACGGGTCGTAGGGCTCAAGATCTTCGTGCACGTCACCGAATATGACCAAAAGCGGACGGTAAGGCTCTATCACCAGCCGCAGGCCGCCGCTCGCGTCGGCGCCTCGGAGCGTGTTTTTGGTCGGGTCGCAGACCGCGCATCTGCCGCTTTGCGAAAACGCGATACCGCCGTCAAAGACGCGGCTGACGCTCTCGTTGTTCAGCAGATATATATGCGTTCCGCCGCGGACATAATGCAGGACGCGCAGGTCCTTAAACGGAGCGGAGAGTTTTATATCCGCGTATTTCGCGGCGTATTCCGCGATCTTGTCAAGGGGAACCGACGGAATGTTAAGAGGGTTTTCGTAATTTTGGGGCGGCGCGTCGGTGAACACAACGTCGGCGCCGTTTTGTTTGAGCCGCTCGAGCCGCTCGAGACAGTCGGGCGGCAGTGTTTCGGCGTGCGGCGCGATAACGCAGGGATAGACCGTGCCGTTTATCTCAAGGCGGCCGTCTTTGATCTCTCCGTCGTCTACGGCTTCAAACGGTATTATGTCGCAGTCGATTTGGTTTTGCAGCAATTTTTTGAGAGGCTTTTGTTCGAGCGTGTATTTCCCGCCGCACCATTCGGCCTCGGCGTGGTATATCACCGCCGCGCTCGGCGCGGTCTTGCCTCCGCTCAGCATATGGCACATTCGGTTCATGTAACCGCTTAATATTTTCAGATACTCGTATTGGGGATTTTTGCCGCCGCCGTAAAGGTGGGGCGGGCAGTCGGGGTCGTTTTCTTTTGGAGAAAACGCGTGGGGAACGAAGCGATTGATCCCCGCCGCCAGAAAGTGGTCGACCTGCCACTTCATCAGCGGCAGGCCCTCGGCCCAGCCGTAGCCGCCGAAGCACTCGCACAGGGCGCGGCCCTTTTTGTTCGGCTGAATGTGCGCCATCGAAGCGCCCAGCTTGCCGAGAGCGAAGTCGTAAAACTCGGGGTCGTTGTTGCGGGTGGAGGCGAAAACCGCGTGGCTCATATCGCCGAAACCTGGCAGCAGCTGGTGATACACCGCGTCGATGCCCGACATGTCCTGTCCCGCCAGCGCGCGGAAGTAGTGTCCGGCGCCGGGGCCCAGACGGGAGCTGACGTTCATGTCCTCCAGCACGTGACCGATATACATAACGCCGCGCTCGCGGCACCATTCTCCGAGCATTCGGCAAAAGTTTTCGCTGTACATTTTTGATACCGCGTCCATGTAGGCGTATCTGACCTCGGGCGTGACCGCGCCGCAGTTGTGCCAAAGCGCCGCCAGAGCGCATACAGCCGGGCGGCCCGCGGCTTTTGAAATTATATCTTTCAGCGAGGCGTTCCAGGGCAGGGCCGCGTTTTCGGTGCCGACCGAGGTGTTATAGCCCTTTGGCAGATTGCGAAATCCCGGCTCGTCGCTGAAAAATCCGGCTATGGTTTTGCCGAATTCGGCTTTGTATCGTCTGTAGTGTGGCTCGTAGACCTCGTCGATCATCATTTTGCAGGATTCGGGATCAAGAGGGTCCAGCATATAGGCGGATCGGCCGCTTACTCCGTCGCGGGTGTCGATAAAAAAGAACACGCGCCACACGCCCTCGGGAACGTCGAACCACAGCATGCCGTCGCGGATGTGGTCGGTCAGATCTATCGCGTCGCCGGTGAGGCTTTCGCCCTCGCCGCTTCGGCGCATCGCGGCCGCTCCGACAAGGCGCTCGTCAAACTCGGGCCGAAGCTCGGGCAGCAGGATCGCCGCGTCCTTTCGCGGGCCGAAAACGTCCGCGTTCTTTTCGATCAGGTGGCGCTTGCGCAGATCGGGGCGCCTGCTTTCAAAAACGCCGTTCGCGTAGCCGCTGGGAAAGTGCTTGTCATCAAATATCCAGACGCGCATATCAAGGCGCTTCGCCTCGGCGATTATGTTGTCCAAATTTTCCCACCACTTTTCACCGCAAAAGTCGTCAAAAGGGCGGGACTCCACGCAGAACGCGCCTATCCCCGCCTCGCGAATCTTGTTTATTTCTCGGCGGATGGTTTCCGCGTCCTCGCCGTGCTGCCAGAACAGCGGAAGTAAATAATTTTCGGTTTTGTTGTTTAGAGCGCTCAATATGCGTTTCATTTTTCGGCCTCCCGTTTGTTTTGTTTATTATAGCACATCGGCGGAATTTTGTGAAGGGGGATTTTCCCACCTCCGTCAGGTTTCGCCCGCCACCTCCTCCCGGGAGGAGGCAGAGAGGGCGGATAATATCAACGTTTTTGGTTGTGCAACTTTCATAAATTTTAATGCGGTTTTAGTTAAAACGTGAGCGTTGTGACGATTTTGTTATTTTCTTGTCATTTGTAATATTTTTGTAATTGTTTTTTCCCGAGTTTTAATATAAAATAGGCATACCTACTATGATAATTTATAGGCATAGGTCTTGATCCGCAAAAAATAAAATTCAAAATATAAACGCGCACATTTAAAAAGGAGGAGTTTAAATTGACTGCTAAATTTAAAAAATCAACAGCGCTGCTGCTGTCGATCGCGATGCTTCTCACCATGGTCATTGCCGCGCCCGTCGTATCGGCGGCGTCCTATGACGACGGAGAAGCCGAGTCGGCGGCGATCACCCGGAGCGACGATCATTATCTCTATTTCTATGATCAGCTGACACCCGACGCAAAAAGGTTCTATGAAGCCATGAAGATCATGTATGAGACCGGAATATTCAAAACGGGCACAGGCTCATATGATCTGGTTGCGAACAATATCGTTTCGCAGGAGCAGCTCGCTGCTTACGCGAATGGCGACAACACGCTGCTCAACACCTACGGAGCGGCGCGCGACGCGTTTTTCGCGGATTATCCCGAGGTTTTCTATGTGAACACCGACAACCTCACGATCACCGTGAAATACAACGAGGAGACCGGTTATAAGGCCGTTCTCGGCGCCGGCAGAACAGACAACTATTACAGAAAAGGCTTTGAAAGCGCGGACGCGGTAGACGCGGCTGCGGCTGAGCTGAACGCTTCGATCGACAATTACGTGAAGATCGCTGAAGAGGCGGTCAGCGGCGGCACGGAGGATGCCGAGATCGCCGCTGACGAAGCGGCCGATGCCTCGGCGCTTCCCGACGCGTCGGGAGAGCCCGAAGCGTCCGACGGCCCCGGAGTTTACGATCTCGCGGATCTTAGACCCGGAAACGAGGATGAGGAAAAATACAGAGAAAAGACCGACGACGAGAAAAAGATCACGGCTGTTCATAACGCCATGATCAGAAACACCAGATATAAGCTGGACACCACCACGGAGACGGACCCCAAGGCGTGCCGTCCCGAGAACATCGAGAACGTGAGGACCGCTTACGGTCCGCTGGTAGCGGGCGAGTCGCTTTGCGAAGGTTATTCAAGGGGCTTTAAGTGCATAATGGATAAGCTCGGTATTCCCTGCGTTCTGGTTCAGGGAATTTACAAGCACGGCGACGGCGACGAGGAGCTTCACATGTGGAACATGGTTCGGATCCGTGAGGGCGAGAACGATGTTTGGTACGCGGTAGACTCAACTTTTGACGATCCTTCGGCCTGGAACGGCGTTCAGATCGACGATGTCGACAGCGGACACGAGTCTACAGAGTATCTGCTGGTCGGAGCCGATATCATGGATAAGCAGCACGTGGCGAGCGGCGAGATGTCCGAGTGCCAGTTTGTGTTCAAGTATCCCGCTCTTGAGATGAGCGGCGTCAGCTATGACACCGTGTTCTCGCTGAACGGACTTGACGTTCAGTACACCGAAGACAGCGGAATGTATTTCGGCACAGACATTCCCGCCCCGGTTTACAAGGTAAGCTACAACGGCAAGGGCTACGAGAGAGCCGCGCGCGAGGACGGAATATATATCCTCGTGAAGCAATACGCAAAAGACACAAGCAGCGTCGAGGGCGGATTTGTCGGAAATACCGATTGGGTTTATGCCGACACCGGATTATATTTCGCCGGCTCGGACGGATTTGAAACGGAAGAATATACGCTGTTCCCGGCATGGCAGATTTATTATGCGGAGTTTGCTATTACCAAGATTCCGCCAAAGGGACATTGGTATTACGGTCAGGAAATACCGGTAAATCCCGAAATTCCGAATCCTTCACCGGATATAAAAGAAAATTACCGTCTTGACCGGCTTGAGTATCAATATTATAAGGGCGATACCGCGGGCTTTGAGGCCGAGACGGGACTGCTCTACAACCCGGCCGAGAAATATGTTGCGCCTCCCTATATCAAGAGAGGAACTCCCTCGCAGTCGGGCAGAGTTTTAATTCAAGGCAACATGGAGATCGACTGCGAGTATTCGTTCGATCAGCCTCTTGAGCAGTTCGCGCCCGTGACCGCCGCCGACGGCGAGGCCGAGGGCGACGTTGTGACCGAAAACGGCACACCGATCGAGCTTAAGTACGGCGAGGACTACGGAGTTTACGTTCTCGATAAGACCGAGAACAACGCTTCTCTTGACAATATCAAGGTTGAGGAGGCGGTTCCCTCGATCCACTTTGACGGCGACAGAACGGTGACGTTTAAATTTAAGCCCGATCCGACATGGGCCAGCGACTGCGTTGAGTATTTGATCGTATTCAAGACGATGCGCGGCGTTGTCAGCAAGAAGATACCGAACGAGATAGGCATGGTAACATCGTTCCCCTGCGCGGCCTGCGCCTACAGATCAAGAGGATATTTCTGGAACGTTCACGCGAAGCCGCAGCTTATCAGCGACTCCGACATTGATATTTCAGAATGGACGGACTCAAATGGTGAACCCGTTGACCCGGGTCTGTCGCACAGACTGTCTTTGGTTGTAAGCGAGACCAGCCAAGGCGAGCAGAACGCCATGAATGAGCTGCTCGAAGAAAAGGGAGTTACTCCCAAGGGGAGCAGCATGTATAATATTAATCTCACAGTCTGCAAGTGCCAGGTTCCCCAGCCGGGACAGGGCGTGAGAGTTATGATGGGCTTCCCCGCTCCCTACGGCCCGGATGACGAGGGAACTAAATTCACGGCCTATCATTATATTAAGGACGACCGCGGCAACACGGTAGGTGTCGAGGAGATCCCTTGTGAGGTAACGCCTTACGGTCTGGTTATTTGGTGCAAGAGCTTCAGCCCCTTCGCGGTTGTCGCCACCGACAAGACCCCCGAGGAAAAGGAAGCGGACAAGAAGGAAAAGACCTTCGTTGTAACCAAGAACAACGGCGGAAGCGTTGCGTACAGCAACACGGATGATGACGGTCTTATGAAGATCACCGAGGCGGAGCCTGTTCAGAGCTTCACCGTGACACCCGATCAGGGCTATGTTATCGAGCAGATCAGCATAGGCAGCGATGTTAAGTATACAAATCCCGACGGAACCAAGAGCGGCGCCGAGACGGTCGAGGTAAACTTTAACGATTACAAGGATCTGACAGCGGCCGCTATGGTAAGCGTTAAATTCGCTCCGCAGGCAGTTCTTGAAAAAGAGGCCGCGGAAAACGAAGCGTCGGGCGACAAGACGGTCGTTCAGGTCGTTCCCAACGAGGTGCCCGATGAGGCGCCCCCGCTGCCCTCCGACATGCCGACCATTCCTCCGCCCGAGATAACGGCGACGCCCGAACAGTCAGAGGAGCCTGTTGTATCAACCGAACCCGAGCAGTCAGAGGAGCCTGTTGTATCAGCAGAGCCCGAGCAGTCAGAGGAGCCTGTTGTATCAACCGAGCCCGAACAGTCGGAGGAGCCTGCTGTATCGGCAGAGCCCGAACAGTCGGAGGAGCCTGCTGTATCGGCAGAGCCCGAGCAGTCGGAAGAGCCCGCAGTATCGGC
>CANRBF010000025.1 GCA_947628795.1 uncultured Monoglobus sp.
TCCAATTTGATATTTTTATTATATACCATCTTGGAGGTTTAAACAACTTACTTTACACAAAATCTGGGATTGTCTCTATATCGGCCGGAATAGTTCCAATATGCACAGTCTTGTTCCATAAATAGCCACTTTATTGCAAGTAAAATAATCTGAATCGGATGATTATTTCCTTCGTAATCGACAAAATATGCCTGAATATTTGAGAGATCAGGGCTTTTGCAATTGTATAAATCAATTATTGCTGATGACACTTTTGCATATTCATTAGGATAATGAGTTCTACAATAATTTAAAGCATAAAATATATCTTCATGGCTGGGATTTTTGTAGGTGCGCTGTTTTTTAAAGTACAATCCTTGAATATTTACTGTAAAGTCAAAACCTTTATTAAGCCTTGTTGGGCGTTTCAAAAAGATGATGTAGTTATTATAGTATTCTACATTGTAACGATACCGAGATGCGTTTTCTCCTGTTCCGCACCCGGCTGTTTCATTAAGAAATAAGTTGATAAGAGACGTTCTCATAGAGGTTTTGTCTCCGTCAGGTAATTCAAAGTTTATGATATTTTCCGACATTATTATTCCTCCATAAATAATTTATAAGTATCAATTTCAAGCGCATCTGAAATTCGCTGAATATTTTCGAGAGATATACTTCTTCGATAACACTCAATCGCACTTATATAGGTGCGGTGCATTCCACATTTTTCGGCAAAGGCCTCCTGAGAGAGATTCATAGCGTTTCTATATTTTTTAAGATTAGTGCCAAAGACTTTTACAATATCCATGATTTCACCTCCATTTAATTATTATAATCTTTGAATACAATAAATCTACATACAATAAGTATCCAAAAAATTTTTTAAACAAAAATGTAAAATATACTTGACATTTTAGGAGATGGTGTTATAATAGAAAATGTAAAGCATGTTTTACATTTTAGAAAGGAGGCGGCAAAACTGAAAAACAGGATAAGAGAGCTGAGACGCGCGATGGGGCTGACCCAGGACGAGCTGGCGGGCGCGCTGAGCGTCACGCGGCAGACCGTGATCGCCATTGAGAAGGGAACCTACTGCGCGTCGCTGCCGCTGGCTCACAGGATCGCCGTGTTTTTCGGCGAGAGCATTGAAAGCATATTTATTTTTGATGAGGAGGATCAATAATGGATTTTAAGAAAAAGATGAAGATAAACATGATATACTACGCGGCGCTTGTCGTTTTGGGAGCGGCGTTCATAGTTCTGCGGATCCTGGGATACATGCCCGATATATTCATATCATTCGGCTGCGCCTACGCCGCATGCGGACTGGCGATGCTGATCAAAAACGGCGTTATTATCTCAAACCCCGAAAAGCTCAAAAAGCTTGAGATAGAGTCAAAGGACGAGCGCAACAGAATGATCTACGGCAAGGCGGTGAGCCTGGCGTTCAATATTTTTATATACGCCGCTGCGGCCGCGATCATGGCGCTGGAGTTTGCCGGAATGTCCGAGGCGGGGCTGACAGTCGCGCTGTGCCTATGCGGCTTTGTCCTGATCTACGTTGTGTGCTATTACATTCTGAGGGCGCGGAGCTAATAGCTTTCAAGGATCTCGGCGGCGGAGCGCTTGTTGTCGCGCAGGGCGCGGCAGAGACAGCGCAGGCAGTCGGAATTGCCGCGGGTGATTATATTTTGCTTGTCAAAGCACGAAAGGGTCGCCTTAAAGCCCATGTCCCGCAGTATGTCCTCGGCGGAGCGGGTTATCTCGCCGTAGGGGTAGGTGTAGACCTCGGGCGTTATCCCGCAGTTGTCCGAAAGCAGGATTTGAGTCTTTTGTGCGTCCTCGGTCAGGGCGGCGCGGTAGTTCTCGGCGCTCTCGCCCTTGAGCTTCGCGGCGCCCTTGCGTCCGCTGTCGTTGCCCTTCGTGCCGGGCAGCATGTGCATATTATAGCTGTGGTTGGCGAACTCGAATCTGCCGCTGTCCTTCATTTTGTTGATCGTGTCATAGTTCAGGTAAGCGTACTCGGGATTCTCGTCCGAGATCTTTGAATAGTTCTCGGTGTAGCTCCCGACTATCGACACAAGACCGCGCATGTCGTATTTCTCAAATAGGGGCAGACCGTACTCGCAGTTACTTTCAAACCCGTCGTCGAACGTGATAACGACAGGCTTTTCGGGCAGATCGCCATTGCCCTCGACATAGTTTATAACGTCGCTCATAAAAACGGCGGTGTAGCCGTTGTCGCGCATATATTTGAGGTCGCTCTCAAAACCGCTCACAGGTATAACATAGGCGTTCACCTTGCTTTGGTTCTCGGTCAGGCCGTGGTACATCAAAATAGGCAGCTTGACCGAGCCGCCCTCTGCGGCCGCGGGCTCCGCCTCTTTGGCGGCGATCATGCGGAAGCCGACCGCGCCCAGCGCGATCGAAAGCACAAACGCGAGCGCGTAAATTATAAGAGTTCTGAGTTTGATAACATACATGAAAAATCACCCCTAATATTATTATTAAGGGTGATTGAATTTTATTCAAAAAAGGATATTTGCATCTGATCGCTAT